>NZ_BAABKM010000002.1:1724777-3045423 GCF_039543825.1 Nocardioides conyzicola | reverse complement strand
CTCGGCAGCACCGACAACCCGACCGAGATCGTGCTCCACGCCCACACCCGGCCCGACGCCCACGACCTCGTCGACGTCGACAACACCCGCTCGATCGTCACCACCGACGAACTCATCGAATGGTGCAGCCTCCCCGGCGCCCACGTCACCCTCAAGCCGGTCATCGACCTCGCCGCCGACCTCACCACCTGCGGCTACACGCCGACGCCAGCCCAGCACGAGCAAGCCATCCTGCTCAACCCCACCTGCGTCTTCCCCGCCTGCACCCGACCATCACGCAACTGCGACCTCGACCACATCATCCCCTGGCCCCTCGGCCCCACCACGACCGCCAACCTCGCGCCCCTGTGCCGAGGCCACCACCGCCTCAAGACCCACAGCGGCTGGAGCTACACCCGCACCGGACCCACCACGTTCGTCTGGACCAGCCCGTCCGGGCGACATATCCGCTGACCCGACCCCGCCGACACCGCCGGCGGGGCTGAACCCGCGCCGCGACCTCGCCCGAAGGACGTGGTTTGCTCACCTCGTGGCCGACATCTCCCTGCGACCGGCGACGCCGGCGGACGCTGGGCAGATCGCTCAGGTGCATCGCCAGTCCCGTGCGGACTACTACGGCGAGCCGCCCGCCGAGGACGACCGGGAGGCCATGTGGGTGCACCTGGTCGCGCAGCCGGACCGGACGACCTACCTGAGCGAGAGAGCGGGGTCGGTCGTTGCCTTCATTTCCGCGCACCGGCTGCCCGGTCCCGAAGCCGCGCTGGAGCTGACTGCGTTGTACGTGCTGCCGGACCTCTACGGCCGAGGGATCGGCGGACGACTCCACGACGTGTTCGACCGCGAGCGCGGCAACGATCGTGCCGGGGTCCTGGAGGTGTGGGCGGGCAACCGTCGCGCCATCACCTTCTACGAGCGACGCGGATGGGTGCCGACCGACAGGACGCGACCCGGACCGCAGGACATCGACTTCGTGACGTATCGGCTGGAGCAGCCCGGACACCCACTAGCGTGACCGCGTGCTGAACCCGAGGGCCCGCGCCGTCCTCACGGCGTACGGCGTGCTCGGGGTCGTCCAGGTGGTCGCCCAGGCAACCGGGCCGGGCTGGTTCGCGGGACTCACCCAGGTGCTGCTGATGCCGGTGCTGGCCCTGGCCTTGCTGGCCAGGACCGCCAGTCCACGGAGCCGCCTGGTCACGCTGTCCCTCGCGGCACTCGGCGGGTCCTGGCTCGGCGACACGGGGCCGCGGTTGCTCGACGGCGACCTGGCGTTCCTGACGATGGTGGGCTGCTTCCTGGTCGCGCAGGTCTGCTACATCGCGGCCTTCCGCCCGTACCTCGCCCAGAGCGTCGTCCGGCGGAGCCGCGCCTGGCTGACGGCGTACGGCGTGGTGGTGGTCGGGCTGGTCGCGGTCTGCCTCCCGGGCGCGGGAGTGCTGGCGCCGGCGGTGCTCGTCTACGGCCTGTGCCTCGGCACGATGGCCGTGCTGGCAACGGGCGTCGATCGGCTGGCGTGGGTGGGCGGCGCCTTCTTCCTCGTGTCGGACGGGCTGATCGCGATCGACGCGTTCTCCGGCCTCGACCTGCCGGCGCACGACGTCAGCGTCATGGCGACGTACGTCGTCGCGCAGCTGCTGCTCGTGCTCGGCGTCATCCGGCGAGACGAGCGGCGAGCCCCTGACGGCAGCCCCGCATCATCCGGTCGTGGTTCCAGCGCATCAGCGGACCCGCGACGTACGACGCCAGGCCCAGCAGGCCCGCCACCCTGACCTCCTGGGCGAAGTCCAGGCGGGTGCCACCAGGGACGGGCGACAGGTCGTAGCGCACCGATCCGACCAGGTCGCCGGAGACCGCGACCTCGAGCACCCCGGGCGAGCGGTTCACGGCGTGCAGGACGAGGTCGAGCGTGTAGGGCAGCGCCGACCGGCAGAGCACCCGGGCGTCGTCCGGCCCGAGCGACGCGACGGCGAGCACCTCGGGCCACCACGACGGGTAGCGCTCGAGGTCGACCAGCACGCCGTGCACGTCCGCAGGCACAGCAGGGACCTCCCAGCTGTCCCGGAAGGCGAAGACGCGGCTCACCCTCGTATCGTGCCTGCCATGACCGACCTGCTCGCCGCCGCCCACGCCTGGGCCGCCGAGGACCCCGACGACCAGACCCGCACCGAGCTCGAGGCCGTGATCGCCGCGGTCGAGGCCGGCGGGGACGACGCCGACCTGGCCGACCGGTTCGACGGCACCCTCGAGTTCGGTACGGCGGGCCTGCGCGGCGAGCTCGGCGCCGGCCCCAACCGGATGAACCGGGTCGTCGTCACCCGCGCTGCCGCCGGGCTCGCGGCGTACCTCCAGGAGCACAGCGACCCCGAGGCCGGCCCGCGTGGTCGCGCCGTCGTGATCGGGTACGACGCCCGCCACAACTCCGACGTCTTCGCCCGCGACACCGCGGAGGTGATGACGGGCGCCGGGTTCACGGCGTACGTCCTGCCGCGACCGCTGCCGACCCCGATCCTCGCGTTCGCGATCCGCGAGCTCGGCTGCGCGGCGGGCGTGATGGTCACGGCCAGCCACAACCCGCCGCGCGACAACGGCTACAAGGTCTACCTCGGCGACGGCAGCCAGATCGTGCCGCCGGCCGACGCGGAGATCGCCGCCCACATCGCCGCCGTCGGTCCGATCGCCGACGTCCCCCGCGGCCGCGCCGGCACCGTGCTCCAGGAGGAGCTCGTCGACAGCTACCTCGACACGGTCGCCGGCCTCGTCGCCGACGGACCGCGCGACCTCGAGATCGTCTACACCCCGCTGCACGGCGTCGGCGGCGTGCCGGTCGAGCGGGTGCTGGAGGCGGCCGGCTTCGACGCTCCCTCGGTGGTGGAGCAGCAGGAGCAGCCGGACCCGGACTTCCCGACCGTCGCCTTCCCCAACCCGGAGGAGCCGGGCGCGATGGACCTGGCGATGGCGCTGGCCGAGCGCCACGGCGCCGACCTCGTGGTCGCCAACGACCCCGACGCGGACCGGTGCGCCGCCGCCGTGCCCGGGCCGCACGGCTGGCGGATGCTGCGCGGCGACGAGGTCGGCGCGCTGCTCGCCCACGCCCTCATCGCGAAGGGCACCGAGGGCACCTACGCCTGCAGCATCGTCTCCTCGAGCCTGCTCGGGAAGCTGGCGGCCGCGGCCGGCCAGCCGTACGCCGAGACGCTGACCGGCTTCAAGTGGATCAGCAAGGTCGAGGGCCTGGCCTTCGGCTACGAGGAAGCGCTCGGCTACTGCGTCGACCCCGCCAACGTGAAGGACAAGGACGGCATCTCGGCCCTCCTCCTCCTCTGCGAGCTCGCGGCCGAGGCGAAGGCCGCCGGGAGGACGCTGGTCGACATCCTCGACGACATCGCGCTCGCCCACGGCCTGCACGCCACCGACCAGCTCTCGGCGCGAGTCACCGACCTCTCGGAGATCGCCGCCGCCATGGCGCGGCTGCGGGCCACTCCCCCGACCGAGCTCGGCGGCCTCGCGGTCGAGTCCGTCGACGACCTCGACCTGGGGAGCCCCGAGCTGCCGCCGACCGACGGGCTGCGCTACCACCTCGCCGACGGCGCCCGGGTCATCGTGCGCCCGAGCGGCACCGAGCCCAAGATCAAGTGCTACCTCGAGGTCGTCGTGCCGGTCGACCCGGCCGACGGTGTGGACGCCGCCCGGATCGCGGCCGTCGGCCGTCTGGACGCGCTCCGCAACGGCATCAAGGCCGCCGCCGGCATCTAGCCGACGACCAACCAGACGAGGAACGCCAGCACCACCACGGCTCCGGCGGCGAGCTCGGGCACCGCGCAGGTACGGCGTACCTGCGCGGCCAGTGCCTGCTGCTCCGGCGAGCCCTTGCGGATCCCGAGCCGGTCGCGGGTGTCCTGCGCCATGTGCGCGATCCGGGCCTCGACGAAGGCCTGGTGGTCCGCGGCGGGACCCGGCGACGAGCTGGTCGGGCTCTGGCCCTCGCGCACCTTCGCCTTCATGGTCTGACGGACGGTGTAGCCGATCACCGGGGAGACGTAGCGGTGCTCGCCGACCTTCACGGCCAGCACCTGCGTGACGATCACGCTGTCGATCGCCGCGAGCGGCACCCGGGTCGTGCTGAACATGCCGCGCAGCACCAGGTCGCGCGACGTCACCCACACCGCCGGCCGCAGCAGCGCCGACCACACCAGCAGGGCGCCCAGAAGCGAGAGGATGGCGACGCCGAGCGGCGTACCGGCGTCCCAGTCGACCACCGCCACGACCAGCACCACGCCCGCCGTGATCAGCCCGACGATCCCGCTGACCCGACCGCTCGTGGGCGTGAACCGCTCCACGACTGTCGTGTCGTCTGGTGCGTGGGCTGGGTCGGTCACGGTGCTCTCCGGAGAGGTCGCAGGGTTGTGGCGCTGGACGCGGCCAACCCTATGCTGGGTCGGTGACTCCCACTTCCACCGTCCTCGGCGCGGGGCTCGACGACGTCACCCGGTCGGAGGCCTCGCTGCGGCGGTTCCTCCACGGGCTGCCGGGCGTCGACCAGGTCGGCGCGGAGGCCCGCGCCGCCGGGCTCGGCACCCGCTCGATCAAGACCACCGCGAAGGAGTTCGCGCTCGACCTCGCGATCCGGATGGTCGACCTGACGACGCTCGAGGGTGCGGACACCCCGGGCAAGGTGCGCGCCCTCGCCTCGAAGGCGATGCGGCCCGACCCCGCGGACCCCGACTGCCCGTCGGTCGCCGCCGTCTGCGTCTACCCCGACATGGTGGCCACCGTGAAGGAGACGCTGGGCAGCTCCGGCGTCCACGTCGCCGCGGTCGCGACCGCCTTCCCCAGCGGCCGCGCCGCCCTCGACATCAAGCTCGCCGACACCGCCGACGCGGTCGAGGCCGGCGCCGACGAGATCGACATGGTCATCGACCGGGGCGCGTTCCTCTCCGGCCGCTACCAGCAGGTGTACGACGAGATCGTCGCCACCAAGGCCGCCTGCGGCCGCCCCGACGGCAACGACGCGCACCTGAAGGTGATCTTCGAGACCGGCGAGCTGCAGACCTACGACAACGTGCGCCGCGCGAGCTGGCTGGCCATGATGGCCGGCGCCGACTTCATCAAGACGTCCACCGGCAAGGTGCAGCCCGCCGCGACCCTCCCGGTCACGATGATCATGGTCGAGGCGGTTCGCGACTTCCGCGAGCTGACCGGCCAGATGGTCGGTGTGAAGCCCGCCGGTGGCATCCGGACCAGCAAGGACGCGATCAAGTACCTGGTCATGGTCAACGAGGTCGCCGGCCAGGACTGGCTCGACCCCCACTGGTTCCGCTTCGGCGCCTCCACGCTGCTCAACGACCTGCTGATGCAGCGCACCAAGATGAAGACCGGCCGCTACTCCGGTCCCGACTACTTCACGTTGGACTGATGCAGATGGCCACGACACCCTTCGAGTACGCCCCGGCCCCCGAGTCGCGCAGCATCGTCGACATCAAGCCGTCGTACGGCCTGTTCGTCAACGGCGAGTTCGTCGACGGCCACGGCAAGTCGTTCAAGACGATCAGCCCGTCCACCGAGGAGGTCCTCGCGGAGATCGCGGAGGCCGACGAGGCCGACGTCGACGCCGCGGTGAGGGCCGCCCGCAAGGCCTACGACAAGGTCTGGTCGAGGATGCCCGGCCGCGAGCGCGCCAAGTACCTCTACCGGATCGCCCGGATCATCCAGGAGCGCAGCCGCGAGCTCGCCGTCCTGGAGTCCATCGACAACGGCAAGCCGATCAAGGAGTCGCGCGACGTCGACATCCCGATCGTCGCCGCGCACTTCTTCTACTACGCCGGCTGGGCCGACAAGCTGGAGTACGCCGGCCGCGGCACCGACCCGCAGCCGCTGGGCGTGGCCGGCCAGATCATCCCGTGGAACTTCCCGCTGCTGATGCTCGCGTGGAAGATCGCGCCGGCCCTCGCCTGCGGCAACACGGTCGTGCTGAAGCCGGCCGAGACCACCCCGCTGACCGCGCTGCTCTTCGCGGAGATCTGCCAGCAGGCCGACCTGCCGCCGGGCGTCGTCAACATCATCACCGGCGCGGGCGGGACCGGCCAGGCGCTGGTCGGTCACCCCGGCATCGACAAGGTCGCCTTCACCGGCTCGACCGACGTCGGCAAGGCGATCGCCCGGACCGTCGCGGGCACGGACAAGAAGGTCACCCTCGAGCTCGGCGGCAAGGCGGCCAACATCGTCTTCGACGACGCCCCGCTCGACCAGGCCGTCGAGGGCATCGTCACCGGCATCTTCTTCAACCAGGGCCACGTCTGCTGCGCGGGCTCGCGCCTGCTGGTCCAGGAGTCGATCGCCGACGAGCTGCTCGCCAAGCTCAAGCGCCGGATGTCGACGCTGCGCATCGGCGACCCGCTCGACAAGAACACCGACATCGGCGCGATCAACTCCGCGGAGCAGCTGGCCCGGATCCGCGAGCTCTCCGACATCGGCGAGGCCGAGGGTGCCGGTCGCTGGTCGCCGGAGTGCGAGCTCCCGTCGCACGGCTTCTGGTTCCCGCCGACGCTCTTCACCGGCGTCACCCAGGCGCACCGGATCGCCCGCGAGGAGATCTTCGGCCCGGTGCTGTCCGTGCTCACCTTCCGGACGCCGGCCGAGGCGGTCGAGAAGGCCAACAACACGCCGTACGGCCTCTCCGCCGGGGTCTGGACCGAGAAGGGCTCCCTGATCCTGCACATGGCCAACCAGCTGCGTGCGGGAGTCGTCTGGGCCAACACGTTCAACAAGTTCGACCCCACCAGCCCGTTCGGCGGGTTCAAGGAGTCGGGCTACGGCCGCGAGGGCGGCCGCCACGGTCTGGAGGCGTATCTCAAGTGAGCGACCGCATCGACGTCCGCAAGACGTACAAGCTCTACATCGGTGGCGCGTTCCCGCGCTCGGAGTCGGCGTACTCCTACGAGGTCAAGGACAGCAAGGGGAAGTTCGTGGCCAACGCCGCCCTCGCCTCGCGCAAGGACGCCCGCGACGCCGTCATCGCCGCCCGCAAGGCGTTCGGCTCGTGGTCGGGCAAGACCGCCTACAACCGCGCACAGATCCTCTACCGGATCGCCGAGGTGATGGAGGACCGCCGCCCGCAGTTCGTGCAGGCCGTCGTCCAGTCCGAGGGGCTCTCTCCCACCAAGGCCGAGAAGGTCGTCGACGCCGCCATCGACCGGCTGGTCTGGTACGCCGGCTGGGCCGACAAGATCACCCAGGTCGTCGGCAACGCCAACCCGGTCGCCGGGCCGTTCTTCAACCTCTCCACGCCGGAGCCGACCGGTGTCGTCACCGTGCTCGCGCCCCAGGAGTCGAGCCTGCTCGGCCTCGTCAGCGTCGTCGCGCCGGTCATCGTCACCGGCAACACCGTCGTGGTCGTGTCGTCGTACGACCGGCCGCTGCCGGCGGTCAACCTCGCCGAGGTGCTCGCCACCTCCGACGTGCCCGGTGGCGTCGTCAACATCCTGACCGGGTCGGCCGCGACGATCGCACCGTGGCTGGCCGCGCACATGGACGTCAACGCCATCGACCTGACCGGCATCGCCGGGGACGCCGGGCTGGCCACCGACCTCGAGGTCGCGGCCGCCGACAACCTCAAGCGCGTACGCCGGGCTCCGGCGGCCGAGCCGGACTGGACGACCGACCCGGGGCTCGAGCCGATGACGACGTTCCTGGAGATCAAGACCGTCTGGCACCCGATCGGGGTCTGACCCGCCAGCAGCAACCGATGCAGTGAGGCCGCGCCACACCGTGCAGAATGGCTCGGTGCGCGCGCGGGTGATCGTCCTGGCCGGTCCCTCCGGGTCCGGGAAGTCGCGGCTCGCCGAACGCACCGGGCTGCCGGTGCTCCGGCTCGACGACTTCTACAAGAGCGCGGGCGACCCCACGCTGCCGCTGATCACCGAGGGCGCCAACGCCGGCATCGTCGACTGGGACGTCCCGGAGTCGTGGCTGCTCGACGACGCGATGGCCGCGCTCGAGGAGCTGTGCCGGAGCGGGCGTGCCGAGGTGCCGATCTACGAGATCGCCCAGAACGGCCGCTGCGGGCAGCGGACCCTCGACCTCGGCGACCACCACCTCTTCATCGCGGAGGGGATCTTCGCGCAGGAGGTGGCCGCGCGGTGCGACGACGCCGGCCTGCTTGCGGCGGCGTACTGCGTGCGGCAGCATCCGATGGTGACGTTCTGGCGTCGCCTGACCCGCGACCTGCGCGAGCACCGCAAGCCCCCGCTCGTGCTGGTCCGCCGCGGCCTGGCGCTGATGCGCGACCAGCGCCGCGTCGTCTCCCACGCGGTGGAGCGGGGCTGTACCCCGGTCACGCCTGACGAGGCGTACGCCGCGATCGGGCTGATGGCGAAGCGAGACGTCTCCCCATGACCGACTGGCCACGGCAGCCGGACTCCCGCACCTGCGGGCCGTCCTCCGTCGTGGTCGCCGAGGCGCTGCTCGCCGGCGGGGGCCACGGGCCGTGGCCGGACTTCGAGCGGGACGTGCTGGCCATGCACCGCCGGCTCACCGGCGTGCGCGACCGCCACGGGCGGCTGCAGCTGCCGTGGCCACGGATGCTCGGCACGCCGCCGTGGGCGGTGGCACGAGAGCTGGGCGGGCGGGCTCGTCGCTACCGGCAGGCCGAGGTGCTGGCGGCGCTGCCGACCCCGGTCCCGGTCTTCCTGGGCACCCGGTGGCTCCCCCGTCACGTCGTCCTCGTCCTCGACGAGCGCGACGGGGAGCCCCTGGTCTACAACCCGGCGGTGGGCGCCGTCGTACCGCTGTCGTCGTCGCGGTGGAAGCGCCGCTGGTGGGCGGTCCTGCCGCGCTGACGGCGGGTCAGGCCAGCGCCTTCGCCTTCAGTGCGTCGAACTCGGCCTGCGAGATGGCGCCCGAGTCGAGCAGCGCCTTCGCCCGGTGGATCTCCTCGGTCGGTGAGGCGGCCGAGCCCGAGACGGAGCGGATGTACTCCTCCTGGCTCGCCTGCGCCTGCTTCACAGCGGCGATGTTGCGCTCCGCCATGCCCTGGCCGCGGGCGATCAGGTACACCAGCGAGGTGATCAGCGGGAAGATGATCAGGAAGAACACCCAGACGGCCTTCAGCCAGCCGCTCGTCTGGTGGTCGCGGAAGAGGTCCGTGAGGATCTGGAACAGCACCACGAGATATGCCATGAGCAGGAAGAACGAGATGATGAACCAGAAGAAGTCCCAGAAAGAGTCCATGACGGGACCGTAGGGACTACGACGCCCCCGCGTGCTCACCCGATCCGGGTGAGCGCGACCCGGCGAGGAGCCGCTGGGCCAGCAGCGGACAGATGAGCACCGTCACGGCGCCACCGGCGACGAGCACCGAGGCGTTGGTGTCGGCCATCTCCCCGGCGCGTACCGCGACCGAGGTGACGGCCACGATGATCGGCAGCCCGGTGGCCGCGAAGAGCCCCATGGCCAGGGCCTCGTTGCGGTCGAACGCCGGCCGGCCGTCCTCCCGGGTGAGCCGGGTCGAGACCAGCACGAGGCCACCGCGGACCAGCAGGATCAGCGCGACGAACACGACCAGCGTGATGGGCTCGTCGATCACCGCCTGCGGGTCGATGGCCATGCCCGAGGTGATGAAGAAGACCGGGATCAGCAGCCCGAAGGCGAGGCCCTCGAGCTTGTGCTCCAGGCTCTCGTGGCCGTCGGGCAGCAGTCCACGCAGCACGAAGCCGGCCGCGAAGGCACCCAGGACGACGTCGAGGTCGAAGACCGCGGCCGCCACGCCGAGCGTGACCAGCAGCAGCACGACGAGCCGCACCTGCGGCTGGCCGGAGGAGTCCGCCCCACGTCGGACGACGCCGAGCACGGCCGAGCCCTCCCGGCTGATCCGGGCGGAGAAGCGGTGCACGACCAGCGCGAGCAGGAAGAAGCCGACGAGCACCACCACCGAGGCGACGTACCCGCGACTGCCGAGCAGCACCGCCATCGCGACGATCGGCGCGAGCTCGCCGTACGCCCCGTGGTTCATCAGCGTGCGCCCGAACCTGGTGCCGAGGACCCCGCTGTCCTTGAGGATCGGCAGCAACGTCCCGAGAGCGGTCGACGTCAGCGCGATGGCGACCGCGACCTCGGCGTGGACGGCGTCCGTCAGCCCGACCAGCCCGATCACCCCGAGCGCCACGACGAAGCACGCCACCCAGGTGGCGAGGGCTCGCCGGCCGCCCTTCCCGACGAGCTCGTCGACCTCGATCTCGTAGCCGGCCAGCAGGAAGAGCATCCCGAGGCCGAGCTCGCGGAGCATCTCGACGCCCTCACCCGTCACCGCGAGGTCGAGGGCGTTCGGGCCGATGACGACACCGAGCACCAGGAGGAGCACGACCTCGGGCACCCGGCCCCGCAGCAGCAGCGCCGCGAGGAGCGGCGCCAGGACGGCGCAGACCGCGATCCAGAAGATCGACTCCGCCGGCGAGGGCATGGGCTAGTGGGTCCAGACGACCAGGAGCAGCACGAGCCACGCGGCGGCGACGCCCAGGGCGAGGAGCAGGACGAGCGACCCGAGCACGGCGTACGTGCGACCCGCTCCTTCCGCGGTGCCCTCGGTCACGGCCACGTCGACGTGGTCCGGGCGCTCGGGGTCGTAGGCGACCTCGATGGAGTCGCCGACCCGCGGCGGTGGCGAGGGCACGTCGGTGAGCGTCTGGGCCTCGACGGCCTCGGTCGCACCGTCCGGCACGAAGCTCACCACCGGGAAGTAGCGGGTGTCCGGCTCGGCCCCGAAGCTGAGGTCCTTGGCCTCCAGCGAGACCACGGTCGCCGTGGCCGCGACCGCGCGGCTGCGGAACCGCTCCGCGGTCCGGCGTACGGCGCGCCCCTTGAGCAGCAGGCCGGCCCCGATCAGGAGGATGAGCACCGCAGACCCGAGCAGCAGCACGGTCGGCACGTAGTGGATCCTCATGCGACCTCCCCACGGAGCGCGGCGTACGCCGGCTTGATCACGTCGGAGATGAGCGCGAACCGCTCGTCGAACGGCAGGAAGGCCGACTTCATCGCGTTGATCGTGAACCACTCGAGGTCGCTGAGCCCGTAGCCGAACGCCTCGACGAGCGAGGTCATCTCGTGGGTCATCGAGGTCTGGCTCATCAGCCGGTTGTCGGTGTTGACCGTGACCCGGAAGCGCAGCCTCTTGAGCAGCCCGATCGGGTGCTCGGCGATCGAGGCGGCGGCCCCGGTCTGGATGTTGGACCACGGGCACATCTCGAGCGGGATCCGCTTGTCCCGGACGTACGCCGCGAGCAGGCCGAGCTCGACCGAGCCGTCGTCGTGCACGGTGATGTCGTCGATGATCCGTACGCCGTGCCCCAGCCGGTCGGCGCCGCACCACTGGATCGCCTGCCAGATCGACGGCAGCCCGAAGGCCTCGCCGGCGTGGATGGTGAAGTGGAAGTTCTCGCGCTGGAGGTACTCGAACGCGTCGAGGTGCCGGGTTGGCGGGTAGCCCGCCTCGGCGCCGGCGATGTCGAAGCCCGCCACCCCGCGGTCGCGCCACGCGACCGCCAGCTCGGCGATCTCCATCGACCGGGCCTGGTGCCGCATCGCCGTCAGCAGCTGGCGTACGACGATCCGGTTGCCGCTCGCGACGACCGCCTGGTCGAAGCCCTCCTGGACCGCCGCGACCACCTCGTCGAGCGTGAGGCCGGTCTCGACGTGCTGCTCGGGCGCGTAGCGGATCTCGGCGTACACGACCCCGTCGGCGGCGAGGTCCTCGACGCACTCGCGGGCGACCCGCGTGATCGCGGGACCGGTCTGCATCACGCCGACCGTGTGGTCGAAGGTCTCGAGGTAGCGCTCGAGCGACCCGGAGTCGGCCGCCTCGGCGAACCACCGTCCGAGCGACTCGGCCGTCAGCTCACCGCCGACGTCGGGCAGCTGGTGCCCGTTGTCCGCGGCCAGGTCGATGATCGTCTGTGGTCGCAGCCCGCCGTCGAGGTGATCGTGGAGGAGCACCTTGGGTGCCCGTCGGACCTGCTCGCGAGTGGGCGTCATGGAGACGATCCAATCAGACTGGATAGGTTGGGGGCATGCGCGTGTTCTCGACTCTTGATGAAGTGTCCGCTGCGACCGGCGAGGAGCTCGGCACCTCCGACTGGCTGGAGATCGACCAGGACCGGGTCGACCGGTTCGCGGACGCCACCGGTGACCACCAGTGGATCCACGTCGACGTCGAGCGGTCGAAGGACGGACCGTTCGGCGGCACCATCGCCCACGGCTACCTGACGCTGTCGCTGGTCCCCTACCTCGGCGGCCAGGTCGTGAGCTTCGAGACGCCCGGCGCCAAGCTCAACTACGGCGCCAACAAGGTGCGCTTCCCCCATCCCGTCCTGGTCGGCAAGCGGATCCGCGCCCACGTGGCCCTGGCCGACGTCGCCGACCTGCCCAAGGGCAAGCAGGCGACCCTCCGCTACACGATCGAGATCGAGGGCGAGACCAAGCCCGCCTGCGTCGCTGAGACCGTCGTCCTCCTGCTCCCCTGACCGTTGAGTCGTGAGTTCTGACGGTCGAGTCGGGAGATATGACGGTCGAGTCGGGAGATATGACGGTCGAGTCGGGAGATATGACGGTCGAATCTGGCGAATGAACCGTCAGAGGTCCCGACTCAACCCACGCGGTCGATGACCAGCGGCGAGGGTTCGTACGGCGTGCCCGCGGCCGCGATGTCGTAGCCACCCTCCAGCGAGGCCAGGGCCCGCTCGAAGCGGTGCTCGTCGTCGGTGAGCAGCGTGAAGAGCGGGTCCCCGGCGGTGACGGTGTCGCCCGGGCGGGCGTGCCAGACGACGCCGGCGCCGGCCTGCACCGGGTCCTCCTTGCGGGCCCGGCCGGCGCCGAGGCGCCAGGCGGCGAGCCCGACGGCCATCGCGTCGAGGCGGGTGAGCACGCCGGAGGCGGGGGCCGCGACGACGTGCGACTCCCGGGCCACCGGCAGCGCGGCGTCGGGGTCGCCGTCCTGCGCCCGGATCATCTGCTTCCACGCATCCATTGCGCGACCGGACGCGAGCACCTCGGCCGGGTCGATGTCACCGCGTCCGGCGCCGATCAGCATCTCGCGGGCCAGCGCGAGCGTCAGCTCGACCACGTCGGCCGGGCCGCCACCGGCGAGCACGTCGACCGACTCCTGCACCTCGATCGCGTTGCCGGCGGTCAGGCCGAGCGGCGTCGACATGTCGGTCAGCAGCGCCACGGTGTGCACGCCCGCGTCCTGGCCGAGCGCGACCATCGTCTCGGCGAGCTCGCGGGCGGAGGCGACGTCCTTCATGAAGGCACCGGTGCCGACCTTCACGTCCAGCACCAGCGCGCCGGTGCCCTCCGCGATCTTCTTCGACATGATCGACGACGCGATCAGCGGGATCGCCTCGACGGTCCCGGTGACGTCGCGCAGCGCGTAGAGCTTCTTGTCGGCCGGGGCGAGCCCGTCGCCGGCGGCGCAGATGACCGCGCCCATCGACTCCAGCTGCGCGAACATCTCCTCGTTGGACAGCGCCGCCCGCCAGCCGGGGATCGACTCCAGCTTGTCGAGCGTGCCGCCGGTGTGGCCGAGGCCCCGCCCGGAGAGCTGGGGTACGGCGACGCCGCACGCCGCGACCAGCGGAGCGAGCGGGAGCGTGATCTTGTCGCCGACGCCGCCGGTCGAGTGCTTGTCGGCGGTCGGACGCGAGAGCGCCGAGAAGTCCATGCGCTCGCCGGACGCGATCATCGCCGCGGTCCAGCGGGCGATCTCGCGGCGGTTCATGCCGTTGAGCAGGATCGCCATCGCGAGCGACGACATCTGCTCGTCGGCCACGTCGCCACGCGTGTAGGCGTCGATCACCCAGTCGATCTGGCTGTCGCTCAGCTCGTGCTGGTCGCGCTTGGCCGAGATGACCTCGACGGCATCGTGCTCAGGCATGGGTTCCTCTCACAGGCAGTGTGCGGTAGCCCCGCAGCACGAAGGTGCCCCGGCTCTCCGGCTCGTCGGCCAGGCTCAGGTCGGGGAAGGTGTCGAACAGGGCGGGCAGCGACTCGGCGAGCTCCATCCGCGCGAGCGGGGCGCCCAGGCAGAAGTGCACGCCGACGCCGAAAGCCAAGTGGTTGTTGGGGTCTCGGTCCACCCGGAACTCGTCGGGCTGGTCGAAGACCTCGGGGTCGCGGTTGGCCGCACCGAGCAGGGCCGCGATCTTCTGGCCCTTCTCGACGACGATGTCGCCCACCTCGACGTCCTCCATGGCGGTGCGCTCGAAGAGCTGCAGGGCGGAGTCGAAGCGCAGCATCTCCTCGACGGTCGCCGGTACGTCGGCGCCGGGTCGCAGACCGCGGCGCAGCATCGCGGCCAGGCCGTTGCCGAAGACGTTGACCGAGGCCTCGTGGCCGGCGTTGAGCAGCAGCACGACGGCCGCGACGACCTCGTCCTCGGTCAGCTCGGTCGCCACCAGGTCGGTGATCAGGTCGTCGGCGGGCGTCGTACGCCGCTCCGCGACCAGCTCGCGCACCAGCCCCGCGAAGTCCGTGGCCGCGCGTACGGCGTCGTCGACCGTCTGCTGCGACGGCGCGACCTCGTACATCCGCACGATGGCCTGGGACCAGTCGCGGAGGTCGTGCGCGTAGGAGCGTGGGACACCGAGCAGGTCGGCGATCACCAGCACCGGCAGGGGTTCGGCGTACCCCGCGATGGCGTCGAAGCCGGCAGGGTCGAGGTCGGCGAGCAGCTCGGCCGCGATCTCACGGACCCGCGGCCGGAGCCGCTCGATGTGGCCGCGGGCGAACGCCTTCGCGACCGGCCGCCGCAGGCGCGTGTGCACCGGCGGCTCGTTCTCCATCATCTGGTTGCGGTGCAGCAGGTTGAAGGGCTCGAGGTAGTCGAGCGGCTCCCGCGGCGAGAAGAGCCGTCCCAGCCGCCGGTCGCGCTGCACCTGCCCGACGGTCGCGTGCGCGAACGTGAGGTACATCCCCGACGCCTCGTGCCACGCCACCGCGTGCTGCTCGCGCTCGCGCGCGAAGGAGGGGTAGGGATCGGCGACGACGTCGGGGTCGGTCAGGTCAATCGAGGTCGTCGGGACCGAACGCATCGGGCAGCACCTCGTCCATCGTCTTCACACCGGAAATGGTCTTGAGCAGCAGGGTGGGCCCGCCGTTCTCGTACAGCAGCTGCCGGCAGCGCCCGCACGGCATGATCACCTCGCGCCTGCCGTTGACGCACACGAAGTGCGTCAGCCGCCCACCACCGGTGAGGTGCAGCTGGCTGACCAGCCCGCACTCGGCGCACAGCGCCACGCCGTACGCGGCGTTCTCGACGTTGCAGCCGCTCACCACCCGGCCGTCGTCGACGGTCGCGGCGGCACCCACCGCGAAGTGGGAGTACGGCGCGTAGGCGTGCGTCATCGCCTCCTCCGCGACGGCCTGGAGCGCGTCCCAGTCGAACTCCGCGGTCACTATCCGGCACTCCCCTTGCGGTAGACCTGACCGTCGGCGGCCGGCGGCCGCAGCCGTTGGCTCGCCAGGGCGAGGACCAGCAGGGTGACGACGTACGGCGTCATGCCGGTGAACTCGCGCGGGACCGTGTCGGTGAGGAGGAACCACGCCAGGAAGCCGGCCCCCAGGAGGCCGAGCACGATCGCGGAGGTCCGGGCGCCGCGGTAGGCGCGCCACGCGGCGAACGCGAGCAGCGCGACCGCGACCAGCAGCAGGAGCGCGTGCACCGCCGACGGCGACCGCAGCCGCAGCGCGTCGGTGTAGCCGAAGAGCAGCGACGCCCCGAGGGTGCCGAAGGGGTTCCAGTTGCCGAAGATCATGGCCGCGAGGCCGATGTAGCCACGACCGCCGCTCTGGTTGGTGGTGAAGCCGCTCGCCGCGACGAGCGCCAGGAACGCACCGCCGAGGCCGGCGAGGCCACCGGAGACGAGCACCGCGACGTACTTGTAGAGGTAGACGTTGACGCCGAGGGACTCGGCCGCCGCGGGGTTCTCACCGCAGGAGCGCAGTCGCAGCCCGAACGACGTGCGCCACAGGATCCAGGCGGTCAGGACGACGATCACCGCGATCAGGATCGTGACGACCGAGATTTTGGTCGTCAGCGCGGCGAGGAAGCCCGCCAGGTCCGAGACCACGAACCAGCCCTTGTCGTTGAGCGAGTTCAGGCCGTCCGAGATCCCGGGCACCGTCACGAACGGCAGCGAGTCGAGGCCGGTCAGCTGGCGCGGGCCGCCGTACTGGTAGTCGGTGAAGATCGCCTCGGCGAGGAACGTCGTCGCGCCGAGACCGATGATGTTGATCGCGACACCGGAGACGATGTGGTCGACCCCGAAGGTGATCGTGGCGAGCCCGTGCAGCAGGCCGCCGAGTGCGCCCAGGGCGGCGGCGCCGAGCAACCCGACCCACGGGCCGTAGTTGTAGGTGAAGTACGCCGCGCCCCAGGTGCCGAGCAGCATCTGGCCCTCGAGCCCGATGTTGACGATGCCGGCCCGCTCGGACCACAGCCCGCCCATGCCGGCGAGCAGGATCGGGCACGCGGACAGGATCGCGGCCCGCAGCGTGTTGGCCGCGGTGATGTCGTCGGCGCCGGTGGCGATCCGCACCAGCGACAGCCCGACGAAGGCGACGAGCAGGACCAGCCAGTAGGTGCGGTACATGCCCCCGATCTTGCGGGCGCGGTCCGACGGCGCGCTGCGGTCGACCTCGGTCGTCGTGCTCATGCGGTCACCTCCTGGGCGGGAGCGGTGCGCGCCGCGGCCACCGTGCGTTGCTCGAGCCTGATCCGGTAGCGGCGGACGAGCTCGTAGGCGATCACGACGGCGAGCACCGCGACGCCCTGGGTGATCTGGACGATGCTCGGCGAGATGTCGGTCTGCAGGGTCAACGAGTTGGACTGGGCCGTCAGGAAGGCGAAGAGCACGGCGCCGAAGATCATGCCGACCGGCTGGTTGCGGCCGAGCAGCGCGACCGCGATGCCGGTGAACCCGAGCCCCGCCTGGAAGGTGGTGCCGTAGGTGTGCGCGGCGCCGAAGTACGCCGGCATCCAGATCAGCCCGGCGACGGCTCCGGAGAGCAGCATCGAGATGAGCACCATGCGGTTGACCTTGATGCCGCTCGCGACCGCCGCGGTCTGCGACAGGCCGGTGGCACGCAGGTCGAAGCCGAAGCGGGTCTTGTTGAGCAGCACCCAGAAGCCGACCCCGACGAGCACGGCGAGCAGGCCCAGCGTCCAGATCGGGCCGTCGGGCCGCTCGAACGGGAGCCAGCCGGACAGCTGGCTGGACTCCGGCAGCGCCTTGGTGCGGACCTGGTTGCCACCGTGGAGGCCGTACTTGTCGAGCAGGTAGCCGACCAGGATCGCGGCGATCGAGTTGAGCATGATCGTCGAGATGACCTCGCTGACGCCTCGGGTCGTGCGCAGGATGCCGGCGATGCCGGACCAGACGGCACCGACCGCCATCGCGATGACCAGCGTGGCGAGGACGTTGACGGCCCCGGGGAGCAGGGCGGCACCGGCGAAGGTGGCCGCGGTGTACGACGCCAGCAGGTACTGGCCCTCGACACCGATGTTGAAGAGCCCCATCCGGAAGCCGATCGCCGCGGCCACGGCCGACAGATAGATCATCGACGTCTGGTTGACGATGTTGACCATGATCCGGTCCTGGGGCTTGGCCAGGATGATCGACCAGAAGTCGCCGACGGTGGAGTCACTGCCCGACAGCGAGATCACCACGCTGGTCGCGAGCATCGCGATCAGCACCGCGATCACCGGTGCGAGCAGGGCGAAGCCGAAGCGCCTGACGAAGCTCATGCCTCCCCACCTCCCGTCATGGCCGCCCCGAGGTCCTTGGGCGTCACCGCCGACGGGTCGAAGGTGCCGACGAGCTGTCCACGCAAGATGACCTCGATCCGGTCGGAGAGGCCGATCAGCTCGTCGAGGTCGGCCGAGATCAGGAGCACGGCGAGGCCGTTGCGGCGGGCCTGCTTGATGTGGCCCCAGATGGCGGCCTGGGCGCCGACGTCCACCCCTCGCGTGGGGTGGGACGCGATGAGCAGGACCGGGTCGCCGCTCATCTCGCGCCCGATGATCAGCTTCTGCTGGTTGCCGCCGGAGAGCGCCCGGGCGACGGTGTCGATCCCCGGCGCGCGTACGTCGTACTCGTCCACGATCCGGCGGGTGTCCTTGCGGGCCGCGGAGCGGTTGATCCACAGGCCCTTCGCGCTGGGCGGGCGGGTCTGGTGGCCGAGGATCCGGTTCTCCCACAGCGGGGAGTCCAGCAGCAGGCCGTGCCGGTGCCGGTCCTCGGGGATGTAGCCGACGCCCGACTCGCGGAGCCTGCGGGTGTCCCAGGAGGTGACGTCCTCCTCGCCGAGGAGGATCCGTCCCGAGGTGAGCTTGCGCATGCCCATCACGGTCTCGACGAGCTCGGCCTGGCCGTTGCCCTCGACGCCCGCGATGCCGAGGATCTCGCCGCGGTGGATGTCGAAGCTGATGTCGCGGAGGAGGTCGCGGCCGGCGTCGTCGGTGAGCGTCACGTCGACCAGCGAGAGCTGGACGACGTCGGTCACGGTGGACTCGGAGGTCTCCGGTGACGGGAGCTCGGAGCCGACCATCATCTCGGCGAGCTCCTGCTTGGTCACCTCGCCGGGCACGGCGGACCCGACGGTGGTGCCGCGCCGCATGACCGTGATGTCGTCGGCGATCGCGAGGACCTCGTCGAGCTTGTGGGAGATGAAGAGCACGGAGTGGCCGTGCGCCCGCAGGTCCCGGAGGTTGGCGAACAGCGCGTCGACCTCCTGCGGCACCAGTACGGCCGTCGGCTCGTCGAGGATCAGGACCTTCGCCCCGCGGAAGAGGACCTTGAGGATCTCCAGCCGCTGGCGGTCGGCGACGCCGAGGGTCTCGACCAGGACGTCGGGCCGCAGGCCGAAGCCGTAGCGCTCGGAGATCGACTCGAACTCCGCACGGGCCTTGTCACCGATGCCGAAGAGGCGCTCGGCGCCGAGGACGGCGTTCTCGAGCGCGGTCAGGTTGTCGGCCAGCATGAAGTGCTGGAAGACCATGCCGATGCCGACCTGGATCGCGTCGGTGGGCGTGCGGAAGGTCCGCTCGGTGCCGCCGACCTCGATGGTGCCGTCGTCGGGCTTCTGCACGCCGTACAGGATCTTCATCAGCGTGGACTTGCCGGCGCCATTCTCACCGATCAGCGCATGGACCGTCGCCGGCCGGATCGTGAGCTCGACGTCGTGGTTGGCGATCACGCCGGGAAAGCGCTTGCCGATGCCGGTCAGCCGGACCTCGGGAGCCTGGACGACCGCTTCGGTCGCGCTGGCGCCGGGTGCGGGAGGCGCTGCGGGCAAGGTGACCTCCGAAAGTCGGGAGCGAGCAAAAAGAGACGTACGGGCCCGGGAGCAAACTACTCCCGGGCCCGTACGTTAGTTCAGACGAAGATTCGCCGACCCGTCACGGGGCGGTGGGAACCGTGATGGTGCCAGCCTTGATCTTGTCGGCGAAGCCGTCGATGTCGGCCTTGATGTCGTCGACGAAGCCACCGGAGGTGGCGTAGCCGACGCCGTCGTTCTTCAGGTCGTACGTGACGTAGCTGGTCTTCGCAGACCCGTCGTTGACCGACTTGATGAAGTCGTACGTCGCGACGTCGACGCGCTTGAGCGCCGAGGTCAGGATGTGCGGCTGCTGCTCCTTGGTCGCGGTGAGGTACTGGTCGGAGTCGACACCGATCGCCCACTTGCCGTCGCCGGCCTCGACCGCGGCGTCGAAGACACCGCTGCCCGAGGCGCCGGAGGCGTGGTAGACCACGTCGGCACCCTTGTCGAACTCACCTGCGGCGGCGGTCTTGCCACCGGCCGGGTCGCCGAAGCCGGCGAGGTCGCTCTCCTCGATGTAGGCGACGTCGACCTTGATGCTCGGGTCGACGGCCTTGACACCAGCGGTGAAGCCGGCCTCGAAGCCCTTGATCAGGTCGTTGTGCACGCCGCCGACGAAGCCGACCTGCTTGGACTGGGTCTTCTCAGCAGCAGCCACACCCACGAGGAAGGACGCCTCGTTGGCAGCGAAGGAGAAGTACGCGACGTTGTCGTTGGCCTTGTCGTCGGGGTCGAAGCCGTCGACGACGCCGAAGTTGACGTCCGGGTAGTCCGGGGCCACGGCGTTGACCGAGTCGCTGTAGGCGAAGCCGACACCGATGATGGCGGTCGCGCCGGCGTCGGCCATCTGGCGGAGGCGGTCCTCGCGGGCCGACTCGGCCTCGCCGTCCTGTGCCTCACCCTCGATGCAGGTGGCGTCGAAGTCCTTGACGGCCTTCGAGAGACCCTCGTAGGCGGAGTCGTTGAAGGACTGGTCGCCGCGGCCGCCCACGTCGTACGCGAGGCCGATCTTGGGTCCGTCGCCCTTGGCGTCCTTGCAGACGTCGGCACTGGCCGCAGCGGAGGAACCGCCGTCGCTGGCCTTGTTGCCGCCGTCACTGTCGCTGCTGCCGCAGGCCCCGAGGGCCAGCACGCTGACCGACAGCAGGGCTGCAAACTTCGTGGTGCGTCGCAAGACGCCTCCTTCATGGTCCGTGACCGCCCGGGACGGGCGTGAAAACAGACGAAACCCTAGGGCCTTCGTAGTGCCCGCAAGGGCCGTTCACGAAGTTGTTATCGAGTCGATGCGGACTGGGCGGACATACTCACCCCGAGGACCCGAATTTCGTCAAAGAACGCCGTGGAACGCGACCGCCACCTGTGCCAGCACGCGGGCGCCGATGCCCACGGCCCGGTCGTCGACGCGCAGGTTGCCCTGGTGCAGGTCGTACGTCGGACCGCCCGGTGCGCGCGTGCCGAGGCGGCCCATGGCGCCGGGCACGCGGTCGAGGTACCAGCCGAAGTCCTCGCCGCCGAGGCTCTGCTGGGTGGGAACGTGCCCATCGTGCCCGAGCACCCGCTCGACGGCTCCGGCGAGCAGCGTGATGGCGGCCAGGTCGTTGACCACCGGCGGCACCCCGCGCTGGTAGTCGACCTGCGCGTGCACGCCGTACGGCGCCACGATCTGCTCCACGAGCAGCGGCACCAGCTTCTCGGCCTCGGACCAGGCGACGGCGTCGAGCATCCGCACCGTGCCGCCCACCCGGCCGCTCGCCGGGATGACGTTGTGGGCGCTGCCGGCGTGGACGATGCCCCAGACCACGCTCACGCCGGCGCGGGGGTCGAGGCGCCGCGACAGGATCGACGGGAGCTCGGTGACGACCTTCCCGAGCGCGTAGGTGAGGTCCTCGGTCAGGTGGGGCCGGGAGGTGTGGCCGCCCGAGCCGCTGAGGGTCACGTCGAGGTGGTCCGCGGCGCCGGTGATCGGGCCCTCGCGGAGGCCGACGCTGCCGACGTCGAGCGTGGGGTCGCAGTGCAGCCCGAAGACCCGGTCGACGTCGTCGAGGGCGCCCAGCTCGATCAGCGAGAGCGCTCCGCCGGGCATCACCTCCTCGGCCGGCTGGAAGAGCAGCCGGACCCGCCCCGGCAGCAGCCCCTGCTCGTGGACGCGGCCGAGCGCGACCGCGGCACCGACCAGGGCCGCGGTGTGGACGTCGTGGCCGCAGGCGTGGGTCACGCCCTCGACGGTGCTGGCCCACGGGTCGCCGGTCAGGTCCGGGACCGGGAGCGCGTCGAGGTCGGCCCGCAGGGCGACCACCGGCCCGTCGGTGCCGATCTCGGCCACCAGGCCCGTGCGCGGCAGCTCGGTGACCCGCCAGCCCGCCTGGGCGATCCGGGCCGCGACCAGCGAGGTGGTCCGCACCTCCCGCCAGGAGAGCTCCGGGTGGGCGTGCAGGTCGCGCCGGAAGGCGACCAGCTCGTCCTCGAGACCCGCGACGACATCGTCGATCACGGCGTCGGCGGGCGTCTCTGCGGGGCTGGGACTGGCGATGGACATCGGCACGAGGCTACCGGAGCGCAGAGAGAGCGGGCCCCGGGCGCTCACCCGGGACCTGCTCCCCCGCTCGTGGCTCAGCGCCGGAAGCGCACCAGCTTGCCGTTCGGCGCGCCTTCCTCCGGCGGCACCGCGTCGACGGTGGCGTAGAGCCCGCGCGACGTCCACTCGACGGCCGCGGGGAGGCCCGCCTCGGCGTACGTGCGGACCTTCGTGGTCCCGTGCTTGATGCGAGAGATCTCGCCGCCGAAGAGCTGCGAGACGAAGAGGTCGCCGTTCCTGCCGACGGCGACGCCGACCGGCGCGAACAGGCCGCCGACGACCTTCTTCACCTTCCCGCTCTTGAGGCCCACGCGGTAGACCGACCCCAGCGGCATCTGCTCACCGAGGCCGCCGCCCTCCGTGGTCACGACGAGCTTGCCGTCGTCGAGCGCGACGTCGGTCGGCACGGGCTCGCCGTAGTAGGTCTGGCCGACGGCACACTCGGGCAGGCCCATGGCGCCGGCCACCTCGGCGGTGATCGTGACCGGAACCGCGGGCAGGACCGCGAGCGTGCGGATCTTGCCGCGCGGCGAGATCGTGATCACCGCGTTCATGCCGGCGTCGGCGACGAAGGTCGTGCCCTCGTCGGTCTGGAGCGTGGCGTACGGGTGCGAGTCCTTCGCCCCGTCGTACTTCGGCGGCCCGGCCTCGGCCGGCCACTGGCCGGCGCACGTCTCGTCGATGGTGCGGACGCCGTAGGTGACCTTGCCATCGGGGTTCTTGTCGTTCTCGTACCTACGGACGTTGGCGAGGGTGCGCACCTTGCCCGACGGGGCGATCCACTTCACCCACGACTTCGAGGGGTTGCCCTTCGCGTCGCTGGCGGTCTCGGTGAAGACCAGCTTGCCGTGGAAGACGGAGACGCCGCCGACCTCGTTGCCACCCTTGCTGGCATAGACGGTCGTGGCCTTCTTGCCCGGGCGGACCTTGGTGAGCAGGCCCGCGAAGTTCTGGGTGACGTACGCCGTGCCGTCGTCGTCGACCGCCGCGCTGAGCGGGGCGACGAGGTGCTTGGCGAGAGTCTTGGGCTGGGGCGCCGCGGCCTGGCCGGCCGGCAGGACCGCAGCCGTCGTGGCTGCGAGTGCGAGCGTCGCCGACACCGCGGCGATCCGGTTGATGCGCATGTACTGCCTCCGGAGACGAATGGAGTGGGACCGACCGAGTGTCGCCCGCCACAGACGCCCGGCGCATGGTCAATATGGCCTATATCGCTGGCGCGCCAGATGGGCCGAGAGGGTCAGTTCCGGTCGTACGCCGCGAGGATCCGATCGGCCGCGACGGTGGCGGGGAGCTCGCCGGCCAGCACGGCGGCGCGCACCTCGTCGCGCATGGCGCGTACGCCGACCGAGTGCCGCAGCCGCTGGTCGAGCTCGTCGCGGACCAGCGCCCAAGTGAAGTCGAGCTGCTGGTGGGCGCGCTTGTCGGCGAGCCCGGTCGCGCCGAGGTGCTCGCGGTGCGACCCGATCCGCTCCCAGACGTCGTCGACCCCGCTGTCCTCGAGCGCCGAGCAGGTGATCACCGGAGGCGCCCACTCGCCGTGTCCGCGCACGAGGCGCAGCGCGCCGGCGAGGTCGCGCGCGGCGACCTTGGCCTCCTGCTGCCGGTCGCCGTCGGCCTTGTTGACCGCGATCACGTCGGCGATCTCGAGGATGCCCTTCTTGATGCCCTGGAGCTGGTCGCCGGTGCGGGCCAGGGTCAGGAAGAGGAACGTGTCGACCATCCCGGCCACGGTCACCTCGGACTGGCCGACGCCGACGGTCTCGACCAGCACGACGTCGTACGACGCGGCCTCGAGCACCGCCATCGCCTGCACGGTCGCGCGCGCGACGCCGCCGAGCGTGCCGGCGCTGGGCGAGGGCCGGATGAAGGCGTGCGGGTCGGTGGCCAGCCGCGCCATCCGGGTCTTGTCGCCGAGCACGGACCCGCCGGTGCGGACGCTGGACGGGTCCACGGCCAGCACGCCGACGCGGTGGCCGGCGGCGGTGAGGCGGGAGCCGAGGGCCTCGATGAACGTGGACTTCCCGACCCCGGGCACGCCGGAGATGCCGACCCGCACCGACTCGCCCGGGGCGGACGCGAGCTCGGTCAGCAGCTCCCGTGCCTGGTCCCGGTGCCGGCGGCTGGTCGACTCGACCAGCGTGATCGCCTGCGAGACGGCCGCACGGCGGCCCTCCCGGATCCCCGCGACGAGCGCCTCGACGGTGGGCATGCCTAGTGGTCGAGCTGGTCGCGCAGCTTGGCCAGGAGGTCGAGCGCGGACTCGGCGATGACCGTGCCGGGCAGGAAGACCGCGGCGGCGCCCATCTCCTGCAGCGTGGGCACGTCGTCGGGCGGGATCACGCCGCCGATGACGACCATGATGTCGGGACGGCCCTGGTCGGCGAGCGCCTGCTTGAGGGCAGGCAGCAGCGCCAGGTGGCCGGCCGCCAGCGACGAGACCCCGACGATGTGCACGTCGGCGTCCACCGCCTGCTGGGCGACCTCCTCGGGCGTCGAGAAGAGCGGGCCCACGTCGACGTCGAAGCCCATGTCGGCGAAGGCGCTGACGATCACCTTCTGGCCGCGGTCGTGGCCGTCCTGGCCCATCTTGGCGACCAGGATGCGCGGGCGGCGCCCCTCGGCCTCCTCGAACTCCTCGGTCGCGTCCAGGACCTGCTGGAGCAGGGAGCCGTCGCCGTGGCTCGACTCGTCCCTGTACACGCCGCTGATCGTACGGATCACGGCCTGGTGCCGGCCGTAGACCTTCTCCAGCGCGTCGGAGATCTCGCCGACGGTGGCCTTGGCCCGGGCGGCGTCGACCGCGAGCGCGAGCAGGTTGCCGTCGAGCCCGGGGCCCCCGTCGGGACCCCGCTCGGCCGAGCCGGTCAGGGCCTCGAGGGCGCGGCGTACGTCGTCGTCGTTGCGCTCGGCGCGCAGCCGCTCGAGCTTGGCGATCTGCTGGCGGTAGACGTCGTCGTTGTCGACCCGGAGCACATCCAGCTTGTCCTCGGCGGCGAGGCGGTAGGTGTTGACGCCGATCACCTTCTGGGCGCCGGAGTCGATCCGGGCCTGGGTGCGGGCGGCCGCCTCCTCGATGCGCATCTTGGGGATGCCCTGCTCGATGGCGGCGGCCATGCCGCCGGCCTGCTCGGCCTCCTGGATGTGCGCCCAGGCGCGCTCGGCGAGGTCGTGCGTCAGCCGCTCCACGTAGTAGGAGCCGGCCCAGGGGTCGATCGTGCCCGTCGTGCCGCTCTCCTGCTGCAGCAGGAGCTGGGTGTTGCGCGCGATCCGGGCCGAGAAGTCCGTGGGCAGCGCGATCGCCTCGTCGAGGGCGTTGGTGTGCAGCGACTGGGTGTGGCCCTGGGTCGCGGCCATCGCCTCGATCGCGGTGCGCTGGACGTTGTTGAAGACGTCCTGCGCGGTCAGCGACCAGCCGGAGGTCTGGCTGTGGGTGCGCAGGCTGAGCGACTTGGGGTTCTGCGGCTCGAACTCG
This sequence comes from Nocardioides conyzicola, assembly GCF_039543825.1. Lineage (NCBI taxonomy): Bacteria > Bacillati > Actinomycetota > Actinomycetes > Propionibacteriales > Nocardioidaceae > Nocardioides > Nocardioides conyzicola. The sequence goes on along the minus strand of NZ_BAABKM010000002.1, from coordinate 3,020,017 downwards.
CGCACGAGCCTGGCCCACAGGGCGCGGGCGGCGCGCATCTTGGCGATCTCCATGAAGAAGTTCATGCCGATCGCCCAGAAGAAGGACAGCCGCGGCGCGAACTGGTCGATCGTCATGCCGGTCGCGAGCCCGGCGCGGATGTACTCGACACCGTCGGCAAGCGTGTACGCGAGCTCCAGGTCGGCCGTCGCCCCGGCCTCCTGGATGTGGTAGCCCGAGATCGAGATCGAGTTGAAGCGCGGCATCTTCGCGGAGGTGTAGCTGAAGATGTCGGAGATGATCCGCATGCTCGGCGCCGGCGGGTAGATGTAGGTGTTGCGGACCATGAACTCCTTGAGGATGTCGTTCTGGATCGTCCCCGCGAGCTGCTCCGGCTTCACCCCCTGCTCCTCGGCCGCCGCGATGTAGAGGGCGAGCACGGGCAGCACGGCGCCGTTCATGGTCATCGACACCGACATCTCGTCGAGCGGGATGCCGTCGAAGAGGGTGCGGGTGTCGTAGATCGAGTCGATCGCCACGCCGGCCATGCCGACGTCACCGCGCACCCGCGGGTGGTCGGAGTCGTAGCCGCGGTGGGTCGCGAGGTCGAAGGCGACGCTGAGCCCCTTCTGCCCGGCCGCGAGGTTGCGGCGGTAGAAGGCGTTGGACTCCTCGGCGGTCGAGAACCCGGCGTACTGCCGGATCGTCCACGGCTGGGTCGTGTACATCGTCGGGTAGGGCCCGCGCAGGAACGGGCTCAGGCCGGGCAGGGTGTCGAGCGCGTCGAGGCCCTCGAGGTGCCCGTCGTTGTAGAAGGACTGGATCTCGATCCCCTCGGGCGAGGTCCACGGCTTGTTGTCGGGCCAGCCCATCGTCCACCTCGACGGGTCGCTCAACGGGAGGCCGTTGAAGCTCCTCGGGATGCTCACAGCTTCTCCCTCGTCCGGGTCAGGAAGTCCAGGGCGTCGACGCCCATCGCGCAGTTGTCGTCGGCCCAGTCGCGAGGCTTGCCGGCCACGATGACCCACTCGGCGCCGTTGCTCCGCAGCCGGGCCGCGGTGTCGGCACCCTGCTCGTCGTACGCCGCGTCGGTGCCGGCGAGGCAGACGACCCGCTGGCCGTCGTGCTCCCCCGTCGCGGCGCGGATGCCCCCGGCCGCCAGCAGGTTGGTGGCGAAGGTCGCGCGGGCGGTGTGCTGAGCGACGGTGCCGAGCGTGGCCAGGAAGACCGCGCTCGCCGGCGGCTCGTCGCGGAGCGCCTCGAAGCTGGCGCCGTAGCGGCGGACGCCGTCCCACTCGTCGGTGGGGGTGCGCTCGGGCAGCACCTCGTCGAGGTGGGGGAACTCGGTCAGGCCGGTGATCGGGCGCTCCCGCCGGGCGATCTCGGCCTCGCGCCGCTTGACCGCCGCGGCGATCTCGACGTCCAGGTCGGCCCCGTCGTCGAGCCGGCCGAAGACGTCCCACGCCGCGCGGGCCAGGTCGTCGGTGAGCTTCTCGACGGCGTACGACCCACCGGCCGGGTCGGCCACGTGCGCGACGTGCGACTCGTCGATGAGCAGGTGGGAGGTGTTGCGCGCGATCCGGCGGCCGAGGGCGTCGGGCCGGCCGAGCGGGCTGTCGAAGGGCACCACGGTGACGCTGTCCGCTCCCCCGACGCCGGCGGCGAACGCCGCGACCGTCGTGCGGAGCATGTTGACCCACGGGTCGTACTTGCTCATCATCGGGCGGCTGGTGACGGCGTGGAGGCGCATCTCGCGAGGCTCCGCCTGGCTGATCTCGAGGACGCGGGACCAGAGGCGGCGGGCGGCGCGGAGCTTGGCGATCGAGGGGAACTGCTCGTCGGTCACGGCGTAGCGGAACTCGACCAGGCTCGCGGCCTCGTCGACGCTGAGGCCGGCGTCCGCCAGGGTGCGGAGGTACGCCGCGCCGGCGGCCATCGACCAGCCGAGCTCCTGGGCGTCCGAGGCGCCGCGGTCGTGGACCCGGGTGGCGTCGACGACGAACCCGCGGATCTCGAGCTTGCGGGCCGCCGCCGCGATCTCGGCGGTGGCGGCGGCCGCGGGGACGCCGAGGTTGGTCTCGGGGTGGAGCTCGCGTCCGGTGAGGTACGCCGCGGCGGCGGCCGGGTCGGCGCCATCGAGCACGACGGGGGCCAGGTCGAGCAGCACGCCCTTGAGCAGGACGGCGAGGTCGGTGTCGGGGTCCACGCGCAGCCACAGGCTGGTCACGCCGCCGTCGAGGTCGAGGAGGGACTCCTCGTTGGCCAGCTCGGCGTCACGCCCGTCGACGTACGCCCGGACGTCCCAGTCACCCTGCCGGGTCGGCCGGCCGCTGGTCTCGAGGTCGTCGAGGTCTGCCGGGATGCCGAGCGGGGTCACCCCGATGCCGTCGAGCGTCGTCCGCGTCAGCTTGGCCCAGACCAGGTCGTCGGCGTCGTCCGCGCCCAGCCGGCGCCCCTTGCGGAGCACCGCGGCCGCCTCCCGCTCCCAGTCGGCCACCGTCCACGCGTCCTCCGGGGCCGCCAGGTGGAGCGAGCCCTGCGCAGGCTCCAGCTCACCGGGCTCGTCCAGCCCACCCTCGACAGTCATGCAGCGAACGATAGGAGCGCGACGTGACGTCGGCTACAGAGTGTGACCTTTTCGGCGTTCTGGTTTCGAGCCGGGTCCACCACCGACAACCGTGACCAGGTCGTGACCGACCGAGGGCAACGTGGCCGCCTACCACCGCGTCATAGGGGTGTCAGGACACTCGGGAGGAGATGGTCACATGTCAGTCAGGGAGATCGGCGAGCCGACCAGGCGGGGCGCGGCGCTGCGCGCGTTCCTCACCATCGTGCTGGTCACCGCGCTCGTGGCGGCGGCGCTCGGCGGGGCGACGTACGTCGCGTCCCGCGCGTTCGTCGGCATCATCAGCTGACCACCTCCTACCCTGACGACCGTGAAGGTGCGGTCGCCGGACGGTCAGGTGTGGCGGGTCAGCCGCCGATGGGTGCCGTGGCGTCGCCGGCTGAAGGGCGCCATGGACTCGGTCCCCGACCTCGGGATCGGGCACCTCGGGGACGACCCGGTCAGCGCGGTCATCGGGATCGTGCTGCTGGTCATCGCGCTGCCGTTCGTCGTGCTGGCGCTGGTCGCCGGGGTGGAGTTCCTGCTGGTGCTGGTCGTGCTGCCCTTCGCCGTCCTCGGCCGCGCGCTGTTCGGGCGCCACTGGACCGTGGAGGTACGCCGCGGGTGGCGGCCCTACTGGGAGACGCTGGCCGGCGACTGGCAGGAGAGCGGCCTGCGGATCCACGCGACGGCCGACGCGATCCGCCGCGGCGAGCTCCCTCCGGCGACGCTGGTCGACGGAGGCTAGACCTCGGTCCGCCCGTCGTTGTCCTTGTTGCGCAGCCCGATCTTGCTGCCCAGCCAGACCAGCGGGTCGTACTTGCGGTCGACCACGCGCTCCTTCATCGGGATGATCGCGTTGTCGGTGATCTTGATGCCCTCGGGGCACACCTCGGTGCAGCACTTGGTGATGTTGCACATCCCGAGGCCGGCGGCGCCCTGGGCGAGCGCCCGTCGGTCGTGGGTGTCGAGGGGGTGCATGTCGAGCTCGGCGTACCGCAGGAAGAAGCGCGGTCCGGCGAAGGCGGGCTTGTTGTCCTCGTGGTCGCGGACGACGTGGCAGGTGTCCTGGCACAGGAAGCACTCGATGCACTTGCGGAACTCCTGGCTCCGCTCGACGTCGATCTGCGCCATCCGCCGCTTGCCGTCGGCGTCGCGCGGCGGGAGCTCGGCGTACGGCAGCTCCTTGGCCTTCTCGTAGTTGAACGAGACGTCCGTGACGAGGTCGCGTATGACCGGGAACGCCCGCATCGGGGTGACCGTGATCGTCTCGGTCGGCTCGAAGTCGGACAGCCGGGTCATGCACAGCAGCTTGGGCCGGCCGTTGATCTCGGCCGAGCAGGAGCCGCACTTGCCGGCCTTGCAGTTCCACCGGATCGCCAGGTCGCCGGTCTGCGTGGCCTGGAGCCGGTGGAGCGCGTCGAGGACGACCTCGCCCTCGGACACCTCGACGGTGTAGTCGGCGAGGTCGCCGCCGTCCTGGTCGCCGCGCCAGACGCGCATCTTCAGGTCGTAGCCCATGTCCGTGCCTCTCAGTCGAAGTACTTCTTGAGCTCGTCCGGCATGACCGGGAGCGGCTTCTCGTGCAGGTCGACGCCGGTGCCGTCGGTGTTGAGGGTGACGACGAGGTTCTTCTTGCCCCACACCTCGGCGTCCGTCGTGGGGAAGTCGTCGCGGGTGTGACCGCCGCGCGACTCCTCACGGGCGAGCGCGGCCTTGGCGATGGCCTCGGAGACGATCAGCATGTTGCGCAGGTCGATCGCGAGGTGCCAGCCGGGGTTGTACTGCCGGTGCCCCTCCACGACCATCGTCTTCGCCCGTTCCTTGAAGACCTCGATCTCGCGCAGCGACTCCTCCAGCTCGGACCCGGTGCGGATGATCCCGACCAGGTCGTTCATCGACTGCTGCAGGTCGTGCTGGATCGTGTACGGGTTCTCGCCGCCCTCGACCTCGAACGGCGCCAGCGCGCTCGCCTGCGCCGCCTTCACGTCCGCCTCGTCGACCACGGGCCGGGCGTCGCCCAGGGAGGCGGCGTACGCCGAGGCCGCCTCGCCGGCGCGCTTGCCGAAGACCAGCAGGTCGCCGAGCGAGTTGCCGCCGAGCCGGTTGGAGCCATGCATGCCGCCGGAGCACTCGCCGACGGCGTACAGGCCGGTGACCGCGCTCTCCTGCGTGTCCGCGTCGACCTCGACGCCGCCCATCACGTAGTGGCAGGTCGGGCCGATCTCCATCGGCTCGGCCGTGATGTCGACGTCCGCCAGCTCCTTGAACTGGTGGTACATCGACGGCAGCCGCTTGCGGATGAACTCCGGCGTACGGCGCGACGCGATGTCCAGGTAGATGCCGCCGTGGGGCGTCCCGCGGCCGGCCTTGATCTCGGAGTTGATCGCCCGGGCGACCTCGTCACGCGGCAGCAGCTCGGGTGGACGACGGTTGTTCTTCTTGTCGTCGTACCACCGGTCGGCCTCCTCGATCGTGTCGGCCGTCTCGCTCTTGAAGAACTCCGGGATGTAGTCGAACATGAACCGCTTGCCCTCGGAGTTCTTGAGGACGCCGCCGTCGCCGCGCACCGACTCCGTGACCAGCAGCCCCTTCACCGACGGCGGCCAGACCATGCCGGTCGGGTGGAACTGCACGAACTCCATGTTGATGAGCGCGGCCCCGGCCCGCATCGCGAGCGCGTGGCCGTCGCCCGTGTACTCCCACGAGTTCGAGGTGACCTTGAACGACTTGCCGATGCCGCCGGTCGCGAGGATCACGGTCGGGGCGTCGAAGGTGATGAAGCGGCCGGACTCGCGCCAGTAGCCGATGGCGCCGGCGATCTTGCCGTCGTCCTTCAACAGGTCGGTGACGGTGCACTCCATGAAGACGTCGATGCCGAGCTGCACCGTGCGCTGCTGCAGCGTGCGGATCATCTCGAGGCCGGTGCGGTCGCCGACGTGGGCGAGGCGGGCGTACTTGTGGCCGCCGAAGTCGCGCTGCGAGATCAGCCCGTCGTCGGTGCGGTCGAAGAGCGCGCCCCAGTCCTCGAGCTCCTGCACCCGCTCGGGCGCCTCCTGGGCGTGGAGCTGGGCCATCCGCCAGTTGTTGAGCATCTTCCCGCCACGCATGGTGTCGCGGAAGTGCACCTCCCAGTTGTCCTCGGGCCAGCGGTTGCCCATGGCCGCGGCGATGCCGCCCTCGGCCATCACCGTGTGCGCCTTGCCGAGCAGGGACTTGCAGACCACGGCCGTGCGGGCGCCGGCCTCGTGCGCGGCGATCGCGGCCCGCAGGCCCGCACCGCCGGCGCCGACCACGACGACGTCGTACGTGTGCCGCTCCATGCCGCCCTCGCTGGCCCCTGACATCTCGTTCCCCGTCATCGGGTGTCGGGTGGACTCGGTCATCAGAAGAACCTCGGGTCGTCGAAGGCGCCGGTGGCCAGCAGGTAGATGTAGAAGTCGGTCAGGGCGACGGAGAAGAGCGAGAACCACGCCCACCGGGCGTGCTGGCCGTTGAGCTTGGAGACCCAGCCCCAGAGCTTGTAGCGGACCGGGTGCTTGGAGAAGTGGCGCAGCCGGCCGCCCATGATGTGCCGGCACGAGTGGCAGCCCAGCGTGTAGAGCCAGATGAAGACGACGTTGACCAGCATGATCAGCGTGCCGAGGCCCATGTGGATGCCGTCGGACTCGCCCTCGGCCGGCCCGAACGCGAGCAGCACGTCGTAGGTCAGGACCAGCGCGACGAGGACCGCGGCGTACCAGAACCAGCGGTGGACGTTCTGGGCGAGCAGCGGGAAGCGCGTCTCACCGGAGTACGAGCCGTGCGGCTCCGCGACCGCGCAGGCCGGGGGCGAGAGCCAGAACGCCCGGTAGTAGGCCTTGCGGTAGTAGTAGCAGGTCAGCCGGAAGCCGAGCGGGAAGACCAGGATCAGCAGCGCCGGCGAGAGCGGGAAGCCGCCGAACGGCTGGCCGAAGTCCGACGAGCCCGGGACGCACTCGTTGCTCAGGCACGGCGAGTAGAACGGCGAGAGGTAGGGCTCCGCGAAGTAGTTGGCGCCGGAGAAGGCGCGCCACGTCGAGTACACGATGAAGAGCGAGAAGACCGTGAAGGTCACCGCCGGGGTCAGCCACCAGCGGTCGGCACGGAGGGTCCTGACTCCGATGCGGGCCCTGGTCGGGCCGTTCACGCCGGTCGAGCCTGCTGCCGTCTCGCGTGCGTCTGTCGACGCCATCGCCACCTCCGGTGGGTCGGGTGCTAGGTGAGTCTGCACACTCCGGGCCCGATGTGAAAGGGCCCACACCGAGATTGCGAGAACGTGTTCTCATCCCGTGGTAGTCGACGGGTTCACGCGACATCTACCTGTACGCCGTGGTTCGGCCACCTGACCCGGTCACCCTGGCGGCATGCGGATCACCCTCGTGACCGAGACGTTCTTCCCGGCAGTCGACGGCACCACCACGACGGTGAAGGCGGTCGTGGACCGGCTCGTCGACACCGGTCACGAGGTGCAGCTGATCGCTCCCGGACCCGGCCTGACGACCTACGGCGGCTGCCCGGTGGCCCGGATCCGGCCGCTGGACAAGCCCGGTGGACAGGTGCGGGACGCCCTCGACTCCTTCCGCCCCGACCTCGTGCACGTGACGTCGCCGCGGACCGTCGGCCGCAAGGCGCTCAAGCACGCCTCCCGCCTCGGGGTGCCGGCCGTCGTGGTCGAGCAGTCGCCGGTGCTCGACGTGACCGCCGACTACTGGCGCTCCCGGGTCGCCGAGCGCGCCGCGACGCTCCTGGTCACCTCCCGGTGGATGGTCGGCCGGGTCGGCGACCTGAGCGAGGGGCCCGGCGACGAGCCGAAGCTGTGGGCACCGGGCGTCGACACCGCCGCCTTCACGCCCGCGCTGCGCGACACCTGGCTGCACGACCGCTGGTCCCGCGCCCGCTCGCTCGCCAGGCCCCTGGCCGTGGTCGGGTACGTCGGCAGCCTGCGCAACCGGCACGACGTGCGCCGGCTCGTGGACCTGGCCCAGGTCCGCGGGATCCGTCCGGTGATCGTCGGCGACGGGCCGCAGCGCGACTGGCTGCGGACCCGGCTGCCCGGCGCGGTCTTCACCGGCACCCTCGGCACCGGCGACCTGACCGCCGTGCTGCCCTCCTTCGACCTGCTCGTGCACCCCGGCACCCGCGAGACCTGCTGCCACGCGCTGCGCGAGGCGGGCGCCGCCGGCGTACCGGTCGTCGCTCCGCGCTCGGGCGGTGCGCCCGACGTCGTACGCCACCTCGAGACGGGCCTGCTCTACGACGACGGGCGCCGGCACGGGCTCCGCGACGCCGTCGACGCGCTCGCCGCGGACCGCAGCCGTGGCCTGCTCGGTGCGCGGGCGCGCGAGCTCTCGACCCGGTCGTGGACCGACGCCGTCGACGAGCTGGTCGACTACCACTACCGGCCGTTGCTCGCGCGCGAAGCCAGGGTCGGCTAACCGGATGTAAGTCACATCCCCCGTGGTCCCCAGCAGGGAACGCGGCGGGTAGCGTGGTCGTTCGTGGCAACGACGACGCTGGTCAGGGGAGCGCGCGCATCGCGTTCGACCATCACCCTCAAGCTCCTGATGGCCGGCAGCGGCATCATCTTCATCGGGTTCGTGCTCCTGCACATGTACGGCAACCTCAAGGCCTTCTCCGGCCACGACGCCTACAACGAGTACGCCGAGCACCTCCGGATCCTCGGCGAGCCGATGGTGCCCCGCGAGGGCGCCCTCTGGATCATCCGGTCGGTCCTGATCGTGTCGCTGGTCGTGCACGTCGCCTCGGCGGCCGCGCTGTGGAAGCGCGCCAAGCGCGCCCGCAGCACGCAGTACGTCGTGAAGAAGAACAAGGCCTCCAGCCTGTCCTCGCGGACCATGCGCTGGGGCGGGCTCACGCTGCTGCTCTTCATCATCTGGCACCTGATCAACTTCACGATCGGCAAGGTCAACGTGCAGGGCGGGTCGACCAACGACCCGTACAACCTGCTCGTCGACACCTTCGACACCTGGTGGATGACGCTCATCTACCTCGCCGCGATGCTGACCCTCGCGATGCACCTGCACCACGGGGTGTGGAGCTCGGCGCAGACCCTCGGCCTCACCAACAACGCCCGCGCCCGACGCAACGCGAAGAGCCTCGGCTGGATCGTCGCCATCGTCATCGCCGGTGGCTTCTCGCTCGTGCCGATCTTCGTCCTCGCCGGCGTCATCACCAAGTAGACAGGGGTCTCCCGCACATGACCGACATGCCGGACACCACCCTCACGTCCGACCCGTCCCACGACGAGCCCGGCGACCACGGCGACGACGCCGCGGGCTACTACACGCCGGGCGAGCCGATCGCGGACACCAAGGCGCCCGGCGGCCCCATCGACGAGCGCTGGCAGACGCGCAAGTTCGAGGCCCGCCTGGTCAACCCGTCCAACCGCCGCAAGCTCGACGTGATCATCGTCGGCACCGGCCTGGCCGGCGGCGCGGCCGCTGCCACGCTCGGCGAGGCCGGCTACAACGTGAAGTCCTTCTGCTACCAGGACTCCCCCCGCCGGGCCCACTCGATCGCGGCCCAGGGCGGCATCAACGCGGCCAAGAACTACAAGGAGGACGGCGACTCCGTCCACCGCCTCTTCTACGACACGGTCAAGGGCGGCGACTACCGCTCGCGCGAGTCCAACGTCTACCGCCTGGCCGAGGTCAGCACCAACATCATCGACCAGTGCGTCGCGCAGGGCGTCCCCTTCGCCCGTGAGTACGGCGGACTCCTCGACAACCGCTCGTTCGGCGGCGTCCAGGTGTCCCGCACGTTCTACGCCCGCGGCCAGACCGGTCAGCAGCTGCTGATCGGCGCCTACCAGGCCATGGAGCGTCAGGTCGCGGCCGGCACGGTCGAGCAGTTCACCCGCCACGAGATGCTCGAGGTGATCGTCGTCGACGGCAAGGCGCGCGGCATCATCGCCCGCGACCTCGTCACCGGCGAGATCGAGACCCACCTGGCCGACGTCGTCGTGCTCGCGAGCGGCGGCTACGGCAACGTCTTCTTCCTCTCCACCAACGCGATGGGCTCCAACGTCACGGCGGCGTGGCGCGCGCACCGCAAGGGCGCCTACATGGCCAACCCCTGCTACACGCAGATCCACCCCACCTGCATCCCGGTGACCGGCACCCACCAGTCCAAGCTCACCCTGATGTCCGAGTCGCTGCGCAACGACGGCCGGATCTGGGTGCCCAAGAGCAAGGCCGACTGCGAGAAGGACCCGCGCGACATCCCGGAGGAGGACCGCGACTACTACCTGGAGCGGATCTACCCGTCCTTCGGCAACCTGGTCCCCCGCGACATCGCCTCGCGTGCTGCCAAGAACGTCTGCGACGAGGGCCGCGGCGTCGGCCCGGCCGTCGAGGGCGTACGCCGCGGCGTCTACCTCGACTTCGCCTCGGCGATCGAGCGCCTCGGCCGCGACGGCATCGAGGAGAAGTACGACAACCTCTTCGACATGTACGCCCGGATCACCGGCGAGAACCCGTACGAGACCCCGATGCGGATCTACCCGGCCGTGCACTACGTCATGGGCGGCCTGTGGGTCGACTACGACCTGCAGTCCTCGATCAAGGGCCTGTTCGTCACCGGCGAGGCCAACTTCTCCGACCACGGTGCCAACCGCCTCGGCGCCTCGGCGCTGATGCAGGGCCTGGCCGACGGCTACTTCGTGCTCCCGCACACCATCCGCGACTACCTCGCGGACGGTCCGTTCGAGAAGGTCGCCGAGGACCACCCCGCCGTGGTCGAGGCCAGGAAGTCGGTCCAGGACCGGGTCGACCACTTCCTCACCACCAAGGGCACCCGCAGCGTCGACTCCTACCACCGCGAGCTCGGCAACATCATGTGGGAGTACTGCGGCATGGAGCGGTCCGAGGACGGCCTGAAGAAGGCGATCGACCTCATCCGCACCCTCAAGGACGACTTCTGGCGCAACGTGAAGGTGCTCGGCACGGCCGAGAGCCTCAACCAGTCGCTCGAGCGCGCCGGCCGCGTCGCCGACTTCATCGAGCTCGGCGAGCTGATGTGCATCGACGCCCTCAACCGCCGCGAGTCCTGCGGCGGCCACTTCCGGGCCGAGTCGCAGACCGAGGACGGCGAGGCCCTGCGCCACGACGACCAGTTCGCGTACGTCGCCGCCTGGGAGTTCGCCGGTGACGGCGAGCCGCCGGTGCTGCACAAGGAAGACCTCGTCTACACGGCCATCGAGATGAAGCAGCGGAGCTACAAGTGAAGGTCACCCTCAAGATCTGGCGCCAGCCGGACGCCGCGTCGAAGGGCGCGATGCACACCTACGAGCTCGACGGCGTCTCGGAGGACATGTCCTTCCTCGAGATGCTCGACGTCCTCAACGAGGAGCTCAACGGCAAGGGCGAGGACCCGGTCGCGTTCGACTCCGACTGTCGCGAGGGCATCTGCGGCATGTGCGGCCTGATGATCAACGGCGAGGCCCACGGCCCCGAGGTCACCACGACCTGCCAGCTGCACATGCGGTCCTTCAAGGACGGCGACGAGATCGTCATCGAGCCCTGGCGCGCCGACGCCTTCCCGGTCGTCAAGGACCTCGTCGTCGACCGCGGCGCCTTCGACCGGATCATCCAGGCCGGCGGCTACATCTCCGTCAACACCGGCTCCGCCCCCGAGGCCCACTCCGTGCCGGTCCCCCGCGAGGACGCCGTACGCGCCTTCAACGTGGCCACCTGCATCGGCTGCGGCGCCTGCGTCGCCGCCTGCCCCAACGGCTCCGCCTCCCTCTTCATGGGCGCCAAGATCACCCACCTCGGCGAGCTCCCCCAGGGCCAGCCGGAGCGGGACTCCCGCGTCGTCGACATGGTCGCCCAGCACGACGCCGAGGGCTTCGGTGGCTGCACGAACATCGGCGAGTGCACCGCCGCCTGCCCCAAGGAGATCCCGCTCGACGTGATCTCCCGCCTCAACTGGGACCTGCACCAGGCCATGCGCCACGGCCACTGACCGTTCCCCGAGATTGCTCGGGGAACGGTCAGTGAGCACGCAGTCGGCGCGGGTTTCGCCGTCTCAGCCCACCGTGACCGTGAGGTCGTGGGTGGCCTGCGGACTGACCTCGTTGGTGGCGCGCACCCGCACCACGATGGTGCCCGCGGCGGTCGGGGTCCCGGAGATCGTCCCGGTGCCGTCGCCGTTGTCGACGAACGCCAGCCCCGCCGGCAGCTTGCCCTTCACCGAGAGGCTCGGCACCTCCTGCGCCGTGGGCGACTGCGTGGTCGCCGTGGCGATGGTGAAGGTGCCTGCCGTGCCGGCGGTGAACGCCGCCGTCGGCGCCGAGGTGATCTGCAGCGGAGCCACGTTCACCACGAACGTCGTGCTCACCGTGGTGCCGTGCAGCTTCGCGTCGACCGTCACGGTCGCCACGCCCGATCCGACGGCGCGAAGCACCGTGCCGCCCTGCGCGACGGCGACCACGTCACGCCGGTTGGAGTGGTACCGGATCTTGGTGCCCGCCGGGAGCGGGGTGCTGCGTCCCTTGCTGATGTAGCCGTGCAGCGCCTCGTCGTCCGTGGCGAGGGTGACCTGGGGATCGATCAGGGCACCGGCGTCGAAGGCGACCCGCTGGGCGACGTCGGCCGCCACGTCCCCCGACTGCACCGGTCGCACCGAGACCGTCGTGGGCACCTTCCCGAGCCGACCGGTCACCCGGACGGAGGCACGCTGCCTGACGTCGTCGACCGCGCCCGCCAGCTGCAGACCGTAGGTCCCCTGGTCGACCTTCATGGTCTCGTTGTCCTCGTCGAGGAACGCGAGCTGCGAGGCTGGCGCCGAGAAGTGGACCTTCACGGTCTTGCCCGGCTTGACCACGACCCGGTCGAAGGCGAGCAGCCGCTTGGCCGGTCGCTCAGCAGCGGCCGAGGCGAAGGGGGTCGTCACGTACAGCTGCGGGGTCGCCGCGCCGGCGACGTCGCCGGTGTTGGTGACCTTGGCGGTGGCCGTGACGGTGCCCGAGGCGTCGACGGACCCGCCGGCGACCTTCAGGTCCGAGAACCGGAAGCTGCTGTAGCCGAGGCCGTGACCGAACGCGAAGCTCGGCTTGCCCGTGTAGTACATGTACGTGCGACCGGGGGCCGACTGGCTGGGACGGATCGCGTAGTCGGTGATCGCCGGCAGCTGGCTGTCGTCGGTGTACCAGGTGAAGGGCAGGTGCCCACTGGGGTTGGTCGTGCCGAGCAGGACATCGGCGATCGCCGGACCCTGGCGCTGCCCGAGGTAGGAGCTCCACAGGAGGGCGGGGCTGGTCTGCTCGAAGCTGCGCACGTCGACCGAGCCGACGGTCTGGAGGTAGACGACCGTGCGCGGGTTGGCGGCCTCGACCTGGCTGATCATCGCGGCCTGGGCGCCGGGCAGCGCGGTCGTCGTACGGTCGTGGTCCTCCGAGGCGGTGCTCCCGTCGGTGCCGGCGACGACCACGACCGCGTCGTACCCGCCGACCTTGGCGAGGGTGTCGGGGTCGACGGTGGTGAGCCGCGACGCGTTGGTGCCGCCGGTGACACCGGGCAGGAAGTCGACCTGGGCGTTCGGGTTCCTCGCCTCCACGGCTTCCTTGATGCCGGTGTAGGCGTCGACGTTGTTGGCGGCACCGGCGTTGACCTGGCGGCTGGAGTAGCCGCCGGTGAAGAGCTGCGCCGGGTGCGCGAAGTAGCCGACCACGGCGAGCTTGAAGGCCTTCTTCTTCGGGACGCTCAGCGGCAGCAGGGAGGTGCCGGCGACCTTGTCGTTCTTGAGCAGCACGAGGGCCTGCTCGGCGCTCTGCTGCGCCTGCGCGAGCCGCTCGGGCGTCTCCGTGACCGCGTTGTTGTCCGGGGAGGTGGTCCAGGTGGCCCCGCCGAGACGCTTGCGGGCCGCGCGGACCCACGGGACCTGGTTCTCCTTGTCGAACTCGCCGGTCTCGATCCGAGCGGTGAACAGGCGGGTCAGCGAGGTGTCGACGTCCCCGACGTTGAAGGTGTCGGTCTCGGTCTTGATCTTCTGCGCGATCGCCGTGGGCACGGTGTTCCCGTAGCTGTACTGGTCGTGGTAGCCCCAGTTGCAGTCGAGATCCTCGCCTGCGGCGATGGCCCACGCCGAGCGGGAGTACTGGTCGAGGGGTGCGCTGGCACCCGGCGGCTGCCAGTGGTGCCCGGCCTGGATCTCGTAGACCGCGTCGCAGTCCGAGGTGAAGTAGCCGTCGAACCCGTAGGTGTCGCGCGCCAGGTCGCTCATCAGCTGCACGCTCGCAGCGGCCGGCACGCCGTTGACCTCGTTGTAGGAGCTCATGATCGAGCCGGGGTGGGCCGACTTCACGATGTCGGCGAACTGCTTGGTGTAGTACTCACGCAGCGTGCGCTGGTCCATGTCGGACGAGCCGTTGCGCCGGTTGACCTCGCTGTTGTTGGCCGCGTAGTGCTTCAGCGTGGCGATCGCCTTGTAGTAGCCGTGGGCGGAGTCCGGCAGGGTGCCGTCGGTGGTCTGCCCCTGGAGGCCGTTGACGTACTGACCGGCCAGCCGGGCGGTCAGCGTCGGGTCCTCGCTCCAGGCCTCGTCGTTGCGCCCCCACCGGGGGTCGCGGGCGAGGTTGACCGTCGGCGCATAGAAGTCGAGGTTGAGCCGGTTGTCGGGCGCCGTGTCGCGGGCCTCGTCACCGATCAGGGAGGCCTCGCGGTAGACGAGCTCCGGGTCCCAGGTGCTGCCCATCGACAGGTCCGAGGGGTACGACGTGGTGTTGGTGAGCGTCGTGGCGTTGCCGGTCGGCGTGATGGTGGAGGCATTGACCCCGTGGTTGGACTCGTTCCACCAGCCCCAGGCGGCGATCCCGAGACGCGGCAGCGCCGGGGCCTGGCTGCTGTTCATCTGCTGGGCCTTCTCCCCCAGCGACATCCGGGAGACCAGGTCCGCTGCGCGCTCGGCTGGGGAGTACGAGCGGTCGAGGTAGACCGGAGACGACGTACGGGACGCCGCCCTGGCCGAGGCCGGCGATGCGGATGGTGATCCGGCCGCTGGAGTGGCCGCGACCCCGGTCGCGGCGAGAGCGCTCCCCGCGAGGGAGAGGCCGAGGATGGTGCCGAGGCGTCGGCGATTGCTGCTGACCATGTGAGTGCTCCGAGATAGTGCGCACCCGAGTGCGCGCCGAGTGGGGAGCCAGGTCCCGCCCGAGAGGGATGTGACGTGGCTCTCAGACCGTAGGCGTCCGATATTGTCCACGTCAAGGACAAAGAGGATGGAATATTTCGAAGATTTGTCCATATCTGGATGAACCGAGTCGCCTAGGCTGCTGCCGTGAGCATGACCGGTCTGGAGTCGCTGCGGAGCCGCAATGGCCGCGCGGTGGTCGCTGCCGTCCAGGCGCGACCGCGGTGCAGTCGGGCTGACGTGGCCCGGTTGACCGGCCTGTCCACCTCCGCTGTGTCCATCCTGGTCGCCAACCTGATCGACGCGGGAGTGCTGGTCGAGCTGGGCGTCAAGCCGGCAGTGGCGGGCGGGCGACCGGCCACGGCCCTCGGGCTCGCACCTCGGGCCGGGTCCCTGATCGGGATCCACCTGGGCCACGCCGACCTCAGGGTCGTCCTCACCTCGCTGGACGGCACCGTCCTCAGGCAGCAGCGCCACTTCCTCGACGTCGACCACGAGCCGGCGGCCTCCCTCGATCACCTCGCTCGCAGTACCGCTGACCTGCTGGAGGCGAGCGAGGTCCCCCGCGACGGGGTGCTCGCCGTCGGCGTCGCCGTCTCCGCGCCGGTGGTCGACTCACGCGCGCTGGCGTCCCCGCCGATGCTGCTGGACTGGGGCGGTGTCGACATCGCCGGCATCCTGGGCGAGCGGACCGGACTGCCCGTGTACCTGGGCAACGACGCGACCCTGGGAGCGCTCGCCGAGTGGCGCCTCGGCGCCGGGACGGCGGTCGACGACCTCGTCTACGTGATGCTCGGTGAGGGTGTCGGTTGCGGCCTGGTGCTGGGAGGCCGGGTGCACACCGGAGCGTCGGGCACCGCCGGGGAGCTCGGCCACCTTCCTGTGGTCGCCGACGGCAAGATCTGTCGCTGCGGGGCTCGAGGGTGTCTCGAGACGGTCGTCAGCAAACGTGCCCTGCTCACGGCCCTGGCTCACACCGTGGGACCTGAGGCCAGGGTCGGCGACCTGCTCGACCTCGCGGACGCCGGCGACCGCGGCGCTCTTCGTCTGCTCGCCGACGCCGGCCAGGTCCTGGGCAACGCCTTGGCCGGCGTGTGCACCATCACCGACCCGAGCCTGGTCGTGATCGGCGGGGACCTGACCGCGCGCCCCCACTCAAGCGAGACCCTGCTCGAAGCCGCGCGCCAGGCCCTTGCCCTCGCCCTGCCGCCCGTCGCCAACCACGACATCCGGATCGTCCGCGCCGAGCTCGGCGCACGAGCCGAGGCCCTCGGAGCGGCCCTGCTCGCAGCCTCGAAGTCTGGAATGGTTCTCGCCGCAGGGACGCACCTCAGCTGATTTCATCGGCGCGACGCCGTGATCCGCGCCTGCCGGTGAGGCGAGCACCTTCGACCGCCGCCCGTCTCACACATCGCGGGCGTCAGACACGCGGATCTGTCGCGCTGGGTGCACCGAGCCGAGATCGGTCATCAGCGATGTAGGCATCCCGCCCACTATGACGCACTATCAGTTTACGAACGATCTTGTGCGGACCTGCATCTGCCGAGGATCGTCGGCCATTGTCTCAACCACTCGGCGCACTCTGATCGACTCGGCCGGCCCAGCAGCCCCGCTCGCGCACTCGCTGCAATTTCAAAGGGGTCGAGTGCCTCCAAGATCGGCGCGTCCGCGGAAAGTGATGGCCCAAGCGCTGTTGTGGCGGAGACCGTGGTCAGGGTCTACACCCGTCCCGTACGTGCCTTGAATTGGTCACTCTACTGCCGCGAGGCGACGAACGCCCGGACAGAGCGAACGAGATCTTGTGACTCTCCGGACGTCTTGAACAGCTCATGCTCAAGCGCCTGGCGGAGCCAGGCTTGCTTGTTGCCGCCGACGTTGGGATGAAACCGTTCAAGTTCACCTACCGGCAGGATAAACAGTCCGACGGCGCGACACGCAGCGATGACGCTTGCGAAGGCGGCCGTTGGGTCGCCGGTGTCAATCGCGCCAGCACCCTTTCGCTTGATCTGCTTCCAGCCGCTCTCGGCTTTTAGAAGGTCCAGCATTTCCGTAAGGTCTCGCCTGTCGATGATCGGGTTCTGGGAGCGATCGAGTATCTCCGCAACCTTCGAACGAACGTCGTTGCGAATTGGCTCGACCTTCAGCGTGCGCACTGAGGCGTCGAGGACGTTGTAACTGGCGCTCACAACGCCAAAATCGCCTCCCATCGTCTCAAACAGCTCCTCGAACTTGTTCTTATCGGCCAAGAGGTCGACGTCTGCAATGACCGCCGTCGGGACAGCAGCAGCGTTCAGGGCGCTGTACGCCCTCGCCATTCGGTCCTTGCCGCCGACATGGGTAAAGAGCAGGTCGGATGCACCGAGACCATCGGTGTCTTCAACGTTGGCGAGACTTGCAGAGTAGTAAGTGCAGTCGGATTCTGCCTCACATATCACTACACCCTTGTAAAAGATGCCATCGAGCAGGTTCGAGAACCTCAGTAATGAGTCCTTATAGATGGACTTGATCGCCTCGGGCGCAACCTGAGCGAGTTTGTTCTCGGTGTCCGATGGCCTTGTGATCCGAACGATCGAGACGTCGACGTCCTCCTTCGAGCCAGTAATGACGCCTTGCACGAAGTCGTCGCTGTGAGTAGCGACGATTACCTGCGTGTCGGTCGCTCTACTCATTTCTGCGACCAACTCGCCAAGCAGCCTTGCCTGCGGCGGGTGCAGGAAGGTCTCCGGCTCATCCATGAAGACGAGATCGATGCCTCCGGCAGCCAACGTAAGGACGGTCCCCATAAACGCTTGCATTCCCGCTCCCTGCGCTGACAGAAGCGGCAATCCCATAACTCGAGCGAGGTACTCGGATTTCTCACCAACTCTCGGCTCTTCGATGTCGACATCTCCGATGTGGAGATGAACCATCGAGCCCGCGTGTCGGTTGACCAAGATGTTCTTGCCGAATGCTCGTTGCATGTCTCGTGACAAACGATCTTCGAGATCCCGATCCATCCACAGAAGCTGGATCGGAGCACGAGCCTCCGGCGCCATGAGATTCGGCGTCTGCGCACTGCCGAGAACATGTCCTCGACTTTCGGGATTCATGCTGAGCGCTATGGCGCTGTGAATTGGGCCGAAGCGATCTGTCTTCGCCACTATGGCGCCGATGCCACTGTCAGGAAGGTGGGTCCCATTAGGGAATATCCACGTGGGTTCTCGGAAGTGCCCTAGCCCAGGGATTACACCTGCCGGATGAAGGGTCGCCCGGTTCTCCAGCAGTTTCCTGAAGTCTTCAGCAGGGGGCATCTCAACGCTGATTGAAGCCACCGGCGTGCTTACCAGCTCCGCCGACGGATCGTGCTGCAACTGGCTAAGAGCACCGAAGATCACCGCACTCTTTCCGGCGTTGTTCGGACCTACGACGAGCGTGACGTGCTCGCTAGGATGTAGAACCTCCCCGGCAGTGGTCAGGTGGACAGAACGGATCTTGGGCTTCACGCGAGCACGATAGCGATTCGCCCGACGCAACGGTTGAGTCCTCGGTGTCGAACCTCGGCTCGGCACGTCGAGAGCAGACATGCTCAGTAACAGACTCGTATCCGCGTGCGCGGCGCGCAAGACCAAGGTATTAACGTCGCTTCGTGCCCGAGGTCAGCGCCATCTCACACCCGGGTCTTTCTGCCGTGACAGGATGCAAGATGTCACTGGCGGACCGCAATTCCAACTCGCTGCAAAAGGTGCTCGGTCACGCCCCGCGTGAAACGACGAGTATCTGCGCCGTAGGCCGGGCGGCGACCGCGCTTGTCAGCAGCCGTCGCAGTCATCCGCTCGATCTCCTAGGGATTCTGGCCACGCCGACCGCTCGGCCTGCGTAGCCTGCGAGATGTGAGCGACAACGTGCAGGTCATGATCGGGGAGCGCGACGGCAATCGATTGACGCAGCTCGGCCGCGCTCATCGAGAGGTAGAAGACCACGACTCCGGGGACCTCGCGTCGCTCGTGCTAGACGAGTGCATCCAACTCTGGACCGAAGTGCTGACCGCGGTTTCACGTTACGCAGCACCACGCGATCTTCGTGCGCGTGGTGATATTGCTGAAGCTGCGTCCGCGGCGGCCATCAACCAATTCGACCAGGGCAAGGTCGACGAGATCATCGGACGGTTCAGGGAGGTAGACCTGAACGATCAACCGGCGATGCACACAGTGGCCCTCGATGCCGTGCTCACTCTCGAAGTCCAGTTGAGTGAAGCCAGCGGACCGCAGAAGTTGCGAGTGCTCACCGAGGACGGCAGCACCGAGGAAGTCCGGGCCTACCTCACGGCTTGGCGCAATAGGTCGACGGTACTGAAGGAAAGCCTGCGCGCGTTGCGTCTGCTCGACGGGCTCACGGAGCGAACAAGGCCTGTCCTCGAGTCAATTGCGGAGTCTAGGGCGGAGACCGAGGAGGCGGGCAAGCAACTTGACGCGCTGCGGGCAGAACTTGTTCAGGCACGTGCCGAGCGGGCTCAAGGTGAGCTTTCCAAGCAGTTCAAGTCATTGGCCGAGAGAGAGCACAAGTCAAGCCGATGGTTGCGTTGGGCGACGTACGGCCTCGTCGCAGTCGCTGCACTGGCCGCGCTTATGGCTCCGCGCGCGTCCGGTTGGGCCGAGGTCGTAGGTCGCCTCGCGCTCGCCTCAATCTTCGCTGGCGCGTCCGCATACACCGCTCGGCTCGCGTCTGTGCACCGAAACACCGGCGACTGGGCGAACTCCGTCCGGGTACAGCTCGACACGTTCGAGGACTTCCTAGGCGCCATCGATAGCGACGACGCCCGTATGCGGGTCTACGAGGAGTTCGGGCGCCGAGTGCTTGGCGCCCCGCCCCTCGCCAGTGGAGACGGCGAAAACGCCATGCCTGTCGGACAGATCGTCGAACTGGCGAGTGTCATCGCTGCGGCGCGCAAGAGCTGAGGCGGCATGGATCCGGAGAATGTACGAACCATAGTGACGGGCGCAGTGACGGCAGCCGTAGGTCTCGTGCCCGCCGTGCTCCTCTATAAGCAGAATCAGCGGTCCAACGATCGCGAGGCCGCAGAACGCAAAGATCTCCGCGACGCCGAGGAGGCACGAGCAGCGCACGAGGCGGCCCGGGTCGACGAGGCCTCCCTAGCTCTGCAGCTAGAGGCGGAACGGACGCGATGCCTTCGGCTTTGGGTGATCTGCGACAAGATTTCGGGCGCCCTCTTCGCGCTATCCGACCACATCAACATGCCTACTCCCATCGTTCCCGGCGCCGACAGGGCCGAGCTCTCGACGGCGTACGCAGACGTGATGTTCTCCGCCGACGAAGGTGTCCGAAGCAGCGCCGCGACCCTTCGCCGCGTTCTCGACGAGATCATTGCTGAATGCGTCGATTCAGATACTTCGCCAGGATCGGGGCGGGTCGTGCAGTTCGACTCACTCCTCGACGAGTTCAGACGCGTGGCTGAGGCGCAGACAACTGCCAGCGGGCACAGCGAGTAAGAGTGGGCTAGCAACCCGTCCGCGATGACTTGAACGCAGCAGGTCGCAAGTCGCGATGAGGTGAGCCTCGTTAGACCGTCAACAGAAGCACGCGCCGCCAATTGCCGAGGCTCTGGATCCAGCCCCGTCAGGTCTCGAGCAGGCCGTCATCGATCGCGGCAACAGCCGAGGTTTGCTTCCCCGCGAGGACGGCACGTCGAGTCGGATAAATGCCCGAACTTTTCGAGGAGAACGTCACAATCCCGATGAACCGACGCATTCGGGCCGCCGGGTATCCGCGTGATTCGATCTGAGTCATTCCACCGCGTCAGACGCCGCTTCGAGATCGGGCCCGAGAGCCGATCCGCTCAGCGGACTTGGCCGACCGCCGTCGACGCAGATCAGATGTCGCCAATCCGTGGAGCGGTATTTGCCGGCTGACGGGGACAGTTCATGGTCGCTATGCGGCCAAGGGGCGATCGCAAATCGACAGCAGCTGGTCGCGGGCCTGCCCCCGACTGATGCGATTGAGTCGATACAGATCACTCCACTCCACGAGATCGAACTTGGGGATCTGAGCTCTAAGCAGGCTGGGGTTACTCAGAGTGAGCGGATGCCGACCAAGTAGCCGCAACGTCCGCAGCGCGAGATGAACGCTCTCAAAGTCATTGAGCGTGGTCCACCTCTCATGAGGAAGGGTCAACTGCCCTCTTCGCAGTCCATCGATTCCATCAATTGGATCAAGGATGTGGTCTGGATCACCTAGATCTATCCCGATCGCGTTCACCGACGTGTCGAAGAACGCAAGCATCGACAGCACGGTTCGAAACGGCTTGTAGAAATTCTGGGGTTGAATGAGGTCAACGTGCTGACCCGACGGAAGCTCGAATCGCCAGTTCCCGTGGCGGTTCTGAGCACCACTGGAGATCGTCGAAAAGAGCAGATGCGCGAATTCGTCATCGTTGGGCACTGCGATATCTAAGTCATTCGCAGGCTCTCCTAGTAGTCCGTCGCGTACCGCGCCGCCAACAAGAAAATACCGTCCCCGGTGGTGACTCAAGGCCTTGAGCACATCGCTCAGCTCGTGTTGACGGAATGCGTTCGTCACCAACTGATCGAACATTTTTCGTGCCCCCACCCGTTGTGCAGTCGTGCAGCAGCTGACATCACAGTGTCCCTAGGTGAGAAAGGCCCGACCAGCGAGTCCTGAGGCCAGCGCTGAGCCGACGCCATCGATCCTGTTCTTCAATTGTCGCGCTGTGAGCCCAGAGTTCCTCAATGAGCACGCCGACGGCCACGGGCCAGTCGTCCGGAACTGGACTCACTTGCGTGGACCTTTCAACCTCACGCAGGAACTTCGGATTGGCAAGAAGTTCACGACTTTTGTCCGCCAGTTCCGCGAAGATTTCCGTTCGCTCCGTGGATTCAGGAAGTCGCGACGCCACCAAGATCAAGGACCGCAAAGCTCCCGTCTGGACCCAGATCGATTGGTCCTTGTGAAAGCGTTCCAAGAGCATGGACGCCGTCGCGACGTCCGCTCCTCCGCCAAGCACATGTACTGCTCGCCATCGTGAAGCGGCGTCCGCGCCACGATCCATGAGGTCGGCGATGCGCCGACGCGCAGCGTCATCGAGGCTCTGCCGCAGAAGCACGTTGGCAGCCGTCCACGCAAGAACGCTGTCTTGGTCGCTGAGTGCATCTAGCTCGTAATCGACTACGTCATCTCCCATTCGTTCGTAGATGCTTAGCCACCGATCCCACCAGACATTGTTGATTGCGCACTGCCGGGCCAAGCCAACGAGATCCGCTTCGTTGCCGGCTTGTAGCACTTCAGCGGCAAGTGGCCCGGCGTGAAGTCGCAACGAGTCCTCGACCTGCAAACGGGTGCTAGGTACAGGCGAAAGGCGACGCACTCCGAGCAACAGCAGAAGGGCTGAACTCAACCATTCACTTGTCCGCTCCCCCGAATCGTGATCTTCGGCAAGCAGAAAGGCTGCCGCATAGAAGTTCCAGTCATCCACCTGACGAACGAGACGATCAACGTCTTCGTCTTGAATCATGGTGAGGAGCATCCCGAGCGCATCAAAGGTGGCCCCCTTGAAGGTCAGGGCTTCGAATGTTGGCTTTGTCCAAAGCTCACGGTCCGTCGATACCGCACGCGCCGCGAAGTAACCATGCACAAGAACATGAAGGAATGGCTGACCTTCCTGAGTCGTCGACATCAGGCCGGACTTCATCATCCGATCGATAAGGTCAGGACTGAGCCCCTTTCGAATCCAGTCACTGTTGTCGCTCAACTGCCATGTCCTTAAGGCGCCGAGACCAACCCGGTCCATTTCGTCGGGGGTCATAGCACTCTGAGCCGACACAGCGATCACTTGGGCTGGGTTGGTACCGCCGCCGTAGCGCCAGCGGTTGACGAAGTACGGCAGCTGTAGCCAATGCGGTGCGTCACGGACGCCTGTCGCCTTCTCTACTTCTGAGACTTCCAGCGCGGGCAGCGTTACCAGCGCCCACCGCGTGGGCCGTATCCTGCGCCGACCTGGGCGATCGGCGACGATGACAGACCAGTCCGGTCGAGAGCTCGTCAGCGAATCGATGGCATCCAGCACGTTTTGTCCCTGCTCGATTGGGATTTCATCCAGACTGTCAACACACACGAAGGCTGGACGCGTGCGATTCTTCGAAAGCCGCGACCAGAGCCATTCCTCGGCGGTGTCAGCAGTCCGAAACCACTCACGTTCACCGGCATCGAGTCGGCCCAAGTCCAAGTAGTGCCCTTGCCACGCGTCGTTCTCCGCCTTCACTAGGGCGAGAAGCAGGCTCGTCTTTCCTGAACCCGCGGGAGCCTGGAGCAGAACCCGCCCGCGTGATGTCGCGAGATCCGCGAGAGCGTCAAACGGAAGGGCATGGCCTGTGCCGCCGCCGTCTAGAAGTTCCTCGAAGTCGGCGTGCAGAAGTGTGGCTCGTATCCCTGGGCCCTCTTCAACCACACGACCATCGTGCCACTGTTCACCGACAGCTTGGGTGATCACTGCTCCACCCCCCACCCAGGGGCGCCTTGGTCTTCCGCCTGTGGAGGTCGCGCGTCATGCAAGAGTCGTTGGACGGTCAAGCGCGCAACCCGCGCGGCGGCGCATGCCGCATAGTCGCGCCACGCAGTCCGTTCGGCGTCGTTGTCAACTAGCAATGACTCTGCTTTCTCGTCGGCGGCGGTGCGATCGCTCACGCCCCTGATACCCAGCCAGCGAGGGTGGTAGTGGACGGAGTTGCTGGCCCGATCCATGGCGCGAGCTACGCCGGCAGACTCCATGTCAACCGCAAGCGCATGGTCGTACTGTCCAAAAATCTCTCGTTGCTCGCTCGCGGTCGCGTCGCCGGCAAGAAACTCGACCGCCACGATCTCACCTGCCACGAGACTCGGCTCGCCGCCATGGTCCCCGCTCGGGCGCGCGAGTGGCAGGTCGACGAACCACTCTGTGCGCGCCAAGGGCTTCGCGTGTCTATGAAGCAGGTCCGCAGACGGATGCGAAACGGCGTAGTACCGCATGAGTCGTTGGCTATCGACGCGCTTGACGTACTCGCCGTAGTGCACGTACTCGATGAGTACAACGTCTCCGGGCGACGGGCCAGAGAGATTCTCACCATCTTTGGACCGGACTATCCCGCCCGCGATCCCGACGAGCAGGACGTACTCAGGTTGCCAATCTTCGATTAGGTCACGGACGCTCTCCATCGCCGGAAGGTTCGACCTGTCCACGCACTGGGTGACGATCACGGGGAACATTGACTCGTCGCTGGCCTCGCGCGCCCAGCACCCCGAGCCTGAAATCTCGTGTGTGGCACCGAACTCCTCGAGGACCGCGGATAGTTCTTCTTCGATCACAGTCAGGACGACCACTCGCGCGTGACCTCGCCGCCCCCTCAACACTGCGGGTGTCCGCAATGACTGCCCGGCGTCGGCTGCATCGCAGCAGGATATGCGTTGGACGCCTGCGGGGAGATTCAGACCCGCTGAGACGGTTCATGGAGTCGTTCTGGATCCATCGACGTAGGCAAAGGCGACTCATGACGAGCGTTTCCGTAGGTTAATCCTCGCCTCTGTCGTGGAGCGAGACATCAAACTCAAGACTCCGATGCCGCCATCGCCTACGACACATACAGGTCAGCGGAGACAATTTCGCGGCCATGCCATCGAACGAGATGCGTCTTTTTGCCGCTTGTCGGCGCGGGCCAGACAGCCGACGCAGCCCGGTCTGCATGGACCGGCAAGTCAGGGCGCTCAGCGCCGGTCGCATTCGAACGTCCGGATCTAGCAGCGGTGGAGGTGTGGATGAGTGTGTTTCGTTGCGGATCGGCTTGCGGTGGCGATGCACAGATTTCCGCGTGGGCTAGCGTTCAAGAAATGACGCTGAACCATGCGCACCGCGGAAGCGGTCGGCCGTTGTTGCTCGTGCACGGTCTGGGCGCTGGATGGCGATCCTGGTCCCCGATCATCGACGAGCTGGCCGAGAGCCGTGAGGTCATCGCCATCGACCTGCCGGGTTTCGGCGAGTCGCCTCCTTTGACCGGCGAGGTCTCGATCGCCACCCTGACCGACTCCGTCGCAGAATTCATCCGCGAACAGGGTCTGGACGGGGTGTCGACGGTCGGTCAGTCGATGGGCGGCCGAATGGTGCTTGAGCTCGCACGGCGAGGCGTCGGCGGCGACACCGTGGCGTTGGACCCGGGTGGTTTCTGGAGCGACCGCGAGGTCGCCGTCTTCGGGGCCACGCTTCGGCCATCGATCGCTCTGGTCCGGGCGCTGCGAGGCAAGCTGCCAGCACTGCTGGGCAATCCCGCGGGAAGGACGCTGCTGTTGGCGCAGTTGTCTGCGCGGCCCTGGGCACTCTCGCGCGAGACCGTGCTGCCAGATGTGCGCGGGCTGGCTGAGTCCCCGTCGACTGGCGCGGCCTTGGACGCCCTGACCAAGGGGCCCAAGCAGCAGGGTGCGCCTGCCGGCACTGTGCCCGGCCGGGTCACGATCGGTTGGGGTCGTCGTGACCTGGTGACCGTACCGAGGCAGGCCGCACGTGCCACGGAACTGTTTCCGGACGCGGTGCTGCACTGGTTCGAGCGGTGTGGCCACTTTCCACAATGGGACGCACCGCATGAGGCGACCCGACTGATCATTGACAGCACCAGTTGAGGTCGATCGCGCTGCCCGTCCGACGAGGGCGCTTGTCGCCCTAGCCGGATCGACATTCGGAACGGGTCGAACTGCGTCTTAACGCCGCCTCAGGGCGCGGAGTTACTGCTGCCGCCGCTAGTCGGCGGGTTGACCTCCGAATCATCGGCAACCTGGTCGGTCTTATCGAGGCTCGCTCGTGGTTCCGTCTTGCTGAGTGTCGTTAGCGTGGAGCCGATTACGGCTCCCAGGAGGGCCACGGTCGCCTGAGTGTTTAAGAAATACGGTACGGCGAGAGCGAGAATGACCAGGCTAAAAATCACCGCCATGAAGACGACTGATGCCTCCCGCGACGGAGGAGCGCTCCTCCAACCGTCCTTGGTGAAGAAGAAGGCAGCGGTCAACACGGCAACTGTCAACGCGATCCCCCCGAAGATGAGCCGATCCTGGGTTTGGATCGTCGCGCTCAAGAGCGGAACAAGCGTGAGGTCGGGGCACATGTGACGAATGGTCGTGGCTTAACGATCGTGTCATCGTCGAACTGATAATTCTCCTGACGCTGGCTTAGACCAGGCCGGCAACAGCAGCTGCTGGAGAGGCGAGGCATTCAGCCGCGTATTCGCCTCGGTCGCCGACGAGCCACGCCTCTCGGCTGCCGTCGGATGACGACCGGCGTGCTTCTTTGCCTGCGATCCTCACCACCTGTGGTTCGGCGCGCTTGAGACGTGCCATGCGCCTGGATGATCGGTGAAACAGGGGTGGACCGAGCGAACGGCTCGGCCCTGCTGCGCCAATTTCTTGAGCATCAGGTAGGCAACCCAGCGGTTGGCGTACGGGATCTTGGTGCACACGGCGTCTCCAATGTTGTGGCCAATTGGAGTGGCGCCTCGGCTCAACGTCCGAACGACACGACGGCGGGTGCACTGATGTGCCCGGCTCACTCGCATCCAAGGCCCATGGAACCGGCGGGGCGAGAAAACCGTAGCGCTTCACCGCGCGCCTGGGAACGCGCATGTAGGAGGGCGCGGCCCTAGGGTTCGATCGCGGAAGAGCATCGCCCGCCGTCGCCGTACCGATCTAGATGGTGGCCAACCCGGTGGCTGTACGGCCGAGGGTGCGCGTGTCACATTGGTGAGCGTGGCCAGAGTGCTGTTCACCTCGTGCCCAGCGTACGGACACGTACTGCCGATGCTGCCCCTGATCCGGGCGGCAGAGCGCGGCGGCCACGACGTGCGGGTGGCGACGGGCCCGGACCTGATCAGTCCCTTGGCTGCTCGCGGGTTGGACGTCCACGCCGTGGGGCCGAGCTGGGCATTCGCGTGGTCCGCACACGAGGCGGTGTGGGCGGACCCGGGCCTCCCCGAGGACCAGAAGATGATGGACGGGGTCGTCGCTCTGTTCGGCACACCTGCGGTCCAGCGACTCGATGACCTGACCTCCATGGCCGCGCAGTGGCGGCCCGATGTCGTCGTCCACGAGGTCCTCGAGCAGGCCGGTTCCCTGTTGGCCCACAGGCTTGCGATCCCGGGCGTCGTGCACGGCATCGGACCCATGTTCCCCTTCTACGCACCCCTCCTCAGCGCCGCGGGCTCCGCCATCGGCGAGCCGCAGCTGTGGGCGCAGCTCTCGACCGAGCAGGCCGTTGACCTCTGCCCGCCCTCGCTGCAACCCGATGCGTCACCGCCCTGGCCACAGGTCACGACGGTGCGACCGAGCGCCGGCGAACGCCAGCCTCTTCCACCCGACCTGGCCGACGCGCTCGCGTCGGACCGCCCCGTCGCCTACTTCACCCTCGGCACCATCAAGAACGCCGACGCCTCGGACTTCAGAACGGGACTGCGTGCACTCGCGGGGTACGACGGCTTGGTGGTGGCCACCACGGGACGTCGGCTCGACCCCGACGAGCTGGGGCCGATACCCGCGAACGCGGTGGTCGCCGAGTTCGTGCCCCAAGCCTCGCTGCTCGAGCGAGCCGACCTGCTCGTCTCGCACAGCGGGTCCGGCACGATGCTCGGAGGGCTCGTGTACGGCGTTCCCCAGGTCGCCCTGCCCCGCGGGACCGATCAGCCCGACAACGCCGCGCTCCTGGTCCGTGCCGGAGCCGGAGTGCTGGTCGCCCCGGAGGACTACGGCGTCGAGTCGATCGAGGCCGCGGTCGCGGCGGTCACGGGCGACCCGACCGTTCGAGCTGCTGCCGAACGAATCCGCGACGAGATCGCCGCGATGCCCGACGCCGACGCCGCGTGGGCTGGACTCGCATTCTGACGTGACTGGTCGACCGCCGGTGCAGCGCTACTTCACCTTGCTGAGGTGGACCATGGCGTCGTAGAGCTGCTCGTCGGTCATCGGCGGCTCGGGGATCGCGTGGGCGCCCTCGGCGCGGTAGGCGTCGAGCATGAGGTGGAGCTGGCGGCGCCAGGCCGTCGGGGCCTTGGCGCTGGTGGCGTCGATGATCCGGCCGTTGGACCAGATGAGGTTGACGATGTCGGCCCGGGTGATGTCGGGGCGGGCCTTGCCGGCTTCCTGGGCCCGAGCGAGGACGTCGTCGATCTGGTCGCACATCACGTCGTGGATGTGCTCGGTCTCGGCGTTGCCCGGGAAGCGGCGGGACAGGAAGTCGTTGAAGCCCCGGTCCCCCGCCTGCACGGCGAAGAGGTTCTCCAGGTAGGCGACGAACGCATCCCACGGGTCGTCGGTCGCCAGGGCCTCGTCGGCGCCCTCGACGAACTCCTGCAGCCGTGGCCGCAGGGCAGCCATGAGCAGGTCCAGGCGCGCCGGGAAGTGCCGGTACAAGGTGCCGATGGCGACGCCGGCGTCGCGCGCGATCTTCTCCAGGGAGGCCTCGACGCCGACGGCGGCGAACTCCGCCTGCGCCGCCGCGATGAGCTTGTCGTGGCTCTCCCGGGCGTCGCGACGCAGCGGGCGCTGCGCCTGCTGGACGTCGGACGGGCTCATGCGAGGAGTCTACCCGGCGTACGGAGGCACCCCTCCGGAATAGAATGAGGCATGCCTCCGGTTACCCCTCCACATACCGGAGGGGTGCCTCGACTTGGCGCTCCGCATCGACCCGACCAGGAGTGAACACGATGAGCACCAACACCAGCGAGCCGGCCGTGGCCGCCGGAGCGCAACCAGCCGCTCCCGACAATCCCCATCACCAGCGACGGTGGTGGGCCCTGGGCGTCATCCTCATCGCGCAGATGATGCTGCTGCTCGACGCCACGATCGTGAACGTGGCGCTGCCCTCGATGCAGGCCGACCTCGGCTTCTCCGACGACGCCCGCGGGTGGGTGGTCACCGCCTACCTGCTCGCCTTCGGCAGCCTGCTCCTCCTCGGCGGGCGGCTGGCCGACGCGTTCGGGCGCAAGACCGTCTTCGTCGTCGGTCTCGTCGGGTTCGCGATCGCCTCGGCCGTCGCCGGGGCGGCTCCGAACATCGCGACGCTCATCACGGCTCGTGCTGTCCAGGGCGGCTTCGCCGCGGTCATGGCGCCGGCGGCGTTGTCGCTGATCATGATCATCTTCACGGACCTGAAGGAGCTCAACAAGGCGTTCGCGATCTTCGGTGCCGTCGCCGGGAGCTCCTCGGCCATCGGCCTGATGCTGGGCGGCGTCCTGACCGACTACGCCAGCTGGCGCTGGACCATGTACGTCAACGTCGCCTTCGCGGCCGTCGGGATCCTCGGCGCACTCACCCTGCTGCACAACACCGCCGAGACCGACAAGCCCAGGCTGTCGGTGCCGAGCACCCTCCTCGGTACGGCGGGGGTCTTCGGGCTGGTCTTCGGAGCATCGAAGGCAGCCACCGACGGTTGGAGCGCGGCCGTCACCCTGACGTCCCTCATCCTCGGCGGCCTGCTCCTCGTCGTCTTCGTCGCCTTCCAGAAGATCGACCGCAACCCGCTCGTCCCGCTGCGCGTCGTCGCCGACCGCAACCGCGGCTCCGGCCTCCTGACGCTCCTGCTGGGCCAGGCCGGGGTCTTCGCCCTGTTCCTCTTCCTGACGTACTACTTCCAGGGCGTCCTGGGCTACTCCCCCTTCAGGACCGGGCTCGCGTTCCTGCCGATGATGGTGACCGTCGCCGTCGTCGCCACGGTGACCCAGAGCGTGCTGGTCAAGCACCTGACCATGCGGGCCATCGTCGCCGGCGGCCTGGCCGTCGGCGGAGCCGGAGCAGCGCTGCTGACCCGGGCCGACGCGAACAGTCACTACGCGGCCTGGGTGCTGCCCGGGCTGGTCCTGGCCGGAGCAGGCATCGGATCGGCGATCGTCTCGGCGGTCGCTCTCTCCCAGATGGGCGTCGAACCGCGTGACGCCGGAGCCGCCGGCGCGATCAACAACGTCGCCCAGCAGATCGGCGCCGCCCTCGGGATCGCCGTGATCAGCACCTTCGTCGCCACGGCCACCAGCGGCTACCTCGCCGACCACGGCAGCGCCGCCACAGTCGACGCCGCCGTCCACGGCTTCAGCGTCGGCTTCTGGTGGGCCGCAGGCGCCTTCTGGGCGGGCGCGATCCTGACCGGCGTCCTGATCCGTGGCGGCACCCGCTTCCACCAGGAGGACGGCGAGCCCGAGCCCCTCGACGAGATCGTCGGCGGACTCATCTGACCACCAGCACCACCACAACCACCACCACAAAGGAACCCATCATGACCACCATCAGCATCATCGGCTCGGGCAACATGGCCACCGCCATCGGCACCCGGGCGGTCAACCACGGCCACACCGTCGAGCTCCTCGGCCGCAACGCGACCAAGGCCCGGGCCCTCGCCGACCAGATCGGCAACGGGACCACGGTCGGCACCTACGGCGACGTACCGAAGGGCGAGATCGTCATCGTCGCGGTCCTGTACGACGGCGTGGTCGACGCGGTCTCGACGTACGGCGACGCGCTGGCCGGCAAGATCCTCGTCGACATCTCCAACCCGTTCAACGCCGACGCCAGCGGCCTGGTGACCCCGACCTCGGCGGCCCACGAGATGGCCGCGGTCGCCCCCGACAGCGCCCACGTGGTGAAGGCCCTGAACACGATCTTCGGCCACGTGCTGGCGAAGGGCACTCCGCTGGACGCGTTCATCGCGGGCGACAGCGCCGAGGCGAAGGCCACCCTCGGGGCGTTCCTGGACAGCCTGGAGCTGCGGCCGCTCGACGCCGGCGGCCTGCAGGCAGCCCCGCTGCTCGAGCAGGCCGGTCTCCTGCTCATGGGCCTGGCCCGCAACGGTGCCGGCTTCGAGCTCGCCCTGGGTGCGCAGGTCCACTGACCCGCGGCGATGGCCGGGCCCGGGCGGGTCCGGCCATCGCTTCCGGCAGCGGTGTGCGCTACGACCGGTCGGCGCGGAAGAGCCACCCGAGGGGCCGCAGCTCCGTGCGGTCCTCCGCCTGCCCGGTCGGGGACGCGACGGCGGTCGGCTCGGTCGTGGCCGCCTGCCGGCGTGTCGACGACAGTGCCGCGTACGAGGCCTGGGCGAAGTGACGTCTCGACGATTCCTCGTTGGTGTCGGCCACCTGAGCACGAGCGGTCCGCCGGATCTCGTCGGCTGACGCCT
This sequence comes from Nocardioides conyzicola, assembly GCF_039543825.1. Lineage (NCBI taxonomy): Bacteria > Bacillati > Actinomycetota > Actinomycetes > Propionibacteriales > Nocardioidaceae > Nocardioides > Nocardioides conyzicola. Next base: position 2,989,085 of record NZ_BAABKM010000002.1, on the reverse strand, counting down.
GGGCCGCAGCCACGATGGCTTCGGCCTGGAGGACTGCGTCGAGACGTACGACGTGCGCGTCCGCGAGGATCGCGTCCGCCTCCTGACGTGCACTCAGGATGATCCGGAACTCATCGGCCCGGTCGCTCAGCTGCCGGGCCCGGGGTGCGGACAGGACGGATGCCTCGTCGAGCGTGTGCATGTCGTGATTCCTCCAAGGAAGTTGCCACCTTCGAAGAAGAAACCCAAGAACGAAGCCTGGGCACGAGACTCCGACGGAGCCACGGCACAGAAGCGGTATTCACGAACGTACAAGGCAAAAGCCGGAGTGGGTTGCGTGAACGGCCTCGTCGGGCTCATCTTGCGCCAATCCAGCAGCGGGCCAGCCGGGTCGCACTGGCTCCGCGAGACGTCCCGCTGCCTCAGTCGTGGGCGTCGCGTTCGTCCCGCTGCCCGCGCCGATCGCGCGCTCGTTGGACATGCTGTGCCCGGCCCTGGCCGAAGGTCAGCCAGGCGTAGACCCCCGCCAGGTCCGTGATCGCCTCGTGGACCGCCGCGTAGGCGGCACGGAGCCGACCATCAGCGCTGTCCCGATAGGGAGCGAGGGCGGTCATCGCCGAGGAGAGGTTGCGGCCGACCTGGCGGAGCCCGGCCCCCGCGCGGTCGTCCTTCAGCTCAGAGAGGTCCGACGCAAGGAGGTCCGCGACGCCGTCGACCGCGGCGTCGGCGATGGCCACCGGATCGTCCGACGGCGGCTCCTCGCGGCGCGGGGGAGGCACCCGTCCCGCCAGCATCCGCTCGATCGCACCGTCCACAGACGCGCTGCCAGCGTCTGAGGACCTTCGCCATCCGAATCGGGACCCCATTGTCCCCTCCCCCCAACCGATATCTCGAGGTCAAGTGAGGCGAACGATGGACACCATCGCCCTGCTGCGTCCTGCGTCGACAAATGCCGCGCCACCCACGTTAGACGCCTCGTGCGTCCGGAATCTAGGCCTCGGGCCAAGCGCCGCGCGCCAGCGTGGGCGAGGCAGCTCTGATCCCAGGTGGGTCGCGGATAGCGTCCGGGGGTGGCCAGTCCTCGTCGTACCGGCGCTCGTCGACGTAGCGGGCCGCCGCGTCGGGGCGGGAAGCGGCAGCCGCCGCGGGCGTTGCCGGTCGCCGGGCCGGGCGAGCGGCTGTGGGTGCTCGACGTGCCGTACGGGACCCAGGTCGACGGCGCCGCCTGGCACCCGGCGGTCAAGACCCACCTGTACGTCGGGCGCGGGTTGCCGGCGCACCTCGCGCCGTACGCACCGGGGCCGTACACGCTGGGGCGGTTCATCGAGAACACCCTCAACCCCGACGATCCGGCGCCCTCCCCCGAGCCGACCGATGCGCTCGAGCCGCGGAGGATCCAGTTCGAGGCGGCCGACGCGATCGCGGCGCGCGCGGAGGCGGGCGGGCGGCTCTTCCTGCTGGCCGACGAGCCCGGCGTGGGCAAGACGATCTCGGCGGTGCTCGGCGCGACGGCGGTGGGCGACCTCCGCGACGCGCGACGGGTGCTCGTCGTCGCCGACCGGCCCGCCGCGATCACGATCGGTCACTGGTGCCGCACCATCGCGGCGCTCGGCGACGGCGGTCTCGAGTGGGTCGTGATCACCTGGGACCGGCTGGAGAAGATCAAGGACCACGCGTGGGACGTGATCATCGCCGACGAGGCCCACGCGCTGCGGCGTACGACGACGAAGCGGTGGAAGCTCTGGGCCAGGATCTCGGGCCACGGGCGGCCGCACGACCAGGCGCCGTTCGTCATCGCGACGACCGCGACGCCGGGGCACACGCCGCTCGAGCTGCCCTACCTCGCCCCGGCGTACGCGCAGGTGCTCGGCGAGCCGATGAAGGAGTGGACCTCGGCGACGCAGCCCGGGGCCGCGTTCGCCGCCGCGCTCGAGCGCCACGGCGTGGGGGTGGAGCAGGGACGGTACGGCGCGGCCTGGACCACCGATCCGGCACGCCGCGCCGCCGACCTCAAGCTGGTGCGCGGCTGGCTCGACGAGGAGCGGCCCCCGGCCATGCTGCACCGGGCCGCACCGTGGGGGCCGGTGCCGATCTCCGGCATGCCGGTGGCGCTCACGCCGGCGGAGCGCGCGGCGTACGAGGCCGAGTGGGGCGAGTTCTGTCGCGAGATGGACATCGCGCGTCGCGGCCGCAACGTCGCGAAGGGCCGCGCCGCGCTGCTGCGCTTCCGGCAGAAGGCGGGCCTGATCCGGGTCGACTCGACGGTCGCCTGGATCGACCAGCAGGTCCAGGCGGAGCGGCAGGTGGCGTGCTCGGTCGAGTTCGTCGGGACCGCTGCCGACCCCATCGCCGACCGGCTGCGCGACTCCGGCATCGAGGTCGCCACGATCTACGGCCGCGACCGGTTCGACCCCGAGGCCGAGCGGCTCCGCTTCCAGACCGGTCAGGCCAGGGTCTGCGTCTTCACCACGGTCGCCTCGATCAGCCTGCACGCCGGCGAGACCCTCCCCGACGGCCACCGGGCGAGCACCGAACCGCGCGTCGGCGTCTTCCACCAGGCCCGCTTCTCGGGCATCGCCGGACGGCAGGTGACCGGCCGCACCCACCGCGACCACCAGGTCTCGCCGTGGCACATCGCGTACGCCGAGGGCACGGTGGAGGAGCAGGTCGGCAAGGTGATGGTGGAGCGCATCGCCGCCGCGTCCGACACGGTCGGCGGCGACACCACCGGCCTCGCCGACCTCGCCGAGCTCCTCGGGGCCGACTGGCTGCCGCCCACGTCACTGACCGAGGCCGACGCCTGACCGCTCGGTTGCCGCGAGCCTGGCCGACGTCACTGACGGGCGCGCGAGATCACGTCGTCGATGGCGGGCTGCACGTCCGCGACCGGGATCTCATGGGGTGCCTCGACCTCACTGAAACGGCCCTCTCCCCATCGCCGGGCGACGGCCCGGGAGATCTGCTCGTACGCCGGGTACGTGCGTGCGCAGATGTCCTTCGGGCTGTCGCACTGGGCCGCGGTCGAGATCAGGACGTGCAGCGGGATGGTGCGCGGTGCCGGGGACTCGGCGATCAGTCGACTGATGTCGCGGTAGTCCAGCGACTCGCCGTTGGCGCCCCCGTAGTAGGCGGCCTCGTCCTTCCGCTCGCGGCTGGTCATCTCGTTGAACGCGAGCGTCGACCACGCTTGCCAGGCAGGCACCGGGTTGATGGCCACCACGCCAGCGGTCTCGTCCGGGTAGGCGGCGGCGTACGCCTGGACCAGGAGGCCCCCGGCCGAGTGACCGACCAGCAGGTACGGGCCGGGCACGTGGGCGGCTTCGAGCAGGCCGTGCAGGTCGGACACGATGTTCCTGTCGGTGCTGGCGCGCTCGTAGGAACACACCCTGACCTGCGATCGGTAGGCGTCACCGATGCCGGAGAGAGCTTGGCGAGGAGCGCCCTCGCCGACCTCCAGGACCATCGTGGGTGCGCCCTCACCCGTGCAGTCGAGGAGGAGCTCCCTCCCGTCGACCGTGAAGCTTGCGCCCTGTGCTGCGCCGCTCGGCGACTGGCGGGGAGTGCCGGTGGGTCCCTCCGAGCTCGATGCAGAGTCCTTGCCGTCGGAGTCGTCGGCACACGAGGCGAGGACCAGCACGGCGAGGCACAACCACATGAGGACAGCTCCCCTGCCCGCTCCCGGCGCGGTCATCTCTTCAGTGAACCTCATCCGTGCCACCACGCCTAGTGGTCGTCTGCGGAGGCACTGACCGCCCGGTTGTCGCCGACGTGGTGGCCGGTCTGGCCGACGTGGCGGCGTGCAGGTGGTGACTAGCATCGCGACATGACCGACGACACCCCCCGACTTCCCGACGACACCGTCTCGCTCACCGAGGGCACTCGGATCCCGCTCCTCGGCTTCGGCACCTGGCAGATCAAGGGCCCTGACGCGGTGCGCGCGACCTCGACGGCGCTCGAGACCGGCTACCGCCACCTCGACACCGCGACGGTCTACGGCAACGAGCGCGAGGTCGGCCGCGCACTGGCCGAGAGCGGGATCCCCCGCGACGACGTCTTCGTCACCACCAAGTGCCCGCCCAACCGGGCCGGCCAGGAGCTCAGCACTCTTCGGGAGAGCCTCGAGCTGCTGCAGACCGACCACGTGGACCTGTGGCTCATCCACTGGCCCGCGGACGGTTCCGCCAACACCGAGATGTGGCACGCCTTCGTCGAGGCCCGGGAGGCGGGCCTGGCCCGTGAGATCGGGGTGAGCAACTTCGACATCCCCCTGATCGACGAGATCACGAATGCCACCGGAGCGGCGCCCGCGGTCAACCAGATCGAGTGGAGCCCGCTCCTCTTCGACGCCGAGACGCTGGCCGAGCACCGCGCTCGCAACATCGCACTCGAGGGCTACAGCGCCCTTCGGGGTGGCACCCTCGAGCATCCTGCGATCCTGGAGATCGCTGAGCGGACCGGGCGCTCGCCGGCCCAGGTCATCATCCGCTGGCACCTGCAGCACGACGTGATCGTGATCCCGAAGTCCGTTCACGCCGACCGCATCCGATCGAACGCGGACGTCGCCGGGTTCAGCCTGACCGACGACGACATGGCGACCCTCGACGCACTCGGCGGCCGCTGACGCGGGTACGCCCGGGAGATGACGATCGCGGAAGCATTCCGTCCGGGATCATCCCTAGCGTGCAGGCCATGGCTATCGCACGCTTTCCTGTCGTCGTCCTCGACTGCCCCGACCCTCAGCTCCTCGCAGAGTTCTACAGCGCGCTGCTCGACTGGCCGATCGCCAGCAACGACCCAGACATGTGCTTCGTCCGCGCGGAATACGGCGACGGCATCGGCTTCCAGAAGGTCGAGGGCTACCACCCTCCCCAGTGGCCAGGCCAGGACGTCCCGCAGCAGATGCACATCGACGTTGCCGTGGACGACCTGGACACCGCCGAGACGGCTGTCCTCGGGCTGGGCGCGACCAAACACGAGCACCAGCCGGGGACGAGCTTCCGCGTCTTCCTCGACCCGGCCGGACACCCGTTCTGCCTGTGCTCCGACTGAACGGCTGCAGCACGACTGCCTGTTCCGCCCCCGCTGACCGATCCAGCACCGGCCCGCGCCGTCCCCGATGACTTTGAGCGAGGAGGGTGGTCGGTCCTTGCATGCGATCTTTGATACTGAAGATGGACATGTCCTTGGACGGCTTCGTGGGGCAGCCCGGCGAGGTGCCGGCGTGGCCGATGAACTTCTACGACGACGAGTTCGCCGCCGAGATCCTCGACCTGATCAGCAGTGCGGGCGTGCACGCGATGGGCCGTGGCGCCTACCTGGAGATGGCGCCGTACTGGCAGTCCTCGACCGACGCTTTGGCCAAGCCGATGAACGAGATTCCCAAGGCGGTCTTCTCACGAACATTGACCGAGGCGACCTGGCCCGAGACGACGATCTATGAAGACCTCGAGAGCGGCATGGCCGAGCTCAAGGCGACGGAAGGCGGGCCGATCCTCACCTATGGCGGCGCCACTTTCGCCCAAGAGCTGACTCGGCTCGGGCTCGTCGACGAGTACCGCATCAACGTCCACCCCATCGCCTTCGGCAAGGGCTACAGGCTCTTCGGTGGACCGGTGGACCTGGTGCTGCAGAACGTGCGCCGGTTCGGCGCTGGCTCCGTGGCCTACACCTACACTCCCGGCTGACCCGGACCAGCCGCTGACAGTGCGCGGGGCGAACCCCATGAGGTCATACGGAAAGTGCATCCGTTTGCTCCGTCCGCATGACGTCCTCGCACTGTCCGCGACGTCGTCGACGACCCCAGGACCTGACGGTTCGGGGTGGCGTCGAATGCGCGACTCGGGACCCTGAGCGTGCTCGTCGGGTCGCATCACGGATACGGTGGCATCGGTCCGTGAGGCAGACAGACCCGTGTCGAGATCGTCGGGCAGAGATGAGCCGGCACCGGACCCCCACTTCGCAACACTTCTGAACGGATCTTCGTGAGCCATCCCCATCTCGACCTCAAGCAGCCGCCGGCCCTCCCAGCGCACGGTCTTCGCATCGTCGCTCTCGGCGGCCTCGGAGAGATCGGTCGGAACATGACCGTCTTCGAGTACGGCAAGAAGCTGCTCGTGGTCGACTGCGGCGTCCTCTTCCCGGAGGAGCACCAGCCGGGGGTCGACGTGATCCTTCCCGACTTCAGCTACATCCGGAACCGGATCCAGGACGTCGTCGGCATCGTGCTCACGCACGGCCACGAGGACCACATCGGCGGCGTGCCGTACCTGCTGCGCGAGCGCGCGGACATCCCGGTGATCGCCTCCCGGCTGACGCTGGCCCTGATCGTCGAGAAGCTCAAGGAGCACCGGATCCGTCCCGTGACCCACGAGGTCAAGGAGGGCGACCGCGACAGCTCGTCGTACGGCCCGTTCGACCTCGAGTTCCTGGCCGTCAACCACTCCATCCCGGACGGCCTCGCGGTCGCGATCCGTACGGGCGCCGGCATGGTTCTCCACACCGGCGACTTCAAGATGGACCAGTTCCCGCTCGACAGCCGGATCACCGACCTGCGCGGCTTCGCGCGCCTGGGTGAGGAGGGGGTCGACCTCTTCCTCACCGACTCCACGAACGCCGAGGTCCCGGGCTTCACGACCTCCGAGCGTGAGCTCGCCCCCGCGATCGAGCAGGTCTTCCGCGACGCCCCGCGCCGCGTGATCGTGTCCAGCTTCGCCAGCCACGTGCACCGGATCCAACAGGTCCTCGACACGGCCCACGCGCACGGCCGCAAGGTCGCCTTCGTCGGCCGCTCGATGGTGCGCAACATGGGCGTCGCCCAGGCGCTCGGCTACCTCGACGTGCCGCCCAACCTGATCGTCCCCCTCGACCAGCTCGAGAAGATGCCGGCCAACAAGGCCACGCTGATCTGCACCGGCTCGCAGGGCGAACCCCTGGCCGCGCTGTCCCGCATGGCCAGCCGCGACCACAAGATCCGCGTCGGCGAGGGCGACACCATCCTGATGGCCAGCTCGGTCATCCCGGGCAACGAGAACGCGATCTCCAACGTGATCAACGGCCTCACGCGCTGGGGCGCCCACGTCGTGCACAAGGGCAACGCCAAGGTGCACGTCTCGGGCCACGCGAGCGCCGGCGAGCTCGTCTACTGCTACAACATCGTCCAGCCCAGGAACGTGATGCCGGTCCACGGCGAGTACCGCCACCTGCGGGCCAACGCCGACCTCGCGATCAGCACCGGCCTGGCGAAGGAGCGGGTCGTGCTCGCCGAGGACGGGGTCGTCGTCGACCTCGTCGACGGGCAGGCCAAGATCACCGGCAAGGTACGCGCAGGCAACATCTACGTCGACGCCCAGACCGTCGGAGGCGTCACCGAGGCCACCCTCAAGGACCGGCGCACGCTGGGCGAGGAGGGCGTCGTGACCGTGCTGGCCATCGTCGACGCGGACACCGGCAGGCTGGCCGACCCGCCGGACTTCCTGGTCCGCGGCTTCGTCCACGAGGACGGCGCCTTCGACCCCGCTGTCGCCGTCGTCGAGAAGTGCCTCGCGCGCGCCGCCGCCGAAGGAATCGGCGACCCGCACCAGCTCGAGCAGATGCTCGCCCGCGACGTCGCCCGCTGGGCCGGCCGGGCGTTCCGCAGGAACCCCCTGATCATCCCCATCGTGATCGACGCCTGACCCGGGCTCGGCGACAAGCGGTCAGGAATCGAGAAGTCTCCGCCTGCCGACCCGGCCTAGCGTGTGGCCATGGCTACCACGAACACCACATCTGATTCCGGCTTCTCCGAGGACGAGCTGGCGGCGATGAAGCAGCGCGCCGCCGAGCTGCGCGCCGAGAAGAAGGGCGGCGCGAAGAAGGCGGACGAGGCCGAGGCGTGCGTCGAGGCGATCACCGCCCTGCCGCAGCCCGACCGCGGGCTCGCCGAGGCGATCCACCGGATCGTGCTCGACGTCGCCCCGGCCCTGGACCCGAAGACCTGGTACGGCTTCCCGTCCTATGCCCGCGACGGCAAGGTCGTCGTCTTCTTCAAGCCCGCGTCGAAGTTCAAGTCCCGCTACGCCACCCTCGGGTTCGAGGAGGCCGCCCAGCTGGACGACGGCGCGATGTGGGTGACGTCGTACGCCGTGACCGGGATCGGCCAGGTGGAGGAGAAGCTCATCCGCACGCTGGTGCAGAAGGCAGCGGGCTAGGGCGCCGGTACGGCGACCTCCTGCGCGAGCATCCGGGCCTCGGTCGCCGCGGCGCGGGCCTCGGCGTGGAAGTCGGGTGCGGCGCACATGAAGAGGGTGCGGCCGGACTCCCCGCCCAGGCCACAGGCGTAGACCGGCGAGCCCGGCTTGATCTCGTCGGTGATGGTGCCGCCCTCGACCACGCGCACGACCCGGTCGCCGATCGCGTCGGCGATCCAGAGCGCGCCCTCCGCGTCGAGGCAGGCGCCGTCCCCGGCGACGCTGAGCCCGCCCAGCGCAGCGGCCACGTCCCGGTCGGACGGCAGCGGGCCGAACTCGGCCCACACCCGGCGGTTGCCCAGGGTCCCGTCGTCGCCGAGGTCGAAGGCGGTCACCCGGTTGCCGAAGGTCTCGACGACCAGCAGCACGCCGTCGGGGGTGATCACCGCGCCGTTGGGGAACCACAGCTCGTCGGCCACCTCGGTGACCGTGCCGTCCGGGTCGACCCGGTGCAGCGAGGCCGTCTCGATCGGGTCGCCGGCCATCAGGTCGAAGCCGAAGTTGCCGACGTACGCCCGGCCGGCGGCGTCCACGGCCAGGTCGTTGGCGTGCCCGGTGGCATAGGCGGACAGGTCGGCGTGCACGACGAGGCTGCCGTCGGCCTCGCGGCGCAGCAGCCGGCGGTCGGTCATCGAGACGACGAGCAGGCGACCGTCCGGCAGCCAGCCCAGCCCGGACGGCTGCCCGGGCACCTCAGCCTCCACCCGGTCGTCGGAGCCGTCCTCCCGCACCGAGTGGACCTGGTGGCCGTAGAAGTCGGAGTACCAGAGCCGGCCGTCGTGCCAGCGCGGCGCCTCCAGGAAGTGCGCGTCGCTGACGATCGTCCGGGGTGCTGCGGTCATGGTGTCCTCCTGGGGTTGGGCTTCGCTCTCACAGTGACAGGCCTCCGTCGACCGGGAACACCACGCCGGTGATGTACGCCGCCTCGTCCGACGCGAGGAAGGCGACCGCGGCCGCCATCTCGGAGGCCGCGGCGAAGCGGCCCATCGGGATGGCGGCGGTCAGCGCGGCCAGCTTGTCCGGCGGCACCGACTCGATCATCCGGGTGGCGGCGTTGGGCGAGATCGCGTTGACGGTGGTCCCGAACCGCGCGAGCTCCTTCGCCGTGGTCTTCGTGAAGCCGATGATGCCCGCCTTGGCCATCGCGTAGTTGGACTGGCCGGCGTTGCCGCGCAGCCCCGTGTACGACGTGACGTTGATGATCCGCCCGCGGCCCTGGTGCCGGAAGTGCGGCACCGCCGCACGGGTGAAGCGGAAGGTCCCACCGGCGTGGACGGCCATCACGGACTCGTAGTCGTCGTCGGTGAGCTTCCAGACGACGCCGTCGCGCAGGATGCCGGCGTTGTTGACGAGCACGTCGAGGCGCCCGGTGTCGGCGACGACCCGGTCGACGACGCTCGCGACCTGCTCGCTGTCCCCCACGTCGGCGGTCAGGCCGACGGCCCCGATCTCGCTCGCGGCGGCCATCACCGCGTCGGCCTCCAGGTCGACCAGGTAGACGGTGGCCCCGGCCAGCCGGAAGTGCTCCCCGATCGCCCGTCCCACACCGCGCGCGGCGCCGGTGACCAGGACCGTGCGTCCGCTGAAGTCGAAGGTCAGGTTCGCCACGGCCGGAGCACCCCTCTGGCCCGGAGCCGGTCGACGGAGCGGTGCAGCCCGGGCGAGTCGATCGCCACGATGACGGCCAGCAGGGCGGCGTAGAAGAGCTGGATGGTGTAGTCCGGGAGGTACGACACCGCGACCACCTGGGCCAGGAGCGCGACGCACAGCGCGCCCGCGAGCAGACCGAGCGGCGTACCCCTCCCGCCGGCGAGCGAGACGCCCCCCAGGAGGGCCGCGACCACCGCGATCAGCAGCGGCCGCAGACCGGGATCCGGGTTGGCCGACGCGTAGCTGTAGGCCAGCAGCGCGCCACCCAGCGCCGCGAGCGCACCGGAGGCGGTGAAGAGCCCGACCAGGGTGCGCTCGACGCGGACGCCGGCGACCCGGCTGGCGCGACGGTCACCGCCGATCGCGCGCAGCTCCGGCCCGAGCCGGGTGCCGACCAGGAGCAGGGCCGCCAGCAGGAACGCCGCCAGGGTGATCAGGCTGCGCGGCGAGAAGTAGCCCCCGATCGTCTGGTCGACCCACAGCGTCGCGTCGAAGTTGGTGTAGCTGACGCTCAGGCCACCGGACATCGCATAGGTCAGGCCCAGCAGGGCGATGTACGTCGCCAGCGTGACGGGCATCGACGGGATCCGGAGCCGGGCGATGAGGAGGCCCTGGACGGCCCCGATCGCGACGCCGCACCCGACCGCCGCCAGCACACCCAGCAGCGGGGAGTCCTGCCCCGCCTGGACGGCCACCATGCCGCCGAGCGCGTAGGTGCCGACGACCGACAGGTCGAACTCGCCGGCGATCATGGTGAGCCCGATCGCCAGGGCCAGCAGGCCGATCTGGGCGAAGCCCTGGAGCGCGTTGTAGATGTCGAACGTCGCGATCGGGGTGCCGGTGCGCAGCGGAGTCGCGGCGAAGGCGACGATCACCAGCGCCAGGGCGACGAGCGGCGTGACCCGTTCCGGACGGGCGAGGACACGGCGGATCATCGATGTCCTCGCGTCGACCGCAGGTGGACGAGGACCACGACGACGAGCACGAGCACTCCCTTGACGAGGATCTGGGCACCGGTGGAGTAGCCCCGGATGAGCAGCAGGTTGGCGATCACCGAGATCAGCACGGCCCCGCCGAGGGTGCGCAGCGCGGACCCTCGGCCGCCGGTGATCGCGGTGCCGCCGACGAGGACCGCCGCGATCGCGTCCAGCGTCAGCGTGCCGCCGAGGGAGACCGTGGCGCTGGTGTTGAACGACGCGAGGAAGACGCCGGTGATCGCGATGCACAGGCCGAAGAACGCCCACGCAACGCCGATCACCCGGCCCACCGGCAGGCCCGCCGCGCGCGCCGCGCCGCGGTTCTCCCCGACCAGGAACATCTGCCGTCCGGGCGTCGTACGGCGCAGCACCCACTCGGCGACCAGGGCGACCACCAGCAGCACGTAGACCGCGACCGGCAGCCCGAGGACGGTCGAGTTCAGGACGTCGTACGCGTCGTCCTCGGCGTAGACGGTGGTGCCGCCGCTCAGCCAGGTCGCGGTGCCGCCGATCGCGAAGCCGGCCGCGATCGTGAGCACGATCGGGTTGGCCTCCCAGTAGCCGATCACCACGCCCTGCACGGCGGTGATGGCGATGCCGCAGAGGAGGGAGAGGAGCAGCGCGACGCTGAGCCCGAGGTCCTGGGTCGAGAGGAAGACCATCGCGACCACCGTGGCGGTCTGCGAGGCGGCCATCGACACGGCGGACCCCGCGATCATGACGAGCGTGGCGCCGACCGCCGTGATCCCGACGAAGGCCGTCGCGGCCAGGATGGCCCGCGCGTTGTCGAGGGTCAGGAAGCGGTCGGTCGTGACGGCCACCGGGACCAGTGCGACCACGACCACCAGCAACAGAACGCCGAGGGGGTCGGGTCGCCAGCCGCGGGCGGCGGGCGCGCCGGGCATGGCCACGGCGACCTGGCCGCGCGGCTCGTCGTCGGTGGTGGTCACGCGGCGTCCCCCTTGGTCATGTCACGCATCAGCACCGCTCCGTCCACCTCGTCGTCGTAGCGACCGACCACCCGCCCGTCGTGCATCGTCACGATCACGTCGCCGAGCTCGAGCAGCTCCTCGAGCTCGGTCGAGGCGAAGACGACGACGAGCCCGGCGTCGGCCGCCTCGCGCAGCAGATGGTGGATCGCTGCCCGGCCGCCGATGTCGACGCCCCGGGTCGGCTCGTCCAGCAGCAGCGCGAAGACGTCGTCGCGGCCCAGGCAGCGCCCGACGAAGGCCTTCTGCTGGTTGCCACCGCTCAGCGCGAGCACCGGCTCGCCGAGGCGCGCGGCCGGCAGCCCGGCCAGCGACGCGAGGGACCTCGACTCCTGGCGCTCCCGCCGCGGGCTCAGCAGCCCACCGCGACCGAGACGCGGCAGCCGCGTCGCGACCAGGTTGGTGGCGATGGTCTTGTCGAGGAAGAGGCCCTCGGTCTTGCGGTCGTTGGAGACGAACGCGATGCCCGCCCGGCCGACGCCGACCGCGTCCCGGAAGGGCACGTCCTCGTCGCGCAGCCGGACGCTGCCGGTGGCCTGGGAGTGCAGGCCGGCCACCGCGCGCAGCACGTCGGACGCCCCGCTGCCGAGCTGGCCGGCCAGCGCGTAGATCCGTCCGGCCGGGGCGGTCAGCGAGAAGTCCGCGAGCCGACCCGGCACCGAGAGGCCCTCGATCGAGAGCGCGTGGGCGCGGTCGGGATCGGCACGGCGGGCCGCCTCCAGGCGCCGCGGCGCCTCCCCCAGCATCAGCACGATCAGCTCGTCGACCGTGAGGTCCGCCGTCGGGCTCGTCGTGACGGTGGCCCCGTCGCGCAGCACCGTCACGCGGTCGCAGAGCTCGAGGACCTCGGCGAGCCGGTGCGACACGAAGAGCACCGAGCAGCCGCGGGCCGCGACCCGGCGTACGGCGGCGAAGACCCGCTCGCTCTCGACGTCGCTGAGCGTCGCGGTCGGCTCGTCGAGGATCACGACCCGCGCCTGCTGGCTCAGCGCCTTGGCGATCTCGACCAGCTGCCGCTCGCCGATGCTCAGCGACGAGACCAGCTGGTCGGGACGGACCCGCTCCAGCCCGATCTCGTCGAGGACGCGGCGGCACTGCTCGACCGCCGCCTTGCGCCGGCGTACGAACGGCGCGCGGATGTCGCCGAGCCCCATGTTCTCCAGCACGGTCAGCGCCGGGACCACGCTGAGCTCCTGGTCGACGAGCGCGACGCCGTGCTGCTGCGCGACCTGGCGGCTGCGCAGCTCGACGTCGGACCCGTCGATCAGGATCCGGCCGGCATCCGGCGCCAGCTGCCCCGAGAGCATCTTCACGACCGTGCTCTTGCCTGCCCCGTTGTGACCACAGATGGCGTGGATCTCGCCGGCGCCGACGGTGAAGGAGACCTCCTTCACCGCCGGCACACCGCCGAAGCTCCGCACCAGCCTCTCCACGCTCACGCGCGGTGGAGGAGCTCCTGTCATGCCTGGCTGCACTGGTCGGCGAGCTCGTCGAGGTTGGCGGCGGTGACCCGCTCCTCGGGGACGAGCTCACTTTGCGGTGGGTTCTTGCCGCTGAAGTAGCGCTCGATGTAGTCGGCCGACTGCTTGGCGATCGTGATCGGGTCCTCCGTCGCCGTGCCGTAGAGCTCGCCCGCGCGGATCGAGTCGATGCCGGCCTTGAAGCAGTTGCCGCCGGTCACCACGAGACCGTCGTCGCCGCCGACCTTGCAGCCCGCCTGCTTGGCGGCCTGGACGATCGGCAGGGCCATGTAGTCCGCCATGCCGTACGCCGCCTGCACGCCGTCACAGCCGTGCTTGGCGAACAGCTGCTGGGCGACCTTGCCGGACAGCGTCGGGTCCCAGTTGGTGTCCTGCTCCTCGATGACCTTGTACTCCGGCGCGGTCGCCATGACCTTGTCGAAGCCCTCCATGCGGTCCTGGGTGACCAGCATCGACTTCGTGCCCATCAGCACGATCACGTTGCCGGAGTCGCGGCCCTGCGCCTTGAGGCCCTCGATGATGTTCTGCGCGGCGTACTCGCCGAGCTTGGGGTTGTCCGACACCACGGCCATCACGTCCTTCTCGACGGACGGGTCGGGCCGGCCGTCGACGAGCAGGACCGGGACGCCCGCCTGCTTGGCCTTCTGGATCGGCACCACGGCGGCCTGGGTGTCGAGCACCAGCGCCACGATCAGGTCGGGCTTCTGGGAGACCGCCTGGTTGAAGTTCTGGATCTGGGTGCCGGCGTCCATCGAGGTCAGGTCGTTGATCTTGACCCCGGAGTCCTTCAGCGCCGCCGTGAAGGTCTTGTTGTACGCCGCGCCCCACGGGCTCTCGTTGCCGTAGCCGACGAAGGCGATGGTCTTGCCCTCGGGCCCGCTGCCGTCGCCTCCCGAGGCCTTGCCCGAGCCGTCGGAGCCGCCGCATGCGGCGAGGCTGAGCGTCAGCCCGAGGGCGCCGGCAAGCGCCGCGGCGCGAAGAGTTCGGGTCCGGATCATGGTGTCTCCTTCGAGTTGGTGCGCGATGAGTGCAGGACATCCATCGGCCCGAGCCGTCGTGTTGGGGCCGGCGAGAAGATCTGCTGACCCGTGGTCCCCGGGAGGTGTACCTTGTCCCGAGTTACTAAGCGCATAGTCACTAACTGTGACGGCAGTGTCAAGCGTCACACTGGGTGTCATCACCGATCAGGAGTCAGAAAGGCGGCCTCGAACAGATGGCAAAACCGCGTCAGGCCCGCTTCACCACCGCAGACCTGGAGGGCCTCCCCGAGCTCGACGACGAGTCCCCCGCCCTGTGGCCCGAAGGGCTCCCCGACGTGGGGCGCAACCTGCTGACCTCGGCGGTCCGGTGCTTCGCCTCCAACGGCTTCCACGCGACCACGACGCGCGACATCTCGGGCGCCCTCGGCCTGAGCCCGGCCGCGCTCTACGTCTACTTCCCGTCGAAGGAGCTCGTGCTCTTCGAGATCATCCGCGCGGGGCACCAGCGCGCGCTGGAGGTGGTCACGGCACCCGACATCGAGGCCATCGAGGACGTCTCGGAGCACCTGCGGGCGCTGATCGCGGCGTACACCGAGTTCCACGCCCGGCACCACGTCGCCGCCCGGGTCTGCCAGTACGAGCTCGCCGGCCTGACCGGCGAGCACTACGAGGAGATCCTCGAGATCCGGCACCGGACCAACGCCGTCTTCCGCGACGCGCTCGCCCGCGGCGTCGACGACGGCACCTTCGCGCCGGTCGACGTGCCCCGGGTGTCCCGGGCGATGCTGTCGCTCGGCATCGACCTCGTCCGGTGGTACCGGCGCGACGGCTCCGACTCCCCCGAGCAGCTCGGCGAGCTCAACGGGGACCTGGCCCTGCGGATGGTCGTGAGGCACCCGGAGTGATCGGCCTGATGCAGGACCGTCCGCTCGCCCTGCCTCCGCTGATCCAGCGGGCGGAGGCGATGTTCGCGCACAAGCGGATCATCACCGCCACGGTCGACGGGGAGATCGAGTCCACCTGGGGCGAGGTCATCCCGCGGGCCCGTCGGCTCGCGGGGGTGCTTGACCGCCTCGAGGTCCCTCGCGGGGCGCGGGTCGGCACGTTCGGCTGGAACTCCCAGCGGCACCTCGAGCTCTACCTCGCGGTGCCGGCGAGCGGTCGCGTGCTGCACACGCTCAACCACAGGCTTTTCGAGCGCCAGCTCCGGTTCATCATCGCGGACGCGGCGGACGACGTGGTCTTCGTCGACCGCTCCCTGGTCGCGACCGTGTGGCCGGTGCTGGCGACCGCGGAGTCGGTCCGCTGGGTCGTCGTCATGGACGACGGTGGCGACGACGAGCTTCCCGACGACCCACGCGTGCGGGACTACGACGACCTGCTGTCAGCCGCCGACGAGGTCGCCTGGGCCGACGACCTCGACGAGCGTGAGGCCGCGAGCCTCTGCTACACCTCGGGCACCACCGGCAACCCCAAGGGCGTGCTGTCCAGCCACCGCTCGATCGTCCTGCACACGCTGATGGTGCTGGGGGCCGACGCCCTCGCGGTGAGCGAGCGCGACGTCGTGATGCCCATCGTGCCGATGTTCCACGTCAACGCCTGGGGCCTGCCGTACGCCGCCCTGGTCGCCGGCTCCGACATCGTGCTGCCCGGCCCGGCGATGTCGCCGCAGGCCCTGCTCTCCCAGCTGTCACGGCACCGGGTCACCTTCGTCGCCGGGGTGCCCGCCATCTGGCGCGGTCTCGAGCCGCTGCTCACCGGCGCGGACCTGTCCGCGCTGCGGATGGTCGTCAGCGGCGGCAGCGCCCTGCCGGAGTCGCTGTCCCGCGCGTGGGAGGAGGCGATCGGGGTGCCGATCACCAGCTCCTGGGGCATGACCGAGACCAGCCCGCTGGTCGCGGCGTCACGGCTCGCCACGGTCCATGCCGGCCTCGGGCCCGACGAGCGGCGGGCGGTGCTCGCCACCCCCGGACCGACCGCTCCCCTGGTGCAGGTCCGCGTCGTCGACGACGCCCGTCGGGAGGTCGCGCACGACGGCGAGTCGCCGGGAGAGATCCAGGTCGCCGGCCCGACCATCGCCTCGGCGTACGTCGGCGTGGGACCCGGCGACGGCGCCTTCACCGACGACGGCTGGCTCCGCACCGGCGACGTCGGCACCATCGACCGGCTCGGCTACCTGCGCATCGTCGACCGCACCAAGGACATGATCAAGTCCGGCGGCGAGTGGATCTCGTCGGTGGAGCTGGAGAACGCGATCATGTCCCATCCCGACATCGCGGAGGCCGCCGTCATCGGCGTCCCGGACGACCAGTGGGGCGAGCGCCCGGCGGCGTTCGTGGTCGTGCACGCCGGGCGCACCGTCGACCGCACCGGCCTGCGCGAGCACCTCGCGGGGCGGGTGGCGTCGTGGTGGGTGCCGGAGCGGGTGGAGATCGTGCCCGAGATCCCGAAGACGGCGACCGGGAAGTTCTCCAAGGTCGCGCTGCGCTCGCGGGTCAGCGACGCCGGGCGCTCCTGAGTCCGGGCAGACGCAGGGCTGCTACCGGAGCTGCTCCGCGAGCCACCCGAGCTGGACCGCCTCCTGGTGGAACTGGCCGCCCTCGTGGTCGTTGAACGGGTACGTGCACATCTCCTTGGGGCCGGCGTACGCGTTGAACGCGGCGTACACGGTCGACGGCGGGCAGACGGCATCCATGAGCGCGACCGAGAACAACGCGGGCGCCGTTGCCGAGTCGACCAGCAACGCGCTGTCGAAGTAGGCCAGGGTGGCCAGCACGCGCTCGACCTCGTCGCGGTGGCTGGCGAGATAGCCACCGACCTCGAGGTACGGACCGGCGGTGGCGAGCGTGATGGCGCGGGGCAGGTCGCACATGAAGGGCACGTCCGCCATCACGGCCCGCAGGTCGTCGCGGAGGGACGCGACCGCGAGCGCCAGCCCGCCACCCTGGCTGAGGCCATGGACGGCCACCCGGTCGGCCGCGACCCCGGGGAGCGCCTTGGCGGCATCGACGGCCAGGACGGCGTCGGTGTAGAGGCGCCGGAAGTAGTAGTCGTCCTTGTCCAGGACCCCCCGCGTCATGAACCCGCCGAGGTAGGACGGGCCGTGTCCGTGTGGGTCCGCGGTGTCACCGACGTACCCACCACCGGAACCCTGGCCGCGGTTGTCGATCTCGAGGGTGGCGTAGCCGGCCAGCGGGAGGAACCCGACCTGGTGGGGCAGCCCGCGGCCGCCGGTGTAGCCCTGGTAGCGGACCACGATCGGCAGGTCGCCCTCCACGTTGGCGGGCCTGCGGTACCAGGCCCGGACGGGGTCGCCGCCGAAGCCACTGAAGGTGACGTCGTGGACGTCGACCAGTGTCAGCGCGGTGTCGACCCGCTCGACCTTCGGCGCCCACCACGACGCGCGCGCCTCGGCGAGAGTGGTGGTCCAGAACGTCGTCAGGTCCTCGGGCGCGATCGCTCGCGTGCGATACGTGCGGAGCTCGTCCTCGGGCAGGTCGTACTGCGGCATGTGGATCCTTGTCGAGACGGGTGGACGGGCTGCAGAGCGCCGTCCGACGGGATGGAGGTCGTGGTCGAGCCAGGCACTCAGCCCTTGACGGCACCTTGGAGCAGCGCTCTCGAGAACTGACGCTGGAAGATCACGAAGACGATCACGGTCGGCGCCATGATCAGCAGGGCACCAGCGGACAGGAGCACGATGTCGGTGCCGTACTGGCCCTGGAACGCGCCCAGCGCACCGGCCATCGTGCGCTTGAGCGGATCGTCGACCAGCACGAGCGCGAGGACGAACTGGTTCCAGGTCCACAGGAAGAGCAGGATCGCCAACGAGGACATCGCCGGCATCGCGAGCGGCAGGTGGACGTGTCGGAGGGCACGCCACGGGCCGGCGCCGTCGATGGTGGCGGCCTCGGTGAGCTCAGCGGGCACCGACAGGAAGTGGGCGCGCATCCAGAACACACCGAAGGGCATGTACAGGGCGATCAGCGGGAGGATGAGCGCCCATCGCGAGTTCAGGAGTCCGAGGCTCTGCATCTGGTAGTAGAGCGGCGTGATCAGTGACTCGAACGGGATGGTGAGTCCCAGGACGAAGAACACGAAGATGGCGTTGCTGAACGGGACTCGAAGCGTCGCCAGTCCATAGCCGGCGAGCACCGCCAGGAACAACGAGGCCGGGACGACCCCGAGGACGATGAGCAGGCTGCTCCTGAGCAGAGGGCCGAGGTTGGCGATGCGCCACGCGTCCACGAAGTTGCCCCAGTGCGGGTCCGACGGCCAGCTGACGCCGGTCGGGATGGTGCCCGGCGGCTGCAGGGCGGTCGAGAACAAGGTGACGAACGGAATCAGCGTCAGCACCATGAACAGGACCAGCATGGCCCGTCCGGTGAGATGGCTCCGCGCTGGCGCGCTCATGAGTCGGTCCTCTGGGTGAATCGCTGGATGGGAATGATGGTCACGAGCACGAGGACCATCAGGATCACCGCCATGGCGGACGCCTGGCCGATCTCGCGCTGGGTGAACGCGAGCCGGTAGATCTCGACACCGGGGACCATGGTCGAGCGGCCGGGTCCACCCTGCGTCGAGATGTAGATGATGTCGAAGCTCGCGAGCGCGGCGATCATCGTCACGGTCACGCACACACCGATCTCACGCCGCAGGCCGGGCAGGGTCACGTGCACGAACTCCCGGAGACGGTTGGCACCGTCGATGCGGGCGGCCTCGTAGAGGGACGGGTCGATCTTGTTGATGCCGGTCAGGAGGAGCAGCGTGCAGAGCCCGAGCATCACCCAGGACCCGATGAGGCCGACCGCCGGAAGTGCGGTGCTGAAGTCGGCGAGCCAGGGGCGGGTGAGGCCACCGAGGCCGATCGCCGACAGGATCTGGTTGGCGACGCCGTCGCTGGAGTAGACCCAGTCCCAGACGATGCCGGCGGCGACCAGCGGGATGACCTGGGGGATGAACAGCACGGTGCGGGACACCGTGGCGAACGAGCCTTGCGGCAGGCCGTGCATGAGTGCCGCGGCGACCAGGCCCAGCACCACCGGGACGACCGTGAAGAAGATGATGAGCTCGAAAGCGTGACCGACGATCGCGAGCTGACTGCTGTCGCCCAGGATCCGGCGGTAGTTGTCGAGCCCGACCCAGGTCGACGCGCCGATGCCGTTCCAGTCGTAGAACGAGTACTGCACCGAGGTGAGGAGCGGCTTGATGACGAAGAAGCCGTAGACCACCAACGCCGGCGCGACGAAGACCAGGTGGGACCAGCGCGTGGAGGGGCGCTTCCGCCTCCGGGCATCCCGGGTCCGGCCGGAGGGTGACGCGGTGGTCCGCTCGTCTTCCGAGCGGACCACCGCGTCCTGGGTCCAGGTCACGAGGAGAGGTCCGCCTCGTACTCGGCCTGGATCGCCTTCACCGCGTCCTCAGGGGAGGTACGGCCGTCGATCAACGACTGCAGCTCGGGCCGGATGCCGTTGGCGTAGATGCCTGAGGTGGCGTTGGCGACGAAGTCGACCAGGACGCCCGACTCGCCGATGGTGGCCGCGGCCTCCAGCGTCTGGTGCGTGAGCGACGTCTCGGGCACCTCGGGCACCGGGAGGGACGCGGGTCCGCCGGGGGCCGCACCGCTGTCGTCGACGACGATCTGGCGCGCCTTCTCGTCGGTGTGGATCCAGTTCAGGAAGTACGCGATCTCGTCGGGGTGCTCGGCCTTGGCCGGCACGATGTAGGTGTTCGGCGCACCCATGGCCACGGGCGTGCCACCCGCTTCCTCGGTCGGCATCAGGAAGAACCCGACCTTGTCGCCCATCGTCTTGCCGAGGTTCGCCGACTCCCAGTCGCCATCGAACATGAACAGGCCGTCGTTCTTGGCGAAGCGTCCCACCATGGTGGTGTAGTCGACGCTGTTGACGTCGTCGGGGAAGTAGCCCTTCTTCGCCCAGTCGGCGATGTGGGTCGCGGCCTCGACGGCGGCCGGGGTGTCGATGGTGGCGTCCGGCTTCTGGAAGATCCAGTCCGAGACGACGGCGGGGTCGGCGTACTGGTTCAGCAGCGCCTGGAACGGGAACGCGGCGCCGCCGATGTCGTTGAACTGCATGATCGGCTGCTCGCCGGCGGCCTTCGCCTCGGCCATGTCGGCCTCGAGCTCGTCGATCGTGGCCGGCGGCTCGTCCATGCCGATCCTCGCGGCGATGTCCTTGTTGTAGTAGACGCCGGTCACCGAGTAGCCGACGCCCAGGGCGTAGAGCGGACCCGAACCGCGCGTGCCGTCATCGCTGACCCGCATCTGCTCCAGCTGCGACTCCGGGAACTCGTCCCACCCGTAGGCCTCGTAGTAGGGGTCGAGGTCGAGCAGCAGACCATCGTCCGCGGAGTCGGCGATGGTCGCCAGCCTGATGAGGTCGGGAGCGTCGTCCCCGGCCATCACCCGCGGCGCGTTCTCGGCCAACGACGCGAACTGGTCGCTGCGGATGTCGAAGGTGATGTTCGGGTGCTGCCGGGTGAACTCCTTCGAGAGCTTCTCGACGATCGGGAACCCGGTCTCGAGGTAGAGGTCCAGGGTCACCTTCTCATCGGTCAGCTTGGTGCTGACGTCGCTGTCCGCCTTCGCACCCGATCCGTCCGAGTTGTCCGAACCAGGCGCACTGCAGGCGGTCGCGGTCAGCGTGGCTGCCACGGCGAGCACGGCGAGGTACCGCCGGGTCGAGCGGGTTGTCGTGGTGAACACAGGTCTCCTTGGTCGAGGCGCGAGCGCCTGCGGTCTGGTGGGTGAACCCGAGAGGCGCGATCCGCCGCATCGCGGCCCCGCTGACAGTAGTAACCATCATCACACGACGTCAAGCACTTTGTGTAAAGCCCTTCAATTCGTCACCTGGCGAGCCCCGGCCGGGGCAGCCCTGCCTACCGGGCGCGGGACACCGGCCGGTCGATCAGCGTCGTCGCGACGCCGGTCGTCGCCCTCGCCACCACCTGGCAGTCCAGCAGGATCACCTGCCGGCCGCTCGGTCGCTCCAGGGCGTCGAGGAGCAACCGGGTCGCCAGCGCCCCCGACTCCTCGAAGGGCTGCCGGACCGTGGACAGGTCCGCCGCCTCAGCCACCGGCCCGTCGTCGAAACCAAGGACCGACAGGTCACGGGGCACCTCGATCCCGAGGTCCTTGGCGGCCTGCACGACCCCGATCGCGAGGTCGTCGAAGTGCGCCATCACCGCGGTCGGCCGCGGATCCGCGCCGAGCAGCTTTCGCCCGGCCTCACGGGCCGCCGCGAGGGTGCCCGTCGTCTGGCTGACGGTCAGCCTCACCTCGGGGTGCTGCGCGAGCTCGGCCTGGAAGCCTCCCAACCTGCGCAGCGCCTGCGACTCGTAGTCGGCGACCTGCCCTTCCAGGAGGTACCCGATCTGCCGGTGGCCGAGCTCGATCAGGTGCCGCGCCGCCACCCGACCGGCCCCGTAGTCGTCGATCTTCACCACGTGGAAGATGTCGCTCTCCGCGTCCACGATCACCACCGGCATCCCGCGTGATGCCAGTCGTTGCTCGACGGCCGGCTCCAGCGGCTCGCCCATGACGATGAGGCCGTCCACGAAACCCCGGATGGGGATGGTCTCCAGCGCGGGCGACGTGGCGGTGGCAGCGGACTCCATGTCGTAGACGGAGACGTCCACCCCTCGGCTCGACGCCTCGGTGAGGACGCCGCTGAGGCGGCGCATGAAGCTCGCGTACGACGTGAACGGGGCGATCACCCCGATGCGTCCCACGTGCTTGCGCGCCTGGCTCGCCGCGTCCGCCTTGGGGACGTAGCCGAGCCGGTCGGCCGCCTCGAGGACGCGCCGTCGGGTCCGCTCGCCGACGCGCTCCGGCTTGTTCATCGCGTTCGACACCGTCGCGATGCTCACGCCCGCCTCGCTGGCCACGTCGTAGATGGTGGCGTGAGGACGCTTCCCGTCAGACTTCACGTGAAGCACTTTAGTCACCGCGAGCGGCTGCTCCGGCGATCAACGCGTGCGTCGGTCCGACGTCTCCGTCGAGTTCCTGCGAAGGATCTTGAGCCCGAGGAGCCCGAGGACCACGCCGATCGCGAGGTCGACGACGATCAGCACGGAGTGGGCGACGTAGTAGCCGCCCGGCCGGTCCTCCCCCGACGCGTGCGACGCGGCGAGGTTCTTGATGAAGGTGCCCCAGACGACGAAGTTCCACAGGGCGATGCCGACCAGGAGCCAGCCGTGCTTGCGTCCGAGCTTCATGACTTCTTCCTGCCGAGCCTGCTGATCAGAGCAACGAGAGCGAGCATGGTGCCCGCGCCGGCGGCGTACGTCGCAGCCCAGGGGTACTCGAGCACCTCCTGCTGGCGCAGGGGCGGGGAGGGCGGACCCTCGACGGGCGCCGGGGTCGGGGCCGGGCGGGCGGCTCGGGCGGCTGCCGAGGTGTGCGCCCAGGCGGCGGCGTACAGGACGACCCGCGAGAAGTAGTTGATCCAGATGACCAGGATCAGCGCGATCCCGAAGGCCTGGAACGCCGGCTGGTCCTTCGTCGAGGCCAGCAGGAGGCCGGAGAGCCGCTTGAGCACCTCGAAGCCGAGCGCGCCGAGCAGCGCACCCGACCACAGCGAGCGGGTGGGTGTCGCGGGCTCGGCGAGGAGCTTGAAGAGAGAGAAGAAGAGCAGCATGCTCGCGCCGATGCCGAGCGCGACCGTGAAGAGCTGGAGGAGCGGCGACAGCGTGTCGTCGAGGCCGACCCAGTCGAGGACCTTGGTGGAGTAGCTGCTCACCAGGCCGGACACCCCGACCGAGACGATCAGGATGACGCCGATCAGGACCATCGTGATCAGGTCGCGGAGCTTGCCGAAGACGAAGTTGGGCTGGTCCTTCTTGGGCACCTCGAAGACGATCTCGAGAGCCGCGCGCATCCCGGAGAGCCACCCGAGCCCGGCGTACAGCACACCCGCGAGGCTGACCAGGGCGACCACCCCGACGGTCGTCTGCGCGCCGTGGAAGTCGTCGAGCGAGATCTGGTCGTCGCCCGGCCCGATGATGCCCGGCAGCAGGTTGTTGATGGCGGTCGTCAGGTTGCTCTCGGCCTGCGGGTAGACCACGGCGATCCACCCGACGACCAGGAAGCCCAGCGCCATGATCGGGAAGAAGGACAGGAACGCGAAGTAGGTGACCGCACCGGCCTGCTGGCCCGCGTTGACCGCGCCGTAGTGCTCCTGCATGCGGAGCACGTGGTCGACCAGCGGCCGGCGACGGCGCAGCTCCGCGAGCCGCTCCTTGATCGAGGGCATCGTCAGCCGGCAGGGCCGTCGAGGGTGAAGGTGCGGGTCGGCTGCCAGCCCTCGTCCTCGTCGTGGACGTAGAGGTGGAAGGCCGACACGTCGAACTCGCACTCGAAGGCGGCCAGCTCGTCGAACGCCCGGTCGAGGAGCGGGTCCTCGAGGTGATGGGCAACGGTGACGTGGGGGTGGTACGGGTACTGCAGCTCGATGTCGAGCGGCCCCCGGCGTACGGCGCCCGCGAGCTGCTCACACTGGGAGATGCCCTCGACGAGGGTCACGAAGACGACGGGCGACACGGGCCGGAAGGTACCCGTCCCGCGCAGATGTACGCAGTAGCTCGCGACCTCGGCCGCGGCCTCCTCCAGGTGCTTCTCGACGTCGGCGACCTGGAGGTCGTCGATCTCCGTCGGCGGCACCAGCGTGATGTGGGTCGGGATCATCGCCGCGGTGGTGTCTCCCACGGCGGTCCGGTAGTCCTGCAGCTCGCTCGCCCAGGGCTCCGGGATCGCGACCGCCACTCCAATCGTCGGCACTCTCAGGACCCTACTGTCCCGCGGCGACGAAGCCGACCCGCTGGTAGACGTCGCTCAACGTCGCCCGGGCGACGGCGCCGGCCTGCTCGGCCCCGCGCCGCAGCACCTCGGTCAGGTAGGTCTGGTCGTCGAGCAGCTCGAGGGTGCGCTCCAGGAAGGGCGTCACGAAGTCGATGACGACCTCGGCGAGGTCCTTCTTCAGGTCGCCGTAGCCCCGTCCTTCGTACGCCGCCTCGAGGTCGTCGATCGGGCGGCCGGTCAGGGCGGAGTAGATCGTGAGCAGGTTGCTCACCCCGGGCTTGGTCTCGGGGTCGAATCGGACGACGGCGTCGGAGTCGGTCACCGCGGACCGGATCTTCTTGGCCGACACCTTCGGGTCGTCGAGCATCTCGACGATGCCCGAGGGCGAGGACGCCGACTTCGACATCTTCGCGGTCGGGTCCTGGAGGTCGGTGATCTTGGCGGTCGCCTTGAGGATGTAGGGCTCCGGCAGCCGGAAGGTCTTCTTGTAGCGGCTGTTGAAGCGCTGGGCGAGGTCGCGGGTCAGCTCGAGGTGCTGGCGCTGGTCCTCACCGACCGGCACGTAGGCCGGTCGGTAGAGCAGGATGTCGGCCGCCTGGAGGATCGGGTAGGTGAAGAGGCCGACGCTCGCCGCGCCCTCGCCACCCTTGGCCGACTTGTCCTTGAACTGGGTCATCCGGCGAGCCTCGCCGAAGCCGGTCAGGCACTGCAGCACCCAGCCGAGCTGGGCGTGCTCCGGCACCTGGGACTGCACGAAGATCGCGGACCGCTCGGGGTCGATGCCCATCGCGATCAGCTGCGCGGCCGCCCGCAGGGTGCGGTCGCGCAGCACCTTCGGGTCCTGCTCGACGGTGATCGCGTGCAGGTCGGCGATGAAGAAGAACGGCTGGTACTCGTCCTGGAGATCCACCCACTGCCGCAGGGCACCGAGGTAGTTGCCGAAGTGGAAGGAGTCGGCGGTCGGCTGGATCCCGGACAGCACGCGCGGACGAGGTTCGGGCGTGGTGGACATGACGGTCATTCTCACCCATCCGGGGAGGTGGTCCGGCAACCGGGGCTACGCCTCGGCGGTGTCCCTGCGGTCGACGGCCGCCGACCAGAACAGCACGGCGATCCCGGCGACCGAGAGCGCGGCGCCGACGAGGGCCGGAGCCCGGTAGCCGTGGCCCGCCGCGATGACCAGGCCGCCCAGCCAGGCGCCGAGGGCGTTGGCGATGTTGAGCGAGGCGTGGTTCATGGCGGCGCCGAGGGTCTGGGCCTCGCCGGAGACGGCCATCAGGCGCAGCTGCAGGTTGACCACCAGCACCGAGCCGATGGCGGTGACCAGGAAGATCGCGGGCAGCAGCCACCAGCCGTACGGCGCCAGTGCCCAGACGAGCAGCATCACCAGGCCGGACAGGACGCCCGACCAGATGAGGGTGCGGAAGACCGACCAGTCCGCGAGCCGGCCGGCGAGCCAGGTGCCGGCGATCATGCCGACGCCGAACGCCGCGGTGAAGACCGGCACGGCCGAGTCGGGCAGCCCACCGACCTCGGTGACCGTGGGGGCGATGTAGGAGTAGACGGCGAAGAGGCCGCCGAAGCCGACCGCGCCCGCGAGCAGCGTGAGCATCGCCTGGCCGTTGCGGAAGAACAGCATCTCCTTGCGCCCGGTCGCCGCCGGGTTGCCCGGCACCGCCGGGACGTAGGCGACGATCAGCACCGCGGTGACCAGGGCGAGGGCGGCGGTCGAGAGGTACGCCGAGCGCCAGCCGACCTGCTGGCCCATCCAGGTCGCGGCCGGGACACCGACGACGTTGGCGATGGACAGCCCGAGCATCACGCCCGCGACCGCTCGGCCCCGGTGCTCGGGAGCGGCCATGCTCGCGGCCACCAGCGCAGCGACCCCGAAGTAGGCGCCGTGCGGCAGGCCGTCGAGGAAGCGGGCGACGAAGAGCACCCCGTAGCTCCCGGCCAGCGCGCTGAGCACGTTGAAGACGGCGTACGCCGCCATCAGCCCGACCAGCAGCGCCCGACGGGGCAGCTTGGCCCCGAAGATCGCGATCACGGGAGCGCCGACGACCACCCCGAGCGCGTACGCCGAGATCAGGTGGCCGGCCTGCGGGATCGAGATGCCCACCCCGCCGGCGATCTGGGGCAGCAGCCCCATCGTCACGAACTCGGTGGTG
The DNA here is from genome assembly GCF_039543825.1 of Nocardioides conyzicola. Lineage (NCBI taxonomy): Bacteria > Bacillati > Actinomycetota > Actinomycetes > Propionibacteriales > Nocardioidaceae > Nocardioides > Nocardioides conyzicola. The sequence continues at coordinate 2,962,819 of NZ_BAABKM010000002.1, read as the reverse complement.
CCGATCGCGAAGCCGCCGAGGCCGAGCGCCAGCACCGCGAACCGGTAGTGCGCAGCGGTGGCCGGAGCCGTCTCTGCGGGGGCGGTGGTGGGTGCGGACGTCACGCGGGCTCCAACCCGGAGGCGGGGCGGTCGTATTCCGGTCCCAGGTGTGATCCAGCCTATGTGCGGCTGGGGCCGGCTGACGCATCGTCGACGGGGCTGCGGGTTTCCCCGGCTGGCCGGGGAAACCCGGACGACACGCCGTACGTCGTCGGCGTGTCGTGCGGGTTTCACCGGCTGGCCGGTGAAACCCGCACCAGGACCTCAGCCGACCCGCGACACCTCGGACTGCACGACCGCGACCTCGTCGTTGGCGGGCAGGCAGGTCTCGCCGGCGAAGTTGGCCGGCGAGGTGAACATGCCTGTTGCCTGGACGCCCTCGCCGTCGCGGGCGACCAGGTGGTCCTTGCCGTCGTACAGGCTGACCTTGCCGGTGCTGTCGAGCCGGGCCCGGAAGCCGGCCGGCCACACCGGCCAGAGCTCGCCGGAGGGGTTCTTCAGGTAGACGCAGTGCTGCGCGTTGACCGCCAGCGTGCCCTGGATCGGCTTGCTGCCCGTCGGCTGCCCGGGGATCCAGTCACCGGTCGGCACCTTGATCGCGGTGGCCGCGGTGTCGGTCCCCTCGGAGATCAGGGTGACGACACCGAAGCCGGCGGCCGCGATCAGCACCGGGATGACCACCGCGAGGATCAGGCCGCGGCGACCGATCGCCGGCTGCTGGTCCCAGCGGGAGTACGCCGGGTCCGTCTCGGTCCCGTCCTGGTCAGACAAGGGACGCCAGTGCCGCGTTGAGCGTCGCTGACGGGCGCATCACCGCGTCGGCCTTGGCGTCGTCGGGCCGGTAGTAGCCGCCGATGTCGGCCGGGTGGCCCTGGACCGCGATCAGCTCGTCCACGATCGCCTTCTCGTCCGCGACGAGCCGCTCGGCGAGCGGCTTGAACGCGGCCGCGAGGTCGGCGTCCTCGGTCTGCTCCGCCAGCTCCTGGGCCCAGTAGAGCGCCAGGTAGAAGTGCGAGCCGCGGTTGTCGATGCCGCCGAGCTTGCGGGTCGGCGACTTGTCCTCGTTGAGGAAGGTGCCGGTCGCCCGGTCGAGGGCGTCCGCGAGCACCTTGGCGCCGGGGGTGCCGGCCTGCTCGGCGTACAGCTCCAGCGACGGCACCAGCGCGAAGAACTCGCCCAGGCTGTCCCAGCGCAGGTAGTTCTCCTTCACGAGCTGCTGGACGTGCTTGGGGGCCGAGCCGCCGGCGCCGGTCTCGAAGAGGCCGCCGCCGTTCATCAGCGGGACGACGGAGAGCATCTTGGCCGACGTACCGAGCTCGAGGATCGGGAAGAGGTCGGTGTTGTAGTCGCGCAGCACGTTGCCGGTGACCGAGATCGTGTCCTCACCCTTGCGCGCGCGCTCGAGGGAGTACGTCGTCGCGGCGGCCGGCGCCATGATCTCGATGTGCAGGCCCTCGGTGTCGTGCTCGGGGAGGTACTCGTTGATCTTCGCGATCAGGTTGGCGTCGTGGGCACGGGCCTCGTCGAGCCAGAAGATCGCCGGGGAGCCGGAGGCGCGGGCGCGGGTGACGGCCAGCTTGACCCAGTCGCGGATCGGGGCGTCCTTGGTCTGGCAGGCGCGCCAGATGTCACCGGGCTCGACGTCGTGCTCGATGAGCACGTCGCCGGCCGCGTTGACGACCTGGATCGTGCCCGCGGCTGGGGCCTCGAACGTCTTGTCGTGGGAGCCGTACTCCTCCGCCGCCTGGGCCATCAGGCCGACGTTGGGCACGGAGCCCATCGTCGCCGGGTCGAGGGCGCCGTTGGTCCGGCAGTCGTCGATGGTGGCCTGGTAGATGCCGGCGTAGCTGGAGTCCGGGATCACCGCCAGGGTGTCGGCCTCGTTGCCGTCGGGGCCCCACATGTGGCCGCCGCCGCGGATCATCGCCGGCATGGAGGCGTCGATGATGACGTCCGACGGCACGTGCAGATTGGTGATGCCCTTGTCGGAGTCGACCATCGCCATCGCAGGGCCGTCGGCCAGACCGGCGGTGACGGCCGCCTTGATGGCGTCACCCTCCGGCAGGGAGCCGACCGCGCCGAGGAGGCCACCGAGGCCGTCGTTGGGCGAGATGCCGGCGGCAGCCAGCTGCTCGCCGTACTGCTCGAAGAGGGTCGGGAAGAACGCCTGCACGACGTGGCCGAAGATGATCGGGTCGGAGACCTTCATCATCGTGGCCTTGAGGTGCACCGAGAAGAGCACGTCGTCGGCCTTGGCGCGGGCGATCTGCTCGGTCAGGAAGCGGCGCAGCGCCGCGACGTTCATGAACGTGCCGTCGACGACCTCGCCGGCGAGGACCTTCAGACCGTCCTTGAGCACCGTCTCGGTGCCGTCGGCGCCGACGTGCTTGATGGTGAGCGTGTCGTCGCTCGGGATGACGACGGACTTCTCGTTGGAGAAGAAGTCGTCCTTGCCCATCGTCGCGACGTTGGTCTTGGAGTCGGGGCTCCACTTGCCCATGCGGTGCGGGTGCGTCTTCGCGTAGTTCTTGACCGACAGCGGCGCACGGCGGTCGGAGTTGCCCTCGCGGAGCACCGGGTTGACCGCGGAGCCCTTGACCTTGTCGTACTTCGCGACGACGGCCTTCTCCTCGTCCGTCTGCGCGTTCTCGGGATAGTCCGGCAGGTCGTAGCCCTGCGACTGCAGCTCGGTGATCGCGGCCTTGAGCTGCGGGATCGACGCGGAGACGTTGGGCAGCTTGATGATGTTGGCCTCGGGCGTCTTCGCCAGCGCGCCGAGCTCGGCGAGGGCGTCGTCGACGATCCCGAACTGGGCCAGGATCCGGCCCGAGAGCGAGATGTCGCGCGTCTCGATGTCCACGCCCGCCTTGCCGGCGTACGCCTGCACGATCGGGAGGAAGGAGTACGTCGCCAGGAGCGGCGCCTCGTCCGTGTGCGTGTAGATGATCTTGGCCATGCTCGAAGACTCCTGAGGCTGGTCTGTTCCGGTGGGCAGCGGACTGGATTCCTTGACGTCAAGATACCTGACGCGCGCGACCCACCCACCTTCGCACCCGTCACAGGTCGGGGCAAACGGCACTAGAGTGCTGCCCCGGGGCGTCCGCGGGGGACGCTCGACGACAGGAGCAGACGCATGGCCGACTCGACCATCCAGCAAAAGCTCACCGCCGAGCTCATCGGGACCTTCGTCCTGGTGTTCTTCGGCTGCGGCTCCGTGGTGTACGCCAGCACGGCTGGCGCCACGTTCACCGTGACGACGATCGGGCTCACGTTCGGCCTCGCCGTCGCGGTCATGGCCTATGCGTTCGGCCGCGTCTCGGGCGCGCACTTCAACCCCGCCGTGTCCGTCGGTGCCGCCATCAGTGGTCGCCTCGCCTGGCGCCAGGTCGGGCTGTACGTCGTCGCGCAGCTCGTCGGCGCCATCGTCGGAGCCTTCGCGCTCTTCGTCCTGATGCAGGGCTTCGACAGCTTCGACGCCGAGGGCCACATGGGCCAGAACGCCTTCGGCGACGCCGGCAGCGGCTACGCCTGGTGGGCCGCGTTCCTCCTCGAGCTGCTGCTGACCGCCGTCTTCGTCACCGTCATCCTGGCCGTGACCGACGAGCGCAACGAGCACCCGTCGCTGGCACCGCTGACGATCGGCCTCACCCTGGCCGCCATCCACTTCGTCGCGATCCCGGCCACCGGCACCTCGGTCAACCCGGCCCGCTCGATCGGCCCCGCCCTCTTCGCCGGCACCGACGCGATCACGCAGCTCTGGCTCTTCATCCTCGCCCCGCTCGTCGGCGCCGCGATCGCCGGACTCGCCTACCCGCTGCTCTTCGGCCGGGTCGGCGACGTCGTCCCCGGCTCCGGCATCAGCTTCAGCCGGCCGCGCACGGCGGCCCAGGTGCCTGGCTACGCAGCCCCCGACCAGTACCAGCAGCAGTGGAACCAGGACACCTCGGCCGCCGTGGCCGCGGCACCTGCGCCGATCGTCCAGGACGGGTGGCAGTGGGACCCGGCCGGCCAGCAGTGGCACCCGGTCGGCTCGACCCCCGAGCAGTGGCGGGCCCAGCAGGCCGCCGAGCAGGCAGCTGCCGCCGCACCGCCCGCCGCCGCGCAGCCGACGTACGCCGATCCGGCACCGGTGGAGCAGGCGGCCGACCCGGTCGTCGAGCAGCCGCCGGCCGACCCCGGCGACACCCAGATCCGCCCGCCGAGCTAGCTCGACACCTTCGTCAAGCGGACGGTCTGGCCGGGGCGGGTCGCCTCGACCAGGCCGATGCCGCGCGCCCAGGACTGCTCCACGGATCCGGTCTCCGAGGTGTCGCGGGTGACCACCAGGTCGTCGTACGACCCTGCGGGGACCGTGGCCGACCCGTCGAGCGCCAGCACGGTCGCGACGTCCTCGACGACGCCGCGCTGGTACGCCGTGCGGTAGCCGTCGCCGACGCGCGGGTCGGCGGCCATCGCCAGCCCGGCCTCGGCGCCGTCGGTGCCCGCGGTCCACTCCCCCTCGCGCCCGAACCACCAGACGTTGCCGGCGGCGTCCTGCGCGAACCAGTCGGTGGTGACGGTGTCCGGCCCGGTGGTGACGCGGGCCGTCGTCGGGACGCCGTCGACCTCGGGGCCGGCCGCGACCGTCACCTTCTGCTCGTCGGAGCCGTCGACGCCGACGACCTGGTAGGTCCACGTGCGGCCGTCCGGCAGTGGCATCCAGGGGTTGTCGACACCGCGCACGAAGTCGTCGGGATCGGGCGAGGGGGTAGGGATCACGAGCTGGTCGGTGCCGCTCGAGGGGAGCTGGACGTTCGCGCCGCCGCAGCCGGCCAGAGAGACGACGAGGGCGATGACCATCAGGGCACGCACCGTCATGGACCCCAGCATCGCAGGGGGTCCCAGCGCTGCTAGCGTCGGCAGCCGGAAAACCCACCGTTCCTCACCATCGTGTCTCCAAGGAGTCGTCGTGAGCTCAACCCCGTTGAAGGTCGCCGTCACCGGCGCCGCCGGTCAGATCGGCTACAGCCTGCTCTTCCGCCTCGCCAGCGGGTCGCTGCTGGGCGACCGCCCGATCGAGCTGCGGCTGCTGGAGATCACCCCGGCCCTGAAGGCGCTCGAGGGCGTCGTCATGGAGCTGGACGACTGCGCGTTCCCCAACCTCGCCGGTGTCGAGATCGGCGACGACGCCGAGACGATCTTCGACGGCGTCAACCTCGCGCTGCTCGTCGGCGCCCGCCCGCGGGGCCCCGGCATGGAGCGCGGCGACCTGCTGTCCGCGAACGGCGCGATCTTCACCGCGCAGGGCAAGGCGCTCAACAAGGTGGCGGCCGACGACGTACGCATCGGTGTCACCGGCAACCCGGCCAACACCAACGCGCTGATCGCGATGACCAACGCGCCCGACATCCCGCAGGAGCGGTTCTCGGCGCTGACCCGCCTCGACCACAACCGTGCGATCTCGCAGCTCGCCGCCAAGACCGGCGCCGCCGTGACCGACATCAAGAAGATGACGATCTGGGGCAACCACTCGGCGACGCAGTACCCCGACATCTTCCACGCCGAGGTCGGCGGCAGGAACGCCGCCGAGGTCGTCGGCGACCAGGCCTGGATCGCCGACACCTTCATCCCGACCGTCGCCAAGCGCGGCGCCGCGATCATCGACGCCCGGGGCTCCTCGTCCGCCGCGTCCGCCGCCTCGGCCACCGTCGACGCCGCCCGCGACTGGCTGCTCGGCTCGCCCGCCGACAACTGGGTCTCCATGGCGGTCGTCTCCGACGGCTCGTACGGCGTACCCGAGGGCCTGATCTCGTCCTTCCCGGTCACCACCAAGGACGGCAACTGGGAGATCGTCCAGGGCCTCGAGATCGACGACTTCTCGCGCGGCAAGATCGACGCCTCGACCGCGGAGCTCGCGGACGAGCGCGCCGCCGTCACGGAGCTCGGCCTCATCTGAGCCGAGTCGGCGCCAGTTTGCATGCGAGTCGGCGCCAGTTTGCAGCGAAGGCTGCAAACTGGCGCCGACTCGGCGTTAGGGGCCGGGCTGGTCGGGGATCGAGGCGGCCAGCACGATGAGCGCGACCCCGGTGGCGATCAGCAGGAAGCAGTCCCACCAGCGCTTGCGTACGGCGAGCATGCCCGCGTCCTTGGCCGGCAGCACGGCCCGCATCAGCGCGGCGAAGAGCAGCGCGCCGCCGAACCACCGCACGCCGATGCGCCAGTTGCCGTACGTGATGATCCCGATCGCGATCGCCACCACGGCGAGGACCACGAGGTAGAAGCCGCCGCCGATCGTCGACGGATAGCGGCGCGGCTCCCCCTCGCCGGGGTCCTCGGCGCCCATCTCCTCGGCGGAGATCGGCTCGATCTCGTCCGACGGCGGCTCCAGGTCGCTCACGACACCTGGCGCTCGGCCGCCGTCACGATGTTGGAGAGCAGCATCGCGCGGGTCATCGGACCCACGCCGCCGGGGTTGGGCGAGATCCAGCCCGCGACGTCCCAGACGTCGTCCGCGACGTCGCCGGCGATCTTGCCGTCGACCCGCGAGACCCCGACGTCGAGCACCGCGGCGCCCGGCTTGACCATGTCGCCGCGGATGATCCCGGGTACGCCGGCGGCGGCCACGATGACGTCCGCCGTACGGGTGTGCGCGGCGAGGTCACGGGTGCCGGTGTGGCAGAGCGTCACCGTGGAGTTCTCGGAGCGCCGGGTGAGCAGCAGCCCCAGCGGGCGGCCGACCGTGAGGCCGCGGCCGACGACGACCACCTCGGCGCCGTTGAGCTCGACGCCGTGGCGCCGGAGCAGCTCGATGCAGCCGATCGGCGTGCAGGGCAGCGAGCCCGCCTCGCCGAGGACGAGCTTGCCGAGGTTGGTCGGATGCAGGCCGTCGACGTCCTTGTCGGGGTCGACGCGCGACAGCAGGCGGAACTCGTCGAGACCGGTCGGCTGCTGCACCAGGAAGCCGGTGCACGCGGGGTCGGCATTGAGGCGGTCGATCTCCGCCTCCACCTCGGCCTGGGTCGCGGTCGCCGGCAGGTCGACCCGGATCGACTCGATCCCGATCTCCGCGCAGTCCTTGTGCTTGGCGCCGACGTACCAGTGCGAGCCCGGGTCGTCGCCGACCAGCACGGTGCCGAGGCCGGGGACGACGCCCTTCGCCTTCAGCACGGCGACGCGCTCGGTGAGCTCGGCCTTGATCGCCTTGAGGGTGGCGGAGCCGTCCAGCTTCTGTGCAGTCACAGAGGTCATCCTGTCCTGATCAGTGGAAGAAGTGCCGCGTGCCGGTGAAGTACATCGTCACGCCGGCCGCGTTGCAGGCGTCGATGGTGAGCTGGTCGCGCATGGAGCCGCCGGGCTGGACGATGGCGCTCACGCCGGCGTCGATGAGGACCTGCGGGCCGTCCTCGAACGGGAAGAACGCGTCGGACGCGGCGACCGAGCCGGGGGCCCGCTCCCCCGCCCGCTCGACGGCGAGCTTGCACGAGTCCACGCGGTTGACCTGGCCCATGCCGACGCCGACGGAGGCGCCGTCCTTGGCCAAGAGGATCGCGTTGGACTTGACCGAGCGGCAGGACTGCCAGGCGAACGCCAGGTCCGCCAGCACCTCGGGCGAGGCCGCCTCGCCGGTCGCCAGCGTCCAGGTCGACGGGTCGTCGCCCTCGGCGTCGACGTAGTCGCGCTGCTGCATCAGCAGGCCGCCGGAGATCGGGCGCATCTCGACCTCGCCGCGGCCGAGCGGCTCGCAGACCAGCAGCCGGATGTTCTTCTTGGCGGCGAGGATCTCGACCGCGCCGTCGTCGTACGCCGGCGCCACGACGACCTCGGTGAACACCTCGGCCACCTGCGTCGCCATCTCCACCGACACCGGCACGTTGGTGGCGATCACGCCACCGAACGCCGAGACCGGGTCGCACGCGTGCGCCTTGCGGTGCGCGTCGGCGACGTCGGCGCCGACCGCGATCCCGCACGGGTTGGCGTGCTTGATGATCGCGACGGCGGGCTCGGAGAAGGTGTACGCCGCGCGCCGCGCCGCGTCCGAGTCGAGGTAGTTGTTGTAGGACATCTCCTTGCCGTGCAGCTGCTCGGCCTGCGCGAGGCCGGTCCCGAAGCCGTTGAGATAGAGAGCGGCGCTCTGGTGCGGGTTCTCGCCGTAGCGCAGCGTCGACTCCTTCTCCCAGGTGCCGCCGACCCACGCCGGGAAGCCCTCGCCGTCGGAGGTGTCGGTCAGGACGCTGCTCATCCAGGACGCCACGGCCACGTCGTACGACGCGGTGTGCACGAACGCCTCGGCGGCCAGGCGCTTGCGCTGGTCGAGCGTGAAGCCACCGTCCGCGAGGGCGGCGACCACATCTGCATAGCTGGAGGGCGAGGTGACGATCGCGACCGAGGGGTGGTTCTTGGCGGCCGCGCGGACCATCGACGGGCCGCCGATGTCGATCTGCTCGACGCACTCGTCGGGCGTCGCGCCGGACTGCACGGTCTGCACGAAGGGGTAGAGGTTGGAGATCACGAGCTCGAACGGCTCGACGCCGAGCTCGGCCAGCTGCTCGACGTGGGAGTCGAGGCGGCGGTCGGCCAGGATGCCGGCGTGCACGCGGGGGTGCAGCGTCTTGACCCGTCCGTCGAGGCACTCGGGGAAGCCGGTCAGCTCCTCGACCTTCGTGACCGGCAGCCCCAGCCCGGCGATCAGCGCGGCGGAGCCGCCGGTGGAGACGAGCTCGACCCCGGCGCCGTGGAGGGCCCGGACGAGGTCCTCGAGCCCGGACTTGTCGTAGACGGAGACCAGGGCGCGCTTGATCGGGATGCGGTTGTCGGACACGGACACTCCTGCTGGGTGGTCGGGCGGTTGAGGAGCACCCAGGCGGTCGATGCTCCCGGCGTCACTCCCTGGTGGTCGCCCACCTGCGCCAGTCGTGTGGACTCAGTCTAGGGGGTCCAGCCGGCCGATCCGGACCCGGCGACCCTCGACCACGAAGCCCTCCCGGGCCATCGCGCCGATGGAGTCGACGAGCATCCCGCGCTCGGCCACCTTGATCCGCTCGTGGAGGCTCTCGACGGTGTCGTCGGGCGCCACCTCGACCGCTCGCTGGGCCACGATCGGGCCGGTGTCGACGCCGGGGTCGACGACGAACAGCGTCGCGCCGGTGACCTTCACGCCGTACGCCAGGGCGTCGGCGGGGCCGTGCATCCCGGGGAACGACGGGGACAGCGCCGGGTGGGTGTTGACCACCTTGCCGCCGTACACGCCGAGGAAGGTGCTGCCGACGAGCTTCATGAAGCCGGCGAGCACGACGATGTCGGGGTCGTACGCCGCGACCGCGCCCGCGAGCGCGGCGTCCCACTCCTCGCGGGTCTCGAAGTCCTTCACCGACAGCGCGAACGTCGGGATGCCGGCCCGCTCGGCGCGGGCCAGGCCCTCGATGCCCTCGCGGTCGGCGCCGACGGCGACCACGCGGGCGCCGTACGCCGGGTCGGCGCAGGCATCGATCAGCGCCTGGAGGTTGGTGCCGGACCCCGACACGAGGACGACGACGGCGGCAGGCTCGGGCACGGGTCGGAGTCTAGGACGAGCGAGCGGCGCGGCGCTGCCACCAGGTCATCGCCAGACCACCCACGACCCCGCCGAGCCCGAAGGCGGTCACGGCGTGCACCAGGACGTCCATCGACTCGGGGCCGACCATCCGCATCCGGCCGGGGCCGGCGGCACCACCGGAGACGGCGGCGAGGATGCCGAGCAGCAGGCCGGCGGTCACGCCTCCCACACCGCCGCGCATGGCGCCCTCGTCCCAGCGGAGGGTGGGCGTACGCCGCTGCGCCCGGGCCGCGGCGACCGCGGCGACCAGGGGCGGCACGGCCAGGAGGTACGCCGTCCAGGCCGGCGTGGGGCCGTTGTCGGGGAGCGCGGCGAGCAGCGGGAACATCGGCACCGGTCCGAGCGTGACCAGCGCCGGGGACACGGCCGTGCCGACGCCGACCGCGAAGCCGGGGCCGAGCAGGTAGCTGCTCGTGAAGATCGCCGCGTTGGGGACCAGCGTCGCGGTGAGGACGGTGTAGACGGTGGCGTCGCCGGCATCGGTGTGCAGCCGGGACATCACGTTGACCGCCGTACCGAAGTCGACGGCCAGGGCGACCAGGAAGACGGCGGTGGAGACGACCAGGAAGGCCGCCAGGATGCGCAGGCCGCCCGCGAGCGCGGCGCGCAGCCACGGCGGCACCACGGTCGCCCAGATGGCGAGCCGTCCGGCGCCGACCGCGATCCCGGTCCAGCCGAAGGTCATCGAGAGCACCAGCGACCAGCCGACGACCCGCGCGAGCGACAGGCCCGTCTCGGGGGTCGCGGCGACCACGCCGGTGATGATCGCCACGAGCAGGTAGCCCGCGGTGAACATGGAGGCGGCGATCGGGACGGTCCAGTCGCGCTCGCCGTCGGCGATCCGGTCGGCGTCGGGCCCGTGTCCGGAGATGGCGTCGCCGACCCGGTGGCCGACCCGCCAGGCCGACCACGCGCAGAGCGCCGAGATGCCGAGCGGGACGAGCGTGATCGCCACCCCGTCGACGCGGATCCCCGAGCCGTGGGCCAGGAGCCAGCCGAGCGCCCCCACGCGCAGTCCGTCGCGTGGGGTCCCGTGTGCGCCCGCGTCGGCGAGGAACCAGCCCACGACTCCGACCGCCAGGCAGACGAGGAGCGTCGCCCCCGCAGCCGCCACCCCTCCGAGGAGGGCCACCGGGACCAGCGGCGAGCGGTGCCGGGGGTCGGTGCTGGTCCGGCCGGGTCCGGCCGAGGTCGGTCCGGCCGAGAACGATCCGGGCAGCAGCGACGTCATGGTGCGGCCATCATCGCCCGCCTCGGGCGCCGGATCCGGGCGCACACGCCGAATCGGCACGGATCAGGGCATCGGGCTACCGTGGACGGCGCTATGACCGAGTCCGACGAGTTCGACCAGTTCTACAAGGACGTACGCACCCGCCTCCTGCTGCTGACGTACTGCCTCACGGGCGACCTCCCGTCCTCCCGCGCCGCCGTGCGCGACGCGTTCGTCGTGGCCTGGCACCACTGGCGCAAGGTCTCCCGGGTCGAGGACCCCGAGGCCTGGGTGCGCGAGCACGCGTGCCGGCACGCCGTACGCCGTCACACCGCGAAGCTGTGGCACCGCGAGAAGAACCTCGACCCCGAGATCAAGGCCACGCTCGACGCGCTCGGCCGGCTGAGCATCACCCAGCGCCGGGTCCTGCTGGTGACCGAGCTGACCACCAGCTCGCTGGCCGCGATGGCGCGCGAGGTCGGCCTCCCGCGGACCGAGGCCGAGCGCGAGCTGCAGACCGCGACGGCGACGTTCTCGCTGCACCGCGAGGTCCCGACGACCGAGGTGCGGGGCGTGCTCGAGGCCGTCCTCGAGCACGTCGAGACCAACCGCTGGCCCCGACCCACGATCCTGCGCCGGGCGGGCAACACCCGCCGCCGTACGCACACCGTCATCGGGGTCGCCGCCACCGCGGCCGCACTCGTCATCGCGGGCACCCTGGTGACCGACGCCGACGGGATGCGCCCCACGCTCGCGGGCGAGCGCGTCGAGGCCGGTCCGTCCGGGCCGCCGAAGCCCCGGGTGGTCGCCCTGCCGGAGGACTCCCTGCTCACGGCCGAGAACGTCGACGAGGCAGCGCCGGGCAGCTGGACGGTCGCCCGCACCGACGACAACACCGCGGGCGACGGCCTGGTCGTGGCGTGCCAGCAGACCCGGTACGCCGCCCCGCGCAACAACCCCGACTCGGCGTACGTCCGGGTCTTCGACCCCCGGACGAGCGCGTCGACGACGTCGCAGAAGTCGGTGCCCTCGGTCGTGCAGACGGCCGAGGCGCTGCGGACCGAGCGGGTCGCCGGCCGCAGCTACGACAACGCGGTCGGCTGGTTCGCCGGGTGCCGCGACGACCGGGTCCAGCTGATCGCGACCTACGACCTGCCCGGCGTCGGCGACGAGGCGCAGGTGTTCGTGCTCAAGACGTGGTCGAAGCCCGGCTCGACGATCATCGCCGGCGTGGCCCGCACCGGCAGCTTCACCACGACGACCGTGAGCACCCGGCACGGCTCCGGCACTCCCGGGACCGGCGCGATGGCCCGGCTGCTCGCCCGCGGCGTCGACCAGCTGTGCGCGCTGCCGGAGGGCGGGACCTGCTCGACCAGCTCCACGCCGAGGCCCACGGCGCCGGTGCCGGCCGCCGCAGCCCCTGGCATGCTCGCCGAGATCGACCTGCCCCCGGTCCCCGGCGTCGCCAAGCCGTGGGTCGGCACCGGGGCACGGCGCGCGCTCGACAACGCCGCCGCCACCCACTGCGACGAGACCGTGTTCACGGGGCCGCCGATGAGCAACAACCTGACCCGCACGTTCCTGGTGCCGGAGGCCAAGCTGCCGGCCGAGTTCGGCCTGACCGAGACCGTCGGGACGCTGCCACGCAAGCGGGCGCAGGCATTCGTCGCGGACGTGCGCGACAAGCTGTCCCGCTGCTCGAAGAAGCAGATGGGGACCAAGGTGACCCGGCTGCGCGACGTACGCAAGGGCGACACGGACCTGTCCGTGTGGCGGGTGACCACCGAGGTCACCGACGACAAGACCCTGAGCTTCCTCATGGGCGTGGTCCGCGACGGGACCGCCGTGGCCCAGGTCGGCTTCGTGCCGGTCAAGGGCGTCACCATCGCGCCGGCGGCGTTCGACGCCCTCACCCAGCGGGCGCTGGACCGACTCGCCGCCATGCCGCCCCCGAGACAACGCTGAACTTTTCCGTCCCCGCGTGCAACCGTGGGTCCTGCTCGGGCGTATCCCTCACGATCAGCAACCCAGCTGACCTGACGAGACGGGACCAGAGTCGATGGACGAACGCGAGTTCGACGACTTCTACGCCGCGTCGTTCCAGCGGATCACCGGCCAGGTCTACGCCATGATCGGCAACCGCGACGAGGCGCAGGAGTGCGTGCAGGAGGCGTTCGTCCGCGCCTGGGCGCACCGAAGAAAGCTGGACCGGGCCGAGCACCCGGAGGCCTGGGTGCGTACCACGGCGTACCGCCTGGCGGTGAGCCGCTGGCGGCGCACCGTGCGCGGCCGCCGACCGGTCGACCGGGCCGTGGGCCTGGCGGTCGAGAGCGCGGCCCCCAGCGAGGCCCACGTCGCCCTGGTGGCGGCACTCAAGCAGCTGCCCGAGGCCCAGCGACAGGCGCTGGTGCTCCACCACATCGCCGACATGCCCGTGCACGACGTCGCCCGCGAGGTCGGCGTCCCCGAAGGAACCATCAAGGCCCGGCTCAGCCGCGGCCGCGCGGCGCTGGCCGCACTGCTCGCCGACGAGGAAGGACTCCGCCATGCGTGACCCTCTGGACGAGCTCGACCACTTCACCGACCCAGGACCGACCATGAACCCGCTCCCCGCCTCCGAGGTACGCCGTCGCGGCACTCGGCTGCGCCGGCGCAACCACGCCCTCGCGGCGATCGGCGGCGCCGCCGCCGTGGCGATCATCGCCACCCCGATCGCGCTGGCCGCCAACCGCACGACGTCGTCGGACCCGCAGCCGGTCAAGCCGTCGCCGACGGTCACGTGGGTGACGCAGATCCCCGCCGACTTCCCCCTGACCGACGGCCTGCCCGACGGCACGCGAGTCGGGTCGAAGGCGGCGCCGACCGGCATCACGGCGTGCGGCACCGACCCCGGCGCGGTCGCGTCGTCCGGCGCCGGCGCCGGTGCGACCTCCGGCGCGAGCGTCTCGGAGCAGGGCACCGACGGCGGGACCGAGACCCGCACGCTCACGCTGTACGACGACGACGCGGCCGCGGCTGCGGCGACGAACGCCCTCGAGGACCTCGTCTCGGGCTGCCCGACCGACCCGAACGGCACCGGCGCCCCGCTCGTCAACGCGGTCGGCCCGGGCTCCCTGGGTGGCGACGCGTCGCTGGTCGTCACCCAGCAGGCCCAGATAGACGCCGACCTGCTCGCCGACCTGACCACGATGGTGGTCGTCCGCAACGGCAACGCCGTCTACGTCGTCACCAGCCACACGAGCGCAGGCGGCCCGCAGGTCGTCGACAGCGAGACCGCCCGGCTCACCGAGGGCTCCCAGCCGGTGGTCGAGGCGATGTGCGCCTTCTCCGCCGACCCCTGCTGAAAACACGAAACTCCCGCCTGGACGACGAAGCTTCATCGTCCAAGCGGGAGTTTCATCGGCCGGCCGACGAAACTCTCGCCCGGCTCGGCGGTGGATCAGAGGTTCTGCAGGATCTCGCGCATCAGGGAGGCGGTCTCGGACGGCGTCTTGCCGACCTTGACCCCAGCGGCCTCGAGGGCCTCCTTCTTGCCCTGCGCGGTGCCCGCGCCGTCGGAGACGATGGCGCCGGCGTGGCCCATGGTCTTGCCCTCGGGAGCGGTGAAGCCGGCGACGTAGCCGACGACCGGCTTGGTCACGTGCTCCTTGATGTACGCCGCGGCCTTCTCCTCCGCGTCGCCACCGATCTCGCCGATCATCACGATCGCCTTGGTCTCGGGGTCGTTCTCGAAGGCCTCGAGGGCGTCGATGTGCGTCGTCCCGATGATCGGGTCGCCGCCGATGCCGATGGCGGTCGAGAAGCCGTAGTCCTTCAGCTCGAACATCATCTGGTAGGTCAGCGTGCCCGACTTCGACACCAGGCCGACCGGGCCCTTGCCGGCGATCGTGGCGGGCGTGATGCCCGCGAGGGCCTCGCCCGGCGTGATGATGCCGGGACAGTTCGGGCCGATGATGCGGGTGGCCTTGCCCTGGGCGTAGGCCCAGAACTCGGCGCTGTCCTGCACCGGCACGCCCTCGGTGATGATCACCAGCAGGCCGATCTCGGCGTCGATGGCCTCGATCACGGCGTCCTTGGTGAAGGCCGGCGGCACGAAGGCGACCGACACGTCGGCGCCGGTCTCCTTGATCGCCTCGGCGACCGAGGCGAAGACGGGCAGCTCGACGTCGTTGCCGTCGGCGTCCTGGTGCGTGACGGTGGTGCCGGCCTTGCGGGCGTTGACGCCGCCGACGACGTTGGTCCCCGCCTTGAGCATCAGGCGGGTGTGCTTGGTGCCCTCACCGCCGGTGATGCCCTGGACGATGACCTTGGAGTCCTTGTTCAGGAAGATCGACATGTTCAGGCCCCTGCCTTGTTCGCGAGCTCGGCAGCCTTGTCGGCCGCACCGTCCATGGTGTCCACCAGCGTCACCAGCGGGTGGTTGGCCTCCGCGAGGATGCGGCGGCCCTCCTCCACGTTGTTGCCGTCGAGGCGTACGACGAGGGGCTTGCTCGCCTCGTCGCCGAGGATCTCGAGCGCGCCGACGATGCCGTTGGCCACCGCGTCGCAGGACGTGATGCCGCCGAAGACGTTCACGAACACGCTCTTGACCTGCGGGTCGTTGAGGATCACGTCGAGGCCGTCGGCCATCACCTGGGCGGACGCGCCGCCACCGATGTCGAGGAAGTTGGCGGGCTTGACCCCGCCGTGCGCCTCACCGGCGTACGCGACGACGTCGAGCGTCGACATGACCAGGCCCGCGCCGTTGCCGATGATGCCCACGGCACCGTCGAGCTTCACGTAGTTGAGGCCCTTCTCCTTGGCCTTCGCCTCGAGCGGGTCGGCCGCGGCCTTGTCCTCGAACTCGGCGTGCTCCGGGTGGCGGAACTCGGCGTTCTCGTCGAGCGAGACCTTGCCGTCGAGCGCCTCGAGCTTGTCACCGGCCAGGCGGGCCAGCGGGTTCACCTCGACGAGCGTGGCGTCCTCCTCGACGAAGGTCGTCCACAGGGCGAGGACCGTCTGCACGGCCTGGTCGGTGAGCGCCTCCGGGAAGCCGACCTCCGCGACGATCTCGCGGGCCTTGGCCTCGTCGACACCGGTGCCGGCGTCGATCGGGATCTGCTTCACGGCGTCCGGGTTGGTCTTCGCGACCTCCTCGATCTCGACACCGCCCTCGACGCTGGCGATGCAGAGGTAGGACCGGTTGGAGCGGTCGAGCAGGAAGGAGAAGTAGTACTCCTCCTCGATGCTCGCCGCCGGGGCGATGAGGACCCGGTTGACCGTGAGGCCCTTGATCTCCATGCCGAGGATCGCGGTGGCGTGCTGCTCGGCCTCGTCGGGCGTCTTGGCGAGCTTGACGCCTCCCGCCTTGCCGCGGCCGCCGGCCTTGACCTGCGCCTTGACGACGCAGACGCCGAGCTGCTCGGCGGCGGCTCGGGCCTCGGCCGGGGTGTTGGCGACGATGCCGGGCGTGCCCGGTACGCCGTGCTTGGCGAAGAGTTCCTTCGCCTGGAATTCCATCAGATCCACTGATCCACCAAGTCCTCGTTGTCGGAGCGGGCAGGCGCGCGAGACGCCCGCCACACGCTCGGGGGTGTCCTTGGCACCTTAGTCCGGCGTGACGGAGTACGACGAGGCCGTGGCAACGTGACGTCCGGCACGGACCCGGCTCGGTCACCGGCCCCGGTACAGACCACCGCCGCCCGGTCGCGGTGAGTCGTTTCAGGCGGGTCCATCTGGCCGATGTCGCTTCTGGCGCAAGTCGTGAGAGGGTCGTCCCGACCAAAATCGTCCACAAGTTCCCGGCGTTCAGTTCGCGGCACCGTGATCAGTCCGTTACAGTCGGGCCTCGCCGTCTGAACCCCGAGCAGCGGAGAAACAAACGTATGGGTAACCACCGAGCGGAACGTCGCGGCCACGGCCGCCGTCCCTCGGACCCCCCGACCCAGGTCGTCGGGAAGCGCCGAGCTGAGAAGCCCGGCCGCCGGTCCGCCCCGTCCGCTGCCTCCACGGCCCCCGTCGTCCTCCGCGAGGACGAGGAGACCCTGGTCCTGCCGGTCACGGTGTACCCACCTCCCGAGCTCGCCGAACGTCCGGTCGTCTACCAGACCTCCCGCATCGGCGGCGTCCGCGCGGCGCACACCCCGCGCACCGGCCCGTCCAAGCCCGGTGCCCGCCGCAGCTCCTCCCGCGCGCCGCTCTTCCGCGGTGTCCCCGGCGCCCCGATGATGCTGGGCCTCGCGGCGCTGGCGATCTCGGCCGGCGGTGCGGTCACGGCGGCCGGCGGGCTCAAGGACGACGACACCCCCCGCTTCAGCCAGGCCAGCGCCCTCAGCGGCGCCAGCAGCATCGGCAGCGTCAACCTCCTGGACCGGCGCACGGTCAGCCGGGACTCCCGCCGCGACGCGCTCGCCGACGCGGCCGACGAGAAGCTCGTCAACCAGGCCGAGGCGCAGAGCAAGCAGCGTGACGCCGCCCTCGCGAAGTACGCCCAGCAGATGGAGCAGCAGGCCGCCAAGCTCAAGCTCAACCAGTGGCAGCTCCCCGTCTCCGGCTACCACCTCACCGCCCGCTTCGGTGACTACAGCGGCCTGTGGGCGCACTTCCACACGGGCCTGGATTTCGCGGCGCCCAGCGGCACCGAGATCCACGCGGTCGCCAACGGCGTCGTGACGTCCGTCGGCTACGACGGCGCCTACGGCAACAAGACCGTGATCACCCTGGAAGACGGCACCGAGCTCTGGTACTGCCACCAGACGTCGTACGTCGTCAACGTCGGCGACCAGATCACCGGCGGCCAGCTGATCGGCTACGTCGGCTCGACCGGCAACGTCACCGGCCCGCACCTGCACCTCGAGGTGCGCCCCGGCGGCGGCGACCCGGTCGACCCGTACGCCGCGCTCGTGGTGCACGGGCTCCAGCCCTGACCCACAGGTCGAGTCGGGACTTCTGACGCTTCAGTCGGGGGTTTCGGTCAGCTGTCGTGACCAGAAGTCCGGATTCGACCGTCAGAGGTCCCGACTCGACTCAGAGCTTCTCCACCGGCGCGTAGCGGAGCAGCAGGCGCTTGACGCCCTCGGAGCCGAAGTCGATCGAGGCGACGGTCTTCTCGTCGACGCCCTCGAGGGCGACCACGGTCCCCATGCCGAACGAGTCATGCAGCACCCGGTCACCCGGCTCCAGGCTGGGGATCGCGCGCGCGGGCTTGGCCCGGGCGGCAGCGTCGGCGCGGACGGCGGCGGCTGAGAAGTTGCGCCGGCCGGCAGCAGTCGGCGCCCCGAGGCGGGCGGCCGAGCCGCTGGCGAGGTCGGGACGGCCCCACTGGGTCTGGGCGGCCTCGGTGCGGCGCCAGTCGACCAGGTCGACCGGCAGCTCGTCGAGGAACCGGGAGCCGGGGTTGTGCGACGGCGCGCCCCAGGCCGAGCGCACGACCGCGCGGGAGATGTAGAGCCGGGAGCGGGCGCGGGTGACGCCGACGTACGCGAGCCGCCGCTCCTCCTCCAGCTCGGTCTGGTCGCCCAGGGCCCGGGAGTGCGGGAAGACCCCGTCCTCGAGGCCGGTCAGGAAGACCGCCGGGAACTCCAGGCCCTTGGCGGTGTGCAGCGTCATCAGCGTGACCACGCCCTGGTCGTCGGGGTCGTCGTCGGGGAGCTGGTCGGTGTCGGCGACGAGCGCGACCCGTTCGAGGAAGTCGCCGAGGCCGGGCGCGACGATCCCGGCCTCCACGTCGGTCGGGTCCGCGGACGGCCCGGCGAGCGGGTCCTCGGCGAACTCGCGGGCCACGGCGACGAGCTCGGCGAGGTTCTCCAGCCGGGTCTCGTCCTGCGGGTCGTCGCTCTCCTCGAGCCAGGTCAGGTAGCCGGACCGCGCCAGCACGCTCTCGAGCACGACGTCGGCACGCTCGCCGGCATCGACCATCGACTGGAGCTCCTCGACCATCGCCACGAACGCCTGGATCTGGGTCAACGACCGCGTCGCCAGGCCCGGCGCCTCGTCGGCACGCCGCAGCGCCTCCCAGAAGGTCGTCCGGTCCCGGTCGGCCAGCGCCTGCACGCAGGCGACCGCACGGTCGCCGATGCCGCGCTTGGGAGTGTTGAGGATCCGGCGCAGCGACACCTGGTCGGCGGGGTTGACCAGCATCCGCAGGTAGGCCAGCGCGTCGCGCACCTCGCGGCGCTCGTAGAAGCGAACCCCGCCGACGACCTTGTAGGGCTGGCCGGTGCGGATGAACACCTCCTCGAACACCCGGGACTGGGCGTTGGTGCGGTAGAAGACGGCCATGTCGCCCGGCCGGAGCTCGCCCTTGTCGGTGAGCCGGTCGATCTCCTCGGAGACGAACCGCGCCTCGTCGCGCTCGTCGTCGGCGACGTACCCGACGATCCGCTCGCCGTCGCCGGCGTCGGACCACAAGCGCTTCTCCTTGCGGCCCTTGTTGTGGCCGATCACCGCGTTGGCGGCGTTCAGGATGGTCTGCGTGGAGCGGTAGTTCTGCTCGAGCAGGATCGAGGTCGCGTTGGGGAAGTCCTGCTCGAAGTCGAGGATGTTGCGGATGTTGGCGCCGCGGAAGGCGTAGATCGACTGGTCGGCGTCGCCGACCACCATCAGCTCCGCGGCCTCGACCCGCTCGGCGTCGCCGGTCTCCTCAGGGTTGTCGGCGCAGAGCTGGTGGATCAAGGCGTACTGCGCGTGGTTGGTGTCCTGGTACTCGTCGACCAGCACGTGCCGGAACCGGCGCCGGTAGGTCTCGCGCACCTCCGGGTAGGTCTGCAGGAGGTGGACCGTGCCCATGATCAGGTCGTCGAAGTCGAGGGCGTTGGCCTCGCGGAGCCGGCGCTGGTACGTCGCGTAGACGGCGGCGTACGTCTCCTCGAGGTTGTTGCGGGCGTCCTTGGCGGCGTCGTCGGGGTCGCGCAGCTCGTTCTTCTGGTTGGAGACCCAGTGCAGCATCGCGCCCGGCTGGAAGCGCTTGGGGTCGAGGTCGAGGTCGTTGCAGACCAGCGTCATCAGCCGCTTCTGGTCGGCGGCGTCGTAGATCGAGAAGTTGGACTTGTAGCCGAGCTTGTCGGACTCCTTGCGCAGGATGCGCACGCAGGCGGAGTGGAACGTCGACACCCACATGATCCGGGCCCGCTTGCCGACCAGCTCCTCGACGCGCTCCTTCATCTCGGCGGCGGCCTTGTTGGTGAAGGTGATCGCGAGGATCGAGCCCGGGTGCGCGCGCCGCTCGGAGATCAACCACGCGATCCGACGGGTCAGCACCCGGGTCTTGCCGGAGCCGGCACCCGCGACCACCAGCAGGGGCGCGCCGTCGTGCATCACGGCGGCGCGCTGCGGCTCGTTGAGTCCCTCGAGGAGCTCGTCGCGGCTCGGTCCCCGGCGCGGTGGCGGATCGGAGGGCGCGACGGACTCGAGGCCGGGGAGCGGGATCGACGTACTCATCTCCGGCCCAGCCTACGTGGGCCGACCCCCAGTGCGGACGGCGCAGGGATCAGGTGTGGGCGGGCGC
This sequence comes from Nocardioides conyzicola, assembly GCF_039543825.1. Taxonomy (NCBI): domain Bacteria; kingdom Bacillati; phylum Actinomycetota; class Actinomycetes; order Propionibacteriales; family Nocardioidaceae; genus Nocardioides; species Nocardioides conyzicola. Next base: position 2,942,513 of record NZ_BAABKM010000002.1, on the reverse strand, counting down.
CCAGAAGACCGCGACGCACACGTTGGCGACGGTCAGCAGCAGGAGGAGCGCCCACAGGCCGTTGGCGATCCGCTCCTTGCGGAGGTTGGCCATCACCAGCACGAGGATGACCAGCCCGATCAGGGTCTTGACCGCGATCTTGGCGTGGTCCAGCGAGCCGTCGTCGGCCTCGATCACGCCGACGAGCAGGAGGCCGGCGACGAACGCCGTGCCCGCCCCGTCCCGCATCGCGCCGTTGACGGACTTCTCCGGACGGCGGGCCTGGGCCACCAGGCCACCGAAGAGGGCGGCGAAGCCGAGCAGATGGATGACGAGCAGCAGGTGCCGCAGGAACTCCATGCGCGCATCTTAGGGCGCGTCAGGCGGCCTCGGTGACAGGCGCGTCGCGCGTGCCGACCAGCCGTTCCGCGGCGTACAGCGCGAGCCCGAGCCCGAGCAGACCGGCGCACCAGAGCAGCGAGTGCGGGTCGTCGTAGACGACGTACGCGAGGAGCACGAGGTTGCCGACCAGCCCGACGCCGAGGAGCACGGTCGGCGCCCGGTAGTGGTCGCCGTCCTCGTCGGTGCCACGCAGGCGGAAGCAGGCCAGGATGACCAACGCGTAGATGAAGAGGGTGAACACGACCGTCACGGTGGCGAGCCGGGCGACGACGTCCAGCCCGACCCCGGCCTGGTTGAGGAGCCACCCGACCACGAGCAGCGAGCAGACCACCAGGCCGGCGAAGCAGAGCGCCACCCACGGGCTGCGCCGGCTCGAGTGGACCCGGGCGAAGGCGCCCGGGACGACGTCCTCGCGGGCCATGCCGTAGAGGATGCGCGACTGGGTGACGACGGAGACCAGCGTGGTGTTGGCGATGGCCACCATCGCGACCACGGCGAAGAGCGTGGTCATGAACCCGACCGGGAACGGCAGCACGTCGGCCTTGACGACCTCGAGCAGGGCGGCGTCGGAGTCGGCCAGCGTGCTGATGGGGACCACGAGCGCTGCCGTGACCGCGACCAGGACGTAGACGACGCCGGCGGTCACCATGCCGGCGACCAGCGCGCGGGGGAAGGTACGCCGGGGGTCGACCGTCTCCTCGGCGACGTTGGCGGCGTTCTCGAAGCCGGTCATCGCGAAGAAGGCGAGCGCGACACCGGCGACCACGCCGAGGACCGGGTTGGCGTCCGTGTGCAGCTCGGTGAGCGTCCCGAAGTCGGCCTTGCCCTGGGCGACGTACACGATGCCGATGGTCATGATGAGCAGCAGGCCGGCGACCTCGACGAAGGTCATCGCCATGTTGGCGACCGCCGACTCGGTGATGCCGACGTAGTTGACGATGCTGAGCACGACGATGAACGCCAGCGACACCAGCAGCGCCGGCGGGAGGGCCCAGATCTCCTCGAAGTACGCCGCAAAGCCGGTCGCGAGGGATCCTGCGGCCGCGAAGCACGCGGAGAGCATGCAGACGGCCATCAGGAAGGTGAGGAACCGGTTGCCGAACGCCTTGTTGACGTAGAGCGCCGCCCCCGCAGCCTGCGGGTACTTCGTCACGAGCTCGGCGTACGCCAGCCCGGTCATGGTGGCGACGGTGACTCCGACGGCGAACGCCAGCCAGAAGGCGCCGCCCACCGCGCCGGCGACCAGGCCGATCAGCACGTAGATGCCGGAGCCCAGCACGTCGCCGAGCACGTAGAAGAAGAGCAGGCGGCCGGTGATCGACCTCGTCAGCTCGCTCTCGCCGTGCTTGTCCAGCTCATGGTCAGCGGTGGCAGTCACCGCCCGTACGTACCCCCGGCACCCCAGGCGAAACGGCAGGCCTCACAGGAGGCGGCGGTCCGAGGCCCACCGCGTGAGCTCGTGTCGCGAGGAGAGCTGCAGCTTGCGGAGCACGCTCGACATGTGGGTCTCGACGGTCTTGATGGAGATGAAGAGCTCCTTGGCCACCTCCTTGTAGGCGTAGCCGCGGGCGATGAGCCGCATCACCTCCCGCTCGCGCTCGGTGAGGCGGTCCAGGTCCTCGTCGACGGCGGCGACGTCGATGGAGCCGGAGAAGGCGTCCAGCACGAAGCCGGCCAACCGCGGCGAGAAGACGGCGTCGCCCTCGGCGACCCGGCCGATCGCCTGGACCAGCTCGGGGCCGGTGATCGTCTTGGTGACGTAGCCGCGGGCGCCGCCGCGGATGGTGCCGATGACGTCCTCGGCGGCGTCGCTGACGCTGAGCGCGAGGTAGCGGGTGTCCGGCGAGGCGCCGGTGAGGGTCATCCGCCGCATCACCTCGACGCCACCCCCACCCGGCAGGTGCACGTCGAGCAGCACCACCTGCGGCCGGTGCTGCGTGACCGCCGCGATCGCCTCGTCGACGTCGGCGGCCTCGGCCCGGACGTCGACGAGGCCACGGCCGACGGTCTCCAGCTCGGCGCGCACACCCCTGCGGAACATCGCGTGGTCGTCGACGATGACGATGCCCACCGGGCCGCGCTGCTCACTCATGGTCGTCCTCCTGTCGGGGCTGACGAGCGAGGTGCAGCCGCACCTCGGTCCCGTCGCCGGGCTCCGACCGGACCTCGGCCGAGCCTCCGTGTCGCTGCATGCGGTCGATGATGCTGTTGCGGACGCCGTACCGGTCCGCCGGCACCGTCGACAGGTCGAACCCGCGGCCGCGGTCACGCACGAACACGTCGACCGCCCCGTCCGTGATCTCCGCGTAGACGTCGACCTTGCCGGTGCCGGCGTGCTTGGCGGCGTTGGTGACCGCCTCGCCGGTCGCGTGCACGATCGGGCGCAGTCCCTCGTCGACGTCGCAGTCGCCGACGTTGACGACCTCGACCGAGACGCCGTACTCGTCCTCGGTGCGGGCCGCGGCGCCGCGCAGCGCGCTGGCCACGGTGCGCTCGTCGGTCGACTCCCCGGCGTAGAGCCAGCCGCGCAGGTCGCGCTCCTGCGCCCGCGCCAGCCGGGCGACGGTGGCACCGTCGTCGGCGTTCTTCTGGATCAGGGCGAGCGTCTGCAGGACCGAGTCGTGCAGGTGGGCCGCGACGTCGGCGCGCTCCTGGGTGCGCACCCGCTCGGCACGCTCGTCGGAGAGGTCGGCGGCGAGCCGGTAGACCCAGGGCCCGATCACGATCGCCAGCCCGACGACGGTCAGCAGCGCCGCGACGATGATGTCGCGCGCCAGGGAGATCGAGCCGCCGTGCGCCGAGTAGAGGACCAGCGCCATCACGATCAGCCCGACGCCGGCGGCGACCCGGGCGTACGACGCCCAGCCGCCGTTGCCGAAGACGACGCGCATCGGCTCGATCCGGCCGGTGCCGTCGAGCCAGCGCTCGCGCTGCGCCTCGTCGGCCTGCCGCCAGAGCAGCGCCACGCCGACGATGCCCATCACCAGTGGCCAGAAGACCGCGCCCCGGCCGAGCACCGCCTCGAGCAGCAGGATCCCGCCGAACCCGAGCGCCGCGAGGGCGATCGCCGGGCCGACGTCGCCGAGCCGCCGGATCCGCCCGGGGCGGCGGCCGCCGCGGCTGGCGCTCTCGATGCCCGGCGCGGCGGTCTCGAAGCGCTGGTCGGACGGCAGCATCCACCAGAGCCCGGCGTACAGCGCGATGCCGAAGCCGCCGAGCAGCGCGGCCAGCACGAAGCCGGCCCGCACCCAGAGCACCGGGAAGCCGAGGTGCCGGGCGAGCCCCGCGGCGACGCCGCCGAGGATGGGCTCCTGCGTGTCGCGGTAGGCGCGCCGAGTCCCCGTCGGGACCGACGCGCCTGCGTCGGCGGTGGCACGTGCGCTGCTCATTGTGGGGTCAATCGTCACACAGCGAAGGGCCCCGGACCATGAGGGCTGACCCCGGCCGGACCCTGACCACCGGGGTCGCCACCCCGGCGAGGATCAGGGGCGACCCCGATGGTGCCGCGGCCGTTGAGACAGCACTGTTGAGGCATGACCACGACACCGCCCGAAGCACCATCCGGCCCGCCGCCGCAGGACCCCACCGGGGACAGCGGCCCCCGGGTCAGCGGAGAACAGATCCGCGACCTCGGCAGGCTGCGCCGCTCCATCACCGACCGCAAGGTGGCCGGTGTCGCAGGCGGCCTCGGACGCCACCTCGACATCGACCCGCTCGTGCTGCGCGTCGCGTTCGTGGTGCTGGTCTTCTTCGGCGGCGCCGGCCTGATCCTGTACGGCGCCTGCTGGCTGCTGGTGCCCGGCGACAACGACCAGCGCGCGGCGATCAACCTCGACGAGCGCACCCGCTCGATCGTGCTGGTCGTCGTCGGCGGGCTCGCCGCCCTCGCGCTGATCGGCAACAGCTGGGGCGGTGCCTTCTGGTTCCCCTGGCCGCTCGCGGTCGTCGCGCTGATCGCCCTGTGGCTGCTCACCCGCAACAGCAGCAACCCGGCCACCCCACCGGTGCCTCCCGGCGCGCCGACGTACCCCCCGACGTACGCACCGACGTACGCCGCTCCCGAGCAGGCGAACCCGTACGCCGCCGCGCCCGCGCCGGCCTACTACCCGCCGCAGCCGCCGCCGTACGTCGCGCCGCCGGTCATCCAGCGGGTGCCGAACCCCCGCAAGCGCGGGCCGATCCTCTTCTGGTTCACGCTCGCCCTGATCGCGCTCGCCGAGGGCATCCTCGGCATCGCCGACCTGGCCGGCGCGAACATCGCCAGCCCCGCGTACCCGGCCCTCGCGGTGGCGATCTGCGGCGTGATGCTGCTGGTCGGCTCCTTCTTCGGCCGAGCCGGCGGCATCATCGCCGTGGGCCTGGTCGCGTCCGTCGTCCTGGCCGGCACCACAGCCGCCGATCGCTGGGACGGCGAGACGCTCACCCCGACGCCCACCTCGTCCGCGGGCCTCCGGGACAGCTACCGCATCGATGCCGGCGAGATCGTCCTCGACCTGCGCGACGTCTCCGACGTGGCGGCGCTGGACGGACGCACCATCGAGCTGGACGCCGACTTCGGGCACCTCGAGGTGATCCTGCCGCGCGGCCTCGCCGCCACCGTTAACGCCGACGTGAACGGTCCGGGCAACATCGAGCTCTTCGGCCAGGAGCACGGCGGGATCGACATCTCGCAGAACGAGTTCAACGGGTCGGCCACCGACCCCGCGATCACCATCAACGCCCAGCTCAGCGTCGGGCAGATCGAGGTGCACCGATGAACGTCATCTCCACCGACCGCGAGTCGGCACGCCACCCCGTCAACGTCGGCCACCTGGTCATGGGGATCGCCTTCCTCGGCCTGGTCGGCGTCTGGGCCCTGATCCAGGGTGACGTCGTCGGCGACGGCGACGTGCGCTGGCTGCTGCCGCTGCCGTGGGTGCTGGCGGGCCTCGCCGGCCTGCTCGTCATCGGCCTGTCCGGCAGCAAGCGCTGGACCACCCGCCAGGTCGGCTGGATCCCGCCGGCCGACTCCCCGAGCACCCCTGACACCAGCACCGACACCACCACCGACACCTCGGTCCTGGAGACCGAGACCGACGAGGAGAACCGATGAACGCCATCACCAGCAAGCGCCTCACCCGCCGCCGCGACGACCGGATGGTCGGCGGGGTGAGCTCCGGCATCGCCGACTACCTCGGGCTCGACCCGACCCTGGTCCGGCTCCTCGTCGTCGTCGCGACGATCTTCACGGGCGGCACGGCCGCCCTGGCCTACATCGCCGCCTGGATCCTCATGCCGGAGGCGTGAAGCCGCCTGGCCTCGAGCGTCGTGTCCGGCTGGTCCGTGAAGAGCCCGTCCACCCCTGCGTCGAGGAACGCCTGCGTCTCCTCGATCGAGTCACCGGGGTCGGACGGGCTCTCGCCGCGTCGGTAGCCGGTGGGCAGGAAGGCGTTCTCGTCGCGCATGGTCCACACGTGGACCTGCAGGCCGGCCGCGTGCGCGTCGGCCACCAGCGACGACGGGTCGCCGATCGTGCCGGTCCCCGGGTGCCGCGGCAGGACCAGGTCCTTGGCCACGCCGACGGCATCGGCCCACTGCGCCACGCGCCGCAGGCCGGTCGAGGTCACCAGGTCGACCCGACCGGTGGCCTCGACCAGCTGGACCAGCGGCAGCCCGGTGCGTGACCGCAGCCACTGGAGGTTGGTGGGGTCGAAGGACTGGATGAAGACAGGGGCCTCGGGTGCGCCGTACCCGTGGACGGAGAGCGTGTCCAGCAGCGGCTCCTCCAGCGCGAGGCCGAGGCCGGCGAAGTGCGCCGGGCTCTTCGTCTCCGGGTAGACGCCGATCTCGCGGCCGAGCCGCTCCGACTCGACCGCCACCAGCCCGAGGATCTCGTCGAACGTCGGGATGTCGTACCGCCCGTCGAACCGCGTGTTCTGCGGTCGCAGCTCCGGCAGCCGCTCGACGGCACGCAGCGTCTTGAGCTCCGCGAGCGTGAAGTCCTCGACGAACCAGCCCGACACGGCGCGGCCGTCGATCTCCTTGGTGGTCAGGCGGTCCGCGAACTCCCCGCGCCGCCCCACGTTCGTCGTCCGGCTGATCTCGGCCTCGTGCCGCGCGACCAGGACGCCGTCCTTCGTGGACACGAGGTCGGGCTCGACGTAGTCGGCGCCGAGCGCGATCGCCAGGCGGTACGACGCGAGCGTGTGCTCCGGGCGGTAGCCCGATGCGCCACGGTGTGCAATGACGAGAGGGTCAGCCTGCCGCATGCTGCGAGCACAGCCCGCGGTCGTGACCGCACGGCACGAGCGACGTGAACGCCCGGTGACCAGCGCAAGGTCATTCGGGGGTTGGCCGGCGGGAGTAGCGTGCGAGCGTGGACGTGGGAGCACCCGAGGTGCTGATCTTGCTGGTCGTGCTGGTCTTCCTCTTCGGCGCGAAGAAGCTGCCCGAGCTGGCGCGCGGCAGCGGCCGGGCGCTGCGGATCTTCAAGGAGGAGATCTCCGCCGACGACAAGCCGGCCCGCCCCGACTCCGACACGCCACGGTCGAGCTAGTCCCGGTCAGGCGCCGCGGGGCTCGACCACCGGCGGGGTGACGTCGAGGAAGACGTAGCGCCGGAAGGCGAAGAACCGGGCCACCGTGCTCAGGCCGAGGCCGATCACGTTGGCCGAGATGTTGTCGGCCAGCGCCCCGCTCAGCCCCAGCACGTAGCGGCTGACCGCCAGGCAGGCGACCGGGATCAGCATCGTCGCGGCACCCAGGACGAAGAACCGCACCAGGCTCTCCATCGGGTCCGCGGTCTCGCGCTGGCCGAAGGCCCACAGCCGCATACCCACGTAGGCGACGGCGCCGGCGAGGACGTTGACCAGGACGTACGCCGCGAGGGGCTGGTCGTGCATCGGCGCCGCGTGCACCAGCGTCCCGTGGACCAGGGCGTTGAAGCCGATCAGCGACACCGCGGTGGCGAGGCCACCGACGGCGAGGAAGCGGAGGACCTCACCGAGGAGGCGTCGGGTGAGGCCGACCCCGGGGGCGGTCGGCACTAGGAGGCCATCGGGTGCGCGTCGACACCCTCGGCCACGAACGTCGCCCGCTGCCACCGTCGCCGGCGGCCCATCGGCCGCACCACGGCTACCAGGCCGGCCCCGGCGCCCAGCAGGGCGAGGTGGGCGCCCATCGACTCGGCCGCCACGAACGACGCGAGCGCACCCTGGGCGCCCAGCAGCCACCGCCGGACCTGCGCGCTGACGGCGCGGCCGGTGCAGCACCACGCCGCGAAGTGCTCGCAGTTGTTGCGCAGCAGGTGGTAGTTCGCCGTACCGAGGCGGGACTCGGCGTTGCGGATCGTCTCGTCGGGGCTCACGCGCTCGTCGTACGCGCGAACGTGCACCTTCGCGTCGCCCGCGAGCTCCTGGAAGGCGGTCCGGGCGACCCGGCGGACGCCGACCCGCGGCCGGACGTAGTGGATCACCGTCCCGTCACCGCAGTCGATCCCGTGGTGGCTGTAGCGGCCGCGATGGACGTAGACATGGTCACCGCGTGCCATGCCGTCGTCCGCCCCTCGTGTGCCCCTGGTGTGCCGGTCCTTCTCGCTCGCGAGCATAACCGGCGAGGGCTCCCGGCCGTGCATCAAGATGGACCCCATGAGCACCCCCACCCTGGGCCGACTCGAGACCGTGCCCGCCCTGGACCGCCCCGACCTGCTGGCCCCCTCGGTGGCAGCCGCGCTGCGCGGCTGGGCGTACGCCGGCGAGGTCGGCGTCGTCGAGATCGACCCCGCGATCGCGGACACCGCGGCGATGTCGGAGGCCTACGACCTCGGCCTCGACACCGGCGCCAACTGCGTCGTGGTCGGAGGTCGGCGCGACGGCGAGGAGCGGGTCGCCGCCTGCCTGGTGCGCGCCGACACCCGCGCGGACGTCAACAACCTGGTGAAGCGGACGCTCGACGTGCGCAAGGCGTCGTTCCTGTCGATGGACCGTGCGGTCGAGGAGTCGGGCATGGAGTACGGCGGGATCACACCGGTCGGGCTGCCCGAGGGGTGGCGACTGCTGGTCGACACCCGGGTCCTCGGCATCGAGGTCGCGGTGATCGGCTCCGGCGTACGCAGGTCCAAGCTGCTCATCCCGGGCCGGCTCGCCGCCGAGCTGCCGGGTGCCGAGGTCGTCGACGGACTCGCCGGCTGAGCTCACCTGGCGTACGCCGCCGCCACCTCCCGCGCCACTCGCTCGAGGCGTGCGTCGTCCGCGGCCCGGTCGTCGAGCCGGCTCGCCGTGGCGTCGACCATGACCGTGTGACCACCGGTGACCGTGACCACCCGCGCGATCCGCTGGTCCATCAGGTCGCCGGTCAGCAGCACCGCCGCCACGTGGCCGGGCAACTCCACCGGCCGGCGGTCCAGGTCGAGCTGGAGGTCGGTGGCGACCTGGTCGAGCGACTCGGCCGGCACCGTCAGCCGCCAGGACACGGCCAGCCTCTCCGAGCCGGGCTCGGCGGTGCAGGTCTGCCCCGGATCGTCGGACGCGACCGGCGACAGCTCCACCCCGGCGGCCGCCGACAGATCGGCCTGGGTCACCCGGTCACAGAGGTCGGCGAAGGACGACGGCGGCGCGAGGCTGACGGTGGCGGCGGGAGTGCCGCTCGGCTGGCCCGCGGATTCGACGTCGTCCGAACCACCACACCCCGCCGCCAGCCCGACGAGGAGGGCGGCGACCACGACCGCGGCCCGATGTCTCATCATCAGGGCAGTCTGACCCGAGGGACCGCCGCGAAACCCCTCAGCGGCTTCGCAGGACGTCGCGGTCCGACGTGCGCGACGATGGCGGCGTGAGGACGCCGATGAACGTGACGAGGCCACGCCGGAACGCGGCGGTCGCCGTCGGGCTCCTCCTGGTGGCGCTGTCCGCCTGCTCCGGCACCTCGAGCACCTCGGGGAGCTCTCCCGAGCCATCGCCGTCGAGGTCGATCCGCACGCTGAGCCCGCTGCCGATGCCGACCCAGCCGCCGCCCACGGGGAAGCTGGTCGCCGACATGCGGCAGTCCTCCCGTGACGCCGCCGCCGGCCGGATGGAGGTGTGGATCGACAACGACACCGCGGACCGGATCACCCCGACCCGCATCACCTACCGCGACCCGCGCTACCGGACGACGCTGACCGGCACCCGGCTCGAGGGGCGCTTCATCCCGTCGCAGTCCGAGCGCGGCTTCCCGCTCTACCTCCCGTCCCGGCCCGCGTGCGGGCACCCGAAGGGGTCCGGCACCGTCACGGTCGAGTACGGCGGGACGTCCGTCACCGTCCCGGTCGCGGACGAGACCAACGTGGCCGGCCGGTACGCGACGTCTCGGTGCCTCGAGATCGCCGTGGCCAAGGTCGCGGACCTCTCGTGGGACGACCAGGTGCCGTTCGACGGCAAGGTGGGCGACCCGAGCACACTGACCCTCGTCGTACGCCCCACCGGTGTCGCGGGCGCCACGCTGACCATCGACACGGTGTCCGGCACTCCCGTGCTCGCCCCGGTGGGCTCCGACGCCTGGCGGCCGGACGCCACGATCAGGGGCACCGACGCCCCCAGCCGGATCGAGCTGCCGCTGAAGCCCAACCGGTGCGATGCCCACGCCTTCCAGGAGTCCGGCGGCGCGACGGCGTTCAAGATCGCCCTGCACCTCGACGGCAGGCCCGGCCAGATCACCTTGCGGATGAGCGTCCCGGGGGCGAAGAACGCGATCGACTTCGCGCGGGCGACCTGCGGGATGCTCGAGACGATCACGAGCGGGTGACGCCCGTCACCGCGAAAACAATTCGCTGACGAAGGGGTTGAGTCGTTAGCGTCCTGGAGTGCGCAGACTCCCCCTCGACCATCCCGGTGAAGCGGAGACCGGCACACCCGGCGGCTTCCTGTGGTGGATGGCGCGGCAGCAGTGGCGCACCCTCGTCGGCGGGATGTTCTTCGGCATCGTCTGGATGAGCGCGCAGGCCGTGATGCCGGCCGTGATCGGTCACGCCATCGACGACGGCATCGCCGCCAAGGACCGCGGGCAGCTGCTCGAGTGGGCCGCCGTGCTCTTCGCGATCGGGCTGGTCCAGGCGGTCGCCGGCATCATGCGGCACCGGTTCGCGGTGACCAACTGGCTGATCGCGGCGTACCGCGTCGTCCAGCTCGTCACCCGCCAGGCCACCCGCCTCGGCGGCACGCTCCCGCGCAAGGTGTCGACCGGCGAGGTCGTCGCGATCGGCACCAACGACCTGTCGCACGTCGGACAGGTCATGGACGTGTCCGCGCGGTTCGCGGGTGCGGTCGTGTCGTTCTTCGTGGTCTCGGTGATCCTGCTCAACACCTCCGTGACGCTCGGCCTCGTCGTGCTGGTCGGCGTGCCGCTGCTGATGCTCGGGGTCGCACCGATCCTCGGCCCGCTCCAGCGCCGCGCCGCCCACCAGCGCCACCTGATGGGCCGGCTCTCCAACACCGCCAGCGACATCGTCGGCGGCCTCCGCGTCCTGCGCGGCATCGGCGGCGAGCAGGTCTTCGCCGACCGCTACCGCCGCGAGTCGCAGACCACCCGGACCGCCGGCGTCCAGGTCGCCAAGCTGCAGTCGGTGCTCGACGCCCTGCAGGTCTTCCTGCCCGGCCTCTTCGTCGTGGTCGTGGTCTGGATCGGCGCGAGGTACGCCGTGGAGGGCTCGATCACGCCCGGCGAGCTGGTCGCGTTCTACGGCTACTCGGCCTTCCTGATGATCCCGCTGCGCACCGCGACGGAGTACGCCAACAAGGTCATCCGCGCCCGGGTCGCGGCGACCCGGATCGTGCACGTGCTCTCGCTCGAGCCCGAGGTCACGGTGCCCGCCGAGATCGCGCCGTCGCCGGCCGCCGGCTCCGACCTGGTCGACACCCGCACCGGGCTCGTCGTACGCGCCGGGCTGCTGACCGCCATCGTCAGCGAGCAGCCGGACGACTCCGCCGAGCTCGCCGACCGGCTCGGGATGGCCGCGTCCCCGGTCGACGACGAGGTGCGGCTCGGCGGCGTACCCCTCACCTCGCTGCACCCCACCGAGGTCCGCGAGCGGATCGTCGTCTCCGACACCGCCGCGATGTTCTTCTCCGGCCGGTTGGGCGACGGCCTCGACCTGTCGGGACGTGGCGACGTCGCCCGCGCCCTCGACACCGCCTCGGCGGCCGACGTGCTCGAGGCACTGCCCGACGGCCTGGACACGGTGGTCGCCGAGCGTGGACGCACCTTCTCCGGCGGCCAGCGGCAGCGGCTGGTGCTGGCCCGGGCGCTCACCACCGACCCCGAGATCCTGGTGCTCGTCGAGCCGACCTCGGCCGTCGACGCCCACACCGAGGCCCGGATCGCGTCCCGGCTGCGCGGCCACCGCGAGGGGCGCACGACCGTGGTCACCTCCACCAGCCCGCTGATGCTCGACGCCGCGGACACGGTCGCGCTCCTCGACGGCGGGCGGATCGTCGCGGTCGGCACCCACACCGAGCTGCTCGAGACCAGCCCGGCGTACCGCCGCGTCGTCACCCGCGAGTCCGAGCTGGAGGTGACGACGCGATGATCACCCCACGACGTTCCCCGCTCCTCCGCTTCGCTCCTCCGCAGACAACGCCGCAGGGACCCCGATGACGACGCACCTCCCCGTCGCCGACACCCGCACGGTCCGCCGGTACGTCGCCGCGCTGGCCCGCCGGCACCCGAAGATGCTGTACGGCGCGCTCGCCCTGCACGTCTCCGCCGCCCTCGCCGCCCTCGCCGCACCGCGCCTGCTGGGCGGCCTGGTCGAGGCCGTGGAGCAGGGGACGACCGTGGGCCACGTCGACCGGATCATCGGCCTGCTCGCGGCGTTCCTGGTCGCGCAGACCGTGCTCACCCGCTTCGCCCGCTACCTCAGCCAGGTGCTCGGCGAGCAGGTGCTGGCCGAGCTCCGCGAGGACTTCGTCGACAACACGCTCGCCCTCCCGGTCGGCGTCGTCGAGGACGCCGGCTCCGGCGACCTGCTCACCCGGACGAGCCGCGACGTCGACCAGCTCGGCTGGTCGGTGCGGATGGCGCTGCCCGAGTGGACGATCGCGGTCGTCACGGCGATCCTCACGTTCGTCGCCGCGATCAGCGTCGGCTGGTGGGTGGCGCTGCCCTGCCTGCTCGGCGTACCTCCGCTGGTGATCGGGCTGCGCTGGTACCTCGCCCGCGCCAAGGACGGCTACCTGCGCGAGAGCGCGACGTACTCGACCATCAACGCGACCCTCACCGAGACCGTCGAGGGCGCCCGCACGGTGGAGGCGCTCCGCCTCGGCCAGCGGCGCATCGACGCGATGGACGAGGACATCCGGACGTCGTACTGGGCCGAGCGCTACACGCTCTACCTGCGCACCGTCTTCTTCCCCAACATGGAGATCGCCTACCTGATCCCGACGGTGGCGACGCTGCTCTTCGGCGGCTACCTCTACACGCAGGGGCAGGTGTCGCTGGGCGCGGTGACCGCCGCGACGCTCTACGTGCAGATGCTGATCGACCCGGTGGACCGGATCGTCTCGATCCTCGACGAGATCCAGCTCGGTGCCGCGTCGCTCGCCCGGCTGCTCGGCGTCGCCCAGGTGCCCGACGACCGCGAGGTCAGCGGCCGCGAGCCCGTGGGCGAGCAGATCGCAGCCGACGACGTGCGCTTCTCGTACGTCGAGGGTCGCGACGTGCTGCACGGCGTCGACCTCACCGTCGGGGTCGGTGAGCGGATCGCGATGGTCGGCCCGTCGGGCGCCGGCAAGTCGACGCTCGGCCGGCTGCTCGCGGGCATCCACCCGCCGCGCACCGGGGCGGTCACGGTCGGCGGGGTCGGCCTCACCGAGCTGCCGCTCGACGACCTGCGCGGCCACGTCGCGCTGGTGACCCAGGAGCACCACGTGTTCGTGGGATCCGTGCGGGAGAACCTCGTGCTCGCCCGGCCCGGCTCCACCGACGACGACGTCCGCGGCGCGCTCGACGCCGTCGACGCGCTCGACTGGGTCGACGCGCTGCCCGAGGGGCTCGACACCGAGGTCGGCTCCGGCGGTCGCGCGGTCACCGCCGCCCAGGCCCAGCAGATCGCGCTGGCCCGCCTGGTGCTCGCCGACCCGCACACGCTGGTGCTCGACGAGGCCACGTCGCTCATCGACCCGCGGGCCGCCCGGCACCTGGAGCGGTCGCTGGCCGCCGTACTGGAGGGCCGCACGGTCATCGCGATCGCGCACCGGCTCTTCTCGGCCCACGACGCCGACCGGGTCGCCGTCGTCGAGGACGGCCGGATCGCCGAGCTCGGCTCGCACGACGAGCTGGTCGCCGCCGGCGGCTCGTACGCCGCCCTCTGGGACAGCTGGCACGGGCGCGGCTGATCGCGGGTTTCACCTTGCTGGCCGCGGGTTTCACCTGGCTGGCCGCGGGTTTCACCGGCTGGCCGCCGAAACCCGCACGACTCGCCGGGAGCAAGCGGCGTGTCGTGCGGGACCCGGCTGACAACCTTTCGTCACCTCCAGCGCGTTACGGGGCGGGAGGCGACCTTCACCCTCGGCCGGGACCAGCAGGGGGTCTTCCGCATCGTCCACATCCAGATCGGCAGGATGGTCGAGACGGGCCGTTGACCCCGGCACGACCGTGACAGTTATGCTGTCACAATGAAGCTCTCGACACCGCTCCTGTACTCCGGCAACCCACGCGAGGCCGCCGACCAGGTCGTCGGCCTGGAGAAGGCGGGGCTGGACACCGTCTGGGTCGCCGAGGCCTACGGTTTCGACTCCCCCACGCTGATGGGCTACCTGGCCGCCAAGACCGAGACCATCGAGATCGGCGCCGGCATCCTCAACGTCTTCTCGCGTACGCCGAGCGCGCTGCTGCAGACCGCGGCCGGCCTCGACAACGTGTCCGGCGGCCGCGCCGTGATCGGCCTCGGCGCCTCCGGCCCGCAGGTGATCGAGGGCTTCCACGGCCTGCCCTACGACCGGCCGCTCGGCCGCACCCGCGAGGTCATCCAGATCCTGCGCCAGGGCCTGCGCCGCGAGCGCCTCGAGCACCAGGGCAAGATCTTCACCCTGCCGCTCCCCGCCGACCAGGGCCTCGGCCTCGGCAAGCCGCTCAAGATCCTCACCAAGGTGGAGCGCAACACCATCCCGATCTGGGTCGCGTCGCTCGGCGACAACAACGTGGCGATGACCGCCGAGGTCGCCGACGGCTGGCTGCCCTTCCTCTTCCTGCCCGAGAAGGCCACGACCGTCTGGGGGGACGCGCTCGCCAAGGGCACCGCCAAGCGCTCCGCCGACCTGGCCCCGCTCGAGATCTCCGCCGGCGGCATGGTCGCGATCGGCGAGGGTCCCGAGACGAAGGCGCTGCTCGACTTCATGCGCCCGATGTACGCGCTGTACGTCGGCGGCATGGGCGCCCGCGGCAAGAACTTCTACAACGAGCTCGCCTGCCACTACGGGTACGAGAAGGAGGCGAAGCAGATCCAGGACCTCTACCTGGACGGCAACAAGCGCGACGCCGAGGCCCTCGTCCCCACCGAGTGGCTCGAGGCAGGCAACCTGGTCGGCCCGGCGTCGTACGTCCAGGAGCGGATCGCCGCCTTCCGCGAGGCCGGCGTCACCAACCTGCAGATCTCCCCCGTGTCGGACGACCCGGTGGCCACCGTCGCGCAGATCAAGGAATGGGTCAGCTGATGAGCACTCGACCGAGCATCTACGAGCAGGAGCACGAGGACTTCCGCTCCTCCGTCCGCACCTTCCTGGAGAAGGAGGTCGTCCCCTTCCACGACCAGTGGGAGAAGGACGGCCAGGTCAGCCGCGAGGTCTGGACCAAGGCGGGCGAGGCCGGGCTGCTCTGCTTCGACGTCGACGAGGAGTACGGCGGGGCCGGGGTCAAGGACTTCCGCTACAACACGGTCGTGGCCGAGGAGATGGCCCGGGTCGGCGCGAGCGGCCCCGGCTTCCCGGTGCACAGCGACATCATCGTCCCCTACATCTCCGCACTGGGGACCGACGAGCAGAAGCAGCGCTGGCTGCCCGGCCTCGTCAGCGGCGAGATCATCTCGTCGATCGCGATGACCGAGCCCGGCGCCGGCAGCGACCTGCAGGGCATCCGCACGTCGGCCGTCGACAAGGGCGATCACTACGTGCTCAACGGCTCGAAGACGTTCATCAGCAACGGCATCCTGTCCGACCTGGTCATCGTGGTCTGTCGCACCGACCCCGAGGCGGGCCACAAGGGCATCAGCCTGCTCGTGGTCGAGCGCGGCATGCCGGGCTTCGAGCGCGGCCGCAACCTCGACAAGGTCGGCATGAAGGCCCAGGACACGGCCGAGCTCTTCTTCGACAACGTCGAGGTGCCCAAGGAGAACCTCCTCGGCGAGGAGGGCTCGGGCTTCATCTCGCTGATGATGAACCTCGGCCAGGAGCGGATCTCGATCGCCGCGATGGCGGTCGCCGCGATCGAGCACGTCCTCGACATCTCGCTGGCCTACGCCAAGGAGCGCACCGCTTTCGGCAAGCCGATCGGGTCCTTCCAGCACAACCGCTTCGTGCTGGCCGAGATGGCGACGCACGCCCACATCGCGCGGGTCTTCATCAACGACTGCATCCTCAAGCTCAACGCCGGCGAGGTCGACCCCGCCCTGGCGTCGATGGCGAAGTGGTGGACCACGGAGCTGCAGAAGCAGGTCGTCGACGCCGGCGTCCAGCTGCACGGCGGCTACGGCTACATGATGGAGTACCCGATCGCGAAGGCCTTCACGGACAGCCGGATCCAGACGATCTACGGCGGCACGACCGAGATCCAGAAGGAGATCATCGGACGCTCCCTCGGAATTTGATCCGCCGCTACCCTGTGACGCACGCCACTGAGCTGTCGTTTCCCCGAGGAGATGCTCCATGTCCGACGCCGTACTCACCGAGCGAGCCCGCATCCAGGCGGAGGTCGAGGGCCGCACCCTCGTCGACGCCCTGGCCGACACCGTTGCGCAGTACGGCGCCCAGCCGGCGTACTCCGACAAGCACCACGTGCCGGAGGGCGAGACCTGGCGCACGCTCACCTGGACCGAGACGCGTGAGCTCGCCCTCGACCTCGCTGCCGGGCTGATCGAGGCGGGGGTGCAGACGGGCGACACGGTCGCGATCATGGCCAACAACCGGATGGAGCACTTCCTGGCCGACATGGGTGCCGTGCATGCCGCGGCGACGCCGATGTCGATCTACAACACGCTGTCCCCCGAGCAGATCGCCTACATCGCGGGCCAGGCCCGGCCGACGGTGATCTTCCTCGAGAACGCCGACCACAAGGCCCGCTGGGCCAAGGCCCTCGACGAGGTCGACAGCGTCCGCACGGTCGTGATGATCGACGAGGACTGGGACGGTCTCGTGGCCGCCGGGGCGGCGTACCGCGCCGCGCACCCGCGCGTGGTCGAGGAGCGGGCCGCCGAGCTCACCCCGGAGTCTCCCGCGACGATCCTCTACACCTCCGGCACGACGGGCAGTCCCAAGGGTGTCGTGCTGACCCACCACAACGTGCTCTTCGAGACCGTCAGCACCCAGGAGTCGTCCGGCCTGACGGAGCCGCAGACGGGCGTCAGCTACCTGCCGCTCGCCCACATCGCCGAGCGGGTCCTCGGGCTCTACGGTCCGCAGGTCATCGGCGGGCACGTGCACGCGATCGGCGACCCGGCGCAGCTGCTCGCCACCCTCGGCGAGGTGCACCCGACGATGTTCTTCGGCGTCCCCCGGGTGTGGGAGAAGATGAAGACCGGGCTGTCCGCCAAGCTCGCCGCCGATCCCGACAACCGCGAGATGGTGGAGACCGCCATGGCGGCCGCGCTCGCCTGGGTCGAGGCCCAGGAGGTCGGTGGCGTGATGACGCCGGAGATCGAGGAGGGCTACCGCCAGGCGGAGGAGGGGATCCTCGGGTTCCTCAAGCTGCTGCTCGGGCTCGACCAGGTGACGTGGGCCGGCTCCGCCGCCGCGCCGATGCCGCTCGACGTCGCGAAGTTCATGGCCGGCCTCGGGCTCAAGGTCTACGACGTCTACGGCATGACCGAGACCTGCGGTGCGGTCACCGCCAACGGCCCGGGCGGGTTCAAGCTCGGCACCGTCGGCCGGGCCAACCCGGGCATGGAGATCACGCTCGGCGAGGACGGCGAGATCCTGGTCCGCGGTCCGGTGAACACCCCGGGCTACCACCTGCAGGACGAGGCCACACACGCGCTCATCGACGACGACGGCTGGCTGCACACCGGCGACATCGGCACCTTGGACGACGACGGCTTCTTCGCCGTGGTCGACCGCAAGAAGGAGCTGATCATCACCTCCGCCGGCAAGAACGTCGCGCCGTCCAACATCGAGAACTTCCTCAAGGAGTCCCCGCTCATCGGCCACGCCATGGCGATCGGCGACAGCCGCCCCTACGTCGTCGCGATCCTCACCCTCGACGGCGAGATCGCGCCGATCATGGCGCAGCAGATGGGCATTGAGTTCACCGACCTCGCCGACCTCGCCGAGAAGCCGGAGATCCGGGCGATGGTGCAGCAGGCCGTCGACGCCGCCAACGAGCGGCTCTCCCGCCCCGAGCAGGTGAAGTCGTTCGAGCTGCTCGGCGTCGAGTGGACCGCCGAGTCCGAGGAGCTCACCCCGACGCTCAAGCTCAAGCGGCGCGTGGTCAACACGAAGTACTCCGACGTGGTGGACCGCCTCTACAGCTGATCGCGGGACCCGGCGTGGAACACGCCTGAAACAAGCGTTGCCTAGCCTCGGCCGGCATGAGCGACGTCTTGCAGCCCGGGTCGGGCCCGATCCGCGGGTCGGCGTACCTGCCCTCGACGCCGGACCACGTGCTGTGGGGGCGGCTGCCGTGCGCCACCGACGACGCCGTGCTGACCGTGGAGCCGGGCACCGAGGTCACGTTCGACACGGTCAGCCACGAGGGGATCCTCGAGGACCAGGGGCGCGACCCCAAGGCGTTCTTCGGGCGGTACGACGTGGCCGGGGTGCTCGACGACGCCATCGAGATCGCCGCCGGCGAGCTGCCGCACACGTTCGGCGTCGACGGGCCGCACGTGGTCAGCAGACCGGTCCGCGTCGAGGGGGCGCGTCCCGGTGACCTGCTCGCGATGACGGTGGTCGAGACCCTCCAGCGGGTGCCGTACGGCGTGATCTCCAACCGTCACGGGAAGGGCGCGCTGCCCGGGGAGTACCCCCGCGAGGGCGACGTCTTCAGCGCCTTCGCCTCTGTCAACCAGCAGGGCACCCACGGGCAGCTGCCGCTCCGGCAGGGCGGCGAGCGCGTGGTCGAGTTCCCGCTCGCCCCCTTCCTCGGGATCATGGGCGTCGCCGTCGCGGGGGACGCGCGGCCGCACTCGGTGCCACCCGGCCCGCACGGCGGCAACATCGACGTCAACCTGCTCACCGTCGGCTCGACGCTCTACCTCCCGGTCCAGGTCGAGGGGGCGCTCGCGTACGTCGGCGACCCGCACTTCGCCCAGGGCGACGGTGAGGTGTCGCTGACCGCGATGGAGGCCTCCCTCCGGGCGACCGTCCGCCTCGACGTGGTGCCGCGCGAGGACGGCGTACGCCTCTTCGGCGAGCTCGCCGGGCCGCTCGTCGAGACCGCCGAGCACCTCGTGCCCACGGGCATGGACGAGGACCTCGACGTCGCGGTGCAGAACTGTGTCCGCGCCGCGATCGCCCTGCTCCAGAGCCGCTACGGGATGGACCCGGCGCTGGCCTACGCCTACCTCTCGGCGGCCACCGACTTCGACATCTCCCAGGTCGTCGACGTCGTGAAGGGCGTCCACGCACGCATCCGCAAGGCCGACTTCGGCACACTGAACCCATGACCCAAGCACCGGTCCCCGACGGGCTCGTCGAGGCGTTCTGGGAGTACGAGCGCGCGCTGATGTCCGACGACGTACCGACCCTCGACCGCCTCTTCGCACCCGGGCCGGCCACCCTGCGCGGCGACGCCAACGGGCTCCTGGTCGGCCACGACCAGATCAGTGCCTTCCGCAGCAGCCGCGGCGGCGCCCCCCAGCGCCGGATCGTGCAGACCCACGTGCAGACCGTCGACGACGACCACGCGCTGGTCGTCGCGGTCACCGAGCTCGCGCGCGGTGGTCGCGGCCAGCAGACCCAGCTCTGGGTCCGCACGGGCGACGGCTGGCGGGTCAGCGCGGCCCACGTCTCCGTCCCGGCACCCGCGGTCGACACCCGGATCTGGCGGCTCGTCGGCGACCCGCTCGTCCCGCCGATCGACAGCGGTCCGCTCGACGGCGAGAGCGTCGCCGTCAAGGACCTGTACGCCGTGCGGGGCCAGCGCATCGGGGCCGGCAACCCCGCGTGGCTGGCCGGCGCCCGGACCGAGCCGGTGCACGCCCGGGCCGTCGAGCAGCTGCTCGAGGCCGGGGCCTCGGTCCGCGGGATCGCCCGCACCGACGAGTTCGCCTACTCCCTGGCCGGCACCAACGCGCACTACGGCACTCCCCCGAACCCCCAGGCTCCGCTGCGCATCTCCGGCGGCTCGACGTCGGGCTCGTCGAGCGCGGTCTCGCTCGGCCACGCGAGCATCGGCCTCGGCACCGACACCGGCGGCTCGATCCGCGTGCCCGCGGCGTACCAGGGTCTCTTCGGCATCCGCACCACCCACGGCGCGGCGTCGACGTACGCCCTGATGCCGCTCTCCCGGTCCTTCGACACCGTCGGCTGGGTGACCCGCAGCGCCGAGCTGCTGCGTCGGGTCGGGGACGTGCTGCTCCCGCCGGTCGCGCGCAACCCGGCGGCCGAGCTGGTCAGCGTCCCGGGTCTCACCGCGATCGCCAGCGAGGAGGTCGCCGCGGTCGTGGACCGGTACGCCGCCGAGCACGGCGCGATGCGCGAGTCCTGGGACCTCACCGACCTGCCGGCCTGGCTGCAGGCGTTCCAGACCCTGCAGGCCTGGGAGGCCTGGCAGGAGCGCGGTGCCTGGATCGCGCCGCGTCTCGACGAGCTCGGCGCCGATGTCCGCGGTCGGTTCGAGGCGGCGGCGCTGATCGACGACGAGCGCGCGGTCGCCGCCCAGGACCAGGTCGACGAGGCGCGGGACCGCATCCGCGAGCTCGTCCGCGACCGGGTGCTCGTGCTGCCGTCCGCCGCCTCGGTCGCGCCGCTGGTCGGCGAGGGCCTGGACGCCGTCCGCACGGCCACCATGTCGCTCACCTGCCTCGCCGGGCTGGCCGGCCTCCCCGCGGTCAGCATCCCCCGCCGCACCCCGGCCGGGCTGCCCGTCGGGGTCTGCCTGGTCGCCGCACCGGGACGGGACCGCGACCTCCTCCAGCTCGCCGTCGACCTCGGGTGAGGTGAGGCGATGTCAGCACCCCGGCGCCGCTCGATCTTCACCGCGCGGCTCGTCAACTCGACGCCGGGGGCTCGCGCCCCGCGGGTGCTCGACGACCTGCGCAACGCGATCCTCGGCGGCGACGAGCCACCGGGGACGCTGATCCCGATCGAGGCGGTGGCGCAGTTCTTCGGCGTCAGCCAGATCCCGGTCCGGGAGGCGCTCCGGGAGCTCCTCGGGGAGGGCCTGGTCGAGCACATCCCGCACGTCGGCTACAGCGTCGCCAAGCTCAGCTTCGTCGAGTTCGCCGAGCTGTACGACGTCCGCCAGGCGCTCGAGGCCGCGGCCCTGCGGGCGGCCGTGGTCACGGCGACCGCCGCCGACGACGAGGTGGTCCGGGAGACGCACGAGGCGATGGCGGGAGCCATCGAGCGCGACGACGAACGCGCCTACCACGCGGAGTCGCGGCGCTTCCACATGGCGCTGATCGCGCCGGCGCGGATGCAGCGGCTGCTGCACATGTACGAGGGCGCCTGGAACATGACCGAGCCCGCCCGGCCCATGTCGCGCGTCGACGAGGTCGGCCGGCGCTCGTTCCACGACGACCACGACCGGATGCTGGCGGCCTTCGTGGCCCGCGACGCCGACGCCCTCGTCGCCGAGTCGGCGCTCCACTTCGCCCACCTCAAGGACGGGATCGCGTCCTTCCGCGACGATCCCGACGTCTTCCTATAGCCCTATATCTTTCCCGTGACGTCGGGTTCACCGCGGCCAAGGGTCGGTGAAACAACCGGTTCCTAGCGTCGCCCGGGACGGCAGCGACGACGGGTGTCGCTCGAGGACCGAGGAGAACCCATGACCGACATCGAGCAGGGCGCCAGACGACCAGAGCCGGACCTCGTCGAGGCCGCCGGCTATCCACCGGGCCGCGGCGTCGCCAAGCGCGACTACGACCCGCGGCTCACCAACGAGGACCTCGCCCCGCTCAAGGAGCAGACGTGGGGCACCTACAACATCTTCGCCTTCTGGATGTCCGACGTGCACAGCGTCGGCGGTTACCTGACCGCCGGCAGCCTGTTCGCCCTCGGCCTCACCAGCTGGCAGGTCTTCATCTGCCTGATCGTCGGTATCTGCATCGTCCAGTTCTTCTGCAACCTGGTCGCCAAGCCGAGCCAGCTCACCGGCGTGCCCTACCCGGTCATCAGCCGCGCGTCGTTCGGCGTCCTCGGCGCCAACATCCCGGCCATCATCCGCGGCCTGATCGCGGTCGCCTGGTACGGCGTCCAGACCTTCCTCGCCGCCGAGTCGCTCAACATCGTCTTCCTCAAGCTCTGGCCCGGGCTGGCCGACTGGGCGGACGTCGACATCCACGGCTTCCTCGGCCTCTCCTACCTGGGCTACGTCAGCTACGCGATCCTCTGGGTCCTGCAGGCGCTGCTCTTCTGGCGCGGCATGGACACCATCCGCAGGTTCATCGACCTCGCCGGCCCCGCCGTGTACGTCGCGATGGTGCTGCTCTGCGGCTACCTGCTCTACAAGGCGGACTTCGACATCGACCTCAACCTCTCCGACAAGGACCTCGGCGGCTGGACCCTCGTCTCCACCATGCTCGGGGCGATCGCGGTGGTCGTCGCCTACTTCTCGGGCCCGATGCTCAACTTCGGTGACTTCTCCCGCTACGCCCGCACCTTCGGTCAGGTGAAGAAGGGCAACTTCTGGGGGCTGCCGGTCAACTTCGTGATGTTCTCGCTGCTCACCGTGCTCACGGCGGCGGCGACCGTTCCGGTGTACGGCGAGCTGATCACCGACCCGATCCAGACGGTCAACCAGATCGACAGCACCTTCGCGATCATCCTGGGCGGCCTGACCTTCGTGACCGCGACGGTCGGCATCAACATCGTCGCCAACTTCATCTCGCCGGCGTTCGACTTCTCGCACGTCAACCCGCAGAAGATCAGCTGGCGGATGGGCGGCATGATCGCGGCCGTCGGCTCGGTGCTGCTGACGCCCTGGAACTGGTACGACAACCCCGACGCGATCTTCTGGACGCTCGGCCTGCTCGGCGCCCTGATCGGACCGCTCTTCGGGATCCTGATCGCCGACTTCTACCTGGTGCGCAAGCAGCAGGTCGTCGTCGACGACCTCTTCACCATGGACCAGGCGGGCACCTACTACTACCGCAACGGATACAACATGGCCGCCGTGAAGGCGGTGGTCATCACCGGTGTCATCGCGCTCGCCTCCGTGATCGTCCCCAACGAGACCGACGTCCTCGAGTGGCTGCCCAACTACGCGTGGTTCGTGGGCTGCGGTCTCGGCTTCACCGTCTACCTCGTCCTGGCCCGCGCCGCCGGCCTCGGCGAGCCGACGGACGGCCACGCCGGTCCCGTGACCGCCGCCGACAAGGAGAGCGTGTCGGCGCTGGCCGCCATCAACACCGGCGAGGCGACGATGAGCCGCGCCGAGCTCCCCGGCGGGGCGGCGGCGACCGGCTGATGCGGATCCTGGTCGTCAACCCGAACACCACGGCGTCGATGACCGCCCTGATCGGCGAGTGCGCCCGGGCCGTCGCCGGCCCGGGCGTCACCGTCGACGCGGTCAACCCGGCCACCGGGCCGGCGTCGGTCGAGAGCCACTACGACGAGGCGATGGCGGTCCCGGGCGTCCTCGCCGAGATCGCGGCCGCCGAGCTGGCCGGGTACGACGGCCACGTCATCGCCTGCTTCGGCGACCCGGGCCTGCTCGCGTCGCGCGAGCTGGCGGCGGCGCCGGTCGTCGGGATCGCCGAGGCGGCGATGCGCACCGCGGCGTACCTCGGCCGCACGTTCAGCGTCGTCACGACGCTCTCCCGCACGATCGGGCACACGTGGGAGCTCGCTCGCCAGTACGGCGTCGCCGACGCGTGCGCCGGCGTCCACGCGTGCGAGATCCCGGTGGTCGAGCTCGAGACCGACCCCGCGGCGTACGCCGTGATCCTCGCCGCCTGCCGGTCGGCGCTCGACCGCGACGGCTCGGACGCGATCGTGCTCGGGTGCGCCGGCATGGCCGACCTGTGCCAGCGGCTCTCCGCCGAGCTGGGCGTCCCCGTGGTCGACGGCGTGGCCGCGGCGACGCTCGAGGTGGAGAAGCTGGTGCGCCTCGGCCTGCGCACCGGCAAGCGCGGCGAGTTCGCGACCCCGCCGGCCAAGGCCTACGCCTGAGCCGCCGTTGACCCGAGGGCCCCACCGGGTAGACCGTAACGTCACTGAAACGATTGTTTCGGTCCCGATTTACATCGGATCCCTAGTGTCACGGCCCGAGGAGGAACTGTGCGACTCGACGAGTTCAACGCGATGCCGACCGAGGACGCGGACGCCGTCGTGCGCCCGTGCGTCGACATCGACTCGTGGGCGCGCGCGATCGTCCGGGGCCGGCCGTACGCCGGGCTCGACGAGCTGCTCTCCGCGGCCGACGCCCAGGCCCGCACCTGGACCTCGGCCGAGGTCGAGCGGGCCCTCGCCGACCACCCGCGGATCGGTGAGCGGCACGCGGGGACCGGCACCAGCGCGCGGATGTCCCGCAGCGAGCAGGCCGCCGTCGACCCGCACGACGCCGACGTCCAGCGCCGGCTGGCGGAGGGCAACGCGGCGTACGAGGAGCGCTTCGACCGCATCTACCTGGTGCGGGCGGCCGGCCGCAGCGCCGAGGAGATCCTGGGGCTGCTCGAGGAGCGCCTCGCGAACGACCCCGAGACCGAGATCGCCGTGACGTCCGGACAGCTGCGCGAGATCGCCCTGCTCCGCCTGGAAGGACTTTTCGCATGAGCACCCTCTCCACGCACGTCCTCGACTCCGTGCTCGGCGTGCCCGCCGCCGCGCTCGACGTGATGCTGTACGACGAGCAGGGCCGCCGGGTCACCGAGGCGACGACCGACGCCGACGGCCGGGTCTCCTTCGACCTCGAGCTCGGTGCCGGTACGCACGGGCTGGTCTTCAACACCGGCGGCTACTTCGCGGCGGCGCAGCGCGACACCTTCTACCCCGAGGTCGCGGTGTCGTTCACGGTCGACCCGGAGCAGTCGCACTACCACGTGGCGGTGCTGCTCAGCCCGTACTCCTACACCACCTACCGGGGGTCCTGATGGCCTACTCGCTGACCGACCTCCAGCACGGGAAGGCCGAGGTGCGGCTCGTCAAGGTCGACCGCGCCGGCGACCAGCACGTGCTGCACGACCTCAACGTGACGAGCCAGCTGCGCGGCGACTTCGAGACGGCGTACACCGAGGGCGACAACTCCCACGTGCACGCGACCGACACCCAGAAGAACACCGTCTACGCCCTGGCCCGCGAGCACGGCGTCACGTCGCCCGAGGACTTCCTGCTCGCGCTCGCCGCGCACTGGCGTGCCCAGGCGTGGGTCACCGGCACCTGGCTCGCCGCCGAGCAGTACGCGTGGCACCGGCTGCCCGCCAACGGGCACTCCTTCGTCCGCAGCGGCCAGGAGACCCGCACGGCGCTGGTCGAGACCGACGGCGAGCAGACCACGGTCAGCGCCGGGCTCTCCGACCTGGTGGTCCTCAAGTCGACGGGCAGCGAGTTCCACGGCTTCCCGCGCGACCGCTACACCACGCTGGCCGAGACCGACGACCGCGTCCTGGCGACCAGCGTGACCGCGACCTGGCAGTACGACGGTGTGCCCGCGCCGGTCGACTACGACGCGGCGTACGACGTCGTCCGCACGGCGATGCTCGACGCGTTCGCCTCGACCCACAGCCTCGCGCTCCAGCAGACCATCCACGCCATGGGGGCCGCCGCCCTCGACGCCGTGCCGGAGATCGCGCGCATCCACATCTCCTGCCCCAACAAGCACCACTTCCTGGTCGACCTGCAGCCCTTCGGGCTCGACAACCCGGGCGAGGTCTTCTTCGCGGCGGACCGCCCGTACGGCCTGATCGAGGCCACGGTCCAGCGCGAGAGGGCCTGAGGTCGATGCGCATCGACGCCGTACAGGCCCAGCGGGTGCTGGTCGACGGTGCCTTCACGCCGGCCACGGTCCTCGTCCACCACGGCCGGATCGAGGCGATCGAGGCGGTCGATCACGAGGTCGACGGGGTGGTGCTGCGCGCACCTGACACGGCGTACGTCGTGCCCGGCATCGTGGACACCCACGTGCACATCAACGAGCCCGGGCGCACCGAGTGGGAGGGCTTCGTGTCGGCGACCGAGGCCGGAGCCCTGGGCGGCGCCACCACCCTGGTCGACATGCCGCTCAACTCCATCCCGCCGACCACCACCGTCGAGCACCTGCGGCTCAAGCAGGAGGCCGCCGACGGCGAGCTCATGGTGGACGTCGGCTTCTGGGGAGGAGCCGTCCCAGGCAACCTGGCCGACCTCGAACCCCTGTGGGAGAGCGGCGTCTTCGGCTTCAAGTGCTTCCTGTCGCCGAGCGGGGTCGATGAGTTCCCGCCGCTCGACCCCGACCAGTTCGTCGCGGCGCTCAGCGAGATCGCGCGCTTCGACGGGCTGATGATCGTGCACGCGGAGGACGCAGGGGTCCTCGAGGTCGCGCCCGCGACCCCGGGCCGGGCCTACCGCGACTTCCTGCTCTCCCGGCCGGACGCCGCCGAGCTGACCGCGATCCAGCGCGTCCTCGACGGCGCGCGCGAGACCGGCGCGCGGGTGCACGTCCTGCACCTGTCGAGCGCCCGGGCGCTGGACGCGATCGCCGACGCCAAGGCCGAGGGGCTGCGGGTCACCGTCGAGACCTGCCCGCACTACCTCTGCTTCGCGGCCGAGACGATCCCGGACGGCTCGTCGCAGTTCAAGTGCTGCCCGCCGATCCGCGACGCCGGCAACCGCGAGGAGCTCTGGCAGGGGCTGCGCGCCGGGGTCATCGACATGGTCGTCAGCGATCACTCCCCCGCGACCGCCGAGGAGAAGGGCCGGGGCGACGGCGACCTGCAGCAGGCGTGGGGCGGCGTCTCCGGCCTGCAGGTCGGCTTCAGCGCGGTCGCCCAGGAGGCGCGGCGCCGCAACATCCCGCTCGCGGACGTCAGCCGGTGGATGTCGCGCAACACCGCCGACCTCGTCGGTCTCGGCGCCAAGGGCCGGATCGAGGTCGGCGCCGACGCCGACCTCGCGATCTACGACAGCGGCGTCGAGTTCCGCATCGAGGCCACCCGGCTCGCCCACCGCAACCCGATCTCGGCGTACGACGGTCTCCGCTTCGGCGGCCGGATCACCCGCTCCGTGGTGCGCGGCAACGCGATCGACGTCGAGCATCCCGACCACCGGTGGGGACGACAGCTGAGGAGGCCCGGCTCATGATCGGTCCGATCGACCCACCGACCCGGTTGCTGATGGGGCCGGGCCCGATCAACGCCGACCCGCGCGTGCTGCGGGCGATGTCCGCCCAGCTCGTCGGCCAGTACGACCCGTGGATGACCGCCACCATGAACGAGACGATGGAGCTCTACCGCGAGGTCTTCGGCACCCGCAACGAGCAGACGTTCCTCGTCGACGGCACCTCGCGCGCGGGCATCGAGGCGGCCCTCGTCAGCCTCCTCGAGCCGGGCGACCGGGTGCTGGTGCCGGTCTTCGGACGGTTCGGCCACCTGCTGGTGGAGATCGCCGAGCGCTGCCGCGCCGAGGTCCACACCATCGAGGTCCCGTGGGGCGAGGTGTTCCCGGCCGAGCAGGTCGAGGACGCCGTACGACGGGTGCGGCCGAAGGTGCTGGCGGTGGTCCAGGGCGACACGTCCACGACGATGTGCCAGCCGCTGGCCGACCTCGGCGAGATCTGCCGGCGCCACGACGTGCTGCTCTACTGCGACGCGACCGCCTCGCTGGGCGGCAACGAGTTCGAGATGGACGCGTGGGGCCTCGACGTCGCCACCGCCGGCCTGCAGAAGTGCCTCGGCGGACCGTCCGGCAGCGCCCCCATCTCCGTCTCCGACCGCGCCGCCGACGTGATCAACGCGCGCAAGCACGTGGAGGCGGGCATCAGGTCCGACGACGACGTCGACCACGGTGAGCGGATCGCCAGCAACTACCTCGACCTCGCGCAGGTCATGGACTACTGGGGACCGCGCCGGCTCAACCACCACACCGAGGCGACGACCATGTTGTACGGCGCCCGCGAGTGCGCGCGGCTGCTGGTCGAGGAGGGACTCGCCGCCGCGGTCGAGCGGCACGCGCTCCACGGCCGGGCGATGCTCGAGGGCGTGCAGGGGCTGGGGCTCCGCGTCTTCGGCGACGTCGACCACAAGATGCACAACGTGGTCGCGGTCGAGATCCCCGACGGGGTCGACGGCGACCGCACCCGCGGCGTCCTGCTCGAGGAATTCGGCATCGAGATCGGCACGTCGTTCGGCCCGCTCCACGGCAAGGTGTGGCGCATCGGCACCATGGGCTACAACGCCCGCACCGACGCCGTGCTCACGACGCTGGCCGCTCTCGAGCAGGTGCTGCGCACCACCGGCGGCGTGACGGCCGCCCAGGAGGTGTACGCATCATGACGACCGCTCGTGAGGTCCTCGACCGCTGCGTCGAGCTGGACCGGTTCACCGCCGACCCGCCGCGGCTGGAGCGCGTCTACCTCTCCCGCGAGCACGCCAGCGCCAACGCCGTCACCGGACGGTGGATGGAGCAGGCCGGGCTGCGCACCTGGCAGGACGCGGCCGGCAACCAGTGCGGCCGCCGCGAGGGGCGCGAGCCCGGGCTGCCGGCGCTGCTCGTCGGCTCCCACCTCGACACCGTGCCGGACGCCGGGTCGTACGACGGGATGCTCGGCGTGGTGATGGCGATCGCCGTCGCCGAGCGCCTCCGCGACCGGGAGCTGCCCTTCGCCCTCGAGGTGATCGGCTTCAGCGACGAGGAGGGCACCCGCTTCGGCAAGGCGCTGCTCGGCAGCCAGGCGTTCGCCGGCGTCTGGGAGGAGGACTGGTGGGACCTCCGCGACCGCGACGGCATGACGCTCCACCAGGCGTTCCTCGACTTCGGCCTCGACCCGCGCCGCGTGGGCGAGACCGCCCGCGCGCCCGGGGACCTGGTGGGCTACCTCGAGGCGCACATCGAGCAGGGTCCCTACCTCGAGGCCGCCGACCGCTCGCTCGGCTACGTCACGACGATCGCCGGGGCGCGCCGCTTCCGCCTGAGCTTCGTGGGCGAGGCGCGCCACGCGGGTGGTACGCCGTACCACCGCCGGCGCGATGCTCTCGTCGGCGCCAGCGAGGCGATCGTCCTGATCGAGCGGCGAGCACGGGACTCCGACTGCATCGCGACCGTCGGCCGGATCGAGGTGCAGCCCGGCGCGATCAACGTCATCCCCGGCCGCGCCGACATCAGCCTCGACCTCCGGGCCGCGACCGACGCCGAGCGCGACGAGATGTGGGCGTCGCTGCTCGGGGAGATCGAGACGGCGTGCGCCGTCCGCGGGCTCCGGCTCGAGGTCCGCGAGACCCACCACGCGCCGGCGATGCCGTGCGCACCCTGGCTCCAGGAGGCAGTGATGGCCGGCATCCGCAGCACCGGCGACGACGACCCGATGGGGCTGTGGAGCCGGGCCGGCCACGACGCGATGGCGGTCGGGCTGACCACCGATGTCGGCATGCTCTTCGTCCGCTGCCACGACGGCATCAGCCACCACCCGGAGGAGGACGTGCGCGAGCTCGACGTCGCCGCCGGGCTGGACGCGCTGGAGCGAGCGGTCCTCGAGGTCGCGGCCACGATCGGGGCAGCAAGGTGAGTGAGCGCCTGGACAGCCGGATCGACGAGCGGATCACGCAGCGGTACGCCGTCCTCTCGCCGCAGGAGCGGCGTGCGGCCGAGACGCTGCTGGAGCACCTGGACGACCTGGCGACCTACCGCTCCGCCGAGCTCGCCGACCTCGCCGGCGTGTCCAAGGCGACGATGAGCCGGCTCTTCCGCAGCCTGGGCTTCTCCGATTTCGACGAGGTCCGCGACCACCTGCGCGCGCTGCGGTCCGCCGGCGAGCCCCGGCGGCTGGACGGCGCCTCGACCACCGTCGACCACCTCGCGCACGAGCAGGAGTCGCTGCGCGTCGCGCTGGAGAGCCCGGCGCTCGGCGAGGTCGTCGCCCTGCTGGCCGGTGCCCGTCGGGTGCTGGTCGTCGGCTGGCGCAACAGCCACCCGGTGGCGCTGCACCTGCGCCAGCAGCTGGCCCACGCGCGCGGCGACGTACGCCTGGCGCCCCTGCCCGGCCAGGTGATCAGCGAGGAGCTCGCCGACCTCGCCGCCGGTGACGCGGTGGTGATGGTCGGCTTCCGGCGGCGTCCGGCCGACTTCGGCGGCTTCCTCACCGAGGCCGCCGCCACCGGCGCGACCGTCGTGCTGCTGGGCGACCCGACGGCGCGCCGGCACGCGGCCTCGGCGGCGTACTGGCTGGAGTGCCCGGTGAGCAGCACGCTCGCCTTCGACAGCTACGCGGCCGCGATGAGCCTGGTCAGCGTGCTCGCCGACGGCGTGCTCTCGACCCTGGGCCGGGCGGCCCGTGACCGGGTCGCAGACATCAGCGCGTCGTACGGAAGACTCGCCGAGGTCGAGTGATGGACCTCCACACCGTCACCAGCCACCGGCTCGCCCGGGGCCGCGAGGACCTGGCGCTCGGGCCCGGCGAGGCGCTGCTCGCGGGCGGGTCCTGGCTCTTCTCGGAGCCGCAGCCGGAGGTCAGCGGCCTGGTGGACCTCACGACGCTCGGCTGGCCCGACTGGGAGGAGCTGCCCGGCGTGCTCCGGATCGGGGCGACCTGCACGGTCCTGCGGGCGCTCGGTGCACCGTGGGGTGCTGCGGACGCGCTGGCCCGGGCGAGCGCCGACTCGTTCCTGATGTCGTGGAAGGTGCAGCACGTCGCCACCGTCGGCGGCAACCTCGCGCTGGCGCTGCCCGCCGGCGCGATGATCTCGCTGACGGCCGCGCTCGGCGGCGCCGTCGTCATCTGGACACCCGACGGCGGCGAGCGCGAGGAGCCCGTCGTCGACTTCGTCACCGGCGCCGGTACGACGACCCTCGGGCCGGGCGAGGTGATCCGCGCGGTCGACGTACCCACCGCGTCGCTCTCGCTGCCGTCGGCCTTCCGGCGTACCGCCCTCACCCCGCTCGGCCGCGCCGCCGCCGTCGTCATCGGCTGCGGCCGGCGGATCACCGTCACCGCCGCGACCACCCGCCCGGTCGTCCTCGACGTGGACGACCTCGACGACGGGCTCGCGGCGGTCGACTGCTGGTACGACGACCCGCACGGCCCCGCCGACTGGCGCGCCCACGTCACCGGTCTGCTGGCGCACGAGGTGCGGGCGGAGCTGCTGTCATGAGCGGGTGGACGCCGGGGAGCGGTGAGTCAGCAACCGTTCTCGAGCACCACGCGAGCCGAAACGGTTGCCTGCTCACCGCCGCCAGTGCGAGCGGAGCTGCTGTCATGAGCGGGTTGGGGCCGGCGAGCGGTGAGTCAGCAACCGTTCTCGAGCACCATGCGACCCGAAACGGTTGCCTGCTCACCACCGCCCCGCGGAGGTCGACCCCCAACGGTTGCCTGCTCACCGCCGCCTCGCGGAGGCCGGTATGAGGGTCAACGGCGAGCCGGTCGAGGCGACTCCCGCACCGGGCCAGTGCCTGCGCGCGTTCCTGCGCGAGGCCGGGCGCCTGGACGTCAAGAAGGGCTGCGACGCCGGCGACTGCGGCGCCTGCACCGTCCACGTCGACGGGGCGCCGGTGCACTCCTGCCTCTACCCGGCCGCCCGTGCCGTCGAGCACGAGGTGACGACCCTGGCGGGCCTGGGCACCCCGGAGGACCCGCACCCGGTGCAGCGCGCGTTCGCCGACGCCGCGGGGTTCCAGTGCGGCTTCTGCACCGCCGGCTTCATCATGACGGCCACCGGAGCCGGCGCACCGACCGACGTCGCGCGGTGCTTCAAGGGCAACCTGTGCCGCTGCACCGGCTACCGCTCGATCCGCGACGCGCTGTCCGGCACGGTCAACGTCGGCCCGGCGACCGCCGACGGCGCGGCCTTCGGCGCCTCGCTCGGAGCGCCGGCCGCCGCGCGGGTCGTCACCGGCACCGAGCCCTACACGCTCGACCTGCCGACGACCGGCGTGCTGCACCTGGCGCTGGTGCAGAGCCCGCACGCCCACGCCCGGATCACCCGCATCGACACCAGCAGGGCCGAGGCGGCCCCCGGCGTACGCCTCGTCCTCACGCACCACGACGTCCCCGACGTGCTCTACTCCACCGCCCGCCACGAGAGCCGCCTCGACGACCCGGACGACACCCGGATGCTCGACGAGGTCGTGCGCTTCCGCGGCCAGCGGGTCGCCGCCGTGGTGGCCGAGTCGGTCGGCGCCGCACAGCACGCGGCGTCCCTCATCGACATCGAGTACGACGTCCTGCCGGCCGTCTTCGACCCCGAGGCCGCCCGCACGGCCGGTGCCCCGCTCCTGCACGGCGACAAGGCGTCGGACACCTCCCGCATCGCGGAACCCGACCGCAACGTGGTCGCGCAGACCCACGGCGAGATCGGCGACGTGACCGCCGGGCTGGCCGCGGCGGCCGCGACCGTGACCGGGACCTGGCGGACCGCGCGGGTCACCCACGCGTCGCTGGAGACCCACGGCGCCCGCGGCTGGATCGACGAGGACGGGCGGCTGGTGATCCGCGCGAGCACCCAGGTGCCGTTCCTGGTGCGCGCCGAGCTCGCCCACGTCCTGGGGCTGGACGAGGACCGGGTCAGGGTCATCGCGGCACGCGTGGGCGGCGGGTTCGGCGGCAAGCAGGAGATGCTCGTCGAGGACCTGGTCGCGCTCGCCGTGCTCCGCCTGCAGGCACCGGTCCAGCTGGAGCTGACCCGCGAGCAGCAGTTCACGCTCGTGCCGAGCCGCCACCCCATGCGGATCTCGGTGACAGCCGGCGCCGACGCCGACGGCGTGCTGACCGCGCTCGTCGTCGACGTGCTCAGCGACGCGGGCGCCTACGGCAACCACTCGGTCGGGGTGCTCTTCCACGGCTGCCACGAGTCGGTGGCGCTCTACCGGTGCGCCAACAAGCGGGTCGACGCCGAGGCGGTCTACACCAACCACGTGCCGTCGGGGGCCTTCCGCGGCTACGGGCTCGGCCAGGTGATCTTCGGGATCGAGTCGGCGCTCGACGAGCTGGCCCGCGAGCTGGGGATCTCCCCCGTCGAGCTGCGCCGGCGCAACGTCGTGCGCCCCGGCGACGAGTTCGTCGTCAACGGCGAGCCGGACACCGACCTGGTGTTCGGCAGCTACGGCCTCGACCAGTGCCTCGACCTGGTCGAGAGCGCGCTGGCCGCGACCGACGACGCCCCGGCGCCCGTTGGCGGGAGGTGGGCGATCGGCGAGGGCGTCGCGGCGTCGATGATCGCCACGATCCCGCCGCGTGGCCACCACAGCGAGGCGACGGTCAGCCTGGACGCGGACGGCACCGTGACGATCGGCGTGGGGAGCGCGGAGTTCGGCAACGGGTCGGCCACCGTCCACGTGCAGCTGGTCGCGGAGGAGCTCGGCGTCGACCCCGCGCGGGTCCGGCTGCACTCCTCGGACACCGATGCGGCGGCGTACGACACCGGGGCCTTCGGCTCGACCGGCTCGGTCGTCGCCGGCACCGCGGTCGCCCGCGCGGCGCGAACGCTCCGCGCCGCCCTCGATGCCGGTGAAACCCCACCGTTGAGCCGTTCTGGGCATCACTCCGGTACGCCGCGGTCGGTGGCCTTCAACGTCCACGGCGTCCGGGTCGCGGTCGACCGGCTGACCGGGGAGCTGCGCGTGCTGCGCTCCGTGCACGCCGTCGACGCCGGCCGGGTGATCAACCCCGAGCAGCTGCGCGGGCAGGTCGAGGGCGGCGTCGCGCAGGCGCTCGGCAGCGCGCTGCAGGAGGAGATCATGGTCCGCGACGGCGAGGTCCTCACCCGCACCTTCCGGCACTACCGGGTCCCGCAGATGGCCGACGTGCCACCGACGGAGGTGCTCTTCGCCGACACGTACGACGAGCTCGGGCCGCGCGGAGCCAAGTCGATGAGCGAGGCGCCGTACAACCCGGTGGCGCCCGCGATCGCCAACGCCGTGCGCGACGCCCTCGGCGTACGCCCTCACGAGCTGCCGATGAGCCGCGACCGGCTCTGGAGACTCGCCAACCAGGAGGCCACATGACCGACGACCGCTGGCTCGCCCAGGCCCTCGACCTCGCGGTCGCCAACGTCGCCGAGGGAGGTGGTCCGTTCGGCGCGGTGATCGTGCGGGACGGGACGCTGCTGGCGACCGGGCAGAACCGGGTCACCCGCGACAACGACCCCACCGCGCACGCCGAGGTGCTGGCGATCCGGACCGCGTGCGCCGACCTCGGGGACTTCTCGCTGGCCGGGTCGGTCCTCTACACGTCGTGCGAGCCTTGCCCGCTGTGCGTCTCCGCCGCGCTCTGGGCCCGCCTCGACCGGGTCGTCTACGCCGCCGACCGCCACGACGCCGCGCGAGGTGGCTTCGACGACCGGGAGTTCTACGAGCTCTTCGCCCGTGACCGCTCGACCTGGCCGACAGCGGTCGAGGCCGGGCGGCATCCCGAGGCGTTCGCGCCGTTCGACGCGTGGCTCAGCAACACCGAGCGCACGGCGTACTGACACAGAGAAGGAGAGGCCCGACCGGGTCTCTCCACTTCCAAGGTATAGCCGACCCCCCGGCTTGCGGCAAGGCCCCGGTCGTGGCCCAGACTCTCCCGACGTGCCTCCCTCGACGACCAGCGCGTTCACGCTGCCGGACAGCCTCGCCGCCAAGGCCGACCCCGACCTGATCGCCGCAGACGAACGGCACTTCGCCGCCGTCGCCGCGAGCCTGGAGCAGTCGCTGGCCGACCTGTCCGGCCGGCTCGACGAGCTCCGCAAGGCGCCCGTCGGCGAGGGGCAGGACGCGCTGGACCGCGACCAGGAGGTGCACCGGCTGACCGCCCGCCGGCGCGCGCTGAGCCGCTTCGGGCTGGACCTCTGCCTCGGCCACATGGTGCCCGCGGACGGCGGAGACCCTGTGTACGTCGGGCGCCTGGGCCTCACCGACAGCGCCGGTAACCCGCTGCTGCTCGACTGGCGCGCGCCCGCGGCCGAGCCCTTCTTCGGCGCCACCCACGCCCAGCCGATGGGTCTCGCCAGCCGCCGCCGCTACCGGTGGACCCTGGGCCGGATCAGCGACTACTGGGACGAGGTGTTCACGGCCGACGGGCTCGAGGGCCACGCCGCGGCCCTCGACGACCAGTCCGCCTTCATCGCCAGCCTCGGCTCCACCCGGTCGCCGCGGATGCGCGACGTCCTCGGCACCATCCAGTCCGACCAGGACGCCATCATCCGCGCGAGCTCGCGCGGCACCCTCGTCGTCGACGGGGGCCCGGGCACCGGCAAGACCGTGGTCGCGCTGCACCGCACGGCGTACCTCCTGTACGCCGACCCGCGGCTCGGCCACCGCCGCGGCGGCGTGCTGTTCGTCGGCCCGCACCAGCCCTACCTGGCGTACGTCGGCGACGTGCTGCCCAGCCTCGGCGAGGACGGGGTGCAGACCTGCACGCTGCGAGAGCTCGTGCCCGAGGGCGCTGCCGCGCCCTACGAGACGGACCCGGAGGTCGCGCGGCTCAAGGCGACCGCGGGCATGGTCGCCGCGATCGAGCCTGCCGTACGCCTCTACGAGGAGCCGCCCACCCAGGGCATGGACGTCGAGACCCCCTGGGTGGACCTGTGGCTGAGCACCACCGACTGGGTCGAGGCGTTCGAGTCGGTGGCGGGCACACCGCACAACGAGGCGCGCGACCAGATCTGGGAGGAGCTGCTCACGATCCTGGTCGACAAGTACGACGACGAGGAGGTCGGCCCCGAGCTGCTCCGACGGTCACTGGCCGCGAACGCCGACCTGCGCGAGACCCTCACCCGCGCCTGGCCGCTCATCGAGCCGACCGACCTGGTCGGCGACCTGTGGGACGTCCCGGCGTACCTGCGGAAGTGCGCCCCGTGGCTCACCTCCGACGAGGTCCGGGCGCTGCAGCGCGACGACCCCCACGCGTGGACCGTCTCCGACCTGCCGCTCCTCGACGCGGCGCGCCAGCGCCTGGGCGACCCCGAGGTCGCGCGGCGCAAGCGGCAGCGCGACGCCGCGATCGCCGCCGAGCGCGCCCAGATGGACCGGGTGATCGACGACATCCTCCAGCTCGAGGACGAGGACGGCCTGTACGCCCAGCTCAGCCAGGGCGGCATCCGCGACGCCCTCGTGGACCAGGACGCCCTGCCCACCACCGACCCGGACCTGCTGTCCGGCCCGTTCGCGCACATCGTGGTCGACGAGGCGCAGGAGCTGACCGACGCCGAGTGGCAGATGCTGCTGCTCCGCTGCCCGTCGCGCAGCTTCACCATCGTCGGCGACCGCGCCCAGGCCCGGCACGGCTTCACGGAGTCGTGGCAGGAGCGGCTCGAGCGCGCCGGCCTCGACCAGGTGCAGCTGGCGTCCCTCAGCATCAACTACCGGACGCCGGAGGAGGTGATGGCCGAGGCCGAGCCCGTCATCCGCGCGGTGCTCCCCGACGCCAACGTCCCCACCTCGATCCGCAGCAGCGGCCTCCCGGTCGTCCACGGGTCCATGCCGGAGCTGGACGTGATCCTGGCCGGCTGGCTCGCCGAGCACGACGAGGGCATCGCGTGCGTGATCAGCACCGACGGCGCGTACGACGCGACGGCCCGCGTCCGGTCGCTCACCCCCGAGCTGTCGAAGGGGCTGGAGTTCGACCTGGTCGTCCTCGTCGGCCCGGAAACCTTCGGCACCGGCACCGAGGGTGCCGTCGACCGCTACGTCGCGATGACGCGCGCGACCCAGCAGCTGGTGATCCTCAGCTGAGCCTGCTCGCGATCGGCTCGAGCGCACCGACCAGCTCGTCGAGCTCGACCGGCGTCAACGCCTCGTACGGCGCCTCCGCGAGCGCATCGGTCAGGAGCTCGATCCGGGCCTTGGTCGCGCGACCGGCATCGGTCAGCCGGCCGTCGGCATCGAGGAGACCACGACCGCGCAGGCCGTCCATGACCGCGGCGAGCCTGGCCGCGGGGAGGTGGTGGATCCGGCCGAAGGACTCGGCCGGGTAGACGCCCATGTCGAGGGCGCTGAGCACGTGGGCCTCGGTCCCGCCGACCTGCTCGGCCATCAGGGCCACGATGTGGCCGTCACCGCGGTGCTCACGCAGCATGTTGGCCGCGTGCCAGAGCCGGGCGACCGGCTCCTCGGGCACCGGGAGGGCGCGCAGGCCGGCGTACATCACCCGTCCCTCGGTCGGCGCACTGGTCGATGCCGCGGCGAGGAGCTCGGCGGCCCGCGCGAGCACGGGAGACCCGACCAGGTCGCCGAGGATGCGCCGCAGCGCCGCGACGCAGCCCCGTTGGCGCGCGGCGTGCGCGGCCTCCGGCGTCGTCGTCTCCCAGACGTGGGGGATGTGGCGGGCCACCTCGCCGTCCGCGAAGCTGTAGAACGCCGCGTCGACGACCTCAGCGGGCACCCGTCCGAGGGGTGCCGAACGTCCGGCGAAGTAGCCGTCCCAGTAGTCGCGGAAGCCGAGCGACGCCATCGCCTCGTTGGGCTCGTCGGAGAAGAAGTTGACCAGCGAGATCGGCTCGGTGAGGTCGAACAGTCGGCGGGCGACCGGCTCCGGGTGCGGCATCTGTCTCATCTCCTGTGACGGTGCGGACGCCCGTCCTGGGCGGCCTCTCACCTCTGCCACGAACGGGTCGGCCGCCGTACGACAGTGGTCGACCCGGTCTCGAGAACCCCTTTCCTCACCCGAGCTCCTGAAACGAACGTTTTAACGCTCGCGTTACGTCGGTCGCGAAGTTCCGCAACGTGGCGCTCCTACGTTCAGCGCGTCTCGGACACCCGTGATCCGCGCCCGGGGAGGGAAACCCGTCGCGCCAGAACCTAGGAGAAACTCACATGACCTTGCCGTTCCGGTCGAACAGGTTGTCGCGCAGGGGTGCCCGACGCACCGCGCTCCACATGACCGCCGTCCTCGCCGTCGCCACCCTAGGCCTCGCGGCCTGCGGCTCCGACTCCGACGGCTCCGAGGGCTCCTCGGGCGGCTCCAGCTCCGCGGCCGCCGGCGGCGGGGACTACGGCGACGTCAGCGTCCAGCTGTCCTGGATCAAGAACTCGGAGTTCGCGGGTGAGTTCCTCGCCGACTCGAAGGGCTACTACAAGGACGCCGGCTTCTCGAAGGTCACGCTGCTCCCGGGCCCGGTCGCCCAGGAGGAGATCGTCGCGACCGGCAAGGCCGAGTTCGGCCTGAGCAACGCGGTCTCGACAGCCGCGGCCGTCGCCAACTCGAAGTTCCCGCTGAAGATCGTCGGCGCGACGTACCAGAAGAACCCGTTCAGCATCCTGTCGCTGGGCGACAAGGGCAACATCGCGACCCCGGCCGACCTGTGCGGCAAGAAGATCGGCGTCCAGGACCCCAACCTGAGCCTCTTCAACGCCTTCCTCAGCGCCAACGACATCGACCCGAAGTGCCTGACGATCGTGCCGAACTCGTTCGACGTCTCGCCGCTCGAGGACAAGCAGATCGACGGCCTGGTCGCCTACCTGACCAACGAGTCGCTGCTGGTGAAGGGCCACGGCTTCGACACCGTCGACCTGCCGTTCGCCGACAACGGCCTGCCGTTCGTCGCCGAGACCGTGATCACCACCGACGACATGATCAAGAACAACCCCGACGAGGTGAAGGCGTTCCTCAAGGCCGAGATCCAGGGCTGGACCGACGCCTGCGACGGCGACGCCGGCTACAAGGCGGGCGCCGAGCTGGCGGTCAACACCTACGGCAAGGAGATCGACCCGCCGCTGGAGCTCGAGAAGGAGGTCGAGCAGGCCAAGCAGCAGTGCGAGCTGCTGGTCAAGAGCGACGAGACCGAGACCAACGGCCTGTTCACGATGAGCCCGGAGATGATCGACGCCAACATCACCTCGATCAAGGCGGCCGGCATCGACATCAGTGCCGATGACCTCTTCGACACGTCGCTGATCGACGCGGTGTACGAAGAGGACCCGTCCCTCAAGGGCTGAGGTACGACGAACTCGTGACACTCCACGACGAATCCCTGACGCCGGTGCCGGCCAGCACTGGCACCGGCGTCAGGATCGACAGCCTCAGCAAGACGTTCTCGGTCGGCCGCAAGAAGGTGGAGGCCCTCCAGGACACCACCCTCTACACCGACAAGGGCAGCTTCCTCTCGCTCCTCGGCCCCTCGGGCTGCGGCAAGTCCACGATCCTGCGGATCCTCGCCGGGCTCGAGGAGGCGACCTCGGGCACCGCCATCGTCGACGGCAAGACGCCGCACGAGCTGCGCCGCGACCACGAGCTCGGCATCGCCTTCCAGGACTCCGCCCTGCTCCCCTGGCGCAGCGTGGAGTCCAACATCCGGCTGCCGTTCCAGGTCTCCGGCACGAAGCCGGACGAGGCCCTGGTCAAGGAGCTGATCAAGCTCGTCGGCCTCGAAGGCTTCGAGAAGGCCAAGCCCGGGCAGCTCTCGGGCGGCATGCGGCAGCGCGTGTCGATCGCCCGTTCCCTGGTGGTCAAGCCGAGCGTGCTGCTGCTCGACGAGCCCTTCGGCGCCCTCGACGACATGACGCGGCAGCGGCTCAACCTCGAGCTGCTCCGGATCTGGACGGAGAAGCCCGCCACCACGCTGATGGTCACGCACGGCATCAGCGAGGCGATCTTCCTCTCCGACGAGGTGGCGGTGATGAGCCCTCGGCCCGGTCGGGTCAAGGAGATCATCACGGTCGACCTCCCCCGGCCGCGGACGCGCGAGATGATGCGGACACCGGAGTTCCACGCCCTGCACGACCAGGCCTCCGAGCTGCTCTTCGGTGCGGGCGGGGCCGCCGTGGAGGAGAACAGCTGATGCGTCTCTCCCGAGAGCGGCTGCACACCATCGGGGTCGGCGTGCTCGGCATCGTCGTGCTGCTCGCGTTCTGGTGGCTGGCGGCGACCACGTTCCTCGCCGGCCACCAGATCCCGACGCCGGTCGACGTCGTCGACAAGTTCCACGAGCGCGGCTTCGGCTACTACCGCAAGATCTTCTCGGTCACCCTCGAGGAGGCCGCGAAGGGCTACCTGTACGGCGTCGCCATCGCCCTGGTGCTCGCGGTGGTCGTGATGCTGGTGCCGCGGCTGGCGCCGGTGATCATGCAGTTCGCGGTGATCACCTACTGCCTGCCCATCGTCGTGCTCGCGCCGATCCTGATCGTCGTCAACGACATCCCGGTCGAGGGCGGCACGTCCGCCACCGCGACCGACCTGGCCGCGATCTCGGTCATCTTCACCACCGTCGTCGGCGCCGTGCTCGGCTTCCGCTCCGCCGACCAGACCAGCCTGGACGTGGTCGAGGTGTACGGCGGCAGCCGGTGGCAGCAGTTCACCCGCGTCCGGGTGATCGCCTCGCTGCCCGCGCTCTTCACCACGCTCCAGATCGCAGCGCCCGCTGCGTTCCTGGGCGCCCTGCTGGGCGAGTACTTCGACAAGCACCTCGTCATCGGGGTCGGCCCGTCGCTCTACCTCGCCCAGAACAACCGCGAGACCGCGCTGGTGTGGACCCTCGGGTTCAGCTGCGCGATCGTCTCCGGCCTCGCCTACTTCATCATCGGGCTGATGGGTCGGGCCGTCACTCCCTGGTCGAAGGGAACCCCGTGATGAAGGCCCTCGAGCTCCTCCGGCCGGCGGTCCGGCCGCTGCTCAACCTGCTCTTCGTGCTGGCCTGCCTGGTCGTGCTCTGGCTGGTCATCCTCGAGGTCTCCGACGTGAGCCCCCTGGTGGTCCGCAGGCCGAGCGACGTCCTCCACTTCCTCTTCAGCGACAAGGGCGCGTCCGACAACCGGTCCTCCGTCCTCCACCCGCTGTGGCAGACCCTCCTCGACGCCGGCATCGGCTTCGTGGCGGGCCTGGTGGCGGCGACCACGGTCGCGACCGCGACGTACCTCTCCCGCGGTGTCGAGGCGGCGACCATGCCGGTCGCGATGATCGTGCGCACCGTCCCGCTGGTCGCGCTGGCGCCGATCATCACCCTCGTCTTCGGCAACGGCTTCGCGACCGTGGCGGTGATGAGCGGGATCGTGGTGTTCTTCCCGGCGCTGGTGACCATCTCCTACGGGCTGCGCTCGGTCACCGCGCAGATGAGCGACGTCGTGCACGTGTACGGCGGCTCGACCTGGGACGTGCTGCGTCGCGTCGCCTACCCGACGGCGGTCCCGTCCGTCTTCGCCGCGATCCGGATCTCGGTGCCGGGCGCGGTCACCGGTGCGCTGATCGCCGAGTTCTACACGACCCCGGACAGCGTCGGGAAGGCGATCAACCAGGCGCTCGCGCTCTACCAGTACGACCTGGTCTGGGCGCTCCTCGTGGTCGTCACCCTGGTGTCGGTCGTCCTCTACATGGTGGCC
Organism: Nocardioides conyzicola; assembly: GCF_039543825.1. Lineage (NCBI taxonomy): Bacteria > Bacillati > Actinomycetota > Actinomycetes > Propionibacteriales > Nocardioidaceae > Nocardioides > Nocardioides conyzicola. The sequence goes on along the minus strand of NZ_BAABKM010000002.1, from coordinate 2,901,397 downwards.
CAGCTCTGCGAGAGCCTGGTGCTGACGCGGTTCGGGCTCAGCGCCGACCGCTAGCGCGGGCGGCCCGGGAAGGTTCTCGGTGTCGCGGGGTGGGTACGAGCCCCGTATGCACCTGACTCCCCACCGGATCGCGATCGGGGTGGTGGCCGCGGTCGCCAGCGTCCTGGTCGGTACGCCGAGCGTCGCCCAGGCCGCACCGCACGAGACCCGGGAGCCGCACTACAGCAGCGGCAAGCCCTACAACGCGCGGCTCACGATCCCGAAGCTCCCCCGGATCCACCGCCTGCTCGTCGTCGCCTACCGCGGCAAGACCGACGACGGGCCGGGGACGAAAATCCAGAACCGGGGCATCGCGGCCAGCTCCCACGGACCCGAGGGTGGCACCGGTCCGGGCGGGCTCGGCAACTACCAGGTCGCCGCGCACCGGACGTCGCACGGCGGGATCTTCCACAACACCCCGTCGCTGCGCAAGGGGGACCGGGTGCTGGTCGACATGGGCAAGTGGCGCTACGTCTACCGCATCGTCGGGACCCGGTGGGTCTCCTTCCGGTCGGCGAAGTCGCTGCGGGCCCAGCGGGCGGCGGTGCCGGGCAAGCCCGGCAAGAAGCCGCACCACGCCTACATCACCATCTCCACCTGCGCGACCCCGGAGGACCACGCCCGCGGCAACTACTGGACGGACCGGTACGGCAACCCCGAGCACCGGATCGACAAGATCGGCCGGCTCGTGAAGCGGGTCCCCCGACCGGCCTGACCCGACCGGATCAGCCGACGCGGACGTGGGCCTGCGCGTGCAGGGAGCCGACCACGGTGGCCACCAGCACGATCACGCCCGCGAGCACCAGGCCCGCTCCGGTGTGCCAGCGCAGCAGGGCCGCACCGACGGCGGCTCCGGCGAGGATCAGCACCACGGCGAGGGCGCGGCGCCCGCTGCCGCTGCCCTTGCCGCCGCCGAGCGCCGAGTCGGCGGCCAGACCGGTGATCGTGGACGTCACGACCACGGTGGTGACGTCCTTGACCGCGATGAACCGCGCCGTCGCCGCCTGGGCCCCCATCGCCCCACCGAGCAGCGTGGTCACGATCAGCGCGAGCCAACGCTCCGGGTCCTCGCCCGCCACCATGAGCGTGACCGCCAGCGCGAGCATCAGCACGCCGACACCGGCGAAGAGGCCGGTGGTCAGGTGCGTCCAGGCGCCGCCGGCCCGGCGCAGCAGCCGGCCGCCGAGCGCGGCACCGGCCATGAAGCCGAGCAGCGCCAGGACCGGGCCGACGATCGGCAGGCCGGCCGCGCCGGCGAGCGCCATGCCGAGGATCACCACGTTGCCGGTCATGTTGCCGGTGAAGACCTTGTCGAGGCCGAGGTAGCCGACGGCGTCCACGATCCCCGTGGTGAAGGTCAGCACGAGCATCAGCCACAGGTGCATGCGCTCGAGGGGTACGGCGGCGAGGCGGTCGGTCACGGCCGCCATTGTGGCCGCTCAGTGTTGCGGTGGGGTCACCGGTCCAGCGTCGGCAGGACGATGACCTTGCCGCCGAGCGTGCCGTCCGCGGCACGGGTGTGGACGGACGCCAGGTCCGTCATCGGGACGCGCTCGGCGATGTCGACCGTGAGCTCACCCCGGTCGACCCGGGCGGCCAGCTCGGCGAGCTGGGTGGCGTCGCTGCGGACGTACAGGTCGATGCCGCGCACGCCGCGGCTCTCGTCGGACGGGGCCGGCATCCAGACCGTGGTGTTGACGATGACCCCGCCGTCGCGGACGACGCCGGCGAGCGCACTGAGCTGGTCGGGACTGACCGGGGCCAGGTTGAGCAGCGCGTCGACCGGCTCGCGGACCGAGGTGCTCACGTCCCCGGAGGTGTGGTCGACGACCTCGTCCGCCCCCTGCTTCTCGACCTGCCCGCGGGTGCGGGGACTCGCGGTGGCGATGACGTGCGCGCCCGCCGCCTTGGCCAGCTGGACGGCATAGCCACCCACGGCGCCGCTGGCACCGTTGACGAGGATCCGCTGCCCCGCCTGGAGGTCGCCGTGCTCGAAGAGCGCCTGCCAGGCGGTGAGCCCGACCACGGGCAGGGCGGCCGCGTCGGCGAGCGGGATGGAGGTCGGGGCGGCGGCGAGGCCGTCGGCTGCCGCCACGACGTACTCGGCCGTGGCACCGTCGTCACCGAAGGGCAGGAACCCGATGACGCGGTCGCCCACTGCCAGCGTCTCGACGCCCTCGCCGAGCGCGTCGACGGTGCCGGCCACGTCGAGGCCGGGGACGTGCGGCAGCGCCATGGGCATCGGGCCCTGCATGCGCCCGGCCCGGATGTTGCCGTCGACGCCGTTGAACGACGTGGCGGCGACGCGCACCCGCACCTGGCCCGTCCCGGGCTGCGGCAGGTCGACCTCGTCGAGGCGCAGCACCTCCGGGTCGCCGTACTCGTGGAATCGGATCGCCTTCATGGTCTGCTCCTTCAGTGGGTTCCAGATGCTTCGAATCCGAAGCACATGTCCGACGGTACTCGTGCTTTGAATTCGAAGCAAGTGTTTCGAATGTGAACATTCGACCGTAGGGTGCAGGCGTGACCTTCGCCGAGCCGTACGACGACCTCCCCCTCGACGAGTCCCAGCTGCGCGCCTACTTCGGGCTGATGGACGTGGCGGGCCTGCTGCGGCACCACGTCGAGCAGCAGCTGCGCGAGGCCGCCGACCTGACCTACGTGCAGTTCAAGGTGCTGGCCCGCCTCGGGCTGGACTCCCCCACCGGCAGCCTGCGCATGACCGAGCTCGCCGACGAGGTCGTCTACAGCCGCAGCGGGCTGACCTACCAGGCGGGCCAGATGGAGAAGGCGGGCTGGGTCGAGCGCAGCCCGTCGCCCGACGACGACCGGGGCGTCACGCTGACGATCACCGCCGCCGGCCGGACCCGGCTGACCGAGGCCCTGCCCGGACACGTCGAGGTGCTGCGCGACCTGCTCTTCGCCACCCTCTCGGACGACGACGTCACGGCCCTCACCGCGCTGCTGGAGCCGGTGCTCGAGCGGATGCGCGCCCGGCCGCCGCGGTCGACCACGTCCCGGCGACGCCGAGCGGCCACGCCGGACGCCTGAGCAGTCCACCGCCTGCCGGTCGCGTCAGTCCGCCAGCCGCTGGGCGGCCACGGCCAGGTCGTCGACGCCCCGCGCCAGCTCGTCGGGGCGGTCGGTGGCGAGGTCGAGGTGGAAGCCGTAGAGCGCCGAGTCGACCAGCGTGACGATCCGGCCCGCCCTCCGACGCGGGGCACCGCTGCGCACGAGGTAGTCGCCGAGCGCGGCGGCCCAGCGCGCGTTGCTGGCGCGCGCCTCGCTGAGGTAGGGCTCGCTGCCGAACAGCCCGGTGGCGGCCGCCTGCACGTAGAGGTCCATGCACCCGTTGAGCGGTGCGGTCCCGTACGCCGCCCAGAGGGCGTTCACCGCGGCCCTGACCGACCTGGCAGCGGGGAGCGCGTCGACGGCGACGACGCTGCGGTCCCCCGCGCAGGCGACGACCGCCGACACCAGCCCGTCACGGCTGCCGAAGTGGTAGATGAGCATCCGGTCGCTGGTGCCGATCGCCGCTGCGAGCGGGCGCAGGGTCAGCCCGATGAGCCCGTGCTCGAGGACGTGGTCGGTGACCTGGTCCAGCAGCTCGTCGCGACGGTTCACCCGACCAGCGTAGCGAGTGCTACATTTGATCTCGAAACGTAGCGACTGCTACGTCGTCTCGAAAGGTTCAGATCGTGCTCACCGCAGTGCTCCTCGGCCTCGCCATCGTCGTCGAGGTCGTCGCCACCGCCCTGCTCCCGCGGACCGACGGCTTCACGTCGCCCGGCTGGACGGTGCTCGTCGTCGCCGGCTACGCGGGGTCGATCTGGCTGCTCACGGTGATCGTGCGGACCCTGCCGGTGTCGGTGACCTACGCGATCTGGGCCGGAGCCGGCACGGCGCTCGTGGCCGTCGTCGGGCTGGTCTTCCTCGGCGAGTCCTTCACCTGGGTCAAGGCGGCCTCCCTGGCTCTGATCGTCGCCGGCGTCGTCGGCCTCAACCTGACCGGCGCGCACTGAGCGACGGACCGGCTCAGACCGCCCGGGCGGCCGCGCGGCCCGCCGTACGCCCCGAGAAGAGACAGCCACCGAGGAAGGTGCCCTCGAGGGCGTTGTAGCCCATCATCCCGCCGCCGCCGAAGCCGTTGACCTCACCCGCGGCGTACAGCCCGGGCAACGGGGTGCCGTCGGACGTCAGGCAGCGGCCGTCGAGGTCGGTCTCCAGGCCGCCGAGCGTCTTGCGGGTCAGGATGTTGAGGCGTACGGCGATGAGGGGGCCGGCCTTCGGGTCGAGCAGCTTGTGCGGGGTGGCGACCCGGATCAGCTTGTCGCCGCGGTAGGTACGGGCGCCGCGGATCGCGGTGACCTGCGCGTCCTTGGTGAAGGTGTTGTCGATCTCGCGGTCGCGCGCCTCGATCAGCTCGCGCAGCTCGGCCTCGACGATCATCGCCCTGTCGCCGACCTGGTTCATGCCGCGCACCAGGTCTCCGAGGTTGTCCGCCACGACGAAGTCGTCGCCGTGCTGCTTGAACGCCTCGATCGGCCCCGGCGCTCCCTTCTTCACCCGGCTGAGCAGGAGCTTGATGTCCTTGCCGGTGAGGTCGGGGTTCTGCTCGGAGCCCGAGAGGGCGAACTCCTTCTCGATGATCTTCTGCGTCAGCACGAACCACGAGTAGTCGTGGCCCGTCGACCGCAGGTGGGTCAGCGTGCCGAGGGTGTCGAAGCCCGGGAAGTACGGCGCGGGCAGGCGCTTGCCGGTCGCGTCCAGCCACAGGGACGACGGGCCGGGCAGGATCCGGATGCCGTGGTTGGCCCAGATCGGGTCCCAGTTGCGGATGCCCTCGACGTAGTGCCACATCCGGTCCGGGTTGATGACCCGGGCGCCGGCCGCCTCGGTGATGCCGAGCATCCGCCCGTCGACGTGGGCCGGGACGCCGGCCACCATCGTCTTCGGGGGCGAGCCGAGCCGCTTGGGCCAGGTCTTGCGGACCAGGTCGTGGTTGCCGCCGATGCCGCCGCTCGTGACGATCACGGCCTGCGCACGGAGCTCGAACTCGCCGACGGCGACCCGGCTGCTGGCCTTGCCGCGCTCGATCGCGGAGGGCTCCAGCAGGGTGCCGCGGACGCCGACCACGGCGCCGTCCTCGATCAGCAGGTCGTCCACCTGGTGCCGGAAGCCGAAGCGCAGGCGCCCGGTCGCCGCGTGCTCACGCACCCGCCGCTCGAACGGGTCGACCACGCCGGGGCCGGTGCCCCAGGTGATGTGGAAGCGCGGGACCGAGTTGCCGTGGCCGTCGGCACGGCCGTCGCCGCGCTCGGCCCAGCCGACGATCGGGAAGGTCCGGTGGCCCATCTCGCGCAGCCACGCGCGCTTCTCGCCGGACGCGAAGTCGACGTACGCCTCGGCCCAGCGGCGCGGCCAACGGTCCTCCTCGCGGTCGAACTGGGCGCTGCCCAGCCAGTCCTGCATCGCGAGGTCGCGGGAGTCCTTGATGCCCATCCGGCGCTGCTCGGGGCTGTCCACGAAGAACAGCCCGCCCAGGCTCCAGAAGGCCTGGCCGCCGAGGGACTGCTCCGGCTCCTGGTCCAGCAGGAGGACGCTCTTGCCGGCGTCCGCCACCTCGGCCGCGGCGGCAAGACCGGCCAGGCCGGCGCCCACCACGATGACGTCACTGGTCTCCGCACTCGTGCTCACGAGCGCGATCCTCGCATGTCGCGACCGCGAGAAGTGACGAAGGTTACCCATCGGTCACGACTTCCGGTCAGCGGAAGCGTCGCGTGTGAGCGGCGTCTCGTTCGGGACACCGTGTGGACACACCTCTCGGGAAAGGCTCCGCCATGTCCACCTCCACCAGGCCCGCCGCCACGGCCCGACGTACGCCGTCGGCCGGAGGCCTCTGGCCCGTCGCCCTCTGCTGGCTCGCCGTCGCGCTCGACGGCTTCGACCTCGTCGTGATGGGCGCCGTCATCCCGACGCTCAGCAAGTCGGGCGACCTCGGCTTCACCGACGCCTCCCTCACCACGGCGTCCACCATCGGCCTGGTCGGCGTCGGCATCGGCGCCGCCCTGATCGGTCCGGTCACGGACCGGGTCGGACGCCGTCGGACCCTGATCGCCTGCATCGCGTGGTTCTCCGTCTTCACGATCGCGGTCGCGTTCGCGCCCGACGTCAACACCTTCATCACGCTGCGGCTGCTCGCCGGCTTCGGCCTCGGCGCGTGCCTGCCGATCGCGCTGACCTTCATGTCGGAGTACGCGCCGTCCGGCAGCAACGGCAAGGCGGTCACCCGGGTGATGACGGGCTACCACGTCGGCGCCGTCGTCACCGCGCTCCTGGCGCTCTGGGTGATCGATGCGTGGGGCTGGGAGGCGATGTTCGTGATCGGCGGCGTCGCGGGCCTCGCCGTACTGCCCGTGATGTGGGCGAAGCTCCCCGAGTCCGAGACCTTCCTCGAGGCGCGCGAGAAGCCGTCGGCCACCTTCGCGGACGTCGTGCGCGGCGGCTACCTGCGGGTCAGCCTCGGCCTCTGGGTCGCGTCGTTCATGGGGCTCCTGCTCGTCTACGGCCTCAACACCTGGCTGCCGAAGATGATGGGCGAGGCCGGCTACTCCATCAAGGCCGGCACCACGCTCCTGCTGCTGCTCAACATCGGCGCGGTGATCGGCCTGCTGCTCGCCGGCACCATCTCCGACGCCCGCGGCAACAAGCCGACGGTGCTCCTGTGGTTCGGCCTGGCGGCGCTCTTCCTCGCCCTGCTGAGCATCAAGATGCACAACGAGCTGCTCGTGTACGCCGCGGTGCTGCTCACCGGCATCTTCGTCTTCAGCGCCCAGGTGCTGGTCTACGCGTTCGTCGGGCACCTCTACCCGCCCGAGATCCGGGGCACCGCCCTCGGCCTCGCCGCCGGCATCGGCCGCGTCGGCGCCATCGTCGGCCCGTCCATCACCGGTGCTCTCGTCACGGCCGGGATCGCCTACCCGTGGGGCTTCTACGTGTTCGCCGGCGCCGCCCTGCTGGCCGTCGCCGCCCTGGCCGTCGTCCCCGCCCACATGCGTCAGTCCTCGGCTGAGCAGTGAGGCGCGCCAGCGCCGAAGAGTTTGGGTGGTGCCGCTGAAGGGCACCTCGTCATGGGGGAAGTGCGCGGGGAGGGGGGGTGCGCTGTGGGAAGACTCCACCGCGTCGTGATCGTGCGCTGCCTGTGGGCGGTCGAGCTCCTCGTCACCGCGACCCACCTGGCCGGGCCCTCCGGGACGGCCGCCGACGCGACGTACCTCCTCGGCAACGTCATCCCGGTCATCCTGGCGTGGGCCGGCACCCTGAGCGCCGCCCCTCGTCGCCGGCTGGTGCCCGCGCTGCTCTCCGCGAGCCTCACCCTGGCCGTGATCGGCGACGCCGCCCTCGTCGTCCACTCCTGGATGACGGGCGACGACGGCGACCGAGCGGTCGCGGACGCGCCGTACCTGCTCGGCTACCTGTGCCTGGTCGGCACGCTGGTCGCGATGACCGTCGGCCGACGCGGCGACCGCCGCTACGCACCCGACGCGCTGCTCGACGTGGTCACGGTGACCGTGGTCAGCGTGCTGGTGGTCTGGACCTGCACGGTCGACCAGCTCGCCGCCGGCGACACCGACCGGGAGTTCGCCCGGCTCGCGTGGGTGGCCTACCCGGTCCTCGACGCGCTGCTGATCGGGCTCGCGGTGCGGGCCCTCGTGCACGCCCGGACCCGGCATGCCGTCGGCGTGCCCCTCGCGGTCGGCATCTGGTGCTGGCTGGCCGCCGACCTCGGCTACTACCTGCTCGCCATCGAGGGCACCTACTCGGCGCTCGTCGAGGCGGGCTGGATGCTCAGCGGGATGGTCCTCGCCACGGCCACCCTGCGCCCGCCGGTGCCGCCCGTCGCGGCGGCGCCGCTCGACCCGGAGCACCGACGGACCCTCGGCAAGCTGCTCATCGCGATCGTGCCGCTGCTGGTCCCGACCGCCCTGTGGTCGTTCGGGGCAGGCGTCGGCCTGCACATCAACCCGTCGACGATGCTCCTCGGCACGCTGGCGCTGGTCGCCCTCACCTTCGTGCGCACCGCGCGCCTGCTGCGGTCCGAGAGCGAGGCGCGCTCCGAGCTCGCCGCCGCCCGCGACGCCGCGCTCGACGCCTCCCGCGCGAAGTCGGAGTTCCTGGCGACGATGAGCCACGAGATCCGCACGCCGATGAACGGCGTGATCGGCCTGACCGGTCTGCTCCTGGCCTCCGACCTCGACCCGCGGCAGCGCACCTACGCCGAGGGCGTCAGGACGGCGGGGGACGCGTTGCTCACGGTCATCAACGACATCCTCGACTTCTCGAAGGTCGAGGCCGGCCACCTCGAGCTGGAGACCATCGACTTCGACCCGGTCCGGCTGGTCGACGAGGTCGCCATGCTGGTGGCCGAGTCGGCGGGCGCGCAGGACCTGGGGCTGGTCGTGACCTGCTCGCCGGCGCTGCCGCACCGGCTCCGCGGCGACCCGGCGCGGCTGCGGCAGGTGCTGCTCAACCTCGCCAGCAACGCGGTCAAGTTCACCGAGAGCGGCCAGGTCACCATCAGTGCGCGGCCGACGGCGCGCACGACCCTCTGGGACGGCACCGGTGTCCCCGCGGGCGACGCGGACACCATGACGGTCCGGTTCGAGGTCACCGACACGGGCATCGGCATCGACGCCGAGGACCGGGCGCGACTCTTCGAGCCGTTCTCGCAGGCGGACTCCTCCACCACGCGCCGGTACGGCGGCACCGGGCTGGGCCTCGCGATCTGCCGCCAGCTCGTGGGCGCCATGGGCGGGACCCTCGACGTGGACAGCGAGCTCGGCCGCGGCAGCAGCTTCTGGTTCGCGGTGCCGTTCGGCGTCGGCGCCGACGCACCCGCCGTCCCGACCCCGGCAGTCGCGCCCGTCGTACCCCCTCCGGCTGCTGAGCCGGTCCCCCTCCGCGGTCGCGTCCTGGTCGTCGAGGACGGGGAGATCAACCAGATCGTCGCCGAGGGCATCGTCCGCGCGTGCGGCTACGAGGTCGACCTGGCCGACGACGGCGCCGCCGCCCTGGCAGCCATGGCGGTCCGGGACTACGACGTGGTGTTCATGGACGTGCAGATGCCGGTCCTCGACGGGCTCGCCGCGACGCGCGAGATCCGGTCCCGGGAGACCGGCGGCAGGCGCACCCCGGTCGTCGCGATGACGGCGAGCGCGGTCGACGGCGACCGGGAGCGATGCCTGGCCGCCGGGATGGACGACTACGTGTCGAAGCCGATCTCGAGGGCGGCGGTGGCAGCCGCGCTCGAGCGGTGGGCGGCCGTCCTAGTAGAGGGCAGCCCGCTGTGAGGCCACGATCGCGTCCATCGCGGGTCGGGCGCTGACGCTGAAGTAGGGGAAGCTGACGAACCCGTGCGGCATCACGTGGAAGTCCTCCACGGTCACCTCGTTGCCGGCGTCGGCCAGCGCCTGCGCGTAGCGCACGCCGCTGTCGTGCAGCGGGTCGAGGCCGGCGACCACGATGACCGCCGGCGGCAGCCCGGAGAGGTCCGGCGCCAGGATCGGGGAGAGCCGGTAGTCGGTGAGGTCGTCCGCCTCGGTGACGTAGAAGTCCTGGAAGACCTCCATGTCCTCGTTGGACAGCACGATCCCGCGGTCGGTGTTGTCGAGGTACGACGCGTCCTCGGCCAGCGCCTCGGTCATGTCGGTGACCGGGTAGATCAGCGCCTGGTGCGCCACCGCTGGTCCGGAGTCGTCGCGGGCGATGATCGCGACGACGGCGGCCAGGTTGCCGCCGGCGCTGTCGCCCATCACGCCGATCCGGCCGGGGTCGCCGCCGAGGTCGGGTGCGTGCTCGGCCACCCACTGCAGGGCGTCGACGCAGTCGAGCAGACCGGCCGGGTAGCGGTGCGTCGGCGCCAGGCGGTAGTCGACGGACACCACGATCGCGTCCAGCTCCTTGGCCACGATGCTGCAGCTCCAGTCACACTGGCGGGCGCTGCCGAGCACGAAGCCGCCCCCGTGGAAGTTGAGCACCACCGGGCGCGCGGTGCGCGACCAGGCCTGCGGGGTGTAGATCCGCAGCGGGAGGTCGCCGTGCCGCGCCGCGAAGGTGGTCGAGCGTACGTCGACGCCCTTCTGCAGCTTCCCGAGGAAGAGCGAGGTGACCCCGCCGTCCGGGATCACGGCCGTCTGGGCCCGCTGCAGCTGCTCGTTGGTCATCCGGGCCACCGACATCGCCGGGTTCGCCTTCAGGAACGTGTCGAGTGCCCGGACGCCGGGACGCAGCTTGCTGCTCATGGCACCGATTCTAGGTACCGGTCGTAGGTACCCACCGATACCCGGCGGCCCGGATACGCTGCGCGCAGGGGAAGGGAGCCGCGGGTGCAGCTCGACCGGCGTACGCACGTGATCGTGACCCTCTGGTCGGTCACGGGGCTGCTGATCGCCCTGCACCTGGTCCAGCCCACCGGACCCTTCGGCGACACGACGTACCTGCTCGGGGTCTGGGCCGCGCCCGCCCTGGCATGGATCGGCACCCTCACCGCCCCCTCCGAGCGCCGCCTCGTCCCGGCACTCGTCGCGACCGGGCTCACCAGCTCCGCGGTCGGCGACCTGGTCTGGCTGCTGTACTCGTGGAGCGGCCGGGAGCCCGACGTCTCCCTGGCCGACCTCCCCTACTTCGCGAGCTACCTCGGGCTGGGCGCGGCCGTCCTGGTCGTCACCACCGTCCGCCGGGGCCGGACCACGCATCTCGACCCCGACGCGCTGATCGACGCGCTGACCGTGGTCGTCCTGATCCTGCTGCTCTTCTGGACGTTCTCCATCCACGACATCGTCGCCGACCCGACGCTGTCCACCCTGACCCGCGTCGTCCGGGCCGCGTACCCCGTCCTCGACGCGGTGCTGCTGGCGCTCGTGCTGCGGGCGCTGAGCGTACGGCGCGCTCGCGAGGCGATCGGGATCCGCTTCGCCGCCGGTGTCTCGTGCTGGCTGCTCTCCGACCTCGGCTACCTGGTCCTCACCGTGGCGGGCAACGTCTCGGCGGTCCTCGACGTCGGCTGGATGCTCGGCGGGATGCTGATGGCGTCCTCCACGCTGCGGCCGCAGGCACCCCCGGAGGCCGAGTCGCCCTCGGAGGTCCAGCGGCAGGCGCCGTACGGCAAGCTCGGCATCGCCATCGGACCCCTCCTGGTGCCGCCCCTGGTGCTGCTCGTCGACGAGGCGCGCGGCCGGGACGTCAAGCCCGTGGCGGTGCTCGTCGGCATGCTGGCGCTGATCTGCATCGCGTTCGTGCGGACGGCCCGGCTCCTCCGCTCCGAGAGCGCCGTCCGCATCGAGCTCGCGGCGGCCCGCGACGCCGCCCTCGAGGGGTCGCGGGTCAAGTCAGAGTTCCTGGCGACGATGAGCCACGAGATCCGCACCCCGATGAACGGCGTGATCGGCCTGACCGGTCTGCTGCTGTCCACCGAGCTCGACGCCCAGCAGCGGCGGTACGCCGAGGGCGTGCAGACGGCCGGTGGCGCCCTGCTGACCGTGCTGAACGACATCCTCGACTTCTCCAAGATCGATGCCGGTCACCTCGAGCTGGAGTCGATCGACTTCGACCCGGTCCGCGTCGTGGAGGACGTCGCCGACATCCTGGCCGACCCGGCGCAGCAGCAGGGCCTGGAGCTGTTGGCCTACTCCTCACCCGAGGTCCCGCTGGGTCTGCGCGGAGACCCGGCCCGGCTGCGGCAGGTGCTGCTCAACCTCGCCAGCAACGCCGTGAAGTTCACCGAGCACGGCGAGGTCGTCGTCCGGGTCCTCCTCGACCACCGGACCGACGACACCGCGGTCGTCCGCTTCGAGGTGTCCGACACCGGCATCGGCATCGACCCCGCCGACGCGGAGCGACTCTTCGAGCCGTTCTCGCAGGCGGACTCCTCGACGACCCGCCGCTACGGCGGCACCGGTCTGGGGCTGGCGATCTCCCGGCGTCTCGTCGCCGCGATGGGCGGGGCCCTCGGCGTGGAGAGCGCGCCCGGGCAGGGCAGCACCTTCTGGTTCGCCGTACCGCTCGGCGTGAGCGACGAGGTCGAGACCGCCCCGCGGCCGGACGTCGGCGGTCTCGGCGGCCTGCGCGCGCTCGTGGTCGACGACAACGAGACCAACCGGCTGATCCTGCACGACCAGCTGACGGCCTGGGGCCTGGCGGTCGACGTCGTCGACGGCGGGGTCGCGGCCCTGGACGCCGTCCACCGAGCGGCGGCCGCAGGTACGCCGTACCAGCTCGGCGTCCTCGACCTCTGCATGCCCGGCATGGACGGGCTGGAGCTCGCCCGGCGCATCACCGAGACCCCCGAGGCGGCCGACCTGGCGCTGGTGCTGCTGACGTCGGGACCGGACGTCGACCCGGCCGAGGCCGCCGCGGCCGGGATCGCGGCCCGGATGACCAAGCCGGTCCAGCTGTCCCGCCTGCGCGCCACGCTGGTCGGTGCGCTCGCCACCGCGGCGCCCGCGGAGGCGCCGTCGGACGACGTCGGCCCGGTCGCGCAGCGGGGTCGCGTCCTCGTGGTCGAGGACGGCGAGATCAACCAGCTGGTCGCCGCCGGGATCCTCGAGAGCCTGGGGTTCGTGGTCGACCTCGCCGACGACGGCGCCGCCGGGCTCGAGGCGGTCGCCGTCACGACGTACGACGCCGTGCTGATGGACGTCCAGATGCCCGGGATGGACGGACTGCAGGCGACCGGCCGGATCCGGGTCCTCGAGGGCGATCACCGGCACACCCCGGTGATCGCGATGACCGCCAGCGCAGTCGAGGGTGATCGCGAACGCTGCCTGGCCGCCGGCATGGACGACTACCTCTCCAAGCCGATCTCCCCCGCGGAGGTGCGCTCCGTCCTGGAGCGGTGGGTGCCGGCACGCTGACCGGGCGCTAGTCTCCGAGGACGGGGCCGAGCATCCGAGGGAGACCACGTGAACACACCGGAGCACCTGCTCGAGGAGCTCGAGCCCGTCGTGGCCGAGAACCTCGACCGCCACCTGGCGATCGCCCAGGAGTGGCATCCCCACGACTACGTCCCGTGGAGCCAGGGCCGCGACTTCGCGTTCCTCGGCGGCGAGGACTGGGCGCCCGAGCAGTCGCAGCTCTCGGAGACGGCGAAGGCCGCGATGTTCACCAACCTGCTGACCGAGGACAACCTGCCGTCGTACCACCGCGAGATCGCCACGCGCTTCGGCCGCGACGGCGCGTGGGGCACGTGGGTCGGACGCTGGACCGCGGAGGAGAACCGCCACGGCATCGCCATGCGCGACTACCTCGTCGTCACCCGCGGCGTCGACCCGGTCGAGCTCGAGCGGGCCCGGATGGACTACATGACCTCCGGCTACGACTCCGGCGACAAGACCGCGCTGGAGGCGGTCACCTATGTGTCGTTCCAGGAGCTCGCCACCCGGGTCTCGCACCGCAACACCGGCAAGGTGACCGGCGACCCGATCGCCGACCGGATGCTCGCCCGGATCTCCAAGGACGAGAACCTGCACATGGTCTTCTACCGCAACATCGTCGCCGCGGCGCTGGAGATCGCGCCGGACGCGACGATGCAGGCGATCGCCAAGGAGGTCATCGGCTTCGAGATGCCGGGCGCCACGATGGCGGGCTTCCGGCGCAGCTCGATGATGATCGCGAAGGCCGGCATCTACGACCTGCGGCTCCACCACGACGACGTGATCATGCCGGTGCTGCGGCACTGGAACGTCTTCGACCGCACCGATCTCGGCCCGGAGGGCGAGCAGGCGCGGACCGAGCTCGCCGCCTTCCTCGAGGCGCTCGACGCCCAGGCGACGAAGTTCGTCGACCGGCGGGCCGAGAACCGCGCCCGCACGGCCGCCCGCGACGACGGGGTCGTCCCGGACATCGTCGCGTCGTGACCGCGGTCGGCGTCGTCTTCCGACCGCAGTCACCGCCCGAGGAGCTCCGCTCGGTGGTGGAGTACGCCGAGCAGGCCGGCCTCGCCGAGCTCTGGCTGTGGGAGGACTGCTTCCTCGAGGGCGGCCTGACCGCCGCGGCACTGGCCCTCGCCTGGTCCACCCGGCTGCGGGTCGGCGTCGGCCTGCTGCCGGTGCCGCTGCGCAACCCGGCGCTGGCCGCGATGGAGATCGCGACCCTGGCGCGCGTCTTCCCGGACCGGCTGACGATGGTGCTCGGGCACGGCGTCCAGGACTGGATGGCGCAGGTCGGCGCCGCAGTGGAGTCCCCGATGACGCTGCTGCGCGAGCACACCGTCGCCGTACGCGCGCTCCTCGCCGGTGAGACGGTCGACGTCTCCGGCCGCTACGTCCACCTCGACCGGGTCGCGCTCGACTGGCCTCCCGCGACCCCGCCGACGCTGCTCATCGGCGCCCGCGGGCCGAGATCGGTGGCGCTGGCCGGCGAGGTCTCCGACGGCGTCCTGCTCGACTCGGTCGTCGACCCCGCCGTCGTACGCCGCGCGCGGGAGCTGGTCGGTCCGGACCGGCAGGTCGCGGTCTACACCGAGATCAGCGACCCCGCCGTCGTGTCGGACCGGGTGGCCGAGCTCGCGGACGCCGGGGCCGACACGGTCATCCTGCAAGCAACCGAGCACGACCCCGACCCCCGCCCGCTCATCGACGCGGTGACCTGACCACCTTCAGCACGACACGCGCAGGCTTGCTCGCACCGGTCGCGTTGGCAGCGACGACGGTCACGAGGTACCGACCGGGGCGGAGGGTGCGCTTCCCGATCCGGGCACTGATGGCGATGCTCGAGCTGCCCGCCCGCAGCGAGCGGGTGACGGTGGCGGTCGGCAGCCCGCGGCGCTTGCCGGCGACCGTGACCGTGACCGTCGCCGGTCCGCTGAGCTCGAGCTCGAGGCGGGTGCGACGCGGCGCCTTCACCCGAGCGCCGAGGGCGCGGATCCGGGTGCTGGTGAGCGTGGCCGACTCGATGCTCGGCGCGGTCGCCCCCGGGGTCGGCGTGGGCGTCGGGGTCGGCGTGGGCGTCGGGTCGATGACGACGACGGTGCCGGAGCGCGACGCGGTGTTGCCCGACCCGTCGGTCACCGTGACGCTCACCGGGTAGCTGCCGCCGGCCGCGTAGGCGTGGCTGGTCTCGGTGCCGGTGCCGGTCGCGCCGTCTCCGAAGTCCCAGCTGACGCCGGCGATGTCGGTCCACCGGTCGCTCGCCTCGACGGCGAAGGCGACCTCGGCGTCCGTGCCTGCGGCCTCGGGGATCGTCACCTGGCCGATGACGGGCGCCGTCCGGTCCAGGAACGCGGCCGCCACGCGGTAGCCGGACTCGAGGTGGGTCCACACCGCGTCGACGTCCCCGTCGCCGTCGACCGCGACGTAGGGACGGCTTGCGATCCCTCCCGTGGTGGCCGGCCGGGCTGTCGCCCAGGCGCCGTCGGCGCCGGCCGTGGCGACCTGGACGACCCACGGGCCGTCCGCGGTGCTTCGGATCCAGCTCGCGACGGCCCGGCCGCCGGGCTCGACGTCGAGGGCGATCCCCTCACTGCGACCGGTGATCGCCTGCTCGGCGGCGCCGATGCTGGCCGTGGGCGACCAGGCGCCCGTCGTACGGCGAGCCGACCGGATCGTCGTGGAACCGTCGGCCACCTCCGGCCAGGCCGCCGTGACCACGCCGTCGGCAGCGACGTCCACCGAGACGGTGCGGGCGTCGGCGTCCGCGTCGGAGAGGTCGACCGCTGCGGTCCAGGTCTGGGCGTCGGGCGCGAGCACGGCGGACTGGATCCGTCCGATGTGGTGTTGCTCGTCGACCGCGGAGTACTGCACCCACGCGGCCGTCGCGAGCCCGGCTTGATCGACCACGACCGTGCTCTCGCTGGCGGTCTCCGCCTGGGGCACGGAGACGTCGAACGGGTCGCTCCACGCGCCACCACTGGGGAGCCGAGCGGACTGGACCTTGTAGATCCCGGGACCGGTGCCGGCGATCTTCTGCCAGACCGCCACCGCGTTGCCGGCGCCGTCGAAGGCCACCTCGGGATCGCTGGCGGCCGAGCCGTCGGCCGCCGAGACGGTCGTCGGGGCCGACCACTCCCCCTCGGGCGGGCGCACGGCGCTGGCGATCCGGTAGGTCGAACCGGTGCGCCAGACGACGAGGGCGGTGCCGTCGGTGGCGACGGCCACCCTCGGGTCACGTCCGTCGGCGGTCAGCCGGACCGGTGTCGACCAGGCGCCGTCCGCGGCGCGGTCGGCGTACCAGACCGACGGGTTGCCGACCGGGAACTCCGCCCACACGGCGGCGACACCGCCGTCGGGACGTACGGCGAGGGCCGCGCCCGACGCATGGACGGTCGGGTGGGACAGCTCGACCGGCGGCTCCCAGTCGCCGTCCGGCGCGTGCCGGGCGACCCGGGAGATGCCGTACGTGCCGTTGGAGCTGTACATGCCGGCGTACTGCGTCCCGTCCGCGGTGGTGACCAGGTCGGTGACGGCAGGCGTGCTCGGCGACGCGATGATCGTGACCGGCACGTCCGGCACGAGGGCTGCGGCGGGGTTCGGAGCCGTGCCGAGGGCGACGGCGAGGGCGACGGTGGCGACCACGGTGGTGGTCGACCGGCGTCGGAGGGTGGTGTTCACGAGGATGCTCCCGGGATCGATGTTCGGTTCGGGAGCACCTTGCGGCCCGGCACTTGGGGCGGACTGGGAGCCGGCTTGGGGGACGGACCACGTCCGTCGACACCGCGCCCTGGGCCGCCGACGTGACGGATTTAGTAGGACGTCCTAGTATCCAAGTAGTAGGACGTCCTACTAATCGCGCTCGTCGACCACCGGGAGACCCCGCCCATGCCCGATCTCCACGTCCCCACGCACCCGATCCGCCTGGTCACGGCGTCCAGCCTGTTCGACGGGCACGACGCCTCGATCAACATCATGCGGCGGATCTTCCAGAGCCAGGGGTGCGAGGTGATCCATCTCGGGCACAACCGCTCCGTCCAGGAGGTCGTGAGCGCGGCGCTCGAGGAGGACGCGCAGGGCGTGGCGGTGTCGTCCTACCAGGGCGGCCACATCGAGTACTTCGAGTACCTCGTCGAGTCGCTCCGCGCCCAGGGCGCCGGCCACGTCAAGGTGGTCGGCGGCGGTGGCGGGGTCATCGTCCACGACGAGATCGAGCGGCTGCGCGCGAGCGGCGTCACGATCTTCTCCCCCGAGGACGGCCAGCGGATGGGCCTCGTCGGGATGATCAACTCGGTCGTCGCCGACTGCGACTTCGACCTCTGGGACACCCGCCAGGTCACCGCCGAGCAGGTGATCAGCGGCGACCGCTTCGCGGTCGCCCGCGCCGTGACGGGCGCCGAGACCGGTCGGCTCCCCGACGACATGCTGGCCGCGCTCCGCTCGGCCGCCGCCGCGCACACCACCCCGGTCCTCGGCATCACCGGCACCGGCGGCTCGGGCAAGTCGTCGCTCACCGACGAGCTGGTCCGCCGCTTCCGCAACGACCAGCAGGACAAGCTGCGCATCGCCGTGATCGCGATCGACCCGACCCGGCGCAAGGGCGGCGGCGCGCTGCTGGGCGACCGGATCCGGATGAACTCCCTCGACGGCGACCGGGTCTTCTTCCGCTCCCTCGCCACCCGCGGCGCCCACGAGGTGCCCGACCACCTCGCCGACGTGATCGCGGTGGTGAAGTCGGCCGGGTTCGACCTGGTGGTCGTCGAGACGCCCGGCATCGGCCAGGGCGACGCCGGGATCCTGCCGTACGTCGACGCCTCGCTCTACGTCATGACGCCCGAGTTCGGCGCCGCCTCCCAGCTCGAGAAGATCGACATGCTCGACTTCGCCGACGTGGTCGCGATCAACAAGTTCGAGCGCCGCGGCGCCAAGGACGCACTGCGCGACGTCGGCCGCCAGCTGGTGCGCAACCGGGAGGCCTTCGGCAAGCAGCCCGCCGACATGCCGGTCTTCGGCACCTCGGCCGCGACGTTCAACGACGACGGCGTCACCGCGCTCTACCAGCACCTGCGCGACCTGCTCGCCGACCGGGGACTCGCCACGAGCGAGGGCGTCCTGACGCCGGTCGACGTACGCCACTCCTCCGGCATCCGCCAGGTCGTCCCCACCGACCGGGTCCGCTACCTGGCCGAGATCACCGAGACCGTCCGCGGCTACCACGCCGAGACCGAGCAGCTCGTCGACGCGGCCCGCCGGCTGCAGCGCCTCGAGGAGGTCTCCGCCGAGCTCGCCGACGACGAGCAGGGCGGGGTGCTCGCGAAGCTCGCCGAGGCGCGCGAGGCGCTGCCGGTGGAGACGAAGCAGCAGCTCGAGGAGTGGCCCTCCGTCGTCCAGGAGTACGCCGAGAAGCCGACCCGCGAGTCGCTCTCCGGCAACCAGATCCCCCGCGTCGTGCTGCCGTCGTACGTCGACCACGGCGAGCTGGTGAAGTACTGGCGGCGCGAGAACGTCCCCGGCCGCTTCCCCTTCACCGCCGGCGTCTTCCCCTTCAAGCGCGAGAACGAGGACCCCGCCCGGATGTTCGCCGGCGAGGGCGACCCGGCGCGCACCAATCGACGCTTCAAGGTGCTGTCCGAGGGCCAGCCGGCGACCCGCCTCTCCACGGCGTTCGACTCGGTGACGCTCTACGGCCGCGACCCCGACGAGCGCCCCGACATCTACGGCAAGGTCGGCACCTCCGGCGTCAGCGTCGCCACCCTGGACGACATGAAGGAGCTGTACGACGGCTTCGACCTGCTGTCGCCGACCACCAGCGTGAGCATGACCATCAACGGGCCGGCCCCGACCGTGCTGGCGTTCTTCCTCAACACCGCGATGGACCAGGCCCGCGAGCGTGGCCTCGACCCCGAGGTGGCGCTGCGGACCGTGCGCGGCACCGTCCAGGCCGACATCCTCAAGGAGGACCAGGGCCAGAACACCTGCCTCTTCTCCACCGAGTTCTCGCTGCGGATGATGGCCGACATCCAGGAGTGGTTCATCCAGCAGCAGGTGCGCAACTTCTACTCGGTGAGCATCTCCGGCTACCACATCGCCGAGGCCGGGGCCAACCCGATCAGCCAGCTCGCGTTCACCCTGGCCAACGGGTTCACGTACGTCGAGGCCTACCTCGCGCGCGGCATGGACATCGACGACTTCGCGCCCAACCTGTCGTTCTTCTTCTCCAACGGCATGGACCCGGAGTACTCCGTCATCGGCCGCGTCGCCCGTCGCATCTGGGCCGTGGCCATGAAGGAGAAGTACGGCGCCAACGAGCGCTCGCAGAAGCTGAAGTACCACGTGCAGACGAGCGGCCGCTCCCTGCACGCGCAGGAGATGGACTTCAACGACATCCGCACCACCCTGCAGGCGCTGATCGCGATCTACGACAACGCCAACTCGCTGCACACCAACGCCTACGACGAGGCCGTCACGACGCCCGGCGAGGAGTCGGTGCGCCGCGCGCTCGCGGTCCAGATGATCATCAACCGCGAGTGGGGCCTGGCGATGAACGAGAACCCGCTCCAGGGCTCCTACATCATCGACGAGCTCACCGACCTGGTCGAGAAGGCCGTGCTGGCCGAGTTCGACGCGATCAACGAGCGCGGGGGCGTCCTCGGCGCCATGGAGACCGGCTACCAGCGCGGCCGGATCCAGGACGAGTCGATGCTCTACGAGCACCGCAAGCACGACGGCTCGCTGCCGATCATCGGCGTCAACACGTTCCGCAAGCCCGACTCCGGCGACGGCACGCCCGACCACGTCGAGCTGGCCCGCGCGACCGAGACCGAGAAGCAGTCGCAGCTCGACCGGGTGCACGCCTTCCAGGCGACGCACACCGACGAGGCGACCGCCGCCATCGCGCGCCTCAAGGAGGCGGCCGTCTCCGGCGAGAACGTCTTCGCCGTCCTCATGGACGCCGCCCGGGTCTGCTCGCTCGGCCAGGTCACCGAGGCGTTCTTCGAGGTGGGTGGCCAGTACCGTCGCAACGTATGAGCGCCGATCGCGTCGTCAGCCTCGTCCCCTCGATCACCGAGGCCCTGGCGTCAGCCCGGTCGGAGGCGCTCGTCGGTGCGACCGACTGGTGCACGCACCCCGCTGACCTGCACGTCACGCGGGTCCGCGGGACGAAGAACCCCGACCTGGCCGCCATCCGCGCCCTCTCCCCCGACGTGGTCGTCGCCAACAAGGAGGAGAACCGCGAGCTCGACGTACGCCGTCTGCGTGACGCCGGCGTCCGGGTCTGGGTCTGCGAGATCGAGACCGTCCCGCAGGCGGTCGCGGCGTACGACGAGCTCTTCGGCGACGTCCTCGGCTGGCCGCGCCCGGACTGGCTCGCCGAGGCCCGCGGCCTGTGGTGCCGTTCGCTGCCGCCGGTCGAGCGCCGGGTGGCGATCCCGATCTGGCGCGACCCGTGGATGGTCGTCGGCGGCTGCACGTTCACCGGCGACCTGGCCCGCCGGCTCGGCTGGGACAACGTCTTCGCGACCCACGAGGGCCGCTACCCGCAGGTCGACGTGGCCGAGGTCGACGGCGCGGGAGCCGACGCCGTCCTGCTGCCCGACGAGCCCTACGTGTTCACCTCGGACGACGGCCCGGAGGCGTTCGCCCGGACGCCGACGGAGCTCGTCAGCGGCCGGCTGCTGACCTGGTACGGGCCATCACTGGTCGACGCCCACGCGAGCGTCGCGCGCTGACCGGCCGGTGTGGTCCAATCCACGTTTCGCTCGGCAACGAACAGGACACATACTCACGGATTCTCGGACGAAGTCCCCAGATGGAAGTTGGACCATGGATTCCTCCCCGATCTTCGACGCTGTCGCGCACGACCTGGAGCTGGACCCGGAACTCCTGCTGTCCTCAGCGGGAACGGACGCGTCGACGGTCAGCGACTCCGATACTCAGCCAGCGCTCGATCCATCACGCCTCGAGGGAGCCTGACGCTCCCCCGCCCCGGCTCGATGACCGCCAGCCGTTCCTCGATCTGGTCGAGGTGGGCCTGCAGGTCCCGGACCCCGCCGGACCACATGCTCGACCCCTCGTCCGTCAGCTCGAAGGTCCAGCCCTCGTAGACGCGCACGAGATCCGAGCCGGTGAGCTTGCCGAGCGCGCTCTCGACCTCGTCCTCGAGCAGGACCGCGTGGTTGATCCAGTCGGCCGCGCCGATGACCTCCACCAGCGAGCACGGGCGGTCGTAGACCGCGATCGCCGCGAACACCCAGGCGTCGGCGAACTCCCAGTCGCTCGTCACGGGGCCGACGACACCTAGTCCGCGAGGGCGGGCGCCGCAGCAGGGGCCGGCGGCGCCGCCGGCGCCACCTTGTTGACGCGGATCAGTGCCAACGAGGCGACGAGCGCCAGCACCGCCGCCACGATGGCCGCCTGGAAGGCGTGGTGCTGACCGGCCACGAAGATGTCGGCCTGTCCCGCGGCGGTGCCGGCCGCGGCTCCGAGATCGGCGGCGCGGTCGGCCGCGGCGTGCGCGAAGACCGTGCCGAAGGCGGCCAGGCCGATCGCCCCGCCGATCTGCTGGCCGGTGTTGAGCAGGGCCGACGCCAGGCCAGTCTCGTGCGGCGCGACACCGTTGACGGCGGTCATGGTCAGCGGCACGAAGGCGCAGCCCATGCCGAGGCCGAGGAGCAGGATCGAGCCGAGGAAGGGCCAGTAGCTGCTGCTCGCGTCGAGCTGCGTGAAGCTGTACATCGCGGCGATCGCGAGGATCGGGCCGACGGTCAGGAACGGACGGATGCCGACCACCGGGACCAGCCGTCGTACCACCACGATGGACATGAACATGATCGTCGCCGGCATGGGCAGGAAGCCGACTCCGGTGTGGAACGGGCTCCAGCCGTGCACGTTCTGCTGGTACTGGGCCAGGAAGTAGAACGTCGTGAAGAGCGCCCCGGCCAGGAACAGCATGATCAGGTAGGCGCCGGTGCGGTTGCGGTCGGCGAAGATCCGGAACGGCATCAGGGGGTGGCTCGAGACGTGCTCGATGATCACGAACGCGACGAGCAGGGCCGCGGCGAGGACGAGGGTGACGACGGTGGTCGTGGAACCCCAGCCGTCGGTGGAGGCCTTGGTCAGGCCGTAGACCAGCGTCGACATGCCGGCCGTGACCGTGAGGGCGCCCGGCAGGTCGAGCTTGGTGCCCGACCCCTGCGACTCGTTGAGCACGCGCGGGGTGAGGAGGAGCACGATCACCCCGATCGGGGCGTTGATGAAGAGGGCCCAGCGCCAGCTGGCGTAGTCGGTCAGGACGCCGCCCAGCAGCAGGCCGAGCGCGCCGCCCGACGCCGCCATGGCCGCGAACACCCCGAAGGCACGGGCGCGTGCGGCCGGCTCCGTGAACGTGGTGGCCAGCAGTGCGAGCGCGGTGGGTGCCGCGATCGCGCCACCGGCGCCCTGAGCGGCACGGGCGAGGATCAGCATCGTCTCGCTGGTGGCGAACCCGCCGACCAGCGAGGCGCCCGCGAAGATCGCGATGCCGATCATGAACATCCGCCGCCGACCGAAGAGGTCTCCGGTACGTCCGCCGAAGAGCAGGAGCCCGCCGAAGGCCAGCGAGTAGGCGGTGACGACCCAGGTCAGGTTGTCGAGCGAGAAGTCGAGGTCGGCGCGGATGCTCGGCAGCGCGACGTTCACCACGGTGGCGTCGAGCACCACCATGAGCTGCGCGACGCAGATCACGGCCAGGGCGAGTCCGCCGTTGCGGGTCGCGTTCGAGGGCGGTGCATCGGTCATGGGGTGGTCTCCGTGTCGGTCGTCGAGACAGGTCGTGGGGGTCGGCCGAGCACCGGGAGCAGCACGCTGCCCACGACCTGCTCGGCGTACGCGCGCCCGGCCGGCTGGCCGGTCATGAGCACGCGCTGCAGCATCAGCGACGGGACGAGGCTCGCGGCCATCGCCACGTCGACGTCGGGGCCGAGCTCGTCGCGCCGCCGTGCGCGTTCGAGGATCGCGGTGATGCGCGCGATGCGAGGCTCGGTGAAGCGGGTCCGGAAGGCCTCGAGCAGGTCGGGCTCGCGAGGCAGGGCGGAGCAGACGCTGACCATCACCTGGAGCAGCAGCTGGGAGCTCGGGCTGCAGGAGGCGGCGACCAGCAGCTCGATGTCGCCGTCGAGCGAGCCGGTGTCGATGGAGTCGATGGCGGGCTTGAGCGTCGCCATCGCGTCGATGACCAGCTCGGCCTTGCTGCTCCACCGGCGGTAGACCGTGGCCTTGCCGACACCGGCTGCGGCGGCCACGCCCTCCATCGAGAGCCGGTCGTATCCGTCGCGCACGAGGATGTCGATCGCGGCCTGGATGATCGCGCCGTCGCGGCTCGGGTCCCGCGGACGACCCCGTCGGGGCTCCTCCGCCAGGTCGGCTCCGGTCGTCGTCACGCGGGGAACCTACCACGAAACGGAACGGGTCCGTATCGAATTGGTTACCACCAACGCATCGTGACCCGCCTCCCTGGACGGGCGACGGGTCACGACCAGCTCGAGCTCGAGCCACCCGGCCAGATGGAGTGAGACATCACCCAAGTCGCGCGTGGTGACTGTGGGGTGCCCGAACGGTCAGGTGTTCATGTGTCGAGCGGGTCCGCCGGGCGTGGCGGCGCTACTTCTCGCGATCATCAGCGGGACGGCCGCCCGGTCCCGGGTCGATGCCGTTCTGGATCGCCCAGCTGACGGCTTGGGCGCGCGTCGCGACGCCGATCTTCTGGTAGGCCGTCCGGATGTAGGTCTTGACCGAGTTGATGGACAGGTACTGCCGCGCAGCGATCTCCTTGTTGCTGAGCCCTTGCGCGATGAACTCCAGCGTCTGCGCCTCTCGACCCGACAAGGACACGCTGTTGCCGTTGCGGAGCGCGGCCGCTGCGCTGACACCGGAGCCGACAGTGGGGTCCTCGCCCGGGTCGCCCACGACCCATCCCGTGACCGCGGAGTCGACCGCGGCGAGGAGCTCCTCGTTGTCCACGCCCAGGGAGAAGTAGCCCTGCGCGCCGCGCTGCAGCGCCCGGCCGGCCAGGTCGGGGCGCAGGTCGCGCGAGATCACCAGGACGTGGGCCTTGGTGTGGTCGACCAGGTAGTCGAAGTCGTCGGCGTCCCCGTGGAGCAACCCGATGGCGTCGTACAGCACGACGTCGGGCTCGACCGGGACGTCCGCGTCAGCCTGGGCTCCCGCGCGAGGTGCCGGGACCAGCTCGACCCGGTCGCGGTGCTGCGAGAGCAAGCCGACGACACCAGCCTCGACGATCGGCTGAGGACTCACCACGCTCACGCGTACGGGGTCATGACTTCCCATGTCGCGATCATCACCAGTGCGCCCGCGCCCGTCCAAAATCCTCACCTGATGGGGTGAAGCCCGGCTGCCGGTGGAGCAACGGCGTTGGTCAGACGTTGAAGCGGAACACCGTGCTCACCGTCGACCGCCAACGCAAGGCGACTGCACCCTCACATCTGAGAGGGTCGTGACATGAGTGAGCAGTACCCGGACAGGCTGACGCCGCCTGCGGACCAGAGGGGCGAGTTCGGCTGGTTCGCATTCGCACCAGAGGGAGCCGCTGACCTCGACAACGAAGACCCGGTCATCCGCAACGTGAGTCTTCGCGCCCACGAGCACGCGGGACCATTCTGGGATGACGAGGGACATCTCAGTGACGACTTCGACGAACTTCGCCGCTGGCTCGGCATCTCGCGCCAGCTCTTCGACGACGCGATGGCCTGGAACGAGGAGTTGGCGTCACCTCAGAGCGAGCCGCCCGAAGACTGGAAGCGTCGCCACTTCGCCAGACAGCAGGAGCTCCTCCGACGTCTCGGCGAAGAGGTCCACCCCGGCATCGAGGTCGAGCCCCCACGAAGCCAGCCCCCTCTGCTCATCCAGTTGAGCAGGCTGATCATGGACGCAGAGACTGGCCACCTCGTTTCGTGGGACGAGGAGGCGACCACGACTGGACAGGCCAAGGTGTTGCCTCCTACACCCGAGGCGCTGACCAAGCGAGTTCTCGCGTGGATTGCCGACGCCGGCAAGTACGAGGAAGCGACGGACGACAACACCGCTGCCATCTTCGCGTGGGAGGACGAGGGCTCGGCCATCGCGCGCGAACTTGGTCGAGCTCTCGGCGAGGACTACCGAGTCGTCGCACGGTGACGGGACTCCGAGCCGGTCACCAACACGTGCGCACGACCAGCAGCGGCCGAGGCACGCCCTCGTCAGACGTTGAAGCGGAACTCCACGACGTCGCCGTCGGCCATGACGTAGTCCTTGCCCTCCATGCGCACCTTGCCGGCCTCCTTGGCCTTCTGCATGGAGCCCAGGGCGACGAGGTCGTCGAAGGAGACGATCTCGGCCTTGATGAAGCCGCGCTGGAAGTCGGTGTGGATCACGCCGGCGGCCTCGGGAGCGGTGGCGCCCTGGGGGATCGTCCAGGCGCGGGTCTCCTTGGGACCGGCGGTCAGGTAGGTCTGCAGGCCGAGGGTGGCGAAGCCGACCCGGGCGAGCGTCTCGAGGCCGGGCTCGGTGACGCCCATCTCGGCGAGCATCTCGCGCGCCTCCTCGTCGTCGTCGAGCTCGACCAGCTCGGACTCGAACTTCGCGTCGAGGAAGATCGCCTCGGACGGCGCGACCAGGGCACGCATCTTGTCCTTGAGGTCCTCGTCGGCGAGCTCGTCGGCGTCGCAGTTGAAGACGTAGATGAACGGCTTGGCGGTCATCAGCGAGAGCTCGCGGATCAGGGTGCGGTCGACCTTGGTGGCGATGATCGGCGTCCCCGCCTCGAGGTGGCCGAGCGCCTCCTTCACGGCGTCGAGGACGGCGGCCTGGGACTTGTTCATCCGGGCCTCCTTCTCCAGCCGCGGGATCGCCTTCTCGACGGTCTGCAGGTCGGCCAGGATCAGCTCGGTCTGGATCGTGGAGATGTCGTTGCCGGGGTTGACCTCACCGTCGACGTGGGTGACGTCCTCGTCGCGGAAGACCCGGGTCACCTGGCAGATCGCCGACGACTCCCGGATGTGCGAGAGGAACTTGTTGCCCAGGCCCTCACCCTCCGAGGCACCGCGCACGATGCCCGCGATGTCGACGAACTCCACAGTGGCCGGGAGGATCTTGGCGGAGCCGAAGATCTCCGCGAGCCGCGGGAGCCGGTCGTCCGGGACCCCCACGACGCCGACGTTCGGCTCGATGGTCGCGAACGGGTAGTTGGCCGCGAGGACGTCGTTCTTGGTCAGGGCGTTGAAGAGGGTGGACTTGCCCGCGTTGGGGAGTCCGACGATGCCGATGGTGAGTGCCACGGGCGGTCACTTTACGGGCGTACGGCGACCGCGCCCCAATCAGCGCTTCGCTGAGTCGTCCACGCAGAGGGTCGCCCACGGGAGCGCCTCGAGACGACCGTCGCCGATCGCCCGCCCGCACACGTCGCACGTGCCGTAGGTGCCCTCGTCCACCTTGACCAGCGCGCGCTCGACATCGACCTTCGTCAGCTGCAGCTTGTCGTGCACCGCGACCTGCGAGAGCCGGTCGACGGCGATGGAGGTGCCCTCGCCCACGCGCTTGCCGAACGAGATCTCACCGCGCTCGCCGGGCAGCTCCTCGAGCACGGCCATCTGCTCCTCGAGCTCGGTCTTCTTGTCGAGCAGGGTCGTGCGGGTGGCGTCCATCCACCGAGTCTCCTCCTGACGCCAAGCCCACAGCCGCGCCTGGACGGTCAGAGGGCAGGACGGATCGGCCCGCCGCCGGGCGGCACGGCCTCGAGCACCTCGACCTCGTCGCCGACCCGGATCGTCGCGCCCGGGGTGTCGGGGACCAGGTTGACGCCGAACCAGGTGGCGCCGTCCCACCGACGGATCCGGGCCAGGGAGGCGATCGGCTCCTTCTCGCGTACGGCGGTGTCGGGGTCGATCGTGGTCAGCACGCAGCGCGCGCACCCCTTCACGGCCCGGAACACCGCGTCGCCGATCCGGATCCGGCGCCAGTCGTCCTCGGCCCAGGCCGCCGACCCCGTGACGACCACGTTGGGACGGAAGCGGGTCATCGGCAGCGGCGGGTGGGCGCCCGCGGACCGCTCGACGACCACGTCGTTGAGGGCGGCCAGCGACGCCTCGGTCGTCACCAGCAGCGGGTAGCCGTCGGCGAAGGAGACCCGGTCGTCCGGCTCGCTGAACGCGATGCTCGTCGGCCGGCGGGTGGGGTCGTCGAGGTGGACGAGCCGCGCCGTACGCCCGAGGGCCTTGCCGAACCACGCGTCCGCCTCCGCGCCGGCGGTGGCGGCGGTGAGCTCCGACTTCCAGAGGGCGACCGGGGTCTGGTGGCGCGGGTCCGGGGTCGGCACCGTGAGGGGCGGCAGGTCCGGCGCCGTCAGCACCAGGCCGTCGGCGGTCATGGTTGGGGTGATGAGCACCAGCTGGTTGGCCTCGCGCGCGGTGATCACGTCACCGGCCTCATCGACGAGCATCCAGCGCCGGTCCCCGGCCAGCCCCCAGGGCTCGACGACCGCGATGTCCAGGTCCTCGCCCCGGCAGGACTTGACCGGGAAGCGGTGGATCGAGGAGAGGCTCAGGCTCACGGGTTCACGGTACGGCGAGCTGCCGCTGCCACGCGAACCGCAGCACCGTCACCGAGAAGACCAGGGTGAGCGCCACGATCACGGCCTCGACCACGCCACCGCCGCCCGAGGTGAAGATGCCGTTCTCGACGTCGTAGAGGAAGTCCATGCCGAAGAGATAGAGGCCGGCGGACCCGGCGCAGGTGAGCCAGAACGTCGCCGACGGGCGTCCGCGGGTCAGGGCGACGAGCGCCAGGACGCAGGCGATGCCGAGCCACAGGTCGGCGAGCGGGAAGGCGTCCTCGAACTCGTAGTACGCCGAGCGGTGCGAGCTCGCCAGCACGTCGCGGTCGGTGAACCAGATCGTCCAGTAGGCGATGTCGATGACGATCGCGACGACGAGCATGGCCTGGACGGTGCGCCTCATGGGCCGATGTAAGCAGACTCAGCCGTCGAGCGCTGCCGGTGCGAGCGCGTCGGTCCGCAGCAGCTGGAGCAGCTCCTCGTGCGGCCCGACCAGGTAGGCCACGTCACCGGCCGCGAAGCGGGTGTCCCGACGTGGTGGGTGCTCGGTCCGGCCGTCGCTGCGGACGAGGGACACCACCAGGATCCGGGCCTCGAGGTCACGCATCGCGAGCCCGTCGAGGCCGCTCCTCTCGGGGATGGTCAGCCGGGCGACCAGCATCGGCAGGTCGCCGACGTAGAACGTGTCGATCACGTCGAGGCCGAGCGCGGCGCCGACGAACCAGGGCGCGGCCAGCGCCGCCGGCGACCGCACGTACCGGAAGTCGAAGCTGCCGGCGACGGTCCCCGCCAGCCGTCGGTCGAAGAGGCGGAGGGCCACGGGTACGTCGGTCCAGCGATCGCCGAGCAGGTCGCGGACCGCCAGGCCGGTCTCGATGTTGGCGAGGTCGTCGCTGGTGAGCACGGCGACCGCACGGGCCGTCTCGAGGTGCAGCGTGGACAGCGTCTCGGGCAGGGTCGCGTCGCCGACGACCACCGGCACCTTGCTCCGCCGGAGGTGGTCGAGGAACCGGTTGCCGTCGTCGGTCTCGACCACCACGACGTCGACGCCGGCGGCCCGCAGCCCGTCGACGACCGCGACGCCGATCGAACCGGCGCCGATGACGATCACGTGGTCGTCCAGGCTGGTGATCCGACGACGTCCCAGGGTCTCCTCGAGGCGCCGGCCGATCAGGGCGTTGGTGAGTAGCGCGAAGAAGACCGTGGCCAGGGTCGCGCCGACGAGCATCAGGCAGATCGCCCAGATCCGCAGCCAGGCGTGCTGGTCCCGGAAGTAGAAGTCGCCGAACCCGACCGTCCCGATCGTCTCGACGGTGAAGTAGAGCGCGTCGATCGCCGACATCCGCCGGCCGGAGGGTTCCTCGTAGCCGACGAGGAGCACGGTCATCGACACCCCGACGAGCCCCACCAGCGCGAGGAGCGCGAACTTGATCCGTCGATCGACGTCGGCGACCAGGTCGCGCAGCAGCGAGCGCCGCGCACCCGGCGGCCGTGGGGCGCGGGCACCGATGAACGCGGGGACCGCCGGGGCGTCGCTCGTACGGCGTCGCACCCCCAGGCCGGCGGCGGCCACCTCGTCCGGGGTGCCGACGACCACGATGCTGTCGCCTGCGTGGACGACCGTGTCGCGTCCTGGCGTCAGCGCCGCGTGCCCGTCGACCGCGCGCACGACGGCGAGCGGCGCCAGGTCGCCGTACAGGTCACGCAGCGTCCCCTCGCTGAGGACGACCGTCTCGACCACGCGGAAGGCGACCTCCCCCAGCTCGAGCGTCCACGAGCCGGTGCGCAGGCAGGCCTCGACGATCGACGGGGCGGCCAGCCCGGCGACGTCGAGCACGGCGACGCCCACGCCGCCGAGGGCGCGCCCGACGGCGGCGTTGCGCAGCTGCACGACCACCCGCAGGTCGGGACGCACCTCGCGGGCGAGCAGCGCGGTCGCGAGGGTGTGGAGGTCCGCGCTCTCGACGCAGACCAGCGCCGTCGCCCCGGCCAGCCCGGCGGACTCGAGTGTCTCGGCCTGGCGGGAGTCGGCCTCGAGGTGCGGCACCCCGAGCGCCTGGAGCGACCGGACCAGACGCGGGTCGGGGGCGTCGTCGACGACGAGCACCCGCACGCCGGCGCCGTGCAGCTGCTCCACGATCCGCAGGCCCTCGTCGTGCAGGCCGCAGACGATGACGTGGCCGGTCCACGCACGGGGCGGGGTGTCGGTCACGCCTCCAGGGTGGCGGCGACCGGCGCGTCCTGGGTTGCGGGCGTGTTAACGCCCGCCGTGAGGGAGATCCGGCGGATGGCCGGGCGGGAGAGCGGCAGCAGCATCAGGCCGGCCATGGCGAGCCCGTAGGCCGCGCAGGCCGCCCCGACGCCGTACGCCGCCGCGAGGGCACCGAACGCGGCCATCGCCGCGGGCATCAGCACGTCGTCCCCGAGCTGCAGGATCGAGGTCATCCGGCCGAGGTAGGCACCGTCGACCAGGGCCATGAAGACGGCGCCGAGCAGCGAGGAGGCCGAGCCGGCGGTGATGCCGATGACGGCGCAGGCGACCGCCGTGGTGACCAGGGAGCCGACGCCGATGCCGACGATCGCCACCCCCTGCAGGACGAGCAGCCAGAAGCCGACGACCGCCTCGCGGCGAGGCCGCCACCGCAGCAGCGTCAGCGCGCCGACGGCGGCGCCGAGCGCGACCAGTGCCTGCATCAGGCCGACCGCACCGGCGCCCCAGCCCTCGCCCTGGGCCCGCAGGGCGACACCGAGCGCGAGCGCCGGGGACACCGCGAGGTTGAGCCCGGACAGCGTCAGCACGAGGGTGCGGGTCGTGGGCTCGTCCCGCAGGTGGCCGAACCCGCGCGCCACGCCGCGGAGCACGGGCTCGGCCTCGGCCCGCGGCAGCGGGTAGCGCGGCCGCAGCACCAGTGCCAGGTAGCCGACGACGACCGCGAACGTGACCGCGTTGGCGACCGCGCTGCCGCCCAGCCCCCAGGCGGCGACCACGGCACCGCCGAGGGCCGCGCCCGCCATGCTGCCCAGGCGGATCGCCGTCTGGCTCGCCCCGGCGTACGCCGGCAGCTGCTCGGCCGGGACGAGCTGGCGGGAGATCGTCGCGGCCGACGGCTGGTAGAGCGCGTCGCAGAGCCCGAAGGCGACCGCGGCCGCGATCAGCACCGGCAGCGTCGTACCGGCCACCATCACCCACAGCGCCGTCGCGACGAGGACGGCGACGCGCACGACGTTGACGACCATCATCACCAGGCGCGGCTCGCGGCGGTCGGCCACCACTCCCCCGAGCAGCAGCACCAGGGCGCGGGGGATGGTGCCGGAGGCGACCACGAGCCCGGCGACGGCGGGGCTGGCGACGTGGACCGCGGTCCACGCGAGCGCGACCGTCCACAGGGCGTCGCCCGCGTTGGAGACGGCCTTGATCCCGAGCCAGCCGAGGGCGACCCGGTCCCTCGTCATCGCGCCGGTCACGGGCGCGTCGGGAAGCCGTGGGCGTACACGAAGACGGGCTCGCGCACAGCGCCGTCGTCCGGGTCGATGCCGGCCCGCCAGCTCCGGGCGACCTCGTTGAGGGCCTCGTGCAGCGCCGCCAGCTCGTCGGGGGTCGCGAGCGCCAGGAAGTCGGTGGTGAACGCGGCCTGCCGCCACTCCGGGTCGGCCTTCGTGGCCGCCCGCTTCCAGGCGGCGAGCTTGCCGAGCTGATGGTCGATGTTGAGCCGCTCGGCAGCGGTCGCCGCGACCATCGCCGCCGCGTCGCCCGCGAAGTCGTCGACCGACCACGAGACCGACGACTGCTCCAGGCGCCACCAGCTGGTGCGCCCGTCGGTGGCGAGCTCGGGCGCCGGCGCGACCACCCCGGCGCGCTCGAGCATCCGCAGGTGGTGGCTGATGCTGCCGACCTGCTCCCCCAGCTCCCGCGCGAGCGTGCCGACCTGGGTCGGGCCGTGCAGGTAGAGGTAGTCGACCATCCGTCGCCGGGTCGGGTGGTGGAACGCCCGCAGGGTCTCGATCGAGGTCATGCCCGCACGCTAGGCGCCACCTCCGACACCTACAAGAGTTCTTGTACATCTCGGGTCGTAGGGTGCCGTCGTGCGCATCGCGACCTGGAACGTCAACTCCCTCCGGACCCGGATCGACCGCGTCGAGGCGCTGCTCGACCGCCACGAGATCGACGTGCTCGCGCTCCAGGAGACCAAGGCGCGCGAGGACCAGCTGCCGTTGATGGGCCTGCAGTCCCGGGGCTACGAGATCGCGGCAGCGGGCACCAACCAGTGGAACGGCGTCGCGATCATCAGCCGGGTCGGGCTCGAGGACGTGGAGGTCGGCTTCCCCGGGCAGCCCGGCTACGCCAAGGACGCGGCCGACCCCGCCGAGCCGGAGTCGCGGGCGATCGGCGCGACCTGCGGCGGCGTACGCCTCTGGTCGCTCTACGTGCCCAACGGCCGCAAGCCCGACGACCCGCACTACGTCTACAAGCTGGAGTGGTACGCCGCGCTGCGCGAGGCCGCCCGCGCGTGGGTCGGTGCCGAGTCGGTGCTGGTGGGCGACTGGAACGTCTGCCCCACCGACGACGACGTCTTCGACGTGACCCAGTTCAAGAACTCGACCCACGTGACCCCGGCCGAGCGCGCGGCGTTCTTCGCCTTCGCCGAGGACGGCTGGGTCGACACGGTGAAGCCGTACGACCCGGGCTACACCTACTGGGACTACTACCGGCAGCGCTTCGAGCGCAACCGCGGCCTGCGCATCGACTTCCTGCTCGGCTCCCCGTCGCTCGCGGCCCGGGTCACCGGCGCCTTCGTGGACCGCGACGAGCGCGACCCCGCCCAGGGCACCGGCGCCCCCTCCGACCACGCGCCCGTGGTCGTCGACCTCGGCTGACGCGGCGACGGTCGAGACGCACTGTCGGTGGCCACCGCCATGCTGGACGGCATGGAGATCCTGACGCTCTTCCTCACGCTCGCGATCGGCCTCGGCCTGGGCGCGGTCGTCGGCGTCCTCTGGTCCCGCTCTCGCCCGACGTTCACGGCCGGTGTCGTGGACCAGGCCGAGGTGATGCAGGGCCTGGACCGGCTCAGCGACCAGATGCACCACCTCGACCGGGCCCGGGCCAGCTGGCAGGGGCACTTCGACGCCCAGGTCGGGCAGCTGCAGCGGGAGACCCAGACGCTGTCCACCGCGCTGCGCAAGCCGCAGGTCCGCGGGCAGTGGGGAGAGCTGCACCTGCGCCGGGCCGTCGAGCTGGCGGGCCTGGTGGACCGCTGTGACTTCGCCGAGCAGGTCCGGCTCGACGACGGCGCCCGCCGGCCCGACCTGGTGGTCAACCTGGTCGGCGGCCGCAAGGTGGTGGTCGACGCCAAGGTGCCGCTCGACGCCTACCTCGACGCGACGACCAGCGACGACGACGACGTACGCGACCGGCACCTGCGCCGGCACGCCGGCCAGGTCCGCGCCCACGTCGACGTCCTCGGGTCGAAGCAGTACTGGCGCTCGCTCGACGAGAGCCCGGAGTTCGTCGTGCTCTTCCTGCCCGCCGAGTCGTTCCTCGCCGCCGCTCTCGACGCCGACGGCAGCCTGATCGAGTACGCCGCTGCGCGGCAGGTCGTGCTCGCGACCCCGACGACGTTGATCGCGCTGCTGCGCACGGTCGCCCACGGCTGGAGCCACGAGGCCCTGGCCGACCAGGCGCGCGACATCCACCGGCTCGGGCGGGAGCTGCACGAGCGGCTGGCGAGCATGAACGGCCACCTGGACCAGCTCGGCCGCTCCCTCAACGCCGCGGTCGGGCACTACAACCAGACCGTCGGCTCCCTGGAGTCACGGGTGCTGGTGTCGGCCCGGCGCTTCGGTGACCTGCCCGCACCACGTCAGGTGGAGGTCAGCACCCGGACTCCCGCCGGCCCGGTCACCGCCGGACTGCACGCGGTCGACCGGCGCGGCGCCGACGACGAGGGCCCGGCGGACCATAGCGTGGCCCTGTGAGCCAGAGGACCCTCTGGGAAGAGGGGCACGAGTCCGGCCGCCAGGTCGTCGTGCTCGGAGTCGCGCTCGCGCTCACGGTCACCGCCCTCGACCTCGTCGCCTTCGGCCGGCTGACCGTCCTCTTCGACATCTGCTTCGTGCTGTCGTGCGTGGCGCTCGCCCTGCTGGTCCGGCCGTCGGACTTCTTCACGGTCGGCGTGCTCCCGCCGCTGCTCATGGTCGGCGTCTTCGTGCTGATCGGCCTCACCCGGCCCGACGTGATCGCCGACCCGGGCGACGGGGTCGTGCAGGCCGTGGTGAGCGGGCTCGCCAGCCACGCCGGCGCCCTGACCACGGGCTACCTGCTCAGCCTGGCGGTGCTCGCCCTGAGGCATCGGGTGCTGCGCCACCGGGTGCTGAGCCGTCAGGCCGCCTCGAACCGGCTCGGGTCGCCGGCTCCGACGCGCACCACCTCGGGGTAGCCCTCCGACCAGTCGATCACCGTGGTCGGCTCGGCCAGGGTCTCCCCCGCCTCGACCACCACGTCGACCTGGTGGTCGAGCTCCTCCTTGATCTCCCAGCCCATGCTGCGCGGCTCGGTCTCGCCCGGGAGGATCAGCGTGCTGGTCAGGAGTGGCTCCTCGAGCGTCGCGAGCAGCGCCTGCACGAAGACGTGGTCGGGGATGCGGACGCCGACGGTCTTCTTCTTCGGGTGCATCAGCCGCCGCGGCACCTCCTGGGTGGCCGGGAGGATGAAGGTGTACGGGCCCGGCGTCGCCGACTTGATCGCCCGGAACGCCGAGTTGTTGACCTGCACGAACTGACCCAGCTGCGCGAAGTCCTTGCACATCAGCGTGAAGTGGTGCCGGTCGTCGAGCCCGCGGATCCGCAGGATCCGGTCGCGCCCGTCCCGGTTGCCGAGCCGGCAGCCGAGCGCGTAGCCGGAGTCGGTCGGGTAGGCGATCAGCTGGTCGTCGCGGAGCGCCTCGGCGATCTGGCCGAGCAGCCGCGGCTGCGGGTTGTCGGGGTGTACGTCGAGGTAGCGGGCCATCGCTCAGACCCGGCCGGCGGCCTTGAGGTCGCGGCGCAGCTCGGGCGGGAGCGCGAAGATCAGCGACTCCTCGGCGGTGTGCACGGCCTGGGCGTCGGGGTAGCCGCGCTCGGCCAGGAAGGCGAGCACGCCGTCGACCAGCGCCTCGGGCACGCTCGCGCCCGAGGTCACGCTGACGGTCCGGACGCCGTCGAGCCACGCCTCGTCGATCTCGGAGGCGTCGTCGACGCGGTACGACGCCTTGGCGCCGACCTCGAGGGCGACCTCGACGAGCCGCACCGAGTTGGAGGAGTTGCCGGAGCCGACCACGATCACCAGGTCGGCGTTCGGGGAGATCTCCTTGACGGCGAGCTGACGGTTCTGGGTGGCGTAGCAGATGTCGTCGCTCGGCGGGTCGAGGAGATCGGGGAACCGCTCGCGGATGGCGGCCACGGTCTCGAGGGTCTCGTCGACCGACAGCGTGGTCTGCGACAGCCAGGCGACCCGCTTCGGGTCGCGCACGACGATGCCGGGCACGTCGGCCGGGCTCTGCACCAGCTGGATGTGGTCGGGCGCCTCGCCCGCCGTACCCTCGACCTCCTCGTGGCCGGCGTGGCCGATGAGCAGGATGTCGTAGTCCTCGGCGGCGAAGCGCTTGGCCTCGTGGTGGACCTTGGTCACCAGCGGGCAGGTGGCGTCGATGGTCTTGAGCGAGCGCTCCCCGGCCTGGCGGTGCACCTCGGGCGAGACGCCGTGGGCGGAGAAGACCACGGTCTGCCCGGCCGGCACCTCGTCGAGCTCCTCGACGAAGATCGCGCCGCGCGACTCCAGGTCGGCGACCACGTGCTTGTTGTGCACGATCTGCTTGCGCACGTAGACGGGCGCGCCGTACAGGTCGAGCGCCTTCTCCACGGTGATGACCGCACGGTCGACGCCGGCGCAGTAGCCCCGAGGGGCCGCCAGCAGCACGGCCTTCTCGGCCGCCTCCGGCGACAGGATCGGGGGCATGCCCATGTTGGTAGGAAGGGCGGTGGTCATGACGCCAGTCTAGGTGGGTCGGTGCTATCCCCTAATCTCGCGGGCATGGCCATGGAGACCTCGCTCGAGTCCCCGGCCCCCGTGCGCCAGATCGCCAACGCGATCGCCGGCTGGGTGGACCGGTTGGGCGCGGTGTGGGTGGAGGGCCAGGTCGCCCAGGTGAGCCGCCGGCCGGGCATGGCGACCGTCTTCATGACGCTGCGCGACGCGGTCGCCGACATCTCGGTCACGGTGACCTGCTCGCGCACGCTCTTCGACAGCCTCAACCCGCCTGTGGTCGAGGGGGCGAGCATCGTGGTCAACGCCAAGCCGTCGTACTACGCCAACCGCGGCACCATCTCGCTCTACGCCCGCGAGATCCGGATGGTCGGCCTGGGCGAGCTGCTCGCCCGGCTCGAGCGGCGGCGCCAGCTGCTGGCGGCCGAGGGCCTGTTCGCGCCCGAGCTCAAGCGCTCGCTGCCGTTCCTGCCCGGCACCGTCGGCCTGGTCACGGCGCCCAACAGTGCGGCCGAGCGCGACGTCCTCGACAACGCGAAGCGCCGCTGGCCGGCGGTCACCTTCGAGGTGGCGTACGCCGCGATGCAGGGCCCTCGCTCGGCGGCCGAGGTGATCGAGGCCGTGGAGCGACTGGACCGCAACGCGGCCGTCGACGTGATCATCGTGGCCCGTGGCGGCGGCTCGGTCGAGGACCTGCTGCCCTTCTCCGACGAGGCGCTGATCCGGGCGGTGCACGCGGTGCGGACGCCGGTCATCTCCGCCATCGGCCACGAGCCCGACCAGCCGCTGCTCGACCTGGTCGCCGACGTCCGCGCCTCGACGCCGACCGACGCCGCCAAGCTCGTCGTGCCCGACGTCGTGGAGGAGCTGCGCGGCGTCACCCACGCCCGCGACCGGGTCCGGTCGGCGCTCGCCGGGTGGGTCCGGCGCGAGCAGGCCGGGCTCGACGCGCTCCGCTCCCGGCCCGCCCTCGCCGACCCGCGCAGCCTGCTCGACGCGCGCCTCGACGAGGTCGACCGGCTGCGCGACCGGGCCCGCCGTACGTTGGGCCACTCGCTCGACCGCGCCGCCGACGACGTCGGCCACCAGCGCGCCCGGGCACGGGCGCTGTCGCCGCTGGCCACCCTGCAGCGGGGGTACGCCGTGCTCCAGGACGCCGACGGTCACGTCGTCACCTCGATCGACGGCGTCGCCCCCGACCAGCAGGTCAGCGTCCGGGTCGCCGACGGCCGTATCCACGCCACCACCACCAGCACCGAGGAGATCCATGCCGAAGAAGGCTGAGGAGACGCCGTCGTACGAGGGCGCCCGGGAGGAGCTCATCGAGGTCGTCCGCCGCCTCGAGGCCGGCGGCACCACGCTCGAGGAGTCGCTGGCGCTCTGGGAGCGCGGCGAGGCCCTCGCCACCATCTGCCAGGACTGGCTCGACGGTGCCCGCAAGCGCCTCGACGCGGCCATCGAGGGCGACGAGGGTTGAGCCGGAACTAGAACTCCCGACTCAACGGTCAGAGGTCCCGACTCGACTCACTGCTCCGGGAGCTTCGCGTCGGTGAGTGACTCGACGAAGGACCGCAGGGCGTCGGGGTCACCCGAGCTGTAGACGAGCACCGTGTCCTCACCGTGCTGGGTGGTGAACGCGTGGTCCCCGTCGGTGTCGGTCCACGACGTCCAGGTGCCGACGTCGGTGGTGAGCGTCGCCTTGTCCTCGGTCACGCCGCCGCCGACGTACGTCGTCAGGAGGCCCTTCGCGGAGGTGTCCTCCTGGTGCAGCCCGGCGGTGTGGTCGTCGTCGGTGGCGAAGACCAGGTCGAGGGACGGCCGGTCGCCCGGGTCGTAGCTCGCGTCCTTGGTGAACCATCCGTCCGGGAGCTCCGGCGGGTAGAGCGGCTCCAGCCCGACCCGCTGCACGCTCTGGATCAGGTCGAGGTACTCGATGTGCTCCGGCTGGTAGTCCGGGGTGTCGCGGAAGGCTCCCCGGAAGGCCACGATGCCGAGGACGACCAGGACCAGCACGATCATCGAGCCGATCAGGCCACCGGTGGACCGGTTGTACCGGCCCGCCTTCTCCGGCGCGGCCGGCTCGGTCTGCGACTCACTCACACGAGCAGTTTCCCAGGTCATCTAGGGTCGCGGCGTGGCGGCCCTCGATCTCATCCCGTTGGCCGCCCTCCTCGCACTCCTGGTCACGGCCTACGCGCACCCGTCCGGACGGGTCGAGGCCGGTGTCGGCGTGCTCGCGGCGCTGGCGACCCTCTCCACCGGGATCCTCACCAGGTCCGAGGTCGAGGACACGCTGCGCCACCTGGGTCCGGTGGTGCTCTTCCTGGTCACGATCCTGGTGGTCGCCGACGTCTGCGCCCGGGCCGGGCTCTTCGCGGCGGCCGCCGCACGGGTCCGCGACGCGGGCCGCGGCCGCGCGGTGCCGATCTTCACCGGCGTCTTCCTGCTCGCGGCCGCGGTCACCGCGGCGCTGAGCCTCGACGCTACCGTGGTGCTGCTCACCCCGGTGGTCGTCGCGGCCGCCGTCAGCAGCGGTACGTCGTACCGGCCGGGCGCACACGCCTGCCTGCGGATGGCCAACTCCGCCTCGCTGCTGCTGCCGGTCTCCAACCTCACCAACCTGCTCGCGATGCCCCACCTCGACCTGACCTTCGGCGGGTTCGCGCTCGTGATGGCGCCGGTCCTCGCGGTCGTGCTGGTGGTCGAGTACGTCGCGCTGCGGCTGCTCTTCCGCTCGGACCTCGCAGCACCCCCGGGGCCCACGCACGTGGAGGAGGCACCGCCGATCCCCCGGACCCCGCTCGTCGTCGTGCTGCTGATGCTGGTCGGCTTCGGCGTCGGGTCACCCCTCGGCGTCGACCCGTTCTGGGTCTCCGGCGCCGCCGCCGTGGTCCTGGTCGTGTGGGCGCGCCGGCGTGGGCTGCTCACCGCGCCCGACGCCGTCCGGTCCGCGCACCCCACGTTCGCGGTCTTCGTGCTCTCCCTCGGCGTGGTGGTGGCGGCGCTGGCCGCCGGCTTCCTCGGCTCCTGGGTGAGCGACCGGCTCCCGGACGGCACCGACTTCGCCAGCCTGCTGCTGATCGCGGTGATCGCGACCGCACTGGCCAACCTCCTGACCAACCTCTCGGCGACGCTGCTGCTCGTCCCCCTGCTGGCGCCGCTCGGCGACACCGCGATCCTGGCCGCCCTGCTCGGCCTCAACATCGGCTCGGGGCTCAGCTACACGGGGTCGCTGGCCAACCTGCTGTGGCGCCGCGGCATGGTCCGGCTCGGTCACCCGCCCTCGATGCGGGAGTTCCACCGAGTCTCGCTGCTGGTCACCCCGATCAGTCTCATTGCCGCCGTTGCGGCGCTTTCACTGGTCACCTGACCGCATCTGCGGCATGATCCCCGCGTGACGACCTACCGAATCGCGGAAGCAGCCGAGCTGCTCGGAGTCAGCGACGACACCATGCGCCGCTGGGTCGAGGCGGGTCGCGTGGCCAGCACCAAGAGCGACGGCCGCACCGTCGTACCGGGCGTCGACCTCGCCGTCCTGGCGGAGTCGCTCGCCGACCAGCCCGATCGCGAGGCCACCCGGGCGGCCTCGGTCAGCGCCCGCAACCGGCTGGCCGGGATCGTCACCAAGGTCAAGAAGGACACCGTCATGGCCCAGGTCGAGATGATCTGCGGTCCCTACCGGATGGTCTCGCTGATGAGCTCCGAGGCCGCCGAGGAGCTCGGCCTCGAGCCCGGCGTACGCGCCATCGCCTCCGTCAAGTCCACCAACGTCGTCGTGGAGCGCCCGTGAAGCTGAACCCGCTCGTCCTGTCCGCCGCACTCGCGCTGGTGCTGCCGCTCGCCGCGTGCGGCAGCGACTCCGAATCCGACGGCGGTGGCGCCGGCGGCAGGACGACCACCCTGACCGTGTACGCCGCGGCGTCGCTGACCTCGACCTTCGAGGAGATCGGCAAGAAGTTCGAGGCCGAGCACGACGGCGTCAAGGTGGAGTTCAGCTTCGGCGGCTCCTCCGACCTGGTCACCCAGATCCAGGAGGGCGCACCGGCAGCCGTCTTCGCCTCCGCCGACACCAAGAACATGGACAAGCTGGTCGACGACGACCTGACCGGTGCGGACCCGCAGGACTTCGCCACCAACACCCTCGAGATCGCCACCCCGCCCGACAACCCCGCCGGGGTCGCGAGCTTCCAGGACCTCGCGAAGAAGGGGCTCCAGCTCGTCATCTGCGCCCCCGAGGTCCCGTGCGGTGCCGCGACGCAGACGATGGCGACCAACCTCGGCGTGACGCTGAAGCCCGTCAGCGAGGAGCAGTCGGTGACCGACGTCCTCGCCAAGGTCACGAGCGGCGAGGCCGACGCCGGGGTGGTCTACGTGACCGACGTGACCGCCGCCGGTGACGCCGTCACCGGGGTCACCTTCCCGGAGTCGGGCGACGTCGTGAACACCTACCCGATCGCCCCGGTGAAGGGCTCCGACGAGTCCGACCTGGCCGGGGAGTTCGTCGACTTCGTGCTCGGCGACACGGGGCAGAAGGTCCTGCAGGACGCAGGCTTCGGGCAGCCTTGAGCGGTGACGAAGCAGCGGCAGGTCGGGCTCCCGGCCTGGATCTACGTCCCCGCCGCGCTCGGCGTCGCCCTCGTCCTGCTCCCGCTCGCCGGGATGCTCTCGCGGGTCGAGTGGGGCGGCTTCCTCGATCTGGTCACCTCTGACTCCGCGCTGACCGCCCTGTCGCTGAGCCTGCGTACGTCGTTGGTCGCCACCGTCCTGTGCCTGCTCCTCGGCGTCCCGATGGCGCTGGTGCTCGCCCGCACCAGCTTCCCCGGCCAGGCACTGGTGCGCTCGCTCGTGCTGCTGCCGCTGGTGCTACCGCCGGTCGTGGGCGGCATCGCGCTGCTCTACACCTTCGGCCGCAGGGGGCTGCTCGGCGGCG
Organism: Nocardioides conyzicola; assembly: GCF_039543825.1. Lineage (NCBI taxonomy): Bacteria > Bacillati > Actinomycetota > Actinomycetes > Propionibacteriales > Nocardioidaceae > Nocardioides > Nocardioides conyzicola. The sequence goes on along the minus strand of NZ_BAABKM010000002.1, from coordinate 2,860,901 downwards.
AGCTGGACGCCCTCGGCGTCCAGATCGCGTTCTCGACCACGGCGGTCGTGCTGGCGCAGACCTTCGTCTCCCTCCCCTTCCTGGTGGTCAGCCTCGAGGGCGCGCTGCGCAGCGCCGGCGCGCGCTACGAGGAGGTGGCCGCCTCGCTGGGGGCCCGACCGACCACGGTCTTCCGACGGGTGACCCTCCCCCTCGTGCTCCCCGGGCTGGTCTCGGGTGCGGTGCTGTCCTTCGCCCGGGCACTCGGCGAGTTCGGCGCGACGATCACCTTCGCGGGCAGCCTCGAGGGCACCACCCGCACCCTGCCGCTCTTCATCTACAACCTCCGGGTGACCGACCCCGACGCCGCGGTCGCGATGTCGCTGGTGCTGGTCGTGGTCGCGGTCGTCGTGATCGCGCTCGCCCGCCCGGGTCGGAGCACCTGGTGAGCTTCGAGCTGAGCGCCCGCGTGGACGAGCGCGACGTCGACGTCACGCTCGAGGTCGCCGACCGCGAGACCGTCGCGGTGCTCGGCCCCAACGGGGCCGGCAAGTCCACGATGCTGGCCGTCGCGGCCGGGCTGCTGCGCCCCGATGCCGGACGGGTCGTGCTCGACGACGTGGAGCTGACCGGACCCCACACGTGGGTCGCACCGCACCAGCGCCGGATCGCCCTGCTCGCCCAGGACCCGTTGCTCTTCCCCCACCTGAGCGTGCTCGACAACGTCGCCTTCGGGCCTCGCAGCGGCGGGGACCCACGGCGTACGGCGCGCGCGCAGGCCCGTGCCTGGCTGGAGGAGGTCGGGGTCGCGGACCTCGCGAGCCGCCGACCCGGCCAGCTGTCCGGGGGGCAGGCCCAACGCGTCGCCGTCGCCCGCGCCCTGGCCGCGGACCCGCGGCTGCTGCTCCTCGACGAGCCGATGGCGGCGCTCGACGTCGCCGTACGACCGGCTCTCCGGCAGACGCTGCGCCGCGTGCTGGCCGACCGGACCGCGGTCCTGGTCACCCACGACGTCCTCGACGCGCTGCTGCTCGCCGACCGGGTCGTCGTGGTCGACGCCGGGCGGGTCGTCGAGGCGGGTCCGACCGCCGAGGTGCTGACGCGGCCGCGCAGCCCGTTCACCGCCCGGATCGCCGGCCTCAACATGGTCCGCGGGACCTGGCGCGACGGGGCGGTCGTCGGCCCGGACGGCATCGAGGTGAAGGGACTGACCACCGACCCGGTCCCGGCCGACGAGGACCTGGTGGTCGCGGTCTTCCGGCCCAGCGCCGTGTCCATCTATCGCGAGCCGCCCGGCGGCAGCCCGCGCAACGTCATCGCCACCACGGTCACCGACCTGGAGCCCTTCGGGGACCAGGTGCGGGTCCGGGCGGCCCCGGCGGACGGGCAGAGCCTCGCCGCCGACGTCACCACCCTCGCGGCCGCCGACCTCGACCTCGTGCCAGGCCTGCCCGTGGTCTTCAGCATCAAGGCGACCGAAGTGTCGATCTATCGCACCTGAAGGGAGATCCGGGCCCGATAGAGTTCCCGCATGACCGAGCCAGAGAGCCTGTCCGTCGCTCCGCAGTCGCCCGATCGCAACCTCGCACTGGAGCTCGTCCGGGTCACGGAGGCGGCCGCCATGGCCGCCGGCCGGTGGGTCGGACGCGGCGACAAGAACGGCGCCGACGGGGTCGCGGTCAACGCGATGCGGGTGATGATCTCGACGATCGGGATGGACGGGGTCGTGGTCATCGGCGAGGGCGAGAAGGACAACGCCCCGATGCTCTTCAACGGCGAGCGCGTCGGCGACGGCACCGGCCCCGAGTGCGACGTCGCCGTCGACCCGATCGACGGCACCACGCTGACCGCGAAGGGCATGAGCAACGCGGTCGCCGTCTTGGCCGTCGCTCCGCGTGGCTCGATGTACGACCCGTCCGCGGTCTTCTACATGGACAAGCTGGCCACCGGACCGGAGGCGGCGGACCTCGTCGACATCCGCTACCCGGTCGCCGAGAACATCCACCAGGTCGCCAAGGCCAAGGGCGGCAAGCCCGAGGACGTCACCGTCGTGCTGCTCGACCGCCCGCGGCACGCCGCCCTGGCGGACGAGATCCGGGCGACCGGCGCGCGGATCAAGTTCATCGTCGACGGCGACGTCGCCGGGGCCATCTCGGCGGCCCGCCCGGACAGCGGCGTCGACCTGCTGCTCGGCGTCGGCGGCACGCCCGAGGCGATCATCACGGCGTGCGCGATGAAGTCCATGGGTGGCGTGATCCAGGGCCAGCTCTGGCCGCAGGACGACGACGAGCGGCAGAGGGCGCTGGACGCCGGCCACAACCTCGACGCCGACTTCGTGCTCGGCACCGACGACCTGGTCACCGGCGACGACTGCTTCTTCGTCGCCACCGGCATCACGGACGGCGACCTGATGCGCGGGGTGCGCTACTACGCGGGCGGCTGCACCACCGAGTCGCTGGTGATGCGGTCGCGCAGCGGCACGATCCGCAAGATCAGCTCGGAGCACCAGCTCCAGAAGCTACGCGCTTTTGCCGCGATCGACTTCCACGGCTGAGGCAGCCGAGGTCCGCAGCAGGTTGTCGGCGACGACGTCGATGACGCGGGGGTCGAACGCCATCCCCAGGTGCGAGGCGGTGACCTCGACCTGGTGCGCCGCCGGGTCGATGCACGCCCGCCAGTCGACGATCCCGTCGCGGCGCGAGTAGACCGCGGCGAAGCCGATGCCCGCCGGCATCGCGGCGCGGCACTCCTCGAAGCTCCGGCGCGCACACGCGCCGGCCACGCAGTCCTCGGCCATCAGGCCGGGCACGCCGGCCTTGCTGAGCCGGACCAGCATTTCGACGCTGGCGCTCAGCGAGCGGTGGTGCGCGCCGGGCGCGAGCATCGGGCTGCCCAGGGTGACGACGTTGGAGACCAGGTCGGGACGGCGTACGGCGACGCCACGCGCCAGCATGCCGCCGAGGCTGTGCCCGACGACCTGCACCCGGGAGCCCCGGCGGATCGCGATGGACTCCAGTCGGGCCTCGAGCTGGGCCGCGGCGTTGAGCGTGCAGCCGATGTTGGCGTGGATGTGGGACCGGTAGGTGCGGAAGCCCTGCGCCCGCAACGACCGGCTCATCAGGGCCAGCGTCCCGTCACCGGCCAGGAAGCCGGGCACGAGCAGCACCGGGTCGCCGAGGCGGGGCACCGCGCGAGCGGCGTACGACGTGTCCCGGCGGTGCCGGCGGTCGCCCGCGGCCCGGAGCGCGAAGCGGCCGATCTCGACGACCGCGCTGCCCTCGCGGAGCACCGCTCCCGCGCCGGGGGCGGCGAAGCCCTCCGGCAGGAGGAAGTCGGCAAGTGGATTGGTGCTCACGTGAGCCACGTTACGTCCCCGAAACCCGGGATACCCGGTTATCGGTCAGCCCGTGTCGACTGTTCGCCCAGCGCATAACGCCCGCCCTCCCGGCACCGGTCGACCGGGTGGTTGACTGGTCAAGTGCCCTCCGGACCACGACGTACCCGCGCCACTGCGGCCGAAACTCCGGTCCAGTCCGCCGTGACGGTCTCCCAGGAGCTCTTCGCACCCGTCGGCCGGGGCATCGAGCTGTGCTACCAGACCTTCGGCGACCCCGACGACGACCCGCTGCTCCTGGTGATGGGCCTCGGCGGGCCGATGACCTGGTGGGACACCGAGCTGTGCGAGGACCTCGCCCGCGCGGGCTTCTTCGTGATCCGCTTCGACCAGCGCGACACGGGCCGCTCGACGATCCTCGACGCGCGGATCTCGCGGGCCACGCTGGTCCGGGCGTTCGCCGGCACCCGGGTGCGTGCGCCGTACAGCCTCGGCGACCTGGGCGACGACGCGTTCGGCCTGCTCGACCACCTCGGCCTGGAGTCGGCGCACGTCGTCGGGGTGTCCATGGGCGGGATGGTCGTGCAGACGATGGTGCTCGCCCACCCCGAGCGGGTGCGGTCGATGACCAGCATCATGTCCACGACCGGCAAGCGCACGGTCGGCTGGCAGCACCCCTCCGTGCTCCCCCACTTCCTCGCGCCGGCCCGGCCGGGCCGGGCCGCCTACCTCGCGACCAACGTGACGATGGCGCGGCTGATCGGCTCCCCGGCGTACCCCGAGGACGAGGAGCGGATCCGCGCCCGCGCGTCCCTGACCTTCGACCGCGGCCTGCACCCCGCGGGCGTGGTCCGCCAGATGATGGCGGTGCTGACCCAGCCCAACCGGAGCACCCGGCTGCGCGGCGTACGCGTCCCGTCCCTGGTCGTGCACGGCCTCGCCGACAAGATGGTGCACGTCTCCGGCGGCCGGGCCACCGCCGCCGCGATCCCCGGCGCCGAGCTGCTCCTCGTCGACGGCATGGGACACGACCTGCCGCCCGCGCTCTTCGAGACGTTCGTCGCCGCCATCCGGCGTACGGCCAACCGAGCGAAATAGCCGAGTCGGCGCCAGTTTGCAGCCCGGAGGTGCAAACTGGCGCCGACTCGGCGTTGGTTCAGTCGGAGAGACGCTCCCCGGTCTCGGTGTCGAACACGTGCACGTTCTCGGGGTCGGTGGTCACGTAGACCGTCTCGCCCTTCTGCACGTGGTCGCGGCCGTTGACGCGGATGATGATGTTGTTGGGCGTGCCCTCGACGCCGCTGGTGCCGTAGACGAAGGCATCGGAGCCGAGGTCCTCGACCACGGTCACCCGGACCGGCATGCCGGCCTCGCTGTTGCCGACCATCCGCCACGCCTCGGGGCGTACGCCGACGGTGATGTTGCCCTCCATCTTCGACGCCGCGGCCGGGTCGACCGGCACGAGGTAGTCGCCGATCTGGGCCTTGCCGTCCTTGGCCTGCGCCTCCAGCAGGTTCATCGCGGGCGAGCCGATGAAGCCGGCGACGAAGAGGTTGACCGGCTTGTCGTAGAGACCGAGCGGGGTGTCGACCTGCTGCAGGTAGCCGTCCTTCATCACCGCGACGCGGTCGCCCATCGTCATCGCCTCGACCTGGTCGTGGGTGACGTAGACGGTCGTGACGCCGAGGTCGGCCTGGAGCTTCGCGATGTCGGTGCGCGTCTGCACGCGCATCTTGGCGTCGAGGTTCGACAGCGGCTCGTCCATGCAGAACACCTGCGGCTGGCGGACGATCGCGCGACCCATGGCGACGCGCTGGCGCTGGCCGCCGGAGAGGGCCTTGGGCTTGCGGTCGAGGTACTCGGTCAGGCCGAGGATCTTCGCCGCGTCCTGGACGCGCTTGTTGCGCTCGTCCGTCGGGACCTTGGCCATCTTGAGCGCGAAGGCCATGTTGTCGGCGACCGACATGTGCGGGTAGAGCGCGTAGTTCTGGAACACCATCGCGATGTCCCGGTCCTTCGGGGGGATGTTGGTGATCTCGCGGTCACCGATGAAGATCTTCCCCTTGTTGACCTCCTCGAGCCCGGCGAGCATCCGCAGGGTCGTGGACTTGCCGCAACCGGAGGGACCGACGAGGACCATGAACTCGCCGTCACCGATCTCCAGGCTGATGCCGGGGACGGCGGGCTTGTCAGCACCGGGGTACCAGCGCTGTGCCTCTTCGAAACGAACTGTGGCCATGCTTCAACAACTCCTTCACCGGCAGGTACGTGCCGGACGATCCGTAGTAAAGGTGAGCGCGCTCACAGTAGCGGGTGCCCTTGATCGGAGAAATGTCAACGTTTACTTCGGGACGAAAGGGGGCTACATGTGATCTAGACCACTGGGGAGGTGGAGCGCATGGATGGAGTACGTCGCGGACTCGCCGCGGCCGCAGCGCTGATCACGGCTTCAGGGCTACTCGCTGCCTGTTCGGCCAACGCGGACTCCGGCAAGCCGGAGCTCGTCTGGTACATCAACCCCGACAGCGGCGGACAGGCCGCCGTCGCCAAGAAGTGCTCCACCGACGACTACACGATCACCACCCAGGTGCTGCCCCAGGACGCCAACCAGCAGCGGATCCAGCTCGCCCGGCGACTCGCCGCCGGCGACTCGAGCATCGACATCATGAGCATCGACCCGCCGTACACGGCGGAGTTCGCCAACGCCGGCTACCTCGCCGACATCCCGGAGGACCTGCAGGGCAAGCTGAAGGACCAGTCCTTCAAGGGCGCGACCGACGCCGCGACCTGGGACGGCAAGCTGGTGGTCGCGCCGTTCTGGTCCAACACGCAGGTGCTCTGGTACCGCAAGTCGTTCGTCGAGAAGGCCGGCATCGACATGACGAAGCCGGTCACCTGGGACCAGATCATCGACGCCGCGAGCAAGAACGACGGCAAGGTCGCGGTGCAGGCGAACAAGTACGAGGGCTACGTCGTCTGGATCAACTCGCTGATCGCCGGTGCGGGAGGCGAGATCGCGACCGACACCGACAAGGGCGTCGACCTCACCCTCGGCCTCGACTCCGAGGCCGGTGAGAAGGCGGCCGGCGTCATCGAGAAGCTCGCCCACTCGAAGGCGGCCCCGCCCGACCTCTCGGTCTCCCAGGAGGGACAGGCGGGAGCGACGTTCGGCTCCGCGCAGGGTGCGTTCCTGACGAACTGGACCTACATCTGGACCAACTACGACTCGACGCAGCCCGAGGTCAAGAAGGACATCGGCTACACGCGCTACCCGCAGACCGTGGCCGGCGAGGACTCGCGCCCGCCGTACGGCGGCATCGGGATCGGCGTCAGCTCCCACTCGGCCCACGTGGACGAGGCGATGAAGGCGGTCGAGTGCCTCACCAGCCCGGAGAGCCAGGGCATCAACGCCGAGATGACCGGCAACATGCCGGCGAGCTCGGCGGGCTACGACTACCCCGCGCTGGCGAAGATCTACCCGGAGGACCTGCTGCAGCTCTTCCAGGACAGCCTGGACGCGGCGGCCCCTCGCACGGTCACCCCGTACTGGAGCGACATCTCCGGCGGGATCCAGTCGACCTGGCACCCACCCGCCAGCGTGAACTCGTCGACACCGAAGGAATCGCAGTCGTTCATCGACGAAGTCCTCCACGGAAAGAGGCTCCTGTGAGCACCACGACCGCCGGCCGGCCGGGCAAGGTCGTCGCGAGCGATCGCGCGAAGGCCGAGAACCGTCTGGGGCTGAAGCTCGTCGCGCCTGCGGTGGTGGTGATGCTCGTCGTCACGGCCTACCCGATGATCCAGGCGCTCTACCTCTCGCTCTACCGCTACCGGCTCACGACACCGGACGACAAGGAGTTCGTCGGGCTGTCGAACTACCTGACGATCCTGTCCGACTCGCTGTTCTGGCAGGACACCGTCAACACCGTGATCATCATGATCGTCACGGTCGCGATCGAGCTGGTGATCGGCTTCGCCTTCGCGATGGTGATGCACCGCATCGTCTTCGCCCGCGGCGCCATCCGGACCTCGATCCTGATCCCGTACGGCATCATCACCGTCGTCTCGGCCTTCGCCTGGCAGTTCACCTTCAGCATCAACAACGGCTGGGTCAACAGCTGGTTCGCCTGGCTGCCGTGGATCGGCCCGGACACCAACTGGTTCGGTGAGCACTGGCCGGCGATGTTCGCGATCATGGTCTCGGAGATCTGGAAGACCACGCCGTTCATGGCGCTGTTGCTCCTCGCCGGCCTCTCGCAGGTGTCCGAGGACATGATCGAGGCGGCCAAGGTCGACGGCGCGACGTGGTGGCAGCGGCTGTGGAAGGTGATCCTGCCCAACATGCGGGCGGCCATCATGGTCGCGGTGCTCTTCCGGGCGCTCGACGCGTTCCGCATCTTCGACAACATCTTCGTGATGACCCGGGGCGCCCAGGACACCGAGTCCTCGTCGTTCCTGACCTACAGACAGGTGATCGAGCAGTTCCAGCTGGGCCTCGGCTCCGCCCTCTCGGTGCTGCTCTTCCTGACCGTGCTGCTGCTCGCCTGGCTGATCGTCAAGCTCTTCCGAGTCGATCTGGCCCAGGCCCGAGGGGAGGGCTGATGAACCGCACCCGCAACCTCATCGGCACCTGGGTCGGCTTCCTGCTGATCCTCGTGTGGTGCCTGCTCCCGGTCGTCTGGATCATCTCGCTGTCCTTCAAGGGTGTCGGCGAGACGGCCGCGGGCAGCCCGCAGTTCCTGCCCAAGGACCCGACCCTCCAGAACTACAAGGACATCCTCAACGACGGCGACTTCCTGGACGCGCTGCGCAACTCGTTCGGCATCGCGCTCATCGCGACGTTCCTGTCGGTGATCTTCGCGACGCTGGCGGCGTACGCGATCGCGCGCCTGGAGTTCCGGGGCAAGCGGCTCGTGCTGTCGCTCGCCCTCGCGATCGCGATGTTCCCGGTGGTGTCGCTGGTCGGACCGCTCTTCGACCTGTGGCGGACCTTCCACCTCTTCAACACCTGGCCGGGCCTGATCATCCCCTACATGACCTTCACGCTCCCGCTGGCGATCTGGACCCTGTCGGCGTTCTTCCGTGAGATCCCATGGGAGATGGAGCAGGCGGCCCAGGTCGACGGCGCGACCTCGTGGCAGGCCTTCCGCAAGGTGATCGTCCCGCTCGCGGCACCCGGCGTCTTCACCGCCGCGATCCTCACGTTCTTCTTCGCGTGGAACGAGTTCGTGCTCGCGATCTCGCTCACGTCGACGACGAAGTCGAGGACCGTCCCGGCCCAGATGTCCTACTTCGTCGGGCCCGACCCGTTCAACCCGCCGTACGGCCAGCTCGCGACCGCCTCGGTCGTGGTCACCGTCCCGATCATCATCATCGTCCTGCTGTTCCAGCGAAAGATCGTCGCCGGCCTCACCTCCGGCGCAGTGAAGGGGTGACCTGATGGCTGCCATCGACATGAAGAACATCGTCAAGAAGTACGGCGACGGCTTTCCGGCGGTCAACGACATCAGCATCGACGTGGCCGACGGGGAGTTCATGATCCTCGTCGGGCCGTCCGGGTGCGGGAAGTCGACGCTGCTACGGATGATCGTGGGGCTGGAGGACATCACGTCCGGCGACATGATGATCGGCGACAAGCGGGTCAACGACCTGGCGCCGCGCGACCGCAACCTCGCGATGGTCTTCCAGAACTACGCCCTCTACCCGCACCTGACCGTCTACGAGAACATCGCGTTCCCGCTGCGGCTGGCGAAGGCCCCCGACGACGAGATCGACAAGAAGGTGCGGGCGGCGTCGAAGACGCTCGAGCTCGATGAGCACCTCGACCGCAAGCCGGGCAACCTGTCGGGCGGTCAGCGCCAGCGCGTCGCGATGGGCCGGGCGATCGTCCGCGAGGCGGACGCGTTCCTCTTCGACGAGCCGCTGTCGAACCTCGACGCCAAGCTGCGCGGGCAGATGCGCACAGAGATCTCGCGGCTGCAGAAGCGGCTCGGCATCACCACCGTCTACGTGACCCACGACCAGACCGAGGCGATGACCCTGGGCGACCGGGTCGCCGTGCTCAAGCGTGGGATCCTGCAGCAGCTGGCGACCCCTCGGGAGCTCTACGAGAACCCCGGCAACCTCTTCGTCGCAGGCTTCATCGGCTCGCCGCCGATGAACTTCCTGCCGGCCACCGTCGAGGGCACCTCGGTCAAGCTGCCGTTCGGCACCGTCGAGATCCCCGCCGAGAAGGCCGCCAAGGCGGAGGGCAAGGGCCTGCTCATGGCGGGCATCCGGCCGGAGTACTTCGAGGACGCCAGCGTGAAGACCGACCCGGGCAACGGCTCCACCTTCCGGGCCACGGTCGACGTGGTCGAGTGGCTGGGCAACGAGACGTACGCCTACATCCCGTTCGAGGCGCCGCCCGAGGTCGAGGAGCAGCTGCGCCAGCTGGAGCGCGACCTCGACGGCGAGTCGCTGCACACCCAGCTCGTCGTCTCGCTCGACGGCGCCAGCCGGATCAAGGAGGGCGAGGAGGCCGAGATCTGGGTCGACGGCTCCAAGATCCACCTCTTCGACCCGGCCACCGGCGAGAACCTCACCGTCGACCGCGACAACGCCGGCCGGATCCTCGAGCACGCGACCGAGCAGGCAGCGGCACAGGAGGCGGAGCAGGACGCCGCGACCAGCTGACGCCGATACCGGTCAGGCTGGTCGGGACCGGGCCGGATATCGTCGGGGCTCGTGGCGACATCTGCTGAGTTCCTGTACTCCGACCTGCTGCCCATCGGCAAGGACGAGACGCCGTACCGGCTCGTGACGACGGAGGGCGTGTCGAGCTTCCGGGTCGACGGGGAGACCTTCCTGCGCGTGTCGCCGGAGGCGATCCAGCGGCTGACCGCCGAGGCGATGCACGACATCAGCCACTACCTGCGGCCGGCGCACCTGGCCCAGCTCCGCAAGATCATCGACGACCCCGAGGCGTCGGGCAACGACCGCTTCGTCGCGCTCGACCTGCTCAAGAACGTCAACATCTCCGCCGGTGGCGTGCTGCCGATGTGCCAGGACACCGGCACCGCGATCGTGATGGGCAAGAAGTCCGAGGGCGTCATCACCGGCATCGACGACGGCGAGGCGATCTCGCGCGGCGTGTACGACGCCTACACGAAGCTCAACCTGCGCTACTCGCAGCTCGCGCCGCTGACGACGTACGACGAGAAGAACACCGGCACCAACCTGCCCGCACAGATCGAGATCTACTCGACGCCTCAGACGTCGGGGCGGCCGGAGTACAAGTTCCTCTTCATGGCCAAGGGCGGCGGCTCGGCCAACAAGTCGTTCCTCTTCCAGGAGACCAAGGCGGTCCTCAACCCGCAACGTCTGCTGACCTTCCTCGACGAGAAGATCCGCTCGCTCGGCACGGCCGCGTGCCCGCCGTACCACCTGGCCGTGGTGATCGGCGGCACGTCGGCGGAGTTCGCGCTGAAGACGGCGAAGTACGCGTCCGCGCACTACCTCGACAACCTGCCGACGTCGGGATCGATGTCGGCGCACGGCTTCCGCGACGTCGAGCTGGAGGAAGAGGTCTTCAAGCTGACCCAGTCCTTCGGGATCGGTGCGCAGTTCGGCGGCAAGTACTTCTGCCACGACGTCCGCGTCGTCCGCCTCCCCCGCCACGGTGCGTCCTGCCCGGTCGCGATCGCGGTGTCGTGCTCGGCCGACCGGCAGGCGCTGGGCAAGATCACGCCCGAGGGCGTCTTCCTGGAGCAGCTCGAGATGGACCCCGCGCACTACATGCCGTCGGCCGGGGTGGCCGAGGACATCGCCGGGGGCGAGGTCGTGTCGATCGACCTCAACCAGCCGATGGCCGACATCCTCGCGGAGCTCTCGAAGCACCCCGTCAAGACGCGGCTCTCGCTGACCGGGCCGCTCGTCGTCGCCCGGGACATCGCGCACGCCAAGATCCAGGAGCGGCTCGACGCCGGCGAGGAGATGCCGGCGTACCTCAAGGACCACCCGGTCTACTACGCCGGCCCGGCGAAGACCCCGGCCGGGATGGCGTCCGGGTCCTTCGGCCCGACGACCGCCGGCCGGATGGACTCGTACGTGAAGGCCTTCCAGGCCGCCGGCGGCTCGATGGTGATGCTCGCCAAGGGCAACCGCTCCAAGCAGGTCACCGAGGCGTGCGACGAGTACGGCGGGTTCTACCTCGGCTCGATCGGCGGCCCTGCCGCCCGGCTCGCGCAGGACTGCATCCGCTCCCAGGAGGTCCTGGAGTACGCCGAGCTCGGCATGGAGGCGGTCTGGAAGATCGAGGTCGAGGACTTCCCGGCATTCATCGTGGTCGACGACAAGGGCAACGACTTCTTCACCGACCCGTCCGGCACCGTCACGGTCCCGGTCACCGGGATCCGGGTGCGCTCGGCGGAGTAGGACGTCACCCGCCCGCCCGGAACCCTCGTCGCCGCTCACCCGTTCGACCGGGTAAGCAACGAGAGGACCCTCATGCAGTGCCCTACCGACGGCGCGACCCTGACGATGAGCGAGCGCAGCGGGATCGAGATCGACTACTGCCCGACCTGCCGCGGGGTGTGGCTCGACCGCGGCGAGCTCGACAAGATCATCGAGCGGTCCCTCACCCCGCAGGCGGTCGCGCCCGCCCCGGCGTACGGCCAGGGCCCGCAGGGGTACCAGCAGCAGGGCTACGCGAAGAAGAAGCGCAAGGAGAGCTGGCTCAGCGAGCTCTTCGACTAGCGCCCCCGTAGCGTTGCCCCGTGGAGTACGTCGAGATCGCGCGGACCGAGTCGGAGCGGGGCGAGCTGGTGCTGCGCGAGCGGCGCCCGGAGAGCGGGCCGGCGTCGTTGGAGCTGCGGGCCAACGGGGTGTTCGTGATGGACACCCTCGAGACCAGCACGGAGCATGCCCTCGCCGAGTCGGCGCTGGCGCAGGTCGAGGACCCGCGGGCGGTCGTCGTCGGCGGACTGGGGCTGGGGTTCACGATGCACGCGGTGCTCGCGGACAGCCGTGTCGAGAAGGTCGCGGTCGTCGAGATCGAGCAGGCGCTGGTCGACTGGATGCGCGACGGCACGGTGCCCCAGGGACCGGCCCTGCTCGCCGACGAGCGCGTGACGGTCGTGGTCGCCGACATCGCGGTCGCGCTGGCCGAGGCCGCGCCCGCGTCGTACGACCTGGTCCTGCTGGACGTCGACAACGGCCCGGGCTACCTGGTCCACGACACCAACGCTGTGCTCTACCGCGAGCCGTTCCTGGAGGCGGCGCGCGACGTGCTCCGGCCCGGGGGCGTCCTGGCGATCTGGTCGGCCGCGGAGGCCCCCGACCTCGAGGAGACCCTGGGCCGCGTCTTCGACGAGGCAGGCGCGCACCGGTACGACGTACTGCTCCAGGACCGCGAGGAGGAGTACTGGCTCTACGTCGCGCGGGTACCGTCGACGCCATGAGCGACTATCGCGTCGAGCACGACAGCATGGGCGAGGTCCAGGTGCCTCGGGAGGCACTCTGGCGGGCCCAGACCCAGCGCGCCGTGGAGAACTTTCCCATCAGCGGCACCCCGATCGAGCCCGCGCTGATCCACGCGATCGGGCGGGTGAAGGCCGCAGCGGCAGCCGTCAACGCCGAGCTCGGCGTTCTCGAGGAGGCGCAGGCCGCGGCGATCGTCGAGGCGGCGACCAGCGTGGTGGCCGGCGAGCACGACGCGGAGTTCCCGATCGACGTCTTCCAGACCGGCTCGGGCACCAGCTCCAACATGAACGCCAACGAGGTCATCGCGAGCCTGGCCGGCCGCGCGGGCACCGAGGTGCACCCCAACGACCACGTCAACGCCAGCCAGTCGAGCAACGACACCTTCCCGACGGCGATCCACGTCGCGGCCACCGTCGCCGTCGCCGACGACCTGGTGCCGGCGCTCGGCGTGCTCGCGGCATCGCTGGGCAGCAAGGCCGAGGAGTTCGCCGGCCTTGTGAAGTCCGGACGCACCCACCTGATGGACGCCACGCCGGTGATGCTCGGCCAGGAGTTCGGGGGGTACGCCGCCACGGTGCGGTACGCCGTCGAGCGGCTCGAGTCGGTGCTCCCCCGGGTGCGCGAGCTGCCGCTCGGCGGCACCGCAGTCGGCACCGGCATCAACACCCCTCCCGGCTTCGCGGAGCGGGTGATCGCCGTGCTCTCCGAGCAGGCGGGTCAGCCGTTCACCGAGGCGCGTGACCACTTCGAGGCCCAGGGCACCCGCGACTCGCTCGTCGAGCTGAGCGGCGTGCTCCGGACCATCGCCGTCGGGCTCACCAAGATCTGCAACGACCTGCGCTGGATGTCCTCCGGGCCGACGACGGGGCTCGCGGAGATCCACCTGCCCGATCTGCAGCCCGGGTCGAGCATCATGCCGGGCAAGGTCAACCCGGTGCTGCCCGAGGCCACGCTGATGGTGTGCTTCCAGGTCATCGGCAACGACGCCGCCGTCACCGCGGCCGGCGCGAGCGGCAGCTTCGAGCTCAACGTCGCGATGCCGGTGATGGCGCGCAACGTGCTCGAGTCCGTGCGTCTGCTCGCGGCCTCCTCACGCCTGCTCGCCGAGCGCTGCGTCGACGGCATCACCGCCAACGCCGACCGGATGCGGCAGTACGCCGAGTCCTCGCCCTCGGTCGTCACCCCGCTGAACAAGTACGTCGGCTACGAGGCCGCCGCCAAGATCGCCAAGCAGGCGCTCGCCGAGGGCCGGACGATCCGGGAGACGGTGGTCGCGATGGGGTACGTCGAGCGCGGGGAGCTCACCGAGGAGCAGCTGGACGAGGCCCTCGACGTCGAGTCGATGACCCACCCGTAGGTCGGACTCCTCGGGCACTTCATGAACTCCTGGGGCATTGCAGTGCCCGAGGAGTTCAGGGATACCCGGTTAACCGGGTATCCCTGGTTGGGTCAGGCTCAGTAGAACCCGCGCGCCTGCGAGTGCGCCCAGGCGCCGCAAGGACTGCCGTACCGGTCCTGGATGTACCCCAGGCCCCACATGATCTGGGTGGCCGGGTTGGTGGCCCAGTCGGCACCGGCGGAGGCCATCTTCGAGCCGGGGAGCGCCTGCGGGATGCCGTAGGCGGAGGACGACGGGTTGTCGGCGTGGGGGTTCCAGCCGCTCTCCCGCATCCAGAGCGAGTCGAGGCAGCCGAACTGGTCGGCGCCGAAGCCGAACTGCCCCATCAGCGCGCGGGCGATGTCGCGGGGATCGCCGGCGCTCAGGTCGACCGTCGCGGTGCGGGCCGGGCCACTGGTCGTGGAGAGCGAACTCACCTTGACCGGGTCCGCCTTGCGCCGGCGGTCGGCCGAGCGCGAGGTCACGGTCCGGTCGAGGGCAGCCGACGCCTGCGGGGCCCGCCCGTCGGTGAGGTCGCCGTGGAGGTCCTGGGCGGTGGCGGCCACCTGTCCCGCGCCGCTGCCGAGCACACCGCCGGAGACGGCGATGCCGGTCACGGCGACCGCCACCGAGGTGAGGACTACCCCGGTGCGCAGCGCCTTCTTCGGCGCCTCGAGCAGGGTCGGCTCAGCAACGTGGCGGTGCTTGGGGACGTACTTCTTGTGCTTGGACAAGGCCTCGGGGCTCGGGTAGACGACTCGGGCAGACCACGACGGCGTTGTCGGAGGTCACGAAAGGATCACGGGCCACCCTGCCGGACGAGGGAGGTGGTTGCAAACCGAACTGCCGATCTCCTGAGGCAATCCAGCAGCTTTCCGCCTCCCCCGTCACAACAGTCACAGGGGACCCAGATGCACCGCGGTCAGAGGGTGACGTTCTCCAGCATCTCGGTGACCAGCGCCGCGATCGGGGAGCGCTCCGACCGGGTGAGCGTGACGTGGGCGAAGAGCGGGTGACCCTTCAGCTTCTCGATCACCGCCACGACGCCGTCGTGCCGGCCGACCCGGAGGTTGTCGCGCTGGGCGACGTCGTGGGTCAGCACCACCTTGGAGTTGGCGCCGATCCGCGACAGCACCGTCAGCAGCACGTTGCGCTCCAGCGACTGCGCCTCGTCGACGATCACGAAGGCGTCGTGCAGCGACCGCCCGCGGATGTGGGTCAGCGGCAGCACCTCGAGCATCCCGCGGTCGAGGATCTCGTCGATGACCTCCTTGGAGGTCATCGCCCCCAGGGTGTCGAAGACGGCCTGGCCCCAGGGCGACATCTTCTCGCTCTCGGAGCCGGGCAGGTAGCCGAGCTCCTGGCCACCGACGGCGAAGAGCGGACGAAAGACCACGACCTTCTTGTGCTGGCCGCGCTCCAGGACCGCCTCGAGCCCGGCGCAGAGCGCCATCGCCGACTTGCCGGTGCCGGCCCGGCCGCCGAGCGAGACGATCCCGACCTCGGGGTCGAGCAGGATCTCCAGGGCGATCCGCTGCTCGGCCGAACGGCCGTGGATGCCGAAGGCCTCGCGGTCGCCGCGCACGAGGTGCACCTGCTTGTCGGGGCCGACCCGGCCCAGCGCCGTACCTCGGTCGGAGAGCAGCACCAGTCCCTGGTGGCACGGCAGCTGGCGCGCCGCCTCCAGGTCGAGCACGCCGTCGTCGTACAGCTCGTCCAGGTCGGCGGCCGCGACCTCGATCTCGGCCATCCCGGTGTAGCCGGAGTCGGAGTCGCTGATCGCCTCGGCGCGGTACTCCTGGGCGTCGAGGCCGACCGCGGACGCCTTGATCCGCAGCGGCAGGTCCTTGGAGACGAGCGTGACGTCGCAGCCCTCTGCGGAGAGGTTGTGGGCGACCGCGAGGATCCGGGTGTCGTTGTCGCCGAGCCGGAAGCCCGACGGCAGCGAGGTCGGGTCGGTGTGGTTGAGCTCGACCCGGATGCTGCCACCCTCGTCGCCGATCGGGACCGGCTCGTCGAGACGCCCGTGGAGGACGCGGAGCTCGTCGAGGGCCCGCAGCGCGCTGCGGGCGAAGAAGCCCAGCTCGGGGTGGTGCCGCTTGCCCTCCAGCTCGGTGATCACCACGACCGGGAGCACGACCTCGTGCTCCGCGAAGCGCTTGAGGGCGCCGGGGTCGGCCAGCAGGACGCTGGTGTCCAGGACGTACGTGCGGACGCCGGGGGCGGCTGGGGCACGGGTCTTGGCGGTGGAGGGGGAGCGCTGTGACTTCTGAGCCTGGGTCGGCACGATGACACCCCTTAACAGGCCGGCGGGCACTCCGCGTCCGGCCATCAACTCACACAGATGGACCGGAACGAGCCCGAGCGCCGGAGTGCCGGCTCCCGGTCGCGCACCAGCAACGCTGCTGCTGCGCTGTGCAGTCGTGAACACTCACGAACGGGCCTCCCGATACGGCGAGCTTCCCCACTCCCCGATGACTGGAACGTACGCCCGCTCGGAGGCCCATTTCGGCCGACACGCCAGACCTTTCGGTGAACGTCACGTGGCAGAAATACGGACGCTCGCGACCAGGTAGGTCAGGACCCGAAACGTCGCTCGCGCTCGGCGTACGCCCGGATCGCGCGCAGGAAGTCGACGCGCCGGAAGTCGGGCCAGTAGGCCTCGCAGAAGTAGAACTCCGACTTCGCGCTCTGCCACAGCAAGAAGCCACCGAGCCGTTGCTCCCCCGACGTGCGGATCACCAGGTCCGGGTCGGGTTGCCCCTTCGTGTAGAGGTGCTCGGCGATGTGCTCGACGTCGATGACGGTCGCCAGGTCCTCGAGCGACATGCCCTTGGCCGCCGACTCGTGCAGCAAGGAGCGCACGGCGTCGGCGATCTCGCGGCGCCCGCCGTACCCGACGGCCACGTTGACGAGCATGCCGTCGACGCCGCGGGTGGACTCCTCGGCAGCCTTCAGCTGCTCGGCGACGGTGGCGGGCAGCAGGTCGAGCGCACCCACGGGGTGGATCCGCCACCGCTGCTGGTCGGCGAGCGAGGCGACCGCCTCGCCGATGATGTCGAGCAGCGGGGCCAGCTCGGCGTCCGGGCGGTTGAGGTTGTCGGTCGAGAGCAGCCACAGCGTGACCACCTCGATGCCGACCTCGTCACACCAGCCGAGCAGCGGCTCGATGTTGGCCGCGCCGGCCCGGTGGCCGTGGGCGGTGTCGCGGCCGACGGCCTTCGCCCAGCGCCGGTTGCCGTCGAGCATGACGCCCACGTGCTTCGGCACGTCCGCGGGCATCCGCCGCAGCATCCGCGCCTCGTAGGCCGGATAGAGCACCCGTCGAGCTCCGCGCTTCCAGTCCACCCCTCGATGGTACGGCGCCCGCTGCTGTGCCGGTGTCGTTGACGTGACGTTCACCGCGTGTGGCGTTTCCGCGAACTACCTACGGGTAGGTTCTGTCCATGAACCAGTCCGTGAACCAGACGATGCGCGCAGGCCTCGACCACCTGCAGGAAGCCGTCGCCGACATCACGGCCGAGATCAAGCCGAGGCTCCGGGGCTGGTTGCACCTCGGTACGGCGCCGCTCACGCTGGCCGCCGGGATCGTGCTGATCGCCCTCTCGCCGGACCAGACGACCCGGATCGGGTCGGCGGCCTTCACTGGGACCGCCCTGATCCTCTTCACGGTGTCCGCGATCTACCACACCGGCACCTGGTCGCCTCGGACGTGGGCGTTCCTCCGCCGCTTCGACCACGCCAACATCTTCCTGCTGATAGCCGGGTCCTACACGGCCTTCAGCCTGCTGCTCCTCGACGGCACCACCCGCTGGGTGCTGCTCCTGACCGTCTGGACCGGCGCGATCCTCGGCGTGCTCTTCCGGATCTTCTGGACCGACGCCCCGCGCTGGCTCTACGTGCCCCTCTACATCGCGATGGGCTGGGCGGCCGTGTTCTTCCTGCCCGCCTTCCTCGACGGCGCCACCAAGCTCGGCGTCGGCGTCGGCATCGCGACGTTCACGATGATCGTCGTCGGCGGTGCGCTCTACACGTTCGGCGGAGCCGTCTACGGCTTCAAGCGGCCCAACCCGTGGCCGCGCTGGTTCGGCTTCCACGAGGTGTTCCACACCTTCACGATCCTGGCGTTCGTCGCGCACTACGTGGGCGTCTCGCTCGCGACGTACTCCCTGCGCTGACCGACCCTCGGCTGCCGACCCGCGCCTAGGGTGCCGCGCCAGCCACCCAGGCCGTGCCGTTCCAGCTGGCCGTCGAGCTGTCGGCGAGGACGACCCGCTGGCCCGTCGTCCACGCGGTCGAGGGGCTCGGCGTGATACCGGAGAGCGACGCCAGGTTGGCCGGCGTGGCCGCGCCCGCCGGGGTGAACGACCCGGGCTTGCCGGCCGTGGCGCCCGTCGCGGGCGGCGGCGGGATGGCCAGGTTGATCGTGTAGCTCCCGTTGGGGGCCGTGATCTGGAGGTGGTCGCTGTCGCTGCGGCTGGGACTCGGACTGGCGACGGTCGCGGTGACCGTCCAGTCGCCACGCGGCAGGTGGAAGGTCTGGGTCCCCGACACCGTCGTCGTCGGAGCGCCGAGCGGGATCGTCTCGCCGGACGGCGCGGTCAGCTGGAGCGCCGCCTCGCCACCGCCCAGCCCGCTGACGTGGACCACCAGGGTGGCGTGCTTCTCCTTCAGGTCGAGCAGGACCGTCGCGGGTGACGACCCGTCGCCGGTGTCGTCGAGCGTCACCTGGTCGGCCGCGTCGCCCCAGAAGCTGTCGGGCGTGGCGAGCGTGGCCGAGACGTCGTGCTGCACCCCCGTCGGGAGCCAGATCGTGACCGCGTCGCCGGTGGTGACCGCCAGGTCCGTGAGGTACGGCGGCAGCGAGACCAGCGTGCCCGTCGGCGCGGTGTGGCCGAAGGCCGGCTCGACCGTCGCCTTCGTCGTGATGTCCAGGCGACCCTCGTCGACCTCGACGGTCGCGGTCGTGGCGGTGGTCGTAGCCTTGTCCCGCGACACCACGAGCTTGCCGGTGCAGGTCTGGGTCGCGTCGGCGGGCAGGTTGCTCTTCAGGCCGCTCAGCGTCCCGTGGTGCGAGCTCGGCAGCGTGACGTCCACCTGCCAGCAGCCCCAGTGCACCCCGGTGAACGAGGCGACCCATCCACCTGCACCGTCGGTCGCCAGCGTCCCCGCGGTCAGGACGGTGCCGTTGGTCAGCGTGACCGTGCTGGACGAGAGGTCGTCGTTGGCCCAGGCCGGGTCCAGCGTGATCTTGACGTCGCGCTTGACCGACACCATCAGGGTGTTGATCGGCAGCACCGCGCCGATCACGTGGTTGAACGTGTACGGCCCCAGCACCTGCGTCCGGTAGCCGTCGAGCGCCACCTTCACGTAGTAGTCGTCGTCCGGGACGGTGCGGATCTGGAAGTTGCCCGATGCGTCCGTCTCGGTCGCCATCGGCGCGTTGTCGCTGCCGTCCTCGGTCTCGGCGGCCGTGCAGGTGGCCGTCTTGCAGAGCGTGATCGCGGCGCCCTCGAGCGCACCGGGCGAGGCGATGTCGTCGGCGGTGATCGTCCCGTGCGCGACGTTGGCCGCGCGCACGACCGAGATCGAGATGACCTGCCCGTTGGCGGCGATCGTGGCCGACTGGGTCGCCGCCTGCAGCCCGCCGCCGCTGACGCTGACGACGTACGCGCCCGGGATGATGTCGGTCAGGTCGTACGCCGTGCCGTTCTGGACGGCCGCCTTGACCAGCTCGGTGCCGGACGAGGTGACCCGCAGGAGCTGGACGTTGGCCGTCCGCGGGTACGGCGTCCCGGTGCCGTCGAGCAGCACGACGGACACGTTGACGGGGTCCTGGTAGAGGGTGAGGGTCGCGGTCCCCAGGTTGCCCGGGAAGCTGCTCACCGCCGTCCCGGAGCCGATGAGCGAGTAGCCCGGCGACGACGCGGTCACCAACCACGACTTGGTGGTGTCCAGCCCGGCCGCGTCCGCGGTGCCGGTGATGCTGTAGGAGCCGTCGGCGGCCGTGGTGCCCGTGAAGACGGTCCCGGTCGTCGCGGTGCACGCCGCGGTCGTGCACTGCTGGACCCGCACCGTGGCGCCGACGAGGTTGTCCACCGGAGTCGTGGCTGGCGACTTCGCCCGCACTCCCTTCACGGTGCCCGAGATCGTGCCGAGCTTCGTCAGGGCGGCGCCGCAGACCGTCTGCTGACCGGGCTCCAGCCTCACCGTCGGCGGCGAGGTGGGGGTGCAGGTGAGGGTGTTGTACGCGGGCGCGGACGTGAACGCGTAGCCGGCGGCCCGGACCCCGACCTTGTAGCCGTCGTCGACGCGGGGGTCGAGTCCCGTGAAGGTCACCGACCCGGCGCCGGCGGTGTCGGTGAGCGTCTGGATCAGCGTCCCGTCCTGGTAGAGCGAGTAGCGGGCGCCGGTCACCGGCGTCGCGCTGCTCGTGGCCCCGACCTTGAGCGACGACAGCGTGGTCAGGGTGAGCGTGTTGCCGGTCTTCCAGTGGCACGCGTCGACGGCCGTGGGGACGGCGGGGTCGCAGGAGAGGATCCCCTCGGCCGGGAGGTAGCCGGCCCGCGTCGCGGTGATCTTGTAGTCGCCGGGCAGGACCTTGCCCGCGGCCTTGGCCCGCTCGTCGTTCCAGACGAGGCTGCCGGTGCCCGTCCCGGACGCGCTGACGCTGAGGCCGGTGATCGGACCGGTGATGGGCTGCGCCGTGAAGGCGACCTGGCTCCAGTCGAAGCCCGCGTCGGCCGGGAAGACGACCGGGGCGACCGTGCCGAGGAGCACGGGGAGCGGCACCATCGTGAAGCTGTTCGCGGTGGACCCGGTCGTCAGCGTGATGTTGGTCCTCGTGTCGGGGGACACGAACTCGTCGGCGCTGAGCTGGACCGACGACGCCGCCGGCGAGAGGAACGTCTGCTTCCCGCGCGACGGGGCCGCACCGGCCGGCCACGAGCAGAGACCGGACGAGACGATGGGCGAGGTCGAGGCGGACTTCTCGATGATGAAGCAGCCGTCGTCGCTCTTCGTGGTCATCGAGACCGAGCCGAGGTTGACCGAGTCGTCGGCGCCGTACGAGATCGGGGCGGACACCGTGACGCTGGCACCCGGGACCGGGGTCGCGACGCCGTCCCTGTTCCAGGTGACCCGGCCGACCACGTCGGCGATCCCGCTGGTCAGGTTGAGCCGGACCGGCACGTCCTGGTTGAGCCCCATCGACGCGCTCGTGCTGGCCGAGACCCCTCCCCCGGTGGCCGCGACCGTGTAGGTGCCGGTCGGGACCTTGGTGAACGACACGACGCCGTCGCCGTTGGTCGTCGCCGCCTGCCACGGACTGGCTGCCCCGTTGAGCGTCAGCGAGACGGACGCGCCGGAGGCAGGGACGAGCGCACCCGTCGGGCCCGGCTTGCGCACGGTGATCGTCGAGCGCGCGAGGCGGTTGAGGTTGAAGGACTGGTTGCGGGTGACGCCCGACTCGAGCAGGACGGTGGCCGGGCTCGGCGAGACGTACTCCAGGTCGGCCGACCTCACGTAGACGGTGTAGGTGCCGTCGGCCGGCACCTCGATCGAGTAGTTGCCCGCGCCGGTGACGTACGCGCAGACGCGGGTGTCGCCGGGGTCGAAGGTCGCCACGTCGTGCTGGCACGCAGCGGCGTCACCGGTGCCGACGTCGCAGCCGGGGTCGGGTACGTCGGCGTCGGCGATGTCGGTGCCCGCGACGGCGTAGATGCAGGTGTTGGCCGGGACGGTCGCCCCGGGAGGAGCACCCGCGGAGGTGTCCGGCACCTGCGGGGACCCCACGACCGTGGTGAGCGTGCCGACGATCTTGGGCGCCGGCAGCAGCGCCAGGGTGCCGACGTTGACGGTCTGGTCGTTGCCGACCTGCACGGTGGTGGTCGCCGAGGAGTAGTGCGGTGCCGACACCCTGACCGTGTGCACGCCCGGCAGCAGGCCGCCGCTGGGATCGAGGAGCGGGTCCGGGAGCGTGAACTGGTCGGTCGGCAGGAAGTCGGTCGTGTAGGTGTGGTCGTCGGCCGTGCCGTCGTCGACGCCGGGCTCGACGACCGTGGCCACCACGCACTCGTCGGGCCCGCTCGCGTCGCAGGTGATGGGCAGGCTGGTGCTGCCGTCGATGGCGCGGCCCTGCACGGCCGAACGGGCGGCGAGCACACCGCCCTCGACCTGGGTGATCTGCCGGTTGGCGGTCGCCGTCTTCCCGGCCCGGACCGTGACCGTGACGTGGTCGCTGACGTAGCCGAAGAACTGCGTCTGCAGCGAGTAGGTCCCCGGGGCGACCCCGTCGAAGAGGTAGCCGCCCGACGGCTCCGACGTCGACATCGTCTTGTAGGTGTTGTCCGCGTTGGACAGGGTCAGACCGGCGCCGATGATCCCGCTCGCGTCGCCGGACGTCGACAGACCGGTGATCGTGCCGGTGACCGATCCCGTGGACGCGACGAGGTTGGCGTCCGCGACGGCCCGCGACTGACCCGGCTTGAGGTGCACCTTGCTGGTCTGGGTCTGCATGCCGGGGCCGGTGAGCGTGACGACGTACGTGCCGGGGACCGGGAGCCCCGGCACCGTGTAGGTCCCCACGAACTCGGCCGAGACCCGCGCGTTGCTGCGGGCCGCCTTGTCACCCTGGGTCAGGGTGGTCGCCGTGCGGACGACGCCGTCGTCGCTGGTGACCGTGACGGTCGCACCGCCGACGCCGGCGAGCGCGCCCGCCTCGTTGACCGCCTGCACCTTGCCGACCAGGCTCGCGACGCCGTTGCGCAGGCGCAGGTCGGCGGTCGAGGTGCCGCCCGCCGCCAGCTCGACCATGCGCGACTCGCTGGAGTAGCCCGGCTTGGCGGCCTGCACGACGTACGTGCCGGGCGTCGACAGTCCCTTGACCGACCAGTGGCCCACCCGGCCGCGCGAGTTGCTGCTGGTGGTGAGGGTGTTGGTGCCGTCGGTGATGGTGACCGTGGCCGCTCCGACGGCGCCCTGCGGGCCGGTGACCGTGCCGGACAGGGTGCCCTCGCCGGCCTCGAGGTCGACCTCGAGGGGCTCCGCCGAGGCCTCGCTGGTCGAGTCGATCACGAAGGACTGCTTCTGGAAGCCCCCCTTGGTGAAGGTCAGCAGGTAGTAGCCGGGCTTCTTCACGCCGGCGAACGCCCAGGAGCCGTCCTCGGTGGTCGTGGCCGTGCGGTTGGGGGGCGTCGTGGGGAGCGCCCGGTTGAGGAACGCCGACGCCAGGCTCATCCCCGAGGTCCCGAGCTGCGTGCTCGGTACGCCGACGCCCACGCCGCCCTGGGCGTCCTCGTCGACGAGCGACGTCGGCTCCAGGCTCACCTTCACGCCCGCCGGCTGCTCGCCGGCGACGGTCCCGGTCAGGGCGATCTCGTCGTCGGGGACGTCGGCCGCCTGCTGGGTGCCGCCCTTGCCGCCACCCTTGCCGCTGTCGCCGCCCTTGCCGGCTCCCTTGTCGCCGCCCGAGCCCCCGGAGCCGCCGGAGCCGCCGGCCTCGTCGCCTCCGGACTTGCCGCCGGCCTTGTCACCGTCGACCGTCTTGGCGGTGGTGGTCTCGCTCGACCGGTCGCCGATCTTGTGCGCGAGCTGCGGGATGAAGATGACCGCCGCGCCGATCCAGATGGCCAGGACGGAGAGCAGCGCGACCGCCTTCATCAGCATCGTCCCGATGAGCGGGTGCTGGGTGACCGAGCCCTCGACGTGCCGCAACGACTCCGTGCCGCTGGCGCTGACGGTGTAGGTGTGGTGCTCCGTGGCGCCGAAGAGCCGCCGGTGCGTCACCCGCGCCCGACCGCGCACGACCTCGGTCGCGCCGGGCAGCACCTCGACGACCTTCTTGCGGAAGCGCACGTGCACCCGGGGCGACGTCTGGACCTCGAGGGTCACCCGGGCCGGCTCGCTGCCGCGGTTGCGCAGCGCCAGCTTCATCCGGCGCGTCGACACCGTCGAGACCGACCGTGGACGGAGCTCGAGCGTCAGCTGGTTGCGCGGGTTGACCACGAGGGTGCTGTCGACCATCACCGCCTGGGCGCCGGCGGGCCGGCCGGTGGCGGGGTCGAGGGCCTGCACGGTGAACGCGAAGGGGTAGTGCGCAGGGACGGTGCCCTGCGCCGGCGACAGCACGAGCGTGACGATGACGCTCTGCCCGGGCTCCAGCGCGGCGGTCCGCACGGGTGTCGGCAGCCATCCGGCGTCGACGCCGAGCGCCCCCACCGCGAGGATCCGCGGTGCGTCGGCGTTGTTGGTGAGGGTCACCTCGACGGGCAGCGGCGACCCGGCCGAGGTGCGCAGGTGCGTCGCCACGACCAGGCCGGGTGCCGGCTCCGTGCCCGGGTAGCTCGAGGTCATGGGTCCGCCTTCACGGTGATGATCCGCTGCTCGCTCGCGGCGAGCTGGACGGTCCGCGAGCCGAGCGGCGCGCTGCCGCGGGTCGGGCGCACCTCGATCACGTACACCTCGGGGGCGTCGATGTCGTCGAACGCGAACTTGCCCTGCGCGTTGGTGCGGACGGTCCGGTAGGGGTCGTCGGGGTAGCTGGACGACCGGTAGATGTCGACGTACCAGCCGGCCGGTACGGCGCTGCCGTCCTGCGTCACGGTGCCGGAGATGGACGCAGCGGCCGCCAGCACGGGGCTGTAGTCGCGCACCTGCCCGGCGGTGAGCTGCATGATCGTCGACGTCGGGCTGACGCCGTTGCGGCTCACGCTGACGGTGTAGGTGCCGGGCGGGATGTTCTCGACGCGGTAGCTGCCCTTGTCGCTGGCCGGGACCGACGCGGTGATGACCGAGTACGTCGCCGAGCCGGAGCTCAGCTGGACGGTCACCTCGCCGACCGGGACGACGGACGCTCCGGAACCCGTGCCGGGCTGGCTGATCGTGCCCTTCACGACCGCCGCCGACGGCTGCATCGCGACGGCGATGCCGTCCGCGGTCACCGTCCCGCCCTGTGAGCCGGGCGTGATCTCGCCGCCCGCGTCGAGCGAGACCGACACGGTCTGCGAGGCGAGGTCCGCGCGGGTGAAGGTGACCGTGTAGGTGCCGGGCACGGCGAGGCCGCCGACCTTCCACGCACCGATGTCGCCGGAGCTCTGGGTGGCCGTGACGATCGTGTGCTCACCGTCGGTGACGGTCACCGCGACGCCCGCCGCCGGTGCGCGGTCGGGCAGCAGCGACACGTCGCCCTTGAGCGAGCCGGACGACTTCCCGAGCGTCATGCCGACGCCGGTCAGCTTCTGGCCCTTCCCGAGCGTCAGCGTCATCGTCTGCGAGGCGAAGCCGGGCTTGCTCGCGACGACCGTGTAGCTCGCCGGAGTGGGCAGTCCGCGGAGCGTGAAGGTGCCAACATCCCCGTTGTTGAGGGAGATCGTCGTGACCTCGGTCTGGCCGGAGGTGGCAGTGATCGTGACGCCGCCGAGATGCCCGGCGGAGGAGCTGACCACGCCGGAGATGACGCCGTCGCCCTTGCGCAGGGTGATCTCGACCCCGCCGCGCTCCTCACCGGCGCTCACGTCGACGCGCTGGGTCGCGGTGGCGTACCCGGTCTTGCTGACGACCAGGTCGTACACGCTCGGCGAGGGCACGTTGGTGAGCTCGAAGGAGCCGTCGGCGCCGATCGGGACGGTCTGCACGATGGCACCCGTGCCGCTGGCCGAGCCCGGGACGCTCGCGACCGGCACGGTGAGGGCCAGCGTGGCGGCGGAGACGTCGTCGCCGAGGACGGTCCCCTTGATCGAGGCCGGTACGCCGCCGAGCGACACGTCGAGACCGGCCTTCTTGCTGTTGGCCTCGAGCGTCACCGTCTCGGAGTTGTCGGCCGAGAGCGCCTGCGGGAACCACAGCTGGACGAAGCCGGCGCCGCGGAACGTGAGCTTGTAGTCCCCCGCTGGGAGGTCGGAGACCGCCCAGGTGCCCTGCTTGCTGGTCGCGGTGGTGGCCACGGGCGCGGACGTGTCGTCGGCCGGGTAGACGTCGATGGCGACACCCGGCACGGGCTGGCCGGACGTGAGGAGCAGCACCGTGCCGGACATGCCGCTGCTCCCGGAGGTCGCCGCGGCGTTGCGCGCCTGGGCGATCTCGAGCGCCAGGTTGCGGTCGGCGGCGGACTGACCGACGAGCTTGGACAGCGCGAGGGTGATCACGATCGCGAACACCGACAACGCCACCAGGAGGCCGAGCAGCGACAGCAGGCCGCGGCCCAGCACCGCCTTCTGCATGAACGAGGCGTTCGCGAGGACCGGCTCCTCGGAGCCGGGGGTCGGGGCGGCCGGGTTCTTCCGCTTCTTCTTCTTGCCCGTCAGCGACAGCTTCTGCGCCATGGTCTCCGGCGGCGGCTCCGGCGCCGGCAGCGGCGCGACGTACCCCTCGGGGTGGGGGTCCTCCATGCCGATGTCGAGCACCCGGACGAACGGACCGCCGACGAACGGCCGCTTCGCCTTGGCCTTGATCTCGACGACCGCGTGCTCGCCGGGCTGGAGATCGAGCATCGGGGGGTCGAACTCGAAGCGCACCTGGCCCTCGGCGTCGGTGCCCGTGAGCCGGCTCCGGACCGTGGTGTTGCCGGTGTTGTCGACGAGCAGGCCGAAACGACCGACCTTGCCCGCGCTCAGCGCCATCGGGTCGACCCGCATCTGGACGGACCGCGCCTCGGGCACGACGAGGACGACCTCCTCGATGCTGGTCGCCTCCGGCGGGGTGAGCTCACGCACCTGGACCGTGATCCGGCGGTCGCCGGCGACCATCCCGTCGGGCACCGTGATCTGCGCGGTGATCGTCCGGGTCTCGTCGGGGAAGAGCGAGATGTCGCTCTCCTCGAGCTGGATCCAGCTCGGGTCGGCGCCCAGGAAGCGCAGCGTGTAGCCACCGATGACGTCGCTGGTGTTGCTGATCGTGATCTCGAGCGGCTCGGGGCGGTTCGGGACGGCGATGATGCGGCGCTGGCTCAGCTCGACGTACATCTCAGCCCGCCGAGTCCAGCGCGAAGCTCTGGACGGAGGTCGCCCCGGACCTCACCGTGACCATGCCGGTCTGCTGCTTGATGCCGTTGGCCGTGACCGTGACGCTGTAGGTGCCGGGCTGCAACGAGCTGAAGAGGTAGCCGCCGTTGGCCAGCGGACCGCCCGCGGCACTGCTCGTCGTCACCCACGTCCGGGCACCGTTGGTCGCGGTCACCGTGGCGCCGACGTACACGCCGCCGGCCGGACCCTTGACGGTGCCCCTGATGCCGCCGAGCTGCGTGGCGAGGGTGACGGTGATCTTCGGCGGTGCCCCGTCGTCGCTGAGGCTCACCGGCACCGTCTCGGGGGCGTAGCCGTCGGCGAGGAACGACAGGGTGTAGTCGCCGGGGGCCGTCAGACCGCAGATCGAGAAGGTGCCGACCGCGCCGTCGGTCAACGTGGTGGTCGACGGGAGCGCGCTGGTGTCGGACCCGCCGCTCAGCACCGAGCCGCCCTGCACGACCCGGACCCCACCGAGCGGGTTGCCGTCGGCGTCCTTCGCGGTGCCGATGACGCAGCCGGTGCCGGCCACGAGCTTGGTGTCGACGCCGGCCTTGCTCTGGCCCGCCTCGAGGTCGACGATCACGGCCTTGGAGCCGTGGTCCTCGCTCGTGAACGTGAGCATGTAGGTGCCCGGCGTCGGCAGGTGGTCGAGGGTGAAGGCGCCGATCTGCCCGGTCGTCGGCGTGATCACCGAGACCTCCTGGCCGCCGACCGTGTAGGTGATCTTGACGTTGCCGAGCGGGCTGGTGCCGTCGGTGACCGTGCCGCTGATCTGCCCGGTGCCCGCGTCGAGGACCACGGTCGGCTGGATCCGCGCCTCGCCACCCGCCACGGTCGTGACGACCTTGGTGGCCGAGTAGCCGGGAGCCGTGAAGCTGAGCTCGTAGGTGCCGGGCGCCGGCAGGTTCTCGAGCGTGTACGTCGAGCCCTTGGCGACCGTCGTGGCGACCTTGTCGGCCTCGCCCGTCGCCGTCGTCATCCGGGCGACCACCTTGGTGGTGACCGGCACCAGGGAGTCGCCGGGGTCGATGTCGCCCGTGATGCTGCCGGGCTTGCCCTCGATCACGGCGTTGATGCCCTCGGACTTGCCCTGGGCGGCGACGCTCACCTTCGTCGCCCCGGCCTTCGTCGCGCCAGCCGCGGAGGGTGAGCTCTGGTACCAGACCGGGCGGTAGCCGTCGGCGCTGAACTTCAGCACGTAGCTCGTCGGGAAGAGCCCGGCCAGGCTGTAGGTGCCGTCGGTCTGGGTGGCGGCCGAGCTGACCTCGATCAGCTTGGTGCGGCCCTGGCGGTAGGCCTGGACGGTGATCCGTCCGGCGGGGAGCTGGTCGCTCGCCGCGGTGACCGTGCCTGAGATCTCGCCACCGACGCCGGCGGGCAGCAGGCCGGTCTTGGGCATCGCGCCGGCAGGTGCGGCGGCCGCGTCGGCCGCACCGCCGGTCGCACCGTCCCCGCCACCACCGGCCTCGCCGTCCGCACCGGTGCCCCCGGTGTCCGCGGACACGGGGAAGAACGAGGCCGGTGCCGTCTTCGTCATCGGGTCGCCGGCGAGGACCTGGGTCAGGCCCAGCAGGAAGATCGCCGCCCAGAGGGCGACGATGCACATCAGGATCAGCGCGGTCAGCAGGCCCCGGCTGACCAGCGGCTTCTGACGCAGCCGGACGAGGGTCTCGCGCTCGAGCTCGGGACCGGTCTCGGTCTCGTCCATCGCGGGGATGGTGTGCGCGCGCTTGGCCACCAGCCCGACGGTGACCATCCGGTCGGCCTCGGAGCCGGTGAACATCCGCGGTCCCTTGACCGTGAGGATCACCGGCGTCGCGATGCCGGGCTCCACGTGGACCGTCTCCGGGGTGAACCGGGTCCTGGTCCGCTTGTCCTCCTGGGTCGACGACAGCGCGGCGTCGAGGGCGACGTTGCCGCTGTTCTCGACCGTGAGGACGAAGCGTCCCGAGCGCTTGGAGCGGATCGTCTGGGGCTCGGGCGACATCTTGATGCCGGGCCGGGCCGAGACGGACAGGTCGATGTCGACGTGCTGCGTGGGCGAGCCCGACCCGTGGGAGACCACCGCGATCGTCAGCGGGTGCATGCCCGCCGGCTGGTGGTTGGGCACACCGATCGACAGCGTGATCTGGCCCTGGGCGTCGGGGAAGAGCGGGAGCAGCTGCGGCTCGACCGAGATCTGCCCGTCCGGCAGGCCGATGACGTGGGCGGTGACGCCCTCGATCAGCTCACCGGTGTTGACGACGTCGACCCGGACCTCGACCGTCTCACCCGGGTGGGAGGTGACGAGGCGGTGCTCGGTTGCTACCCGCACGACGACCCCTCACCCAGGGGGCGGGAGCCGGGCCCGGACGGGGGCGCACCGAGGACAGGGGAGGCTCCTCCCGAGCCCCTCCTCGCCTCTCTGCTAGAGGTCAACTGCACGTCGTTCCCAACCCCGTGTCCGGCCTGGTGGCTGACCGTCCGATCCTAGGAATCGAAGGGCCGCTCGCGTGGCCGAATCGGGAAACCCGAAAGGGTCAATCCCCTGGCCCGTTCGGGTGGTGTGACCACCCCCCCAGATGGACCGACCCGAGGGGTGATCTGACCGATTTACTGTGGCCCCTGCCGATGCGTGCCAGACTCGCCGGGTGTTCATCAGCCACGTGGACTCGGGCCTGGAGAAGCTGCTCCGCACGCGGCTCCCGCTCCCCGAGGAGATGGGTGACGTGTCGTTCGACCCACCCAGTGGCAACTGGTCCGCCCAGCTCTCGCGGATCACGGTCAACCTGTTCCTGTACGACATCCAGCGCAGCAACCAGCCCTCGGCGCCGACGACCCGCAGCCTCGACGGCGGTCCGGCGCAGCGCCGCCGACCGCAGCCGATGATGCAGCTGGGCTACCTGGTCAGCGCCTGGGCCGGCAGCCCCCGCGACGAGCACCAGCTGCTCGGCGACGTGGTGAGCATCATGGCCGGCGTCGAGGCGATCCCCGACGACCTGCTCCCGGACGAGCTGTCCTCGACCGTCCGGCTCGGCCTGGGCGACTCGGACAACAAGGTCCGCGAGATCTGGGCCGCCTCGGGCGGCTCGCTCAAGGCGTCGTTCAGCCTGATGGTCACCGTCGCGGCCGACACCTTCGACTGGGAGCTCACGCCCCCGTCGGTGGAGCGGATCAGCGGCATGGCGTCGCGGATGGACGACGGCCCGAATGCCTGACCGCACGCGCCTCGGGCGGTGCGGCGCGACCGCGCTCGCCGTCGTCCTGGCCCTGCCCCTGCTCGCCGGCTGCGGCTACTTCCGCAACGACGACGAGGGCGAGGGCGTGTCCGTCTTCAAGATCGAGCCGGGCCAGTGCTTCGAGGGCCAGGGCGAGGTCAAGGCCCAGCTCAGCAAGCTCACCGAGGTCGACTGCGACCAGGACCACGCACAGGAGTCGTACGCCGTGGTCCCCTACGTGAGCGACACCGGCGAGGCCGCCGACACCTACCCCGGTGACGATGCGCTCGCGAAGTTCGCGAACGGAGCGTGCGCCGGCGAGTACGGGAAGTACGTCGGCGTGGACTACCTCGACTCCAAGCTCTTCTACACCTACCTGCTGCCGTCGGCGCGCAGCTGGGAGAACGAGGACGACCGCAGCGTCATCTGCTTCGTCACGAGCGCCGGCGAACCGTTGCAGGGCTCGGTCAAGGGCTCGAAGCGCTGAGGAACGAGGAGGAAACGTCATGGGTCAGAACGCGGTGATGGGCGCGATGCTGCAGTGCTCGTTCGGCCTGGCGCCCTCGACGCTGGTCGCCAAGGGCACCAGCAAGGTGATGGTCGAGGGCCGGCCGGCGGCGACGATCATGGACAACGCCGGCGGTGCCAACATCCCCCCGTTCGGCATGTGCAACAGCCTGGCCAACCCGACCGTCGCCGCCGCGACCGCCGCCGCCCTGGGCGTGCTCACGCCGATGCCCTGCGTCCCGCTCGTTCCCGCGCCGTGGGTGCCCGGCGCCGTCAAGACGATGCTCGGCAAGCAGCCCGCCCTGGTCTCGGGGTCCACCTGCATGTGCGCGTACGGCGGGGTCATCCAGATCACCATGCCCGGCGCCATGCGGACCACGTCCGGCTGACTGGCTCGGAAGTCACTTGACGATTGGCCGGGCCGGCATCAGCCGCCACGGCTCGGCACCGCTCGACCGGGCCCCGAGCGACCAGGCGAAGACCTCCCCCGGCGCGAGCCCGAGCCGGACCCGCTCGGCGCCCGCCACGAGGGTGGTCGGGTCGGCGGCGCCGTACGCCGCCATCCAGAGCCACGCGTCGAGCATGCGGGGCCAGCGATCCGGGTCGCGCGCGGTGTGCACGGAGATCCGGGAGCGCACCGCGAGCGCCTCACGGAGCGCCGGCAGGCTGACCGGTCCGCGGCCGTCCGTCACCAGGTGGAGCCGCGACGCCGTCGGCCAGTGCGCACGGCACCGGTTGACCTCGTCGAGGAAGCCGAGCAGCGCCGCGCCCGCGTCGAGGGGCGCCGGCGGCAGGTCGCGGTGCAGGGCCGCCGCGAGGTCGTGCAGCGCATCCTGCGCGGCCGAGTCGTCGGACCGGTCGCCGGCGCGCGAGGGTTCGCGCAGGTCCAGCACGGCGAACGACTCAGGAGGCCCGATCCGCAGGGCGAGCACGGTCGCCACCCGGCCGGTGAGCGGGGGCGTGACGGCGAACCGGTAGCCGCCGCGCACCGGCTGCACGCCGTACGTGTGCCACGCCCGGACCACGGTGCCACGACCCACGCCGAGCTCGTCCCCGAGCACCCGCGACGACCAGTGCGTGACACCCAGGCGCCGCCGTGGCTGCGCGAGGGTCGCCCGGAGCACGTCCGTCGCCGACGCCTCCGGACGGCGGCCCGGGCGGGCGAGGTCGGTCAGCCCGTCGATGCCGCGCTCGGCGTACCTCTGGCGCCAGACCAGGACCGTCGGACGGGAGACGCCGACCTTGTCGGCGATCTCGGTGTTGGACAGTCCGTCCGCGGCGAGCAGCAGGATCCGGGCCCGCTGGGCTAGTCCAGCCCGCACGGTCGGGCTCCGCGTCATCGCGATGAGCCTGGGGTGGTCCCCCTCGCGCAGCTGGAGCGGCGCGGCGGGGCGGTTGGGCATGCCCGATCATGAGGACGACCGCCGCGAACCGTCAAGACATCTCTGCGCCATCGGAGTAGTCATTTCGGGTCATGTGTCGCCGTTCTCGTTGCACGGCCCCCGGGCCGGGAGCAGTGTGCCGATGTCCAGCAACCTGTCCTGAGAGCGGATGAAGAGATGCCCACATACACCGCACCCGGCGTCTACGTCGAAGAGGTCCCGTCGTCCCAGAAGGTCCTGTCAGCCGCGCCGACCGCGGTAGCAGCCTTCGTGGGCTTCACGGCCACCTTCCCGAGCGACGACCCCAACGACCCCCAGGGTCTGTCCCCCCGGCTCGTCACGAGCTGGACCCAGTTCGAGTCCCTGTACGGCGGCTTCGCCGAGGGCTGCATCCTGCCGCTCTCCGTCTACGGCTACTTCGCCAACGGCGGCAGCATCGCCTACATCTGCCGGGTCCCGAACACGGAGCCCGCTGGTGAGCCGGCCCGCCTCGCCCTCCCGGCCGCGGACCGCTCGCTCGGCCTGCCGGTCGCCGTCGAGAGCCTGGAGCCCGACGCCAACATCGCCCTGCAGGTGACCACCGACGACGGTGGCGAGGACGACGTCGACGGCCCGGCCACCTTCACGATCACCGTCCTCGAGGGCGGCGCGGCCGTGGAGTCCTTCTCCGGCCTCGGCTTCGGCAGCGGCGACAGCAACGTCGCGACCAAGGTCAACGCCACCTCGACGAAGATCAAGATCGACCTCAACCTCGACGAGGACGTCGACCTCGCGTCGCAGCTCGAGCTCGTGAAGCCGGGCGTCTACCCGCTCGAGAAGGCCGCCCCCACCCCGGTCCCGGTGACCGGCGCGAAGTTCGCCGGCTCCGAGTCGGCGCGCAAGGGCATCAACGGCCTGGCCGTGGCCGAGGACGTCACCATGGTGATCGTCCCCGACCTCGTCACCGCCGCCACGGGCGAGGACGGCACCATCGACCTCAACCTCTGGAAGGCCGTGCAGACGGCGCTGATCTCGCACTGCGAGCAGAACGGCAACCGGATGGCGGTCCTCGACGCGCCTCCCGGGATGTCCCCGCAGCAGATCAAGGAGTGGCGCAGCGACGTCGCCATGTACGACTCGGCGTACGCCGCGCTGTACTACCCCTGGGTCAAGGTCGACAACCCGACCGGCGTCAACGGCAACACCGAGATCCTGATCCCGCCGTCGGGCCACGTGGCCGGCGTCTGGGCCCGGACCGACGACACCCGCGGCGTGTGGAAGGCCCCGGCCAACGACACGATGCGCGGCGTCCTCGACATCGAGCGCACCGTCACCCAGAACGAGCAGTCGCTGCTCAACCCGATCGGCATCAACTGCATCCGCCCGTTCGGCACCCGCGGCATCCGCATCTGGGGCGCGCGCACCCTCTCGTCGGACACCGACTGGAACTACATCAACGTCCGTCGCCTCTTCAACATGGTCGAGGCGACGATCCTCACCGGCACCCAGTGGGCGGTCTTCGAGCCCAACGACATGGCGCTGTGGGAGGGCGTGAAGCGGACCGTCGGAGCGTTCCTCCGCGGCCTGTGGTCGGCCGGTGCGCTGTTCGGCACGTCCGCCGACGAGGCGTTCTACGTCAAGTGCGACGCGGAGACCAACCCGCCGGAGTCGATCGACCAGGGCCTCCTGGTCGTCGAGGTCGGCATCGCGCCGGTCAAGCCGGCCGAGTTCGTGGTCTTCCGCATCAGCCAGAAGAAGCAGGTCGCCGGCTGACGCCGGGACCCCGTCACCCCACGAGACCTCACTAGAGACCGGAGTCCACAGTCATGCCCAACGACCTCATCTCAACCGACCCGATCGTCGCCCAGAACTTCTACCTGGAGATCGACGGCGAGAACATCATCCTGTCCGGCGTCTCGGGCCTCGACGTCGAGCACGACGTCGTCACCATCCAGCAGAACGGCCCCACCGGCCGCATGCAGGTGGTCAAGACCCGGGGCAACACCCAGAAGGCGCCCGACCTGACCATCACCCGGATGGCGCCCTCGGACGCCATGGCCGACCCGATCTGGAAGTGGTTCATCGCGATCCGAGACAAGGGTCTGACGATGGACCGGGCCAGCGCCCGCAAGAACGGCTCGATCGTCCTCTACGACACGTCGTTCGTGGAGATCGGCCGCTTCAACTTCATCAAGGGCTGGCCGAGCAAGATCGCGACCGACGCCGTGAGCACGGAGTCCAGCGAGGCGGTCAAGGAGACCATCACCCTGGTCATCGAGCGCCTCGACCGGGTTAAGTAGGCACGTGAGCTCACTGCGTACGTCGTACGAATTCACCCTGCCGCGTGGCTACGTGGACGGGCAGGGTCGTCTGCACAAGACGGGCACGATGCGGCTGGCGACAGCGCGCGACGAGCTCGAGCCGCTGCGCGACCCGACGGTGCAAGGCCCCGACGACCCGCGTCTCACCATCCTGGTGCTGACGCGGGTCGTGGAGGCGCTCGGCAGCCTCGACCTGGTCACCTCGTACGACATCGAGGGCCTCTTCGCGGTCGACCTGGCGTTCCTCCAGGACTTCTACGGGGTGATCAACTTCGGCAGCCAGGAGGAGTACGACGCACTGGTCAACGCCCAGGCGTCGTCCGCCCTCCTCGGCACCGAGCCGACACAACAGCCGGATCCGGGTCCGCGACCGAACTTGCGTCGAGCGGTCGAGGAGATCCCGCGCAAGGCCCAATGAGCTGAGGTGACCGCACAATGATGCGTTACCCCACCGAAGCCCTCTGGCAGGAGATAGCGTTTCTCGCGTACCACCTGCACTGGCGCATGGACGAGCTGCTCGACCTCGAGCACATGGACCGGGTCCGCATGGTGCGAGCGGTGGTCTCGTTGAACGATCGAGCCTGGCAGGCGGTGCGTGAGTATGGGCAGCAGTGACACCACAACGCCTCTCGGTGGCGACCTGCCGATCGCCAACCGCTTCCTCTTCGAGCTCGACGGCGTCGAGCTCGGCGTCTTCAAGGAGGTCTCCGGCCTCAACGTGACGGTGCAGGTCGAGGAGATCCGCGAGGGCGGCCAGAACAGCTACTCGCACCAGATCCCGGGCCGGATGAGCTGGCCCAACCTGGTCTTCAAGCGCGGCGTCACCAACGCCAACGACCTCTTCGACTGGTTCAACAAGACCTCGGGCGAGGGCTTCGCCAGCAACTCCAACAAGCTGACCAAGTCGACCGGGGCGGTCACCGTGATCGATCCCGTCGGCACCCGGCTGCGCTCGTGGGAGTTCATCGACGTCTTCCCGGTGCGCTGGCGCGGCCCCGACTTCTCGGTCGAGAGCCGCGACCCGCTCGAGGAGGAGCTCGAGGTCGCGCACCACGGCTTCCGGGCGGTCACGCAGGCGTCATGACGACCCCGTCCTCGGAGGCTCCCGCCCCGGTCGAGCTGCGGCTGGGGCGCGACGTCGCACGCCGGATGCGGCTGCCCGGTCCGCCGGTCGGCCGGCCCCTGCCGAGCCGGATCGGCAGCCTCGCGTCGTCGGTCTCCCGCTTCGCAGCCGCGACGTCGCGGCCGGTCGACGTACGCCGTGCGCTCATCGGGCCCGACCCCCGCGGTCTCTCCGCCAGCTCGGCCCCGCCGCGCTGGTGGACCCCGGTCGAGCGTCAGCCCGAGTCCCCCGCGTCCGCACCGGACTCCGGGGACGCCGCAGTCCGGCGTACGACCGACGCGCCTGGCGGGACGCCGGCCTGGCTGTCGTCCGCCCGTCCGGTCGCCATCCGCCGGCTCCCCGAGCGCAGCCTCCCGCGCGCGGCGCGCGAGGTGCCCAACGAGGCGACCTGGACGCCGGGCGGCATCGTGGGCGGTCTGCGCGGTGAGGTCGCCCGGATCCGTCGCATGGACGAGGTCGCCGCCGTCGGCCCGATGCTCACCCAGAACGACCGGGCCAAGCTGAACGCCGGCATGGCCGCCCGCCAGGCCCAGCAGGCCGCCGCGCAGCAGGCGACCAGCCAGCCGGCGGTCGCCCGGCGAGCGACCACCCGCACCCCGCGCCAGCCGGCCTCGGCAGCGTCGGCGCCGCCTTCTGCATCGGAGCCCCCGACAGGTCCGGCCGCCCCATCGGCGGTCGTCGCGCCGGCTGCGGCTCCCGCGCCGGCCGGCGGTGCCCCTTCCACCGTCTCCCGGTCCGCATCGGTGGATCCGACACCGGCGGCCCCGGCGATCCCGGCGTCCCCGGCCAGCGGTGCCCCCTCCACCGTCTCCCCCTCGGCATCGGTGGAGCCCGCACCGCCGGGCCAGCCCGCGCCGGCCGGCGGTGCCCCCTCCACCGTTCATCGCTCCACATCGGTGGATCCGACGCCGCCAGCCCCGCCCGCGCCCACCGGCGGTGCCCCCTCCACCGTTTCCCGCTCAACATCGGTGGATCCCGCACCGCCGACCAGCGCCGGGCACGCGACGAGCCCCGGCAGCGGTGCGCCAGCAACCGTCGCGGGCAGCGGATCGGTTGCTCCCGCGGCGGGCGACACTGCCGCCGCGGTGGGCGCGCCCGTGCGACGCGTGGCCCGGCCGTCGTGGCAGCTGCGCTCGCAGCAGTCACGGTTCGCGGGCCTGGTACGCCGCACCCCGATCGGCCACAGCGGCCACCCGGCTTCGGTCCCGTCCGCCGCCACGGCGCCCCCCTCCGCCCCCATCGTGGGACTGGCGAGCATCGTCAGTCGGCTGGCGACCCCCGACCGGGCTCGCCCGGTCGGCGCGACCGCCGGCTCGACGGCCGGGCCCGGCTCCGGCCCCACCACGGGGCTCGAGACCGCGGTGCGCGGCAGCACGACCGTCACCGCCGCCGGGCCCGCGCTGATCGCGGGTGGCGCCGACGCGCCCGCCACGATCCGTCGGCACGCCTGGTCGGCCGGGAGCCTCGTGATGCGTCAGGCCGCCGGCGCCCGCGAGCAGGCCGGCCTGGCCAGCATCGCCCGCGCGACCAGTCCGACGGCCACCGGGACGGTCAGCCGCTCGACCGGTCCCGGGACCACCGCCGCACCGGGTACGACGACGCGCTCTGCGTCGACGTCTCCCGGCCAGGCGAGCGCGGCGCCCGGCACGATGCAGACCTCCACGACTCCCTCCGCCACGACGCCCCGTGCTGCGCCGGCCGCCACGAGCCCGGACGCCGCGACACCGGCGGGCACAGCCCCCTCGGCCCCCGCAGCCCGAGCCGCCGAGCCCGTCGTACGCCGTCTGCCCTCGGCAGTCGGCCCTACACCGGTGACGTCCACCGACTCCGGGCAGCACGATCCGGCCGCGGCGACCGCGGCGACTGCCGCTGGCTCGCCTGTCTCATCGTCTGCCTCGTCGCCTGCTGGGCCTGCGGCCGGGTCGTCCTCCGCCGATCCCGGCACCGCAGCGGCTGCGCCCAGCACCCCACGCGGGCTCCCGCGACTGTGGCGTCGGGCGACCGAGGTCCGGCCCGCCACCGACGTCCGTACGTCGGTCCCGGCCCCGGTCGTGCGCCTGGCGGCCGAGCCCGGCGCCTCGACCCCGGCCGCTCCCGCCTCCGCGGCCACCGTCCGTCGCCTTCCGGCGGCTTCCGCACCGGCACCAGGCGCCGCGCCCGGAGCACCGGCAGCCACCACGCCGTCTCCAGGCACCCCGGCAGCCCGCACCCCGGCCGCAGGGATCGCCACCGCATCACCGTCCTCCCCGACCTCCCCGGCAGCACCGACGACGGCTCCGGCCGCTGCCGCTTCCCCGGCAGCGAGCACGGCAGCGAGCACGGCTGCGCGTCCGGTCGCCGCTCCTGGAGCACCCACAGGCACACCGGCCACAACCGCAGCCGCAGCCGCAGCCGCAGCAGCCACGCCTGCGGCCGCCGTACGCCGCTCGACCTTCCCGGCGAGCCGGGTCGGCGCGCACGTGGCCAGCCCCTGGATGGCCGGGGTGGCGGTCGGCATGCCGGAGCTGATGACGATCCGGCGGGCGACGGCACACGGCACCGACGCCAACCGCACGCTGGCGACCGGCTTCGGCGCCTCGCAGACGATCCGCCCGGCGGGCAGCCCCGTGGCCGCGCCGGTGGCCGCGGTCGGCGGCGAGTCCCGGCTCTGGCGGCGGACGATCACTCCCGCGGGCGTGGTCCGCAGCTTCGGCGCTCCCGCGGGGGCGTCCGCCGCGCCGATGTCGCTGACGACCCCCGCCGCCGCGGCAGCCGG
Organism: Nocardioides conyzicola; assembly: GCF_039543825.1. Taxonomy (NCBI): domain Bacteria; kingdom Bacillati; phylum Actinomycetota; class Actinomycetes; order Propionibacteriales; family Nocardioidaceae; genus Nocardioides; species Nocardioides conyzicola. Next base: position 2,822,483 of record NZ_BAABKM010000002.1, on the reverse strand, counting down.
CGCCGGCGCACCCGCCACCACGAGGACCGCCGCAGGCGTCGGGACCACCGCGGCCACCGCTCGCGCCTCCGCTCCGCCGGTCGGCTTCGCGGCCGGGTTCGCCACGGGCCGCGCTGCTGCCGGGGGCGGCGCCCCGGACGCACCACGCTTCTCGGGGGCCGCCCGGGCCGCCAGCCCGAGCGCTCCCGTGCGGCGCACCTGGCAGCCCTGGAGCGACTCCCCCGCTCCGGCCGGCACGGCGCCCGGCGCCGCTCCGACCACGAGCTTCCCCGCGGGACCCCCGGGCGCCGCGTCGGCCCCGAGCGGACGCCGCGCCGCACCCGACCTGCGCCGGATGACCGTCGCGCCGCCGCGCATCAGCGTCGCGCCCTCGCAGCCGCCGCCCCCTCCGGTCCCGGAGGTCGCCCGCACCGGCAACCTGCCGGTGCGCGCCCCCAGCAGCTCGCCCGTACGCCGGAGCAACACAGCGCCCGGCAGCTCGCTGGTCGACGCGACCGCCCACCTGTTCGCCACCCCGGACGCCCCGCTCGTCCGCCGCTACACCGACCCAGGAGGTTCCTCCATGCCTGTGCCATCCCAGTCCGGGGCATCGGGGGACCTGCAGATCCGCCGGACGATCACCCAGTCCGACCACTCGCCGGCGACCTCCGGCAACCCCGACTTCCTGTCCGACGGCGTGACCGACAGCCTCGTCGACAAGGTCGTCGAGCGCATCGAGCGCCGCGTGATCGAGGAGCTCGAGCGACGTGGCCACCGTCAGGGAAGAGGGCAGTACTGATGGCCGAGCTCGAGAAGGCGTTCCTGGAGATCGAGGGCTCCAACGACAAGGTGCCCTGCCTCTACAACCCCGAGACCGTCACGGTCGGCCGCCGCAACAACTGGGTCTCCAACCCGATGCCCGGCCAGGGCGTCCCCACGCTGCGGTACGCCGGCGCCAACTCCGGCTGGCTCAAGGTCGACCTCGTCTTCGACACGACCAACGACGGCACCGCGGTCACCACGCACACCGGCAAGATCGTCGACCTGATGGACATCGACCCGTCCCTCCCGGGGGCGGACGAGGCGACCAGCAACGTGCGCCCGCCGACGGTCACGTTCCACTGGGGCGACCTGCACTCGTTCAAGGCGGTGATCGAGGGGCTGCGCCTGAGCTTCACCTACTTCTCCTCCGCCGGCGTCCCCCTGCGCGCCAACATGGAGCTGGAGCTGCGGCAGTACGAGAAGTCCCAGGCGTTCGGCGCCCAGAACCCCACCTCGGGCACCCCGAAGCCGCACCGGGTCCACCGGGTGCAGCCCGGCGAGACCCTCGACCGGATCAGCGCGCGCTACTACGGGGACTCGACCCGCTGGCGCCTGCTCGCCTCCGCGAACGGACTCGAGGACCCGCTGGCCGTCCGGCCGGGGACGATGCTGACGGTCCCGCGTCTCGAGGGGTCCTGACATGACGACAGCGTCGATGGGGCTGATCAGCCCGGTCATCAAGGTCGGCGGCGCCACGCTCACCGCCGCCCAGTACGGCGCGCTGACCTACATGGAGGTCGACCTCGGCCTCAACCTGGTGGGCCGGGCGACGCTGCGCTTCATCGAGTCGTCGTACGACGTCGCCGTCTCGCCCACGTTCGGGCTCGGCACCGAGGTGGAGCTCGGGACCATGGGCACCGGCGCCGACAAGGACCTCTTCAAGGGCCTCGTGACCGGGGTCAGCCTCGACTACGACGCCGAGCGTGGCACCACGGTGCTGACCGTCACCGTGGACGACGCGTCGTACAAGCTCGGCCAGAACACGCAGAACACCGCGTTCCTGAACTCGACGTACTCGGACGTGATCACCAAGATGGTGTCCGGCACCGGCCTCACGAGCTCCATTGACGCCACCTCGGCCTCGCACCCCTACCTGCTGCAGACCGGCTCCAACCTGGCGTACCTCAACTGGATCGTCGGGCGCTGCGGCATGGTCTGGTGGGTCGACGTCGGCAAGCTGATGGTCAAGAAGATCTCGGCCGCCCCGAGCAGCCCGGCCGCCACGGTCAAGCTGGGCCAGGACCTGATCCGGCTGTCGACGCGGGCCTCCGGGCTGCACCCCGGCAAGGTGACCGTCACCGGGTGGGACGACGCCCAGCAGGCCGCGATCGCCAACGTCGCCTCCACCAGCGGCAGCGCCGAGGCGGGCCTGGTCGAGAAGTACCCGGGTCGCGCAGCACCCACCGGGACCGGCCTCAAGGTCTCCGGGGCGTCGCCGCTGACCGCCGACGAGGCCAAGCTGGTCAGCGAGACCATGCTCGCGGAGGCCACGGCGGCGGCCGTCACCACCCGCGGGACGTGCATGATCAACAGCGCGATCCGGCCGTTCACGAAGGTCGAGGTGTCCGACGCGGGACCGTCCTCGGGGAAGTTCCTGGTCACCCGGGTGCAGCACGTGTTCGAGCCCGACGGCTTCCTCACCCACTTCACGGCCGGACCGATCCGGCCCGAGGGCCTGGTCGACCTGCTGTCGGGCTCGCCCGACACGGCGGGCTCGACGATCAGCGGCCTGCTCGTCGGCGTGGTCACCAACATCAACGACACCGAGGGCAAGATCGGCCGGGTGAAGGTGAAGTTCCCGACCATCAACGGGGACATCGAGTCGGAGTGGGCGCGGGTCGTCACCCTCGGCGGCGGCGCGAAGCGCGGCGTGGTCTTCCAGCCCGAGGTCAACGACGAGGTGCTGGTCGGCTTCGAGCAGAGCGACACCCGGCGACCGGTCGTCATCGGCGGACTCTTCAGCAAGAAGAACGAGCTGCCCACGACCGACAACGTCAGCGCGGGCGGGAAGGTCGAGTACCGCCGGATCAACTCGCGCCTCGGTCACGTCATCGAGATCGCCGACGGCACCGGGCCGGACACCAAGCACATCCTGCTCAAGACCTCGAACGGGCACCTCATCCGCGTCGGCGAGGACAAGATGGAGCTGACCGTCGCCAACAAACCGATCTCGATCAGCAACGGCCAGGCCAAGATCGAGTTCTCCGACTCGGGCGACATCACCATCGAGGGCGTCAACGTCACCATCAAGGCCAAGACCGCGCTCAAGCTCGAGGGCGTGCAGCTCGAGGCCAAGGGCAGCGGCACCGCCAAGATCGAGGCCCCGGCGCTCGACGTGAAGGCGAGCGGTACGGCGACCGTCGACGGCGGCGGCATGCTGACGCTCAAGGGCGGAATGGTGGCGATCAACTGATGTCAGAGCTCCGGAGGCACGACGAGCCCGGTCAGGCGGACTCGTCCTTCATCGGCCGCGGCTTCTCCTGGCCGCTCGCCGTCGACCACACCGGCGCCATCGGCCTGTCCGCCGGCGTACCCGATCTCGACCGGTCGATCGAGATCGTCCTGATGACCGCTCCGGGCGAGCGCCTGATGCGGCCACAGTTCGGCTGCCGGATCTGGGACCTGCTCTTCGAGCCCGTGACCGGCAACCTGCTCGGCCTCATCGCCGAGGCGGTCCGCGACGCGCTCGCCCAGTGGGAGCCGCGGATCGTCGTCGAGGACGTGAAGCCCGAGCCCGACCCGGACAACCAGGCGCTGGTGCGCATCCAGATCACCTACCGGGTCCGCGCCACCAACGACCGCCGCAACCTCGTCTACCCCTTCTACGTGATCCCCCACGACGCCGAGTAGGACGCCCGATGCCGCTGCCCACCCCCGCCCTCGACGACCGGACCTTCCAGGACATCGTCGACGAAGCGAAGCGCCTGATCCCGCGCTACTGCCCCGAGTGGACCAACCACAACGTGTCCGACCCCGGGGTCGCGCTGATCGAGCTCTTCGCCTGGATGAGCGAGATGGTCCTCTACCGGGTCAACCAGGTGCCGGACCGGCTGTACGTGCACTTCCTGAACATGGTCGGCATCGAGCCGTTCCCGCCGTCGGTGGCCCGCACGGACCTGACGTTCTGGCTCTCGGCCGTGCTGGAGCAGCCGGTCGTGGTGCCCGCCACCACCCAGGTGATGACGCAGATGAGCGCCGCCGAGGGTGAGGGGGTCGTCTTCAGCACCGTCGAGGACCTGGTCATCGCGCCGCCGGAGCTGATCGCGGCCAAGTCGTCCGCCGCCGACAACGACCAGATCCTCGACGTGTGGGAGGACCTCCGCTTCGGCGCCGACGGCGCCAGCTGCTTCCCGGCGGACACGATCACCCCGGGCGACGCCTTCTACCTCGGCTTCCGCGACAGCCTGGCCGGCATGGTGCTGCGCCTCGCGGTCGAGGCCCGCGCGGAGGGCATCGGCGTCGACCCGCGCAACCCGCCCCTGATCTGGGAGGTCTGGAACGGCGAGGGCTGGCTGCCCACCCGGATCTACGAGGACACCACCGGCGGGCTGAACCGGCCCGGCGAGGTCGTGCTGATGGTCCCCGTCGAGCACCAGCCGCTGACGGTCGCCAACGAGTCGGCGTACTGGCTGCGTGCCCGGCTGCTGGCACCGAAGACGGGGCAGCCGATCTACCGCAACTCCCCCCGCGTGCGCGGCGTCGAGGTCTCCGCTCTGGGCGGCACCGTCGGTGCGGAGCATGCCGAGACGATCGGCGCCGAGGTGCTCGGGCGCAGCAACGGCGCCCCGGGCCAGACCTTCCAGGTCGACCGCTTCCCCGTGCTGCCGCGTCGGGACAGCGAGACGCTCCGGGTCGTGGACGGCGACCGCACCGACAGCTGGACGGAGGTCGAGGACTTCTCCGCGTCCGGGCCGACCGACCACCACTTCGTGTGGGACAGCGGCACCGGTGTCGTCCACTTCGGCCCCCGGATCCGCTACCCCGACGGCTCGATCCGTCAGCACGGCGCGATCCCTCGCGACGGCGCGTTCATCGAGGTGTCGGGCTATCGGCACGGCGGCGGCTCGCGCGGCAACGTCGGCGCCCGCACGCTGACCGTGATGCGGACGGCGGTCCCGTTCGTCAACGGCACGATCAACCTCGGCCCCGCGTCCGGTGGCGTCGACGCCGAGTCGGTCGCCGAGGCGAAGGTCCGCGGCCCGCTGACGCTCCGCACCGGCAACCGCGCGGTGACCGCCCGCGACTTCGAGCGGCTCACCATCGAGTCGTCGATCGAGGTCGCGCGGGCGCGGTGCCGCCCGGCGGGGCGCGACAACGGCGCGGTCCAGCTGCTCGTCGTACCGCAGGTCCGCACGGACCCGACCGGCCACCAGCTCGACGACTTCGCCATCTCGCCGCAGCTGATGACGACGATCGTGGACGCCCTCGACGAGCACCGGCTGGTCGGGACGTCGGTCGAGGTGAGCACGCCGTACTACCAGGGCGTCTCGGTCGTCGCGCTGCTGCACGGAGCTCCCGGCCGGCCGGCCGCCCTGGTGCGGCAGCGGACGATGGACGCGCTGTCGCGCTTCCTCAACCCGCTGGTGGGTGGGTCCGACGGGACCGGCTGGCCGTTCGACGCCGACGTCAACCTCGCCGTGATCACCCAGCTCCTGGAGAGCGTCGACGGCGTCGAGCGCGTCGAGGAGGTGCTGCTGTTCGAGTACGACCTGCGTACCGGTCGCCGCCTCGGCGGTGGCAAGGACGTGATCCGCCTCGACAAGCAGTCCCTCTTCCTGTCGGCCGGTCACCAGGTCGTCGTGCGATGACCGTCGAACGGCTGACCGCGACGGTGGTGCCGGGGGGACAGACCCGGCCGCAGCGCTCGCCCACGTGGATGCTGGACCAGCTGCCGGTCTCGATGCTCGACCACGACTTCTTCGTGCGGTTCGTCTCGATCTTCCAGGAGATGGGGGGCACGCTCCTCCAGGACGCCGACAACATCGAGCACGTCGCCGACACCACGGTCTCCCCGAGCCCGATGCTGCCCTACCTCGCCTCGTGGATCGGCGTCGAGACGATCGACGATTCCCAACCGGAGAGCCTGCAACGTCGTATCGTTGCCGGTGCAGCAAAGACGTTGACGTGGCGCGGTACCGCTCGCGGACTCAGGTCCTACCTGGAGCTGATCAGCGAGGGCCCGGCCGACGTCGAGGAAGGCGGCGGCATCTGGCGTGCCGGCGACGCACCTGAGGACACCGCGTGGGTGGTGATGAGGGTGCGGACGACGGGGCTCCTGGAGCTGACCGACTTCATCGACGTGGTCCGGGACGAGGTCCCCGCGCACGTGCGCGCCGAGCTGTACGTCGGGCCCGACCGGGTCTGGACATCTGAGGAGGAGTGGCCGGGGTGAGCGAGACGCTGGCCGGGAAGCACGTGTTCTCGGGCGATGAGCCGGACGACACCAGTCCCCTCACGCCCCCGGGCCTGTTCGTCGACGAGCAGGGGGTCGGCGACCAGCCGACCCAGGCGCTGGCGCCGCCCCTCGCCGTACCCACCGCCACGTCCGCACCGGAGGAGCGGGTCACCTGCCCCGAGTGCGGCACCGTCGCGATGGTCGCGCTGACCCGCCGCGAGTCCGACGACTTCTGCCGGCAGTGCGACTACCCGCTCTTCTGGACGCCCTCCAAGGTCCAGCTCGACAGCGGCACCACGGCCGGCGAGTCGCTGCGCCGCCTGCCCGGCACGTCCGGCCGGGTGATGGTCGGCTCGGTCCCGTGCCCGCACTGCGCGGAGGGCAACCTGCTCACCGCCGAGGTCTGCGCCCGCTGCGGTGGACTGATGAACCCGCCCGCGCCGGCCCCGGTCGTCGTCGCCCCGCCGCCGGCACCCGCGCCGGCCCCCGAGCCGAAGAAGCCGATCCCCTGGTGGGTCTGGGCACTCGGTGGCTCCACCCTCCTGCTGCTCATCGCGCTGGTGGTCTACTTCGTCGCCGGTCGCTGACGGGGTTCCGAAAACTAGAACCTGTTCCTATGGTGGGCGGCATGACTGTCCACGGCAGCTGCCATCCGTCGTACCGACCGCTCCGCGACCTGTTGGCGTCGCGCCTGGCTGACGGGTCCGAGGCGGGCGCCTCGGTCGCGGTGGTCCACGACGGGGAGCTGGTCGTCGACCTGTGGGGCGGCGAGGCCCGGCCCGGCGAGCCCTGGCAGGAGGACACGATCGTCCAGGTCTGGTCGGTGACCAAGACGATGGCCGCCCTCACCGTGCTCGTGCTCGTGGACCGCGGCGTGCTGGACCTGGACGCCCCGGTGGCGTCGTACTGGCCCGAGTTCCGGAGCCCGGACGTGCTGGTGCGCCACCTGCTCGCGCACACCTCCGGCCAGGCGGGGTGGACCGAGACCCTCGACGTGCCGGTGCTGCTCGACCTCGAGCGCTCGGAGCGGATGCTGGCCGACCAGGAGCCGTGGTGGGAGCCGGGGACGGCGTCCGGCTACCACATGGTCAGCTACGGCCACCTGCTCGACGGACTGGTGCGAGCGGCGACGGGTGTCCCGCTCGCCGACCAGTACCGCACGCTCGTGGCCGAGCCGCTGGGCGCCGACTTCCACCTCGGCGTGCCCGAGTCCTCGTTGGCGCGGTGCGCGGACCTCATCCCGCCGCCACCGGGCGGGCTCGACCTCTCGTTGCTGCCGGAGGGCAACCTCCTGGTGCCGACGATCGTCAACCCGCTGCTCGACGTGGGCGGCTTCTGCAACACGGCGCCGTGGCGGCGGGTGTCGGTCGCCGGCGCCAACGGCCACGGCAACGCCCGCTCGATCGCCCGCGCCCAGTCGGTGGTGTCGCACGGCGGCGAGATCGACGGCGTACGCCTGCTGTCCCCGGCGACCATCGACCGGATCTTCGAGGTCCAGGCCGACGGACCCGACCTGGTCCTGCTCGTGCCGTTGCGGTGGGGCATCGGCTACGGGCTGCCGCAACCGGCGTCGGCGCCGGCGGTGCCGGAGGGACGGGTCTGCTGGTGGACGGGGTACGGCGGGGCGATCGTCGTCAACGACCTCGACCGGCGGACGACCGTCGCCTATGCGATGAACCGGATGGACAACCACTTCACGTCCTCCGCACGCACCGATGCGTACGTGCGGACGGCGTTCGACTGCGGGGAAGGTGTTGCGCGATGAAGGTCTGCATCATCGGCGCCGGCTGCTCCGGCATCACGACGGCCAAGCGGCTGAAGGACTACGGCATCGACTACGACCAGTTCGAGCTGTCCGACGACGTCGGCGGCAACTGGTACTTCCGCAACCCCAACGGCCGGTCCTCGGTCTACGAGTCGCTGCACATCGACACGTCCACGTCGCGCCTGGAGTTCGAGGACTTCCCGGCGCCGTCGGACTACCCGCACTTCCCGCACCACACGCTGATCCACCAGTACTTCCGCGACTACGTCGACCACTTCGGTCTGCGCGACGCGATCACGTTCGGCGTCGGCGTCGACCTGGCCCGCCGTACGCCGTCCGGGTGGGAGGTGACCTTGTCGACGGGCGAGACGCGGTCGTACACCGACCTCGTGGTCGCCAACGGGCACCACTGGAAGCCGCGGCTCCCCTCCTGGCCCGGGCAGTTCGACGGCGAGCTGCTGCACAGCCACTCGTACATCTCGCCGTTCGAGCCCGTCGAGATGCGCGGCAAGCGGGTGATCGTGGTCGGCATGGGCAACTCGGCGATGGACATCGCGAGCGAGCTGTCGTCCCCGTGGATGGCGTCGCGGCTCTACGTCTCGGCGCGGCGGGGGGTCTGGGTGCTGCCGAAGTACCGCAACGGCCAGCCCGCCGACAAGGTGATGGCGCCGCCGGACATCCCGAAGGAGCAGGCGCTGGTGGCGTCGCGGGCCCTGATCCGGGAGCTCGTCGGCTCGATGAGCAGCTACGGCCTGCCCGAGCCGGACCACGAGCCGCTGGCCGCGCACCCGTCGGTGAGCGCCGACTTCCTCACCAAGGCCGGCTCGGGCGACATCCACATGCTGCCCGAGATCGTGTCGCTGGACGGGTCGACCGTGCACCTGGCCGACGGGTCGTCCGTGGAGGCCGACGTGATCGTCTGCGCGACCGGCTACGAGATGAGCTTCCCGTTCTTCGACTCCGCCGAGACCGACCTGCACCCCGACGACGAGCACCGCTACCCGCTCTTCAAGCGGATGATCAAGCCAGGCGTCGACCACCTCTTCTACCTCGGCCTGGCCCAGTCGTCCCCGACGATCGTCAACCTCGCCGAGCAGCAGTCCAAGCTGCTCGCGAAGCTCCTCGCCGGCACCTACGCGCTCCCCTCCGTCGAGGAGCAGGAGCGGATCATGCGCGCCGACGAGGCCGCCCACCTCGAGCAGTACTACGACGCCCCGCGCCACACCATCCAGATCGACTTCGGCCGCTACTGCCTGGACCTGCACGCCGAGATCGCCGCCGGCGAGGCGCGCGCCGCTGCGGGGTGAGGCGTCTAGGGCTGCGGGTCCGCTCGGGTTGGCCGCCGCCATGGCAGTTACGCGGGTACGGCGGGCGGTGGGTTGCGGTCGGCGCCGGGGTTTCCGGCCGCAACCCACCTCCGCTGGTTGAGCAGGGCCGCTAGGCCCGCGTCGAAACCCCGGAAAGCTGACCGCCCTCCCGCCATCGAGATCGTGACCGTTTCGTGACCTGAACCCCTGTGGATAAGCCCTTCTGAGGCCTCTGACTGTCGGTGGCCAGTGCTTGGCTAGTCACATGACAGCGATGACCACACCCCACCACCAGGTGGCCACGGCGACCGCGCGGATGCGCGCGGTTGCCGATGCCGTGGTGGACGCGTCGGTGTGGTCCATGACGTCTGCCGACGCGGCGTCCACATTGGTCGAGCTGACGCGGCTGGAGGCGCAGGTCGTGGAGCTCCGGGCTCGGGTCGCGCGGCACGCGGACGAGGTCCAGGTCGGCACCGATGTGGGTGCCACGTCGACCGCGACCTGGTTGGCGCACCAGACTCGGATGACCCGGTCGGCCGCGGCCGGAGTAGTGCACCTCGGCTACGACCTGGACACCCACGACGTGGTCCGCGACGCCCTCGCTGCTGGTGACCTCCGCCCGGAGCAGGCACAGGTCATCGTCCGGGCGGTGAAGGAGCTGCCCGAGGATCTCGAGCCGGACCTGGTGATCCGCGCCGAGCGTCATCTGGTGGAGGCCGCTGCTGAGCACGACGCGAAGACGTTGCGGATCCTCGGCCGCCGCCTGTTGGATGTGGTCGCCCCGGACCTGGCGGACCAGCACGAGGCCGACCTCCTCGAGAAGGAAGAAGCCAAAGCAGCCCAAGCGATGCGGCTCACGATGACCGACGACGGCCACGGCAAGACCCACGCCCGGTTCACCCTCCCCACCGTCCAGGCCGCGATGCTCAAGAAGATGCTCTTGGCAATCGCCGCGCCGAAGCACCAGGCCGCCACCCACGGCGCCGGGGTCGAACGGCGCCCGGGTCCGGAGCGGATGGGCCGGGCGTTCGCCGAGCTCATCGAACGCATCTCCGCGAAGGATCTGCCGAAGGTCGGCGGAAGCGACGCCACCATCGTCATCCACATCGACCTCGACGTGTTGACCGGAAGACTCGAGAAGGCCGGGGTCCTCGACACCGGCGAGCGCATCAGCCCCCGCCAGGTGAGAAGACTCGCCTGCACCGCCCGCATCCTCCCCGTCGTCCTCAACGGCAAGTCCGAGGTCCTCGATGTCGGCCGCGCCAAGCGGTTCTTCACCCGAGCCCAGCTCACCGCCCTCGGCATCCGCGACGGCGGCTGCGTCGCCGAAGGATGCGACTGGCCACCCTGGATGTGCCACGGACATCACTGGACCCGCTGGACCGACGACGGCCCGACGGATCTGACAAACGGCGGTCTCCTGTGCCCGAGGCATCACGCCCGAGCCCACGACCCGACGTACGAGACGACCCACCAACCCGACGGCAAGGTCACCTTCCACCGCAGGTGCTAGGCCGGACTCCGGCTCGGGCCGGACCGCCTGGCTACTTCTTCTTGCCGCGCCCGTGCAGCAGACCGAGCACCTGGACGAGCTGCTTGTCGGCCTTCTCGGTGCGCTCGAAGCTGGTCAGGTTGATCATCGGCTTGAACTTCTGCCGGGCGATCGCCTTGGCGTAGGTGAACTCCTTGAGGCCCTCGGGCCCGTGGATCCGACCGAAGCCGGAGTCACCGACGCCACCGAAGGGCAGGCTCGGGATGCCGGCGAAGGTGATCACGCCGTTGACGGCGGTCATCCCGGAGCGCACCCGCTCGGCGATCGCCATGCCGTTGGCCTTGCTGAAGACCGTGTTGCCCAGGCCGTAGCGGGTCGCGTTGGTCTTCTCGACCGCCTCGTCCATGGTCCGCACCTTGGCGATGGTCAGGGTCGGGCCGAAGGTCTCCTCCTGCACCGCCAGGGAGTCCTCGGGTACGTCGACCAGGATGGTCGGCTGCACGAACCGGTCCCCGACGGCGTCGACGCCGCCGAGCAGGGCCCGCCCGCCGCGGTCGAGCGCGTCCTGGACGTGGCTGCGGATGACGCCGACCTGGCTGGGCATCGTGATCGGCCCGATCTTCGCGCCCTCGGCGGCCTCCAGGCCGGAGGCCTTGGCGAGGATGGTCGAGACGAACTCGTCGTACACCTTCTCGTGCACGTAGACCCGCTCGACACCGATGCAGGTCTGGCCCGCGTTGCTGCACGCGCCCCACAGGGCGGCGTCGGCGGCGGCCTCGACGTCGGCGTCGGCGTCCACGATCACGGAGTCCTTGCCGCCCGCCTCGATCACGACCGGCGTGAGCGTCTCGGCGCAGGCGGCCATCACCTTCTTGCCGGTGGCCGTGGAGCCGGTGAACGCGAGCTTGTCGACGCCGGCGCGGCACAGGAAGGAGCCGGTCTCGCCGAGGCCGGTGACCAGCTGGAGCACCGGTCGACCGACGGCCTCGTGGAAGGTCTGGACGAGCCAGCCGCCGACGCCCGGAGTGTACTCGCTCGGCTTGAAGACCACCGCGTTGCCGGCTGCGAGGGCGTAGGCGATGGAGCCCATCGGCGTGAAGACCGGGTAGTTCCACGGGCCGATGACGCCGACGACGCCGAGCGGCTTGAAGGCGACCGACGCCGACTGGTTGACCATCAGCAGCCCGGAGGAGACCTTGCGGCGGCCGAGCACCTTCTTGGCGTGACCGGCAGCCCAGGCGATGTGGTCGACGGCCAGCGCGGCCTCGAGCATCGCGTCGGCGGCCGGCTTGCCCATCTCCTGGCTCACCAGCTCGGCGAGCTCGGGGAGGCGCTGGGTCATCAGCGTCTTCCAGGCGTTCAGGTGCTTCTTGCGGCCGTCGAAGCCCAGTCCGTCCCACCACGCGGCCTCGCCGCGGGCGCGGGCGACGGCGGCCCGGACCTCCTCCTCGGTCTGCACCGGGTGGGTGCCGACGACCTCACCGGTGGCGGGGTTGAGCGACTCGAAGGTGGAGCCGGACTGCGGTCGAGCGGGTGCCTGGGTCATGACGGTCACAGTAGTGCTGTCAGGGTCGGCGCAACAGGGCCTCCGCGAGCTCCTCGACGGTCGTCACCGGACGCTCGCAGACGAAGCCTCGGCACACGTACGCCGTCGGGCGGCCGTCGACCGCGACCCGGCCGACCAGCAGCGGGATCCGCTCGTCAGGGCCGTCCGCGACCACCACGACCGCACCGAGGTGGCGCCTGGCCTGGCGCTCCAGCGTGTCGCGCTCCGCGCTGGGGGGTCCCACGATCGCGACCTCCACCGGTCCGTCGAGCGCGGCCTGGGCCGCCGCGAGCGACCAGCCCGCGAACCGCGGCGCCTGCTCGGCGATCGCCGCCACCGTCTCGAGCGCGGCCTCGGCGGCGTCCCGGTGCCGACCGGAGCCCGTGACCGCGGCGTACGTCGTCAGGGCGTGGACCAGGGACGACAGGCCGGACGGCGAGGCGTTGTCCGACGCATCGCGCGGGCGCGCGACCAGCGCCTCCGCGTCGTCCGCGGTGTCGAAGAAGCCACCGTCGTCGGCCGCGAAGTGCTCGAGCGCGATGTCGAGGAGGACTCCGGCACGCTCCAACCACACCGGGTCGCCGGTGACCTGGAGCAGGTCGAGGAAGCCGGCCGCGACGCAGCCGTAGTCCTCGAGCACGCCGGCCGGCGCGCCGACGACGCCGTCCCGCGAGACCCGGCGCAGCCGCCCATCGACCAGGTGCACCCGCCACAGCAGCTCGCCGACCACGCGGGCGTCCCGGACGTACGTCGGCCGGTCGAGCAGCCGGCCGGCGCGGCAGAGGCCGCTGATCGCCAGCCCGTTCCACGCCGCGACGACCTTGTCGTCGCGCGCCGGGCGCTCCCTGCGGTCACGCGCAGACCGCAGCAGCCGCTGGGTGCGGTACCACCGCTTGAGGTCGTCCGGCTCCGCGAGCAGCTGGAGCGTCGAGCTGCCGTGCTCGAAGGTCCCTGCGTCCGTGACCGACAGCAGGCCGGCGGCCCACGGCCCGTCGTCCGGCCCGAGCACCTCGGTCAGCTGCGCCGGGGTCCACACGTAGTAGGTGCCCTCCGCGCCCTCGGAGTCGGCGTCCAGCGCGGACGCGAACCCGCCCTCCGGCGTCCGCAACTCCCCGAGGAGGAAGTCGGCGATGCCCTCGGCGGCCCGGACCCCGAGGTCGGTCCCCCACTCGGCGTACACCCGCAGCAGCAGCGCGTTGTCGTAGAGCATCTTCTCGAAGTGCGGGACCACCCAGTCGCGGTCCACGCTGTAGCGCGCGAAGCCACCCGCGAGCTGGTCGTGGATGCCGCCGCGGGCCATCGCCTCCAGCGTCGCCGCGGCCATCCCGCGTGCCTGCTTCGAGCCGTGCAGCAGCAGGAACTCGAGCACCATCGACGGCGGGAACTTCGGTGCCCGGCCGAAGCCGGCCGACTGTGCGTCGTACTCCCCCGCCAGCGTGAGCACCGCGGCGTCGAGCACCGCCCCCGTGACGGCGCCGGCCGCCAGGGTGGCCCGCTGGTTGAGGTGCTCGCGCAGGGTCGTCGCGACGCGGGCGACCTCGTCGCCGCGGGTGGCCCACGCGTCCGCGAGCGCCTCGAGCACCTGGCGGAACGACGGCTGCCCGTGCCGCGGCTGGTCGGGGAAGTAGGTGCCGGCGAAGAAGGGGTTGCCGTCGTGGTCGAGCACGCACGTCATCGGCCAGCCGCCGTGCCCGGTCATCGACGTGGTCGCCTGCATGTAGACCGCGTCCACGTCGGGGCGCTCCTCGCGGTCGACCTTGATGCTCACGAAGTGCTCGTTGAGGTACGCCGCCGTCGCCTCGTCCTCGAACGAATCGTGCGCCATCACGTGGCACCAGTGGCACGCGGCGTACCCGACGCTCAGCAGCACCGGCACGTTTCGTCGTCGGGCCTCCTCGAACGCCGCCGGCTCCCACTCCCACCAGTCGACCGGGTTGTCGGCGTGCTGGAGGAGGTACGGCGAGGTCGCGGACGCGAGTTTGTTCACCCGTCCAGCCTGCCAGGACGGGTCAGCCCCTCCTCGACCGATAGGTCAACGTCGCCAGGCCGGGGTCCTGGCCCGGGCCCGCACTGACCAGGTCCCACGCCTGCCCGGACCCGCCCGGCCGGTACATCGGCACTCCGTCGTCGACGAACACCGGGACGACCATGAGCGTCAGCTCGTCCACCAGCCCGGCGTCCGTCACGGTCTGGCCGAACCGACCGTGCCCGTAGATCATCAGGTCCTTGCCGGGGCTCCCCTTCAGCTCGGAGACCGCCTCGGCGACGTCCCCGGGGACGACGACGGTGTTGGTCCACCCGGCCTCGGTGAGCGTCGACGAGAAGACGTACTTCGGCATCGCGTTCAGGTGGTCGGCGTACTCGCCCGACGCCGCGGGCCACTGTCGCGAGAAGATCTCGTACGTCCCCCGCCCCATCAGCAGGGCGTCGCAGGCCTGGAGCGTGCTCAGCGACGCGGCGGCGCTGCCCGGCCCGAAGTAGGGACCGGCCCAGCTGAGCGGCTCGCTGGTCACGCCGTTGAGGGAGACGAGCAGGGACTGCCGGAGCCGCCGGGCGCCGTCGGAGGAGCTGTCGAGGGTCATGCCTCCTGTGACCCGCCAGGGGTCGGAAACGCATCGCTCGCCAGCAGACTTCTTCGCCGGAGCGGGTCAGTCGTCGCCGGCGACCCGCACCACGAGCGCGTTCGGCTGGAGCACGAACCGGAGCGACGATGCCTCGGTGAGCACGTCGCCGTCGACCTCGCACAGCTGAGGGGGGTCGACGGTCAGCTTGACGTCCACACCAGCCTTCCGCTCGAGGGTGGGGCTGTCGTCGCGGTTGGCCAGCACGCGCGCCGCGACGCCGATCCACTGCGTCAGGCTCTCCGGGCTCACCGTCGCGACGTCGAGCTTGCCGTCGTCGAACAGCGCGTCGGGCAGCAGCACCATCCCGCCGGTCAGCTCGCCGCAGTTGCCCACGACCACGGTCCTCGCCTTGCGGGCCGCCGACGGCTCACCGTCGACGACGAGGTCGAGGGCGAACGGCGGGTCGGTCAGGTGCTTGCCGCCGCTGGCGACGTAGGCCGCCCAGCCGACCTTGTCCTTCACACCCTCGGGCGCGTCGGCCATCATCTGGGCGTCGAAGCCGACCCCGGCCATGACGGTGAAGCAGTGCACGTTGTCGGCAGCGCCGGGGACGCCCTCGAGCTGGTCCTCGGTCGGGTCGAGCACCAGCCACCCGACGTCGATGGTGCGGTCCTGTCCGGTGAACGCCACCCGCGCGGCGTCCTCCAGAGGATCGACCCGCCCGCCGACGTTGCGCGCCAGGAGGTTGCCGGTGCCGCCGGGCAGCAGGCCGATCGGCACGCCCGTGCCCACGAGCGCCTGCGCCACCGCTCGGACGGTCCCGTCGCCGCCGAGGGCGCACACAACGGTGGCGCCGGCCTCCACCGCGTCCCGGGTCTGGCCGAAGCCGGGGTCGTCCTCGGTCGTCTCCACCAGCCTCGGCGTCGGCACGCCCGCGTCCCGGGCCACCTGCTCCAGCGTCTCGCGGACCTCGTCGACGTCGACCTTGATCGGGTTGACGACGACCGTGATCTCAGACCCGTGCATAGCGAGCCCGGGCGAAGGAGTAGACGCCGTACGCCGCGAGGCCGAGCGCGATGCCGATGAGGATCACGGTCCCTGCGGGCAGGTCGCGCAACGACTTCAGCGCCCCGTCGAGACCGGTGGTCTTCCCGAGGTGCTGCTTGAACGCCGCGGCGACGAAGAGCACGCCCACCGCGACCAGTGCGATGCCCTTGCCGATGTAGCCGACGCGCGCGGCCACGACCGCCCCGTGGCCGGGGTGCTCCTGGAGGTCCTCGAGGAACTTCTGCTTCCACCCCTTGTAGACGTGGTAGACCCCGATCCCGATGATGCCGAGCCCGACCAGTCCGACCAGCACCCGCCCGGCGGGTGCGTCCATCAGTGTCCGGGTGAAGTCCTTGGTCTGCTTGTTGCTGGACGTGTGTCCACCGAGTGCGAAGACGAAGCCGGTGTAGGCGAGCGCGGCGTACATCACGGCCTTGCCCGCCGCCTTGGCCTTGTCGAAGGCCTCCCGGCCGAGGAAGACCTCGGTCACCTGCCAGAGTGCGAGCAGCGTGAAGCCGATGGCCAGCACCCAGAGGAGGAACTGCCCGAAGGGCTGCCGCGCCACGGTGGCCAGTGCGCCGGACTGGCTGGCCTGTCCACCTTCGCCCAAGGCGATCTGCACGGTGATCCACGCCAGCACGAGGTGCAACGCCCCGCTGGCGGCGTAGCCCAGCCGTGCGCCCCACTCGACGACGGGATGGTCGCCGGCCTTCCGCGCTGCCCCCTTCGCGGCGGTGCTCGCTCGGTCCACGTGGCCTGTGATGTTCTGCTGCGCCATGGTCTCCCTCAGTCTCCCGTCCCCTCCTGATCTACCCCGCGAGGGGCGCCGCCATACCTAGGCGACCGCCTGGTCCGGACGTCTCTCCGAGGCGACGGACCCGTCGGCGGAGGCTCCCGATCGTGCGGGATCGCGGCGCAGCCAGTTCCAGGCCAGGAAGCAGGCGAGGAGACCGTCGACGATCGCCACGGTGACGTCGCTGAGGTGGTGCATGCCGCGGTAGAGCCGTGCGGTCGCGACCAGGAACGGCACCAGCAGGCACACGACCACCACGACGGCACGCAGGGCGGGCTGGCGGATCCGCAGGGCCATCAGCGCCAGCGTGAAGTACAGCCCGGTGGCGGCGCCGGTGTGGCCGCTCGGGAAGCTCGACGTCGGCGGCGAGTCGTCGAGCTTCTCCACGTCCGGCCGCTCGCGGTCGATCAGCAGGGTGGTGAAGAAGAACACCAGCGCCTGCGCCGAGATGGCGATGAGCGGCACCACGGCGTACCACCACTGCCGCGTGCGCCACCAGACGAGCGCGACGACGACGAGGCACAGGCCGACGATGCTGACGGTCGCCCCGGTCCACGAGAAGAACAGCGTGACGTTGTTGAGGAGCGAGGTCCGCGACGAGGCCAGGGACTTGTTGATCTGCTCCTCGGACGTCCCGAGGTGCTTCAGGGGGCCATCGGTGAGCGCCCACCCGATCGCCAGCACCACCAGCCACCACAGCGCGATCGGCAGCAGCACGCGGAGCGCGAGGTCGCGTCCCGCTTCCTTCGCCGACGGGCGCGACTGGTCGTCACGCCACCTGGTGAGCATCGTCATCTGCGGACTCCTTCGAGGGGGTGGTGGGAGAGGGCGGGCTCCAGCCGACGTAGCCGGCGTACGACGCGATGGAGAGCCCGCACCCGAGCAGCACTCCGGCGACGACGTCGGAGAGGAAGTGCGCGCCCATGAACAGGCGGTCGGCGCAGGTGATCAGCACCCACAGGCCGCCCGCGACGGGCACCACCCGGCGCGCGGTCGCACCCAGGACGGGCCACAGCAGCAGCACGACGGTCGTCACCACGATCGCGTTGTTGGTGGCGTGACCGGACGGGAACGAGTAGCCGGCGTGGGAGGCGAAGGGGTCGTCGATGGCGGGTCGGGCCCGCTGGACCACCATCTTGAGGGCGACCGCGACCGCCCATCCGGTGGCCATCGTGGCCAGCGCCCACAGGGCACGGGTCCGCAGGTGCAGACGGAACCACGCGACGAGGCACGCGGGCACGCCGAGGACGACGTACATCACCCAGGGCTGGCTGACGAGCTCCCACGTCTCCGCGATCGAGCGGAAGCCCGGGTGCGACCGCGTGACGTCGGTGGCGGCGACGATGACGCGCTCGTCGAGGTCGACCAGCGGGCCGAAGTTGGAGCGCACCAGGAAGGCGAGCAGGCCGAGGGGGACCGCGACCACCACGGCGTACACCACGGCACGGCTCAGGCGGCGCGCACGAGTCTGGGTCCCCTCCACCTCCGCATCTTGCGCAGCGCCTGACCTGCGCAAACGCGCGCGGCGGCAGATGTTTGCGCGGTCCCGATATGACGCAGGATCTGCGCCGTGGAGGTGAGGGACTGGCTGCTCGAGAGCGCCGAGAGGGAGAACTCGCACACCGCGATCGATGCGGCGCGCGGCGACGGTTCGGCGTGGAGCGACGGCAACAGCGTGCGAGCGATCGTCCACGGTCGTGACTACTTCGCGGAGCTGCACGAGCGCATCTGCGCCATGGGACCGGGCGACCGGCTCTACTTCGCCGACTGGCAGGGCGACCCCGACCAACAGCTCACCGACGACCCTCGGTCGACGTTGAACACCACGCTCGTCGACGCCGTACGCCGTGGCGTCGACGTGCGGGGACTGCTCTGGCGCTCGCACTGGCACCGGCTCGGCTTCAGCGCGCACCGTCACCGCCAGCTGGGCGAGGACATCGGCGAGGCGGGAGGGCAGTGCCTGCGCGACATGCGGGTCCGCACCCGCGGTGCACACCACCAGAAGCTCGTCGTCCTGCGCTACGCCGACGACCCGAGCCGCGACGTCGCCTACCTCGGCGGCATCGACCTCTGCCACGGACGCCGCGACGACGCCAAGCACCAGGGCGACCGACAGCCGGTCGAGATGGCCCGCGCGTACGGCCCGACCCCCGCCTGGCACGACGTGCAGGTGGCGATCCAGGGTCCGGCGGTCCACGACGTGGAGACGACCTTCCGGGAGCGGTGGGAGGACAGCACTCCCCTGACCCTCAACCCCGGGCGGCTGCTGTCCAGCTTCGTCCACCGCGAGGACCTGACACCCCGGCCGCTCGGCGACCAGGCGCCCCCGCCACCCGCCCGGCCCGACGGCCACGAGATCGTGCAGATCGTCCGGACCTTCCCGGTGATCTACCCCAAGTCGTACGACTTCGCGCCCGAGGGCGAGCGGTCCGTGATGCTCGGCAACACGAAGGCCATCGCCCAGGCCGAGCGGCTGGTCTACGTCGAGGACCAGTACCTCTGGTCCGAGGAGGTGGGCGAGCACTTCGCCGGCGCCCTGCGCCGCAACCCCGACCTGCGGCTCGTCGTCGTGCTGCCGATGGTCCCCGACCGCGAGGGGACGGCCGTCGAGCTGCCGCAGCTCTACGGCCGCGCGCTGGCGATGCGCAAGATCGTCGAGGCGGGCGGCGACCGGGTGGCCTTCTTCGGGCTCACCAACGACAACGGGCTGCCGACCTACGTGCACGCGAAGACCTGCATCATCGACCACCGGTGGGCGAGCGTCGGCTCCGACAACCTCAACCGCCGCTCCTGGACCAGTGACAGCGAGATCGCCTGCACCGTGGTCGACGACCGGGGCGACGTCGGGGACGCGGCGCCCGAGGACTCCTTCCCGAGGGTCCTGCTCCGCACCCTCGTCGCCGAGCACCTGGGCTGCGGCCCGGACGAGGTGCCCGAGGACCCGCACGAGCTCTTCGACGCGATGGTGGCGTGCGCGGCCGACCTCGACGGCTGGTACGCCGGCGGTCCCGGTGCGCGCCGTCGGGTGCGCGACCGGCTCCCGCGTCGACCGGCGCCCGTGCCCACGTCCGTGAGCCGGCGGCTCCCGGGCCATGCCCGCCGCCGCCTCCAGGTCCTGGCCCGGGCGACCGCGTTCGCGTCGGCGGACCACGAGCAGCAGCGGCCACCGGGCCGCCTGCGCCGGCTCGCGACACCCGAGCTCACCGCCACCCAGCTCCTCTGGGCACCGCGGCTGTACGACCTGCTGTTCGACCCCGACGGCGGGCCCCGCCCAGGAGAGGGAAACTGACATGGGCAAGAAGAGCAACGGCGCCTGGAGCGAGGACCCGCGGGACCTCCTGCGTACCCACCCCGACTACGACCTCGGCGAGCTCGATCGCGACGCCACCCCCGGGTGGGAGGCCGGCAAGAAGGCCGCCAAGAAGTTCGGGCACGAGCGCGGCGACCTGCTGAGCGAGCTGCAGGAGCGGCTCTTCGCCGAGGGCCGCACCGGCGGCGGGCGATCGGTGCTGGTGGTCGTGCAGGGTCTCGACACCGCGGGCAAGGGCGGCGTGGCCCGCCACGTGATGAGCAAGGTGGACCCCCAGGGCGTCGCCCTGCGCTCGTTCGGACCGCCCACGGAGGAGGAGCAGAAGCACCACTTCCTGTGGCGGATCAAGAAGGAGCTCCCCGCCCCGGGGCTCATCGGCGTCTTCGACCGGTCCCACTACGAGGACGTGCTGATCACCCGCGTCGAGGGGCTCGTGCCCCCGAAGGTGTGGGAGGAGAGGTACGACGAGATCAACGCGTTCGAGGCCGACCTGGTCGCCTCGGGCACGACCGTGCTCAAGTTCGGCCTGATGGTCAGCCACGACGAGCAGGGGCTGCGCCTGATGAAGCGGCTCGACCGCCCCGACAAGCGCTGGAAGTACAGCACCAACGACCTGCCGACCCGCCGGCAGTGGGACGACTACCAGGAGGCGTACGCCGACGTCTTCCGGAGGACCTCCACCGAGGCCGCCCCGTGGTACGTCATCCCGGCGGACCACAAGTGGTACACGCGCCTCGCGATCACCGAGATCCTCGCCCAGACCCTGGTCGACATGGACCCGGAGTGGCCGACCGTGCGCTGGGACCCCGAGGTCCAGCGCCGGAGGCTGGCCGAGACCATGAGCACCCGGGCCCTGCGGACGTCGTTGAAGGAGACCCGCCGCGAGGTCAAGAAGGCGGTCGCCGACGACCGTCAGGTGCAGGAGGACGCGGCCACCGCCAGCGAGGTGGGGGCGGAGAGCGACCCGCTCACCGAGGCCGAGGCAGAGGCTCGTCGGGCCGAGGCCGTCGCGACGGCGGCCGCCTCGATGCTCGACCTCCAACGCACCCGGACGCAGAAGACCGTGCTCCTCGCCGAGCGCGACCAGGACTGACGCGGATCAGGCGGTGCGGGCGAGCCGGGTGAGCGCCCAGCCCAGCAGGATGAGCAGCACACCCACGACCGACACGAAGGCGGCGACGCCGAACGCGACGACCGAGGTGAACAGGCTCGCCCGCAGGAAGGACGCGGTCATCACGGTCTGCCGGTTGGGGTCGTCCTGCGGCAGCTCGGAGTAGGTCTTGCCGCCGCCGATCTCCTCCGCGTGCTGGGCGATCACGTCGGCCTGGGCGTACGCCGTGAACGGCCCCTTGACGTCCTTGCCCGCGAAGTGGGCGGCGTCGTCGGAGACGGTGATCTTCTCGTCCGCGAGGGTGCTCGAGACGACGACGTACGTCGCGATGCCGGCGACGAGGAAGACCGCGCCGAGGACGGCGACGATGATCCCGACGACCCGGACGGCCCTGTCGTTGCGCGCGGCCGGTCGGGTGCCGGCGGACTCGGTCTCACTCATGCGTCCAGCACAGCACCGAGCGCCGGACGGTGGGGTCACCCGGACCGGGTGAGGGTCGCGTCGCTACGGTCTCGCCATGCCTGCCAGCGACCTCGACCCCACCACGCCCGTGCTCGTCGGTGTCGGCCAGTGCGCCGAGCGGATCGACGACCCGGGCTACGAGGGCCTCTCGGCGGCCGACCTCGCGGGCCGCGCGGCGGCGTACGCCCTCGCCGACACGGGTGCACCGGTCGCGGCGGTCGCGGCCGCGATCGACACCATCGCCGGGGTCCGCCAGTTCGAGACGTCCACGCCGATCGCGGAGGCTCCGCTGGGTCGGGCCGACAACTTCCCGCGGGCGGTGGCGGCGCGGATCGGCGCCGACCCGGCCCACGCGATCCTCGAGGTGGTCGGCGGCCAGGCGCCACAGCGGCTGGTCACCGAGATGGCCGCCGCCATCGCGGCCGGCGAGCGCGAGGTCGTGCTGGTCGCCGGCTCGGAGGCCATCTCGACGACCCGGCACTTCACGGACGCCGAGGGCGCACCAGACTTCACCGAAGAGGTCGGCGGTCAGCTCGAGGACCGCGGCATCGGCCTGCGCGGGCTGGTCACCTGGCACACCGCGATCCACGGCATGACGGACGCACCGATCCAGTACGCGCTCTTCGAGAACGCCCGTCGCGCCCGGCTCGGCCTGAGCCGGGAGGAGTACGCCGCCGGGATGGGCGAGCTGTTCGCGCCGTTCAGCCAGGTAGCGGCCGGCAACCCGCTCTCGGCGGCGCCGACGTCGCGGACGGCGTCGGAGCTGGCGACGCCGACCGATCGCAACCGCCCGATCGTCGACCCCTACCCGCGCTTCCTGATCGCGCGCGACCAGGTCAACCAGGGCGCCGCCGCCCTGCTCATGTCGGTCGGCGCCGCACGGTGGCTCGGCGTACCCGAGGACCGGTGGGTGTTCCTGCACGGCCACGCCGACCTCCGCGCTCCCGACCTCCTCGACCGGGAGGACCTGAGCAGCTACCCGACCGCCGTGCTCGCCGTCCAGGAGGCCCTGGACGTCGCCGGGGTCGGGCTGGCCGACCTCACGTTCCTCGACCTCTACTCGTGCTTCCCAGTCGCGGTCTCCACCGTGCTGGAGGGCCTCGACCTCGACGTCGACGACCCCCGCGGCTTCACGGTGACCGGCGGCCTGCCGTTCTTCGGCGGCGCCGGCAACAACTACTCGATGCACGCCATCGCCGAGGCGGTGCAGCGCTGCCGGACCGACCCGGGCGAGCTCGGCCTGGTCACCGCCAACGGCGGCATGCAGGCGAAGTACTCCGTCGGCGTCTACTCCGCCCGCCCGGCCCCGTGGCGGGCGGACCGCAGCGCCGAGCTGCAGGCCGAGATCGACGCCTGGCCGGTGCCCGCCTTCACCGAGCACCCCGAGGGCTGGGCCACCATCGAGACGTACGCCGTGCGCTACGGCCGTAGCGGCCGCCGGTCCGGCATCGTGGTCGGCCGGCTCGACCACACGGGCGAGCGCTTCCTGTCCACCCCGCTCGAGGACGACACCGAGGTCCTCGACCTCCTCGCGGCCCCCGACCCGATCGGCCAGCGGGTCTACGTGCGCTCGCTCAAGCACGGCAACCGGGTGGCGACCACGCGGGAGGCGATCGACGCCGTGCACCCCGACGGCGCCACCGACGCCGACCGCGCCGAGACCGCCCGCCAGGCCGCGGAGTTCGAGAAGGTCCTCTGACTGGGTGTGTCCCGTTTCTCCGGCCCACCGGCCGGAGAGTCCGTACGCACTCCCACGCATGCCGATGTCCAGGCGCTAGCCGAGGCGGCTCGCGAGAGCCGGCGGGCGTCGTCGAAGGACTTTCTTCCCATCTGGGCCGAGCTGGCGGGTAACCTCATCATGATCGACCGTCGACCAGGACCCTGCCGACGCCCGTACGTCATCGATGTCGAGAAGTCAGGTCCCGATGGCAGATGCCGAGCTGACACGTCATCGTGTCGAGCGTCTGCTGCGCGCCCAACGGGGCAACGGCGACGTCGGCGGCGGGACTGTTGCCACCCTCGAGCGGTTGTGCCGCTGTGTGTGTCAGGACCTGGACCTCTTCGGTGCCGCCGTGACGCTGATGCCCGGTACGGAGACCCATGTCGTGTCGGCGGCATCGGGACCCGGTTCACGGCGCCTGGAGGAGTCACAGTTCGGTGCCGGGGAGGGCCCGACGTCAGCCGCGTTCGCGTCTCGCCGTCCGGTCCTTGTCGCGGACCTGAGGGTGGAGGGGGCGTTGCGGTGGCCCGGATGGGTGGCGGAGGCCCTGGATGCCGGGGTGAACGCGGTGTACGCGTTCCCGTTGCAGGTCGGGGCGTCCGTGTTCGGTGTCCTGGCGTTGTACGCCGCCGACAGCCCGGGACTGGATACAGAGGGGCTGCACACGGCGCTGGTGTTCGCGGACCTGGCCACCGAGACCCTTCTGGACAGCTCCATGCCAACGGACGGCCTCCAGCTGGAGCACGATCTGGACAAGACCCTCGGAACGCATGCGCACATCTACCAGGCGCAGGGCATGCTGATGGTGGACCTCGGGATCTCGCTGGCGGAGGCGCTTGCGCGGATGCGGGCACATGCCTGGGCGACCGGACAGGACCTCGCGACGTTGGCCGGCGAGATCGTGGCCGGACGGCTCACTCTCCCCCGAGATGAGCACTGATTTGTTGTGTCACAGTCTTCGACGACGAGAAGTGAGGCATACCAGCCATGATCTCCGTGACGGACCTTTCCGACTTCTTCGTCGAGGTCGCTGACACCCTGGTCGACGAGTTCGACGTCGTCGACTTCCTCGACAACCTCACCGCGAAAGCAGCCGTGGTCAGCAGCGCGGCCGCCGTCGGGCTGGTGCTCTCCGACCACCGCGGCCGGGTCCGGTTCATGGCATCGAGCAACGAGTCCGGCAAGATGCTCGAGCTCCTGCAGATCCAGAACCAAGAAGGGCCGTGCCTCGACTGCCTGACAACCGGCGTACCCGTCGTGAATGCGGACCTGGCGCACGCCGGCGACCGGTGGCCGACCTTCGCGCCGCGCGCCATCGAGGCTGGGTTCCAGTCGGTGCACGCGTTTCCGATGAGACTGCGCGACCAGGTCATCGGTGCGTTGAACCTGTTCGGGGCCGAGGACACGCGCTTCGAGGCGGACGAGGTGAAGGTCGTCCAGGCTCTCGCCGACGTTGCCACGATCGCCATCCTGCATGAACGGAACCTCGGTCAAGCCGAGGTGCTCACCGAGCAGCTGCAGAGCGCGCTGAACAGCCGGGTCGTCATCGAGCAGGCGAAGGGGGCGCTCGCTCAGGCTGACCGGATCTCGACATCGGACGCGTTCGACGTGATGCGTTCACGCGCCCGGTCGTCCAGGCGTCGCCTGGTTGACGTCGCGCAGGAGGTTCTGGCCGGGCTGGAGAACCCTGACCGAACGTGAACCACCCCGGAGCTACTGTGTGACGAATGGTCGGCTGGTTGCCGGCCTGACCCTACCTGGATGTCACGCGCCCGGACCTCGTGCGTCGCCGTCGGAGAACCCGCGCCATGCGACCACTCAACGCCAACGACCGCACTACGCCGAGGTCATCGGATGCCCCGTCCAGGGACGTGCCGGAACTGGCCGTCGCCCTCGCGGGCCATCTGCGGGAGTCGATGGCGGACGTCAAACCGCACCTGCGCGGTTGGCTCCACCTCGGTACGGTGCCGCTGACGATCGCCGCCGGCGTCGTCCTGGTCGTGTTGTCCCCGAACGCCACCGCGAGGACCGGGTCGGCGGTGTTCATGGCGTCGGCTCTGGTGCTGTTCGGGGTCTCGGCCGCGTACCACTGTGGCACCTGGTCACCGCGTGCTCGGCGCATGCTGCGGCGGCTCGACCACTGCAACATCTTCGTGCTCATCGCCGGTTCCTGCACCGCGGCCGCCCTGCTCCTGCTCGACGGGACGGAACGAACGGTGCTGTTGGTCATGGTCTGGTCGAGCGCCGCGCTCGGTGTGGGTGCCCGGTTCCTGTGGCCCGACGCGCCGCGGTGGCTGTCGCCGCCGGTCTACGTCGGATGCGGCCTGGGAGCCGTGGTGTTCTTCCCCGACTTCGTCGACGGGGCCACGCGTCTCGGTGATGCGGGTGTCGCAGCTCTGGTGCTGCTGAGCGTCGGGAGTGCGTTGTACATCGTGGGCGCGGTGGTCTACGGGTTGCGCCGGCCTGACCCGTGGCCGAAGTGGTTCGGCTTCCACGAGGTGTTCCACACGTTCACCGTGTTCGCGTTCGCCGCGCACTACATCGGCATCTCGGCGGCGACGTACGCGCTGCGCTGACGCCCCGCGCGACGTGTCCGGCAGGCTAGAGCCCCTCGGCCAGCCGCCGGTACGCCGCGCTCCAGCGCAGCTCCTGCTGGAAACGCCGGGTCGTGGTGTCGGCGTCGATGACGAGCGCCTCGACGCCGGTCATCTCGGAGAAGTCCTCCCAGACCTCGCGGCCGACGGCCTTCGACAGCACCGTGTGGTGCGGGGCACCTGCCATCAGCCAGGCCTCGGCGGAGACGGACAGCGACGGCCGCGGCTCCCAGACGGCGCAGGCGACGGGCAGGTGGGGGAGGGCCTCGTCGGGCTCGACCACGTCGATCTCGTTGAGGGTCAGCCGCAGCCGGTCGCCGAGGTCGGAGAGACCGACGACCACGGCCTCGCCGGGCGCGGCGGTGAAGCGGAGCCGCACCGGGTCCTCGCGGCCGCCGATCGACAGCGGGTGGATCTCCAGGGACGGACGGGCCCCCGCGATCGACGGGCAGACCTCGAGCATGTGCGCGCCGAGCACCTTCTCGGCGCCCGGCACGAGGTGGTACGTGTAGTCCTCCATGAACGAGCTGCCGCCCGGCTCGCCGCCCTCCATCACCTTCGCGGCGCGCAGCAGCACCGACGTCTTCCAGTCGCCCTCGCCGCCGAAGCCGTAGCCGTCGGCCATCAGCCGTTGCACGGCGAGACCGGGCAGCTGACGCAGGCCGCCGAGGTCCTCGAAGTTGGTGGTGAAGGCGCCGAAGCCGCCCTCGGTGAGGAACGAGCGCAGGCCGAGCTCGATGCGCGCGCCGTAGCGCAGCGACTCGTGCCGCGCCCCGCCCGGCAGCAGCTCGGGCGCCACGGCGTACGTGTCGGCGTACTCCGTGACCAGCTTGTCGATCTCGTCGCCGCCGACCCGGTCCACGACCGCGACCAGGTCGTTGACGCCGTGCGTGTTGACGGCGACGCCGAAGCGCCGCTGCGCCTCCACCTTGTCGCCCTCGGTGACCGCGACGTTGCGCATGTTGTCGCCGAAGCGCACCAGCCTGAGCTGCCGCAGCTCGTGGCGACCGAGCGCCGCGCGCGCCCAGAGCGCCGTACGCCGGGCCACCTCGGGCGAGCGCACGTGCCCGGCGACCGTCTTGCGGGCGATGCCCAGCCGGGTCTGGATGTAGCCGTGCTCGCGGTCGCCGTGCGCGGCCTGGTTGAGGTTCATGAAGTCCATGTCGATCGTGGACCACGGCAGCTCCATGCCGGCCTGCGTGTGCAGGTGCAGCAGCGGCTTCTGGAGCGCGTCGAGGCCGGCGATCCACATCTTGGCCGGCGAGAACGTGTGCATCCAGGTGATGACGCCGACGCACTCCGGAGCGCTGTTGGCCTCGAGCATCTGCCGGTGGATCGCGGCCGCGTCCAGGAGCACCGGCTTCCACACGACGGTCACGGGCATGGTCGAGCCGAGCTCGCGGGCGACCGTCTGCGACTGCTCGGCGACCTGCTCGAGCGTCTCCGGTCCGTACATCCCCTGGCTCCCGGTCAGGAACCAGATCTCGGCGGGCGTGGAGCTCGTGGTCATCGGCGGTCCTTCTGCTGTCCGTAGACGTTCTGGTAGCGGTCGTGGAGCGAGTCGATGTCGGACGGGTCGATGACGAGCGGTGCGCCGAGCTGCCGGGCGATGTGCACGGTGCGGGCGACGTCCTCGCACATCACCGCGGCCTTGACGGCCGCGCGGGCGGTCGGCCCGACGGTGAAGACGCCGTGGTTCTGCATCAGCACGGCCGGCGAGCGGCTCCCCCGCAGCGTCTCGACGATGCCGCGGCCGATCGAGTCGTCGCCGATGACCGCGAACGGCCCGACCGGGATCTCCCCGCCGAACTCGTCGGCACCCATCGTGAGCACGCACGGGACCGGCTCGCCCCGCGCCGCCCAGGCGGTGGCGTACGTCGAGTGCGTGTGCACGACCCCGCCGACCTCGGGCAGGTGGCGGTAGACGTAGGCCTGCGCCTCCGTGTCCGACGACGGCGCGTGCTCGCCGTCGACCACCGCGCCGTTCAGGTCGCAGACCACCATGTTGTCGGGCGTCAGGTCGTCGTACGACACCCCGCTCGGCTTGATCACCAGCAGGTCGTGGCCGGGCACCCGCGCCGACACGTTGCCCGCGGTCCACACGACCAGCTGGTAGCGCGTCAGCTCGGCGTGCAGGGCGGCGACGTCGCGGCGGACGGCGGCGATCGTGGCCTGGGTGTCGGTGACGGCCGTCATCACGCCTCCCCCGATGCCCGGGCCGTACGACGACGCTCGACCGCGGCCCGGCGGATCGCCTTGAGCCGCCGCATCGCCCGGTCCCGGCGCCCGAAGTGGTCGTGCAGGGCGAGGTACTCCTCGAAGAGCGCGTCGTAGACCTCCGCCCGGGCGTCGTCGGGGACGTACGCCGCGCGCTCGACCTTGCCCATGCTCTTGGCGGCCGTCGCGACGTCGGCGTAGGCGCCGGCGGCGACGGCGGCGTGGATCGCCGCTCCCAGCGCCGGGCCCTGCTCGGAGCCGATCACCGACAGCGGCAGCCGGGTCACGTCGGCGTAGATCTGCATGAGCAGCCGGTTCTTGGCCAGGCCGCCGGCGACGATGAACTCCTCGACCGGCACCCCGCTGTCGCGGAACGTCTCCACGATCACCCGGGTGCCGAACGCGGTCGCCTCGAGCAGCGCGCGGTAGACGTCCTCGGCCCGGGTCGCCAGGGTCTGGCCGACCACGAGTCCCGTGAGCTCGTGGTCGACCAGCACCGAGCGGTTGCCGCTGTGCCAGTCGAGGGCGACCAGCCCGTGCTCGCCGACCTCCTGCCGCGCGGCGAGGTCCGTGAGCAGCTCGTGCAGGCTCTGCCCCGCGGCCGCCGCCTGCTCGGCGTACGACGCGGGCACGGAGGTCTCGGTGAACCAGCCGAAGATGTCGCCGACCCCGCTCTGGCCGGCCTCGTAGCCCCAGGCGCCGGCGACGATGCCGCCGTCGACGACGCCGCACATGCCGGGCACCTCGCGCAGCACGTCGGAGCTCATGATGTGGCAGGTCGAGGTGCCCATGATCGCGACCATCTGGCCGGGCCCGACCGCCTGGGCGGCGGGTGCGGTGACGTGCGCGTCCACGTTGCCGACGGCGACCGCGATGCCCTCCGGCAGCCCGGTCCACGCCGCCGCCTCGGCGGTGAGCGAGCCGGCCCGGTCGCCGAGCTGGCCGATCGGCTGGTCGAGCTTGTCGGCGACGAAGACCCCGAAGCCGGGCGCCAGCTCCTCGAGGAACTCCTCCGACGGGTAGCCGCCCTCCTGGAGCTGCCCCTTGTAGCCAGCAGAGCACGCGTTGCGGACGTAGGTCCCGCACAGCTGCCACACGATCCAGTCGGCCGCCTCGACGAAGCGCTCCATCCGGTCGTACGCCGCGCGGTCACCCTCGAACAGCTCGAGGCCCTTGGCGAGCTCCCACTCCGACGAGATCAGGCCGCCGTACCGCGGCAGCCACGTCTCCCCCCGGTCGGTGGCGAGCCGGTTGATCCGGTCCGCCTGCGGCTGCGCGGCGTGGTGCTTCCACAGCTTCACGTAGGCGTGCGGGCGGCCGGCGTACTCGGGCAGCTCGGAGAGCGGGGTGCCGTCGGCGAGCGTCGGCACCATGGTGCAGGCGGTGAAGTCGGTGGCGATGCCGATGACGTCCGCGGCGTCGATGCCGGCCGCGGCCACCGCTGCCGGCACCGCGGTGCGCAGCACCTCGCGGTAGTCCTCGGGCACCTGGAGCGCCCAGTCGGGCGCGAGCTCGGTGCCGTCCGGGAGCGTCCGCTCGAGCACCCCGTGCGGGTAGGCGTGGGTCGCGGTGCCGACCTCGGCACCGTCCGCCACGCGCACCACCACGGCGCGGCCGGACAGGGTGCCGAAGTCGACCCCGACGACGTACTGGTCCCGCTGGGACATCTCCTACTTCCTCTTCTTCGGTCGGGGGGCGGGCACGCTGCTGCTGGCGCGCACGACGAGCTCGGGGCTGATCAGCCGCTCGGGCGCCGGCTCGCCCGCCAGCGCGGCCTGGATGATCTCGATGGCGCGGTGGCCCACGGCGGTGAAGTCCTGGCGCACCGTCGTCAGCGGCGGGATGAGGTACGCCGCCTCCGGGATGTCGTCGAAGCCGACGACGCTGACGTCGTCGGGGACGGACCGGCCGGCCTCGTTGAGGGCGCGGAGCAGGCCGAGCGCCATCTGGTCGTTGGCGCAGAAGACGGCGCGCACGCCGTGGTCGCGGGCGATCTCGAGGCCCGCCTCGTAGCCGCTGCGCGCCGACCAGTCGCCCTTGAGGTGCTGCGTGGGCTGCAGACCCGCGGCCCGCATCGCCTGCTGCCAGCCCCGCTTGCGGGAGCGTGCCTCGGTCCAGGACGGCGGCCCGCCGAGGTGCACGATCTCGGTGTGCCCGAGGTCGATGAGGTGCTGGGTGCCGAGCGCCGCACCGGCCACCTGGTCGACGCCGACCGTCCAGCGGGTCTTCGCCTCGTCGCCCTCGACCACGATCACCGGGATGCCGAGGTCCTCCTGCGCCCGCGCGACGTCCAGCGCGTCGTCGGTCGCGCTGATCAGCACGATCGCCTCGACGCTCTGGTCGCGCAGGTGGCTGATCGCGTCGGCGAGCTCCTCGCGGGTCAGGCTCTGCAGGTTGGCCGAGCTGACGAAGTAGCCCGCCTCCCGGCCGGCGGCCTGGATCGTCCGGTGCACGGTGCTCGGCCCCCAGTAGCCCGCCTTCGAGCCGATCACCCCGATGGTCGCCGAGCGTCGGGTCACCAGGGCACGGGCCGCGGTGTTGGGGCGGTAGCCGAGCTGGCGGATCGCCTTCAGCACCCGCTCGCGGGTCTCCGGACGGAGGTTGGTCTGGCCGTTGACGACCCGCGAGACCGTCTGGTGCGAGACCCCGGCGAGGCGGGCGACATCGGCCATCACCGGCGTCCTGTCGGCCGGTGGGCGCCGGGCGGTCTCGGTCACGACTGCCGCCGCGTGGCGAAGCGCTGCACGACGACGAACGCGAGCAGCAGCGCGCCGGTGATGATCCGGATCCAGTACGAGCTCAGGGTGCCGTCGAAGGAGATCAGGGTCTTGATCATCCCGAGCACCATGACGCCGAGCAGCGAGCCGACGACGTACCCACGGCCACCGGTGAGCAGCGTGCCGCCGATGACGACCGCCGCGATCGCGTCGAGCTCGGTGCCGACCGCGTGGAGGCTGTTGCCGGACAGGATGTAGAAGGAGAACAGCAGCCCGCCGAGCGCCGCGCAGAAGCCGCTGATCACGTAGACGCCGACCTTGGTGAAGGCCACCCGCAGCCCCATCAGCATGGCCGAGCTCTCGTTGCCGCCGATGGCGTAGACGGTCCGGCCGAAGCGGGTCCGGGCGAGGACGTACGCCGCGACCACGACCGTCAGCAGGGCGATGATCGCCGTCCAGCGGAGGTAGTAGTCGCCGAAGGTGACCTGCTTGAACGCCAGCTCGGTGAAGGTCGTGTCGCTGATCGGGATCGACTCGACGCTGATCAGGAAGGTCAGGCCGCGCGCCAGAAAGAGCCCCGCCAGCGTGGCGATGAAGGGCTGGATGTCGAAGTAGTGGATGAGCAGGCCCATCAGCAGCCCGAGCAGGGTGCCGGTGGCGAGCACCGCCGCCATGGAGAGGTACGGCGGCCAGCCCAGCTGGAGGGTCTTGGCGGCGATCATCGTGGACAGCGCCACCACCGACCCGACCGACAGGTCGATGCCGCCGGTGAGGATCACGAAGGTCATGCCGACCGCGAGCACGATCAGGAAGGCGTTGTCGATCAGCAGGCTGAGCACGACCTGCGGGTCGGAGAAGCCCTCGTAGCGGACGCCGCCGACCGCGAACATGCCGACGAGCAGGGCCAGCGTCGCGATCACCGGCAGGAAGCGCGGCGGCGGGCTGTAGCCGCGGACGCGGTCCCAGACGGAGCCGACGGGGACGGTGGTGGCGCTCATGCCGGGCCTGCCTTCGCGAGAGCGGGGACGGGTGAGGCGGGTCGGCGGATCCTGAACAGCGCGCGCATCTTCGGCGACTGGAGCAGGCACACGGCGATCACGACCACCGCCTTGAAGAGGTAGTTGAGCTCGGACGGGATGCCGATGTTGGGGATCGTGCGCGCCAGGGTCGCGATGAAGAGCGCCCCGACCAGGGTTCCCGTGAGCGAGAACCGGCCCCCGGCGAGCGACGTGCCGCCGATGACGACGGCCAGGATGGCGTCGAGCTCGATCCACAGGCCCAGGCTGTTGGCGTTGACCGAGTTGGTGTTGGCGGCGATGACCAGGCCGGCGAAGCCGGCGCAGAACCCGGAGAACGCGTAGACGGTCCAGATGATGGTGCGGGAGCGCACGCCGGCGAGCCGGCTGGCCTCGGGGTTGATGCCGACGGCCTCGATGAGCATGCCGAGCGCCGTACGACGGGTGAGGACCGCTGTCAGGGTGAAGACCCCGAGCGCGATGATGAAGGCCAGCGGCAGGGTCAGCGCGTAGCCGGTCGCCAGGTCGCTGAACCAGCTGTTGCGGACCGTGGTGATCTGCCCGTCGGTGATGGCCATCGAGATGCCGCGGCCGGCCACCATCAGCACCAGCGTGGCGATGATCGGCTGGATGCCGAGCACCGAGACCAGGAAGCCGTTCCAGGCGCCGAGCACGATGCAGACGGCGACCGCGTAGGTGCACGCCATCACCGCGGTGGTGAGCGCGCCCTCGTCGCCGGCGCCGACGATCCGGGTGCAGGCGACCGCCGCCGAGATGGCGGCGATCGCGCCGACGGAGAGGTCGATCCCGCGGGTGGCGATGACCAGCGTCATGCCCAGGGCGACCAGCAGGACCGGCGCGCTGTTGCGCACGATGTCGATGAGGTTGCCGTAGAGGTGGCCGTCCTGCATCCGGATGTCGAGGAAGGACGGGTTCGCGAGCACGTTGACGACCAGCAGGGCGAGCAGGGCCAGGACCGGCCACAGCAGCGGCTGCCGGAGGAGCCGCTGGGCGAGGGTGGGAGTCTCAGGCACGGGGTTCCTCCGCCTGCTCGGCGCGGGCCTCGCCCGCGATGATCTCGAGGACGTCGCTGACGCTGACGTCCTGGTTGGGCCGCTCGTCGATCTTGCGGCGGTCCCGCATCACGACCAGCCGGTCGCTGAGGCGCAGCACCTCCTCGAGCTCGGCGGAGATGAAGACGACTGCCATGCCCTGGGCGGCCAGCTCGGCCACCTTGGCCTGGATCTGCGCCTTGGCGCCGATGTCGATGCCGCGCGTGGGCTCGTCGAGGACCAGGATCTCGGGCTGGGTGATCAGCCACCGGGCCAGCAGCACCTTCTGCTGGTTGCCTCCCGAGAGGTTGCGCATCAGCGCGGTCGGGTCGGTCGGCCGGATGTCGAGCGCGGCGATGTACTGCTCGACCAGCTTGGTCCGGGTCACCTGCGGGATCGGTCGCAGCCACCCACGGGAGGCCTGCAGGGCGAGCAGCATGTTGTCCGCCACGGTGAGGTCACCGACGATGCCCTCGGCCTTGCGGTCCTCGCTGGAGAAGGCGACCTTGCGGTCGATCGCGTGCCGGGGGCTGCGCAGCCGACGGCGCTCTGAGTGGATGACGACCTCGCCGGTGTCGGCCGTGTCGGCGCCGAAGAGCAGGCGGGCGAGCTCGGTGCGCCCCGAGCCCAGCAGGCCCGCGAGGCCGATCACCTCGCCGGCGTACAGGTCGAGGTCGGTCGCCTCGAGCGAGCCCTTCCGGCCCACCCCGAGCGCCTTGAGCACCGGGGCGCCCGACTCGTCGGCCGTCCGGGCGCTGACCTTGCGGTCGAGCCGCTCGAGCGCCTCGAGCTCGCGGCCGATCATCAGCTTGACCAGCTCGAGCTGGGTGGTGTCGGCGACCATCCGCTCCTCGACCAGCCTGCCGTTGCGCAGGATCGTCATCCGGTCGGCGATCTCGTAGACCTGGTCGAGGAAGTGGGACACGAAGACGATCGCGACGCCCTGCTCGCGCAGGCGGCGCATCACCTCGAACAGCTTCGCCACCTCGTCGGCGTCGAGGCTGGAGGTCGGCTCGTCGAGGATCAGCACGCGCGCCTCGACGTCGACGGCGCGGGCGATCGCGACGAGCTGCTGGACGGCGATGGGATGCTGGCCGAGCTCGGAGGTCGGGTCGATGTCGATGCCGAGGCTCTCGAGGGTGGCGCGGGCCCGGCGGTTCATCGCCCGGACCTGGATCGCGCCGAACCGGCGCGGCTCGCGGCCCAGCAACATGTTCTCGGCGACGGTGAGGTTGGGGAGCAGGTTCACCTCTTGGTAGACCGTGCTGATGCCGGCCGCCTGCGACGCCGCCGGGGAGCCGAACTCGTGCTGCTCACCGTCGACCACGACGGTGCCCTCGTCGATCGAGTAGACGCCGGTCAGGGCCTTGATCAGCGTCGACTTCCCGGCGCCGTTCTCGCCCATCAGCGCGTGCACCTCACCGGGGAGGAGCCGCAGCGAGACCTGGTCGAGCGCCCGGACGTTGCCGAAGGTGATCGAGATGTCGCGCATCTCGACCACCGGGCGCGGCGCGCCGGACGGGGCCGACGGACCGTTCGCGAGCTGGTGGTCCATCTGGGTCATCTCGCTCCCTTCGCGAGTGATCGTGGTGGTGACGGCGGCGACGCCGGGCCCGACCCAGAGGTCGTGGGAGGACCCGGCGCCGCCGTACGTCGTGCTGCTCAGGCGCGAGCGATCAGTACTGCCGGTCCGGCAGGGCCGCCGTCGCCTGCTCCTGGTCGAAGGTCGTCTCCTCGGTCAGGATCCGGGGCTCGACCTCCTCGCCGTCGAGCACCTTCTTGGCGACGTCCATCAGCTGCGGTCCGAGGAGCGGGCTGCACTCCACGATGAAGTTGATCTTGCCGTCGGACAGAGCCTGCATGCCGTCGTGCACGGCGTCCACCGTGACGATCTTGATGTCCTTGCCGGGCTTCAGGCCGGCGGCCTCGATCGCCTCGATCGCGCCGAGGCCCATGTCGTCGTTCTGCGCGAACAGGACGTCGATGTGGTCACCGGACTGCAGGAAGGACTCCATGACCTGCTTGCCACCGTCGCGGGTGAAGTCGCCGGTCTGCGAGGCGACCACCTTGATGGACGGGTCGGCCTTGATGGTGTCCGCGAAGCCCTCGCCGCGGTCGATGGCCGGCGCGGCGCCGGTCGTGCCCTCGAGCTGGACGACGTTGATGGCACCATCGCCGTCCGTGTCGGCGTCGGCCGCGTTGTCCACGACCCACTGGCCGGCCTTCTGGCCCTCGACGACGAAGTCCGAGCCGAGGAAGGTCTTGTAGAGCGACGTGTCCTTGGAGTCGACCGCGCGGTCGGTCAGGATGACCGGGATCCCGGCGGCCTTGGCCTCGTTGAGCACGGCGTCCCAGCCGGTCTCGACGACCGGGCTGAAGGCGATGACGTCGACCTTCTGCTGGATGTAGGAGCGGATCGCCTGGATCTGGTTCTCCTGCTTGCCCTGCGCGTCGGTGAACTTGAGCTCGATGCCCGCGTCCTTGGCCGAGTCCTGGATCGACTTGGTGTTGGCCGTGCGCCAGCCGCTCTCGGCGCCGACCTGGGCGAAGCCCATCGTGATCGTGCCGCCGCCGCCGCTGTCCGAGGCCTTGTCGCCGCCGTCGGAGTCACTGCCGCAGGCGGTGAGCGCGAACGCGCTCAGGGTGATCGCGCTCGCCGCGATCAGGGTCTTCTTCAGCACTGGTATTCCTCCAGATCGTCGGGCTCTCCACCCTGTGACCGGTGTCACTGAGCGACGAGTGTGAGCGCTAACATTCGCCGCCGTCAACCCTTGTGACCAGATTGTTCCTAGGAAATGTGAGCGCTCACTTCGCGACCCGGGAATCGGAACGATCCAAGGCCCCGTCCGGCTCCCCCGGACCGAGGTCCCACTCCAGCGTCGCGCGGTACGCCGTACCCGGTCCCACCTGCGCCGACGGCCACTCGGGTCGGTTCGGGGAGTCGGGGAAGAGCTGCGGCTCGAGGGCGATGCCGTCGCCCTGGCGGTAGCGCCCGCCGCGGGTCGAGCGGCGGCTGCCGTCGAGGTTGTTGCCGGTGTAGACCTGCAGCCCGGGCTGGTCCGACCGCAGCACGAGCCGGACCCCGGACCGCGGTGAGGAGAGCACCGCGTGGACCCGCAGCCCCGTCCCCCGGACCACGAAGTTGTGGTCGATCCCCCGGGCCTCGACGACCTGCGGGTGCTCGGCGCGCACCGCCGAACCGATCGCCGTCGGGTCGCGGAGGTCGAACGGCGTGCCCGCCACCGGTGCGTGCTCTCCGAACGGGATGCCGGTGCTGTCGACCGGCGTGAACGCGTCCGCGGCGACCGTCAGCAGGTGGTCGTCGACCGTCCTCGCACCCTCGCCGTCGAGGTTGAAGTAGGCGTGGTTGGTCAGGTTCAGCACGGTCGGCGCGTCGGTGGTCGCCTCCATCTCGACCCGCACCACGTCGCCGACGACCCGGTAGCGGACGAGCACCGAGACGGTCCCCGGGAAGCCCTGGTCGCCGTCCGGGCTGACCAGCGAGAGCGCCACCTCGTCGGGCCGGTGCTCGACGACCTCCCAGAGCCGGCGGTCGAAGCCCTCGGGTCCGCCGTGCAGGCTGTTGCCGCGGTCGTGGGCGCCGACGACGACCTCGCGCCCGTCGAGCGGGAAGCGCCCGCCGGCGATCCGGTTGGCGTAGCGGCCGATGGTGCCGCCGACGTAGTCGGTGCTGGCGAGACGCTCCTCGACGGTCGCGTGGCCGAGCACCACGTTGCGCCGTGCGCCGTCGCGACCGGCCACCTCCAGCCGGTGCACGGCGGCGCCGAGGGTGAGGATCTCGACGACCGGGCCGGGGGCCGAGCCGATGGTCAGCGCCCGCACGTCGCGGCCGTCGGGGAGCGTGCCGTACGGACGTCCGGGGAGCACCTGCGTCATGATGTGAACGTTAACATCAGGCGCGGGTCGGAGCCCCCGACGACGACCGGACGACCAGGCTCGGCTGGAGCAGCTCGGTGGCCGGCTCGGCCTCGCCGCGCAGTGCCCTCAGCACCAGGTCGACGGCACTCGTCCCGAGCTGCGAGAACGCCTGGTTGACGGTGGTCAGGCCGGGCCAGTAGAAGTCCGCCTCGGGCACGTCGTCGAAGCCGACCACGCTGACGTCGCCGGGCACGGCCCGCCCGTGCTCGTGCAGCGCCTTGAGCACGCCGAGCGCCATCGCGTCGTTGGCGGCGAAGACCGCGGTGACGTCGTCGCGGGCGGCAATCTCCACCCCCGCGCGGTGGCCGCTCTCGGCCGTCCAGTCCCCTGCGATCTCCGGCCCCGGCAGGAGGCCGCGCGTCTCGTGCTCGCGCAGCCAGCCGGCGCGTCGCTGCACGCCCTCGACCCAGTCCAGCGGACCGGTCACGTGGGCCACCTCGGCGTGGCCGAGGTCGAGCAGGTGCCGGACCGCCAGGCTGGCGCCGAGCTCCTGGTCGATGCCGGCCGCCAGCGGCTCCCCCGGCGTGACGCCCTGGACGATCACGACCGGGATCGGCAGGTCGAGGGCCCGGGTCGCGTCGAGGGCGTCGCGGTGCGCGACCGCGACCACGATCGCCTCGACCGCCTGGTCGAGCAGCCGGTCCACGGCCTCGTGCAGCGTCTCCGCGGAGATCTCCTCGAGACCGGCCAGGGACACCTCGTAGCCGCGCTGGTGCGCCGCGTGGTGCACCGCGGCGCTGATCATCGTCGGCCCGTGCAGGGCCAGGTGCGCGGAGATCATGCCGATGCGGCCGGAGCGGTTGGTGGCGAGCGAGCGGGCGGCGGAGTTGCGTCGGTAGCCGAGCTCGCGGATCGCGTCGAGCACCCGGGTCCGGGTCGCCTCCTTCACGAGCGAGGCGTCGTTGAGGACGCGCGAGACCGTCTGGTGCGAGACACCGGCCAGCGCGGCCACGTCCGCCATGCTCGGCGGCCGCCCCCGCGGTCCCGGCGCTGCCCCCACTTCCGCCATGGAGGCATCGTAGGACTCGGGGGCGAGGCAGGGGCGGTCCGGATCGCCCCCGACCGACGGGCTTTCACCGTTTCAGCCACCAGCGCGCCCCGCTCCTGGTTTCCTGTGGTCGGCACGTTGCTTCATCTCGACCGACGACTGGAGCACGACGTGACGAAGACCCTCAGCTCGATCCTGGTCGGCGCCCTCGCCGCCACTCTCCTGGTCTCCACCCCCGGCCCCTCGTCGGCGGCCGTGACGACCGAGGGCTTCGAGTCCGCCGTGCCGACGGGCTGGACGGTCAAGAACAACAGCGCGCCAGTCGGAACCACGACCGTCCTCCAGGGCGAGACGACCGCGTTCTCCGCCCACGACGGGCCGGCGACGTCGTACGCCGCGATGAACTACCAATCCGTGGGCAGCGGTGCCCAACCCACCATCAGCACCTGGCTGATCACGCCGAGGTACACCTCCCTGAGCAACGGCGACGCCTGGTCGTTCTTCACGCGGAAGGCCCCGGAGACCCTGAACTACCCGGACCGGCTCGAGGTGCGGTTGTCGACCAACGGCGGCTGCAGCCCGGGCGCCGGCGCCAGCTCCGTCGGAGACTTCACGACCTTGCTCCTGACGATCAACCCGACGCTCACGGTCGCGGTGTATCCCACCGTCTGGACCCAGTTCCAGGGCGCGCTGTCCGGCATCACCGGTGGCGCCAAGGCCGGCTGCCTCGCGTTCCGCTACTACGTCAGCGACGCCGGGGTCAGCGGGCACAACGGCGACTACATCGGCATCGACACCTACAGCTTCGACGACCAGCCGGCCGACACCACCCCGCCCGACACGACGATCACCTCGGGGCCGACCGGGATCACGACCGACCCGACGCCCACCTTCGCCTTCGCCTCGACGGAGGCCGGCTCGACCTTCGCGTGCTCGCTCGACGGCGCGGCCTACGGCGCCTGCTCGGGTCCGGGTGCCAGTCATACATCCGTGACGCTGGACGAAGGTGCACACACCTTCGCGGTCCGCGCGACCGACGACATGGCCAACACCGATCCGACGCCGGCGACCAGGTCGTTCATCGTCGATGCGGCCCTTCCTGACACGACGATCACCTCCGGACCCGGTGGACCGACGAACGACTCGACCCCCACCTTCGCCTTCAACTCGACCGAGGCCGACGTGACCTTCGCGTGCTCGTTGGACGAGGCGCCCTACGAGGTCTGCTCCGAGCCCGACGGGCACACCACGTCGGTCCTGGCCGACGGTCCGCACACGTTCACCGTGCGCGCGACCGACACGGCCGGCCACGTCGAGGACCCTCCGGCGACGAGGTCGTTCACGGTCGACACCAACGTCCCCGACACGTCGATCACCTCCGGCCCCGACGGTCTGACCAACGACCCGACACCCACGTGGGGGATCGCGTCGACGGACGAGGGCGGGACCTTCGAGTGCTCGGTCGACCAGGCGGAGTTCAGCGCCTGCGACGCGCCCGAGGTCACGCTCCCGACGCTGAGCGACGGCGAACACGGGGTGTCGGTCCGCGCCATCGACGCCGCGGGCAACGTGGACCCCACGCCCGCGGTCAGGCAGCTCACCGTCGATACCGCGGCGCCAGAGACCATGATCGAGGCGGTCCCGGCCTATCTCCCGGACTCCACTCCCACGTTCGGGCTCACCGCCGGCGACGGCGTCTCGACGTACGAGTGTGCGCTGGACGGCGCGGAGTTCGTCGCGTGCGCGGGGACGGACGGCAGGTTCACCGCACCGCTCCTCGCCGACGGGATGCACACGCTCGCGGTGCGCGCCACCGACCCGGCAGGCAACACCGACCCCGAGGCGGCCCAGGTCGCCTTCACCGTCGACACTGCGGCGCCCAGCACCAGCATCGCGTCCGGTCCGCCTGCGTTCACGAGCAGCACCGCGGCGACCTTCGCCTTCACGTCCACCGAGACCGGCTCGACGTACGAGTGCTCCGTCGACGGCGCGGCGTACGCCGCTTGCTCGGGACCGGGCACCACCCACACCACCACAGCCCTGGCCGACGGGGCGCACTCGTTCGCGGTCCGCGCCACCGACCGGGCGGGCAACGTCGGTGCCACTCCGAGCCAGGTCGTGTTCACGGTCGACACGGCGGCCCCCGACACCACCATCGCGTCCGGTCCGACCGGCGACACCCCGAGCACGCAGCCGACGTTCACCTTCACGGCCACCGAGACCGGCTCGACGTACGAGTGCTCGCTCGACGGCGCTGCGTACGCCGCCTGCTCGGGGCCAGGCGCCGCGCACACCACCCAGGTCCTGGCGGTGGGCGCGCACACCTTCGTGGTGCGCGCCATCGACCGGGCCGGCAACGCAGACCAGGTCCCGGCGATCAGGAGCTTCACCGTCGTCTCGCCCCCGCCGAGCTGCTCCGCCGACAAGGCGAGCGTGACGAAGGCGAGAGCGGCTGTCACGAAGGCGACCGCCGCGCTGACCAAGGCCACCAAGAAGCTGAAGGCCGCCAAGAAGGCCGGCAACCGCAAGGCGATCGCGCAGGCGAAGAAGAAGGTCGCCACCGCGACCAAGGCGGTGAAGGCGGCGAAGCGCACCCTCGCCGTCGCGACCGGCAGGCTGACCGCCTGCCAGGTCGGCTGACCCTAGGCCTGGGGGCGGTCCGGGGTCTGCTCGGGCATCGGGACCGGCTTCTTGTCGGACGGGTCGTAGAGCCCGGCCTCCTCGGCCGCGTCGACCTTGCGCAGCTGCTTGACCAGGCTCCAGCCGAGGAACGCGACCGCCAGGATCAGGCCGATGAAGATCGCGAACGCGACCCAGCCCGCCTTGACGTCGTTGGCCTCCGGGACGTCATCGACGAACGAGAGCACCTGGGGAAGGACGGTCAGCACCTGCATGCGCTCAGTCTCTCACTGCGGGTCGGTGATGCCCGCGAAGAGGTCGTCCTCGGGGAGCTGGGAGGCGACCTTGCTCTCGACGAGCTCGAAGTCCTCGGTCGGCCAGACCTCGGCCTGGAGCTCGCGCGGGATCGCGAACCAGAAGCCGTCCGGGTCGATCTGCGTCGCGTGCGCCAGGAGCGCCTGGTCGCGCACGCCGAAGTAGTCGGAGCACGGCACCCGGGTCGTGACCCGGGCCTCCCACTCGGGCTCGTCCTTCCACTCGGCGAGCCGCTCCGCCCACGGCGACTCCAGCCCGTGGGCGATCATCGCGTCGTGGGTCGCCTGGATCCGGGCCTTGTTGAAGGAGTGGTGGTAGTAGAGCTTGAGCACCTGCCACGGCTCCCCCAGCTCGGGGTAGCGGTCCGGGTCGGCCGCCGCCCGGAACGCCTCGACGCTGATCTCGTGGCACTTGATGTGGTCGGGGTGCGGGTAGCCGCCGCGCTCGTCGTACGTCGTCAGGACGTGCGGACGGAACTCGCGGATCAGCCGCACCAGCGGCGCCACGGCCTCCTCGAGCGGGACCAGCGCGAAGCAGCCCTCCGGGAGCGGCGGCTTGGGGTCACCCTCGGGCCAGCCGGAGTCGATGAAGCCCAGCCAGTCCTGGCGGATGCCGAGGATGTCGCGGGCCCGCTCCATCTCCTGGCGCCGGATCTCGGTGATGTTCTCGAGGATGTCGGGCCGGTCCATCTTGGGGTTGAGGATCGAGCCGCGCTCGCCGCCGGTGCAGGTCGCGACGTGCACGTCGACACCTTGGGCGACGTACATCGCGGTGCTCGCCGCACCCTTGCTCGACTCGTCGTCGGGGTGGGCATGGACATGCATGAGCCGGAGGCCGGCGCGGGAGGGGTGCTGCGTCACCCGGTCATCCTAGGTGGGAGGATTTCGCGGTGACCCAGCCGACCGACCTCGCCGACCGGTACGGCGCGCCCGCGCCGTGGCGGCGCCGGGTGCTGATCGCCGGCAGCGTCGTCGTCGCGGCGGCGTTCCTGGGCTGGCTGGGCTGGACGATCTGGGACCAGTCGACCCCGCAGGTGCGCTCCGACATCGTCGGCTACAAGATCGTCGACCAGCACCAGGCGACGGCGACGGTCGAGGTGCGGCTGGCCGACGACGGGGTCGTCGCGAGCTGCACGCTCCGGGCGTTCGCCGAGGACCACACCGTCGTGGGCGAGAGGGTGTTCGTCCCCAGGGACGGCCAGAGCGACCTGGACGTGCGCACCGAGCGCCTCGCCACGTCGGTCGAGCTGCTCGGCTGCACCGCCCCCGGGCAGAGCCACCCGCGCTGAACATCGGCGTTTGGGGGCGTCCGTTGTTAGACTCCTCGGTCTGACGCTCCCCGCAGGGCCGTCGTGGACGGCCCGGCGCGATCGCCCATCTTCCGATCGGGCACCGTGTCGTTTACCGGCATCCAGCGCGGGGCACCCACCGACGATACGACGGTCGTTTCCGTCGTACCTCGAAGCAAGCAGGAGTTACGCGATGACACAGGCAGCAGCGCAGGGCAAGGTCTGGCTCACCCAGGACGCCTTCGACAAGCTCACCCAGGAGCTCGAGGACCTCAAGGGTCCCGTCCGCCAGGAGATCATCGCCCGCATCAGCGCCGCCCGCGACGAGGGCGACCTCAAGGAGAACGGTGGCTACCACGCCGCCCGCGAGGAGCAGGGCAAGCTCGAGGGCCGGATCCGGCAGCTCGAGGACATGCTCAACCGCGCGGAGGTCGGCGAGACCCCGGCCGACGACGGCGTCGTCGAGCCCGGCATGAAGGTCACCTACAAGTTCGTCGGTGACTCCGATGACGAGGTCGAGACGTTCCTGCTCGGCGCCCGCGAGATGGAGGACGCCGCCGGCGGCGGCCTCAAGGTCTACTCGCCGCAGTCGCCGCTCGGCTCGGCGATCCTCGGGTCCTCCAAGGGCGACACCGTCAGCTACGAGGCGCCCAACGGCAAGGAGCTCAAGGTCGTCATCGTGGACGCGGTCCCCTACACCGGATAGCTACCTCATCACCCGGTAGCCGTGCTCGTGCAGGCGGGCGAGCACCTGCTCGGCGTGCGGCGCGCCGCGGGTCTCCAGCTGGAGGTGCACCTCGACCTCGTCGACGTGCAGCGTGGGTGAGATCCGCTCGTGGACGACCTCGAGCACGTTGCCGCCGACCGCGCTGATCTCGGTGAGCAGCTGCGCGAGACCACCGGGTACGTCGGGGATGCAGACGCGCAGGTTGAGGTAGCGACCCGCGGCGGCCATGCCGTGCCGGATCACCTTGCCGAGCAGCAGCGGGTCGATGTTGCCGCCCGAGAGCACGGCGACGGCCGGGGTACGGAAGGCCGTGGGGTGCTCCAGCAGCGCCGCGACCGCGGCCGCTCCGGCCGGCTCGACGACCATCTTGGCCCGCTCGAGCGTCGCCAGCACGGCGCGCGCGAGCGCGTCCTCCGAGACGGTGATGATCTCGTCGACGTGGTCGCGTACGGCGGCGAAGGTGATGTCGCCCGGACGACCGACCGCGATGCCGTCGGCCATCGTGCTCATCGACGGCAGCGCCACGGGGGCGCCGTGCTCCAGCGAGCCGGGGTACGCCGCCGCGCCCTCGGCCTGGACGCCGATGACCCGCACGCCCGGACGCAGCGCCTTGACCGCGATCGCGATCCCGGCGAGCAGTCCCCCACCGCCGGTCGGCACCAGGACGGTCTCGACCTCGGGGCACTGCTCGAGGATCTCCAGCCCGGCGGTGCCCTGGCCGGCGACGATGTCGACGTGG
Source organism: Nocardioides conyzicola (assembly GCF_039543825.1). Taxonomy (NCBI): domain Bacteria; kingdom Bacillati; phylum Actinomycetota; class Actinomycetes; order Propionibacteriales; family Nocardioidaceae; genus Nocardioides; species Nocardioides conyzicola. The sequence goes on along the minus strand of NZ_BAABKM010000002.1, from coordinate 2,778,959 downwards.
TCGAAGGGGTGGATCAGCACCGCTCCGGTGCGCTGGGCGAACGCGTGCGCCTCGACCAGCGCGTCCTCGAGGTAGCGGCCGTGGAAGACCACGTCGGCGCCGTACGCGCGGGTGGCCTTCTCCTTCGGGATCGGCGCCCCCTCGGGCATGAAGACGGTGGACCGGATGCCGAGCAGCTGCGCGGCGAGCGCGACGCCCTGCGCGTGGTTGCCGGCGGACGCCGCGACCACGCCGTGCGCGCGCTCCTCGGCGGAGAGCCGGGCGATCCGGACGTAGGCGCCGCGGGCCTTGAACGACCCCGTGCGCTGGAGGTTCTCACACTTGAGCGACACCGGCCCGCCGGCCAGTGCGGAGAGCCAGCGCGACTCCTCCATCGGCGTCTCGATGGCCACTCCGGCGAGCACCTGACGGGCTGCCTCGATGTCGCTCAGGCCGACGGTCGGCACGTCACTCATCGGGCCCGTCCCCGATGTCGACGGTCTCCCTGGTCTCCTCGTAGTCCTCCTCGAGCTCCTCGACCGGATCGTCACCGGGTGAGGTGTACGCGGCGAGGTGCTGGACGACGGCGTTGACGGCGGCGGCGATCGGTACGGCGACCAGCGCGCCGGCCACGCCCGCGATCAGGACGCCGGCCGCGATCGCCAGGATGACGGCCAGCGGGTGCACCGACACCCAGCGGCCCATCAGGAACGGCTGGAGCACGTGGGCCTCGAGCTGCTGGACGCCGATGATGACGGCCAGCATGAGGAGCGCGGTGATCGGGCCGTTGGCGACCAGGGCCACCAGGACGGCGACGGTCCCGGCGACGGTGGCACCGACCAGCGGCACGAAGGCGCCGAGGAAGACCAGCACGCCGATCGCCAGCACGAAGGGCACCCCGAGGATCGCGGCGCCGACCGCGATCCCGATGGCGTCGGTCAGCGCGACGATCACGGTCGCCCGGACGAACTGCGTCAGCGAGATCCAGGCGACCCGGCCCGAGCTGTCCACGTGGCCGCGGGCGGCGCGCGGCGAGAGCCGGACGATCCACGCCCAGATCTTCTCGCCGTCGGCGAGGAAGAAGTACGTCGAGAAGAGCACGATGAAGAAGCCGGCGAACACGTGCCCGACCGCGGTGCTGACCTCGGTGATCCGGCCGACGACCTCCCCACCCTCGGACTGCTTGGTGATGGCGTCCTGGGCCCGGTCGATGTAGTCGTTGATCTGTGAGTCGCTGGCGTGCAGCGGCCCGTCCTTGAGCCAGTCCTTGATCTCGTCGAGCCCGGCGACCGTCTGGTCGGCCAGGTCGGTGGCACCGGTGGCGATCTGCTGGCCGGCCAGGGTGAGCAGCAGCCCGACCAGGGCGATGCCCGCGATCACCACACCGAGCGCCGCGATGCCGCGGGGCACACCGATCCGCACCAGGAGGTCCACGATCGGGACGACCAGGGCGGTGATCAGCAGCGCGATCACGACCGGGAGCACGACCACGGACAGGAAGCCGATCGTCAGGAAGACGACCGCACCCGCTGCCACGATGACCAGGAAGCGCCACGCCCATGCCGCGGCGAGGTCGACCCCCCAGGGCACCTGCCGGCTGACCGGCGCCGCGCCGACCACGACGGCCGGCATGTTCAGCTGGGCCTGGCGCTCGTCGCGCAGGTGCGCGAACTGGTGCGCGAGCCGCGCCGCGAGACGCACCTCGCGCTCCTCGGCCTCGGCGTCCGACCGCTGCCGGCGGGCGATGATCGGCAGTCGTCGCCGAGAGGTCTCGGGCTCGGGGGGTACGTCGGGCCCGTCGGCGTCGTTGCTCACGGCGACAAGGTACCCAAGTCGGCGTCAGTCCAGCGCGCGCTCGAGGTCGGCCACGAGGTCGTCGGCCGTCTCGATGCCGACGCTGAGCCGGACCAGGTCCGCGGGCACCTCGAGATCGGTGCCCGCGACGCTCGCGTGGGTCATCCGGCCGGGGTGCTCGATCAGCGACTCCACCCCGCCGAGCGACTCGCCGAGCGTGAAGACCTCGGTCCGCTCGCAGACCTGCAGCGCGTGCTGCTCCCCGCCGGTCACCCGGAAGGACACCATCCCGCCGTACCTCTTCATCTGCCGCTGCGCGACCTCGTGCCCGGGGTGCGTCTCGAGGCCGGGGTAGATGACCTCGCCGACCTGGGGGTGGCTGGTCAGGAAGTCGACCACGCGCTCCGCGTTGTCGCAGTGCCGCTCCATCCGCAGCGCCAGCGTCTTGAGCCCGCGCAGGGTGAGCCAGGCGTCGAACGGCCCCGCGACGGCGCCGATCGCGTTCTGGTGGAAGCCGACCTTCTCGGCGATCTCGAGGTCCTTGACCACGAGCGCGCCGCCGACGACGTCGGAGTGGCCGCCGCAGTACTTCGTGGTCGAGTGGACCACCACGTCCGCGCCGAGGGTCAGCGGCTGCTGGAGGTACGGCGACGCGAACGTGTTGTCGACGACCAGCAGTGCGCCGGCGTCGTGGGCGATGGCGGCCAGGGCCTCGATGTCGCCGATGTTGAGCAGCGGGTTGGTGGGCGTCTCGATCCAGACGAGCTTCGTCTGGCCGGGGCGGACGGCGGCCGCCACCTTCTCCAGGTCGGACACCGGAGCGGGGCTGTGCTCGAGCCCCCACACGCTCTCGACCTTGTCGAAGAGCCGGAACGTGCCGCCGTACGCGTCGTCGGGGATCACGACGTGGTCGCCGGGACGGCACAGCGCGCGGACCAGCGTGTCCTCGGCGGCCAGTCCGGAGGCGAACGCGAACCCGCGCTCCCCCTCCTCGAGGGCCGCGATGTTGCCCTCGAGCGCGGTGCGGGTCGGGTTGGCGGAGCGGCTGTACTCGTAGCCGCCGCGCAGGCCGCCGACGCCGTCCTGCTTGTAGGTGCTGGTCGCGTAGATCGGCGGGATGACGGACCCCGTCGCCGCATCCGGCTCGTACCCCGCGTGGATCGCACGCGTCTCGAAGCCGGACTTGTTGCGGTGCTGCTGAGAACTCATCCCCCGAGGCTATCCGGCGGGTCTCCTGAGGTCGCCGCCTACCATCCACGTATGACCGACCGACGTTGCTCCGCGTGCCAGGCCGTCGGGCTCGAGCCCGGCTTCGTCGAGGACGCCGGCGAGAGCTCCCGCGGCTACGCGCGCTGGATCCCCGGACCGCTGCAGAAGGGGCCGTTCGGCGGCGCCCAGCGGATGGGCAAGCAGCGGCGCGACATCGCGGCGTACCGCTGCGGCGAGTGCGGCCACCTGGACCTGTACGTCGACCAGGGCGAGTGACGGGGCGCGACTCCTGTGCGGCGCGCCGTGGCACTCTCGCTGGGTCTGGTCCTCGGGTTGCTCCCGGGGCTGGTCGGCCCTCCCCCGACGTACGCCGCCGGCGAGACCGGCCCGGACCTGGTCGTGACCCGTGGCTCGGTGCGGGTGACCGGCGAGCGCGTCGTCGCCGCACTGGTCGTCACCAACGGCCGGGGTGCTCGTGCGCGGGCCGCCGGGCGGTCCGTGGTGCGGCTCACGGCCGAGCGAGCGGGCCGCGCCGTCGTGCTGGGCTCGCGGCCGGTCCCCCGGCTCGCCGCGGGCCACCACGCGCGCGTGCGGTTCGCCGTACCGACCGCGCGCCTGCAGCCCGGCCGCTACACCGTGCGGGCCTGCGCCGACCCGCGGCACCGGCTCCGCGAGCGGTCCGAGCGCAACAACTGCCGCGTCCTCGGCCGGGTCACGGTCCGGACCACCTCGACGGGCGCCCTGTGCACCACCCGGCTGTGCGACCCCCTGGACGTGGCGCGCGGCACCGAGGTCCCCTACACCGACGCGTCCGGCTCCTACTGGGTCTACGTGCCCGACGACGGCAGCGACGCTCCCTACCGGGTGCTCATCTGGCTGCACGGCTGCGGCGGCGACCACGGTGACATCTGGGGTGCCGCGGACTACTGGGGCTACCACTACATCGCCATCGTGCCCGACGGGGCCGAAGGCGGCTGCTGGTCGATGTCGACCGGGCCCGACCGGGTCCTGCGCACCGTGGCCAGCCTGACCGCCCACTTCGACATCGATCCGCGACGGGTGGTCCTGGGCGGCTACTCCTCCGGCGGCGACCTGGCCTACCGGACCGCCTTCCTGCACGCCGAGCGGTTCGCCGGCGTGCTGGCGATGAACACCTCGCCGTTCCGCGACAACGGCACGACGCCCTCCGACGCCGCCCAGGCGGCCTGGCGCTTCCCGGTCGTCCACCTGCTCCACACCGACGACGAGACCTACCCCGAGGCCGGGGTGGACGCGGAGCTGGCCGACCTCGAGGACCTCGGCTACCCGGTCACCCGCCTGGAGCTGGCGGGCACCCACTGGGACGAGCCGACCGACCCGGACAACCCGACGGACGGCACCTGGCACGACTTCCAGGAGGTGCTGGTCAAGGGGCACATGGACGACGACTGGGTGTCCCCCTGACCCTCGCAGCCGGGAACGCCACGGCCACCGGCGGTGTTACAGACTGTGCATCATCACTCCGAAAGAAGGAGAACCCGTGTTCCTCACCCGCAAGGCCCAGCTGGTCGCCCCCGAGGAGACCCTGGTCGGCCGCAGCGAGCGCAACTTCCCCCTGTCCGAGAAGCACAAGGTCCTGGACGCCCCCCTGGTCACCGACGAGGTGCCGGAGGGCTTCGAGGTGGCGTTCTTCGGCCTCGGCTGCTTCTGGGGCGCCGAGGAGATCTACTGGCAGCTCCCGGGCGTCTGGTCGACGTCGGTCGGGTACGCCGGCGGCACCACCCCGCACCCGTCGTACGACGAGGTGTGCTCCGGCCGCACCAACCACACCGAGGCCGTCCGGATCGTCTTCGACCCGAGCAAGGTGTCCTTCGCCGACCTGGTGAAGACGTTCTTCGAGGTCCACGACCCGACCCAGGGCTTCCGCCAGGGCAACGACGTCGGCACGCAGTACCGCTCGGCGATCTACTTCACCAGCCCCGAGCAGGAGCAGGTCGCCCGCGACCTGACGAAGGTGTACGGCGACGAGCTCAAGCGGCGCCGGCTCGGCGACATCACCACCGAGATCCGCCAGGCCCCGACGTACTACTACGCCGAGGACCACCACCAGCAGTACCTCGCGAAGAACCCGTTCGGCTACCGCTGCCACGCCAACACCGGCGTGAAGTTCCCCGCGACCGCCTGACCCACGCGAGCGACCACACCATGCGTCCCGGTGGCCACGGCCACCGGGACGTGTCACGTCCCGGGCAGCGCCCCCGGGTCAGGCTCGGCCGCGGATGCCCGCCATCAGGGTGTCCATGCCGAGCTCGAGCCACTGCTCGGTCGCAGAGCAGTCGGTGAGCGAGTCCGCCGAGTCGAGGATGCAGGGATAGGTCTTCGGAGGCAGCGCCTGCAGCGCGGCCCACTTCGTCCGCACCTGCTGGTCCCGCTCCTCCTGGCTCGAGCCGATCGCCTGGCCCGGCATGCCGGTGATGAGCCCGACCATGAACAGCAGCGCGTAGACCGCCAGCTGGGAGGCCTGCTCCGGTGAGAAACCACCGGCGCGCAGCAGCGACAGCACCCGCTCGGTGATCTGGCGGCCCGGCTCGTTCTGCAGGAACCGCCCCTTGACCAGGTCGGCGACCGCCGGGTGGTCGGCGAGCGCGCCGAGGAGCGCATCCAGCAGGGTGCGCAGCTCGGCGTCCCACGGCGCGGTGGCGTCGGTCGCCTCGGGCAGACGCACCTCTGCGAGCACCGCCTCGGCGATGCCGTCGAAGAGGGCGTCCTTGTCCTTGAAGTGCCAGTAGAGGGCCATCGGCGTCACGCCGAGGTCGGTGGCGAGCCGGCGGATCGTGAGTGCCTCCAGGCCCTCGGTGTCCGCGAGCGCGACCGCCGCCTGCGTCACGGTCTCACGGCTGAGCCGCACCTTCGTCCCCTGCACCATGTTGACAACTGTACACCGTACGTGTTCGACTCTCCGTCGTAAATGTACGACGTACAGGTACGTCGCACAGGAATCCCTGGAGAGGTTGATCCGATGCGCAGAAGTCCCTGGGCCACGCTGGTCGTGCTGGCGCTCGCCCAGTTCATGGTGGTCCTCGACGTCACGATCGTGAACGTCGCACTGCCCGACATGCAGGCCGATCTCGGCTTCAGCTCCGACGACCTCCAGTGGGTGATCAGCGCCTACACGTTGGCCTTCGGTGGCTTCCTGCTGCTCGGGGGACGGCTCGGCGACGTCCTCGGCCGACGCCGCGTCTTCGCCGGCGGCCTGGCGATCTTCACCGCCGCCTCGCTGGTCGGCGGGCTCGCGACGTCTCAGTGGTTCCTCGTGGGGGCCCGATCCGTGCAGGGCTTCGGCGGGGCGCTGATGTCGGCCGCCGCCCTGTCCATCCTCACCGTCACGTACGCCGCCGGTCGCGAGCGCAACATCGCGATGGGGATCTGGGGCGGCCTCGCCGGCCTCGGCGGCACGCTCGGCGTGGTCGCCGGAGGCGTGCTGGTCGACGTGGCCGGGTGGGAGTGGGTCTTCTTCGTCAACGTCCCGATCGGCGTCGTCCTCCTGCTCCTCACCCCGTCGACGGTCGCGGACAGCCGCGTCACCTCCGACGGCCCGCGTTCCTTCGACGTGGCGGGTGCGGCACTCGGCACCGGAGCAGTGCTGGCCGTGATCTACGGCGTGATCCGGGCCGAACCGCTCGGCTGGGGATCAGCCGAGGTGATCGGCTCCCTCGTCGCCGGGATCCTGCTGCTGGCGCTCTTCCTGCTCACCGAGTCGCGGTCGGCCGCGCCGCTGGTGCCGCTGCGCCTGTTCCGTTCTCGCACCCTGAGCCGGTCCACCTTGGTGCTGGCGCTCAACGGCGGAGCCTTCCTCGCCATGTTCTTCCTCACCGCGATCTTCCTCCAGCAGGGGAAGGGCCTGTCCGCCCTGGAGACCGGCCTGGAGTTCCTCCCGATGGGCATCGCCGCGATCGTCGGGGCCATGGTCGCCACCCAGGTGCTCCCCCGCATCGGGACGCGACCGACCCAGGTCGTCTCGGCCGTGGTCAGCCTGCTCGGTCTGCTGCTGCTCAGCCGCGCCTCGGCCGACGGCTCCTACGTGACCGAGCTGCTGCCCGGCCTCGTGCTGTACGGCGCCGGCATCATGGGCGTCGGGGTCCCGGCCCAGATCACCGCGCTGTCCGAGGTCGCCCACGAGGACGCGGGGGCGGCCTCCGGGGTCATCAACACCGGCTACCAGGTCGGCGGCGCCCTCGGGCTGGCCGTCATCTCGACCCTGGCCACCTCGGCGACGACCTCCGCCCTGACCGGCGGCGCGAGCGTGCAGGCGGCGCTCACCGACGGCTTCCAGCGTGGCCTGCTGCTCACGGCCGTGCTCGGCGGCGCGATCCTGGTGCTGGCCGCCCTCTCCCGGCAGCTGGTGCCCAGTCCTGACGAGATCGCCGAGCTCGCCGCAGCCTGAGGTGCTCGCCAGGTCCGCAATCTCCTCGCGTGGCTGTCGTATCTGGTCCCCGCCGTTCGTAGCGTAGGCAGCGGCGGGCACCGGGTCCGTCCGAGCCGAGGAGCAGACATGGCGAAGTACCTCATCTTCTTCAACCAGCAGTGGGTGGGCGACCACTCCGAGGAGTGGTTCGAGTCGCGCGGGCCGACCTCGTTGGCCGTCGCCCGCGAGATGCAGGCAGCGGGAGTGTGGGTCTTCGGCGGCGGCCTGGACGAGGAGGTCGACGAGGCCTTCAGCGCCGACGCGACCAGCGGCTCGGTGATCTTCAGCGACGGCCCCTTCGTGGAGACCAAGGAGCACCTCGGCGGCTTCTGCGTCGTCGACGTCCCCGACCGGGAGACCGCCCAGTTCTGGGCAGGTCGGGTCGCGGAGGGCTGCGGCTGGCCGCAGGAGGTCCGTCGCTTCAAGGACGGGCCGATGATCGACTGACCCTCCGCCGGATGACGCGGCAGGCGGTCAGGCAGCCGGCTCGGACGCGCGCCTCGTGCCGTGCACGGCGCCGCCGATGACGAACCCGACAGCGGCGGGCACGAGCAGCAGCAACCCGAAGAAGACGACGTCGTCCACGGCGACGCTCTCGTCCGAGCCCAGCGAGAGCACCAGCGGGATGCCGACCCCGGCGGCCGCCGAGGTGAGGACCCACACGAGCAGCGAGGGCACGAACCCGCGCCGTACGCCGTCGACGAGCGCCCACGCGAACGCCAGCGTGACCAGCACCAGGAAGGCGAGCAGCCCGGCCCCGAGGGCGTCGTCCGAGTCGCTGTGCTCGATCGCCAGGACCACCACCCCGACCACCACGAGGCACGCCACGGTGCGGAGCAGGACGGCGCCGAGCAGGCGGAGAGGGTTCATCGGGCCAGCGTGACGGCTCGGCCCCCAGAGCGCAGGCGTTCCGGCGCTTTGCCGCCGCGACGACGCGAACGGTGGGCGTTAGGTGCGTTTGGGACACTTGACCCATGACCGAGCTGCCTCGCAAGGCCGTGGCCCGGACGGCGCGGCTCGCCGCCCTGCCGATCGGGTACGCCGGACGCAGCGCGCTCGGGTTCGGCAAGCGGATGGGTGGCAAGCCCGCCGAGGCCGTGATGTCGGAGATCCAGCAGCGCACGGCCGAGCAGCTCTTCCGCACCCTGGGTGAGCTCAAGGGCGGGGCGATGAAGTTCGGGCAGGCCCTGTCGGTGCTCGAGGCCGCGCTCCCCGAGGAGATCGCCGGGCCCTACCGCGAGCAGCTCACCCGGCTCCAGGACTCGGCCCCACCGATGCCGACGCAGCAGGTCCGCGAGGCGCTCGCCCGCGACCTCGGCCCGGACTGGAAGAAGCAGCTCGTCTGGCTCGACGGCGGCCCGACCGCGGCCGCGTCGATCGGCCAGGTCCACCGGGGCCGCTGGCACGACGGCCGCGAGGTCGCGGTGAAGGTGCAGTACCCCGGTGCCGGCGACGCGCTGCGCTCCGACCTGCGCCAGCTCTCCCGGCTCGCCCGGACGATGGGGAGCCTGGTCCCGGGGATCGACGTGAAGCCCCTGATCGCCGAGATGCAGGCCCGCACCGAGGAGGAGCTGGACTACCGGCTCGAGGCCGAGGCGCAGCGCACGTTCGCCGAGGCCTTCCGCGACGACCCGGACTTCGTCGTGCCCGACGTCGTGGCGGCCGGTGACACCACCCTGGTCACGGAGTGGATGGAGTCCACCTCGTCCCTGGCCGCGATCATCTCCGACGGGACGCAGGAGGAGCGCGACCACTACGGCGAGCTCTTCGTCCGGTTCCTGGTCGAGGGTCCGGCGCGCACCGGGATGCTGCACGCCGACCCGCACCCCGGCAACTTCCGGATCCTGCCCACCGAGGACGGGAAGCCCGGCGGCATGGGGGTCCTCGACTTCGGCGCGGTCGCCCGGCTCGCCGAGGGCGCCCTGCCGTTGGCGATGGGTTCGCTGATCCGGATCGCCGCGATCGAGGACGACGAGCAGCTGCTCGCCGGGCTGCGCGACGAGGGCTTCATCAAGGACCGGGTCACCATCGACCCCGCGCTGCTCCTCGACTACCTGTCGCCGTTCGTCGAGCCGACGCAGGTCGAGCGCTTCAGGTTCTCGCGGAAGTGGATGCAGTCGCAGTTCCAGCGGGTCAACAACCCGCGCGACCCGGCGTACACGCTGGCCCTCAAGATCAACCTGCCCCCGTCGTACCTCCTGATCCACCGCACCTGGCTCGGCGCCATCGGCATCCTGAGCCAGCTCGAGGCCGAGGTGCCCTTCCGGGAGATCCTCACCGAGTGGCTGCCCGGCTTCGCCGGGGACAGCTAGTCCCCGACCTGGCCGTCGATGGCCTCGCGGATCAGGTCGGCGTGGCCGTTGTGGCGGGCGTACTCCTCGACCAGGTGCATCAGGATCCAGCGCAGGTTGGAGCGCTCACCGGTGCGGTGGTGGGCGCGTACGGCGAGGTCGTCGAGCCCGGCGCCGGCGTAGACGCGGTCCGCGGCGGCGACCTCGGCCTCGTAGAGCGCCAGCACCTCCGCGGGGTCGTCGTCGGCCGCCGAGTGCCAGTCCCAGTCGCCGTCCGCGGCCCAGTCGACCGAGCCCCACGGCTCACCCGGCTGCTCACCGAGGAAGACCCCGACCGACCACCAGTTCTCGACGTACGCCAGGTGCTTGAGCATCCCGCCGAGGGTCATCGACGCGGGCGGGTGGGCGGTCGCGAGCTGCTCGGGGGTGAGGCCGGCGCACTTGCGGCGCAGCACGTCGCGGTGGTGGTCCAGGAAGCCCTGGATCGTGGTGCGCTCGTCGGCTGCCTGGCTCATCGCGGTGCCCTCCGGGTGACGCAGTAGGTGATGCCGACCGGGTCGGTGAGCACCGTCCACCACTCGTGCCGCGCCACCTCGGTCGCGCCGAGCGCCACGTGCCGCGCGACCTCGGCGTCGCGGTCGTCCGCGGACAGGTCGAGGTGGGCGCCGACCTCGCTCCCGTCGTCGTCGAGGCGCTGGACGAGCCAGCGCAGCGGCTGGTCGTCGGGCGGCTGGAGCCGCTCGAACTCCTGCTCGTTGACCGCCGTCAGGTCCCAGCCGGTCAGGCCCTGCCAGAAGGCCACCTCGACGTCGTACGCCGACGGCGGGACGTCGAGGCAGACCTGGTCGACCTGCGAGCGGCCCCCAGGCCAGGTCTGCGCTGCGGGGCGGCGGGCGGCGGGGTGGCTGACGAAGCAGAAGACGAGGCCGCCGGGCGAGCGCAGCACCACGTAGCCCTGCTCGTGCCGGACCAGCACGTGCCCGCCGAGCTCGACGGCCGCCTCGGCGGCGATCGTGGGGTCGGCGACATGCAGGTCGAGGTGGACCCGGCCGGGCCCGTCGTCGAGGTGCTGGACCCGCAGGTAGTCGTCGCCGTCGGGTGGCACCAGGGTCGCGAACTGGCCGGTCTCCCCGCGCGGGTCGGAGACGGCGTACCCCGTCACGTCCCGCCAGAACGCCACCCCGCGCTCGAAGTCACCGGACCCGAAGTCCAGGAAGGCGCTGACCCAGTAAGGCGTGATCGTCATGAGACCGGCTTGTGCAGGACGGCACCGGTCGGCGTGACGAGCACGTCGTCGCCGTCCACGGCGCCGGTCCCATCGACCAGGAGGGACATGCCGGGGTCGGTGAGCGGCGGGAAGAGCAGGGTGAGGTGGGGGTTGGCGCCGACGTTGGCGACCGATCCCCGGCCAGGTGTGGTGATCCGGAGCCCGCTGTCCTCGGGCACCGCTCGCACCGACACCGCCTTGACCAGGCCGCTCTGCGACGTGAGCAGGTAGCCGCGGTCGAACTCCTGCAGCCGCTCGGGCAGGTCCGCGAGGTCGACGAGAACGCTCATGTTCTGAGGTTATCGACCCACCGCTCGCCTGCCACCGTGGTTTCGGACGCGCCGGAGGTCAGCTCGGCGAGGAGAGCGGCGAGGCGGGGCTCGTCGGCCGGCGCGACCCCGAGGGTGAGCGACACCCCCGCGCCGTACGCCGTGTCGAGCACCGCGATCCCGCGGGTGCGCAGCTCGCTCTCGACCCGGCCCGCGTCGGCGTGGTCCAGCTCGAGGAGGTGTTCGCGCACGAGCGACCGGCGCAGCGTGCCGGACGCGTCGAGCGCGGCACGGACCGCGTCGCCGTACGCACGGACCAGTCCGCCGGCGCCCAGCAGGGTGCCGCCGAACCACCTGGTCACCACCGCAGCGACGTCGCCGACGCCGGCGCCGCGCAGCACCTCGAGCATCGGCGCGCCCGCCGTACCCGCAGGCTCGCCGTCGTCGGAGGACCGTTCGACCGCGTGGGGCGGCGGACCGATCCTGAAGGCGGAGCAGTGGTGCCGCGCGTCCCAGTGGTGCTTGCGGAGCCGGTCGACGAGCGCCCGGGCCGCAGCCTCCTCCTCGACCCGGGCGAGGGTGCAGAGGAAGCGGGACCGCTTCACCTCGATCTCGGCGGTCGCGTCCCGCGCGACCGTCAGGTAGCTGGTCACGACCAGAACCCGAACACGTCGCCGCCGATCCGGACGATGAACGCCGAGACGACCACGATGAAGAAGATCCGCACGAAGCGGGTGCCGCGGGAGACGGCGGTCCGCGCCCCGACGTACCCGCCGACGATGTTGCAGGCGCCCATCACCAGGGCGACCTTCCAGAGGATCGCGCCCTGCGGGGCGAAGACGACGATCGCGGCGAGGTTGGTCGCGAAGTTGGCGAGCTTGGCCTTGGCGGACGCCTCGAGGAAGCTGTAGCCGAGCAGGCCGACCAGGGTGATCACGAAGAAGCTGCCGGTGCCCGGTCCGAGCGCACCGTCGTAGAAGCCGATCGCCAGGCCGGTGCCCATCGCGGCCGCCGTGTGCCGGTGGCCGGAGAAGCGCAGGGCCGTGGCGTCGCCGAGCCGGGGCTTGAGCAGCACGTAGCCGCCGACCACGACGAGCGCGACCAGGACGATCGGCTCGAACGCCTCCCGGGGGATCTGGCTGGCGACCAGGGCTCCCGCGGCAGACCCGGCGAAGGCGAAGAGCATCAGCGGCAGGAAGGTCCTGGGGTCGGGCCTGATCCGGCGGTAGTACGTCGCCGCGCTCACCGTCGTACCGCTGATGGCGGCGACCTTGTTGGTCGCCAGGACCTGCACGGTCGCCGCGTTCGGCAGGCCGAGCAGCAGCGCCGGGAGCTGGATCAGCCCGCCACCGCCGACGACGGCGTCGACGAAGCCCGCGGCCAACCCGGCCAGGCCGAGGAGCACCAGCACGGTCGCGGTCGGGTCGTCCATCGACGCCATTCTCCAAGTCGGCTCCCAGCCGACCACAAGCGGGCGGCGACATGGTCTCCCCACCAACCGGAAACCAGGAAGAGAGTCCACCATGAACCGCCGCTGGATGAGCCGGGCGCTGATCGCGCTCGTCGTCCCCGCCCTCGCCGTACCCGCCCTCGCGTCGTCCGCCACCGCGGCCCCGACCGTGAAGGTGCCGACCATCAACGCCGCCGCGAAGGTCTACCCCCACCTCGCCGGCGGCACCGCCACCGAGACCGCCACAAAGGTCTACGGGCCCGGCAAGAAGTGCGGCCAGACCAAGGTCGTCAAGGGCGCGAGCGGCCGGACGGCGTCGTACGCCCCCGACTACTCCTCCGGCGACCCGGACGCCTACCTGATGACCGGCGAGCGGCCGAGCGTGTCGGTGCAGGCGTTCAAGTTCCCGACCGCCAAGGCGGCGATCGCCTACCTCCGCGGCTACGCCAAGCAGGCCAAGCACTGCCCGGGCACGAACCCCGGCGGCGGCGGTGGCGGCACGGGCGGCCAGCCGCACTGCACGAGCAAGACGAAGAAGATCGCGTTCAAGCTGGGCAACGAGCGCTGGGGCTACCAGATCAGGTCGACCTGCACGATCGGCGACCAGACCACCTCGTCGGTCTTCAACTCGCTCTTCGCCCGCAAGGGCCGGTCCATCGTCTACACCACCGCGATGTCGATGGACGCCACGGCGCCGTCGATCCCGAAGTCGATCGCCTTCACCGGGATCGCCCTCAAGACCGCCGGCTGACCCCCGCAGCCGGACGGGGTGGACGGGTCGGGCCGTTCCGGTCCCGGCCCGTCCGCTTTGCTGGCAGCATCGGCACCATGACTCGCCGATGGCTGGCTCGGGCGCTGGTCACCCTCGCCGCACCCGCCCTGCTCGTCCCGACCCTCACCTCGCCCGCCGCCGCGCAGAAGCCGCCGGCCGTCCCGGCGCTCGCCCAGGTGACGAAGATCTACCCGCACCTGGAGGGTGGGACCGCCGACGTGACCCGCGAGAAGGTCTACAGCATCGGCAAGGGCTGCGACGACGGCAAGCCGATCAAGGGAGCGGTGAGCAGCACGGCCACCTACGTGGCGGCCTTCGACCCGGAGAACACTGACTCCCTCAGCGTCACGGGTGCGGAGCCGGTCGTCCTCCTCGCGGCGGAGCGCCTGCCGTCACCCAAGGCCGCGGCCAAGTACCTCCGCGAGGGCCAGGCCGAGGCCAAGAAGTGCGCGAAGGACGGCGGGGTCGCCGCGCCGCACTCGACGTTCACGATCAAGGCCATCCGGTTCAAGCTCGCCGGGCAGCACTGGGGCTACCGGCTGACGTGGACGACCAAGAAGGCGACGACGATCATGAACCTGCTGTACGTACGGAGAGGCGCCCTCGTCATCAACGCGGCCACGATGTCCATGGAGGGCGACGACGCGCCCTCGGTCCCGAAGACGGTGGCGTTGACCCGGCTGGCGCTGAGGACGGCCCGCTGACCCAGGCCCTCTAGGGTCGAGGGATGCGGATCGTCTCCCTGCTCCCGTCGACCACGGAGATCCTCTTCGCCATCGGCGCGGGTGACTCCGTCGTCGGCGTGACCTTCGAGTGCGACTTCCCGGCCGAGGCACGGAGCCGGCGGATCGTGTCGACCTCCGCACTGCCGGAGGGGCTGGCGCCCGCCGAGATCGACGCGTACGTCGTCGGCGCGGTCGCCCGCGGCGAGGACCTCTACCACCTGTCGGCCGACGCGCTCGCCGAGCTCGACGCCGACCTGGTCGTCACGCAGGACCTCTGCGCCGTCTGCGCGGTGGACGTCTCGGTCGTGGACGAGGCGCTCTCCTACCTCGACTGCCGGGCCGACGTGCTGACCATCGACCCGCACACGCTGGACGAGGTGTTCGACTCGATCCTCGTGCTCGGCCGGGCGACCGGGCGCTCGCCCGCGGCTGAGCAGCTGGTCTCCGGGCTCCGCGAGCGGCTGTCGGCGGTGCAGGCCCGCGTGGCCGGTCTGGCCCGGCCCCGCGTGATGCTGCTCGAGTGGACGGACCCGCCGTACGCGCCGGGACACTGGGTGCCCGAGATGATCGAGGCCGCAGGCGGGACCTGCCTCCTCGGGAGGGCGGGCGCGAGGTCCGAGCGGGTGCTGTGGGAGTCGGTGCACGACGCCGCGCCGGACGTGGTCGTGGCAGCGCCCTGCGGCTACGACGGACCGGGCGCCCAGCGGCTCGCCGACGAGCTGGTCGCCTCGGGCGTGCTGCCCGCCGGGGTACCCGTGCACGCCGTCGACGCCAACGCGGCCTGGGCGCGGCCCGGCCCGCGTCTGGTCGACGGGGTCGAGGAGCTCGCCGCGATCCTGCACCCGGCGTGACCGGGTCGTGTCGGTGGTCGCGGGTAGACATCTGTCATGCCCGAGATGTCCGTGGCCGACGAGGCCGAGCTCTTCCTGAAGATGATCGCCGACCCCGGCTGCGAGCCGGGGCTCTACGAGTGCCTCGCCTGCTTCGTCGCGCGGCGGGTCGAGGACGTCGGTTGCGACGACACGCGGCTCTGGACGCAGTGGTTCCGCGACCTCAAGTCGCCCACGGCGACGGCGCTGGAGACGCGGCTCTTCGACCTCGGCGTCACCTGCGACTGCAGGCTCGTCACGCGCGGCTACCGGATGCATCGCGCGCTGCTGGTGCGCGACCTGATGACCGACGAGCTGTCGGCGCCCGACGAGATGCCCGACTGCGCCGGCGTACGCCGCACCTCGACGAAGCCGTGCGCAAACTGGGAGCGCCGCCCGCTCGACGACTGGCAGCCGCCGCGGCACGGCTAGGTCGCGCCGGGGCGCCGGCGGCGTACGGTGGCGCCGTGGATGCGTGTCCGCGCTGCGGCCACTCGGCGAAGGTCGCCAGGTTGTCCTGGATCGACCGGCTGTGGGGCGTGCGACCGCAGTGTCCCGAGCCGAGGCCGACGGACGACGCGTTGGTCAAGAACTGCGGCTGCACCGATCCCTGGCACGTGGCCGGGACCTAGGTGCTGTGGGCGCCGGCCGCGACGGTCAGTCGCCGACCCAGAACCCTCGCCCACCACCCCAGCCACCGAAGCCCCCGGCGCGGTAGGGGCCGTCCCCCAGCGAGCCGCCGCCGGAGCCGCGGCTGCCACGGCGGGAGCCGAGGTACGAGCCGACGACGGCGGCGCCGAGGTCATCGAGCTCGGGGGCGATGACGCGCCCCTCGACCCGGTCGGCCATCTGCTCGATGAAGCGCGCCAGCCCCGGGTCCTCGCCCAGGCGGAAGAACGTCGTCTGCGCGCCGAGGCGTCGGGAGTTGTCGAGCTCGCGGACGGCGTACGCGACCGTCAGCGGGTGCGGCGGGTAGGAGAAGTAGACCTCGCCGTCGGGCTCGAGGTGGGAGGTCGGCTCGCCGTCGGTGACGATGAGCAGCACCGGCTGGGCGTTCGGGTGCTTGCGGAAGTGCCGGTTGGCCAGCAGCAGTGCGTGGTGGAGGTTGGTGCCCTTGTCCCACATCGCGTCGAGCGCCGTGAGCTGCTCGATGTCCATCACCTCGGCGTGCCGGCCGAAGGCGATCAGCTGCAGGTCGTCGCCACGGAAGCGCGACTTGATCAGCGTGTGCAGCGCGAGCGCGGTGCGCTTCATCGGCACCCACCGGCCGTCCATCGCCATCGAGAACGACGTGTCGACGAGCAGCGCGACGCAGGCCTGGGTGCGCGCCTCGGTCTCCTGCACCTCGACGTCCTCGATCGAGAGACGGGGACCGGTGGGGTCCCCGGCACGGCGCAGCACGCCGTTGAGCATGGTGCGCGGCACGTGCCACGGCTCGGTGTCGCCGAACGCCCACTCCCGGGTCGCACCGGAGAGGTCGCCTGCGGCACCGGCCCGCTGGAGGTCACGATTGCCCTGACGCCCGGACATCCGCTCAGCGACGTCGCGCAGCAGCGCCTTGCCGAGCTGGCGCATCGCCTTCGGGGTCAGCCGGAGCTGGCCGTCGGAGCCACGCTTGAGGGTGCCGGAGTCGCGCAGCGCCTTCTCGAGCTGCTGTAGCGTGCGGGCGTCGACGGCGGCCTCGTCACCGAGCTGCTTGGCCAGCTTGTCGAGGTCGAGGTCGTCCATCCGGGCGCCGCCGTACGACTGCGAGATCTGCTCGGAGAGCTGGTCGAGGTCGGCCAGGTCCTGGAAGACACCGGTCCCGTCGCCGAGGCCGAGGCCCTCCTCGCCGCCCATCTGCTCGGAGCCGCCCCAGTCGAGGTCGGGGCGCAGCGCCTGCAGGTTGTCGTCGAGCCGGCCCAGCGACTCCATCAGCTCAGGCGAGCCGAACGCGCCGGCGGAGAGCTCCATCAGCTCCTGCCGCTGCTCGGGCGACATCGAGTTGAGCATCCGCTGAGCGGCGGCCGAGCGCTGGGCGAGGGACTCGAGCAGCTCGTCGATGTTCTGCGGGTTCTCCGGGAAGAAGTCGCCGTGCTTGTCCATGAACTCGTCGAAGTCCTGCTGGGTGTCGTCACCCAGCCGGTGCTTCTCGAGGAGCGAGTTGAGGTCGCCGAGCATCTCGTTGACGGCGGCGCGGTCCTCGTCGGTGGCGTTCTCGAGCGCGTCCTTCATGCCGGCGAACCGCTGGTCCAGGAGCTCGCGGCCGAGCAGGTCCTTGATCTTCTCGTAGTCCTCGCGGGCCTCCCGGCTCGCCCAGTCGTACGACGACAGCTCGCTCACCGCGGCCGCCGTGTTGGGCGACAGGTTGTCCAGCTGCATCTCGCGCAGCGCCCGGTCGCCCTCGTCCATCATCGCGTCGCGGGCGAGCTGCTTGCGCTCCTCGAGCACCGCCTTGTCCAGCAGGTCCTTGACCTCCTGGAGGGTGCCGTCGAGGTTGTGCCGCTGGGTCAGCTCGCGCCGCCGCTCCGCGACCCGGCGGGCCAGGTCGTCGAGGCCGCTCTGGTCGCGGCCGCCGCGTCGCAGGAACTCGCGCATCGCCCGCTCGGGCGAGTAGCCCGCCATCACGTCGTCGCCGATGGCGTCGAGCGCCTCGGCCAGGTCGACCGGCGGGGCGAGCGGGTCGCCGCCGTCGTACCTCTTGAAACGGGAGCGGTTCCTCATCGCCGGCCCACCGTGACCTCTCCTTGGAGCACCCGTGGGATCTCCGCGACGGCCTCGACCTGGGCCAGCAGCCGCGCGATCACGTCCTCGTCCTCCGGGGAGTCGATGTCGACCTCGTAGGTGATCTCGGCCCGCGCCCAGGACTCGGCGTCGAGCTCGCCCGAGACGCGCACCGTGACACCGTCGACCTGCACGCCCGGCTGGGCCTCCCGGTAGACGTCGTTGACGACACAGCAGCCGACCGACACCAGCAGCTGGTGGGCCCCGGTCGGCTCGGCGTCGACGGTGATCCCCTCGTCCGACCATCCGTGGTCGAGCAGGGCTCCTCCGGTGAAGGTCCGCGAGCCCGCACCGAGGACGACCTCGACGTGCAGCTCAGCCATAGACGGTCTCGGATCCGTCGGTGTCCTTGCCGACCTTGCGGGAGAGGTAGAGCCCCTCGAGCGCGAGCTCGATGGCGCCCGCCCGCTGGCCGTCGTTGGTGGCGCCGAGGCGGTCGCAGACCTCGTCGTACAGCTCCGACTCCCCCAGCACCGGGAGGCCGGTGAGGAAGTCGCGCGCGGTGACCTGCTCGCCGGTCGTGATCATGGCGCCGGCCTCGACCGCCTGCACGAGCACGGCGAAATCGATGCCCCGGAAGTGGTGGCGCACGGTCTCGGCGGTGGCGGTGCGGAGCAGGTGCGTGAGCACCTCGTCCTCCCGGCCCTCCTCGCCGCTCTCGAACTCGATCTTGCCGCCGAGCACCTCGACCGCGGTCTGCAGGTCGACCACGCGGGCCACCGGCTCCGGCTCGCCCTGCACGGTGGCGCGGTGCAGCGCGGCCGCCGCGATCGTCTCGGCGCCGGCGATGGAGAACCGCGCGGAGACGCCCGAGCGCTGGTCGACGGAGCTGGACTCGCGCAGCGCGCGAGTGAACCGGGCGAGGATCTCCACCAGGTAGTCCGGCACCTGGGCGACCAGGTCGGCCTCCTGCCGGATCACCGAGACCTCGTCCTCGAGCTCGGTCGGGTAGTGCGTGCGGATCTCGGCGCCGAAGCGGTCCTTCAGCGGCGTGATGATGCGGCCGCGGTTGGTGTAGTCCTCCGGGTTGGCGCTCGCGACGACGAGCACGTCGAGCGGCAGCCGCAGCACGTAGCCGCGGATCTGGATGTCGCGCTCCTCCATCACGTTGAGCATCGCGACCTGGATCCGCTCGGCGAGGTCCGGCAGCTCGTTGATCGCGACGATGCCGCGGTGGCTGCGCGGGATCAGGCCGAAGTGGATGGTCTCGGGGTCACCGAGCGAGCGGCCCTCCGCGACCTTCATCGGGTCGACGTCGCCGATCAGGTCGGCGACGCTCGTGTCCGGCGTCGCGAGCTTCTCGGCGTACCGCTCGTCGCGGTGCCGCCACGAGACCCGCAGGTCGTCGCCGTACGTCGCCGCTGCGATCTGCGAGGCGTGGGTGATCGGCTCGTACGGGTGCTCGCCGAGCTCGGAGCCGGAGATCACCGGGGTCCACTCGTCGAGCAGGCCGACCATCGTGCGCAGCAGCCGGGTCTTGCCCTGGCCGCGCTCGCCGAGCAGCACGATGTCGTGACCGGCGATCAGGGCGCGCTCGAGCTGCGGGATGACGGTGTCCTGGAAGCCGTGCAGTCCAGGCCACGGGTCGCGTCCCTCGCGCAGGGCCGCGAGCAGGTTGGTGCGGATCTCCTCGCGGAGCGTCTGCTGGACGTGGCCGGAGGCGCGGAGCTGACCGACGGTGGCGATGTCAGGTGCGGAAGTCACTCCCTCACGCTACTGCGCTGTTCCACAAACGGGTTACGTCTCCGTTTCGGCTGCACCTAGGGTCACGGGGTGGCCCTGCAACAGAACTGCCCCTGCGGATCAGGTGCGTCGTACGACGCCTGCTGCGGTCGGCTGCACCGCGGCGCCGCTCTCGCGCAGACGCCCGAGGAGCTGATGCGGTCGCGCTACGCGGCGTACGCCGTGGGCGACTCCGACTACGTCTTCCGCACCTGGCACCCGCGCACGCGGCCCGACGACCTCTCCCCCGACCCGGGCCGGACCTGGACCGGGCTGACCATCCTCGGTGCGGGTGACGACTGGGTGGAGTTCACCGCGTCGTACGAGCGCGGCGGTGTGGCCGGGGAGCAGCACGAGCGCAGCCGGTTCGAGCAGCGCGGCGGTCGGTGGGTCTACGTGGACGGCGACTTCGCGTGACGGTCATCATCCGGGAGCGCCGCGCCGAGGATGTCCCGGTGCTGGCGCAGGTCCTCGCCGAGCAGCAGGCCGCGACGCAGTACCCCGTCCGGTGGCCGCTGCCCCTCCCCGTCGAGGACTTCCTGGTGCGGCCGGGCGAGGAGCGCGCCTGGGTCGCCGAGGTCGACGGCCGAGTGGTCGGCCACGTCGCCGTCTATGCGCTCGGCGGTCACCTCCGCGAGCACTTCGTCGCCGCGACCGGTACCGAGGAGCTCGCCGAGCTGGCCGTCCTCTTCGTGGGCTCCGACGCGATCGGGACCGGCGTCGGCGGCCGGCTGCACGACACCGCGGTCGACTGGATCATCGCGTCGGGCCGGCAGCCGGTGCTCGACGTCGTACCGGTGCACGACCGCGCGGTCGAGGTCTACCGGCACCGGGGGTGGACGGTCGTGGGCGAGGTCCAGCCGTCGTGGTTGGCCGACGACTTCCCGGTCATGCAGCTGATGACGCTCAGCGGTCGCCCGTAGGCGTCGTCCTCACGAACTCGGGACCAACGGCCCTGCGGCAGCGCTCCGGCACGACGCACGATGGTGGGAAGACCACCTGAGGAGGCTGTCATGCTCGACGTGATCGACCTGAGTCCGGACCAGTGCGAGCAGCTGCTGCGCGCCGGAGTCGCCGGACGGGTCGCGCTGTCCAGCCCCGACGGCCCGCACATCGTGCCCGTCAACTTCTCCGTCGTCGGCGACGCGATCATCATCCGGACCTCGCCGTACAGCGTCCTCGGCACCTACGGCCGCGACACCGTGCTCGCGTTCGAGGTCGACCAGTTCGACCACGACCGGTGGCGCGGCTGGAGCGTGGTGGCGCGCGGTCGGGCCGACGTCGTGACCGACCCGATGGACCTGGACCGGATCCGCGCGACCTGGGAGCCCCGTCCGTGGGCGGCCGGGAGCCGGAACCTCTACCTGCGGCTGCGCTGGACGTCGTTGAGCGGCCGCCAGGTCGGTGCGGACTGGGATCCCCTCGCGACCCTGCCCGTGCGTCGCGCTGTCTGACCCGCTCGCGCGCCGCAGGGAGCAGACTGTGCCCGTGCCCGGCGACGAGAACAACCTCCCGACGTCCACCAAGGCCCTGCTCGAGGCCGTCACCGCCATCTCCTCCGACCTCGACCTGCACGCCGTGCTCGAGCGGATCGTCCAGGCGGCGACCGAGCTGACGGACGCGAGGTACGGCGCGCTCGGCGTGATCGGCAGCGACGCCTTCCTCGTCGAGTTCGTGACCACCGGGCTCACCGACGAGGAGCGCGCTCGGATCGGCGACCTGCCGCACGGTCGAGGCATCCTCGGGCTGCTCATCCACGATCCGCAGCCGATCCGGCTCGACGACCTGACGCAGCATCCCCAGTCGTCGGGCTTCCCCCCGAACCACCCCCCGATGCAGTCCTTCCTGGGCGTGCCGGTGCGGATCCGCGGCACCGTCTTCGGCAACCTCTACCTGACCGAGAAGGCCGGCGACCAGTCCTTCACCAAGCAGGACCAGCTGCTCGTCGAGGCGCTGGCGAGCACCGCCGGGTTCGTCATCGACAACGCCCGCGCGTACGGGCTGAGCGAGCGTCGACGGGAGTGGCTCGAGGCCTCCGCCCAGCTGTCGGAGGCGATGCAGCCGCCGATCGACGTCGACCGGGCGCTGGACGAGTTCGCGAGGGCCGCCCGGTCGACGTCGCGGGCCAGCGCTGCCGCGGTGCTGCGGCTCGTCGACGGTGTCCCGGTGCACACCGTCGCGGCCGACGCGACGGCGTACGACGCCGTGGAGGCGTCGCTGGCGGCCATCACCGAGAGCCCGTGGCCCGACCCCGAGGTGGCGCCGGTGGACGTCGTCCTCGGCGACTTCGCGGCCACGCTGGTGCCGCTGCGCACCCACCTGGTGGCCGGCGGGCTCCTGGTGATGCTGTTCGAGAAGGCGGCCCTGCCCCCGTCGTACGAGGAGCGCTCGCTGCTGGCGTCCTTCGCCGACCAGGCCGGCCTCGCCCTGGACCGGGCGCAGGCGATCGGCGACCGCGCCGAGCTGGCGGTCACCTCGGACCGCGAGCGGATCGCCCGCGACCTGCACGACCAGGTGATCCAGCGGCTCTTCGCAACCGGGCTGCAGCTGCAGGCGGCCGGCTCCCTGGCGGGCAGCCCGGAGGTCGCCGCCCGCATCGACCAGGCCGTCGACGCGCTCGACCTCACGATCAAGGACATCCGCGGCACGATCTTCGAGCTCCAGCGCCGCGACCGCGGGCCGTCGGTGCGGGCCGACCTGCGGCTGCTCGCCCGGGAGTACGCGCCGGTGCTCACGTTCACCCCGGCCGTGCAGACGACCGGGCCCGTGGACACCGCCGTACCGCCCGAGATCCGCGACCACCTCCTGCCCGTGCTGCGCGAGGCGCTCTCCAACGTGGCCCGGCACGCGGCCGCCGACCACGCCGAGATCGAGCTGACCGTCGACGGCAACGAGGTCCGGCTGAGCGTGCTCGACGACGGCGTCGGTGTCCCGGAGGTCGCTGCCGAGAGCGGTCTGCGCAACGCGCGTCGCCGGGCGGCCGCCCTGGGGGGCACCCTGGAGCTCACCGCGCGGCAGCCGCGGGGGACGTCGTTCGTGTGGCGGGTCCCGCTGCGGGTCAGCGGGGGCTGAGCAGCTTGCTGGCCAGCACGGCGGCCTGGGTGCGCCGCTCGAGGCCGAGCTTGGCCAGGATGCTGGAGACGTAGTTCTTGATCGTCTTCTCGGCGAGGAACATCCGCTCCCCGATCTGCCGGTTGGTCAGCCCCTCGGCGATCAGGGTGAGCAGCTTGAGCTCCTGCTCGGTCAGGTCGGCGAGCTCGGGCGCGGTGGTCTGCGGGTGCCGCACCCGCTCCAGCACCCGGGCCGTCATGCTCGGGTCGATCAGGGAGTTGCCGGCCGCGACCTGACGGATCGCGGCGATCAGGTCGGTGCCCCGGATCTCCTTGAGCACGTAGCCGGACGCCCCCGCCATGATCGCAGCGAACAGCGCCTCGTCGTCGTCGTACGACGTCAGGATCAGCGCCCGGATCGTCGGGTCGACCGAGCGGACGGTGCGGCAGACCTCGATGCCGGACCCGTCGGGGAGACGGGCGTCGAGGACTGCGACGTCGGGCCGCAGCGCGGGGATCCGGTTGGCGGCGTCGACCGCCGAGCCGGACTCGCCCACGACCTCGATGTCGTCATGGCTCTCGAGCAGGGCGCGCAGCCCCTGCCGGACGACCTCGTGGTCGTCGAGCAGGTAGACGCGGATCGTGCGGGACTCCTCGGGCATGAGGTCATTCGTACCAGTCCGGTCTGCTCTCGCGCGCGGGTCGAAGGTCCCGAGTGCGTCCGACTGTCCGTTGCCTGCGGGCCGCTCGGGTCGTCAGGCCGGTCTCGGAACCCCGGACGTGAAGGCAGGGCGACGAGCGCGGCCTGCGGGTCTGCTCGAATTGGTCGCCGATAGGCAGTTACGCGGGTACGGCGGGTGGGTGGTGGCGGTCGGCGCCCGACTTTCCGGCCACGGGTCCCTGATCCCGGTGGTTGAGGAGGGCCGCCAGGCCCGTCTCGAAACCCCGGACGTGAAGGCAGGGCGATGAGCGCGGCCCGCGGGTCTGCTCGAACTGGTCGCCGATAGGCAGTTACGCGGGTACGGCGGGCGGTGGGTTGCGGTTGGCGCCCGGGTTTCCGGCCGCAACCCACCGCCGCTGGTAGAGCAGGGCCGCTAGGCCCGTGTCGAAACCCCGGAAAGCCAACCGCCCTCCCGCCATCGAGATCGTGACCTTTTCGTGACCTACAACCCTGTATAAAGCCGTCTGAGGCCTCTGACTGTCGGTGGGCAGTGCTTGGCTAGTCCCATGACAGCGATGACCACACCTCACCACCAGGTGGCGACGGCGACCGCGCGGATGCGCGGCCTCGTCGACGCCGTGGTGGATGCGTCGGTGTGGTCCATGTCTTCTGCCGAGGCCGCGTCGACGCTGCTGGAGCTGACCCGGCTCGAGGCGCAGGTCGTGGAGCTCCGCGCCCGGGTCGCGCGGCACGCGGACGAGCTGCAGGTCGGCACCGACGTCGGTGCCACCTCGACCGCCACCTGGTTGGCGCATCAGACTCGGATGACCCGGTCGGCGGCTGCTGGGGTGGTGCACCTCGGCTACGACCTGGACACCCACGACCACGTCCGGGATGCGCTCGCTGTCGGCGACCTCCGGCCGGAGCAGGCGGTCGTGATCGTCCGCGCGGTCAAGGAGCTCCCGCAGGACCTGGACCCCGACCTCGTGATCCGCGCGGAACGCCACCTGGTCGAGGCCGCTGCTGAGCATGACGCGAAGACGTTGCGGATCCTCGGCCGGAGGCTGTTGGAAGTGGTGGCCCCGGACCT
The DNA here is from genome assembly GCF_039543825.1 of Nocardioides conyzicola. Lineage (NCBI taxonomy): Bacteria > Bacillati > Actinomycetota > Actinomycetes > Propionibacteriales > Nocardioidaceae > Nocardioides > Nocardioides conyzicola. The sequence continues at coordinate 2,754,604 of NZ_BAABKM010000002.1, read as the reverse complement.
GGCGGACCAGCACGAGGCTGACCTCCTGGAGAAGGAGGAGGCCAAGGCCGCGCAGGCGATGCGGCTGACGATGACCGACGACGGGCACGGCAAGACTCACGGCCGGTTCACCATGCCGACCGTGCAGGCGGCGATGTTCAAGAAGATGCTTCTCGCGATCGCGGCACCCAAGCATCAGGCCGCGACCCACGGGCCCGGGGTCGAACGCCGCCCCGGCCCGCAGCGGATGGGGAGCGCGTTCGCCGAGCTCATCGAACGGATCTCCGCCAAGGACCTGCCCAAGGTGGGCGGCACCGACGCCACCATCGTCATCCACATCGACCTCGACGTGTTGACCGGAAGGCTCGAGAAGGCCGGGGTGCTCGACACCGGCGAGCGCATCAGCCCGAGCCAGGTCCGCCGGCTGGCGTGCACCGCCCGGATCCTCCCCGTCGTCCTCGACGGCAAGAGCGAGGTCCTCGACGTCGGCCGAGCCAAGCGGTTCTTCACCAAGGCTCAGCTCACCGCCCTCGGCATCAGGGATGGCGGCTGCGTCGCCGAGGGATGCGACTGGCCACCCTGGCTCTGCCACGCCCACCACTGGCAGAGATGGGCCGACGACGGCAACACCGACCTCGCCAACGGCGGCGTGCTCTGCCCCCGCCACCACGCCCGAGCCCACGACCCGACCTACGAGACCACCCACCAACCCACCGGCAAGGTCACCTTCCACCGACGCACGTAGGTCGATCGCGTTCAGCCAGCAACCCGGATGCCGGTCAGGTCTTCGGACACCGCCCAGATCCGCTGCGCAGCCTGCTGGTCCTGGAGCGGCTTGAACAGCTTCTGTTCCGCGGGGCGCCCGGTCAGGTGCCCGACACCGCTCGGACTGTAGAACCGCCCGCCCGAGGCGTCCGGTGAGGTGGCGGCGTAGAGGGCGGACCTGCCTGCCGTCTCCACCGTTCCGACCAGGCCGAGGGCAGACATCAGTCGTACGACGCGGCGCGCACCGGTGTCCTGGTCCCGACCCATCTCCGGTCGCGCGGCCAGGAGGCTCGTCGGCGCGACACCGGGGTGGGCGAGGTTGCTGACGATGCCCCAGCCCTCGGCCGTGCTCCGGCGGTGCAGCTCCAGCCCGAAGAGTCCCAACGCGATCTTCGACTGCCGGTAGGCCTTCATGCCGTCGTACTCGCTGGTCCAGGACAGGTCGTCCCATCGGATGGAGCCGCGAGCCGCGGCGACGCTGAGCTGCGACGTCACGCGTGCCCTTCCCGCGCGAAGGCTCGGCAGGAGGTGGCCGACGAGAGCGAAGTGCCCGAGGTGGTTGGTGGCGAGCTGGAGCTCGAGACCATCGACGGTCGTCTGGCGCTCGGGCGGGGTCATCACGCCGGCGTTGTTGAGGAGGAGATGGATCGGCTGGTCCTCGGCGCTCAAGGTCTCGCCGAGAGCGGCGACGGACGCGAGCGAGGACAGGTCGAGATCGCGCAGGGAGACGTTCGCGTCAGGATGCACGGCGCGGATGGCGGCGATGGCTGCGTCTCCCTTGGCGCGATTGCGCACCGGCAGGATCACCTCGGCGCCGGCGCCGGCGAGACGCTGGGCCATCACCAGCCCCATCCCGTCGCTGGCGCCTGTGATCACAGCGCGTCGCCCCCTGAGTCCGGGGATGGTCAGGTCGGCGTTCGTCGTCATGTCGTGCTCCTCGGTGGTGGCTCGGTCGTTGCTCCACGAGTCTGCGCAGACGTGCGGGACCACATCCACGGTCTGCCGATCCGTGGTTGACCGGTCCCTCCAAGAGCCCGAGAGGGGGACCGACGATCCGTGGATAGCCGCTTCGGGACCTGCGAAGGTGGGACGCCTGACGAGAGGAGGCGGTGGGGTGGACCGAGGAGAGCTGGCTGGGTTCCTGCGCGGCCGACGGGAGGCACTGCCGCCCGAGGACGTGGGTCTGCCGCGGGGACAGAGGCGGCGGACCAGCGGCCTGCGCCGCGAGGAGGTCGCGGTCCTGTGCCACATGTCCCCCGACTACTACTCCCGCCTGGAGCAGGAACGCGGGCCGCAACCCTCCGAGCAGATGATCGCGTCGATCGCACAGGGCCTGCACCTGAGCCTGGACGAGCGCGACCACCTCTACCGGTTGGCCGGTCACCACCCGCCGAGCCGCGGCGTGGACAGCGAGCACGTCAGCCCGGGGATGCTCAGGATCCTGGACCGGCTGAGCGACACCCCCGCAGAGATCGTCACCGAGCTCGGTGAGACGTTGCGGCAGACGCCGCTCGGGGTTGCCCTGGTCGGCGACATGTCGGTGCACCGAGGTCCGGACCGGAGCATCGGCTACCGCTGGTTCACGCAGCCCGCCACCCGGGCGCTGTACGTCGAGGAGGAGCACGACTTCATGTCCCGGATGTTCGCCTCCGGCTTGCGTGAGCTGGCCACGAAGCGGGGGCCCGGCTCCCGCGCTGCCGCATTCGCGACCCGCTTGCGGCAGGAGAGCGCTGAGTTCGAGAGCCTCTGGCAGACCCACGAGGTGGGCGTTCGACCCAGGGAGCTGAAGAAGTTCCAGCACCCCATGCTCGGCGTGCTCGACCTACGCTGCCAGACGCTGCAGGACCCCGACCAGGCGCATCTGCTGCTCGTCTACACCGCCGTCCCGGGCAGTGAGAGCCACGAGAAGCTCGAGCTGCTCTCCGTCGTCGGCACGCAGGAGCTTCCATGAGCTGCATGGGACGTGCCGTCGTCAGGCGGCCCCACCCGTCACCCGCGAGCCGTGGAGCAGGTCGGCGATGAGGAGAGCTCCCACCAGCGCCGCGACGACCAGGGACCCGGCCATCACCAGGACGGCGATCACCGCACCGAGACCGAGCAGCCGGGCCAGCGGTGCTCCGCGACCGTTGCGCCAGATCACCACCGTCAGCGCCACGACCACCAGCGCCCCGAGCGCCCAGACGACGGCGGTGGGGTCGCGCTCCACGGCACTCGTGATCGCGCCCAAGGTGAGGATGACGCCGAAGAATCCGACCAGGCAGAGCACGCCTACGTCGAGCACGCCGGGACGCCACGTCACGTCGGCAGCATAGGGCCGGGCGCGGACTCAGGCGAGGCTGACGACCCGGTCCACGCGGTCGAGGCCGGCGTCGGCGTGGGTGATCCACACGACGGTACGGCGACGCTCGCCACCGAGGACCTCTTCGGCGAGCTCGTCGGCCGTGGCGCCGTCGAGGTGGGCGGCCGGCTCGTCGAGGACCAGCACCGGCTGGTCGGCGAGCAGGGAGCGGGCGATCGCGATGCGGGCTCGTTCGCCGCCGGAGACCTGGGCGTGCCCGTCGCCGAGCCAGCTGTCGAGGCCGTCGGGCAGGGCGTCGAGCCACGCGCCGAGGCGCGCCTGGCGCAGGGCGACCTCGACGTCGGCGTCGGTCGCGGACGGGCGCGCCAGGCGGACGTTCTCGACCAAGGTCGTGGCGAAGATGTGCGGGTCGTCGTCGACCAGGCCGACGGTCCGGCGCACGTCGTCGAGGGACAGCTCGGTCAGGGACCGGTCGCCCAGCCGTACGGCGCCGCTCACGGGGTCGACGAAGCGCAGCAGCAGGGACGCGAGCGTGCTCTTGCCGCAGCCGGTCGGGCCGACGACCGCGAGCCGGTCGCCGGGCTCGATCAGCAGGTCCAGGTCGTGCAGCACGATCCGGTCGTCCCAGGCCGCCGACACCGCGTCGAGCCGCATCGTGTCGCCGACGAGCGGGACCGGCGCAACGGCGTCGACGACGGCCGGCGACCGCGCCGACAGTGCGGCCAGCCGGTCCTCGGCCGCCCGGGTCCGGGCCGCGAGCGCGCCGGCGTCGGCCAGCGAGGACGCCGGCTCGCCGAGGGCGAGCGGCAGCAGCACCAGCAGCGCGAGCATCGGGCCGGACACGGCGCCGGGCATCACGAGCGCAGCAGCCGCGACCCCCACCCCGGACGCGAGCAGGACCAGGGCCCGGGCCGTGGCGAGCCAGGTCGCGGCGGCGACGGTACGGCGACCGAGGTCGGCGCTCAGGCCGACGACCACGTCGACCGCGCGCGCCTCGGCCTGCCACATCGCGAGCTCGCTGGCGGTCTGGGTGACCTCGACGACCGCGTCGGAGAGCCGCGCGCGGGTGGCGACGGCGGCGCGCTCGGCGCGGGTCGCCCCCACCCGAGCGAGGGTGTAGGCGGCCGCTGCGGCAGCACAGACGCCCAGCACCACGGCCACCGCAGGCGGCGCAGCGAAGGCGGCGAACGCGACGGCCACGGTCGCCGTGATGGCGAACCCGCGCACCGGCATCCGCACCCGCAGCTCCCGGTCGAGCACGGCGTCGACGTCGTCCACGACGGACGCGAGCACGTCCCCGCGACGCCGCCCCAACGCACCGGGCGTGAGCGGCACGACCGCGTCGTACACCGCGACCCGGCGGTCGGCGAGCATCCGCAGCACGACGTCGTGGGAGCGCAGGCGCTCGACGTAGCGCAGCGCCGGGCGCGCGATGCCGAAGGCACGCACCGCGACGATCGCGACGACCAGCGTGAGGATCGCGGGCTGGTACGACGCCCGCACGATCAGCCAGCCGGCGGTGGCCGTGAGCGCGACCCCCGACGCGGACGCGAGGCCGCCGAGCACCGTGGGCAGCAGGAGCCCGCGACGCTTCTCGTCCACAGGCTTCTCCGGCGACGGCATGGCCCCCGCGACCGAGGCCGCGCGGACCGCCAGCACCGGCTCAGGCGTGCTCAGGGCGACCACCCGGTCGGCGAGCGCGACGAGCGCGGGCCGATGGGCGACGACGACCACCGAGGAGGTCCGTCCGAGCTCGCGCACGGTCTCGGCGATGACCCGCTCCGTCGCGGCGTCGAGGTGGGCCGTCGGCTCGTCGAGCAGCACGTACGGCCGCGCCGCCAGCACCACGCGCGCCAGCGCCAGCCGCGCGCGCTCGCCGGCGGACAGCGTGGTGCCGTCCTCACCGAGCCGGGTGTCGAGGTCGACCGGCAGGGCAACCGACCGCAGCGCCGAGCGCAGCTGGTCGTCGGTCGCGTCGGGCAGCGCCAGGCGCAGGTTGTCGGCGACCGTCCCGGACACGAAGACCGGCCGCTGCGGCAGCCACGCGATGCGGTCGCGGGTCGGCCCGTGGACGGTGCCGGACGTCGGCTCGAGCAGGCCGGCGAGCACCGCGAGCAGCGTCGACTTGCCGCACCCCGACGGGCCCGTGACGGCCAGGACGCCCCGGTCGGGCACGGCGAGGCTGACGTCGTCGAGGGCGGGTACGGCGCGGCCGGGCCGCAGCACGCTCACGTGCTCGAGCCGCATCGAGCCGGGACGCCGGTGCGGGGTCGGGTCCCCCGCGTCGACCAGCTCGCTCGCGGCCTCGAACGTCGCGACCCCCTCGGCCGCGGCGTGGAACTCCGCGCCCACCCGGCGCAGCGGCCAGTAGGCCTCGGGCGCCAGGAGCAGCACGACCAGCGCGGTCTGGAGGTCGAGGTCTCCGTTGGACAGCCGGATGCCCACGGTGACGGCCACCAGCGCGACCGAGAGGGTCGCCACGAGCTCCAGCACGGCCGACGACGCGAACGCGATCTGCAGCGTCTGCAGGGTCCTGCGGCGGTAGCGGTCGGTGATCGCGCGGATCGTCGACGACTGGGCCTCGGCGCGACGGAAGGCCACCAGGGTCGGCAGGCCGCGCATCACGTCGAGGAAGTGACCGGACAGCGACGCCAGCGCGCGCCACTGCAGCCGGGCCCGGTCGCGGGTCGCGAGCCCGACCAGGATCCCGAAGACCGGTATCAGCGGCAGCGTCACCAGCACGATCAGGGCGCTCATCGGGTCCTGCGTGGCGATCGCCACCAGCGTCACGACCGGCAGCACGCCGGCCAGCACCAGGGCGGGGACGTAGCGGGTCAGGTAGGGCTCGGCCGCCGCCGCACCCCGGGTCGCCAGGCCGGCCAGCTCGCCGGTCGACCCGCCGGCACCACCGTCGCGCAGGATGGCACCGACCACGCGCCGTCGTACGTCGGACCCGACGACCGCGGCCGCACGCGCAGCCATCGCATCGGTGGTCCAGCCAGTCAGCGCCCGGGCCGCGAAGACCGCGACGACGACCGCCGCCCAGGCGCCGACGGCGCCGTCGTCCAGCGCGGCGAGGATCAGCTCGGTGACCGCCCAGGCCTGCCCGACCAGCAGCAGGCTGCCGATGCCACCGGCGACGAGCACGACGGCGAGCTGGCGCCGCGCGGGCGCGAGCTGCCGCCGTACCGCCGGATCGGTGGGTCTCACGACACGCGCTCGGGCTCGTGATCGGCGATGTGGTGCACGGAGATCCGCTTGCGGAAGACCCAGTAGGTCCACGACTGGTAGAGCAGCACCAGCGGCGTGAAGATCGCCGCGACCCACGTCATCACCTTGAGCGTGTACGCCGTGGCCGCGGCGTTGGTCGTGGTGAGCGAGAACGCCGGGTCCGTGCTCGACGGCATCACGTCGGGGAAGAGCGCCACGAAGAGGCCCGCGACGGCAAGCGCGATGCAGACGAACGTGCCGAGGAAGCCCCAGCCCTCGCGCCCGACGTACGCCGCGCCGATGCCGCCCACCAGGGCGAGCGCGCCGAGGACGAAGAAGACCGCCGACCCGGCGTTGCCGGTGTGGATCTGCGCCCAGACCAGGAAGGCCACCGCGACCGCCGCGGCGACCAGCCCGAGCCGGACCGACAGCAGCCGCGCGCGGTGGCGGATCTCGCCGTCGGTCTTGAGCGCGACGAACATCGCGCCGTGGGTGAGGAAGAGGAACAGCGTCACGAGACCGCCGAGCAGGCCGACCGGGTTGAGCAGCGTGAAGATCGTGCCGGTGAAGTCCTTGGTCTCGTCGATCGGGACCCCGCGGACGATGTTGGCGAAGGCCACGCCCCACAGGAAGGCGGGCACGTACGAGCCGACGACGATCGCGCGGTCCCACCACGAGTGCCAGGCGGCCTCGGGGCGCTGGTGGCGGTACTCGAAGGCGAGCCCGCGCACGATCAGCGCCAGCAGGATCAGCAGCAGCGGCAGGTAGAAGCCGCTGAAGAGCGTGGCGTACCACTCCGGGAACGCCGCGAACGTCGCGCCGCCGGCGGTCAGCAGCCAGACCTCGTTGCCGTCCCAGACCGGGCCGATGGTGTTGATCATCAGCCGGCGCTCGCGGTCGTCGCGTGCCAGGACGGGCAGCAGCATGCCGACCCCGAAGTCGAAGCCCTCGAGGGTGAAGTAGCCGACCCAGAGGACGGCGATCAGGATGAACCAGACGGTGGTGAGCTCCATGTCGTCTCTCCTCTCCTAGTAGGCGAACGCCAGCGGGCGGTCGTCGTCGCCACTGCCGCCGAGCGTCGGGTCCGGTGGCTCCTCGAACGGGTCCAGGCCCCGCTTCGAGAAGCGCAGGATGAGACCGACCTCGACGACCGCGAGGACGCCGTACAGGAGGGTCAGCGAGAGCAGCGAGATCCAGGCCTCCGTCGTGCTGACCCCCGGCGAGACACCGTTGGACGTGTTCATCAGGCCGAAGACCACCCAGGGCTGGCGGCCCATCTCGGTGAAGATCCAGCCGGCCGAGTTGGCGAGCAGCATCAGGATCGGGGCACCGATGGCCATCCGGCCGAACCACTTCGTCGTCGGCGCTCGGCCCCTGCGGGTGAGGAAGAGGATCACCGTCGCGAGGAACGCCGCGAACATGCCGAGGCCGATCATGTAGCGGAAGGACCAGTACGTCACCGGGATGATCGGCGAGTAGTTGCCGGACGGGTCGTAGTAGCGCGCGCCCGGGTCCTGGCCGTACTTCTCCTGGTACTGCGCCCGCAGGTCGTTGATCCCCTCGACCTTGCCGTCCCACGTCCCGGTGGCCAGGAACGACAGCAGGTGCGGGATCTTGATCGCGAACTTCTCGGACTTCCCGTCCGGCGTACCGATCGTGATGACCGAGAACGACGCCGGCGCCTCGGTGTCGTAGAGCGCCTCGGCCGCGGCCATCTTCATCGGCTGCACCTCGGTCATGATCTTGCCCTGGTAGTCACCGCTGACGGCGACGCCGAGGCCCGCGACCAGGACGACCCAGGCGCCGAGCCGGATCGCCATCCGGTACGTCGTGCGGTCCGGCTGGTGGCGCTTGGACACGTAGAGCCAGGCGGAGACGCCGAGGACGAAGGCGCCTCCGGTCATGTACGCCGCGAGGATCACGTGCGGGAACGTCGCGAGCTGCACCTTGTTGAACATCACGGCCCAGAAGTCGGTCAGCTCGGCGCGACCGTTGTCGGGGTTGTACAGGTAGCCGACCGGGTGCTGCATCCAGGAGTTGGCGGCGAGGATGAACCAGCTCGACGCGAGCGTGCCGACGTGGACGATCCACATGCAAGCGCAGTGCAGGCCGCGCGGCAGCTTGTCCCAGCCGAAGATCCACAGGCCGAGGAACGTCGACTCGAGGAAGAACGCCAGCAGCGCCTCGACCGCGAGCGGGGCGCCGAAGACGTCCCCGACGAAGCGGGAGTAGTCCGACCAGTTCATCCCGAACTGGAACTCCTGGACGATGCCGGTGACGACGCCGATCGCGAAGTTGATCAGCATCAGCTTGGCGAAGAACTTCGTCAGCCGGAGCCACTCGGGGTTCTTGGTCCGGAGCCACTGGGTCTCCATGACCGCCACCAGGGCGGTGAGCCCGATCGTCAGCGGGACGAACAGGAAGTGGTAGACGGTGATGATGCCGAACTGCCACCGGGCGATGTCGAGAATGCTGTCCAACGTGGTCTCCCCAGAAGTCTTCTACGCAGCGACTGCGACGGGTCAACGCTAGGAAGACCCTGCCCTTCGCGCCCGTGCCGTGGGTCCCCCGGAACGGGCCAAAGGTCCCTTCCTCGCGCTTGTGAAAACTTTCTCAAAGTCTGGGAAGGGGTGTTTCAGGGGGGTCCGTCGTACCCCCTCTGGTCGTGACCTGGGCCACCCGAGATCGTCGAGTGACGCGAAACGGCCCCCAGAACGTTGCTCTGGGGGCCGTTTCGCGTCACTCGACGCGGGGCGGGGGTCAGACGCTGAGGAGCACCGAGGAGCCGTGGCCGAAGAGGCCCTGGTTGGCGGTGATGCCGACGCGCGCGCCCTCGACCTGACGGCCGGTCGCCTGGCCGCGCAGCTGCCAGGTCACCTCGCACACCTGGGCGAGCGCCTGGGCCGGGACCGCCTCGCCGAAGCAGGCGAGGCCGCCGGACGGGTTGACCGGGATCCGGCCGCCGAGGGTCGTGTCGCCGGCGCGGAGCAGCGGCTCGGCCTCGCCCCGCTTGCAGAGCTGGAGGTCCTCGATCCAGTCCAGCTCGAGCGCGGTCGAGAGGTCGTAGACCTCCGCGAGCGAGACGTCGGCCGGGTCGACGCCCGCCTCCTCGTACGCCGCGGCGCCGATCGACGCCTTGAACGTCAGGTCGCCAGCGGGCACTGCCGTCGTCGCGTCGGTCGAGAGGTTGGGCATGTCCATGACCGTGTTGGGGAAGGTCGGCGTGACGGTCGAGATCGCGTTGATCCGCACGCCGCCGCCGAGCCCGTGCCTCGCGGCGTACTCCGTCGAGCAGAGCACCACCGCGGCCGCTCCGTCCGAGGTCGCGCAGATGTCGAGCAGGTGCAGCGGGTCGGAGACGACGGCGCTGGTGAGCACGTCCTCGACGGAGACCGCCTTGCGGTAGCGCGCGTTGGGGTTCTCCAGGCCGTGCCGGGCGTTCTTGACCTTCACCTGCGCGAAGTCCTCGGCGGTGGCGCCGTAGAGGTCCATCCGCCGCCGGGCGTAGAGGGCGAAGTACGCCGGGTTCGTCATGCCGAGCAGCCGGAAGCGCAGCCAGTCGGGGTCGTCCCAGCGCTCGCCCGCGTTGGGGGCGAGGAAGCCCTTCGGGGTCGTGTCCGCACCGACGACGAGGGCGACCTCGGACAGGCCGGCGAGGATCCGCGCGCGGGCGGTGTCGAGGGCCTGGGCGCCGGTCGCGCAGGCGGCGTACGACGTGGCGACCTTGGCGCCGTTCCAGCCCAGCGCCTGGGCGAAGGTCGCGCCGGCCACATAGCCGCCGTACCCGTTGCGGACGGTCTCGCCGCCGACGATCAGGTCGACGTCCTGCCAGGCGACGCCGCTGTCGGCGAGCGCGGCCCGCGACGCGTGCACGCCGTACTCGACGAAGTTCTTGCCCCACTTGCCCCAGGGGTGCATGCCGACACCCGCGACGGCCACGTCATGTGCGCTCACTGCTCGGACTCCTCGCCCATCTCGGTGACGGGCTTCCAGCGCCAGATCGTCCGGTCGCCGGTCTCGTCGGTGTAGAGCGTCTCGACGACCAGCTCGGCCTCGGCTCCGACGCGCAGGTCGGCGACGCCGTACCCCTGCGCCACCTGCCCGAGGACCACCAGGCCCTCGGCCAGCTCGACCGCGGCGAGCGCGAACGGCACGTAGGGGTCGGAGCTGGGGATGTACGGCGCGGGCGGCTGGTACTGCGCGTCCGTGTAGGACCAGATCGTCCCCCGCCGCGAGAGCTCGGCGTCCTCGAACTCGTCGCCGGCGCACGCCGGGTTGCTGCAGAACCCCGCCTTGCGGGGGAAGAACACGGTCCCGCAGGTCGTGCACCGGGTCCCGACCAGCGCCGGGTCCGGGCCGGTGGTGAACCAGCCGTCGATCGCCGGGGTCGCCGTCATCCGCACTCCTGAGAACTAGAACGTGTTCTCACTATAGGCGAGAGCGGCGTTCAGCCTCGCGCGAGGTAGCCCAGCAGGTCGTGCCGGGTGACCACGCCGACCGGCTTCCCGTCCTCGTGCACGAGCAGCGCGTCGGCGCCCTCGAGGGACCCGACGGCCTCGGAGGCCGGCTCGGTCGAGCCGATCGACGGCAGCGGCGGCGACATGTGCTCGCTGACGCTGTCGGTGAGCCGGGCGGTGCCGGTGAAGAGCAGGTCGAGCAGGCCACGCTCGGACACCGATCCGACGACCTCGGCGGCCACCACGGGCGGCTCGGCGCGGACGACCGGCATCTGCGAGACGTTGTACTCCTGCAGGATCGCCACGGCCTCGGCGATGGTCTCACCCGGGTGGGTGTGCACCAGGTCGGGCAGCCGCCCGTCCTTGCCGCGCAGCACCTCCCCCACGGTCTGCACGACGCGCTCGACGCCCTCGACCGGGAAGCCGTACTGACCGAGCCAGTCGTCGTTGAAGACCTTGGTGAGGTAGCCGCGACCCGAGTCCGGGAGCAGCACGACGATGACGGCGTTCTCGCCCTCCGGCGTGCCCTCGAGCTCGTGCGCGAGCTGGATCGCGGCGTACGCCGCCATGCCGGACGAGCCGCCGACGAGCAGCGCCTCCTCACGGGCGAGCCGTCGGGTCGTCGCGAACGAGTCCGCGTCGGAGACCTCGATGATCCGGTCGGCGACGTCGCGGTCGTAGGCGTCGGGCCAGAAGTCCTCGCCCACGCCCTCGACGAGGTACGGGCGGCCGGAGCCGCCGGAGTAGACCGAGCCGGCGGGGTCGGCGCCGACCACCTGCACGTCGGGGTTCTGCTCCTTGAGGTAGCGGCCGGTGCCGCTGATCGTGCCGCCGGTGCCGACGCCCGCGACGAAGTGCGTGATCCGCCCCTCGGTCTGCGCCCAGATCTCCGGCCCGGTGGTCTCGTAGTGCGAGCGCGGGTTGTGGGGGTTGGAGTACTGGTCGGGCTTCCACGCGCCGGGCTGCGACGCGAGCCGGTCGGAGACGTTGTAGTAGGAGTCGGGGTGCTCGGGCTCGACCGCGGTCGGGCAGACGACCACCTCGGCGCCGTACGCCTTGAGCACGTTGCGCTTGTCCTCGCTGACCTTGTCGGGGCACACGAAGATGCACTTGTAGCCCTTCGCCTGGGCCACCATCGCCAGCCCGACGCCGGTGTTGCCCGACGTCGGCTCGACAATCGTGCCGCCCGGCTGGAGCTCGCCTGCGGCCTCGGCCGCCTCGATCATCCGGGTGGCGATGCGGTCCTTCACGGAGCCGCCGGGGTTGAGGTACTCCACCTTGGCCAGGACGATCGGTCCCGTTGCGCCTTCCAGGGAGCCCATGGACTTGGACAGCCTGAGCAGCGGGGTGTTGCCGATCAGGTCCAGGAGCGAGTTCACGTACTGCATTGAGTCAATCTAGATGCGGGAGTCACCACCACGTAAACCCCGTGCATACCGACTGGTAGCCGTCCGTAGGGTGTGGGCGTGGGAAAAGCCGGAGCCGCGCGCAAGCTGGCCTCCGCCGCTGTGTACGGCGGGGGTGGTCTGTCCGCCCTGGGCGTGGCCCTCTACGGGCTGCTGACGTTCGAGGCGAAGTCCGCTCGGCGGGTGATCGGCGAGGCGAGCTCGGTGCGTCCGCCCGACCCCAGCGGGTGGTACGGCCGCGGCCGACCGGGCCCGGCGATCAAGATCGCGATCCTCGGCGACTCCAGTGCCGCCGGGTACGGCGTGGACCGGGTCGAGGAGACGCCGGGAGCCGTGCTCGCCAGCGGTGTCGCCGAGCTCGCCGACCGGCGCGTGCACCTGCGCGGCTTCGCGGTCGTCGGCGCGATGTCCTCGGACCTGGGCGCCCAGGTCGAGCGCGCGCTGCCGACCGACCCCGACGTCGCGGTGATCCTGGTCGGCGCCAACGACGTCACCCACGTCGTCCTCCCGGCCGCCTCGGTGCGGCACCTGTCGGAGGCCGTGCGCCGGCTGCACGACGCCGGCGTGGCGGTCCTGGTGGGCACCTGTCCCGACCTCGGCACCATCAAGCCGATCATGCCGCCGCTCAAGCAGATCGCGCGCACCTGGTCGCGCCGAATCGCGGCCGCGCAGACCATCGCCGTCCTCGAGGAGGGCGGCCGCACCGTCTCGCTCGGCTCGATCCTCGGGCCGGAGTTCGCCGCGGCACCCGCGGTGCTCTTCGGGCCGGACCAGTTCCACCCCTCGGCCAGCGGCTACCGCTCGCTGGTGCAGGTGCTGCTGCCCTCGACGCTCGCCGCCCTCGGGCTGACGCCCGACGACGAGTCCGAGCCGGAGGCCTACCGGGGCGAGGGCGTCATGCCCATCACCGCCGCCGCGATCCAGGCCGTCGACGTGCCCGGCACCGAGCTGGGTGGCACCGAGGTCGGCGGCTCGCGCCGCGGCGTACGCGGTCTCTGGGTCGAGCTGCGGCACCGCCGCCGCCACCCGGACACCGAGGGCGAGGCGCCCGACGCGACCGAGGGGTAGGCCTAGCCCCACCCCCACCGGCGGTCCAGGCCCATCGAGGCGGCGCTCGCGCGTTCCTAGCGTCGGAGGCATGAACTCAATCCACGCACTCGAGGTCCACGACCTGACCCGCACGTACGGCGAGGGCGCCGGTGCCGTCACCGCGCTCGCCGGCGTCGACCTGGCCTTCGCGCCCGGCACCTTCACGGCGGTCATGGGACCGTCCGGCTCCGGCAAGTCCACGTTCCTCGGCTGTGCGGCCGGCCTCGAGCGGCCGACCGGCGGCCGGGTGCTCCTGGACGGGCAGGACGTCACCGACTGGAACGAGAACGACCGCACCCGGCTGCGCCGCGAGCGGATCGGCTTCGTCTTCCAGGGCTTCCACCTGATGCCCTACCTCACCGCCGAGCAGAACGTCGGCCTCCCGCTGCGGCTCGCCGGTCGTCGTCACGACCGGGCCCGCATCCGCAACCTGCTCGACCGGGTCGGCCTCGGCGACCGCGCGCGACACCTCCCGGACGCCCTGTCGGGTGGCCAGCAGCAGCGCGTGGCGATCGCCCGCGCGCTGGTCACCGACCCGGCCGTCGTGCTCGCCGACGAGCCCACCGGCGCACTGGACTCCACGACCGCCCGCGACGTCCTCGGGCTCCTGCGCGACAGCGTCGACTCCCTGGGCCAGACCGTCGTGATGGTCACCCACGACCCCGTGGCCGCGGCGTACGCCGACGCGGTGGTGTTCCTGGTCGACGGCCGGGTCGCCGGCCGGATGGACCGTCCGAGCGCGGACGCCGTGGCCGGTCAGATGGCGCACCTCGACGAGCTGGTCGGGGCGCTGTCATGACCACCCTGGCCTGGGCGTCGCTGCGGCACCGCACGACCGCCTTCACCGCGACCTTCCTGTCGATCTTCCTCGGTGCCGCGATGATCGGGGCGTTCGCGACCCTCGCCCAGACCGCCGGCGGCGACGTGTCCGCCGACGACGCGGAGACGCTGCGCATCATGGGCCTGGTCGTGGGCGGCTGGGGCAGCCTGATCGTGCTCTTCTCCGTCGCCTCGACCCTCGCCATCACGGTGCGCCAGCGCGGCGAGGAGATCGGCCTGCTGCGCGTGGTCGGCGCGACCCCGCGCCAGGCCCGCCGGCTGGTGCTGGCCGAGGCGTCGCTGGTGACGTCGGTCGGCGCCGCGCTCGGTGCGGCCGTCGCCTGGCCGGCCGGCTTCCTCCTCCTCGCGCTGCTGCGCAACGGCGGGCTGGTCGCCGACGACGTCGCCTACGGCGGCGGTGCGGCCGCCCTCGGCGGGACCGTCGTGCTGGTGGGGCTGACCAGCCTGGTCGCGGCAGCCGTCACGGCCCGGCGTACGACCAATGGGCCGGCCAGCCTCGCCATCGCCGAGGCCCGCGGCGGATCCGGCCGGATGCCCTGGTGGCGCAGCGCGATCGGGCTGCTGCTGGTCGCCTACGGCGTCGGCATGGCGGTCGTGACGATCACCGTGACCGCCCACCAGGACGACCCGTACGCCGCGATGAGCACCAGCGGGTCGAGCTCGATCCTGGTCGGGGTCGGCCTGGCCGTCCTCTCCCCCGTGCTGCTGCGGTGGGCCTCGCGGCTGGTGGCGCCGACGGTCGGTCGGTCCGGCGTCGTCGGATGGCTGGCGGCCTACAACACCTCCCGCCGCTCCCAGCTCCTCGGGGGCGTGCTCGCCCCGGTCATCGTGCTCACCGCGGGCGCCGTTGGCGTGCTGATGCTGGTCGGCATCGACCACCGCACGATCGGCGCCGGCCATCCCGAGGGCGACACGATCAACCTGCTCAACAACGTCATCACGGGAATGGTCGCGCTCTTCGCAGCCGTGATGGTGGTCAACGCGTTCGCGGCGGTGGTCGCCGGCCGGCGGGCCGAGCTGCAGCGGCTGCGGCTGCTCGGCGCCACCTCACGTCAGGTCGAGCGCTCGGTCGTCGCCGAGGCGGCGATCGTGGCGGGCATCGGCGTCGTCCTCGGGCTCGTCGCCTCCCTGGCCACGATCGTGCCGTTCGCGGTGGCCCGCCACGAGGGCGTCGTGCCCGACGGTCAGCTGTGGCTGCCGCCCCTGCTGGTGGTGGGGACGGTCGCGCTCACCCTGCTGTCGGCACGCTCCGCCGTACGGCGTCTGGGACCCCTGACCGGCGCCGTCCGATGACAGACTGGGCCGTCATGCCACTCCAGCCGATCCGGAGCCTCCGGCCCGCACCCGTCGACGGGGACGCCCTCGTCGAGCGGCTCCGGCTGACCGCCGTGTCGATCGGCTACGCGCTGTCGATGGCCCCGTCGTTGGCGCTCGCGATCCTGTCGATCCTGTGCGTGCCTCTGGGCCTGGTCGTCGTCGGCTTCGTGCTCGCGCTCGCCGTCGTCCCGGCGACGGCGGCGCTCACCGCGGTGCACCGTCGGGTCAGCGGTGGTCTGCTGGGCGAGACGATCACGACCGAGTACGCCGACACGACCGGCACCAACGTGGTCACCCGGCCGGTGCGCTGGCTGACGGACAAGGCGCGGTGGCGCGACGTCGGGTTCCTGTGGTTCTCGGCCACGGGTGGGTTCGTGATGTCGCTGCTGCCGGTCGCGTTCCTCGTCTCGCCGGTCATCCACCTGATCGGGGTGGTGGTCGACGGCGGCGCGTTCTGGTGGCTGCTGGTGCTGCTCGACGGCCCGCTGCTGGTGGCCTGGTGGTGCGCCACCCCGGCGCTGGTCCGCGGTCGCGCCGTCGCCGAGCGCAACATCCTCGGCCACTCCCGCGTCGAGCAGCTCGAACGCCGGGTGCAGGCGATCGCGGCCACCCGGGCCGAGACCCTCGACCACAGCGCCGCCGAGGTACGCCGGATCGAGCGCGACCTCCACGACGGCGCCCAGGCCCGGATCGCCGCGGTGGGCATGAACGTCGGCCTCGCCGAGAAGCTGATCGCCACCGACCCCGAGGCGGCCGCCGAGCTGCTCCGCGAGGCTCGCCAGACCACGGTCTCGGCCCTCGAGGACCTCCGGTCGGTGGTGCGCGGCATCCACCCTCCGGCGCTCGCCGACCGCGGCCTCGCTGGTGGGATCGAGGCGCTCGCGCTGCCGATCCCGCTGCCGGTGACCGTGTCGGTGGACCTGCCGGGGGGCCTGCCCGAGCCGGTCGAGTCCGCGGCGTACTTCGCCGTCGCCGAGCTGCTCACCAACACCGTCAAGCACGCCGCGGCCGCGCGCGCCTGGGTCACAGGTGGCATGCGTGACGACGTGCTCCGCCTGGTCGTCGGTGACGACGGCCGCGGCGGCGCCGACCCGACGGGGCACGGGTTGTCCGGCGTGGCCCGCCGGCTGGCGGCGTTCGACGGCACACTCGACGTCGTCAGCCCGGTCGGGGGGCCGACCGTGATGACCCTGGAGGTGCCGTGCCGGACCAGCCGCTGAGGACGGTCGTGGCCGAGGACCAGGCACTGCTGCGGGTCGGGCTGACCCGGATCCTCGAGGCGAGCGGCTTCACCGTGGTCGAGGCGGTCGACAACGCACCCTCGCTGACCCGGGCACTCGCCGATCCGACGATCGACGTCGCCGTGGTCGACGTCCGCATGCCGCCGTCGTACTCCACCGAGGGCCTCGTCGCCGCCATCGAGGCACGCCGGGCCCGGCCGGGCTTCCCGGTGCTGGTGCTGAGCCAGTACGTCGAGCCGCTCTACGCCCGCGAGCTGCTCGCCAGTGGCGAGGGGGCGGTCGGCTACCTGCTCAAGGACCGAGTGGCCGACGTCGACGGGTTCGTCGCCTCGATGCGCCAGGTCGCCGCCGGCGGCACGGTGCTCGACCCCGAGGTGGTGGCCGGCCTGGTCTCCGGCGCGGGCCGCGAGCAGCCGCTCGAGCGGCTCACCCCGCGGGAGCGCGAGGTGCTGAGCCTGATGGCGGAGGGCCGCTCCAACGCCGCCGTCGCCGCCCGCCTCTTCGTCTCCGAGAAGGCAGTGGGCAAGCACACTGCCGCGATCTTCACCAAGCTCGACCTGCCCGTGGCCCCGGACGACAACCGCCGCGTGCTCGCCGTTCTCGCCTGGCTGGACGGCGCCGGCTGAGGGCCGAAATGCACGAAGGCCCCGGATCTCTCCGGGGCCTTCGTCGTCGTACGTCTGGTCAGTCCCGCATGATCGCGAGGATGCGCAGCAGGTTGGTGTAGATCCACACCAGGCTGACGGTCATGGCGAACGCGGCGCGCCAGCCCTCCCGGTCCGGGATGCGGTTGGCGACACCCTGCTCGACGAAGTCGAAGTCGAGCACCAGCATGAACACACCGAGCGCGAGGCCGAGGACCGCGAAGATCAGGCCCAGCTTGCCGTCGCCGAACAGGCCGATCTCGGCGCCGAAGAGGCTCAGCACGACCTCGATCAGGCTGATCGCGACGACACCGAGCACGGCCGCGAAGACCATCCGGCGGAACTTGTCGGTAACCTTGATGTTGAAGAACTTGTAGACGGCGAGCGTGCCGGCGAAGGCGCCGAACGTGCCGAGGACGGCGCTCATCACGATGCCGGGGAACTGGATCTCGAACACCTTGCTGATCGCGCCGAGCGCGACGCCCTCAGCGGCACAGAAGAGCAGCACGAGCGCCGGGCTGATCACCCGCTTGAACGAGTTGACCAGCGACAGCACGAACGCGAGCAGCGAGCCGACGGTGGCGGCGGCGATGAGGCCGCTGATGTCCGACGGGGTCGTGTCGGCGTCGATGCCGGGGCTCAGGATCCAGGTCGCGGCGGCGGTCAGGATGACCACGCCGAGGGCGATCGCGGTCTTCTGGACGACCGAGTCGATCGTCATGGGGCCGCCGGTGGCGACCGGGGTCTGCAGCCCGGGCTGGCCGGGCGTGCCCGTGCCCCAGCTCGACGGGTCGGTGTAACCGGTCTGGCGCGCGCCAGCGGGGTTGAACTCTTCGGATCGGCGGAACACCGGGTTGTTGCTCTGCATTGGTCTCTCCTCGAGGCCGGGGGTGTCGTCGCTGTGACGGGTCACCTCAACAAGCCCATCCTAGGCGGGCTCACTGGGTTCAACGCCGGATGCACCCCCAACGTTCCCGATCGCCGGTGGAGTGTCGGCGGCGTCCGCCACACTGCACCCGTGGCCGGCACGCAGATATCGGACTTCCTCGAGCTGGTCCACCAGCTGCCGGAGGTCCAGCCCTCCGACCACGACCGCTACTGGCGCTTCGACGTACGCCGCCGGGTCTTCGCCTACCTGTGGGAGCCGACGCGCACCGTCGGGCTCAAGCAGACCATCGCCGAGCAGATCGCGCTGGTGGCCGAGCGGCCGGAGGTGTTCGAGCCGCAGTTCACCGCCTGGGGCTTCGGGTGGGTGGTGGTCCACCTCGAGGGCGTCGACCGCGACGAGCTCGCGGAGCTGGTCTTCGAGGCCTGGCGGCTGACCGCCCCGGACGACCTGGTCACGACACGGGACGACGTACTGCCCCGATAGGCAACAATCAGCGCGTGGAGCATGTGGTGTTCGCCGCGGTCGTGGCCGGTCGGTTCCTGTTGCCGCTGCTGATCCCCCGCTTCCCGCTGCCCGCGATCATCGCGTGCCTGGTGCTCGACGCCGCGGACCAGACGATCTTCCAGGCCTTCGGCTTCGACCCGCCGGGCTACCAGAGCTACGACAAGGCGATGGACATCTTCTACCTGTCCATCGCCTACCTCGCGGCGATGCGCAACTGGGACAACCTGCACGCGTTCGCGGTCGCGCGGTTCCTCTTCTACTACCGGCTGGTCGGCGCGTTCACCTTCGAGGTCACCCACGAGCGCTGGGTCCTGCTGGTCTTCCCGAACACCTTCGAGTACTTCTTCATCGCCTACGAGCTGTGGCGGACCCGCTGGAGCACGCGGCCGGTCACCCAGCGCGCCTGGATCCTCACGGCGGCCTGCATCTGGGTCTTCGTCAAGCTGCCGCAGGAGTACTGGCTGCACGTCGCAGAGCTCGACGTGACCGACACTCTGCACGACTACTGGTGGGCGTGGCCGCTGCTGATCGGCCTGCTGGTGCTGCTGGCCGCGATCCTGTGGTTCGGCGTACGCCCGCGTCTGCCCCGGCCCGAGCACTCCTTCCGGATCGTGTCGGACCCGGTCCCCGACGCGGTCGACACCAGCGCCAAGCTCGCGGCCATCCACGTCGCGGGCGGGTGGGTCGTGTCGTGGATGACGCTCGAGAAGATCGTCCTCGTCGGCCTGGTGTCCGCCATCTACGGGCTGTTCCTGCCGACCGTCTCCCTGTCGACCCAGGACCTGTTCGTCTCCATCGGCACGCTCGTGGCCCTCAACGCCGTGGTCACGCTGCTCTTCTCGCGCCGTGACTGGTCGATCGAGTCGGCGGCGCTGGCCGTCCTGGTCCGGATCGGGATCAACGTCGCGATGGTGGGGCTGATCGACTTCACCCTCGGCCGCAGCGGCCACGGCTGGACGACGTTCTTCTTCCTCTGCCTGATCAGCCTGATGACCACGCTGCACGACCGCTACCAGCCGGTGTACGCCTGGCGACGCGCGCAGGAGCTCGACCTGCGCGAGGCGTGACGCCTCGGGTGCCCCCGCTGGGGTTCGAACCCAGACTGAACCGCTTTTAAGGCGGCTTCCTCTACCGGTTGGGATACAGGGGCGGTGGCGGGGAGCCTATAAGCCGTACGCCGCCGCGCGGCTGAGGACGGCGTCCGTCATCGACTCGGTGAGTCGACCGGTGAAGGTGTTCTGCTGGCTGGGGTGGTAGCAGCCGAGCAGGAGGACCTCCCGGTCGCCGCTCACGAGGCGGGCCTCGGCGCCGTGGCCGAACCGGGGCTTCGGGCGGACCACGTCCCAGCCGATCGCGGCGTACGACCGCAGCGTGGCGTCCCAGCCGTAGCCGCCGAGGGCCACGACGACGCGGACGTGCTCGACGAGGAGGCCGAGCTCGGCCTCGATCCAGGGGGCGCAGGTGTCGCGCTCGGTGACGGTCGGCTTGTTCTGCGGCGGGGCGCAGCGGACGGTGGCGACCATCCGGGTGTCGACCAGCTCCTGGCCGTCGTCGGCGTAGGTACTGGTCGGGAGGCGGGCCAGGCCGACCCGGTGCAGGCTCGCGAAGAGCCAGTCGCCGCTGCGGTCACCGGTGAACACCCGGCCCGTGCGGTTGGCGCCGTGCGCGGCCGGGGCGAGTCCCACGATGAGGATGCGCGGGGTGGGCGAGCCCCAGCCGGGGATGGGGCGGCCCCAGTAGGTCTCGTCGCGGAACGCCGCGCGCTTGTCCCGCGCGACGTCCTCGCGCCACCGGACCAACCGGGGGCAGGCGCGGCACACGGAGACCCGGGCGTCGAGCTCGGAGAGGTCATCGGTGCGCGCGAGCCGGCTTACCTGCGCTCTCGTGCTCGCCACCGGGGTCTCGGGCGTCGCGGGGTCGCCGGGCCAGCCGGTGCCGGGAGGGACGTGGGTCACGGCCTCATGATGAGGCTAGGACCGGTGGGTCGCGGAGGCGACCTTCTCCTTGGCCTTCTCCTTGGCGACGTCAGCGACGGCGGCGGCCTGCTGGCCCACGGCCTCCTGGGCGCGGCCGGCGGCGGCCTGCACCTTCGGGTTCTGCGCGACCTTGCTCGCGCCGGACTTGATCTGCTCGTACCGCTCGTGGCCCGCACGGGACCCGAGGACGTAGCCGATGGCGACACCGATCAACAGGCTGCTTTTGCTCATGGGCTTCCGGTGCCCGGGTGGGTGGAGGTCAAACCCGCCACGGACCGATAGCCACGGACGAGTTGGTTGTCTCAGGGGCCTCACCACGACCAACTCGACCGTGGGTATGCCGCCGGCCGTCAGCCGATCGACCACGCGATCCCGTCGAGGATGTCGGAGTCCGAGACGACCAGGGACGGGACGTGGGTACGGCGCAGGACCCGGTCGAGGATCAGCACGCCGGCCCCGATGACGTCGGCGCGGCCGGGGTGCATGGCAGGGAGGGCGAGCCTCTCGGCGACGGTCATCGCCAGCAGGCGCTCGACGGTGGCGACGACCTGCTCGACCGGCAGCACGAGCTGGTCCACGTCGGAGCGGGAGTACGCCGGCAGGTCGAGCGCCACGGCGGCGAGCTGGGTCACCGTGCCGGCGACGCCGACCACGGTCGCGGCGTCCGCGGGCGAGACCGGGCAGGCGTCGAGGTGGGCGTCGATGTCGGCCACGCACGCGGCGATCTCCGCGGCGGTCGGCGGGTCGGAGTGCAGGTGCCGCTCGTGGAGGCGCACCGAGCCGATGTCCATCGAGTACGACGAGTCGGGGGCGGTCGAGCCGAGGATCAGCTCGGTCGAGCCGCCGCCGATGTCGACGACCAGCGCCGGGGTCGCGGGCGGCACCCGCAGGTTGCGCACCGCCCCGTCGAACGACAGCCCCGCCTCCACGTCACCCGACACCACCTCGGGCTCGACGCCGAGCCGGGAGCGCACGCCGGCCACGAAGACGTCGGCGTTCGACGCGTCCCGCGACGCCGAGGTCGCCACGAAGCGCACCCGCTCAGGAGGGACGCCGTACGACCGGATCAGCCCGGCGTACTCGTCGATCGCGGCGAACGCCCGCACCAGCGCCTCGTCGGAGATCCGCCCGGTGCGGTCGAGGTCCTGCCCGAGCCGGACCATCCGCATCTCGCGGACGTCGACGGCGGGCAGCGCGCCGATCAGCAGCTTGATCGTGTTGGTGCCGCAGTCGATGGCGGCGACGTGGTCACCCAACGCAGGGACCGGACTTCCACCACTCGCCGAGCTCGTCGAGCACCTCGTCGCCCAACGGGTTCACCCCGCGACCCTGCGCCAGCGACTGCCCGGCGAGGACGTGCAGGCACTTCACGCGGTCGGGCATGCCGCCGGCCGAGATGCCCTCGATCTCGGGGACGTCACCGAGCTCCGCCCGCGCCGCCAGGTAGCGCTCGTGCGCCGCGCGGTACGCCGCGGCCAGGTTCGGGTCATCAGCGAGCCGGTCCTGCATCTCCTTCATCAGGCCCGAGCCCTCGAGGGTGCCGATCCGCGAGGCCGCGCGGGGGCAGGTCAGGTAGTACGTCGTGGGGAAGGGCGTCCCGTTGGGCAGCCGCGGCTCCGTCGTGACGACGTCGGGGTTGCCGCACGGGCACCGGTGGCCGACCTCGTGGATGGCACGCGGCTCCCGGCCGAGCTGGGCTTCGATGGCGGAGACGTCGGAGGGGTCGATCACGGCCCCATCTTCTCAGGGCGTCTCGTCGATCTTGGTCGCCGGCTTCTGCTTGTCCACCTTCGGCGGGTGACCGGCGAGCTCCACCGACTTCCACGCCGTCGACCACCAGGCGGTCGGCTGCTTCGGCGCGATCGTGGCCGGGTCGGAGAGCTCGGCGTCGCTGTCGAGCGGCTTGCCGTCCTCGTCGAGCACGACGTACGCCGTCTCGCCGGGCATCACGTAGTTGAGGTCGCGGGCCTGCTGGCGGACGAACGCCGGGTCGTCCCAGCGCCGCTTCTCGCGCTCGAGGTCGCTGATCCGGGCCTCGCGGAGCGCGATCTGGCTCTTGAGGTCGCCGATGTGCGAGCGCTGGTCCAGGTAGGCCCGCAGCGACGACGCGTAGGAGATCGTGAGCAGGGAGAGGACCAGCACCAGCACGGTCGCGCGCCCGGTCAGGCGCGGGCGCCGCCGGACGGCCGCGGCGCCCACGGCCGGGAGCTCGCCGGTCCCCGAACGCGTGCCCGGGCGGGCGCCCACCCGACCGGGTCCGGTGCGGCCGCCGGGGCGCGGGGCGCGCGACGGCGTACGACGAGACTCGGGCATGCTCCTAGGGTCGCTCAGCCGGCGTAGCGGGAGAACGCCGACGCGCCGGAGTAGCGCGCTGCATCTCCGAGCTCGTCCTCGATCCGGAGCAGCTGGTTGTACTTGGCGACGCGGTCCGAGCGGGCCGGGGCACCGGTCTTGATCTGCCCGCAGTTCACGGCGACCGCGAGGTCGGCGATCGTGGTGTCCTCGGTCTCGCCGGAGCGGTGGCTCATCATGCAGCGGTAGCCGTTGCGGTGCGCGAGCTCGACGGAGTCGAGGGTCTCGGTCAGCGACCCGATCTGGTTGACCTTCACCAGCAGGGCGTTGGCCTGGCCGCCGTCGATGCCGCGCTGGAGCCGCTCGACGTTGGTGACGAAGAGGTCGTCGCCGACGATCTGGGTCTTCGACCCGATCTGGTCGGTGATCGCCTTCCAGCCGTCCCAGTCGTCCTCGTCCAGCGGGTCCTCGATGGAGACGATTGGGTACGACGCGACCAGGTCGGCGTAGTAGGCCGTCATCTCCTCGGCGGACTTGGAGCCGCCCTCGAACGCATAGGAGCCGTCCTTGAAGAACTCGGAGGCCGCGACGTCCATCGCCAGCGCGATGTCCGTGCCCAGGGTGAGGCCGGTGGCCGCGACGGCCTCGGCGATCAGGTCGAGCGCGGCCCGGTTGCTGTCGAGGTTGGGGGCGAAGCCGCCCTCGTCGCCGAGGCCCGTGGAGAGGCCCTTCTGCTTCAGCACGGACTTGAGAGCGTGGTAGACCTCCGCGCCGGAGCGCAGCGCCTCCCGGAAGGTGGGGGCGCCGATCGGCGCGATCATGAACTCCTGCACGTCCACGTTGGAGTCGGCGTGCGAGCCGCCGTTGAGGATGTTCATCATCGGCACCGGCAGCAGGTGGGCGTTGGGTCCGCCGACGTAGCGGTAGAGCGGGAGCCCGGCCGAGTCCGCGGCCGCGCGGGCGACCGCCAGCGAGACGCCCAGGATGGCGTTGGCGCCGAGGTTGGCCTTGTTGGGCGTGCCGTCGAGCTGGAGCATCGTCTGGTCGACGAGGCGCTGGTCGTCGGCGGCGATGCCCTCGATCGCCGGGGCGATCGTGTGGATCACGGCGTCGACGGCCTTGGTGACGCCCTTGCCGCCGTAGCGGTCGCCGCCGTCACGCAGCTCGACCGCCTCGAAGGCGCCGGTGGAGGCGCCGCTGGGCACCATGGCCCGCGCGAACGAGCCGTCGTCGAGGAGCACCTCGACCTCGACGGTGGGGTTGCCTCGTGAGTCGAGGATCTCGCGGGCGCCGACAGCTTCGATGGATGCCATGCGGCCAGCCTAGTGCCGGTCGGGCAGTCCCAGCAGGACAGGTCCGTCAGCCGACGTCGGCCGCCGGGAAGGTGACCGTCATCGTGGTCCCCCCGCCGGCGCCGTTGTCCCGCGCCGACGCCGTACCGCCGTGGCGCTCGACGATCCGCTTGACGATCGACAGCCCGAGGCCGGTGCCGCGGTAGCCCTCGCGGTGCTCGCGGTGGAAGGTGTCGAAGACGCGCGTGTGCTGCCCGGCCGGGATGCCGATCCCGTTGTCGACGACCTCGACCAGCACCAACGGCCCGTCGTCGCCGTCGACCAGGCGACCCCGCACCTCGATCTCCGGGCAGACGCCCGGCGCGACGTACTTGACCGCGTTGCCGACCAGGTTGTCGATCACCTGGCGCAGCAGCACCGGCTCGGCGAGCACGTCGGGCAGCGCCGGGTCCACGGTGATCACCGGTGGCGGCTGGTCGCTCACCCGGCTCGCCTCGACCCGGGAGCGGGCGACGTCCAGGGCCATCGCGGCGAGGTCGACGCGCACGGGGGTGATCCGCAGGTCGCGCGCGGTCGTGTAGGCGAGCAGGTCGCTGATGAGGTTCTGCATGCGCTGCGCCGCGCGCCGGATGCGCTCGAGCTGGACGACCTGCTTCTCCGGGGGCACGACGACCCCGGCCTGGGCCGTCTCGAGGAGCGTCTCCGACCATCCCTCCACGACCGTGAGGGGGTTGAGCAGGTCGTGCGCGACGACTCCCGCGAACGACGCCAGCTCGTCGCGCTCGCGGCGGTCGGCGGTGACGTCGTGGAAGACGATGACGACGAGCGGGGGGTCGCTGTCGGGGATCGGGCGGGCCGTGAGCTGCACCATCCGACCGTCGGGTGCCACGGCGTTGCGGAGGACGACGTCGATGGGGTCGACCAGCTCGCCCGCGAGTGCGCGGGTGACCGGCGAGTCCTCGGCGGTCACCGCCGTGCCGTCGGGGTGCCGCATGTCGTAGGCCGCCAGGTCCAGCTCGCCGGCCTCGGTACGGCGCACCTCGCCCACCAGGCGGTCGGCGGCGGGATTGCGCAGGACGATCTCGCCGGCGTCGTCGACGACGCTGACGCCGTCGGCCATGGTGTCGAGGATCGTGCGCATCGTCGCGGCCTGCTCGATCGCCGTGCGCTCGGAGGCGGCGATCCGCTGGACGAGGGCGACGCTCTCCCGCCGGCCGACGGACAAGGCCAGGGTGAGCACGACCGCGAGGCCGACGTACGCCTGGACGGCGAGCACCTCGGAGACCGGGTCGGAGATCGCCGCGAACGGTCCCTCGTCCAGCACCGTGGAGACCACCACCCCGGCGGCGATCAGCAGGGCGTGGACGTCGGCGACCCACGGCGAGAAGCGGGTGCCGGCCCAGACCGACGTCGCCAGCAGCAGGAACGGGATCGGGAGGCTGTCGTTGACCCAGAAGATCAGCCACCCCACGGTGAGGCTGCCGACGACCAGCGCGACGAACTCGACCGTGCTGCCCCGGTGGGGCCCGAAGGGTGCGGGGTTCCGGCCCGGGGAGCTGGCCCGGGCGGCGTTGCGGGCCAGCAGCGAGAGCGGGAAGATCGCGACGATCCCGATCGAGTTGCGGATGACCCACGAGACGAGCACCGACCAGTCGGCGTCGGCCACGAGGACGATCACGGCGACCGGCCCGACCAGGGCGGAGACGACCGCCGACGCGAACGCCGCCGCCAGCAGCACGCCGAGCTCGCGCAGCCGTTGGACGCCGGGGGGCGGCTCCGCACCGAAGCCCCACCAGGCCGGGCACCACCGGCTGACCAGCAGCCCGAACACCAGGGCCTGCACCACCATGGCGATCGCGAGGGCGATCGCGATGCCGGCCGAGGTCCCGGTCGCGACGTACACGCCCCACGTCAGCACGAGGACCCCGAGGGAGTCCACGACGACCCAGCGTCGCCAGCCGGTCACCGCCAGCCAGGCCGCCGCGACGCCGGCCGCCGGCCAGACGAGCGCGAGGCCGCTCCCCTCGACGACCGCCTGCCGACCCAGGTAGGCCGCAAGGACGAAGTAGCCTGCGAACGCTCCGAGGTCGAGCAGGCGTACCCGGTTCACTCCGAGGTCCTCCCGGTCGCGAGCGCCCGGCGCGCCGCCGCCCGGAGGTCATCGGGGTTGAAGGGCTTCGCGATGCGCTCAGACCCGGTCCGGGCGATGCGGTCGATGATCTCGCCGGTCCACTGCACCGTCACGAAGACCGCCGGCACGTCCGGCCAGAAGCCCCGGAGCTCGGCCAGCAGGTCGACCCCGTTGGTGTCCGGCAGGGCGTAGTCCATCAGCACGAGGTCCGGCCGGTAGTCCGCCTCCTCCTCGTGCAGCGCTCGCAGCCGCCGGCCGTCGGTCACGCCACGGATCTCGTCGCCGTCGTGGAGCATGCAGTGCGCGATCCAGTCGCGCACGTCGACGTCGTCCTCGACGATCAGTACCCGTGACATGTCGACGACCCTAGGCCACCCGTCGGCCCTACAGCAGCCGACGGACGGCGTCGCGCAGAGCCTGTTCCGGATCGGTCCCCGACACGCGCGCCTCGGCCACCAGCGCGAGCAGACGGTCGCCCAGGTCGTCGCCGGGCGACGGGGCCTCCGCACCGGCACGGGCGAGCCGGTCCAGCACCTTGTCGGCGTAGAGCAGCGCCGGGAGCGTGGGCGGGATGCCGTCGGTCACGGAGTCGCGCTGCTTCTCGGTGGCCTTGATCGCCTCCCAGGCCTCGTTGATCTCGCCGGGAGTGCCGCCGGGTGCGTCGGCGAAGACGTGGGGGTTGCGGCGGCGCATCTTGGTGATGATGTCGCCCGCCACGTCGTCGAGCGTGAACTCGCCGGTCTCCTCGGCGATCACCGCGTGGAAGTAGACCTGGAGCAGCAGGTCGCCGAGCTCCTCCCGGAGCAGCGCGGCGTCACCGGTGTCGATCGCCTCGAGCGTCTCGTGGGTCTCCTCGAGCAGGTAGCGCGCCAGCGACCGGTGCGTCTGACCGGCCTTCCAGGCGCACTCCGCGCGCAGGCGACGCATCACCTCGAGGAACTCGAGGAGCGGCTCGCCTGCGGCCGGGCTCATCCGCAGCGCTGGGTCGGCGGCAGCGTCGCGGCGTACGTGCTGTCGGGCGTCGTGGCGTCGGCCTGCTTGGCCGTCCCGCTCACCGCGTGGGAGAGGCTGGTGTCCTTGAGGACCGCCTCGCCCTTCTCGATCGCGACGCCGTAGCGCGGGTCGATCCGGACGTCGTGGTCGTCGAGCCAGGCGAGGAACTCCTTCTGGCCCGCGGCCTTCACCTCGTCGTCCGACGCCGACGAGCCCAGCACCGCCTTGCCGACGGCGATCTCCGCGGCTGCGACGTACACCGAGCTGCCCTGCACCTCGACGATCGCGTCGCGCTGGGCGCCGGTCATGTCCTTGAGCTGCGCCTCGGCCTGCTTGACCGCGGCGGCGTACGACGCGTCGACCTCGACGTCGTGGTCGGCCAGCATCTGGTCGGCTGCCGACCGCACCGCGAGGCTGCCCGCGACCCGCCCGTTGAGGTAGTGCCGCGACAGCGCCTGCCCCTGGAGCTGGGGTGCGGCGGCCTTGCAGTAGTCCGCCGCGAGGTCGGCGACGTGGCGCGTCGTCACGGTGTCGTCGCCGACGCTGACGGCCACGCCCGGGTTGAGGTCGGGTACGGCGCCGCAGCCGGTCAGCAGCACCGCGGAGGCGGCCGCGAGGACGGCACCGGTGCACAGTCGGGGGGACACGCGCGTCACTTCTTCTCCTGGGGGTCGATCACGGAGTCGATCACCTGCCGGGCCCATTCAAGCAGGGCGATGCCGGAGATCGGCTGACCCCCGATGCCCGACGTCACCGGTCGCGGCACCAGGATCGTGCTGACCGGCGCCTTGACGATGGACTTCGGGTAGAGGCGATTGAGCCGGACCACCCGCGAGTCGGGCAGGTCCACGGGCGCGAACCGCACGTTGCGGCCCGCGATCGTGATCTCCCCGATGCCCGCCTGCCGGGCCCGGGCCCGGAACCGGGCGACCAGCAGCAGCGAGACGACCTCGACCGGCGGCTCGCCGTACCGGTCCAGCATCTCCTCGTTGATCCGGTCGACGTCCTCGTCGGTGCGCACCTCGGCGAGGCGCTTGTACATCTCCAGCCGGAGCCGCTCGCTCGTGATGTAGGCGTGCGGCAGGTGCGCGTCGACGGGCAGCTCGACACGGACCTCGTTGAGCTCGGGCTCGCCGCCGTCGCCCTTGAACTCCGCGACCGCCTCGCCGACCAGCCGCACGTAGAGGTCGAACCCGACGTCGGCGATGTGCCCGGACTGCTCGCCGCCGAGCAGGTTGCCGGCGCCGCGGATCTCGAGGTCCTTCATCGCGATCGCCATGCCGCCGCCGAGGTCGGAGTGCTGCGCGAGCGTCGCGAGCCGCTCGTGGGCCGTCTCGGTCAGCGGCTTCTCCGGCGGGTAGAGGAAGTAGGCGTAGGCGCGCTCCCGGGAGCGGCCGACGCGGCCGCGCAGCTGGTGCAGCTGGGAGAGGCCGAGGGTGTCGGAGCGCTCGATGATCATCGTGTTGGCGTTGGAGACGTCCAGGCCCGACTCGACGATCGTGGTGCACACCAGCACGTCGAAGCGCTTCTCCCAGAAGTCCAGCATCACCTGCTCGAGCTGGTGCTCGCCCATCTGGCCGTGGGCGACCGCGACCCGGGCCTCGGGTACCAGCTCGGTGATCCGGGAGGCGGCCTTCTCGATCGAGTTGACCCGGTTGTGGATGTAGAAGACCTGACCCTCGCGGAGGAGCTCACGGCGTACGGCGGCGACGATCTGCCGGTCCTCGTAGGCGCCGACGTAGGTCAGCACCGGGTGCCGCTCCTCCGGCGGGGTGGTGATCGTGGACATCTCGCGGATGCCGGTGATGGCCATCTCGAGCGTGCGCGGGATCGGCGTCGCGCTCATGCTCAGGACGTCGACCGACGTGCGGAGCCGCTTCATCTGCTCCTTGTGCTCGACGCCGAAGCGCTGCTCCTCGTCGACGATGATCAGCCCGAGGTCCTTCATCCGGATGTCCGGGTTGAGCAGCCGGTGGGTGCCGACCACGATGTCGATCGAGCCCTCCGCAAGGCCGGCGATCACCTCGCGCGCCTCGGCGTCGGTCTGGAACCTGCTCAGCCCCTTGAGCACGACGGGGAAGCCGCTCATCCGCTCGCTGAACGTGCTCAGGTGCTGGGTCACCAGCAGCGTCGTCGGCACGAGCACCGCGACCTGCTTGCCGTCCTGCACGGCCTTGAAGGCCGCCCGGACGGCGATCTCGGTCTTGCCGTAGCCGACGTCGCCGCAGACGAGCCGGTCCATCGGGACCGTCCGCATCATGTCGCCCTTGACCTCGTCGACCGTGCTCAGCTGGTCGGGCGTCTCCTGGAAGGGGAACGCGTCCTCGAGCTCGCCCTGCCACGGGGTGTCGGGGCCGAACGCATAGCCCTTCGTGGCCTGGCGGGCGGCGTACAGCTTGATCAGCTCGGCGGCGATCTCGCGGACGGCCTTGCGGGCGCGGTTCTTGCGCTTGGACCAGTCGGCGCCGCCGAGCCGGTCGAGCGACGGCGACTCGCCGCCGACGTAGCGGGTCACCTGGTCGAGCGCGTCCGCGGGGACGTAGAGGCGGTCGGGCGGGCCGCCGCGCTTGGAGGAGCCGTACTCGAGGACGAGGTACTCGCGCACCGCTCCCCCGACCTCGCGCTGCTTCATCTCGACGAAGCGGCCGACGCCGTGCTGCTCGTGGACGACGTAGTCGCCGGCGCTCAGCTCCAGCGGGTCGATCTGCTTCTTGCGCCGGGCGGGCATCCGCCGCATGTCGCGGGTCGAGGCCTTCTGCCCCGACAGGTCCTCGCCGGTGAGCACCGCCAGCCGGTTGTCGTCGTCGACGAAGCCGTGCACCGCCGCGCCGCAGGTGACCGTGACGACGGCGTCGGTCAGGTCGGCCGCCGCGGCGACCTGCTCCACGACCCGGGCAGCCTGGTCGTGCTCGGCGAGCACCTCGCGCATCCGCTCGGCCGGGCCGTGTCCGGCGTGCACCACGACGACCCGGTAGCCGTCGCGCCGCCAGCCCGCGATGTCGGCGACCGCGCGCTCCATCTCGCCGCGGTAGGCCTCGGCCGGCTTGGCGGACAGTCCGCGGCTGACCACGGCACCGGCGATGACGTCGACGTCGGTCTCGTCCGTGTCGAGGCCGAAGGGGCTCACCGACCACCACGCCTTGCCCTGCGCCAGCGTGTGCTCGCGGACGTCGGCGATCGCGCGGTACGACGCCGCGCCGAGATCGATCGGTGCGGTGCCGCCCCCCGCGGCGGCCGCCCAGCTCGCGCCGAGGAACTCCTCGCTGGTGGCCACCAGGTCGTGCGCCCGGCTGCGTGCGCGCTCGGGGTCGAGCACGAGGACGTGGGTGTCGTCGGGCATCAGGTCGACGAGCAGCTCCATCTCGTCGACGAGCACGGGCGCGAGCGACTCCATGCCCTCGACCGCGATGCCCGCCGCGATCTTGTCGGTGAGCTCGAGCAGCTGCGGGTGCTGGCGCCCGAGCTCGGCCGCCCGCTCACGCACCTCGTCGGTGAGCAGCAGCTCGCGGCAGGGCGGTGCCCAGAGCCGATCGACCTTCTCGAGGGTGCGCTGGTCGGCCACCGAGAACGTGCGGATCTCCTCGACGTCGTCGCCCCAGAACTCCACCCGCAGCGGGTGCTCGTCGGTCGGCGGGAACACGTCGACGATCCCGCCACGCACGGCGAACTCGCCCCGCTTCTCCACCAGGTCGACACGCGAGTACGCCGCGGCCGAGAGCCGGCGTACGACGTCCTCGAGCGGGGCCGTGTCGCCCGACACCAGCTCGACCGGCTCGAGGTCGGCCAGCCCCTTCACCTGGGGCTGCAGCACCGACCGGACGGGCGCCACGACGACCCGGAGCGGGCCGTTGGACGCGTCGGTCCCGGGGTGCCGGAGCCGCCGCAGCACCGCCAGCCGGCGACCGACCGTGTCGCTGCGCGGGCTGAGCCGCTCGTGCGGGAGCGTCTCCCAGCTCGGGTAGTAGCCGACCAGCGCCGGGTCGACCAGGTCACCCAGCGCCGCGACCAGGTCCTCGGCCTCGCGGGCGGTGGCGGTCACCGCCAGCACCGAGCGGCCCTCGCGGACCAGCCCGGCGACGACGTACGGCCGCATCGCCTCGGGTCCCGTGAGGTCGAGGGTGGGGACGGCGCCATCGCGCGCGTCCGCCATCGCCTGGGCGAGGGTCGGGTCGGCGAGGACGGCGTCGGCGATGCCCGCGAGGTGGCCGGACAGGTGCACAGGGACTCCATCGGTGGTGCGGGAACGGTGGTGCGGACAACACGAGAGCCCCCGGCCAGCGAGTGGCAGGGGGTGGTCCATCAAGTCTACGGCGGGGCACCGACACGGCGGCGCCGCGCCGGCACCTCACCGTCGTTGCTCACCGTCGTTGCTTCAATTTGATGATGCACAGACGTGCGGACATGGCGGATGCTGGACGAGCAGGTGGGAGCTGTGCTGCTCACCAGCCGCAGCACTGGGAGGGAGAGCCCCACTCGGCGGTGCCATGTTCCCCCACATGGTCGTCGCCGTCCTCTCTTTGAGTTGTCGCTCACGACTCGGCATCAGGTGGGTGACTGCGGCTGGTGAGCCCCCCTCGTGCGCGGGAGAAGTTCGGGCCGAATCGGACGTGTGACGTCGACATTTGCGTCCGTATCCCCAAAATTCGGCATGGTTTCCGTCATCGCTCGCCCTCGTCAGGACCGCGGGCTAGGAAGGTGGTAGGGAGCCGACGGACTTACGGCATCCCGCACCCGCGATCGGGTCAGCGGGTGGAGACACTCGGGGGCGAGCACTCTCCCCGAGACGGGGATCGGGGATCGGGGACCGGGGATGGACAGACCACTCTGGGCAGGGCGACCAGCAACGGGAAGCGCCGGGTTGGTGGGTCTGCTGGTGACGGCGACGTACGCGAGCATCATGCTGACCGGTGCCGGTGCCGGCGCCGGTGCGCGGACCTGGAGCCAGGCTGCGACCGCCGCGAGCCAGTTCCTGATCCCGGCCGCGCTCGCGAGTGCGGTCTTCCTCTGCGTCGCGTGCCGCATCTACCACCGGACCGGCGTCGCCTGGTTCGCGGCCGCCATGACGATGGTCGGGACCCAGGGCTTTCCCGTAATCGTGACGCCCGGCACCAAGGGGATGTCGGACCCGATGCTGCTGTGGTCGGCGATCGCTCTCGGCGCGGCGATGCTGCTGCTCGTCAGCATCGCCGACGCACACCAGGTCACGATCTCTCCCTTCCCGCTGGGCGTCGGGTTCGGGATCGCGCTGATCGTGCTCCGGGAGGCCGAGGAGGCCCTGCCCGGGACGTTGCAGCTCGCCGCACCGGCGATCCGGTTCGGGAGCGCGGTGCTGCTGCTGATCGGCATCGTGCTCGCCGTCGCCGTCTGGCGGCAGTCCTGCCTGCCCACCTCGGCCCGACGGCGGCTCGCGCCCGCGGTCGTCCTGTGGTCGGTCGCCGGCGTCGTAGGGGCGATGGGACTGACCGACAGCGCCGGCTGGTCGGTCATCGCGATCGTCGCCGCGCTGACCACCTGCGTGCTGGTGATGTCCACGTCCCTCGACCTCCTCTGGCAGGCGGTCCGTGACGACCACGACGCCGTCGTCGAGCTCCAGCACCAGCTGCGCACCCTTCGCGACCACGCCCGGGAGGGGGTGGAGCAGCTCCACGAGGTCAAGGGCACGATCGCGGGCATCGCCTCCGCCACCGACCTGATCCGGCACGAGGACCGCCTCACCCGTCAGCACCGGGAGTACCTCGCCGAGATGCTCGCCCAGGAGACGGCCCGGCTCCAGCGGCTCGTGCACGCCGGTCCGAGGCAGTCCACGCAGACCGTCGACCTCGACCAGATCCTGCGCCCCCTGCTGATGACGCACACCGTCCAGGGGCAGCAGGTGAAGTGGGAGCCGTGCGACCTCCGGGTGGCGGCCGACGCGGACGAGCTGACCGAGGTCTTGAACATCCTCCTGCACAACGCCGCCGAGCACGCGCCGGGTTCGCCGGTCCGGATCTTCACCCGGCGCGACGGAGGCACGGTCGATCTCGTCGTCGCCGACGCCGGCCCCGGCATCCCCGAGGAGCTGCGCACCCGGATCTTCGACTGGGGCTACAGCCAACCGGGCTCGTCCGGCCAGGGAGTCGGCCTGGCGATGGCCCACGAGGTGC
Organism: Nocardioides conyzicola; assembly: GCF_039543825.1. NCBI lineage: Bacteria > Bacillati > Actinomycetota > Actinomycetes > Propionibacteriales > Nocardioidaceae > Nocardioides > Nocardioides conyzicola. The sequence continues at coordinate 2,721,137 of NZ_BAABKM010000002.1, read as the reverse complement.
TGGCCCGGCGCGGCATCTCCTTGGAGCTCGACCCCGAGCACGCCCCCGGCGCCGCCTTCGTGATCAGGCTCAGCACCGTCGACCAGCCGGGCCTCCCCCAGGAAGCGGCGCTCCTTGCCCACTGACCTCGTCATCGTCGACGACCCCACGTTGTTCGCCGAGTCGCTGCGCACCGCTCTTTCCTTGGCGGGCCACAGCGTCGACTGGCTGCCGGCGGACGAGGCGACCCGGGCCGGGATGCCCTGGGTCGTCGGGGACCGTGCGGCGCCGAGCGCGGCCGTCCTCGACCTGGACCTCACCCACCGCCGGTCTGCTCTCGACCTGCTCGAGCAGCTGGTCGGACAAGGAGTACGCGTCGCGGTGCTGACCGCCTCCGACGACCACCTCGAGTGGGCGAGGTGCCTGGAGCTGGGCGCCATCGGCGTGGTCCAGAAGACGCTTCCGCTCTCCGACGTCGTCGCCGCCGTCAGTCGGCTGGCTGCCGGCGAACCGGTGATGACGGAGACCCAGCGCTCCGAGCTGCAGCGCGAGGTCGACGACCGTGCTCGCCGCGAGCGCGAGCTCGAGGCCCGGTTCGCCCTGCTCTCCCCTGACGAGGCGTGGGTGCTCGGCCGGCTGATGGCGGGCGAGCTCGTGCACGACATCGCCCGGACACCCCCGGTTCGGTCACCGGGAGTCGTGCACGGCCTGGTGAACTCGGCGCTGCACAAGCTGCAGGTCGCGTCGTGGCTGGGTGCCGTCAATCTCGCCCACGAGTACGGATGGTCTCCGCCCAGCAAGAGGACGGACACCACCCGAGGGGGTCAGTCGTCCTCCTCGCCCGAGGCCGCGTCCTCGTTGCACTCGATCTGAGGTGGCTCCTCCCCGGAGGTAGCCATCACGCTCAGCTCCGGGAGCCGCGTGCCGGCGCGTGCGGAGACCGCGGCGGTCGCGGAGAGGTAGCCGGGTCGACCGCTGCCCGTGCCGGGTGGCGAATCGCCGTACGGGCGAAGGCGGCTAGCTCGTCCGGTCGGCGTACGCCGAGGCGGCGGCGTAGACCGCGTCGACGTAGGACTGGGCGTGGTTGTAGCCGAAGACCGCGTCGGCCCAGCCGGCGCCGGTGGTCAGGTCGTGACCGTCCGCGCAGAGGTAGCGGGCGGCGGCGAACGCCGCGTCGTCGAGGTCGTTGGGGTCGGCGACGCCGTCACCGTCACCGTCGGAGCCCCAGGTCTCCCAGGTCGACGGGATGAACTGCAGCGGGCCGACGGCGTGGTCCCAGGTCGGGTCGCCGTGCCAGGCGGTGCTCTCCGGGGTGGCCCGGATCGCGGCGAAGTCCTTGCCGTCGAGCGCCGGGCCGAGCACCGGCGTGGACGAGTGCCCGTCCTCGCCGAGCGTGCGGCCGCCGATGGTGCCGTGCTGCGACTCCACCCAGCCGATGCCGGCGAGCGTGGTCCAGCCGACCTCGCAGCCGCGCCGCTCGGCGAGCTGCGCGTTGGCATAGGCGCGTACGGCGGGCGCCGGGATCCCGGCCCTGCCCGCCATCTTCGTCACCCACGCGGGGTCGACCTTCGTCGGCGCGGCGGGGGCGTCCGGCTGCTTCGCCAGCTTGGTGTCGGGGCTGGGCGCCTGGACGTACTGCGGCTGCTGCTGCGAGACGACCAGCGGCGCGGGCGCGAGCAGGGTCTGGGAGAGGACGAAGCCGAGGCCGGCCACGATCGCCAGGGCGCTGGCCAGCGTCGAGATGATGCGAAGAGGGGACATCTGCCGATCAGCCGAAGCGGCCCTGGACGTAGTCGCTGGTGCGCTGGTCCTGCGGGTTCTGGAACATGGCAGAAGTATCCCCGTGCTCGACGATGACGCCGGGGGTGCCGTGGGCGGCGAGGAAGAAGGCGCACTGGTCGGAGACCCGTGCGGCCTGCTGCATGTTGTGGGTGACGATCACGATCGTCACCTCCTGTGCCAGCTCCTTCATCGTCTCCTCGATGACCCGCGTCGACGTCGGGTCCAGGGCCGAGCAGGGCTCGTCCATGAGCAGGACGCGCGGCTGGATCGCCATCGAGCGGGCGATGCAGAGCCGCTGCTGCTGACCGCCCGACAGGCCACCGCCGGGTGCCTCGAGGCGGTCCTTGACCTCGTTCCACAGACCCGCCAGGCGCAGGCAGCGCTCGATGAGTGCTTCCTTGTCGGAACGGGACGCCTTGGTGCCGGTGAGCTTCAGGCCGGCGATGACGTTCTCCCGGATCGACATCGCGGGGAACGGGTTGGGCTTCTGGAAGACCATGCCGATGTGACGGCGCGCGTCGGTGAGCTTCTTGTCCGGCGCGTAGATGTCCTCGCCGTCCAGCAGGACCTCGCCGGCCAGCTTGGCCGAGGGCACCAGCTCGTGCATCCGGTTGAGGGTGCGCAGGAACGTCGACTTGCCGCAGCCCGAGGGGCCGATGAGCGCGGTGATGCCGCCGGCGCGCATGGTCAGCGACACCCGGTCGAGCACCATGTGGTCGCCGAACCAGCAGGAGATCTCGTGGGCCCGCAGCTCGGCGAGACGGGCTGGCTCTCCCGACGCGGTCGTCGGAGCCGGACCAGCGGGCGCCGGGTCCACGCGGGGGATCACCTCGGTGGGCTGGGTGGTGCTCATGACATCAAGTCTCTCTGGTCTGGTGCGGGGTGGTGGTGCCGGTCCGGGTCGGGGACGGGTCGCGTCCCCGATCCGGACGAGGTGGTGGGCCGGACGCAGGGTCCGGCCCACCACCGTCGGTCACTTCTTGGTGATGGTGAAGCTCTTGGAGGACGCCGCCACGTTGCTGTTGCCGGCGTACTTGACCACGAGCTTGTTCTTGCCCTTCTTGAGCTGCTTCGCCGAGAGGCTCAGCTTGACCGAACCGGCCTTGGCCGTGCCGCGGGCGAGGATCTTCTTGCCGAGGCTCACGGTCACCGGGCCGGTGCCCTTGATCTTCGAGCCGCTGATCGTCACCTTGACGGTGCCGGCCACCTTCTTGGCCTTCTTGGCGATCTTCGCCGCGAAGCCCTCGGTCACCGCGGACTTCGCCTTGGCGACCGTGAGCGGGACGTCGGTGGAGGCGTCGGTGAAGTTGTCGTCACCGAGGTAGGTGACGGCCGCGTCGTACTTGCCCGCGGCCAGGGTGGCCGGAGCGGTGATGGTGGCCTTGCCGGCCGACAGGGTGCCGGTGCCGGTCCAGCTGCCGAGGTTGACCTTCACGTCGCCGGTCGGGGTGCCACCCGCGCCGGAGACCGTGACGGCGATCGAGTGCGCAGCGCCGTACTTGGTGCCGCTGGCCGTGGCCGAGACGATCGGGTTCACACCGTCGGCGTCGTAGACCGAGAGGTCCGGAGCCGCGGTCGTGGAGACCTGGGCGCCACAGGAGCCACCGTCGTTGAAGGAGAGCAGCTGCTTGAAGCCGGCGTTCTCGATCAGCGGGCGAGCGGCCTCGGAGCAGAGGAACCCGCTCTTGCCGAAGATGGCGTCCATGGCCGGCGTGCCGGCGAACCAGGCGGAGTTGTCGGTCTTGCCGGAGTTGCCGGCGTCCTTGCTGCGCAGCACGTTGAAGAGCGCACGGCGGGCGCTCCAGCCCTTGACGACCTTCACCGAGTCGACGCCGGCCAGGTTGGCGCGACCGAGGGAGAACGGGGCGATCGCGTTCGGGTCGTTGGTGATCAGCGTCGGGTCGTGCTCCTGCACCTTGGTCTTGACGCAGGTGCTCGACTCGGTCGCGCACGGCTGGTGGGTCGTGGTGTCGGCGAGCTCGATGTCCTTGCCCTGCATCGACACGGCCGTCCCGCCGTTGATCGTGTTGAGCTGGGTCTGGAAGAACGACAGCGTGCCCGAGCCGGACTGGGGCTTGAGTGCGTTGATCTCGCCGGCGGTGCCGCCGACCGCGCTCCAGTTGGTGATGGTGCCGTTGTAGATGCCGAGCACCTGCTGCGGCGTCAGCGTGGCCGGAGCGTTGGAGTGGGGACCGGTCACCATCACGAGCGTGTCGACGGCGAACGGGTAGGCCTTGAGCTGTGCCGTCACCTCGGCGTCGTTGAGGCCGCCCGAGGACCGTGCGAACGTCACGTCCGGGTTGTCCGAGGAGCCGTACAGCCGCTTCTTGCCGTCGCCCGAGCCGTTCGGCCGCTGGACCGGAGCGGTTCCGGCGCGCAGGGTGATGAAGGTGCTGGAGTCGGCGGTGCCGGGGGTGCAGGGGAACATCGCGCCCACCGGGACGGTGCACGCGTCGAACGAGGCCATCAGCGGGTTCCCGCTCGTGACACCCGCGTTGTAGCCGGCGACGGGGGTGCCGTTCACCGTCGCGCCGTTGATCAGGTCGGTCATCACGAACTGGGTCGTGTCGGAGCCGACGCCGACGTAGGCGTCGGCGGCGGGCGTGCTGGCAGGGTCCGCGCTGGCCGGGGCCGTGGCGGCGAGCGCAAGCCCGGAGGTGACCACTGCGGTCACTCCGAGTGCAGCGCAGATCTTGCGTACGGACATCAGTTGCTCCCGATCTCTCGATCTTGTTGTCTCGATGTGGCTGTCACATCAAGTTCGGTAGGAGGCGCATGACCTGGTCGGTCGTGGCCCAGGCGAGGGCGATCACGCAGGGAGTGGCGAGAACCCACACCAGCGCGGCCCGGAACCGCCGGCGCGCGATGCTGACGACGAGCACCAGCAGCGCGAGTCCGGCGAGCAGGAGGACGAGCATCGGCAGCGCGCTGGAGTCGCGTGCCATCGGCTGCTCGGACAGGGGGAGCGCGCTCCCGGCCAGCGGGCCCGCGGGCAAGGCCTTGGTCGTGATCGCGTCCACGAAGAGGGCGTTCTGGGCGCGCAGCGCGGACAGTGCGCCACTGCCCTCGGCGGTCACCAGGATGAGACGGGACTGCTTGCCCGTGAGGGGCTGCGGCACCGGGTCCCCTGCCCGGCGTACGTCCTCGACCTGGTAGGTCACCACGCCCTGGGCGTTCTGGACCGTGATCTCGTCGCCGGCCCGGAGGGACCCGATGTCGCCGAAGGGCGCGCCGTACGTCGCGGCTCGCCCCATGACCACGGAGATGCCGGCCTGCCCGGGCAGCGGCGTCGTGCGCTGGTGTCCCGGTCCGGCGAGGAGGTCACCGGACGAGGTGCCGGACACCACCACCTGCGACAGCCCGAGCGAGGGGATCGTGAGCACCGCGACCGGCGCGCCCGCGGCGAGCGGGTGGCCGTCGATGTCGACCGACCCGGTCGGTGCGGTCGCCGCCGCGACCTGCTGGCGGTACTCGTTGTAGAGGAGGTCCTGGCTGCGGGCCTGGGACAGCCCGCCGAGGACGAGCAGCTGCAGCAGCATCCACGCGCACCCGAGGGCGATGACCGTGAGAGCCGACGAGAGGATCGACAGCGCCTCCTCCGGCTCCCCGGCCCGGACCGGTCGGGTCGGACGCGTCCGGCGAGGCGGACGCTGCCGCCGAGCCCGGCGCGAGACCGGCGTCGACGGCTCGGGCGGCTGGGTCGGCGCCGGTGCTCCCGACTCTGCGGTGGCCACGCTCATCGCACACCCCTGAGCCCGAGCATCAACCGGGTGACGACGGCGACGACGCCGGCGAGCACGGCCCCGACCAGGAGGAAGGGCAGCAGCCCGCCGCCCATGGAGGAGCTGACCCGCGCGGTGTCGGCGGTCGTGATCGGGCCGGTGGAGGTCGGCGGGGCCGTCGGCGAAGCGGAGGTCGACGCCGAGGGGACGGGTGCCGTCGGCAGCGTGGACGGAGGCTCGATGGGACCGCCGCTTCCCCCGGGGCCCGCGCTGGCACCGTCCGTCGGGCTCGGCGATGCCGGCGTGCTCGGCTTCTTCTGCGCGAGGACCGCGGTGCGGACCTCCTGAGCAGATCGGTACAACGGAGCGGTCGCACCCGTGGCCGCGATGGGCAGGTAGCCGTCCGGCAGCTTGCCGTTGCCACGCCCTGCGGTCTGGCCCTCGGTCGACGACACCTGGATGAACTGCGCGACGCGCCCGGCGGACGCCTGGTCGAGGCCGTAGGTCTTGGCCGCCGTGTACACCACCATCGTGCCGGGGTAGGCGATCGGGCTCGTGCGGATGTCAGCCTGGTCGAGCTCGAACGGCTTGAGCTTCGTCGACTGCTTCGACAGCTTGAGCGCGGCGGACATGCTCTTGTCAGTGGGCTCGACGTAGCTGCCCTTCTTGGCCTGCAGGGCGGCCACCGGCAGGCCGTAGCGCGCGGCATCACCCAGGGTGACCAGGCCCAGCATGAAGCGCTGCCCGACCTCCTGGACCCCGATACGCCCGAGCTTCCACAGGCCGGTGGTGACGTCCTTCTCGCAGGAGGTCTGCACGTTGGGCCAGTTGAAGAGCATCGCCTGGGCGATCAGCCGCAGGCTGCTGACGGGAGCCGCGACCTTCGGCAGGTACGGCGCCTTGTTCTGGTCGAGGCACTCCGAGCCCGTGTTCGACGGCACCCAGGTGTCCAGCAGCGGCCAGGTGCTGACCGGCACGGCGACCTTCTTGTACGCCGGGTTGACCTTCATCCCCCACGGGTCGGCCTTGCCGTCGATGAAGGCCATCGCGTCCGCGTCGTGCGCGATGTAGGACGTCAGCTGGTCGATCACGCCCGACCCCGTGGACAGTGCCAGCAGTGCCGCGCCGGCCACCGAGGGAGTCCGGCCGAAGGCCAGCTCGAGGTCGGGGTTGAGCTTGATGAACTCGGGGTCGGTCTGCAGGCCCCACGGGTTGTCCTGGATACCGGGCCGCTTGGCGCCGACCGCGTCCCCGCCGTACGACTCCGTGAGCAGCTTGGCCAGCAGGCGGGCGTTGAGCTTCAGCGAGCCGTACTGCAGGCCCGTCGAGGGGTCATCGACGCTGTAGGCGATGCCGAAGCCGGAGACCGCGGTCGGCGCGTACCCGACGCCGGTGTCAGCGTCCTGGCGCTCGGTCACCTCGGCCGCCGCGGCCGTGCCGGCGGTCATCAGGCCGAACGCGGCCTCGTCGGGCATGGCGTTGCTCTGCCAGTTGAAGCGCGACTTGTTGAGGCAGTAGGCCGGCGACCACTGCAGCGCGGCCTGGCTGAGCAGCTCGGAGCCGTAGAACGGCACGGGAGCACCCTGTCCGAGGAGCGTGCAGGTGTTGGGCGGGAGCGCGAAGTCCAGCGGGATGCTGATCCGGTTGCGCCAGTTGGAGGCCGACCACCACAGCGAGCCCGACACCGCCTGCTGGGCACCCGTCGTGCCGTCGTTGCGCGAGCCCGGCGGGTAGGCACCGGTCTTGTTGCACGACGCGGTGGCGTCGACGCAGCTCAGTCCCATGATCGGGACGACCACGAGGGTGCAGGCGACCTTGTCGGAGCAACCGAGCGACTCGTTCTCGGACTTCGTGCGGACCTCGAACTGCGCGGTGCCCTTGCCGTCGACGCCGGTGTAGGCGAAGACCTCGTTGGGCGGGTCCACCGAGCCGACCGCCGCCTCGGGCGGCAGGTGCTCGGCGTCGCAGGCGGCGTAGAAGGTGCCGTTGGCGGCCCGGAACGGCGTGTAGTGGTACGCCGTGCTGTCCTGGCGGGTCGGGCAGCTGTCCGGCAGGTCGTCTTCGTCGACGCCCGAGACCTGGCCGGTGTCGGCCGGGTCGGCGTACCGGTCGTCACGCCAGATCGACCGGTCGGCGTCGTCGCTCTGGCTGCGCTCCTGGATGGTGTTGGTCCAGCAGGTGTCCGGCGAGATCCGGTCCGCCGCGGGGGCGTCGGGGTCGTCGACGCCGCGGCACTCGAAGATCGCGACCGGGTACTCCTGGTCGATGCCCTTCTCGCCGTACGGGTTGCCGGCGCGGCCCCCGGTCGGGTGTGCGCCGGACCAGCTCACGGCCAACCGCTCGCGGGACTGCAGGTCGGTGTGGCGGTCGACCTTGACGGTCACCTTGTTGCTCGACGTCACCGGCTCGGTGCTCGACGTCGACGGGTAGTAGTCCCGGGTCACGGTCTTGGTGGTGGACACGGAGTCGTCGGTGCTCGACGCCCGCGGCAGCGGGGTCGGTACGGCCTCCGTCGCGGGGGCCGTCAGGGCCAGGCCGCCGGCGATGACGGCGAGGGCGCCGAGGACGGCGAGCGCGGCGCGGGGACGCCGTCGGAGGGAGATCGTCATCGCGACACCTCCCGACGCCGCCGCGCGATGGCGACGTAGAGGCCCGGGAGCAGGATGATCGCGAGCAGCTCCAGCACCGCGACCCCGCTGAAGACCTTGTCGTCGCCGGTGCGCTGGGCGCTCAGCTCGACCGGGTTGGCGACCACGTCGCCGCCGCCCGTCGTCGTACCGGTCCCGCCGGTGTCGGTCGGCAGGCCGGTGACCGGGTCGACGCCGCCCGGGGTGTTCCCTGCGCCGCCGCCGGCGGTGCCGCCCGGCGTCGTGCCACCCGGGGTGTTCGAGGCGCCGCCGCCACCGCCGCCCTTGCCACCCTCGGTCGACGGCGTGTTGGTGCCGGTCTCGGTGCCGCACGGCCCCGCGCCCGCCTTGTCGCAGGACGCCGGCTTCGGCGCGATGTCCGCCAGGTGGTTGGCCTGGAGGTTGCCCTTCACGAAGGTCGGGTTGTCGCACTTCGTGACGTCGTGGTTGGTGAGGTCGACGGCGGAGTCCGCCTTCTTCAGCTTGTTGATCTGGGAGAAGCCCGCCTGGACGAGGTTGAGGGGCAGCGGCGAGTACCCGTACGGACCGGCCTTCGACTGCCCCGCACAGATCGAGTACGTCAGGAAGTCGGCCAGGGTCTGGCGCTTCGACGTCGTCATCCGCTGGTCGCTGGCGCCCGTCGGGATGATCATGTAGGAGTACGACGACAGCGGGTACGCACGCGGGTCCGGGTGGGAGTAGACCCCGTCGAGGATCTGGGTCAGGTAGTCCTTCGAGCTCTTGTCCTGGTTGATCTTGGCCTTCGTCAGGGCCACGGCCACGTTGTACTGCGTCGGCTCGACGAAGTAGCCGGCCTTGTTCTCGACCTTGACCACCGGGTAGTGGGCGTTGACCGGGTAGGAGTACTCGACGTACCCGATCGTCCCGTTGCCGGCCGCGCTGCTGATCGTGTTCATGACCTGGTCCGAGCCGGACGCAGCCACCTGCGCACCCTGGCGCGGGAACTGCGAGGTGAGCACCGCCTTGCCGCCGTTGAACGGCCCCCAGATCGAGGGGTACATCGTCGCCAGGTAGCGGGTGAACTGGGCCGTGGTGCCGGAGCCGTCGGACCGGACGACCGGGTGGATCGGCAGCGAGGGCAGCGCGTGGCCGTTGTTGTCGGCGGTGATCGCCGCGTCGTTCCAGTTGGTGATCTTGTTGGTGAAGATCTTGGCGATCGTCTCGCCCGACAGGCGCAGCGTCTTGACCAGCTTGCCGCCGACCTCGACGTGGTAGGTGAACGCCGTGCCGCCCGCGACGATCGGCAAGTACGCGTAGGGCCGCGAGCTGCTGTCTGCCTGCCCGGAGACCGGGTCGACGCCCTGGTAGGGGATCTCGGAGATGCCGAAGTCGGTGACGCCGTTGGCGAAGTCCTTGCGGCCCTGCGACGAGCCCGAGCCGTTGTAGGTGATCTGCATGCCGCTGGACGAGACGTCCGCGATCCACTGCTGCAGGATCACCTGCGACCAGGTCGATCCCGAGCCCTCGATCGAGGTGTACGAGACCGCCTGGGCGGGTCCGGCCAGGCGGACGGTCATCGCCAGGGTCACCAGGCAGCAGAGCAGCGCCATCAGGAGCAGGCGGTGCAGGCTGAGTCGGGCGGTCACGAAGCGACCTCTTCCTTGTCGTCGGTGCGGGTCTCGGCGTCCGCGCCCGGCTCGGGCGTGCGGACCGGGCGCCAGGTGGCGCGCGGCATCGCGCGCATCACGCGGGTGCCGAAGCGGGGCTTGCTGCCCGCGGGGCGGGCGAGGAGGCGGGCCGTGATGAAGAGGATCAGCACGAGCATGAGCAGCACCGCGGCGGTGCCGAAGCCGCGGGCGATCATCAGCTCCTGCCCGCTGCGGACGTTGACGTAGACCGACAGCGGCAGCGAGGTCATCACGCCGCTGGTCGGGTTGAGGTGCACGAACGACGCGTAGCCGGACGTGATCAGCACCGGCGAGGTCTCTCCGACTCCCCGGGCGACACCGAGGATCAGGGCTGTCGCCAGGCCCGGCCGGGCGGTGGGGAGGACGACGTGCCAGACGGTCTTCCACCGGCTGGACCCCAGCGCCAGGGAGGCCTCGCGCAGGTTGCCGGGCACCACCCGCAGCACGACGTCGGAGGCGCGGGCGATGATCGGCAGCATCATCACCGAGATGGCGAGCGCGCCGGCGAGACCCGAGCGCGGGTTGCCGAGCACGATGATCCAGGTCGTGTAGATGAAGAGTCCGGCGACGATCGACGGGAGGGCGGTCATCGCCTCGACGACGGTCCGCACCACTCGCGCGAAGGCTCCGCCGATCTCGGTCATGAAGATCGCCGTGCCGATGCCGAGCGGCAGCGTGATCGCGATCGCGATCGACAGCTCGACCAACGTGCCGAGGATCGCGTGCAGGATGCCGCCCTGGTCGAGCGGGTCGTCCGGCCCGACTCCGGTCATGTCGTCGGTGAAGAAGTTGATGTGGCTGAGGGCGTCCCAGCCGCGGTAGAAGACGTAGATCACCACGGAGAACAAGGTCGCGAAGACGAGCAGCGCCCCGGCCGAGATCAGCCACTGGGCGACCCGGTCGCGGACCTCCACGAGGCCGTCCGTCACGGCGGTCGTGGTCGCGAGCAGCACCAGGTTGCTGATGCCGAACACCACGACGAACCACGCGATGCCCTCGAGCGGCAGGAGGCGCTGGCAGATGATCCAGGCCAGGCAGAGGGCGCCCACGCGGGAGCCCCAGACGACCAGGAGGCTCTCGGCAGGGACCTGCCCGAGCCCGGTGCGGGGCTGCGGCGGCGGGGCGTCCGGGTCCGTCCGGGGAAGGACGGTCGCACCCCCCGGGACCTGGGTGGTCTGCGGACGATCGACGACGACGGTCATCCGGTCTCCGCCCCCGACCGGCTGCGGTTGACGACGACCGCGGCCATCGTGTTGACGACCAGCGTGATGCCGAAGAGGACGAAGCCGGCGGTGAGCAGTGCCGAGAGCTGGATGCCGGTGGACTCACCGAAGCGGCCCGCGATCAGGGCCGACACGGTCTCCGTGCCGATCTCGAGCGGACGTCCCTTGATCACGAACTCGGGACTGATGATGAGGAGCACGGCGATGGTCTCGCCGAGCGCCCGGCCCAGCCCGAGCATGGTGCCGCCGATGATGCCGCCGCGGCCGAAGGGGATGACGACGGTGCGGACCATGCCCCAGCGGCTCGAGCCCAGCGCGAGCGCGGCCTCCTTCTCGCCCGGCGGCGTCTGGGAGAACACCTGGCGCATCACCGCGCAGGCCATCGGCATCACCATCATCGACACGGCGATGCCGGCGATGAACGCGCTGGCGGTGTACTGGATCCGGTCCCACGCCGCCGCGTCCGCGTCGGCGTTGACCTGGAAGAACGGCACCCAGCCGAAGTGCTGGTGCAGCCAGTGCGCGAACTCGCTCGCGTGCGGCTGGATCAGGAAGAAGCCCCAGAGGCCGTAGACGATCGACGGCACGGCAGCCATCAGGTCGACCATCGACACGAGCGTGCCCTTGAGCCGAGGCGGGGCGTACTCGGAGATGTACAACGCCGTCGCGAGCGAGAGCGGGAAGGCGATGCACATCGCGACGACCGCCACCTCGAGGGTGCCGAGCAGGACCGCGGCGATGCCGATGGTGTCCTGGTCGGGCTGCCACTGCGTCTCGGTGAAGAAGCTGAAGCCGTAGTGCCGCAGCGTCGGGATCGACTGGTAGGCGAGGAAGGCGCCGATGCCGCCGGTGATGACGAGGACCGAGGCACCGATCGCGCGAAAGCTGTGGACGAAGACCGCGTCGACGCCGGTGGGCTTTCGCGAGATCTTGCGAGGCAGAGGCCCGGGTGGGGCCTCGTGCACGGAGTGGGTCGTCACCAGACGCTTTCTTCGGGAATTCGGGGACCGCGCACGGAGCGCGACCTGGTCGTCCTCGCCCGAGCGAGGCATCGGAACGCCAGAAGTGTCGGGAGATCACCGAAACGAACGGTCGGCGAACGGTGAACGAGAGGCGAACAGCGACGACTGCTTTCGCCAACTTCGCCGGCGGCACGTTTTCCCGTAGTCCGAACGGGTCAGACGAACGGGTTCGAGGGTGCCAACCAGGCCATGGGAACGGCGCGCTGGCCGTTCAACTCCCGTTCGTACGGCGGCGCGGTGGTCGGTGAGACCACCTCCCCTCCGCCACCTCGGCGAGCGACCGCAGGATGCAGAACTCGTTGCCTTCGGGGTCGGCGAGCACGACCCAGCCGCTGCCGGGGCCGTGGATCCCCCGGTGGTCGGCGACCTCCGTGGCTCCGTGGGCCACGAGCGTCGCGAGCTCCTCGTCCCGGGTCGCCGCGCGGGGACGCAGGTCGAGGTGCAGCCGGTTCTTCACCGACCTGCCTTCCGGGACCTCGATGAAGAGCAGCTGCTGGCCGGTCTCGGGGTCGCGGATCATGCACTCCTCGTGCCCGGGGAGGTTGGGGTCGCCGTCGATGTCGACGTACCCGAGCACGGGCTTCCACCACTCGGAGAGCTCGTAGGCGTTGCCGCAGTCGACGGTCACGTGCGAGATGAAGGCGGTCATCCCAGCAGCCTGGTGCAGCCGTCGTCCGGCCTCAACGGGTTATCCGAAGCGCCCGTTCACGTAGTCGGCCGTGCGCGAGTCGATCGGGTCGTCGAACATCGCCCGGGTCTCCCCGTGCTCCACGATCACGCCGGGCGTGCCGTGGGCGGCCAGGAAGAAGGCGCAGCGGTCCGAGACACGACGCGCCTGCTGCATGTTGTGGGTGACGATGATGATGGTGACGTCGCGCGCGATCTCCTGGATCGTGTCCTCGACCACGCGCGTCGAGGTGGGGTCGAGCGCCGAGCACGGCTCGTCCATGAGCAGCACGTCCGGGCGGACCGCCAGCGACCGCGCGATGCACAGGCGCTGCTGCTGACCGCCGGACAGGGCCGACCCCGGCTGCTTGAGCCGGTCCTTGACCTCTTCCCACAGACCGGCACGCCGCAGGCTCTCCTCCACCAGCGCCTCGCGGTCCGTGCGGGAGATCCGGGTGCCGGTCAGCTTGAGGCCGGCCATCACGTTGTCCTCGATCGACATCGCCGGGAACGGGTTGGGCTTCTGGAAGACCATCCCGATCGACTTGCGGGCGTCGGTCAGCCGTCGCTCGGGGTCGTAGATGTCCACGCCGTCGAGACGCACCTCACCGGCGAGCGAGGCCCCCGGCACCAGCTCGTGCATCCGGTTGAGGATCCGCAGGAACGTCGACTTGCCGCAGCCGGACGGGCCGATCAGCGCCGTGACCTGCCCGGCCGGCATGTCGAGCGAGACCCGGTCCAGCACCTTGCGCCGCCCGAACCAGGCCGATACCGAGTCGGCCTCGAGACCGTGCGTCGTCCGTGGTGACGCCGGCGCCGCCGGCGTCACCGCGTCGATGACCATCGTCTGGTCGCCGGTGAGCGTCGAGCTCACTTGACGACCTTGAGCGTCACGGTCGACGCCGTTGCCGCCGACACCAGCGAGGAGCCCGCGTAGACGGCGTGGATCTTGTGCGTGCCCTTCTTCAGCTTCGGCAGCGTGAAGACGACCTTGCCGGCCTTGAGCTTGGCCGTGCCGATCTTCTTCTTGCCGTCGTAGATGGTGACGGTCCCGGCCGGAACGGTGCCCGTCGCGGTGGCCTTGACGGTGAGCTTGCCCTTGGCCGACGCCTTGATCTTTGACGCCGACAGCTTGTTGGTCAGCTTGCCGGTGGCCTTGGCGACCTTCAGCGTGCCCGCGGTGGAGGTGGAGCCGGCCACGTCAGCGTTGCCGGCGTACGTCGCCGTCAGCGAGTGGCTGCCGGGCTTGAGGGCGGTGGCGCTGAGCTTGACGGTCGCGACACCACCGCTCAGGGTGCCGGTGCCGACCGTGGTGCTGCCGCTCTTGATCGTCACGGAGCCGGTCGGCGAGCCCGCCGAGGCGGCGACGGTGACCTTGGCCGAGGCGGCCGTCCCGTACTTCGCGGACGACGGCCAGGTCGCGGTCGTCGTGGACGTCGCCTTGGCGACCGTCACCGACGCGTCGCCGGTCGAGCCGGCGTAGGTGTCGGTGTCGGTCGGCGTGAAGACGGCGGAGTACGTGTGGGCGCCGGCCTTGGCGATGACGGTCGTCGTCGACGCCGCACCCGAGCTCACGGCCACCGGCGCACCGAGGGTGGTCGCGCCGTCCTTGAACTGGACGGTGCCGGGGACGGCCGGCGAGACGGTCGCGCTCAGGGTCGCGGTGTCACCGACCGCCGGGCTGGTCGGGGCGACGGCGAGCGACGTGCTGGTCGCCTCGCCACCGACACCGGCGATGTGCCAGGTGTTGCCGTCGATGACGATGTCGACCACGTCGTACGTCGGGGTGGCGCTGTGGCCGACCGAGGTCGTCCGCAGGCGCAGCTCGTACACGCCCTGGTAGCCGGCGGTCGACGAGGTGTTGGGGAAGCCGGCGGCGTACTGCGGGAGCGTGGTGTCCGCCTCCGTCAGCGCGACGACGGGGAGGCCGTTGTCGAGCGAGGCCGGCAGGGTCGCGGTGTCGAAGTTGGTGGTGCCGCTCAGCTGGAGACCCGACCACGACCCGACGGGAGCGCCGCTCTTGGGGGTGTACGCGAACAGCGTGGCGAACGTGTCACCGCTGCGCAGCGCCGTCGAGCCCGCGACGAAGTCCGCGATCGGGCCGTCGTCGAGGGTCCCGGAGGTGACGGTGGCACCGCTCGCGTCGTGCAGGGTGAGGACGCCGACGTTGTTCGGGTCCTTGTCGGGACCGGTCTGCCACGGCGGCGGCGTCGCGGCCTCGGCGGATCCGCCGAGCGCCAGGACAATGGTGGTGCTGGCAGCCACGGTGGCGGCCGTCAGGCCTGCCAGGACGCTGGTCGATCGCTTGGTCACGGTCTTCCTCTCGCACGGAGCGGTTCGGGTGGAGCTGTGGATCAGGGCTTGGTGGTCGTGCAGGTGGCGGCGCCGGTGTCGACGGCGCGCCAGGTCGTGCCGTCGACCTGGAGGTCGACGGTGTCGTAGTGCTGGCTCGCGACCGGCTGGTCGGGAGCGGCGAGGTAGAGGCGGAGCTGCACCCAGCCGTCGTAGGCGGCGGGGTAGCCCGCCAGGAACTGGGCGAGCGTCGTGTCACCCTCGGCGAGGGCGACCTGCGGCGCCGCGGGGTCGTCGTACGACGACGGCGCGGTGAGCTGCAGACCGCTCCACTCCGACGGGGCCAGCCCCTCACGGGGCTGGTAGGCGAACACGGCGGCCGTGCGGCCCTCGCCGGCGTAGCCACCCGTGGCGGCGGTCGCACCCACCACGGTCGCGGCGAACACCGGGTCCTTGGTCGATCCTTCGGTGATCGCCTTGCCGTCGGCGCCGCACAGCGTCAGCCGGCCGGAGGCGGCCGGGTCGGTGTACGGCGCCTCGGACGGCGCTCCGGTCAGCCGGAGCTCCAGAGCCACGGCCACCGCCACCACGACCGCAACCACGACGAGCGCGATGGCGACACCTCGGCGTCCGAGCCGCGACCGGGTGCTGGTCGGAGGCTCGGCATCGGCGCGGTGCTGCGCCGAGTCGAGTGTGCTGCTCACGTCGGGTTTCTCCTGTCGGTGTGGTGGCGGTGGCCGGTCGAGGCCGGCCCGAACGGGGGTGCACCGTCCGGGCCGACCACGTTCATCACCCCGTCGTCGTGTTGCCGTGGTCGACGTACAGCGGGGTCAGGCCGATCGACTCGAGGATCGCCTTGCCGGCGGCGCTGGCGACGAACGGCGGCGTGACGTCGCCGGGCTCCTCCGGGTCGTAGTCCGGGTTGTAGAAGAGCGTCTGGACCCAGTTCAGCGTGCTGCCGGGCTGCCACGGCGTGTCGCTGTCGACGTCCGACTCACGGAACACCACGTAGTACGGGATGTCCGCGATGAAGTTCGACCCGCTGGTCAGCAGCTGGATGCCCGCGTTGGACAGGGCCGGGGCCGGGCTCTCGGAGTTGTAGACCGGCGTCGGGTCGTGGAAGAAGCCCGCACCGAGCAGCTCGTACCGGCCCTTGGGGAACGGCACGATGGCGTTCTTGCGGGTCGCGTCCGGGAGCGCGGTGATCGTGGTCGGGTCGTTCTGCTGGACCTTCTGGACCGCCCCGCCGAGGGTGATCGCCGTGCCCCCGTTGGCGGCCTTGAGGGCGTTCAGGAAGATCGTCTGCACGCCCGCGCCGTCCTGCGGGAGCAGCGGGACGATCGTCTCGCCGGTGTGCGCGCCGGGGGTCACGCCGGCGGCGACGTCACCCCAGGTGGTCCACGTGCCCGAGTAGATCTTCACCAGGTCCCCGGTCGTCAGGGTCGCCGGCGCGTTGGTGGTGGTCGCGGTCGCGATGTACTGCTTGTCGTCGGCGAACTGGACCGTGTGCAGCGCGGTGTGCAGGCTGTTGCCGGCGCTGGTCTGCTGCGCCGAGGTCGGCTTGTTGGGGCTGCGCACGAAGCTGATCCGGCCGCCGTTGGTCGCGTTGCCGTCCGCGATCAGGGCGTTGAGGCCGGCGCCGCCGCCGTTCGGGCGCTGCACCGGCGAGGTGCCGGCCCGGAGCACGATCGTGGGGTTGAGCTTGCCGACCGTGCCGAGGGCGGGATCGGTGAAGGCGTTGCGGCCGTTGCCGTCAGCGGTGGCGCT
Source organism: Nocardioides conyzicola (assembly GCF_039543825.1). NCBI lineage: Bacteria > Bacillati > Actinomycetota > Actinomycetes > Propionibacteriales > Nocardioidaceae > Nocardioides > Nocardioides conyzicola. Next base: position 2,704,408 of record NZ_BAABKM010000002.1, on the reverse strand, counting down.
GAAGCTGATCAGGCGGTTCTTGTTGCCGGCCGTGTTGTAGCCGGGCAGGGACCCGCCGGACCAGGAGTAGCCGTCGCCGAGGAAGTCGACGGAGTTCTGGATGATGTCGGAGCCCACGCCGACGACGTCGGTCGCGGTCGGCGCCGGGTCGGCCTGGGAGGGCAGGGCCGCAGCCAGGACACCGGCCGAGACGACCCCCGCGAGGGTGATGGCGACGGCGGTCCGTCTCTTCGACATGTGTGGAGCCTTTCCTGGGACGTTCTGACCCGCGCCGGTCGGCGAGGTCGAAGCATGTGGCGTGCTGAATTTAGACTGTTTTTGTACTTAGTTACTAGATTTTGGAGATTTAGTGTTCCGGGTCGCAGGGATGGTCTGGTCCACCGGCTCGGTCCGGGCTCTCAGACGAGGTTCGGGAGCAGTCGGCTGGCGGCTGACGAGACCAGCCAGAGGGCCGCGAGGATGACGGGGACACCGGCGACCCAGGCGGCCAGCGGGGTCCATCGGTGCCGGGCCCAGACGACGAGCAGGACCGCCGCGACGAGCACCTCGAGGGCCAGGGCGAGCACGGCCAGCGTCGTGAACCCGGCGTCGTGCGCGAAGGGCGCCCCCTGGGGGTCGATCGCCGCGACCGCGCCGGCGGGCTGGGCGTCTCCGTCGAGCGTCGCGTCGACGTAGACCGATTTCGACGGGCCGAGCGCGGCCAGGCGTCCCTCCCCCACCGCCGTCACCAGCGTGATCCGGCTGGCACCGTCGGTCAGGGCCGGCGGGACCGGGTCGCCCTTGCGGCGTACGCCGCTCACCTCGTAGTGGAAGGTGCCCTGGACCGTGGTCACGTCGATCGGGTCGCCCACCCGGAGCTGCGGGACGTGCTTGAACGGCGCACCGAACGAGAGTGCCCGGCCCATCAGCACGCTCACCCCGGCCTGACCGGGCAGCACGCTGCCCTGCTGGTGTCCGGGTCCCTGCTGGAGCACCGCGGCGGTCGTCCCCTCCACGACCACGAGGTCGTCGATGCCGGCGTCCGGCACCGAGACGAGGGCCACGGGCGCGCCCACGGCGATCGGTGCACCCGCCGGGGCCTCACCGAGCGCGAGCTCGGTGCGGAGCTGCGCGTAGAGCCGGTGCTGGGCGTGCCCCTGCTGGAAGTCGCTGAAGACGAACAGGTAGGACAGCACCCAGACCGCGACCAGGCCGAGCACGATCATGGTCTGGCCGAGCGCGGCCTCGCTCAGGCCGCGCTCCGGGCGGGGCAGCGGGGCCGTGTCGGCCGGCAGCACGCGGACGACGGTCCGCGGCGCCTCGGGCGCGGGCGCCGTCACGGCTTGGCCCTCCGTCGTCCGCCGCGCGCCCGGCCCAGGAGGGCCGGGGCCGAGCGACCGAGCGCGACGGCTCGGCCGGCGAAGCGGAGGCTCAGGCCGGCCAACCCGACGACGAGACCGGCGAGCAGGACCACCGGCAGGCCGACCCCGCCGAACGCCGACTCGGCGCCGACGGTACGGATCACCTCGGTGTCGGCCGGCTTCGGCCCCGCGCCTTTGCCGGGCGTGTCCGCACTCGGCGAGACGCTGGCGCTGGGCAGCGCCCCAGGCCCGGCACCCGTCCCGGTCGGGGGTGACACCGTCGGCGCGCCCGTGGGGTCGGTGCTGGGCGACTCCGTCGGGTCCGGGTCGTCGGCGACCAGCTTGGGCACGTCCCCCTTCTGGGCGAGGACCGCCGCGGCGGCCCGGTGCGTGTACGCCGAGAGGGCCGAGAGCCCGTTGGCCTCGGTGAGCGGCAGCGCCCCCGGAGGCAGCTGACCGTTGCCGGTGCCCGGCTGCTGTCCCGTCGTCGCGGCGTACTCGAGGAACTGCGCCGCCCGCCTGGCCGTGCCCTTGTCGATGCCCGAGGTCGGGACGTCGGCGTACACCGGCAGCGTCCCGGGGTACGCGCTCTCGCCCGCGTCCTCGTGGAGCTGGGCGTAGTCCAGCTCCCAGACGCCGGCGTCCTCGTCCGGCTTCAGCAGCTTGCCCGCCGCCTTCAGCCCGGCGGAGTCGGCGGCGACGAAGGTCCGCCCCGCCGCGTCGGTGATCTTGTCGCTGGCGGCGACGTCCGACGTCGTCTGGAGCGACGCCGTGCGCAGGCTGTAGCGGTACGCCGAGGTCAGCGGCACGATCCCGAGCACGAACCGGTGGCCCGGCTGCTGCCGGCCCTGGGTCCGCAGCCGGAGCGTCGTGACATCGCTGAAGTCGCCGTTGGGGCAGGCGATGTTGACGTTGGACAGCGAGTACTGGACGTTCTGCACGATCGTCTGCACGAACCCGGTCGGGTTGGCGATCAGGCCGAGGTACGGGCTGGGGCTGTAGCTGTAGCAGGGGTTGATCTTGGCGTCGATGATCGACTGCGGCAGCTGGAAGTCGTCGAGCTGCGGCCACGAGGCCACCGGCAGGTCGATCTGCATGTAGTTGGGGTTGACCCGCATGCCCCACGGGTCGGGGACCCCGTCGAGCCACTTGCGCGCCTCGGGGTCGGCGTCGATGTAGCTGGTCAGCGCCGTGGTCATGTCGGTCTCGGTCGAGAGCGTCATGATGGTCGCGGCCGCCTCGACCGTGTCGTACTCGGGCAGGTCCGGGTTGAGCGCGATGAACTCCGGGTCCTTGGTGATGTTCATCGGGTTCTTCGCCAGCGCCGGGTAGTTGTCGCCGACCAGCGAGTTGGCCGGGTAGGACTCCGTGAGCAGCTTGGCGAGCAGCCGCGCGTTGAGGTTGAGCGTCCTGGCCGGTCTCCCGGACGAGTCGTCGACGTTGTAGGCCACGGCGAAGCCGGTGAGGGCGACCGGGGCCTGGACCACGGGTCTCCCGAAGCCGGCGTCCGGCGCCCGGCTGCTGAGGACCATCGACGCGGTGCCGGCGGTGATGAGGGTGCGGGCCGCGGTGTCTGCGGCCTGCACGTGCACGAACGGCTCGAGCCGGTCGTCGGTGCAGAAGCGAGGCGTCCACTGGGCGCTGATGTCGGAGAACAGCACCGAGCCGAACGCGGTCAGCGGCGCCGTCGGGTTCAGCACCGAGCAGACGCTCGAGGACACCGCGAAGCTCAGCGGGACCGTGATCCGGTTCTGCCAGTTGGAGGCCGCCCACCACAGGGCGCCGGAGACGGCGAGGTTGGCGTCCGTGCCGGTCGTGGCGATCTGACCCGGCTGGTAGACGTCGGGCGCTCGGCACAAGGTGTCGGCTCGCGCACCCGCCGACGCGCTCGGGCGGGCCTCCTCGGGCAGCTTCGTGCCGAAGCCGTCGCAGCTGATGCCCATGATCGGGACGGCGACCAGCGAGCAGGGGACCTCGCTCGAGCAGCCGAGCGAGGCGTTCTCGTCGGCGCTGAAGACGGTGAACTGCTCGGAGCCCTTGCCGTCGGTGCCGGTGATGCCGTAGGTCGTGTTGCTCGGGAGCCCGGACCCGTCGACGTTCGACGACTCCGGAGCCATGCCGGCACAGCCTGCGGACCCGCCGACGTACGTCGTGCCGTCGGCGGCGTCGAACGGCAGCCAGCGCTCGGAGCGCGCGGCACCGAAGCACGGGGCGGGGCGCGGGTCCGGGGCGTTGACGGCGGGACCGCGCGCGTCCGCGTCGGCGGCCGCGTCGGCGCGCCACACCGGCCAGGCCGACGAGCTGCGCTGGAAGCGCTCGGCCCAGGTCTGGGTCCAGCAGGTCTCGGGGCGCACGGCGTTCTGCCCCGAGGCGGTGCCGCGGCACTGGAGGATGACGAACGGGTACTCCTCGCCTGCGCCGGCGGCCGAGTTGACGTCGGCGACCGTGCCGCCGGTCGGGTGGGCACCGGACCAGGACACCGTCAGCTGCTGGCGCCCGCGCAGGTTCTTGGTCTGCGAGACATCCATCGAGATCGTGCGCTGGTCGAGCGTCGTCGACGTCCCGTCGGCATCGAGGGCGGTGCGGGTCGCGGTGACCCGGTAGGCACCGGCGGACTCGGCCGGCGCGGTCGCGAGCGGCACCAGCAGGCCCGCCACGAGCAGGCCGACCGCCACCAGGCCCGCGCCGACGTACGCCAGGCGACGACGCTGCGTCACGGCGATCATCTCGACCCTCCGCCGGGGCGACGGGACAGCAGCCGGCTGACGACGGCGGGCAGGATCACCGCGAGGGCGAGCAGGGCGATCACCAGCACGGTCAGGGTGCTGGTCGGCCCGCTCCCGCTGCCGGCGGCGAGCGTGGTCGGCACGATGTCGCCGCCCGCAGTTGCCGGGTCGTCGGAGCTCCCCGTCGTACCGGTGCCACCGAGCCCGAGGTCGGAGCTGACGCCGGTGGCGCCACCGCCGTCGGTGCCGCCGGGACCGGCGCCGGACCCGCCACCGGCGCCACCCGCACCACCGCCCGAGCCGTTGCCCGAGGGCTGGTTGTTCTTGTCGTCGGTGGGGTTGTCGCCGTTGTAGGAGCCCACGCCGGCGACGCAGGGGTCCGCGCCGACCTTGTCGCAGGCAGGCGGGTTGGGGGCGATCTGCGCGAGGTGGTTCACGTTGGGCTTGCCCGCGATGAACGTGGGGTTGTGGCAGGTGCTCACGTCCCGCTTGGTGAGGTCCACCTTGCTGTCGGCCGTCTTGAGCTTGCCGATCTGGTCGAAGCCGGCGGTGACCAGGTTGACCGGTAGCGACGAGTAGCCGATCGGACCGATCTCCGACTGCCCCTGGCAGATCGAGAAGTAGAGGAAGTCCGCGAGCGTCTGGCGCTTGGCGGTCGTCATCCGCGAGTCGTCGGAGGCGGTGGGGATGATCGCGTAGACGTACGACGAGAGCGCGTAGGTCCGCTTGTCCGGGTTGACGTAGACCTGGTCGAGGTTCTGGGTCAGGTACGTCGGGGACTTCGGGTTGGTGTCGATGACCGCCTTGGTCAGGGCGACCGCCACGTTGTACTGGGTCGGCAGCGTGTAGTAGCCGGCCTTGTTGAGCAGCTTGATCGCCGGGAAGTCGGCCAGCAGCGGGTAGGAGTACTCCTCGATGCCGATCGAGCCGTTGGCACCCGCGCTCTTGATGAAGTTCATGACGCCGTCGGAGCCGGCCTGCGCCTTCTGGTTGCCGGTGGACTTGCCGCAGTTGAGCGGGAAGTACTCGGTCTCCACGACCTTGCCGCCGTTGCAGGGACCCCAGATCGCGGGGTACTGCTTCGCGAGGTAGCGGGTGAACTGGTTGGTGACGCCCGCGCCCTCGGAGTGCACGACCGGGATGATCGGGATCGACGGCAGCGCCTTGCCGTTGTTGTCGGACGTGATCTGCTTGTCGTTCCAGTTGGTGATCTGGCTGGTGAAGATCTTCGCGATGGTCTCGCCCGACAGGCGGATGTTGCGGACCAGCTTGCCCGCGACCTCGACGTGGTAGGGGAACGACGTACCACCGGCGGCGATCGGCAGGTAGGCGAAGGACCGGCCGCGCGGGCTGTCCTCCTGGCCCGTCGTCGGGTCGGCGCCGCGGAAGGGGATGTCGGAGACGCCGAAGTCGTTGGACCGGTTGGCGTAGTCCTTGCGGCCCTGCGCGGCGCCGTTGGCCGTGAAGACCACCTGCATGCCCTGGTTGGCCACGTCGGCGACCCACTGGTTGATCGCGTTGGCGGCCCAGCTCGAGCCCGATCCCTGGATCAGCGCGTGCGTCGCGGCGTTGGCCGGCGGCACGGCGGCCGCGGGCACGAGCATCGTCAGGCCGAGCACCGCGGCAGCGGTGACGATCCTCGACACACGGGGACGGAGCTTCATCGGACAGGCCTCCTGCGGGCGACGAGACGGGCGAAGACGAAGAGGATGAGCACGATGACGAGCAGCACCGTCGCTGCGGCGTACCCGCGCTGCTCGAAGGCCGGCTGACCGGACGCGACGGCGTTGTAGATGAACAGCGGCAGCGAGTTCATCGGGTTGCTCGTCGGGTCGGTGTTGAGGAAGGTCGACGCCCCGGACGTGAGGATGAGCGGCGAGGTCTCGCCGACCATCCGGGCGATGCCGAGGATGAGCGCGGTCGCCAGGCCGGGGCGGGCCGTCGGCAGGACGACCTTCCAGACCGTCTGCAGCCGCCCGGCGCCGAGGGCGTACGACGCCTCGCGCAGCCCACCGGGCACGACCCGCAGCACGACGTCGCTGGCCCGCGCCATGATCGGGAGACCCATTACGGCCAGGGCGAGGGCCGCCGCGAGCCCGCTGCTGGGCAGGCCGAGTCCGACGATCAGGGCCGAGTAGATGAACAGGCCGGCGACGATCGACGGCAGTGCCGTCATCGCCTCGACCACGGTGCGCACCAGCCGGGACCCGCGGCCACCGATCTCGGACATGTAGACGGCGGCGATGACGCCGAGCGGCAGCGCGATCGAGACGGCGATCGCCACCTCGATCAGGGTGCCGACGATGGCGTGCAGGATGCCGCCGCTGCTGAACGGGTCGGAGGGGCGTACCCCGGACATGTCGGTCGTGTAGAAGTTCCAGTGGATGAGCGCCGGGAGCCCCTTGGCGACCGTCACGATCACGGTGCAGAGCAGGGCGGCACCGACCAGGGTGGGCGCGGCGACCACGAAGCAGGTCATCACCCGGTCGGCCACGACCGGCCACGGCCGGGTCAGCGCGGTGAGGCCGGCGTAGTAGAGCACGAAGACCAGGAACCAGCTGACGACGAAGCCGATCTTGCCGTCGACCGGCAGGATCTGGGTGTAGAGCAGCCAGGTCGTGGCGAGCGACGCGAACGCGGCCCCGCCCAGGGTGAGCCGGTCCTCGCGGGTGCGGCCGGTGACCGGGCGGGGGACGTCGACGGGGACGGGCACGACCGGCTTCTCGGCCGGTTTCTCGGCCGAGCGCTCGACGGCGCGCAGGTTGCCCGCAGGCACGGCGGTCATATCTCGGTCCCCGCTCCGCTGCGGCCGCGCGCGACGATCTGCGCGGCGATCGTGTTGGTCACCAGGGTGATGACGAAGAGCAGGAAGCCGGCCGTGAGCAGCGCCGACAGCTGCGCGGGGGTCGCCTCCTTGTAGCCGATCGCGATCATCGACGAGATCGTCGACGTACCGGACTCCAGCGGGTTGACCTTGAGCTGGAAGGTCTGGCTGATGATCAGGACCACGGAGATCGTCTCGCCGAGCGCCCGGCCGAGCGCGAGCATGGTGCCGCCGACGATGCCGCTGCGTCCGAACGGGATCACCACCGTGCGCACCATCGACCAGCGGGTGGCGCCGAGGGCGATCGCCGCCTCCTTCTCGCCGGCCGGCGCCTCCGAGAACACCTCGCGCATCACGGAGGTCGCCATCGGGAAGATCATCATCGACACCGCGATCGCGGCGATGAACGCGGAGCCCTGGTACGCCGGGTACCCGGGCGCCTGGTTCCAGATCGGGTAGTCGACGTCGGTGTGCACCTTGAAGATCGGGATCCACCCGAGGTACTTGCTCAGGAAGTGCGCGACATGGGTCGCGTGCGGCTGGATGAAGAGCAGCACCCAGAGGCCGAAGACGATGCCGGGCACGGCGGCCATCAGGTCGATGGCCCGCACGAGGGAGTTCTTCATCCGGGCGGGCGCCCAGTCGGTGACGAAGAGCGCGGTCAGCAGCGAGAGAGGGAAGGCGATCAGCAGGGCGATCGCAGCCACCTGGACGGTGCCGAGCAGCACCGCGGAGATGCCGACGATGTCCTGGCTCGGCAGCCAGCGGGACTCGGTGAAGAAGCTCCACCCGTAGTGGCTGAAGGTCGGCCGCGCCTGGAGACCGAGGAAGATGCCGATCGAGGAGACGATGACCAGCACGAACAGGCCGATGACCCGGACGCTGTGGACGAAGATCCGGTCCTGCACGGAGTGACGGGCCGTGAGCTTGCGGGGGACGTCCTCGTCCCGCGGCTCCACGGCCGGTCCCGGCGCCGACGGCGGCGCCAGCACATCACCTGACATGTGCATCCTTCTCAAGATGAGTTCCAGGCGATGGTGCACCCATAGCCATCAATCCCGAGAAGATTACGCGACTATAGACGATTAGAAGCACTAATGGCCGAAACGGGTTCGAGCCGGCCTACCCAAATCTGGGGAGGTGCCCTGCGGATGCCCGCTCCGGAGGGGCCGGGCACGCACGCTCGGAGACGGAGTGGGGGACCAGGGGGTCCTTCCGTGGTCGCGGGAGCTGATCGATGCTGAACCGACGCAAGGCCGTCGTGTCCGCCGCCGCTGCGGCGGCAGCAGCAGCGGTCGCGGTCGCAGTCGCGGTCGGCGCAGCCGGCCCGTCCCCGAGCGGGTCCCCGGTCACCACGGACCGCTCCCCCTCGGCCGGCCCACGAACGGGCGGCGCCGCCGACGCCCCGGCCGACCCGGGGAGCGACAGCTCGTCGAGCCGGCCGGGGACCACGGCCGCCGGGGGCAGCAGCGGCGGCAACGGCGGGGCCGAGACGCTGCCCGAGACGCTGCCCGAGACGCCCGCCGCCCCGTCCGGCCTGCCGGACGTCACCGCGCCGACGGCGGCCGCACTCCCGACCTGGGACGGCCTGGCGAGCGGAGCCACGGCCGCGCGCGGACGCCTGGTGCCCGGCTATCCGGCCGAGCTGCTGCCGGTCGCCCCGCGCGGGAGCATCGTCACCAGCAGCCTGTCCCCGTCGACCGGGCGGGTGCAGGTCGCCCTGGTCGCCCGGCGCAGCCAGTCGCCCGCCGCGGTGCTGAGCTTCTACCGTGCCCGCTTGGCGCGGGCCGGGTTCCACGAGCACGCGATCGCCGCCGTCGGTGGCGCCAGCGCGACGGCCTTCACCCGCGACGACAACCGGGTGGTCATCACGGTCGACCCGGGCAGGGCGCAGACCTACTCCGTGCAGGCCACGTTCGTCACCGCCAAGGCCTGAGCGCCGTGTACATCACCCTCAGCGACCGGCCCGCCAGCTCGCGCCGTACGCCGGACGGGCGACGCCGCCGGGTGGCACCGGTCGTCGTCACCCTCGGCTTCGTCAGCCTCGTCACGGACATCTCGTCCGAGTCGGTCGCGGCGATCCTGCCGCTCTACCTGACGGCGTCGCTCGGGCTCTCCACGATGTCCTACGGCTTCATCGACGCGCTCTACCAGGGCGTCAGCGCCCTCGTCCGCATCGGCGGCGGGTGGGCGGCGGACCGCGGAGGGCATCCCAAGTGGGTGGCCCTGGTCGGCTACGGGCTGTCGGCCGTCGCCCGCTTCTTCCTCCTCTTCAGCACCGGCCTCGCGGCGATCTCGGTCGTGATCTCGACCGACCGGATCGGCAAGGGCCTGCGGACCGCGCCGCGGGACGCGATGATCTCGGCGGCCACCCCCGACGAGAGCCTCGGCTTCGCGTTCGGCGTGCACCGGGCGCTGGACACGGCCGGCGCCGCCATCGGACCGGTGATCGCCTTCGTCGTGCTGTGGTGGATCCCCGACGGCTACCTCACCGTGATGGTGATCTCGCTCGGCTTCGCGGTCCTGGGCGTGGCGCTCCTCGGGCTGCTGGTGCCGGACCGGCCGTCCGCGGAGCCGCGGCCCGAACGCCGGCCGCTGGCGTGGCGCGACGTCGCGACGCCGGGCCTGGTCCGACTCCTCCTGGTGGCCGGTGCGCTGGGCCTGCTGACCGTGGGCGACGGGTTCATCTACCTCGCCCTGCTGGACCGGGGCGGCTTCGCCGCGCACTGGTTCCCGCTCCTCTACGTCGGCACCAACATCGCCTACCTGTCCCTCGCCATCCCGATCGGTCGGCTGGCCGACCGCGTCGGCCGGGCGACGGTCCTGATCTGGGGGCACGGCGCCCTGCTCGCGTCGTACGCCGCCGTCGCCTTCTCCTGGAGCATCGCGGCGTCCACGGTCATCGCGCTCCTGCTCCTCGGCACCTTCTACGCCGCGACCGACGGCGTGATCGCCGCTCTCGCGGGGCGGCTGGTCCCGCCCCCCGTGCGGGCCAGCGGCATCGCGTCCGCCCAGACGGTCGTGGCCCTGGCCCGGATGGCCTCGTCCGCCGGGTTCGGCGTGCTGTGGTTCGCCTTCGGCCCGCAGGCCGCGCTGGTCGTGGTCGGCACGGTCCTGCTCGTCGCCCTCCCGGTCGCACGGTCCGCGGTCCGCCGGCTCGACCTGAGGTCGGTGTCCCCGGGGTGAACCAACGGACCCGCATCGCGCTCTTCGCGACCGTCGCGGTCGTCACCGTGGGTGGCGTGTCGGCGTACGCCGTCACCTCGGCGGCCGACTACCAGCAGCGGCACCACCGCTCGCCGACCGTGCCGGTCGTCCCCGACCCGCCGGACCCCCACGCCCCGCACCACGTCGCGACGGGGCCGCGGATCGTCTTCCGGCACACCGGGATCGACGACCACATCGGCCTCGTGGCCTCGGTCCCCCTCGATGACCCCGGGGGACCTCGGACGTTCACCCAGGTCGCCTGTGACCGCGTGGACGCGACCGAGGACCGGGCCTCCTGCCTGCGCATCGAGCGCGGCGTGGTCACCACGTACTCCCTCACGGAGTACGACGCCGACTGGCGCCCCGTCGAGGAGGTGTCGCTGCCGGGGATCCCCAGCCGCACCCGCCTCTCCCCGGACGGGAGGCTGGTGGCGTCGACGACGTTCGTGAGCGGACACTCCTACATGCAGGTCGGCTTCTCCACGGCGACCGAGATCCGCGACTTCGGTGGCGGCAGCCACGGCAACCTCGAGAAGTTCGACCTCGTGATCGACGGTGACCACGTGGCGCCCCGCGACCGCAACGTCTGGGGCGTCACCTTCGTCGACGACACCACCTTCTACGCCACGGTCGGCACCGGCGGCGAGACCTACCTCGTCCGCGGGGACCTCGCGGCGCGGACCCTCACCTCGGTCGCCGACCACGTCGAGTGCCCCTCGCTCTCCCCGGACGGCACCCGGATCGGCTTCAAGCAGGCAACCCGGCGTGACGGCCAGACGTGGTGGACGCCGGCCGTGCTCGACCTCTCGACCGGCGAGCGCACCGTCCTCGCCGGTGAGACCCGCAACGTCGACGACCAGGTCGAGTGGCTCGACGAGGACACCCTCCTCTACGGGCTCGCCCGCGACGACCAGCCCGGCGTCACGGACGTCTGGGAGCTCGACACCCGCGCCGACGCCGAGCCCCGGCTGTTGATCGAGCAGGCCTGGTCACCCGCGGTCGTGCGCTGACCGCAGCGCGAACGGGTCACCCGGTGGCGGCGTGGCCGGCCGCGACCGGACCCCTCGACAGCACGAACGAGCGCAGCTCGCCGTCCTGGCTGAGGTCGACGTAGCGCAGCTCCGGCGGGACGTCCACCGTCGCGCGGGGATCGGAGCGCAGCAGCTCGTCGTACACCCCGACGTACGCCGTCGACTGCGGCTTCCAGTCGAGCGCCAGGGAGACCCGTCGCCGCGCACGACGCGCGAGGTCGACCCGCAGCTCGGGGTCGTCCAGCAACCGCTCGACCGCGTCGCAGAACGCGGCCACGTCGCCGGACGGCACGTAGAGACAGGAGTCGCCGCCGGAGACCTGGGTCTCGAGCAGGTCGAACGAGACCGACGGGAGGGCGTAGGCCATGTACTCCATCGTCTTGTTCATCGTCGAGACGTCGTTGAGCGGCGTCTTGTGGTCCGGGCAGAGCCCGATCGCGGCGGCGCTGAGGTGCTCGGCGATCATCGCCGGGCCGGCACGACCGGTGAAGGTCACGACGTCGTCCAGCCCGAGCTCGTGGGACTGCCGCTGGAGGTCACGCAGGCAGTCGCCGAACCCGAGGAGCGTCGCCTGCACGTCCGTGCGACCGCGCCGGTGGACCAGCTCGGCCATGATCTCGAGCACCGTGTCGACACCGTCCTGCGGCCCCATGATGCCGAGGTAGACCAGGGAGTGCCGCTGCGGGCTCGGCGTTCCCGGCGCCGGGTGCACCGGACGCATCACGCTGGTGTCCGGTCCGCTCCGGACCACGGTGACCCGGTCCGGGTCCAGCCCGCCCCGCTCCATGGCGATCCGGCGGTAGGACTCGTTGGTCGAGATGACGTGGTCGGCGACGGCGTACGTACGACGCTCGAGCCAGCGCAGGCCCCAGAGCTGCAGGCGACCGGCGAGGCCCTCCGGCTCACCGAAGCGCGACAGGAAGAGCTCCGGGTTGAGATCGTGCTGGTCGAAGACGAACCGGACGCCGCGCCGCTTCCAGATCCGGGCCAGCGCCCAGTAGGTGTCCGGGGGGTTGCACGCCTGCAGCACCTGGAACGGCTGGCGCCGCCACACCCGGTGCGACAGCCGGGCCGTCCGCAGCCACGAGTACCCGAACTCCCACAGGTAGCCCAGCACGCCGCTCGCCTGCGGCGCCGGCCGGTACTTGTAGACGTGGACGCCCTCGATGACCGCTCGGGACGGGTCCCCGGGACCCTTCGGACAGATCACGCTCACGTCGTAGCCGGCCTCCCGAAGCGCCAGACACTCCAGCCACACCCGCCGGTCCAGGGGCACCGGGAGGTTCTGCACGATCACGAGCACATGCACTTTCTCGACCATGTGCCCACGCTGTGCCACCGCGCGGACGGCCTCCGGAGCACCGCGTCAAGTTCCCCAATTCTTGGGACAGCCAGGAGCGCGGAGCGCTGGCAGGGTGGAGCGGGACCGGCCGCCGCGGACCAACACGCAGGCCACACCGTCGACCGCTAGGTGACCCCGATGACGCCCCCGCTTCACCGACGTCCACCCGTACGCCGGCGGCTCTCCCGGGTCGCACTCCCCCTGGTCGTGCTCCTCGGCCTGATCGGCTCGGTCCTCGCCGTCGTCGTCCTGCAGCAACCGGCCGGAGCCGACACTCGGGGCCTCTTCGAGGAGGAGATGCCCGCCGACGCGGTGCTCGATCCCGACCGCGAGGCGGTCGAGCTCGGCATGCGCTTCGTGCCCAAGGTCGACGGCCTCGCCACCGGCGTGCGCGTCTACAAGATCTCGGGCAGCACCCTCGGGACACCGGACAGCGGGACGCTCTGGGGCGGCCGCGGTCGCGCCCTGGCCAGGGCGACCTTCGAGGAGACGACCGAGACGGGCTGGCTGTCCGCCGACTTCGCGGACCCGGTCGAGCTCTCGGCGGGCCAGACCTACACGATCTCGGTGCACGCCCCCCACGGCCGCTACGCCGTGACCGAGGGCTACTTCGACCGTCCGATCGACTCGCCGGACCTCCGCGCGCCCGGCTACCGCAACGGCGTTTACGCCTACGGCCCCGAGTCGCGGTTCCCCTTCCAGACCTACCGGCAGTCCAACTACTGGGTCGACGTCAGCTTCGTCGCCGGGGGCACCGTGCCCACGCCGACCGACCCGACGCCCACCGACCCGGCGACCACCCCGACCGACCCCGGGCCGACCGACCCGACCACCACGCCGACCGACCCCGGGCCGACGAGCAGCCCCACCGACCCGACGCCGACCGAGCCCACGCCGACCGACCCCGGGCCGTCCAGCACCCCCACCGACCCGACCCCGACCGACCCGACCACCACCCCCACCGAGCCCGGGCCGACCGAGCCCACGGATCCGACGCCGACCGAGCCGCCGGGTGCCTGGCCCGGCGCCGGCAACACCGGCGTACCGTCCGGCACGACGCTCACCCGCTACACCGGCCCCTGCACGATCAGCCGGCCGACGACGATCACGGCTGTCGACGCGACCTCGTGCGGCGCGATCCTCGTCCGCTCGCCCGGCGTGGTGATCTCGAAGTCCCTCCTGCCGCGGGTCGACGCCACCGACGGCGGTGACGACGCCGTGACGCTGACCGACTCGACGGTGCGCGGTGGCTCGTGGGTGGACGGCGCGGTCTGGGGCTACAACATCACGGCGACGCGGGTGGAGGTGACCGGCGGGCAGCACAGCTTCCACTGCGCCGACCACTGCACGGTCACCGACTCGTGGCTGCACGACCAGTACAACCCGACCGGGCTGAGCTACCACAACAACGCGTTCATCTCGAATGGCGGCAACACCATGCTGGTACGCCACAACACGCTCGCGTGCACGCCGCAGGTCAACAGCAGCAACGGTGGCTGCACGGCGGACCTCTCGCTCTTCGGCGACTTCGAGCCGATCCGCGACGTCCGGATCGAGGGCAACCTGTTCGTCGCCAACTCGACCGGGATCGGCTACTGCCTGCACGCGGGCTACAACCCGGGCAAGCCCTACGGCAGCAACCCGACCGGCGTGCAGGTCGTCGACAACGTGTTCCAGCGCGGGACCAACGGCAAGTGCGGGGTCTGGGGCGCGGTGACGTCGTTCCTCTCCTCCGCGACCGGCAACGTGTGGTCCGGCAACACCTGGGACGACGGGACGGCCCTGAGGCCCTGAGACCCTCGGCCTCAGGCGCCCTGCTGCTTGGCGTCGACGAACGCCGCCAGGGTGCCCAGGGTCTCGAACACCTCGCCCGTGAGGTCGCCGTCGTCGATCGCGATCGCGAAGCGCTCCTCGATCACGACGACGAGCTCGAGCAGCGCGAGGGAGTCGAGCTCGGGGATGCCGCCCAGCAGCTCGGTCGCCGCCGAGAGCGACGCCCGCCGCTCCTCGATGCCGAGCACCGTCACGACGACGTCGACGAGATCGGTCAGGGTGGTGTCGATGGTCTTCACGGGTTCTCCTTCTGAGGTGGTCACACGAGTACCTCGGCCGGGTGCGGGTGGCCGAGGAAGGCGGTCGGGCTGGCGGTGAGGCCGTAGGCGCCGGCCTGGAAGATCACGACGAGGTCGCCGACCTCGATCTCGGGCAGCGGCAGCTTCGAGCCCATCAGGTCCAACGGGGTGCACAGGGAGCCGACGACGGTCACCGGCTCGACGTCCTCGGCCGCGCCGGCAGGAGGGCCGAGCCGGGTGCCGACCACGAGGGGGTAGTTGCGCCGGATCACCTGCCCGAGGTTCCCCGAGGCCGCGAGCTGGTGGTGCATGCCGCCGTCGACGACCGCGAACCGCTGCCCCCGCGAGACCTTCGTGTCGACCACGCGGGTCACGTAGACACCGCACTCCCCCACGACATACCTGCCGAGCTCCACGATCGTGCGGGCCTGGGGCAACGCGCGGCGGAGCCGGTCGTCGAGCAGGCGGCCGAGGTTGTCGCCGAGCCGGACCAGGTCGACCGGTTGGTCCTTCTCGAAGTACGGGATGCCGAAGCCGCCGCCGAGGTTGACGTAGCGCACCGGTGCCGGCGCCTGCTCGGCCAGTCTCAGGACGAGCTCGACGGTGCGTTCCTGGGCCGCGACGAGGAGGTCGGCGTCGAGGTTCTGCGAGCCGGCGAACACGTGGAAGCCGACCAGGTCGACGTCCCGTCCGGCGAGGTCGGCCATCAGGCCCGGCACCTGCTCGGCGTCCACGCCGAACTGCTGCGGGCCGCCGCCCATCCGCATCCCGGAGCCCTGGACGGCGAAGTCGGGGTTGACCCGGATCGCCGCCACGGGCCGCACGCCCACGGCCTCCCCGGCCGCGAGCAGCCGGTCCACCTCACCGCGCGACTCGACCTCGACCACGACGCCGGCCGCGGCCGCCTGACGGAGCTCCGGATCGGTCTTGCCCGGACCGGCGAAGCTGATCGAGCCGGGGTCGGTGCCGGTGTCGAGGGCCACCCGCATCTCCCCGGCCGACGCGACGTCGAGCGAGTCGACCAGGCCGGCCAGGTGCTGGACCACCGCCGGCATCGGGTTGGCCTTCACGGCGTACCCGAGGTGGAGGCCGCTGGGCAGCGCGGCGCGCAGGACCTCCACCCGGGCGGTCAGGAGACGCCGGTCGTAGGCGAAGAACGGGGTGGACCCGACGCTGGCGGCAAGCCGCTCGAGCGGCATCCCGCCGACCACCAGCTGACCGTCCTTGACGCCGAACGACTCGACGTGGCGATCGGGCATCATCGGTCGAGCTCCGCTCGCACGGCGGCCCGGTCGAACTTGCCGTTCGGCGAGCGGGGCAGCTCGAAGCGCACCACGACCTCCGACGGGACCATGAACGTCGGGACCGACCGGCGGTAGACCGCCAGCAGCGCGGCGGTGTCGACCGGCACGCCGCCCGGAGGGGCGACCACCAGCACGATCCGCTGCCCGAGCCGGTCGTCGGCGACACCGACGGCGACGGCGTCGCGGACCAGCCCGGACTCGTAGGCGACCTCCTCGATCTCGGTGGGACTGACGCGGTAGCCGGAGGTCTTGAGCATGTCGTCGCGGCGCCCGACGAAGTAGAGGAAGCCCTCGTCGTCCGTGCGCACGGTGTCACCGGACCACACCGCGAGCTCGGTCTGGCGCCAGGCAGGCTGGGCGCCCGGGGCCGGGCGGAACCTGGCCGCGGTCTGCTCCGGTGCGTTCCAGTAGCCCAGGGCGACGAGCGGCCCGCGGTGCACGAGCTCGCCCTCCTCGCCCGGGTCGCACACGGTGCCGTCGGGACGGACGACCAGGACCTCGGCGTCCGGTATGGCCTTGCCGATCGAGTCGGGCCTCCGGTCCACCTCGGCCGGCTCCAGGTAGGTCGACCGGAACGCCTCGGTGAGCCCGTACATCAGGTACGGCGCGGCCTGCGGGAAGAGCTCGCGCAGCCGGGTCAGCGTCGCCTGGGGCATCCGGCCGCCGGTGTTGGCGAAGTACCGCAGCGAGTGCCGGGCCTCGTCCGGCCAGTCGGCCTCGGTGAGCTGGATCCACAGCGGCGGCACGCACGTCAGCCCGGTGACACCGTGCCGGGCGCAGAGGCGCGGCACCTCCGCCGGGAAGAGGTAGTTCATCAGGACCACCCGCGCGCCGACGTGGAAGGCGGTCGTCAGCTGGCTCAGGCCGGCGTCGAAGCTGATGGGGAGCGCCGCGAGGACCACGTCGTCCGGACTGTTCTCGAGGTAGCTGCTGACGCTGTCCGCGCCGACCAGCAGGTTGCGATGGCTCAGCACGACGCCCTTCGGCCGACCGGTGCTCCCGGAGGTGTATAGGATCGCCGCCGGGTCGAGGTCGACCCCCACCACCGGCGCCGGCACGGCCGGCGCGAGCAGGAGGTCGTCGTACCGCCGCAGCTCGATGCCCTCCACCTCGGGGGCATCACCGCCGCCGACGAGCACCACCGCCGTCAGCCGCTTCGCGTCGCCGAGCAGGTCCGCCAGGAGCGCCCAGCGCTGGGCCGTCGTCACGAGCACCCGCACCTCGCAGTCGAGGAGCACGTGGGAGGCCTGCTCCGGCTTGAGGACGGGGTTGACGGGCACGAACAGTCCGCCGGCCGCCGACGACCCGAAGATCGCGGCGACGGCCTCGATCCGCTTCTCCAGGTAGATCGCGACGCGGTCCCCGCGGCGTACGCCGAGCAGCTGCAGGCCGCCGGCCACCGCGGTCACCGTGGACCACAGCCCCGCGTAGTCGACGGTCGTGTCCTGGTAGGTGAGGGCGGGCGCGTCCGGGCGCAGCTGCGCCTGCTCGCTGACCAGGTGGTGGAGGTGGGTTCTCATCGGTGTGCCTTCCTCGTGCTGCCGTTCACCACGGCACGCTCGTGAGCTCGCTGTACAGGTCGTCGACGTCCCCCGGCGCCACCCCGGCGCCGCGGAACATCTTGGGTCGGGGGTCGGAGAGCCGGCGCGAGAGCCGGGGGGCGTAGCCCGCCACCCGGAGCTCCGCGAGCAGCACCACGACCCGGTGCCGCAGCAGGTGGCGGGAGAGCGCGCCGCCGCCACGGCGGAGCAGCTCGGGGTCGCTGACGTGGAGGAGCGTCGCGAAGCCGGGGAGGCCCTTGCGACGGACCTTCCGGAACATGACGTAGCAGGGCCGGCCACCCACGAGCAGCACGACGTGCCGGGCCGCGGCAGCGTCGCGGTGGTCGCGGTAGATCTCGCGGTCGCGCCCCTCGAGCAGCGCGTCGATCCGCGCGGGACTCGTCACCACCCGGACCCCGGGGGTCGGGAGCGGCAGGCACGGGACCAGGAGCGTGGTCGTGTCGAGGTCGGTGAAGCCGAGGCGCCGGTTGAGGGCGGGCACGGTGCCGCTCGGCGACAGGTCGGTGAAGACGACGCCCGGGCGTGCCAGCTGGGCACGGAGCAGGCGCACGCCGTGCGCGCGATGGGTGTCGAGGACGCACCATGCGGCGAGGTTGCAGACGTGGCGCCGCTCCCCACCCAGGACCCGCTCGGAGTGGATGGCCAGGTAGACCCCGACGACGCGGTCGCCCTCCAGCAGGAGGTGGCCGTGGTCGTCGACGGGCGAGCACCAGGCCGGCCGGACGGTCCGCGTCCAGGTCTCGGCCGGCACCCGTGGGTCGAGGTGCTCGTGCAGGAACCGGCCGACGCGCTCGAGGTCGCTCGCCGTGATGGGGGCGACGACGACGCGCGGGGTGCCGGCCGGTCGCTCGACCGGGACGGTCGGTTCTTGGTTCACTGGCACCGCACCACCAGGATCGGAGCCTCGATGACGACTCGTACGGTCAACCTCTGCTTCCACGGGATCGGGGTGCCCGACCGGACGCTCGAGCCGGGCGAGGCGCCGTACTGGATCTCCGCGGATCTCTTCCACGCCGTGCTCGACGAGGTCGTGGGACGCGACGACGTCCGGCTCAGCTTCGACGACAGCAACGCCTCCGACGTCGAGATCGGCCTGCCGGGCCTGCTCGACCGCGGCCTGCGGGCGACGTTCTTCGTCCTCGCCGGGCGGTTCGGCTCGCGGGGCAGCCTCGACCACGACCAGGTCCGCCTGCTCGCCGAGAGCGGGATGGAGATCGGCTCGCACGGCATGGACCACGTCCCCTGGCGGGGGCTGGACGACGCCCGGCGCCGCCGCGAGCTGGTCGACGCCCGCGACCGGATCGGGTCGGTGGTCGGTCGGGCCGTGGACGAGGCCGCCCTCCCCCTGGGTCGCTACGACCGGGCGCTCCTGCGGGAGCTCCGCGACCTCGGCTACACCAAGGTGCACACCAGCGACCGCGCCCAGGCGCGGGAGAACGCGTGGTTGCAGCCGAGGTTCAGCCTCGTCGGCACCGACACGGTGGCCTCCGTCCGCACCGACGCCCTCGGTCGTCAGCCAGCACGTCGCCGCGTCCAAGGCGCCGCGACCAGGCTGGTCAAGCGCCTGCGCTGACCCGTTCACACCCGCTCCAACCACTCGGGGCCGCGGGGAGCGGCCAGCAGCGACGGCCGGACCAGGACGCGGACGGCGCTGCGTGCGATGGCGTGGCCCAGCACCGACCGGGACCCCTCGCGGAGCAGCGACGCCAGCCAGAAGAGCGCCGCGCCGGCCGGCGTGTGACGGCGGCGGAAGAGGCGCAGGCGGTTGGCGACGAGCAGGGACCACAGCCGGGGCGAGCTCGCGGACGCCCCCTCGAGGTGCACCGCCCGGGCCGTCGGCACGTAGCGGACGGCGAAGCCCCGGTCGCGCGCCCGCAGGTGGTAGTCGGTCTCCTCCGAGTAGAGGAAGAACGTCTCGTCCCAGCCCTCGCACGCCCGCCAGCAGGCGGCACCGATCAGCTGCGTGGACCCCTCGGCCCAGTCCGGGCTCCCGGGTACGTCGTACCGCCCGGGGTCGGAGACCACCTCGCCGAGGGCGCCGACCCGACCGGCCCGGCCCGCACCGAGCAGCGCGTCGGCGTACGCCCGCAGCAGCGTCGGCTCGCGACGCATCGAGAGGATCAGCTCACCCCGGGAGTCCTCGAGCCGGGGCACGCAGATGCCCGCGCCGGTCGCGTCGAGGACACCCAGCAGCTCCCGCACGCACCCGGGTGCCAGCCGTACGTCGGGGTTCAGCACGAGCACGGCGCCGAAGTCGCCCGCCGCCCGAACGGCCGCGTTGATGCCCGCGGCATAGCCCGCGTTGCGGCCCATCTCGACCACGGTCGCACCGGGCGCGAGCCGGTGCACGAGGGCCACCGTCTCGTCGGCGGAGTCGTTGTCCGCAACGACCAGGCTCCAGTCCGCGCCCTCGAGCCCGAGCGGCAGCGAGTCCAGGAGCCCGGGCAGCACCCGGGCACTGTTGAAGGTGACGATCACGACGACCACGCGCTCACGCACCGCGCACCCCCTGGAGCTCGCGGACGCGGCCCTCAGGTGCCGCGGCGGACCGGTCCTCGTGGGAGAGCCGGGAGGCGGCACCGGCGAGCCCGAACAGCAGGAACGTGAGGCCGGCGGCCTGGGCGAAGCCCCAGGCGTCGAAGGTCGCCGATGCCGCCAGCATGCCCGCGATGGACGCCGCCAGCGCCAGCGAGACGTGGGAGTCACGAGGGCTGAGCGCACGACGCCGCGCGCCGAGGGCGCTGCCGAAGGATCCGACGTACAGCAGCAGCACGGCCACCAGGCCGACGGCACCGAGCTCGACCAGCACCATCAGCAGCTGGTTGTCGAGGATCCGGTAGTAGCCCGGGACGAACGTGAAGAGACCTCGGCCGAACCACGGCTGGTCCTGGTAGAGCGCGATGACGACCCCGTAGTCGTCGGTGCGGCCGGTGACGCTGGGGTCGGTGGCGATGCCCCGGAACAGCGAGTAGATCGTGCCGACCAGCCCGGGCACGGCGACGCGCAGCGCGACGACGGCCAGCGGACCGATCAGCAGCGACCGCCGGCGTACGGCGGGCGGCCAGTAGGCGAACATGATGATCAGCGCGAGGCCGACGGCGAGGATGCCCGACCGGGACACGGCGAGGGGCATGGCGAAGCCGAGCACCAGCACCGGCAGCAGGTCGCGGCGTCGGCGCCGGTGGATCGCGAGGTGCAGCGCGAGCGGGAGCACGCACGCCACCACGACGGCGAACTCGATGGGGTGCGAGGCGGTGCTCGACACACGCTCGAGGACCGAGCGGGTGAGGGAGGCCCCCACGACGGCGTTGGCGCTGAGACCCGGGACCTGGATGTAGGCGGCCAGGTTGGTGCCCGTGTAGAACTGGTAGATCCCCACCGCGGAGTAGACGGTGGTGGTCCAGCACAGCACCCGCACGAGGACGTCGAGGTCGCGCCAGCTGCGGAGCCCGTCCGCTGCCAGGAGCGCGACCCCGAGCCAGGCGCCGAAGCTCAGCAGCCCGCGGTCGGCGGCCGTCACCATGGCGACGTGGACCTGGCTCACCGTCGGGAACACCAGGGTCCAGACGTCGTCGGTGCCCTGTCGCATGTTGGAGGGGGCGTACCAGCCGGCGAGCATGCCGGAGACGTACGCCGCGAGCACCGCGATCGTGACCCCGCCGAGGAGGAGCCGGACCGGGGAGCGCCGCCGCGGAGTGAGGCCACCGACCCGGGCCCCGCACCACCAGAGCAGGGCGCCCAGGCCGACCATGTTGGCGAGCGTCCCCGGGGCCCCGAGCGGGCGGAAGACGAGCTGGGCCGGAACGACGAGCAACAGCACCACGTAGGCGCTGAGGAAGGCCAGCGCCGGGAGCTGAGGGACTCCCGCGAACCACTGCTTAGCGCGCCGCATCCCGGGCCTTCCGACGGTGTGGGTCCTCGTCGACGTCGCGCTCGTTCACGGAGCGTGCCAGGGTCAGCCGGTGGTGCTCGTCGGCGTCACCCGGGTCACGTGCCGGCTCCTCCTCGTCGTTGCGGCGGCGGAGGCGGCGGGAGAGCCGGTCGAAGGTGAAGACCAGGAGGATCGTGCCGACCAGGCCGCCGCCGGCGATCACCGCCATCGCCCGGATCTTGGCGCCCGGGACCGCCTCGGCCGGCCGAGCCGACCCGTTGCGGCGCGAGTAGACCCGCTGGGTCTCCGGGACGTCGAGCCCCTGCTGCAGGGTGTCGAGCTGAAGGGTGATCCGCCGGATCACCTCGTCCCGGGTGACCGCGGCCTCCGCGGCGTCGATGTCCTTGACGGTGATCAGCAGCAGCGGGCCCGTGTCCGGGCTGACGCCGATCGCGTAGTCCGAGGTGAACCCGGCCTGCTCCACCTCGCGGTGGACCGGCTTGGAGTTCAGCTCCGACGCGGTGATGGTCGCCATCGTGGTCAGGCCCGGCTGCAGGTTGAGGTAGGGATTGCTCGGGGTGCCCTTGCCGGTGGCTGCCGGCGGGAGGAGCAGCAGCACCTCGCCGCTGGCCTGGTACTGCGTGGGGACCGTCTTGACGGCCATGACGAGCCCGCCGACGACCGCGAGCCCGCAGACCAGAACGACGTACCAACGGCGGGCCAGGACGGCGAGTGCCTCAGTGAAGTACACCGCGTCCACCTCCTCTCGGTGCCGGGAGCGCCATCGCGCTCGCGGCGGTGGCGCCGGCACTGCCCCGGTGCTGGGTCCCGGCCGCTCCCGGCCGCAGCGCGCTGAACGGGACAGCCCGGCCGGTCAGCCAGGCGCGCGGGAGGCGGTCGGTCGCCACCCCGGTGAGCAGCCAGATGTCGGACTCGTGGATCCCGATGACGGCGTCGCCACCGACCAGGCCGGCGGCGCCCAACCGGGCGAGGCCGTCGAGGTCCAGGTTGGTGCACAGCAACGGGCCGGGCATCTCGGACCTCAGGTGGGCGACCAGGTCGGTGGCGTCGTGGACGGCGACGAGCTCAAACGGCTCTCCCCGTCGCGTCAGCTGGAGCGGGTCGCCGGCGACGGCGGAGAAGGCCCCGGTGGCGTCGACGTTGACGACCCGGACCCGCTCGCCGGCCACGATCTCGATGTCGTCCACGTCGAGCCGGACGTCGGCCAGCACGGGACGCCCGGCACCGGCCCGCTCCCGGGCGCGGCGGGCGACGAGGGACTCCGCCAGACCGCGTCGACGCCACCCGTGACGGCGTCCGACCGCCGACGACCGGAGCCATCCCGGCTCGGCCCCGACGATCCCGCAGGTCGTCCGCACGGGGACCGCCCCGGGATGCAGCTCGGCGACCCGGTGGTGCGCCTCGGCGAGCCGGGCCAGGTTGACGGTCAGGCTGTTGTGGGTGATCGCCAGGTCGACGGCACCGACCCGCAGGCCGAGCTCCCGCAGGCGTACGCCGTACTCGACCGCGTAGGCGTGCCACGCCAGGTCCGGGTCCTCGGCGAGCGGCTCGCGGAGGACGACCTCCCGCTCGACCAGGAAGAGCACCTCGTCGAGGCTGTCGACCTCGACGGGTTCGACCGCGCTGCGACCGATCAGCTGGACCCGGTCGCGGAGCAGGCCGACGACCTCACCACCGGGCCCGACGCCGGCGGCGCCGAGCAGACCCCAGCCGCCGGCGTCGGCCCGGAGGAGGGCGGCCACCTCCAGCAGACGTGAGGTCGAGTGCAGGTAGACGTCCTGGTGGACGAAGGCGACGACGTCGTGCCGAGCCAGGCGGGCACCGTGGTTGAGGGCTGCGCCGGCCGTGGTGAACCGGTGGTCGGTGTTGTCGACGACCACCAGCTCGACCGTTGCCGGGTCCGACCCGGCGACCGAGCGGTCCAGGCACTGCTCACGCACGGCCGGGTCGTTGAAGACGCAGACGAGGGACACGCTCATCGGGCCACCACCTCCTGGAGGGCTCGTTCGAAGCCGGTGCCCGAGAACTCCGCCAGCACCCGGCGCCGGGCCCGGTCCCCCAGCACGTCGCGGGCCTCGGCATCCAGCACCAGCGCACGCACCGCCTCGGCGAACCCGACGACGTCGCCCGGACGCACCACGACACCGGCGTCGCCGATCTGCGCTGGCACCCCACCCACGCCGAAGGCCACGACCGGGACGCCGAGCAGCATCGACTCGAGCACCACCAGCGGGAAGGGGTCGTCGCGTGAGGGCAGGGTGGCGATGTCGAACGCCGCCATCGCGGGGTACGGGTTGTCGCTCGGACCGGCGAACTCGATGCGCGGGTCGACCTGGCCGGCCGGAGGCGTGCCGTCGCCGACCCAGACGAAGCGGACGGAGCGGTCCGGCAGGTCGGCGAGCACCTGGCCGGCTGCTCGCAGCCAGAGGTCGACGCCCTTCCGGTGCTCGACGCTGCCGCAGCAGCCGACGACGACCTCGTCCGTGGTGCGCTCGGTGGTGTCCCGCCCGCCCAGGGCGAGCACGCGCCCTTCGTCCGGCACCGACACGAGCAGCGCGATCTCGTGGCCGTCCCGCCCCGCCAGGTCCATCAGGTCGGCGTGCACGCTCGGCGAGCAGGCGACGAGCTCCACGTCGTCCGGCAGCTGGTGCACGCCGGCGCCGGCCAGCAGGTCGGTCAGCACGGCGGCGGACTCGTGGACGTGGAGGATCGTCCGGCGGCGCGGCCACCACCGGGCGGCCCGCACGTACGCCGCGGCGGCGCCCGAGTTGACGTAGACGAGGTCGGGCCGGCGCCGTCGCAGGTCGACCCAGGCACAGCCCGCGTCGAGCCCGCGCCCGACCCGGCGCCCCCACCGCAGCCGGGTCGCCCGGCGCCGCAGCCGCGGCAGCAGCGCCACCGCCGTCGGCGCGAGCGCCGCGAACTCCGGCAGCAGCGGACCCGGCCGGCACGACAGCACCGAGACGGCGTACCCCTCCCCGACGAGGGTCCGGACCACCATCTCCGCCACCCGGGGCGCACCGCTGCGGGACGCCTCGTGGGTCACCACCAGCACCCGCAGGGGCGAGCCGCCGCCGCGGGTCATCGGCCCGCTCCCGCCAGGAGGCCGTCGCCGGCCGATGCCGGCGCCCGGCGGAACGCGGCCCGGTAGGGGCGGACCATCGGCCTCGCGACCACGGCGTACGACGCCACGGCGAGCGCGCCGCCGACGACCACGACCGCCGCCGGGTCGTCGAGCAGCAGCGACGTCGCGAACGCGGACGTGCCGGCGACGAGCGCGGCGCCGACCGGGCCGGAGGCTGCACGTGGCACGGCACCGAGGCCCAGACCGGTCGAACGACGCACGGCCAGCACGTAGAGAGGCAGGGTGACGACGCTGACGGTGACGACGTGCGCCCAGGCCGCGCCGACCAGGCCGTCGACCCGGATGCCGACCACCATCGCCGGGACCAGCACGGCGACCCAGACCGCCTGGATGCCGAGGAGCCTGCCCGTGGCGCCGACCGCGACGAGCACGTTGGCGAACAGCAGCGAGACGGAGAAGAGCGCGCCGTACGCCGCGAGCACGGAGAGGACCGGGGCCGCATCCAGCCAGGTGGCGCCGAAGACGGTCTCCACGAGCGGGCGGGACAGGACGACCGTGACGACGCACACCGGCGCGGCGACGAGGGCGACCAACCGGACCGCCGAGGCCAGGGCCGAGCCGAAGAGCTCGGCGTCCCCGAGGACCCGCCCGAACGACGGGACGACGACCCCGTTCAGGACCGAGCTGAGGACCGTCGTCGACCAGCCCGCGACGCTGAAGGCGATCATGTAGACGCCGACCTGGGTCTCGGTGAGCAGCCGGCCGATGATCACGTAGTCGGCGTTGAGCAGCGACCAGTTGACGAGGTTCGCGAGGGACAGCGGGAGCCCGAAGGCCAGCAGGGGCAGGACGGCCGCCGGTCGCCAGCCGGGACGGTAGCGCCGGTGCAGGCACGCGACCATCACGAGCCCGGTGACGACCTGCCCGACGACCCGCGACCACGCGAACGACGTGGCGCCGCCCCCGCCCAGCGCGAGACCGACGAGCAGCGCGTTGGCCGGCAGGAACCCGGCCGCCGTCGCCAGGAAGATCCGGTCCTGCCGGAACTCGCGGGTGAGCTGCGCCCCCGGGACCGCGAAGATGCCGGTCAGCACCAGGCAGATCGACAGGACCCGGATCGGCTCGGCCGCGGCCGGCACCCCGAGCAGGGCCGCCGCCGGCCCGGCGAACGCCGCCATGGCCGCACCGAGCAGCAGGCTGACCCCGACCGACAGTGTCGTCACCGTCGGTGCGATGTCCTCGGGTTCGTGGGCGGAGCGAGCGACCGCGGACCCCATGCCGAGCTCGGCCAGGCTGCCCACGACGACGTGCACGGCCAGCGCGATCGCGAAGATGCCGAAGTCGGCGGGCGAGAGGATCCGGGCGATCGCGGCGGTGACCGCGATCCCGGCGACGCGCACGCCGATGTTGCCGGCCGCGGCCCACACGGCCCCGGTCCCGGCCCGTCTCGCGAGGGAGACGGAGTCGACGCTCAGCTCGGCCACCGGACCGCCTCCACGAGGACGTCCGCGACCCGCTCCTGCTGCGCGGCGGTGATGCCCGGGAACATCGGCAGCGAGAGGATCTCGCCCGCCGCGCGCTCCGCTGCCGGGAACTCGCCGGGCCGCAGGCCCAGGTGGGCGAACGCCGGGATCAGGTGGATCGGCGCCGGGTAGTGGATTCCCGTGCCGATGCCCGCCGCCTGCAGGCAGCCGAGGACGCGGTCGCGGTCCCGCACCCGCACGACGTAGAGGTGGTGCACGTGCTCGTTGCCGGGCAGCGTCCGCGGCGTCCGGATGCCGACGACCCCGGCGAGGAGCTCGTCGTAGCGGGCGGCGGCGCGGCGACGCTCCTGGTTCCAGCGGTCGAGCACCGGGAGCTTGGCCGAGAGCACCGCTGCCTGCAGCCCGTCGAGACGGGAGTTGCGCCCGATCTCCTGGTGCTCGTAGCGGGCCACCCCGCCGTGGTTGCGCAGCATGCGCGCCTGGTCCGCGACGTCGACCGAGCTGGTCATCAGCGCCCCGGCGTCGCCGTACGCCCCGAGGTTCTTGCCGGGGTAGAAGCTGGTCGCGGCGACGTCGCCGAGCGCACCCGCGCGTACGCCGCCGCGGGTGGCGCCCTGTGCCTGCGCGGCGTCCTCGACGATGAGCACCCCGGCGCCCAGCGCGTCGCGCAGCACCTCGACCCGCGCGACCTGGCCGTAGAGGTGGACGGCGATGACCGCCCGGGTGCGACCGGTCGCCCGGTCCACCACCGACTCCGGGGCGATCAGGAAGTCGTCGTCGCAGTCCGCGAGGACCAGCTCCGCACCGACCCGGACCACCGCCTCGGCAGTGGCGACGAACGTGTTCGCGGGGACGATCACCTCGTCGCCGGGTCCGATGCCCGCGCTCACCAGCGCGATCTCCAGGGCGTCGGTCCCGTTGCCGACGCCGACCACGTCCGAGACGCCGCAGTACGACGCGAACGCCTCCTCGAACCGCGCCACCTCCGGCCCGAGGACGAAGCCCTGCGTGCTCAGCACCCGCTCGAAGCCGGCGGCCACGGCGTCGGCCACCTGGGCGTTCTGCAGTGCGAGGTCGACGAACGGGACGGTGGAGACGGTCACGTCGGTGGCGATGTCGGTCACGGAGGTGCTCCTCGGGGTCGGGTCGAAGGTCCGGTCGGCGGTGCTCGTGCTGGGCGCGTTCATCAGGTCCCCACCAGGCGCCAGCGACGCGACCGGGCCGACCACCGCAGGGCGTGAGAGCTGGTCAGCACCCGCCGCTCCAGGGCCGACGCCGGACCGGAGGGGTGCCGGTGGAGCGCCCGCCAGCCGCGCGTCCCGGTGATCGACGGGTATGCCGTGAGGGCCAGGTCGGCCAGCCCGTCGAGGGTGGCCCGGTCGCCGGCCGCCTGGGCCATGCGCGCCTCACGTACGGCCTCCGTGGCGATGGCCCGACGCGCGGTCCGGCGCAGGTCGTCGTCCGCGCCATCGGCGAAGAGCTCCTCGAAGGCGGCGTGCACGGTGCGCTGGTTGGTCAGCACCCCGGCGAAGTCCGTGGTCGTCATGTTCTGTCCGTGCACCCGGTAGAGCGCCTGGTGGGCGCCGTTGACCCGGCCCACGTCGCCGCGTCGTGCAGCCTGCATCCACAGCAGCAGGTCGGCCGCGAACGGGTGCCGGGGGTCGTAGCCCCCGACCTCGTCCAGCACCGACCGGCGCAGCACGGCCTCCGGGTTGACGATCGGGTTGCGGGCGGTGGCGCACACCCGGCGCAACCAGGTCCTGCCCGGCCACAGCGACCAGCCGGTCACCCGGGTGGTCGGGACCGGTGGCGTCCCGGTGAAGCTCACCGGCGCGCCGTAGGCCAGCGTGACGGCCGGATGCCGCTCGAGGAGCGCGACCGAGCGGGTCAGCGATCCCGGCGTCAGCAGGTCGTCCGCCGAGAGCAGGACGACGTAGTCGCCCCGGGCCTCGGCGAGTCCGTCGTTGTACGTCGCGATGTGGCCCCGGTTCGCCCGGTGCACCAGCACGCGGACCCGGTCGTCGCGGGCGGCGAGCCGCCGGGCGACGTCAGCGCTGTCGTCCGTCGACGCGTCGTCGACGACGACGACCTCCAGGTCGAGCCCGGGCTGGTCGAGCGCGGACGACACCGCGTCCGGGAGGAAGTGGCCGTAGTTGTGGCACGGCACGACCACCGAGACGGTCGGGGTGGTGCGCAGGGGCACCGCTCGGGTGAGCCGCACGGTCAGGCCCCTTCCATCCGGTACGTCGCCGCGATCGGTCGAGCAGGGACCCCGACCCACGTGGCTCCGGCGGGCAGCGGCGTCAGGAGGGCGGCGCCCATGCCGAGGGTCGACCCGGCGCCGACCTCACCCCCTTCTCGCACGCACGCGTTCATGCCGAGGTAGGCGCCCTCGTCGACGCGGACGCCGCCGCCGAGGCTGACCCCGGCGCAGAGGGTCACGTAGTCGGCCACGACGTCGTCGTGGGTCAGGGTGACCTGCGGCATCACCACGACGTGACGCCCGACCGTCACGTTCGCCGTGCCGACCGCCCCGGCCAGCACGATGCTGCCGCGGCCGATCGCGGTGCCGCTGACGGTCGCTGCGGGATGGATCACCCGGGCGTAGCGCTCGTCTCCCACCCCGAGCTCGACGAGGCGCTCGACGAGCGAGCGGCGCGTCGCTCCACGGCCCGCGCACACCACGACGTCGTGCTCCGGGTAGCGCGCGATCTCCGCGAGACCGCCGACCACCTCCGCGCCGTCGAGAGCGGTGCCCCGTCGAGCCGGGTCGTCGTCGAGCACGCGGAGGTCGTCGTACCGGCCGACGACCCGCTCGAGCGCGAGGACCTCACGCGCGAGGCCGCTGGCAGCGACCAGCACGAGCCCTCTGGCCCACCTGATGTGTGGCACGTCCGTCTCCCCCAACGTCGACCTGTCTGCGTGAGCCGGTGCCGCACTCGGCGAGCGGCACCGGCCCGTGTCCGTCATGGCGTCGCGTAGCGGAGGACCACGTCGACGAAGTAGTTCGTGCTGTTCCAGGAGCCCGTCGGGAAGCCCACGTCGGACCCGTAGCGGTACCGCCCGTTGTCCCCGGCGGGCGCGGTCAGCGGACCAGCGGTGTAGGCCTGGTTGAAGAACGCGCCGGTCACCGAGTAGTGGCCGTTCGGCGCGAGGTACGACACGACGTAGGTCTGGCCGGCCGTGACCGCGAGCGGTGTCGCGAGCTGCGCGGTCTGCCAGCCGCTGGCCGTCTCGTTGGTGAAGGTGACCTCGCGGAGCTGGTCCCCGCCAGCGGTCCAGAGCGCACCGACGTGGGTCCCGGTGTTGCCCGGCCCCTTGTAGAACCGGATCGCCGTGACCGTGCCGTCCACGGACGGGGTGAACCTGGTCCCGAGCGTGAGCGCCGAGCCGTCGTCGGCCGCGACCGTCGCGGGCGTGACGCCCTCGAACAGCGAGGCGTCCGCCGTGCTGGACTGCGGCTCCTCGGTGTGGAAGGTCCAGCTCTGGTTGGCGAGGGTCGCACCGTTGGTGCCCGTGATGCCCGAGATCGCGACCTGGACGTCCGCGTCGGCCGGCAGGCTGCCGGTCGGGGTGAACGTCAGCTTCTTCTGGTCGGCCGAGAGCGCCGCGCTGCCGGGCACCGGGGACCCGCCGCTGGTGGCCGTCATCGTCCACCCGCTCTGCAGCGGGCCGGTGAAGGTCATCGACGGCTTCGTCGTGCGCGGCACGTCGGTGGCCCCGGCGAGCGGGGTGCGGGAGCTGACCGCGATCACCGGTGCGTCGGCCACGAAGCGCACGTCGACGAAGTAGTTCGACGCTGCGTGCGAGTACGTCGGGAACCCGCCGCCGGCTCCGTAGAGGTAGCGACCGTTGTTGGTCGCGGGCGAGGTCAGGTCGCCGGAGACCCACGGGCTGCTGAAGAAGCTCTGCGTGTAGGCGTAGTGCCCGTTGGGCGCCAGGTAGGACACGACGTACGACGTCCCGGCGGTCACCGCCAGCGGCGTCGCGAGCCTGGCGGTCTGCCACCCCGTCGCGGTCTCCCCGGTGAAGGTCACCGTGGCCAACCGCTGGCCGGATGCCGACCACACGGATCCCGTGTGGGTGCCGGTGTTGCCGCCCCACTTGAAGAACCTGATCGCCGTGACCGTGCCGTCCTTCGCCGGCGTGAACGCCGCGCCGAGCTCGACGGGTGACCCGTCGTCGACCGCCTCCAGGTTCTGCGGCAGCTCCGAGCCGAACATCGTCTGCGGCGCGTCGACGGTGTCGGCGTCCGCGGTGCGGAAGGTCCACGACGTCGTCGGGAGGACCGCACCCGCGGTCGACCTGACCCCGGTCAGGGTCATCGTCACGTCGACGTTGCGGCCCAGCGCCGCGCTGGGTGTGAAGGTCAGCCGCTTGCCGTCCGCGCTGAGCGCGACCGAGCCGCCGACGGGTGACCCGCCCACGGTGGCGGTCATCGTGTAGCCGGACTGCAGCGGGCTGGTGAACCACGCCCTGATCGCCGAGCCCCTCGGCACGTCGACGGCGCCGGGCGCGGGGTCCTGCGAGGCGATCGCGATCGCCGGGGCCGGGGGCTGGAAGACCGGGTCGACCAGGTAGTTGGTCGCGGCCCGGGTCGACGGAGCGCCGCTCCCGTAGGTGTACATCCCGGCATCGGCCGCCACCCGCAGGGGCGCCCTCGACAGGTTGCTCTGGGCGAACGCGTTCGGCGTCGCGGACCAGCGGCCGAGCGGGGCGCGGTAGGACGCGATGTACTCGACGTTCTTCGTGATCGCCACGGGCGTCGCGAAGGTCAGGTCCTGCCATCCGCTGGTCGACTCGTTGGTGAACGTGCCGGTCGCGAGCTGGGTCCCGTCACCACGCCACAGCGTGCCCGTGTGGGTCCCGATGTTGTTGGTGCCCTTGTAGAACCGGATCCCGGTGATGCTGCCGTCCTGGTCGGAGGTGAAGCGCACGCCGAGCGAGACCGGGTCGTCCTCGGCCGCCTCGAGCATCGTCGGGACGGTCGTGTCGTCGAAGAGCGTGCACGGGCAGACCCCCGGTGCCGCCGGAGGCTTGGCCGTCGTGAACGACCAGGTCTTGGCGCTGTTGACGCCGTTGCCGAGGCTGTCGGAGCCGGACACGGTCGCCGTGTAGGTGACGAAGCCGCTCAGCGCGGAGGTCGGGGTGAAGGTGATGGTGCGGGTCGTCGTGTTGTACGACGTGGTCCCGGGCACCGTCGCCCCGGCCTGGTCCTTCAGGACCAGGCCCTGGGTCCCGGCCGCGACCGGCTTGGAGAAGGTCGCCGAGACGGTC
Source organism: Nocardioides conyzicola (assembly GCF_039543825.1). Taxonomy (NCBI): domain Bacteria; kingdom Bacillati; phylum Actinomycetota; class Actinomycetes; order Propionibacteriales; family Nocardioidaceae; genus Nocardioides; species Nocardioides conyzicola. The sequence continues at coordinate 2,673,262 of NZ_BAABKM010000002.1, read as the reverse complement.
GTGGTCGACGGGACGCTCGACGATCCCGGCAGCGGCCACCGGTTGGTCAACGTCAACGGCGAGGTGTCGGTCGTCGTGAAGGCGACGTCGACGTAGTAGTTCGAGCCCTGGTAGCTGAGGTTCGGGAACGTCCCGCTGTTGCCGTAGACGCCCCCGGGCTGGCTGCCGAAGCCGCCGGCCGCGGAGAGCGGCGGCGCGTTGATGCCCTGGCTCGAGAACTCCCACTGGTCCATCGCGTAGTGACCCGCAGGTGCGGTGTAGGACGCGACGTACGTCTGGCCGGCCGCGACCGCGACCGGGTTCGAGAACGTGGCGGTCTGCCATCCGGTGGCGGTCTCGTTGGCGAACGTCACCGTCGCCAGCTTCTGACCACCGGCGCTCCACAGGGAGCCGACGTGGCTGCCGGTGTTGCCCGTGCCCTTGTAGAACCTGATGCCCGTGACGAAGCCGTCGGTCTGCGGCGAGAAGCGCAGCCCGAGCTCGACCGCACCGGCGTCGGTGACGGCCGCCGTCCCGGGCGTGGTCGTGCCGAAGACGCTGCACGGGCAGCTGACCGTCAGCGCGCGGGTCACCGTGGCACCGATGTTGGCGCTGTCGTCCGCGGCCCGCACCTTGAGCGGCGTGCTGCCGATGCCGTTCTGGACGTAGGTGTAGCTCCAGCTGGTGGTGCCGTTCGCCGGGTGCCAGGTGGCGCCGTCGTCGGTCGAGACCTCGACCCCGGCGACGCGGCCGCCCCCGGTGTCGGTGGCGGTGCCGGTCGCGGTCACGGTCGCGCCGTTGGCCACGGCCGCGTTCGCGGCGGGCGCCGAGATCGTCACGGTCGGGCTGACCGTGTCCGTGGACTTGGTCGCCGCGAACAGCCCCGACATCAGGGTGGTCGGCTGCGCGGACATGTCCGCCATCAGGTTGACCATCGACTGCTGCATGCGGAGGTCTGCAGGCTCGGGGTCGTACGGGCTGTCATGGACCTCGTCGAGGCCCCACGTCCACTGGATCGACCCGGCGCTGAAGACGAGGGCTCCGCTGCTGGCGCGGTACATCGTCAGGTGGTGGGTCGTCGTGCCGGCGACCAGGTAGTTGCCGAAGTCCTGCAACAGCTGTGGTGTCGGGCCGACCGTGGTCGACAGCCGGACCAGCCCCGCGGGCCGGAAGCCGTTGTCGACGTCCTCGTTGGACTCGTAGCCGACGGTGTGCGGCGCGAGTGTCGCCGTACCGCTGCTCATGCTGGCGAGGCTGGTGTTGCGCCAGAGCCGGTACTTCCCCTCGGCGGCCGACACCGTCAGGGCGAGGTCGTCGTCGTTGACCTGGTACATGGTGCCGCTCAGGGCGTTCTCCGGCACGCCCCCGCCCTGGCTTCTGGGGGCGAAGCGTGGATCTCGCCAGGTGCCCGTCCACTCGGCCGACGGGTCGATCTTCGCGTTCGCCCAGGTCTCCTTGTAGGACACCAGGGTCCGGTACGCCGTCTGGCTGCTGTCGGCGGATGCCTCCCACCGGGTCCGCCAGTACGCCTCGTTGCCGCTGAGGAAGGCGAGGTTGACACCCGCGTCACGGGCAGCCTCCACGTTGGCGCGCGCGGCGCCGCTCCAGTACTCGTCGTGCCCGACGGACAGGAAGGTCTTGTGGTTGCGCAGGAGGGCACCGCTGCGTGCGGTGTCGACGCCGGACAGGTAGCTCACGTCGTACCCGTTGCGCTCGAGGAAGCGAACCGCCGGGTACTCGTTCGACATGAAGAAGTCGCGACCGCCGGTGCCGTTCCGGGTCATCACCGGGCGGTTGTAGCTGATCTTGTAGGCGCGGCCGTGGGCCGCTCCGACGTAGAAGTCCGAGCCGCCGTAGTCGTTGTAGGCCTGCCACGTGGTGTCGGAGGTCTGGAAGACGATGGCCGACGTGCTGCTGTCGTCGCGGACCACGAAGGTGATGTGGCTCGAGGCCTGCTCGTCGGCGCGGTAGAGCCGCGCGATGTAGACCCCGGACACCGCCGTGCTCGGCACGGTCCAGGATGCAGAGACGGCCCAGTTGCCGCAGTCGTACAGCTCGGTGTTGACGTCCGAGATGCACTGCGGCTGGTTCTGCGGGAGCGTGGCCGAGGGCGTCACGTTCTGGATGAACCGGGCGCCGTCACCGCCGTAGTAGCCCAGGCGGTAGATCTGGATGGTGTAGCTGCGCGCGTCGGTGTCGATCTTGAAGTCGACCTTCTGCCCGACGTTGACGCTCATCTGGGTCGCGAAGCCCTGGATGGACGCGTCGCCCGCACCGTCGATGTCCCAGTCCTCCTGGGGCGTGCCCGGCTTGCTGTTCTCGCAGGAGATCTTGTTCCCCTGCGCGCCGCACGGGTCGATGGCGCCGTAGGCCGGGAGGTCGAGGCCGGGCATGGCCGCGAGGGCGAGCACGGCGGCGATGACGGACAGGATCGCGACGAGGCGACGGTGGCAGACCAGGGTGGACATCATGAATCCTCACTCGGGCGGCTGAGCGCCCCGACTTGTCCGAGCCCGAGATCCGATGGGGCCGACGCGCTAGGCACGGGAGCTCTCGTCCCTGAGCCAGCTCGTGAAGTCACCCGCGCGGACGGCTCGGCGGGCGCCGATCCGGGCGACGAGGGTGACTCCGATGAAGACGGGCAGCTGGGCGGCCAGCAGCGGGCTGCGGGCCGCGGTCCGGCCGACGTCGGAGAGAGGCACCGCACCCCGGGTCCGCACCCCGAGCGACGTCGCCTGGGCGTTGCCGGTCGCGACCCGCACCCGACGGCGTACGAGGTCCCGCAGGGTGCGGGGCGGTCGGACGGTCACGAGCGCCTGGTCGACGATCCGGTACTCCCCGTCCACGAAGGCCTCGTCGACGCCGAGGTCGTCGTTGAGCATCGTGGGCTGCGCGGAGACGCGGCGCTGACCCTCGGCGGAGAGAGCGAACGCGCCCCGGCCGAAGAGCCCCGTCCGCACGCGCGGCAGCTGCTCCCAGAACCCGTAGTACCAGCGGACCGTCCACGCGCAGCCGTCGGTCGGCTGCACCCGCCGGGGGCCGGCCGCCAGCAGACCCTCGCGCTCGATCGCGCCGACCAGCCGGAGGACGTCCTGCCCGGTCAGCTCGACGTCGGCGTCCAGGTGGACGCGCGGGAAGACCGACGTGGCGAGGTTGCCCACCTCGACCGCCCGGGCCTTCGACGGCTCGGCGATCTCGATCACGCGGGCGAGCGGAGCGCTCTCCCGGGCCACGGCGGCCGTGTCGTCGGAGCAGCCGTTGCAGACGACGACGACCTCGAAGGTGCCCGGCCGTACGCCGCGCGCCAGCGCAGCGAGGGTCCGGGCGATCACCGCCGCTTCGTCGTGCGCGGGGATCACCACGCTCGCGATCGGCCCGGGCCGACCCCCAGCGGGACCTGCGGTCTCAGTCACCATGTCCGTTTGCTCCTTGACCGGCTCTCGTCGCCGAGTGCCGCAACCACCGACGCCGTACGGCGTCTCGATCCGAGAATGCGCGTGTGCCCCGTCGGCCGCGGGAGAGCGCGGGTCCAATGCCCCAATTTGGGGACGCCTTGGGAGACACGCCTTAGCCGGCGACCGCGACGGCGGGGTGCCGCCAGCCGCTCGGGGCGAGCGGCTGCAGCTCGCCGGACTGGCGCAGGCTGCGGCCGGCAGCCTCGAGGACGTCGAGGATGCGCAGCCCGGCGGTGCCGTCGGTGCGCGGCTGCCGGCGCCCCCGGATGCTCGCCGCGAACTCCTCCACCATCGAGCGGAGGGCTTCCTTCTCGTCGAGGGCGGGGGACCACGTGTCCCCCACCCGGTAGGCGACCGTCCGCGCGGCCCGCTCCTCACCGCTGGCCGGACGGTCGATCAGGTCGACGCCCCGGTCGAAGACGCTGACGCGCTGGACCAGGTTGAGGTCGTCCCAGACCAGGGTGCGCTCGGTCCCCCCGATCACCATCTGCCGGATCTTCGTCGGGCTCATCCAGTTGACGTGGACGTGCGCGAGCGCGCCGCCGGCGAGCGGGAGCGACAGGTAGCCCACGCAGGACTTGCCGGCGCCGAGCGGGTCGGCGCCGTGCGCCGCGACCCCGAGCGGCTGCAGGCCGCCGGGGAGCACGAAGTCGAAGACCGAGAGGTCGTGCGGGGCGAGGTCCCAGAGCACGTCGACGTCGGGCTGGACCAAGCCCAGGTTGATCCGCACCGAGTCGACGAACAGGATCTCTCCGAGCGCGCCCTCGGCCACCAGCTCCCGGATCTTCGAGACGGCCGGTGTGTAGCAGTAGGTGTGGTCGCACATCAGCACCAGACCGCGCTCCCGGGCGAGCGCGACCATCTCGCGACCCCGCTCGGAGGTGTCCGCGAGCGGCTTCTCGACCAGGACGTGCTTGCCCGCCCGCAGCGCCGCCAGCGTGATGCCGTGGTGCGACCGCGCCGGCGTCGCGATGGCGACGGCGTCGACCTCGTCGCCGGCCAGCAGCACGTCGAGGCTGGACTCGACCCGGACGTCGGGCAGCTGCTGGGTCACGCGGCGGGCGCGTTCGACGTCGAGGTCGCACACCGCTGTGAGCTCCCAGTCGTCGCTCGCGGCGAAGTTGCGCACCAGGTTGGGGCCCCAGTAGCCGGCGCCGACGACGGCGACCCGCAGACGATCTGTGGACACGCGAAACCTCCGGGAGGGTGGGGTTCAGAGACACTTGGAGAGAGCGGCGACGACCTGGTCCTGCTCGTCGTCGGTCAGCCCGACGAACATCGGCAGCAGGATCGTGCTGGCGGCAGCGGCCTCGGTCGCCGGCAAGGGATGGCTCGGGACGTCCCGGTACGCCGGCTGGTCGTGGATCGCGAAGATGCGACGGGTGGCCACGTCGAGCTCCAGCATCGAGCGCATCACGTCCTCCTGGCTGCGCGAGGTGCGCAGCCGGACGTTGTAGGACTGGTAGACGTGCTCGAAGCCCACGGGCGCGTACGGCGTTGCGACCCGGTCCTCGGCGGCGAGCAGGTCGTCGTAGCGCCGGCCGAGCCGTCGGCGCTCGGCGACGATCTCGTCGACCCGCCCCATCTGCACGACGCCGATGGCGGCCTGGATGTCGGTCATCTTGTAGTTGAACCCGACCTCGGGGTAGGTCTCGAGGATGATCCTGGCGGCGCGGTCGCGATCGGCCGTCGACACCGACGCGGCGTGCGCACGCAACAGGCGCAGGTGCGCCGCCACGTCGTCGTCGTCGGTGGTGACCATTCCCCCCTCGCCGGTCGTCAGGATCTTGCGCGCGTCGAAGGAGAAGCAGGTGATGTCGGAGATCGCGCCGAGGCGCCGGCCGTGGATCGCCGCCCCCAGCGACGGCGCGGCGTCCTCCACCACGGACAGTCCGTGCCGGGCGGCGATCGACGTCAACGCCGGCAGGTCTGCGGGCAGCCCGATCTGACTCACCGGAAGGATCACCCTCGTGCGAGACGTGATGGCGGCCTCGACGAGGTCGGGGTCGAGGTTGTAGGTCAGCGGGTCGATGTCGACGAACACCGGGGTGGCACCGGTGTAGCGGATCGCGTTGGCGGTCGCGATGAACGAGAACGACGGGCAGACGACCTCGTCACCTGGTCCGACCCCGGCAGCCAGCAGGGCCAGGTGCAGTCCTGTCGTGCAGCTGCTGACGGCGACGGCGTGGCGGGCGCCGACGTACTCGGCGACCAACCGCTCGAACTCGGCGGTGCGAGGACCGTTCATCACCCAGCCGCTGCGCACGGCGTCCGCCGCCGCGGCCGCCTCCGCCTCCCCCAGCGTGAGCCTCGTGATCGGGATCATGAGCGGGCCGTCGCGGGCTCGGTCCGGGCCGTCCAGAGCGGCCCGAAGTCGGGATCGTCGAGGTAGTCGCGGAGCGTGGGTGCCGACGCGTCCTTGACGGAGGTCAGCGGGTGGGAGACGGGCCATGCGATCGCGAGGAGCGGGTCGTCGTACCGGAGCGCGCGTTCGGCCGTGCCGTCGTGGAGCTGGGTGCACTTGTACTGCACCTCGGCCACGTCGGAGACGACGGCGAAGCCGTGGGCGAAGGTGGGCGGGACGAGCAGCTGCCGCCGGTTCTGGGCGCTCAACGTGACTCCCAGCCACCGTCCGAAGGTCGGCGAGGTGACCTCGAGATCCACCACGACGTCGAAGATCTCGCCCACCGGGCAGCGGACCAGTCGCCACTGCTCGCTCGGAGGCGCCTGGTAGTGCAGGCCCCGGACGACGCCGCCGCGCGAGCGCGAGTGGTTGTCCTGGACGAAGCGGAGATCGATCCCGAGCTCGCGGAGGGTGCGCTGGCTGTGGGACTCGTAGAAGAAGCCTCGGTCGTCCTCGAACACCTCGTGGTCGAGGACCTTGACGCCGGGCAGGCCGGCGTCGGTGACCGTGGTTCTCATCGGACCCAGTTCCTGTCCTCGATCGCCTCGAGCATCTCCTGCGGCGCCTGCGGCCTGGTCGCGAACCACCACACCAGCTCGGCGATGCCGTCCTCGAGCCGGACCTGCGGTCGGAACCCCGTCAACGTCCGCATCAGGGTGTCGTCGACGACGAGCCGGCGGACGTCGCCAGGACGCTCCTCGAGCCGCTCGACGCCTCCGGAGTCCGGGCCGACCGACCAGTGGATGGCGGTGACCAGGTCGTTGATCGTGGTCTCCGACCCCGAGCCCAGGTTGACCGTCCGCCCCACCGCGGCCTCGCACGAGGCCAGCGCGATCAGCCCGCGAGCGGTGTCGGAGACGTGCATGAAGTCGCGGGTCTGCTCGCCGTCGCCGAAAACGATCGCGGGCTCTCCGCAGAGCGAGCGCACGATGGTCCGCGGGATCACCTCGCCGCTGTCCCCTTCGAAGTGGCTGCGCGGTCCGTAGGTGTTGAAGGGGCGGGCGACGACCACCGGCAGTCCGTAGGTCCGCCAGTGCGCCCGCGCGTACGCCTCGCCGGCGAGCTTCGCCCCGCCGTACACCGTCTCGGGCCAGGTCGGGTGCAGCTCGTCCATCGGGGTCCGCTGCGCCGTGCCGAAGACCTCGCTCGAGCTGACGTGGACGAAGCGGCGGACCCGGGCTGCGAGAGCCGCCTGGAGGAGCACGAGTGTCCCCTCCGCGTTGACCGAGTGGTTCTCGATCGGGTCGTGGAGGCTGTGCCGCACGCCGAGGCAGGCGAGGTGGAAGACCACGTCGACGCCGTCCAGGACGGCGGCCATCGCCGCCCGGTCCCGGACGTCGGCCACGACCAGGGTCGTGCGCGGGTTCCCGAGCGCGTCCGCGAGGTTCTCGCGCCGCCCGTTGACGAAGTCGTCGACCACCCTGACCTCGCGGACATCGGCGGCCAGCAGCCCGTCGACCAGGTGACTTCCGATGAAGCCAGCCCCGCCCGTGACCAGTACCCTTGAATCCTGCAGGCCGCCGATGTCGTGCACGAATGACCCCCGATCGAATGCTGTGTCGCCCCCCTTGGGCACGTCGAGGATGGCCATGTCCGGTGGGCCCGATAGGCCCCTCCGGCGCCCGGTTACCCAAAATTGGCGAGGGGTTTCGCCGTTTGCGGGTCACAGCCGGGGCAACGCTCCCCAGGACCGACCCCCCGAAGTGAAGAAGACCCCCATGCCTCATCCGACCCCCCGTCGACGCCCCCTGCCCACCTTCCGGATCCGCCGATCGGCCGCCGCGGCACTCGCCACGGTCGCTGCCATCACGGTGCTGCCCACTGCCCTGACCGTGGCTCCGGCCTCGGCGCGCACCGCGGTGGCCGCCGCCCAGGCCCCCGCCGCCGCGCCGGCGACCGCGCACCGCAAGGCCGGGGCTGCCTGGCCCGGCAAGCACAACACCGGTGTCCCCGCCGGGCTCAAGCTCCGCGCGTACACCGGGTCGTGCACCATCACCCGACCGACGACGATCATCGGCGTCGACGCCACCCGCCGGTGCGACGCGATCCTGGTGCGTGCGCCCGGCGTCGAGATCCGGCGCTCGTTGCTCCCCCGCGTCGACGCGACGGACGGCGGCGACAGCGCCGTGACCCTGATCCGGTCGACCGTTGACGGCGGCCGGTGGAGCGACGGCGCCATCTGGGGCTACAACATCACCGCGCGCAGGGTCGAGGTGACCGGCGCCCAGCACAGCTTCCACTGCGCCGGCAACTGCCGCGTCATCCGCTCCTGGCTGCACGCCCAGTACAACCCGGCCGGCGAGAGCTACCACAACAACGCCTTCATCTCGAACGGCGGCAGCCGGATGGTGCTGCGCCACAACCGGCTGGCGTGCACCCCTCAGGTGAACAGCACCGACGGTGGCTGCACCGCCGACCTGTCCCTCTTCGGTGACTTCGACCCGATCAGGCACGTGCGCGTGATCCACAACCTGTTCGTCGCGAACTCGACCGGGATCTCCTACTGCATGCATGCGGGCTACAACCCCGACAAGCCGCACGGTGACGACCCGTCGTACGTCGTCGTCAAGGACAACGTCTTCCAGCGTGGAACCAACCGCAAGTGCGGCGTCTGGGGCCCCGTGACGTCGTTCCGGCGCAGCGGCGTCGGCAACGAGTGGACCGGCAACCGGTGGGAGGACGGCCGCGTGGTGCGCAGCCAGTGACCCAGCCCCCGGGGCCTGCCTAGGGTCCGTCCGCGACGGCGACGATCGACTTGGTGACACCGAACGCCCGCTCCCGCAGGATCTGCGAGCCGGGAAAGTAGGCCCTGAGCTCCGCGACGCCGATCAGCTCGGTCCACTGCACCTCCGACATGGCCTGCGCGGCGGATCCCGGCTTGGTGTGCGCCATCGGCCACGCCGCGGCGACCCGTGCGCGCAGGCCCATCGGGAGGAACTGCAGGCCGGGGAACAGCCAGTGCGGCTCTACCGGGAAGTAGCGGTAGGGCGTCTGGACCCAGTGGCGCGGCGCCAGCTCCCTGGCCTCGGCGGCCAGGGCGGCCCGCTGGGCGTGCCCGCCGACGTGCTCGATCAGCGAGTTCGAGAAGACCAGGTCGTAGCGCTGACCCTGGCCGGCGGTCCTGAGCGCCTCCCTGGCGGCGCAGGCGTCGCCGGTCACGGGCACGATCCAGGACTCGTCGGCCGCTCCGGGCTCGAACAGGTTCACCACCGTGACCCGCGCCGGGCGGACCGGGGCTCGCCGCCACGCCTCGGCGGTGCCGCCGAGGTCGACGACCTCCATGCGGGACAGGTCGGGGAACCGCTCGGCGACCAGCTCCCAGCGCCGCGCGCGCCGCCGCGCACCTACCGAGGTCGGCGAGTCGACCAGCATCCGGCGAAGGCGCTGGGACCCGACTGATGCAACCGTCACGTGAACCCCCTTGATGGGCGGGGATCGGCGGCCGACCCCCCGGCCCGTCCGATCCCCGCACTCCCAGGATGACGAGTGCCGGCCCGACTACCGCGATCTCGTTGACCGGTTCCCCCAACCTGGGTATCCGCGGGCGCAGACGCCCAGCGAGGCATGGGGGCGGCGCTTCATGGGCCCATGAGGGGGAACCAGCACGACGGCGTACGGACCGAGCGGCACAACGTCCGGAAGGCTCTGGTCGGCCTGCTGGTGTGCCTGATGCTGCTGGCGCTGGTCCCGGTCGCGATGCTCGCCTACCTCGAGCACCACCTCTCGTCGAACGTCACCCGGATCCCGGGGGTGTTCGAGGGCCTCGCGGACCGACCGAGCCGACCTGCGGGTCCCGCCGGCGATGCGGTCAACATCCTCGTCGTCGGCACCGACCGACGCTCCGACGTCCCGACGACGGGCAGTGGCGCGAGGGCACCCTCCTGGGTGCTCGGGGCCCAGCGCAGCGACGCGCTGATGATCCTCCACATCTCCGCCGACCGACGCTCGGCGGCGGTCGTCTCGATCCCGCGGGACACCTGGGTCAACGTGCCGGGCTACGGCATGGCCAAGATCAACGCCGCCTTCTCGTTCGCAGGGCCGTCGCTGGCGATCGCCACCGTGGAGCTGCTCACCAACGTGCGGATCGACCACCTCGCCGTCGTCGACTGGTCCGGGTTCGAGGCCCTGGTCGACTCCGTCGGCGGGATCACCGTGACCGTTCCCGACACCGTCACCGACCCGGTGCACGACGTCACCTGGACAGCCGGGGAGCACCATCTCGACGGGGCCCAGGCGCTGGACTACGTCGCCCAGCGACACGGCCTGCCGCTCGGCGACCTCAGCCGCATCGAGCGGCAGCAGGTCGTGCTGCGCACCCTCATGCAGGACGCGTTGCACCAGGAGATGCGCAAGGACCCGCGCATGCTCTACCGGTTCCTCGACACCGTCAGCCAGCACCTGTCCGTCGACAGCGACTGGTCGACCCAGGACATGGTCGCGCTGGTGATCTCGATGCGGAGCTTCACGACGGCCGACCTGACCTACCTCACGATGCCGGTCGCGGGCTTCGGCACCGAGGGGGGACAGAGCGTCGTGTACGCCGCACGCCGGCCCGCCCGAGCGCTGTGGGGAGCGCTGATCGGAGACGAGGTCCCGGCCTGGGCCGCCGCGCACCAGGGTCGGCTCACCCCCGCCACGGTCAGCTGAGCCGTCCCGACTATTGGGTAGTCGTGCACGCCACCGCTCATCGGCCCGGCCCCGGCGTTCTCTAATCGGCACCATGTCCGTCACACCTCCACCCCGCGTGCAGCCCTCGGCCGACGTCGACCAACTCGCCGTCGTCGGACCGGACACCGTGGTGTGGCACCTCGCCCAGATCCGGGAGAACGCCATCGTCGGCGAGAGCTGCGTGATCGGCCGCGGCGCGTACATCGGCCCCGGAGTGGTGATCGGCGATCGGTGCAAGATCCAGAACCACGCGCTGGTCTACGAGCCGGCGTTCGTCGAGAACGGTGCGTTCATCGGCCCGGCCGTCGTCTTCACCAACGACTGCTTCCCGCGCGCTGTCTGCCCGGACGGCCGGCTGAAGTCCGCCGAGGACTGGGAGCCGGTCGGCGTCCACGTGGGTGAGGGCGCGTCGATCGGCGCGCGGGCGGTGTGCATCGCCCCCGTCAGCATCGGGCGGTGGGCGACGGTGGCCGCGGGCGCGGTCGTGACGCGCGACGTGCCCGACTTCGCGTTGGTCGCAGGTGTCCCCGCCCGACAGATCGGCTGGGTCGGACGAGCCGGCGTACCCCTGGAACGGGTGGCGGGCGGGACCTTCCGGTGCCCCGCCACCGACCACCGCTTCTTCGAGTGGAAGGGCAGCCTGAGGGAGGACGTCCTCACGGAGTCGGCTCCCGGGCTCGATGATGCCGATCGGACCCTCCCTGCGTGATCGGCGCTCGCCGTCTTCTCGGCCCCCACAGGCGTGGCGCGTGGACCGGTGCCCCCAAAATGTGGTATCCGGCTCTGGATTACCTGACGCCTCGCAGCGGCCGCCGCGCAGGGTGACGCCTGTGACGACGCAGACGATGAACCTCGACCACCAGCCCACCCCTGACCTGCGTGGAGCGGCCACCGCGGTGGCACCGACCCGGCCAGCCGGGACCGCACGGACCGGACGCAGCCGCTGCCGGCTGCGCGTGCTGATCCTCGACGACCACGCACTCTTCGCCGAGTGCCTCGACCTCGCGCTGACGACGAGCGGCCACGACGTGCAGAAGGCAGAGCTGCCGACGAACCCCGCGAGGTCGGCGCGGTTGCTCACCATGGTCTGCCGGACCCGCCCGGACGTCGTCGTCCTCGACCTCGACCTCGGAGCCTTCGGCGACGGTGCCCGGTTGATCCCGTCACTCGTGCAGAGCGGCGCCGCGGTGGTCGTCGTCACGGCCGACGAGGACCAGGCCCGCTGGGGCGAGTGCATGCGCTACGGCGCGCGCAAGGTGATCAGCAAGATGATGCCCCTCAACGAGATCGTCGCCACCCTTCGGCGCCTCGGCGACGGCCTGCCCGTCCTGCAGGCCACGGAGCGTCAGGACCTCATCCGCCGGTGGCACGAGAACCGGGTGCAGGAGCAGGTGCTGCGGACGAAGTTCAACCAGCTGACCGTCCGCGAGTCCGAGATCCTGGGGCACCTCACGCACGGTCGCACGGTCCGCGACATCGCCACGCTCTCGGTCGTCTCCGAGGCGACGGTCCGGACCCAGGTGAAGTCGATCCTCGCCAAGCTCGGCGTGTCCTCCCAGATCGCCGCCGTCGCGGTGGCGCACCAGGTCGACTGGCGGTCACCGGTCGACTGACGACCACCGTGCCCGGCTACTCGATGCCGTGGCGCAGGACGAACTCCAGGATCCGCTCGGCCAGCTCGGGACGGCAGACGATCAGGTCGGGCAGGTAGACGTCGTCCTGGTTGTACTCGAGCGCCGACCCGTCGATCCGGGACGTGAAGAGCCCGGCGGCGCGGGCGACCGCGACGGGGGCCGCCGAGTCCCACTCGTACTGGCCGCCGGCGTGCACGTAGGCGTCGGTGATGTCGCGCGCGACCGAGATGACCTTGACCCCGGCCGAGCCCATCGGCACCAGCTCGGCGTCGATCTCCTCGGCCAGGCCGTGCACGAACTCCGGCGGTCGGCTGCGGGAGACCGCGATCCGGGGCCGGGCCGCCGTGGTGGGAGGTACGACGGGCGGTCGGCCGGTGTCGAAGGTCTCACCCTGCGCCGGGAGCGCGACGGCTCCGGCCGTCAGGTCGCCGTCCTGCCACAGGGCCACGTGCACGGCCCAGTCGTCGCGCGGCACCTCGGAGAACTCGCGGGTGCCGTCGAGCGGGTCGACGATCCACACCCGGCTGTTGGTCAGCCGCGCCTTGTCGTCCTTGCCCTCCTCGGAGAGGACGGCGTCGCCCGGCCGGTGCTCGGCGAGCAGCTCCATCAGCAGCTCATGGGCAGCGCGGTCGCCGGCGTCCTTGAGCTCGCGGCCCTCGAGGCCCTCAGCGCGCACCTCGAGCAGCCGCTCACCGGCCACCGTGGCCAGCCAGGCGGCGAGCGCGTGGTCGTCGGACGCGGCAGCGGCAGGCGGGGCTCCAGGGGCGAAGGTCATGCCGGTCACCCTAGCCAGGCCGGGTCGGCGTCGAGGATGCGGCGGGTGGCACGCACCAGCGCCCGCCGGTCCGACTCGGACACGTCGGCGGTCAGCGCCTCGATCCGCTCGGCGAACGCAGCAGCGGCCGCCGCCACCGTCGCGCGGGCGGCCGGCGTCAGGGACACGTGGACGACCCGCCGGTCGTCGGCACTCACGGTGCGCTCGACGAGACCGCGACGCTGAGCCCGGTCGACCAGGCCGCTGATGCTGGACTTGTCGAGCCCGAGGTGGCGCCCCAGCTCGTTCATCGTCGGCTCGCGGTCGCGGAGCACCCCCAGCAGCCGCGCCTGGATCGGCGACATGTCGTGCTCGGCGGCGAGGCCCGCGAAGACGCCCTGCACGAGGAACGACAGCTGGGCGAGGGCGTCGACGAGGTCGAGCTCGTCCGTCGGGTCGGTCACGGCGACAGTCTACTTGAAATGGTTTGCGTCACGAACTACATTAGTTCGTATCACGAACCTTTATTTCCTGGAGGAATCGCCATGCAGACCTGTGCCGCCGTCGTCAGCTCGTTCGACCACCCGCCCCGCTACGAGGCGTTCGACTTCCCCGCGCCCGCGGATCCCGACCAGGCGGTCGTCGACGTGCTCGCGACCGGGCTGCACCCGCGCGTCCGCAGCGGCGCCTCCGGCCGTCACTACTCGAGCACCGGACGGCTCCCGATGGTCCCGGGCATCGACGGCGTCGGCCGGACGACCGAGGGCCGGGTCGTCTACTTCGTGGCCGACGACGACCTCCCCGGCTCGATGGCCGAGCAGACCGTCGTCGACACCCGCCGCACCGTCCCGCTCCCGGACGGCACCGACGTCGTCCAGGTGGCTGCGGCCATGAACCCGGCCATGTCGGCGTGGGTCGCCCTGCGCCGACGGGTGCCGATCCGACCCGGTCAGTCCGTGCTCGTCCTGGGCGCCACCGGCAACGCCGGGCGGATGGCGATCCAGGTCGCCCGGCTCCTCGGCGCCGGCAGGGTCGTCGGCGCCGGGCGCAACGCGGAGGTGCTCGCGGGCCTGGGTGCCGACGCCACCGTGGCGCTCACCGACGACGCCGGCGCGACCGCCGCCGCCCTGGCCGAGCAGGCCGCCGAGGTGGACCTCGTCCTCGACTACCTCTGGGGCGCTCCGGCTGCGGCCGCGATGGTGCCCCTGCTCCGCGCGCGCTCCGACCGCAGCCGCGCCCTCGACTGGATCCAGATCGGGTCCGTGGCCGGACCCACGATCGAGCTGCCCTCGGTGGTGCTGCGGTCGGCCAACCTCCGGATCCAGGGCAACGGCCAGGGCGCCGTCTCCACGCGGGCGTACGTCGAGGAGCTGCCTGCGCTGGTGGAGGAGATCGGCTCGGGACGGATCGCGATCGCGACCCGCACCGAGCGGCTGGCCGACGTGGAGCGGGTCTGGACCGAGCCGGACGAGCCCGGCGTACGGACCGTGCTGACGCCCGACGTCAGGAGTTGAACTTCTGCTGGGTCCGCTCGAGGCCCTCGGCGACCAGCGTCTCGACGGCGTCGGCCGCGGTGTCCACCTGGAACGGCAGGATCTTCTGCTCCGCCGACGAGTAGTTGGACAGCACGAAGTCGGCCACGTCCTGGCGGCCCGGCGGGCGGCCGATGCCGACCCGCACCCGGTGGAAGTCGCCGGTGCCGAGCGACGAGCGCATCGAGCGCAGGCCGTTGTGGCCGTTGTCGCCGCCACCGAGCTTGACCCGCATCGTGTCGAACGGGATGTCCAGCTCGTCGTGGATCGCGACGATCCGCTCCGGCGGGACCTTGTAGAACGAGGCGAGCTGCTTGACCGGCCCGCCGAGCTCGTTCATGTAGCAGCGCGCCTTCATCAGCACGACGCGGGGGACGTCACTGCCGGGCGCACCCAGCCGGCCCTCGACGACGTCGGCCCGGCCGGACTTGTGGGCCCGGAACGACGAGCCCATCCGGGTCGCGAGCTCGTCCACGACGAGGTAGCCGATGTTGTGGCGGTGGCCGGCGTAGGAAGGGCCGGGATTCCCCAGCCCGACCACCAGCCACACGGGGGTGGTGGAGTCGGTCATGGAATCCCGGCCCTTCCTGTCGAGCAGATGACGGAGGATCACTCCGAGGCGGAGGCCTCGGTGCTCTCGTCGGCGCTGTCCTCGGCGCCGACCTCGTCGACGTCGTTGTCCGACTCGTCGCGCTCGATGCCGGCCTCGGCCTCGGCCTCCTCCAGCTCGGCGTCCAGCGCCTCCTGCGACTGCATCTCGGTGATGTTCACGACCAGCGTCTCCGGGTCGAGCAGCAGGACGCTGCCCGAGGGGAGCTTGAGGTCGGAGGCGTGGATCTGGGTGCCGGCCTCGAGGCCCTCGATGTCGACCTCGATGTACTCGGGGATGTGCGTGGCCTCGGCCTCGAGCTGGATCGTCGCGGTCTCGGTGACCACCAGGGTCTCGCGGGCGGCCTCGCCGTTGAGGTGGACGGGGACGTCGATGGTGACCCGCTCGCCCTTGACGACGGCGACGAAGTCGATGTGCTCGAGGTGACGCTTGATCGGGTCGACCTGGACCTGCTTGGTCAGGGCCAGCTGCGTCTTGCCGTCGATGTCCAGCTCGAGCAGCGCGTTCGCGCCGCCGTGCTTGATCGCCATCATCGTGGCGTGGCCCGGGAGGGTCACGTGGACGGGGTCGTTGCCGTGGCCGTAGATGACGGCGGGCACCTTGTTGTCGCGGCGGATGCGTCGCGCGGCACCCTTGCCGAACTCGGTGCGGGTCTCGGCGGTGATCTTCTCGCTCATGCGCTGCTCTCCTCGTACGTGCTGGCTGTTTCTGAGTCCTGGGCCTCGGCTCGACGCAGATCGTCGGCGGCGCATCCGGACGGATAGCCAGCCCTGTCGATCACGGAGTGGCAACCACTCCCTCGCCGAGGCAACTGCAGAAGACTACCGGCGCCCCACGCCCAGGGCGAAATCCATAGAGTCGGGGTCGTGTCCCTCACCCTCTCCGAGGCCCGTGCCCGTGCCGCCCAGCTCTCCGAGGTGTCGTACGACGTCGCGCTCGACGTCGGCGACCAGGGCTCGGCCACCTTCGGCTCCCGGACCACGGTGCGCTTCCGCTCGACCGGCCCCGACACCTTCCTCGAGCTCGCGTCGGCCGAGGACCTGACCGTCCTCGTCAATGGCGAGACCGCGCACCCGTCGTACGACGGCAGGCGGATCCACCTCACCGGGCTGCGCACCGATGGCGTCAACGAGGTCGTCGTGGTCGCGCGGCTGCCGTACGTCAGCGACGGCGAGGGCATGCACCGGACCGTCGACCCCGCCGACGGCGAGACCTATGTCGCGGCCTACCTGGGGATGGACCTGGCCCAGAAGGTGCTCGCGTGCTTCGACCAGAACGACCTCAAGGCGCCGGTCTCCGTGTCCGTGGACGCCCCGCCCGCCTGGACCGTGCTGGCCAACGGCGCCACGCTCGACGGCGCCCCCGGCGGTGATGGCCGCTGGCGGTTCGCCACGACGCCCCCGATCCCGGTGGCGCTGCTCGTCGTCGCCGCCGGGCCGTGGGTGTCGCGGCGGTGGGAGCACGCCGGGCTGCCGTTCGGGTGGCACGCGCGCGCATCGCTGTCCGGCGAGCTCGAGCGCGACTTCGGCGAGCTGCGCCGCGTCACGGAGAGCTGCTACGACCACTACGCCGACATGTTCGACGAGCCGTACGCCTTCGACTCCTACGACCAGGTGTTCGTGCCCGGCCTCAACTGGGGCGCCCAGGAGATGCCGGGCTGCGTCACCTACCGCGACGAGCTCCTCCCCCGCGGCCAGGTGCCCGAGGACGTCCGGATGTTCCGGGCCTCGGTGATCGCGCACGAGATGTCGCACATGTGGTTCGGCGACCTGATGACGATGACGTGGTGGGAGGACACCTGGCTCCAGGAGTCCTTCGCCGACTACATGGGCTACCGGGTCGCCGCCGACGCCGCGGGCTTCGACGGAGCGCTCGTCGGGCACGAGGTCGGCCAGAAGCCCGACGCGTACGACGCGGACCAGCGACGCTCCACCCACCCGATCGCTCCCGAGCCCGAGGACATCCCCGACGTCGACGCCGCTGCCACGATCTTCGACGCGATCTCCTACGCCAAGGGCAACTCCGTGCTCCGGCAGCTGGCGACCTGGCTCGGCGACGAGGTCTTCCTGCGGGGCGTCAACACGCACCTGACCCGGCACCGCTTCGGCAACGCCACCCTGGCCGACTTCGTGGACGCGCTCGACGAGGCTGCGGACCGCGACGTGCGCACCTGGGTCGATCAGTGGCTGCGCAGCACCGGCTTCGACACGATCCGCGTCGAGCGCGAGGGCGAGGTCCCGGTGCTGCACCGTGACGGGCCTCGCGCGCACCGGGTGCGGGTCACGGCGTACGACGACGCCTGGACAGTCGTCGGGTCCGAGCTCGTGGACCTCGCGGACGAGCCCGTGCCGCTGCCGGCGTACGCCGGGCTGGTCGTCGTGCCGAACGCGCACGGCGAGACGTTCGCGCGGATCGTGCTCGACGACCGTTCCTGGCAGGCCGTGGACGCCGGGCTGTGCCGGATCGAGGACGACCTGGTGCGGGCGGTGGTGTGGACGATGCTGGTCGATCGCGTGCAGTCCAGCGCCCTGGACGCGGTGACGTTCGGCGACCTGGTCGAGCGACACCTCCCCGGCGAGCGCAGCGCCATGATCGTGTCGGCCGTGCTGGACCGCACGCTGATGCGGGTGCTGCCGCTGCGGACGCCGCCCGACGAGGCAGCGGCGCTCCTGGAACGGCTCGCCGCGAGCTGCGCCACCGGGCTCCTGCACGCGACTTCTCCGGAGCTCGCGCTGGCCTTCGCGACCGGCGTCGCCGCCGGGTCACGCGACGTCGAGGTGCTCCGGGGCTGGCTGGCCGCCGGTGCCGTCGGGGACCTGGCCCTGCCGCCCGCGCTGCGCTGGGACGTCGTACGCCGCCTGGCCGCCCTCGGTGCGATGGACGCCGACGCGATCGAGCTGGAGCGGCTGCGGGATCCCGGCACCGACGCCGAGACCGGCGCCACCGCGGCGCTCGCCGCCCGGCCGACCGCGGCCGCCAAGGACGCCGCGTGGTCGACCGCCGCCGACCCCGCGGTCGACAACCGGATCTTCGCCGCGACCGTGCGCGGGATGTGGTCCGTGGAGCAGCCCGACCTGCTCGCGCCGTACGTCGAGCGCTACCTCCGCGAGGCGCCGGACTGGGCGGCGCGCGGCCAGGGCTTCGCCCAGGTGGTCGGCCTGGCGCGTCCCCGGATCGCCCTCACCGTCGACCAGGTCGCGCTGCTCGACGAGGTCCTCGCCGGCGACGTCCCGACCGTGCTGCGCCGGAAGTGGGAGGACTGGCGGGACGACCTCCGCTGACCGGTGCCCGCGCCTCAGTCCACCTGCTCGGTCGCTCGCACCAGGGCCACCGCCGCGAGCTGCGACCGTACGTCGAGCTTGTGGAGCACCGCTCGCACCTGGCTGCGGACCGTCGACTCCGAGAGCTCCAGCTGGGCGGCGATCGAGCGGACGGGCACACCGCTGGTCAGGAGGTCGAGCACCTGCAGCTCGCGTGCCGTCAGGCGGTTCAGGCGCTCCTGCATGCCGGCGGGCCCCTCCTGGGAGGTGCGCCAGGCCACGGCGAGCTCGTCGAGCTCGTCGGCGCACGGGGCGACCTGGCCGTCCGCCAGGAGCACGATCAGCTCGTAGATCTCGTCCAGGCTGGTCAGGTTGGGACGGACCGACGCGGCTCCGGCCGCACGCAGCGCACCCCACCGACCTCCGCGCGGGACACCGGTGAGCACCACCCACGGACCGTCCCACTCGCGGATCAGCATGGCCGACCGGGCCATCCGGATCGGCGTGTCGGCGTCGTAGATCAGCAGCGCGACGTCGGGCTGGACCCGAGCCAGCTGGCGATGGACCGGGTCGTCGCGGGAGCGACCGGGCCAGGTCAGGAGGGTGACGTCGATCTGCCTGCTCGCGAGCGCCGCGCGGACCGCCTCGGCGATCAGCGACAGGTCCGACGCGAGTGCGACCTTCGGGTGCGCTCGCACACCGGACCCAGTAGACGGCTCCGGGACGTGGCCCGAGCTGGAGGTCATGACCGTCATCGCCTGCCATGGTCGGACAGCGAGACCGACGGACGGGGAGAGGGATCACCGATCTCCCCCGATTTCGGGATGACGCGGTCTGTACCAGCCGCACCCCTGAGGTGTGTCGCTGACGAATCCCTTCCCCAAATTGTGGTATGGCCACTCAATCCGCCTGCAATGACGCGATCCGGCCACGGATATTGCAGTTTGTGTCATCCTGACCAACGGATGGCATCGAGGGTCCAGCTTGGTCCGCCCTTCGGCGTCTGTCCGGCGAGCGGGGGCGTAAGACGGGGGAGACCACGCCATGTCGCAGCTGCAGGCATCCTTCAAGGCGACCGACGGTCGCAGGTCCGGCGTGGCCGCCGGCGCTCTCGTGCTCGCGCTCGTCGCCCTGCTCTGGCGCGACGCCGCTGGGCCCGCCCTCGGGATCGAGTCCGTCGCCATGATGAGCGCGCTGCTCGCCGACATCGCGGTGCTGTGCGCCGGCGTCCTCTTCTACACCCACTGGAGGGTCGGACTGGCCCAGACCACCGCCTGGCTGGTCACCGCCGTGGTGGCTTTCTCGCTGCAGGGTCTGCACTGGTTCGTGCTGACGCTGGGAACGGGACCGCGGCCCCAGGAGGGCGCCGCCTGGATCGCCAGCTACCAGATCTTCACGACCCTGGGTCTGGGGCTCCTCGTCGTCTGGTCCGAGCGTCTCCCCGTGCGACACGACCCGCTCGTGGCGGGACTGGTGCTGGGGTTGCTCGTGACGACCGGACGCGAGGTCCTGCTCGCGCTCCCTCTGACGGCTCCGCCCACCGGCGCCTACGCCGTGATCGTGGTGACCCTGACCGCTGTCGGAGCCGTGAACGCCGTGGCCCTGGCCCGCTTCCGCGCCTTCTCGCCGTGGCTCCGCCGCCGCCTGTGCGTGGCCAGCGTGCTCCTCGGCGTGGGCCAGGCCGCTGCCTTCCCCCAGGAGGCGCCGCAGTGGCTGACCTCGGTCAGCATCGCCACCAACCTCCTCGGCGCCGCCGTCCTGGTGGCGACTGCGTTCGTGCTGGCCCGTCACTCGATCCTCGCCGAGAGCGAGGCGGTCGCCGTCCTCCAGCGCCGCCTCAAGAAGGCCGAGCTGGGCCTGCACGACGACCAGACCAGGCTCCACGAGCTGCGTGCGACCGTGGCCGGCCTGTCGTCGGCCACCCGCCTCCTGCACCATCAGTCAGGCATCAGCGAGCTGCGCCGGTCCCAGCTCGAGCAGATGATGGAGTCCGAGCTGGACCGGATGACCAGGCTGATCAGCGGCCGGCCGTCGGCGCCACCGGGACGGGTCGACCTCGACACAGTGCTGGGACCCGTGGTGGAGCGTCAGCGCGCGGCCGGCTGTCGAATCGCCTGGCAGCCCACCGGGACGTGCGCGCACGGCCGCCCCGACGACATCG
Organism: Nocardioides conyzicola; assembly: GCF_039543825.1. Classification (NCBI taxonomy): domain Bacteria; kingdom Bacillati; phylum Actinomycetota; class Actinomycetes; order Propionibacteriales; family Nocardioidaceae; genus Nocardioides; species Nocardioides conyzicola. The sequence goes on along the minus strand of NZ_BAABKM010000002.1, from coordinate 2,652,805 downwards.
CCGAGATCGTGAGCATCCTGCTCGGCAACGTGCAGCGCCATGCGCCGCGCAGCCGTGCCGACCTCGTGGTCCGGACGACGCGGGGCTCGGTCGAGATCGTGGTCACGGACTCGGGTCCTGGCGTCGAGCGTCACGTGCGGCATGCCGTCTTCGACTGGGGCAGGCGCGGTCCGTCGTCGGACGGGCAAGGGGTCGGTCTGGCCTCGGCCCGACTGTTGAGCCTGGACCTCGGCGGGTATCTCCGGTTGGAGGACCGGGCCGGGCCGGGTGCGACGTTCATCCTCGGGCTGCCCATGGCGGAGGAGGCAGTGGGTGACCACGCCAGCACCGCGTAGACAGCTCCGGGTCCTGATCATCGAGGACCACGCCTTGTTCGCGGAGTCGCTCGAGCTCGCTCTCAACCTGGACGGCTACGACGTACGACGACTCCCCATCCCCGAGGTCAGCGCCGCCCAGGCCCTCCTGGCGTCCGTCGTGCGCCTGCACCCCCGCATCGTCCTGCTCGACCTCGACCTCGGTCAGTTCGGGGACGGGATCCGCTTGATCACGCCGATCGTCAGGACGGGCGCCAACGTGGTCGTGGTGACGGCGGCGACCGACCGAGCGCGGTGGGGGGAAGCGCTGCGCAACGGCGCGCGCAAGGTGCTGAGCAAGTCCCAACCACTCAACGAGATCCTCTCGACCGTGCGTCGGATCAACCAGGGCTTCCCGGTGATCGACGTCGAGGAGCGCGAGGCGCTGATCGCGCACTGGCAGGAGCAGACCAAGGAGCGCGGCGCGCTCGAGTCCCGCCTCGCGCTGCTGACGCCTCGTGAGGAGGTGGTGCTCGGCGAGCTGATGCAGGGCCACACCGTGAGCGACATCGCCGCGAGCAGCGTCGTCTCGGCAGCCACGGTCCGCACCCAGGTGAAGTCGATCCTGGCCAAGCTCGAGGTGTCCTCCCAGCTCGCCGCGGTCGGCCTCGCCAACCAGTCGTCGTGGCGCCCTCCCTCCGAGCGCAGGCCACCTCGCAGCTCCGACTGAACGACCTCGGCTATTGCCCCATATGAGGCATGTCCCACCCGGCGTACCTGCCTAGATTCTTGGCACCATCCGGATTCGTCGGCACCGGCCGACCCCGAGGTCGAGGAGCGGTGGCGTTGACGGCGTTGACACCCTGGGGGGCACAGGCGGAGGCGGCGCCGTCGGACACCCGGCCCGAGTCGCTCCAGCTGGTGAGGGTGTCCGCCGTCGACGACCGGGACGAGACCCGCCACGCGGGCGTCCGGCTGCCCCGCGCGCTGCGCTCGGCCCGGGTCTGGCTCGTCGCCGCGGACGTGGCGGTCACGAGCACGGTTCTGGCCGTGCTGGTCGCCCGGGACAAGGCCCTGACGACCAGCCCCGCGACCCTGGTCCTCTTCGCCGCCCTCTGGTGCACCGCAGCACTCGCCAACGCAGGACGTCGGTCGGACTCGGCACTCGCCCCGGGTCCGGGATCCGTCGGCCGGACCCTCCTGGCCGTGGGCCTCTGCTGCTGGACAGCGGACGCCCTGCTCGACCTCCGGGTGACATCGGCCCAGCTGCTGGCCCTGACGGCGGCCCTCGCCGTCGCGGCCGTCGTCCCACGCGCCGTGCTGCTCGCCGCCGTCCGCACCTGGCACCCGGTTCGGGTCGTGATAGCCGGCGAGGGCGACGACGTACGTCGCCTGCTGCTCGACCTCGACCGAGGACCGGCGTCGCGCTGGCGGGTCACGGCGGTCTGCGTCGACGACGAGGACGCCGACGGTCACGCGGCCGCGCAGGAGCACGGCATGCCGACCTACCGGGGCATCGGAGACGTCGTGTCGGCTGCGGCCGACACGGGCGCCACCGGGGTCCTCCTGGCACCGGGTCGGGATCTCTGTCCGGCGACGGCTCGGCGGCTGTCGTGGCTCGCCCACGACGCGGGGCTGGACGTCTTCCTGGCGACCGGTCTGCTCGACGTCGCTGCCGCCCGGGCCACGTTGGTCGCGGGCGGCGACCGTGGGCTCATCCACCTCCGGCCGACGACCACTCCCTCGCTCGCCCGGCGGGTGAAGGGCGTGACCGAACGCGCCCTGGCGGCTCTCGCACTCCTGGCGTTCCTCCCGCTGCTCGTCGCGATCGGGGTCGCGATCCGCGTCGACTCGGCGGGCGGCTCCCTGTTCCGGCAGACCCGGGTCGGCCGCGACGGCAGGACGTTCACGATGTACAAGTTCCGCACGATGGAGGTCGACGCCGATCGTCGGGTCGCGTCACTCGCCGACGACAACGAGAGCGACGGCGTCCTCTTCAAGATGCGCCGCGACCCGCGGATCACGCGGATCGGTGGGCTGCTGCGGCGCTACTCCCTGGACGAGCTCCCCCAGCTGCTGAACGTGCTCCTCGGCCACATGTCCCTGGTCGGGCCGCGGCCCGCCCTGCCGCAGGAGGTCGAGCGGTACGGCGTCGAACCGCACCACCGCCTGGCCGTCAAGCCCGGGCTCACCGGTCTCTGGCAGGTGTCCGGCCGCTCCGACCTCTCCTGGGAGGAGTCGGTCCGCCTGGATCTCCACTACGTCGACAACTGGTCGCTCGCGATGGACGTCGAGATCCTCCTGCGGACCGTGCGGGCCGTCGTCGGCCATCGGGGCGCGTACTGACGGGTCTCGGCCCTGTTTCGTGGCCCGGTCGGACTATCGGGAGTAGCCCTTTCGAGTCAACTTGCTCTAGGGACGTGCGCCCGCTCCTCATCGGTGCTCGACTTCAGATCAGACTGGTAGTCAGGGGGACGATATGCCAGAGCAGGCACTTGCACCTCGCCCGAAGAGCGCGCGCGGGCCACGCGCCCACGCGCCGCACGCCGCCCAGGCTCCGCCGAGGTGTGCTGCTCGTCGCCCCCGGGTCGCGGTCGTCGACCGGCATGCTCTGGTCGCCGAGGCGATCGGGCTGTCCCTCGCGGGCATCTTCGAGGCCACCCCGGTGCCGCTCCAGTCGTGCACGACGACCGCCGCGGCACGCGACGCCATCCTCAGGTCGCGCGCCGACGTCGTCATCCTCAGCCTGTCGCCCGGGGGCATGATCGACACCATCGCCCTCGTCGAGCAGGTCAGCCGGCACGGGGTGAGCGTGCTGGTGTGCGGTGATCACCTCCATCTCGAGGACGCCCGCCGCTACCTCGGCGCCGGCGCGACGACGTTCTGGAACACCGGCGGTGTCGCCGACGTCGTACGAGCGGTCTGGCGGGAGGCGGAGCGGCGCGATCGGCAGCCCTCCGGCGGCCCTCCACGTCCGTGCGACACCCCGAGGCCTGCCGAGCGGGGACATGACCCACGCGGCGCCCTCGCCGCCCTGACGCCCGCCGAGGCGAAGATCCTCTGGGCGTTGATGCAGGGCAGGTCCGCCGACGTCATCGCGCGCGACCACGTCGTGTCGATCGCGACCGTCCGGACCCAGATCAAGCAGGTGCTCAGCAAGCTCGGCGCCAAGTCACAGCTCTCCGCCGTGGCGCTCGCCTGGCGGGCCGACTGGGCCCCCCACGAGACCGTCGGCGGTCCCTGACCCCTGCTGACTCAGGTGTGCCCGTCGAACATCGAGGTCACGGAGCCGTCCTCGAAGACCTCGCGGATCGCCCGGGAGACCAGCGGCGCGATCGACAGGCAGGTGAGCTTGTCGAACTCCTGCTCGGAGTTCAGCGGCAGCGTGTTGGTGACGACGACCTCGACGGCCGGGCAGTTCTTCAGCCGGTCGACGGCGGGGCCGGACAGGATCGCGTGGGTCGCCGCGATGACGACGCCCGCGGCGCCGTCGGCCATCAGCGCGTCCGCCGCGTTGGCGATGGTGCCGCCGGTGTCGATCATGTCGTCGACGAGCACGCACATCCGGCCGGTGACGTCACCGACGACGCGGTTGGCCACGGTCTCGTTGGGCCGGTCGGTGCGGCGCGACTTGTGGATGAACGCCAGCGGGGCGCCGCCGAGGCGGGCCGACCAGCGCTCGGCGACCTTGATCCGTCCGGCGTCCGGGGAGACGATCGCGAGCGGCTGGGTGCCGTACTTGGTCTTGATGTGGTCGGCCAGGATCGGCAGCGCCATCAGGTGGTCGACGGGGCCGTCGAAGAAGCCCTGGACCTGGTCGGCGTGCAGGTCGACCGCGATCAGCCGGTCGGCGCCGGCGGTCTTGAAGAGGTCGGCCATCAGCCGGGCCGAGATCGGCTCGCGGCCGCGGTGCTTCTTGTCCTGGCGGGCGTAGCCGTAGAACGGCATGACGACCGTGATCCGCTTGGCGCTCGCCCGCTTCAGGGCGTCGACCATGATCAGGTGCTCCATGATCCACTCGTTGATCGGGGCCGTGTGGCTCTGGATCACGAAGGCGTCGCACCCGCGGACGGACTCCTCGTAGCGGACGTAGATCTCCGAGTTCGCGAACTCGTACGCCGAGGTCGGCACCAGGTCGGTGCCGAGCAGCCGGGCCACCTCCTCCGCGAGCACGGGGTGGGCCCGTCCGCTGAAGACCATCAGGTTCTTCTCGGTGGTCTTCTTCATTCCGGTCACGGTTTGTTGCTCCTCGGTCGCCGGAGAGGGTTCAGTCTGATTCTGCCACGCGCTGCTCGTCGTCCGGTCGGCCGCCCGACCCGTCGGACAGCGCCGCCTCGGCGGCCTCGGCCTGAGCCGTGCCCGCGCGCTTCGCGAGGGCCCATCCCTCGATGTTGCGCTGCGGCCCGGCCGAGACCGCGAGGGCGCCAGGCGGCACGTCCCCGCGTACGACGGTCCCGGCTCCGGTCGCGGCCCCGTCCCCGATCTCGATCGGGGCGACGAAGGTGTTGTTGGAGGCGGTCCGGGCGTGCTTGCCGACCTTGGTGCGGTGCTTCCGCACGCCGTCGTAGTTGGCGAAGATCGTGCCGGCGCCGATGTTGGTGCCCTCGCCGATCTCCGCGTCGCCGACGTACGACAGGTGCGGGACCTTGGCGCCGTCGCCGATCACGGCGTTCTTGGTCTCGACGAACCCGCCGATCTTGCCGCGGGCGCCGAGGACCGTGCCGGGGCGCAGGTAGGAGAAGGGCCCGACGGTGGCGTCCTCGCCGATCACCGCCAGCTCGCCCTGGGTGCGTACGACGCGGGCGCGCGGCCCGATCTCGCAGTCCTTGAGCGTGCAGTCCGGACCGACGACGGCGTCCTCGCCGACGACGGTGGCACCGAGCAGCTGCGTGCCGGGGAGGATCGTGACGTCGGCGGCGAGCACCACGTCGGCGTCGATCCAGGTGGTCGCGGGATCCATCACCGTGACGCCGTCCCGCATCCAGCGGGTGACGATGCGCCGGTTGAGCTCGGCCCCGAGCCGCGCCAGCTGGACCCGGTCGTTGACGCCTTCGGTCTGCAGCACGTCGTCGATCGGGTAGGCACCGACGGTCAGGCCGTCCTCGCGGGCGATCGAGATGGTGTCGGTCAGGTAGAACTCGCCGTTGGCGTTGTCGTTGCTCAGCCGCGGCAGCGCCCCGACCAGGAACTCCGCGTCGAACGCCAGGATGCCCGAGTTGATCTCGCGGATCTCGCGCTGGTCGGTCGTCGCGTCCTTCTCCTCGACGATCGCCTCGACGTCGCCCTCCTCGTTGCGCAGCACCCGGCCGAGGCCGAAGGGGTCGTCGACGAGGCCGCTGAGGATGCTCACGCTGCGCTGCGCGGCCTCGTGCTCGGCGGCGAACGCCCGCAGGCTGTCGCCCTGCAGCAGCGGGGTGTCCCCGGTCGCGACGATCACCGTGCCGGTCGTCGTCCCGACCGCGTCCATCGCGACCCGCACCGCGTGGCCGGTGCCGTCCTGGGACTCCTGGACCGCCAGCACCGCGTCCGGCACCAGCCCGAGGATGTGGGCGGAGACCTGCTCGCGCTGGTGGCCGACCACGGCCACGATCCGGTCCGGCTCGAGCGCTGCGGCGGCCGCCAGGACGTGGCCGATCATGCTGCGACCCCCGATCGGGTGCAGCACCTTCATGGTCTTCGACTTCATGCGGGTGCCGCCACCCGCAGCCAGGACGATGACCGTCAGCTCACTACTCATGCTCCCCGGGCAGGAGTCGAACCTGCGTCGCTAGTCCTGATTCAAAGTCAGGCGGGCCCTACCGGCAGACCAACCGGGGAATGTCCACGGACTGGATCACCCTAAGGGCTAGCGTGGCCAAGGTGGACCTGCCCGTCATGCCGCCCGTCCAGCCGATGCTCGCGAAGTCGGTCAAGGGGATCCCCGACCCGGCGAAGTACGACGGCCTGAGCTTCGAGCCCAAGTGGGACGGCTTCCGGTGCATCGTCTTCAAGGACGGCGACGAGGTCGAGCTGGCCAGCCGCAACACCAAGCCGCTGACCCGCTACTTCCCCGAGGTCGTCGCCGCGATGCGCGAGCAGCTGCCGGACCGCTGCGTGCTCGACGGCGAGATCTTCGTGTCCGTCGGCGAGCGGCTCGAGTTCGAGGTGCTCCAGGAGCGCATCCACCCGGCACAGTCCCGCATCGACATGCTGGCCGAGAAGACGCCCGCGTCGTACGTCGCCTTCGACCTGCTCGCGCTGGGCGACGAGTCGTACGCCGACCGCCCGCTCTCCGAGCGTCGCGCGGCGCTCGAGCAGGCGCTCGGCGGGCTCACCGGGCCGTGCTTCCTCAGCCGCACGACGACCGACCCGGCGGAGGCCGAGGACTGGTTCCACCAGTTCGAGGGCGCCGGGCTCGACGGCGTCGTGGCCAAGCCGCTGTCCGCGCCGTACCAGCAGAACGCCCGCACGATGCTCAAGATCAAGCACGAGCGCACCGCGGACGTCGTGGTGGCGGGCTATCGCGAGCACAAGACCAGCACGCCCGAGAGGCCGCTCCTCGGCAGCCTCCTGCTCGGGCTCTACCGGGACGGCGAGCTGCAGCACGTCGGGGTCAGCGCGAGCTTCACGGCCGCGCGCCGCGCCGAGCTGATCGAGGAGCTCCAACCACTGGTCTGCGACATCGCCGACCACCCGTGGGGGCGGTGGAACGAGTTCCTGACGGCCAACCCGGACCGCGTCCCGGGCACGCAGAGCCGCTGGAGCCAGGGCAAGGACCTGTCGTTCACGCCGCTGCGGCCCGAGCGGGTGCTGGAGGTGGCGTACGACCACATGGAGGGCCGACGGTTCCGGCACACCGCGCAGTTCCGCCGCTGGCGCACCGACCGCGACCCCGAGTCGTGCGGCTACGAGCAGCTCGACGAGCCCGTCAGCTACGACCTGGCTAGGATTCTCGGTGTCCACTAGGAAGGCAGACATGTCGGAGAACGCAGGTGAGGACTACGACGTCGTCCTCCTGATCGAACAGGCGCTCAGCGAGCAGGACGCCGCCCAGGTGCACTCGCTGCACGAGGGGCTCGTCGACCAAGGGGTCGTCTACCACGTGCTGCTCCCGCTGGAGGACGCAGCGGCGCGCATCGAGTCCGCGATGGGCTCGCTGACCGCCGGGGACATGCTCGCGTCACCGACGATCCCGATGAGCGAGGTCGACCTCGACGCGGTCCGCAAGGACTGCGAGGACCGGACCGACTCCGAGCTGAAGCAGACCCTCGACGCGCTCACCAAGAGCGGTGCGGTCGCGCGGGGTCAGGTCGTCACCGATCCGCCGATCGACGCGCTGGCCGCGAAGGTCGCCGAGGTGGACGGCCGGGAGGCGATCATCCTGACCCGCCCCCACGTCGTCGCGGAGTTCTTCCACCTCGACTGGACGTCGAAGGCGCGGCGCAAGCTCGGCGTACCGATCCTGCACCTGCTGGAGCACGAGACGTTCGACGAGCAGTCCGAGGCCTACGGCGAAGAGGGCATCACGGGGCTGTAGCCCAGTGCCCGGAAGGACAGCGCGTGCCAGCGCGGTCCGATCGGGGTGAGCTCGACCCGGCGCGGGTCCAGGCCGTCGTGCGGGGCGTCGCCGCGCAGGATCGCGACCTCGAGACGGGACTCGGAGAGCCCTTCGGCCAGTCCCTCGCCCCACTCGACGACCGTCACGGCGTCGTCGAGCGAGGTGTCGAGGTCGAGGTCGTCGAGCTCCTCGAGGCCGCCGAGGCGGTAGGCGTCGACGTGCACCAGGTCGGGGCCGCCGACCAGCGAGGGGTGCACCCGCGCGATCACGAACGTCGGCGACGTGATGTCGCCCCGGACCCCGAGACCTGCGCCGAGTCCCTGGGTGAACGTGGTCTTGCCGGCACCCAGCTCGCCGCTGAGCACGATCAGGTCGCCCTTCGCGAGGTGACCCGCGAGCGCCCGGCCGAGGTCACGCATCGCGTCGGCGTCGGGCGCCTGGACGACGTGGGTGCGCAGCGGCCGCCGCAGCTCGACGTTGGGTGGGTCCCGCCGGATCTCCCGGAACCCCTGCCGCTCCCAGAACCGCACGGTCTGCGGCAGCTCCTCGCGGGCCACCACGGTCAGGTCGGCGGAGCCCTCGGCCGCCTCGACCGCGGCTTCGATCAGCGCGGCGGCCACGCCGTGCCCCTGGGCGTCGGGCGCGACGCCGAAGCGACGCAGGTACGTCGTGCTGCCGACCGGGTCGAGCACCAGGGCGCCGACCGGCCGGCCGTCGATGCAGGCGAGCAGCCCACCGTGGTCGGCCAGCTTGGCGGCGAGGCTCTGCTCGGTCTCCTCGAGTGCCGCTGCGGGCGGGTCGAGCGGCGGCCGGGCCGCGAACGCGGCGCGGACCACCGCGAGCACCTGTCCCGCCGACTCCGGGCCGACGCGGGTGACCTCCACCGTCACCGTGCGTCCTCGGCCCCGGTCGCGGCCAGCAGCCGGTCGAGCTCGCCGTTGACCTCGGAGTGCCGTTCGAGGATCACCATGTGCCCGGCGCCGTGGCACTCCAGGAGCGTGGAGCCGTCGATGCCGGCCTGGAGCTTGCGACTGTGCCCGATGGAGGTGAGCTTGTCGTCGGTGCCGCAGATGACCGCGGTCGGCACCTTCGCCAGCACCCCGATGGAGTCGAACTTGTCCAGCGAGGAGAAGCCGGGGAAGAACTCCGCGACCACCTCGAACGGCGTCGAGGACAGCATCCGGTCGACGAACTCGACGTAGCTGCCGGGCACGTCGTCCCCGAACGCGAGCTGGGCGGTGGCGACCAGGGCGACATCCTTGCCGACCCGGCGGAAGCCGTCGACGATCTTGTGGGTCCGGGCGAGCGTCGAGATGGCACGGCCCACCGGACCGGCGCTCCCCCACGCCGGCACCATCGGGAAGAGGATGCGGCTGGGCTCCAGGCCACCAGCGGTCGTCGAGATCAGCGCCGCTCCGACGACGCGGTCGCCGAAGAGCTCCGGGTGCTGCTCGGCGAGGGCGACGACCGTCATCCCGCCCATCGAGTGGCCGACGACCACGACCGGGCCCTCGGGCGCGACGGCGTCGATCACGCTCAGCAGGTCGCGTCCGAGCTGGTCGATGGTGGCGTTCCCCATCGGCGAGCGGCCGGAGCGGCCGTGCGAGCGCTGGTCGTAGTAGACGGTGCGCACCGGGCCGTGCCCGAGCTCGGTCCGGAAGTGCTCCCGCTGGAAGTGCCAGCAGTCCAGCTCGAGCGCGTAGCCGTGCGCGAAGATCACGGTCAGCGGCGGCTTCGCCTTGCGCCGCCGGCTCTTCGCGGGGGTCGTGGGCTCGTCGACCTCGACGTGCAGCGGCGTGCCGTCGTCGGCCACGACCGTGATCGGCTCGGAGTGCAGCGAGCCGAAGGCGGGCACGTCTCCCGGTGCGCGCTCGGCGATGCGCCGTCGCTGCCGGGTGACGCCGACGCCTGCGCCGGCGGCCGCGAGGCCGACGGCACCGACGGTCGCGGCTCCGAGGATCCGTCCACGCATGCTCATCTGTCGACGTACCTCCGGGTCATCCTGCCCCCGACGCGCGTGACGATCTCGTAGGAGATCGTGCCGCTGGCCTCGGCCCAGTCCTGCGCGGTGGGCTCCCCGTGGCTGCCGTCGCCGAAGAGGACGACGTCGTGGCCGGCGCCCGGCAGGTCGCCGTCGAGGTCGACGACGAACTGGTCCATGCACACCCGGCCCCGGATCGCGCGCTGCTTGCCGTCGACGAGCACGTGGGCGACGTTGCTGGCATGGCGGGGCACGCCGTCGGCGTACCCGACCGGCACGAGGCCAACCGTGGTGTCCGTCTCAGCGGTCCAGGTGTGGCCGTAGGACACGGACGCGCCGGCCGCCAGCGGCTTGGTCTGCGCGAGCGTGGCGCGCACGGTCATCGCGGGGCGCAGCCCGAGGTCGGGGGTGTGGCCGGGGGCGGGGTCGAGCCCGTAGGACGCCAGGCCGACGCGCACCAGGTCGAAGCGGGCCGAGGGCCGCAGGATCGCGCCCGCCGAGTTGGCGAGGTGGCGCACCTCGGGCCGGAGCCCGGCGTCCTCGGCGACCGCGAGCGCCTCTCGGAAGAGGGCCTCCTGGGCGTCGTTGGCCGGGTGGTCGGGCTCGTCGCTGGCCGCGAGGTGGGACCAGACGCCGGTGACCTGCCAGGTGCCGTCCTGCTCGCCTGCGAGTGCGGCGGCGACGACGTCGGGCCAGGTGTCCATCGGGGCGCCGCCTCGTGAGAGCCCGGTGTCGACCTTGAGCTGGACCCGCGCCGGGCGGCCGGCGACCGCCACCGCCGCCTCGATCTCGTAGAGCTCGGCGACGGAGTAGGCGGTCACGTCGATGTCGGCGGCGATCGCGAGGGCGTGGTCCTCCCCCGGCACGGTCAGCCAGCACAGCACCCGGCCGGTGTCGCCGCCCTCGCGCAGGGCGAGCGCCTCGTCGATCGTGGCGACGCCGATCCAGTTGGCCCCGGCCTCCCGGGCAGCCCTGGCGGTCTCCGCCATGCCGTGCCCGTAGCCGTCCGCCTTGACGACCGTCATCATCGCCACCCCGGTCAGCTCGCGCAGCCGGCGGACGTTGTGCCGGATCGCTCCGAGATCGACGACGATCTCGGCGCGCGCTGCCGGCAGGGGGCTCATGAGAACGATTGTCCCATCACGCCCTGGGGAGCCCCTGGACGGCTTCCGGGATGGACGCCGCGACCTGGCTGGCCACCAGCGGGCCGCCCCGTCCGGCGAGGGTGGCGGCGGCACCGTGGAGCCACGATCCGACCGAGGCGGCGTCGTACGCCGTGAGGCCGGCGGCGAGCAGGGCACCGATGAGGCCGCCGAGGACGTCGCCGGCGCCGGCGGTGGCCAGCCAGGGGGTGCCGGTCGTCGTCGCGCGAACCCGCCCGTCCGGGTGGGCGACCAGGGTGTGCCGGCCCTTGAGCAGCACCACCGCGCCGTACGTCGTGGCCGCGCGGTGCGCGTGCTCGAGCGGGCGGGCCTCGATCTCGCTGCGGTCGGCACCCAGCATCGCCGCCAGCTCGCCGGCGTGCGGGGTGAGCACGGCGTGCGCCGGGAGCGGGCCCTCGCCGTGCGCGAGCGCGTCGGCGTCGATGATGAGCGGCACGTCGTCGGAGAGCGCGGCGGCGAGCTCGTCGCCCGCGTGCTCACCCCCGCCGGACCCGACCACCCAGGCCTGGACCCGGCCCGGCCCGACGACCTCGGGGTGGGCCTGCCGGACCCGGTCGGCCACGGCGTCGGGCCCGACGTACCGCACCATGCCGACCAGCCCGCTCGCCGCGCCGGCGACGCTGAGCAGCGCGGCTCCGGGGTACTGCGTGCTGCCGGCGCGGACGCCGACCACGCCGCGGGTGTACTTCTGCGCGTCCGGCGTCGGCCGCGGGAGCAGGGCGGCGACGTCGGCGGGCTGGAGCGCCTCGACCGGTGCGTCGGGCAGCTCGAGTCCGATGTCGACGAGGTGGATCGCGCCGCAGGCCGCGGCGGCGGGGTCGACCAGGTGCGCGACCTTGTGGGTGCCGAACGTGACGGTCAGGTCGGCCGTCACGTGCGGCCCGTCGAGCTCGCCGGTGTCGACGTCGACGCCGCTGGGGGTGTCCACCGCCACGATCGGGATGCCCGCCACGGCCGCCACGGCCGCCAGCGCCTCCTGCGCCTCCGGCCGGAGACCCGGGCGACCCCCGATCCCGACGATCCCGTCCACCACCACATCGGGTCGTGAGTCCGAGCGGGCGCCAGGGCGCGCCCTGGGGCTCACGACCCGGCCACCGGCGGCTCGCAGCGCGGCGATCCCGCCCTCGTGCGCGTGGTCCGAGAGCAGCCACGCCTCGACCTGCGTGCCGCGCCGGGCGAGCAGCGCGCCGGCGTACAGCGCGTCGCCGCCGTTGTCGCCCGACCCGACGAGCAGCAGCACGTGGCGCCCGTACGCCGTGCCGAGCAGGTCGATGATCGCGTACGCCAACCCGGCGGCCGCCCGCTGCATCAGCGCCCCGTCGGGCAGCCGCGCCATCAGCTCGGCCTCAGCGGCCCGCACCTGCTCGACCGTGTGCGCGCGCCTCATGCTCCCCACGCTAGCGGGGTCGTGTGCCCCAGGACGCCGCACAGACCGTTGTCAGGCGCACGACCCGTCACAGGTCAGGACTCCAGCACCACCACGGCCGAGGCGATGCCGGCGTCGTGGGAGAGCGAGACGTGCACGGAGGCGACCCCGAGCTCGTCGGCCCGCGCGAGCACCGACCCCCGCAGCTCCATCACCGGGCGGCCGGAGGACTCGGAGACGACCTCCGCGTCGTGCCAGTGCAGGCCGACGGGGGCGCCGAGCGCCTTGGCGAGGGCCTCCTTGGCGGCGAACCGGGCGGCCAGCGACGCCAACGGACGCGAGGCTTCGGCCGGGGTGAAGAGCCGGGCGGACAGCCCAGGGGTGCGGGTGAGCGACTCCCCGAAGCGCTCGATGTCGACGACGTCGATGCCGACCCCGATGATCACGGGGTCACTCCACCGTGACGGACTTGGCCAGGTTGCGCGGCTGGTCGACGTCGTGGCCCATCAGCGTCGCGAGCTCGCAGGCGAAGAGCTGCAGAGGCACGACGGCCACCAGCGGCTGCAGCAGCACCGGCACCTTCGGCAGCCGGATGATCACGTCGGCGTACGGCGTGATCGCGTCGTCGCCGTCCTCGACCAGGCAGATCGTCCGAGCACCGCGGGCGCGCACCTCCTGGATGCCACTGACCATCTTGTCGCGCAACTGGTCCCGTCCGGCCGGCGGCACGACGCACAGCACCGGCAGGCCCTCCTCGATCAGCGCGATCGGCCCGTGCTTGAGCTCGCCCGCCGCGAAGCCCTCGGCGTGGATGTAGGCCAGCTCCTTGAGCTTGAGCGCGCCCTCCAGGGCCACCGGGTAGCCGGCGTGCCGCCCGAGGAAGAGCACCGAGCGGGTGCCGACGTGGTCGGCGGCCATCTCGTAGATCGCCGGGGAGTCGTCCAGGACCCGCTGCACCTGCTCGGGGATGGCCTCGAGCTGCGCCATCACCTGGTCGATCTCGTCGCCGTACCTCGTGCCCTTGACCTGCGCGAGGTAGAGCGCGAGCAGGTAGCAGGCGACCAGCTGGGTCAGGAAGCCCTTCGTCGACGCGACCCCGATCTCGGGGCCGGCGTGCGTGTAGATCACCGCGTCGGACTCGCGCGGGATCGTCGAGCCGTTGGTGTTGCAGATCGCAAGCACCTTCGACCGCTGCGTCCGCGCGTGCCGGATCGCCTGCAGGGTGTCGGCGGTCTCCCCGGACTGGCTGATCGCGACCACCAGCGTGGAGTAGTCGAGGATCGGGTCGCGGTAGCGGAACTCCGACGCCAGCTCGACCTCCACCGGCACCCGGGTCCAGTGCTCGATGGCGTACTTCGCCACCATGCCGGCGTAGAACGACGTGCCGCACGCGATGATGATGACCTTGTCGACGTCGCGGAGCTCCTGGTCGGAGAGCCGCATCTCGTCGAGGTGCAGGTGCCCCTCCGGGGTACGGCGGCCCAGCAGCGAGTCGGCCACCGCGCGCGGCTGCTCGTGGATCTCCTTGCGCATGAACCAGTCGTGGCCGTCCTTCTCGGCGGCCGACAGGTCCCAGTCCACGTGGTAGCGGCGACCCTCGGCCGGCGTCCCATCGAAGCCCACGATCGACACGCCCTCGCGGGTGATCGTGACCACCTGGTCCTGGCCCAGCTCGAGCGCCTCGCGGGTGTGCTCGATGAACGCCGAGACGTCGGACCCGAGGAAGTTCTCCCCGTCACCCAGGCCCACCACCAGCGGCGAGTTGCGGCGGGCGGCGACCACCCGCGTGGGGTCCTGCGAGTCGACGGCGACGAGCGTGAACGCTCCTTCGAGCCGGGCGACCAGCTGCAGCATCGCCGCGGTCAGGTCGGCCCCGCCGATGACCAGGAGCTCGAGCAGCTGGGCCGCGACCTCGGTGTCGGTCTCGGAGAGCAGCACGTGGTCGTGGACCTCGAGCTCGGCGCGCAGCTCGGCGAAGTTCTCGATGATGCCGTTGTGCACGAGCGCGACGCGTCGCACGTCGCCGCTGTGCGGGTGCGCGTTGACGTCGGTCGGCGCGCCGTGCGTCGCCCACCGCGTGTGCCCGATGCCGATCGTCGCCGCGGGCAGCGGGTGGTCGACGATCGCCTTCTCCAGGTTGGCGAGCTTGCCCGCCCGCTTGTCCGAGGCGATGGCGCCGTCGGTGACGAGCGCGATCCCGGCGGAGTCGTAGCCGCGGTACTCGAGTCGCCGGAGTCCTTCGATGACGACGTCCTGGGCCTGCTTCTCCCCGACGTACCCGACGATGCCGCACATGGGGGTCACTGTATCGACCGGGCACCCGCCGTCCGACCGCCCAGGTCGGCTGCAACAATCTCCGGCATGTCTTCCCACGGGCACGGCGGCGCGACCGACGAGCCCACCCGGGAGTCGTCGCCCTACATCGAGCTCGACCGCTCCGCCTGGGCGGCGCTGGCCCACGAGGTGGAGAACCCGCTCACCGCGGAGGAGATCCGCCGGCTGCGCGGCCTCGGCGACCAGCTGGACCTCGACGAGGTGCAGCAGATCTACCTCCCGCTCTCCCGCCTCCTCAGCCTGTACGTCGAGGCTGCGGGCGGGCTCTACCGCAAGCAGGAGGAGTTCCTGCACCAGGTGCAGCCCACCCGGACGCCGTTCGTGATCGGCCTCGCGGGCTCCGTGGCGGTCGGCAAGTCCACGACCGCCCGCGTGCTCCAGCAGATGCTCGCCCACTGGCCGGAGCACCCCAACGTCGCGCTCGTGACGACCGACGGCTTCCTCTACCCCAACGCCGAGCTCGAGCGCCGCGGCCTGCTGCAGCGCAAGGGCTTCCCCGAGTCCTACGACCGCCGCGCGCTGATGCGCTTCGTCGTCGACATCAAGTCCGGCAAGGACGAGGTCGAGGCGCCCGTCTACTCCCACCTCACCTACGACGTGATGCCCGGGGAGAAGGTGGTCGTCAAGCGGCCCGACATCGTCATCATCGAGGGCCTCAACGTCCTCCAGCCCGCCCGGGTGCGCGACGACGGCCGCAGCGGCCTGACACTGAGCGACTTCTTCGACTTCTCCGTGTACGTCGACGCCGGGCGCGACAAGATCCGCGACTGGTACGTCGAGCGCTTCCTGCGGCTGCGGGAGACGGCGTTCCGCGACCCCGGCTCCTACTTCGCCAAGTACGGCGCGCTCTCCCCCGACGAGGCGGTCGCCGAGGCGACCCGCATCTGGGACACCATCAACGGCCCCAACCTGGCCGAGAACATCCTGCCCACCCGGTCCCGCGCCACCCTCGTGCTGCGCAAGGACCGGGACCACTCGGTCCGCTACGTGCGGCTCAGGAAGCTGTAGGCGCCGACTTCGGCGTCCGGTTCGCCGGGTCGAGCAGCATGCCGAGCCCGATCCCCAGCATCCACACATCCTTCGCGACGCCCATGCCGGCCTGGCTGGGCCAGATGCTGCCCGGCTCGCGCATCGACGGCGTCCGCGCGTAGAGCGCCATCAGGCCGCCGGAGAAGGCGGTCAGCGCGAGCCCGGCCTTGCGGTTGGAGACGAACGGCGTCAGCAGCAGCGCACCGGTCGCCACCTCGCCCGCGGAGAGCAGCTTGAGGAAGGTCGGGGGCTTGATCGCCTGGAGCGGCGGGATCGCCGCGGCGGCCATGCCGTGGACCCCGGCGGCCTGCTCGGGCCCGCCGTTCCACTTCCCGAGGCCGGCGTGCAGGACGAATGCGCCGGTGGCGACGCGCGTGGGCAGGTTGCGAAGCTTCATGCCGCCAGCGTACGTCGAAGCGGACCGCGGTCCGGATCGTGGTCATGCCGGCGGCCTCAGGCTGCGCAGGATCCGCACGATCTCCCCGTGCGCGAGCGTCCCCGCCTCGCCCGCGTCGGCGACCACGACCACCCGCACCCCGCCGGAGCTCAGCATCGCCAGCTCGATGCCGGCCGCGGCGCACGGCCCGCTGCCGCCGGGCAGTCGCACCCACCGCACGGTCCCCTCACGGCCGTCCGCCAGCTCGACCGGGTCGCGGCGCTCCTCCCCCGGGCCGCCACCCAGCCCGGCGCGCCACGCGTCGAACGCGTCCTGCGTGAAGCCCGCGAACCCCCGGTTGGAGTCGCCGGGCTGCTCCGCGCAGGAGCCGTCGCGGTAGACGGCGGGACCGGTCACGACGGCGACCGGCTTGCCGGCGTCGTCCTCGTAGTAGATCCGGCTCCGCGCTCCCCGGACCGCCCAGTCCTTGCCCGGCACCTCGAACCGGGCGCCGGTGCCGGGATCCGTGACCGCGAGCGCATCCGGGTCGTCGCCGCCGACGTACGTCGTCACCGCCAGCGCCGCGGTCGCCAGCACTGCGAGGACGGCGACCACGGCCAGCGCGACGGCGATCCTGGCCCGGGCCATGGGCAGCGTTCTACCCGATGTCGCGGCGCAGCGTCGTCGTCCTCCCCACGACGGCGAGGACCCCGGCGTAGCCGAGCAGCACGAGGAGCGCCGCCCACCGCGGGAGCAGGTCGGCCGAGCCGTCGCCGACCGCCAGCGCCGGTGCCGTCACGACGCCGACCCTACTGACCGGCGTTGCTACAGGGCGAGCTGCCGCTTGACGACGTCGGCGAGCCGCTCGGCCACCGCGCGCGCCTCGTCCGCGGTGGTGGCCTCGACCATCACGCGGACCAGGTCCTCGGTGCCCGACGGGCGGAGCAGGATCCGGCCGGTGTCCCCGAGCGCGGCCTCCTCCTCGGCGACCGCGGCCGCGACGATCGGGTCCTCGTCGGTGCGGGCCTTGTCGACGTCGGGGACGTTGACCAGCACCTGCGGCAGCCGCGTCATCACCGACGCCAGCGCCCGCAGGGACTGCCCGCTGACGGCCATCCGCTCGAGCACGTGCAGCGCGGTGAGCGTGCCGTCGCCGGTCGTGGCGTACTCGCTCATGATCACGTGCCCGGACTGCTCGCCGCCCAGGCCGTAGCCGCCGACCCGCATCGCCTCGAGGACGTAGCGGTCGCCGACCTTGGTCTGGCGGACGCCGATCCCGGCGCCGCGCATCGCCTGCACGAAGCCGAGGTTGCTCATCACGGTCGCGACCACGGTGTTCTTGGGCAGGTGGCCCGACTCCGACATGCCGACCGCGAGGATCGCCATGATCTGGTCGCCGTCGACGATCTCACCGGACGCGTCCACGGCCAGGCACCGGTCGGCGTCGCCGTCGAGGGCGAACCCGGCGTCGGCACCGTGCTCGAGCACGGCCGCCTGCAGCGGCCCGAGGTGCGTGGAGCCGCAGCCGTCGTTGATGTTGAGGCCGTCGGGCTCGGCGTTGATCGCGATCACCTCGGCGCCGGCGGCCCGCAGGGCCAGCGGCCCCGCTTCGTACGCCGCGCCGTGGGCGCAGTCGAGCACGACCTTGATCCCGGCGAGCGGCCGGGCGAGGGTGCTGACGAGGTGGTCGACGTACTCCTGGACGGGCGTGGCGTACGGCGTGACGCGGCCGACGTCGCCGCCGACCGGGCGCTCCCAGGGCTCGTCCAGGTGCTTCTCGATCTCCCGCTCCACGGCGTCGTCGAGCTTGAGCCCGCCGCGCGCGAGGAACTTGATGCCGTTGTCGGGCATCGGGTTGTGCGAGGCGCTGATGACGACGCCGAGGTCGGCACCGAGGGCCTGGGTCATGTACGCGACCGCCGGGGTCGGCAGCACCCGCAGCCGCAGGACGTCGACGCCGGCCGAGGCCAGCCCGGCGACGACCGCGTGCTCGAGGAACTGGCCGGAGATGCGCGTGTCCCGGCCGACGACGGCGAGTGGCCTGCGCCCGGACGTCAGGGAGGCGTTGAACTCACCCCGGTCGGCCAGGACACGGGCGGCGGCGACGGAGAGGTCCAGGGCCAGCTCTGCGGTCAGATGACCGTTGGCCAGGCCCCGGACCCCGTCCGTACCAAAAATTCTCGTCATGATGGCAGCCTTCTGGGACGCGTGCCGGAGTGCCTCGCAAGGCGGAGCCGCGAAGGCGACCTCCGAGCGAAGCGGGTCGTCGAGCGGCGACAACGCCGCGAGGTGCCCGGCACGCGTTCCAGGATCAGCGCTTGCTGTACTGCGGAGCCTTACGGGCCTTCTTGAGACCAGCCTTCTTGCGCTCGATGACGCGGGCGTCACGCGTGAGCAGCCCGGCCTTCTTGAGCGAGGGACGGTTGGTCTCCTCGTCGATCGAGTTCAGGCACCGGGCCACGCCGAGGCGCAGGGCACCGGCCTGACCGGTGATGCCGCCGCCGTGGATGCGGGCGATGACGTCGAAGCGGCCCTCCAGCTGGAGGTTCGCGAACGGCTCGTTCACGACCTGCTGGTGCAGCTTGTTGGGGAAGTAGGAGTCCAGCGTCCGGCCGTTGACCGTCCACTGGCCGGTGCCGGGGACGATGCGGACGCGGGCGACGGCCTCCTTGCGACGGCCGGTGGCCGCAGCAGGAGCGATGGTCGCCGGACGGGCAGGGGTGTCAGCGTTCGGGGCGCTCTCGGAGCTGTAGGCGATGCCCTGCTCGTCGGCCTCGTAGGTCTCTTCGACCTCGGTGGTGTCAGCCACGATGAATGTTCCTCACTCAGACTTTCTCGACAGAACTCTGGTCGAGATGGGGGCGATTACTGGGAGATCTGCTTGATCTCGAACGGAGTTGCCTGCTGGGCCTGGTGCGGGTGGTTGGGACCCGAGTAGACCTTCAGCTTCTTGAGGACCTGGCGGCCGAGCTTGTTCTTCGGCAGCATGCCCCACACGGCCTTCTCAATGGCCTTGCGGGCGTCCTTCTCGAGGACCTCACCGATCGGAGTGGCAGACAGACCACCCGGGTAGCCGGAGTGGCGGTAGGCCATCTTGGTGACCTTCTTGTCACCGGAGAGGGCGACCTTCTCAGCGTTGATGATGATGACGAAGTCACCGGTGTCAGCGTTGGGAGCGAAGATCGCCTTGTGCTTACCGCGCAGGAGATTGGCGGTCTGAGCAGCGAGGCGGCCGAGGACCACGTCGGTGGCGTCGATGACGAGCCACTCTCGCGTGATGTCGCCGGCCTTCGGGGCGTACGTGCGCACGGAGGAACTTCCTTCGTTCGTAGGTCCCGTGTGACTCTGTGCCGCACGGGTGGTGGTGGTGCGGCGCCCTCTGACGAACTCTGCCCGGTTCGATCTCGTCCGGGTCTGCATCCGGACTCCGTGGGGGGTCCGGACGCGGCAGGAGGCGCGACTGACAAGAGTACGGGCGCCTCGCTGACCGTGTCGAATCGTGGGTGCCGCGCCGTCCCGGAGCCGAGCACCCGTCCCAGGATCGGACACCGGGTTCGCACGCCTCCCAGGTGCCGACTAAGTTGAGAGGGTGACTGATTCTCTCACCGTCCGTGACAACCGCACCGGACAGGAGTACGAGGTCCCGATCGCCGACGGCACCATCAAGGCCGCCGATCTGGGCAAGATCAAGGCCGCCGACGACACTCCGGGCCTGGCGGTCTACGACCCGGGCTTCGTCAACACCGCGTCCTGCCGCAGCTCCGTCACCTACATCGACGGGGAGAAGGGGATCCTGGAGTACCGGGGCTACCCGATCGAGCAGCTGGCGGAGAAGTCCAACTTCCTCGAGGTCGCCTACCTCCTCATCCACGGCGAGCTGCCCACGCAGGCGCAGTACGAGGAGTGGGTGCACGAGATCACCTACCACACGTTCGTGCACGAGAACGTGAAGTCGTTCATGCAGGGCTTCCGCTACGACGCGCACCCCATGGGGATGCTGATGGCGTCGGTGGGAGCCCTCTCGACGTTCTATCCCGACGCGCGCAACATCAGCGACGCCGAGAACCGGCACATCCAGATCGTCCGGATGATCGCCAAGATGCCGACGCTCGGCGCCTGGGCCTTCCGGCACGCGCAGGGCAAGCCGTACGTCTACCCGGACAACGACCTGAGCTACACGGCCAACTTCCTCTCGATGCTCTTCAAGATGAGCGAGTCGAAGTTCGAGGCCGACCCGCGCCTGGTCAAGGCGCTCGACGTGCTCTTCATCCTGCACGCCGACCACGAGCAGAACTGCTCGACCAACGCGGTCCGCTCGGTCGGCTCCTCGCAGGTCGACCCGTACTCCGCGGTCGCGGCCGGCGTCGGCGCCCTCTACGGGCCGCTGCACGGTGGCGCCAACGAGGCGGTGCTGCGGATGCTGCGGCGCATCGGCACCAAGGAGAACATCCCCGCCTTCATCGAGGGCGTGAAGAACGGCAACGAGAAGCTGATGGGCTTCGGACACCGGGTCTACAAGAACTTCGACCCGCG
Organism: Nocardioides conyzicola; assembly: GCF_039543825.1. Classification (NCBI taxonomy): domain Bacteria; kingdom Bacillati; phylum Actinomycetota; class Actinomycetes; order Propionibacteriales; family Nocardioidaceae; genus Nocardioides; species Nocardioides conyzicola. Next base: position 2,632,193 of record NZ_BAABKM010000002.1, on the reverse strand, counting down.
CGCCACCATCATCAAGAAGGCCTGCGACGACGTCTTCGAGGTCACCGGGGTCAACCCGCTGCTCGAGATCGCCAAGGAGCTCGAGAAGATCGCGCTCGAGGACGAGTACTTCATCAAGCGCAAGCTCTACCCCAACGTGGACTTCTACTCGGGCCTGATCTACGAGGCGTTCCAGTTCCCGCCGGAGATGTTCACCGTCCTGTTCGCGATCGGTCGTACGCCGGGCTGGCTGGCCCAGTGGTCCGAGCTGGTCCAGGACAAGGAGCAGAAGATCGCGCGCCCGAAGCAGATCTACACCGGCGACCGCGGTCTCGACTTCGTGCCCGCCTCGGAGCGGTGGGCCTGAGCACGACCCCCGCGGGCGTGGTCCTCGACCTCGGCAACGTCCTCATCGACTGGCAACCGGCCCTCGCCATCGCGGCGGGGGTCGGTGCCGTTGAGGCGCAGCGCTTCCTGGAGGCCGAGGACTTCGACTTCATGGCGTGGAACCACGAGCAGGACAGTGGTCGCCCCTGGGCCGACGGGGTCGCCGAGGTACGCCGTACGCACCCGCACTGGGCCGCCCACGCGGACGCCTACCTCGAGCACTTCCCGGCATCGCTCGGCGAGGTGCCGGGCACCACGCAGATCGTGCGCGAGCTGCACGACCACGGCGTACCCCTCATCGGCCTGACCAACTGGTCCGACGAGCTCTACTACCCGTACGCGGCGCCGCGCTTCGAGGTGCTGCGGATGCTCGACGACGTCGTGGTCTCCGGCGAGGTCAAGGCGGCCAAGCCCGATCCGCGTGCCTACGAGATCGCCGCCGAGCGGAGCGGCCTCCCGCTGGAGCGCCTGGTCTTCGTCGACGACAAGCAGCTCAACGTCGACGCCGCGGTCGCCCTCGGCATGGACGGGATCGTCTTCACCGACGCGACCGCACTGCGCGCCGACCTGCGTGCCCGCGGTCTGCCGGTCTGATCAGCCGAGCCGGACGGCCTTCACCACGGTCCTGCCGCGTGTCGGGTCGAGCACGACCCGGACCCGGTCGAGGCGGGCGAGCCCGCGCCTGGCCTGCTTCGACAGCTTGACCTTGGCGGTCGCCGAGGACCCGGCCCGCAGCTTCACGGTGCCCCGGGCGACCACCTTGCCGGCGACGCGGAGCTTCACGACGCCCGTGCCCGGCATCGACGACAGCACCGTCATCGCGGCGCCGGACCTCGCGACCCGGACCACGCCGACGATCGAGGCCGTCGCGGCGCCGGGCTGCACCGTGACGGTGGCGCTCGCCGAGTTGTTGAAGTCGTTGGCGTCCGCGGAGGTCGACGTGACGGTCGCGGTGTTCACGACGGGCACCGGGTCGTCGGTGCCCATCTGCTCGGTGCTGGTGCGGTCCTTGAGGCAGACCAGGTCGAGCGTCGCGGTCTTCGCGGTGCCGGACTGGTTGTAGAGCCGGAACGCGCGGGCCTTGAGCCGCGGGTCGTTGCCGAACGGCGTGACCCCGGACGGCAGCTCGAAGGTCGCCACGACGCCCTTGCCGTCGTCGGGGCAGATCACCTGGTACTCGTTGCCCTCGCTCGCAGTGTTGCCGGGGACGCTGACGGTCTGCACGACGTGGGTGAGGAGCAGCTCGTGCGTGTGGCCGTAGACCGCGCTCGTCGTGGTGCGCAGGCACCGCGCGGTGAACGTGGCGGTCACCGGCGCGGTGACGTCGAGCGTGAAGGTCCAGACCCGCGGGTGCGCCGCGCCCGTCTCCGAGCCGACCAGCGTGGCACCGGCCGAGGACAGGTCGAACCCGGGCGCGACGGCCACCGTCCCGGTCGGGCAGGTGAGGCTGGCGGTCGAGCGGCCCACGCCGTACGACCGGGTGGTGGTCACCAGGGCCGCGTCGGCGGACAGGGCGTGCTGGTGGCTGTCGGCGTACCCCGTCTGCCGGTCGGCGGACTCGGTCCTCGCGGGCAGGCAGACGATGAACGCCTTGGCCTGCGCGCGGCCGGTGGCGTCGTTGCGGATGACGCCCTTCCAGGTGCCGAGCGCGGTGGACTGGGCGCTCAGGACGCGGACGTCGGTGATCGCGCCGGTGCCCTGGTCGACGTGGTCGACCCGGAACTGGCCGTCGCTGAGGATGTCGCTCCCGGTGCAGGCGAGGGTGACGCTCTTCTGCTGACCGGGCTCCAGGTCCACCTGGGCCTCGGCCTTGTACGGCGTGAGCCAGTGGGTGGCCTGCGGGTGCGAGACGGGACCGGCGCCGGCGATCGGGTTGGCCGTCACGGTCACGGTCACCGAGGTCGAGGCTCCTGCGTTGAGCGAGCCGACGTTGCAGGTGACGACACCGGCGGACCGGGTGCACGGCGGGCTCGCGGAGACGAAGGTGACCCCGCCGGGCAGCTGGTCGCGGATGCTCACGCCGGTCGCGGTGGCGTTGCCGACGTTCGTGGCGGTGAGCGTGTAGACGACCGTGTCGCCGCCGTGCGGGCTGGCGGTCGACGCCGACTTCGTCACCGTGACGTCGGAGGTCCCGGGTGCCGACGGCGGCGACGGCACGCACGCCTCGCTCGGGAAGTTGTTGAGGTGCGTCTCGTAGTTGGACGAGAAGGACTTCGCGAGGACCTGGCCGATCGTGTGACCGGCCGAGGCGATGGTGACGGCCGCGTTCGGGGCCAGGATCGTGCCCGGGAAGGCCGCGCCGTAGCTGACCGTGACCGCGGTGGCGTCGGGGAAGTTCCAGACCAGGCCGGCGTACGCGCCCTTGATGGTGCCGTCGGCCGCCTGGCTCCAGCTCGACCCGCTGCCCAGCCAGGCCTGGCCGGCGATCGTCGGCGTCGCGCCCGGGACGTTGATGATCGTGGTGGCGCCGCTCGGCACGTTGAGGCCGAGGTGCTTGCCGCTCGCGAGAGCGGCCGCGTCGCCGGCCGAGAGGGTGAAGACGTTGAGCGACGCGCTCGTGCCGGTGAGCACCAGGGCGGCGTTGCCGCCGGTGGTCCCGGCACTGACGGTGCCGGTCGCGGCCGCCGCGCCCCACGAGGTCGACAACGCCCGCAGCCCGGCGAAGGCCGTCGCGAAGTCGACGGGGTTGCTCGCCAGGTAGTGGCCGCCCCCGTTGAAGTTCACCCCGCTCGCGGGGCTGAGGTAGGCGCTGCCCTTCTGGAGGTTGAAGCCGCCGTGCGTGCCCGCCACGACGAGCGTGGGGTCCGACGAGCCCGACGTGAGCCGGGTGCCGACGGTCATCCCGTTCGCGTCGAGGTTGCCGCCCCACGCGATGGCGCCCTCGGACTCCGAGCCGCGGTGCCCACTGCCCTCGATGAACTCGGTCCACCCGGAGGCGATGCCAAACGGGTTGGACGCGGCGACGCCCGTCGCGCAGGTCGGCGTCGCGTCGGCGCGGCCGCCGAACGGCGCGACGGTGGACACGAGCGCCGCGGACGCGACGACAGCGATGACGACAGGCACCCTCAGCGCGCTGACAGCGCGCAGACGTGCAGCAGTTCCCCCCACGACGTTAACCCCCCAGCTAGGTCGTGGGGACCACGATGGCAGCCACGACCCCGGGCCGCTATCCGAATGCGGCTCCGGGCGGCAACCTTGCGTGAAACCTGAGTTTCGGACGCTCAGGCGGAGACGGGCTCGCCGGCCGCCTCCGTGGGCGCGTCGCGGGTGAGCCGGCGTACGTCGGAGGAGGTCAGCGCCAGCAGCGCCGAGACGCCCATGACGCAGCCGACGACGAGCAGCCACTCCTGGTAGCCGACCAGCACGGCGATCGGGCCGGTGAGCGCCAGACCGAGCGGGCGGGCGACGAACGAGCCGACGGCGTCGAAGGAGTAGACCCGCGCGAGCTTGTCGGGGGCGACGTTCTGCTGGATGGACAGGTCCCAGAAGACGTCGAAGACCTGGAGCCCGAACCCGTGCAGGAACGCGCCGAGCAGGACGATCCAGAGCTGGTCGGACACCGCCATCGCGATCGGGAAGAGCGCGGTCAGGCTGAGCAGCATCGTCCCGATCAGCAGGCTGCGACGCGGGCGCCAGCGCAGGCAGACCAGGCCGCCGACCACGAAGCCGGACATCAGGACGGCCATCGCGAGACCCCAGGCGGAGCGGCCGAGCTCGTCGCCGACCACGATCGGGCCGAGCACGGTCTGCGCGCCGCCGTAGAAGAGGTGGTAGAGCATCGCCTGCCCGATGAGCAACCACAGCCACGGGTGCGAGAGCACCTCGCGCGCGCCGTCGCCGAGGTCGGCGAGCATCGACGCCCGCGGCCCTTCCGGGCGCGTGTGCGGGACCCGCAGGCGGGAGTAGCAGTACGCCGCGACGGCGAAGGTCAGTGCGTCCACCCCGATCGCCCAGCCCGACCCGGCGAGAGCGACCAGGACGCCGCCGACGGCGTACCCGACGGTCGCGGCACCCGTCTGGAGGAGCGATCGGCCCGCGACCGCGGAGGGCAGGTGCTCGGGCGGGACCGTCTCGCGGGTCATCGCCCGCGACGACGGCTGGCTGAGCGCGGACAGGCAGCCGTTGAGCGCGCCGACGATGCCGAGCATCGGGATGGTGCCGAAGCCGACGATCAGCGACGTCGCGAGGAAGGCCTGGGTCAGCGCGCTGCCCGCGGCGGAGCCCTCCATCATCAGCTTGCGCGGCAGGCGGTCGCCGAGCACGCCGCCGAAGAGCACCGTGATCACGTCGGCCAGCGCGAACGCGCCGACGACCAGTCCGAGGTCCGTGGCCGAGCCGCCGAGGTCCAGCACGGCGAAGGCGAGCGCGATCGGGGTGACCGAGTTGCCGAGCGAGCTGGACGCCGTGCCTGCGACGAGGTACCGGAAGTCCCGGTAGCGGAAGGCGGAGAGGCGGTCGTTCACGCCCGGGATAATACTTCGCTAGCGAACTATTCGCCACCGAACCGAGTAGCATTTCCGACGTGACCGACCACGAGGACTGGACCGACCGGCACGTCGCGCGCTGGCGGGACCACTGGATCGACGTCGCGTTCGAGGACGACGTCGAGGCGATCGTGGTGCGGATCGGCCGGCTGCGGCACTACTTCAAGCAGACCACGCAGCAGGCGCTCGTCGAGGTCGGGCTCCAGGACTTCGAGTACGACACCCTGCACCACCTGATGATCCGCGACACGCCCGGCCTGGCCAGCCCCTCGGCCCTGGCGGCGGACCTCGGGATCAGCAACGCCGGCATGACCGGGCGCCTCGACGCACTGGAGAAGGCGGGCTGGGTCCAGCGCAGCGCCGATGCCGACGACCGGCGCCGGGTGAGCATCGAGATCACCAGGTCCGGGGCGGCGATCTGGCGGCGGGCGATGAGCCTGCGCGGCAGGGCCGAGGACGAGGTCGTGCACGCCCTCGACCCCGAGGAACGCGCGACGCTGGCGGCGCTGCTCAAGAAGATGACCCTGGTGACCGAGATCGATTCTTCTGGCCCGTCCAGCGCCGTCTCAGGTTGATCACAGGCTGTACCCACACAGTGGGGGCATGAGTGACGACCAGGGCCAGGAGCCGACGACACCGCTGGGCCCGCAGAACCCGCAGAACCCGTACTTCTCGTACCCCGCACCGCAGGGTCCGCCCCCGGCCGCTCCCCCGTCGCAGCCGTACGGCGCGGCCGCTCCCGTGACCGAGACCCTCCCGGTCCAGAAGCGCCCTCGGCGTACCGGCCTGGCCGCCGCGGTCGTCGCGACCGCGCTCGTCGTCGGCGGCGCCGCCGGTGTCGGCGGCGCGGCCGCCTGGAACGCCTACGACGACAACGGCTCCGACAACGCCGGCGGCCCCGGCGACCGGCAGACCTCGCAGGTCGTCGACACCCCCGACTCCCCCGCGGCCGAGGGCTCGGTGGAGCAGGTCGCGGCGAAGGTGCTGCCGTCGGTCGTCAAGATCAACGTCTCCGGCTCGCAGGGCTCGGGCTCCGGGTCCGGCATCATCCTGAGCTCGGACGGCGAGATCCTCACCAACAACCACGTCGCGGCCATCGCCGGCGACGGCGGCACGATGAGCGTCGCGTTCAACGACGGCTCCACCGCCAAGGCGACCATCGTCGGCACCGACCCGCTGACCGACACGGCCGTGGTCAAGGCCGAGGGCGTCTCGGGCCTGACCCCGGCGACCATCGGCAAGTCCGGCGACCTCAAGGTCGGCGAGAGCGTGGTGGCGATCGGTTCGCCGTTCGGGCTCGAGTCCACCGTGACGAGCGGCATCGTGAGTGCGCTCAACCGCCCGGTGGACGTCGGCTCCGACTCCGACGGCAACAGCACGACGTACCCGGCGATCCAGACCGACGCCGCCATCAACCCCGGCAACAGCGGCGGCGCGCTCGTCGACCTGGACGGCAACGTGGTCGGCATCAACTCGTCGATCCGCACGGCCAGCTCGTCGGAGAGCGAGGCCGGCTCGATCGGCCTCGGCTTCGCGATCCCGATGGACGAGGTCATGCCGATCGTGGACCAGATGAGCAAGGGCGAGACCCCGACCCACGCCCGCCTGGGCATCTCGGTCTCCCCGGTGGCCAGCAAGGACGGGGCCGAGGTCACCCAGGGCGCTCAGGTGCAGGAAGTCAGCAACGGCTCCACCGCCGCCAACGCCGGCCTGGCCAAGGGCGACGTGATCACCAAGGTCGACGACCAGCTGATCGTCGACGCCGACTCGCTCGTCGCGACGATCCGCTCCTACCGCCCGGGCGACAAGGTCACCGTCACCTACCTGCACGACGGCGACTCGAAGACCACGACGCTCACGCTCGACTCGGACGCCGACACGTCGAAGTCCTGATCCACCCGAACCTCCCCTCCCTGGACCCGAGACCCGGGGAGGGGCTTCGGGGCTCCACCGGCTGAGGGCCCGTCTCCCGTCAGCCGGTGGAGCCCACCTTCACGTCCGCTTCTGGAACTCCCCGAGCCGGGCCACCGGGATGAACCCGAGCCGCTCGTTCACACCGATCATGTGGGCGTTGACCTCGGCGTTGTAGGTGATCAGCTCGCGGATGTCTGGACGCCGCTCCTGGAGCTGCCGCAGGTTGGCGACCTTGACCGCCAGCCCCAGCCGGTGGCCGCGAGCATCACTGCGGACCAGCGTGCCCCACTGGTAGGCGCGTCCGGGCTCGTGCACGGTGGTGACGAGGTCGGAGTACGCGACCACCTCGCCGTCGGCGTCGAGCGCCACGGAGTTGAACTTCGTGCGTCCCTGCCGGGCGAGCATCGCCTCGCCCTCCCGGACCACGGCCGGGTCGACGGCCTCGGGCTCGCGTAGAAGCTCGCCCGTCGGAGCCTCGGTCACCAGGGACGCGTCCAGCGTCGCCCACCCCGTCACCAGCTCGTCCGGCACCGGTCCCACCCAGGACCTCAGCTCGTACGCCGCGTGGTGCGGCGCCACCTCGGCCGCCACCTGGTCGAGCAGCCCGGCGGCGACAGGCAGCTCGAGACGCCGCTTCACGTCACCGAGGCCGAGGGCGAAGCCGTGCGCCCGCGCGAACTCGGGACCGGGCTCGCCGGCACCGCTCGGACCCGAGTCGTAGGCCCACGCTGCCTCGGCGTTGAGCAGGTGCCGGCCCCGGACCGCGGCCTCGGCCTCGAGACGTGCGAGGAGGGCCGAGCCGTGGCCCCGCCGTCGGGAGTCCGGCGCGACGTGGACGGCGACGGAGGCGCTGCCCAGGTTGTCGAGAAGCGGCGTCGAGAGCTGTCCGACCGCGACGGCGCGGCCACCGACCCGGCCGACGAAGGCACCGATCCACCGCCGGGTCACGGGCTCCTGGAGGTCGACGCGCACCTCCTCGCGCATCCAGGGCGCCCCGACGTCACCGGCAGCGCGCTCTGCCGCGAGATAGACGTCGTAGAACGCGTCGTACGCGACGGGGTCGAAGGGGTCGAGCGGGTCGATCTCCAGCGCGGTCATCGGGACCGCTGGACCCGGCCCTCGTCCCAGACCGGACCGTCGGACTCGTAGACCTCGCCGTCCGCGCCGTAGACCAGGAACCGGTCGAAGCCACGGGCGAACCACCGGTCGTGGGTGACCGCGAGCACGGTGCCGTCGAAGGCGGCGAGCCCCTCCTCCAGCGCCTCGGCGGACTGCACGTCGAGGTTGTCGGTCGGCTCGTCGAGCAGCAGCAGGGTGGCGCCGGACAGCTCGAGCAGCAGGATCTGGAAGCGGGCCTGCTGACCGCCGCTCAGCGACTCGAAGCGCTGCTCGCCGGCGTGCGCCAGCTCGTAGCGGTCGAGGACGCGGGCCGCCTGCTCGCGGCCCATGCCGGAGCGGCCGTGCGGCGAGCCGTCCCCGCGGTGCAGGACCTCCAGCAGCGTGCGACCGATCAGCTCGGGGTGCTCGTGGGTCTGCACGAACCAGCCCGGCCGGACCCGCGCGCCTAGCTTGGCCTTGCCTGTGTGCGGCACGGGCTTGATCGCGACGTCCCCGACGGGGCGGTGCTCGACGTCCGGGTCGCTGCCGCCGGCCGCCAGCAGCCGGAGGAAGTGCGACTTGCCCGAGCCGTTGGACCCGAGGACGGCCACGCGCTCGCCGTACCAGACCTCGAGGTCGAACGGCTTCATCAGGCCGGTGAGCTCGAGGTTCTCGCAGACGACGGCGCGCTTGCCGGTGCGCCCGCCCGTGAGGCGCATCGTCACCTGCTGCTCGCGCGGCTGCTCGGTGGGCGGGCCGGCCTCCTCGAACTTGCGCAGCCGGGTCTGGGCGGCGCGGTACTGCGACGCCATGCCGTCGTTGTACTCCGACTTGATCTTGTAGTGCAGCACCAGCTGCTTGAGCTTGGCGTGCTCCTCGTCCCAGCGCTTGCGGAGCTCCTCGAAGCGGAGGAACCGGTCGCGCCGCGCCTCGTGGTACGACGAGAAGCCGCCGGGGTGGGTCCACACCGTGTTGCCCGCCGCGCCGAGCTCGACCGTGACCACCCGGGTCGCGGTGTTGTCGAGCAGCTCGCGGTCGTGGCTGATCATCAGGATCGTCTTGTCCGACTCGCGGATCCGGCCCTCGAGCCAGATCTTGCCGGGGACGTCGAGGTAGTTGTCGGGCTCGTCGAGCAGCAGCACCTCGTCGGGCCCGCGGAGCAGCAGCTCGAGCACCAGGCGCTTCTGCTCACCGCCGGAGAGCGTGCTGAGGGTCCGGTAGCGAGCGCGGTCGTAGGGCAGCGCGAGCGCGGCCATCGTGCAGACGTCCCAGGTGACCTCGATGTCGTAGCCGCCGGCGTCCGCGAACTCGGAGAGCGCGTGGGCGTAGGCCATCTGGGTCTGCTCGTCGTCGGTCTCCATCAGCGCCAGCTCGTAGCGGTCGACCTCAGCGGCGGCCGCGCGGACCCGCGGCGGTGAGACGCTGAGCAGGAGGTCGCCGACCGTGGGGTCGTCGCCGAGAGCGGCGCCGACGGCCTGCCGCATCACCCCGAGGCCTCCCGAGCGGGTGATCGCACCGCCGTGCGGCGCCAGGTCGCCGGTGATGATCCGCAGGAGGGTCGTCTTCCCGGCGCCGTTCGCGCCCACGAGAGCGACCTTGGCCCCCTCGCCGACCCGGAAGGACACGTCGTCGAGCAGCACCCTGCCGTCCGGCAGCTCGTAGCGCACCCCTGCCACATCCACGTGTCCCACGTCGCAGGATTGTCCGCCATCGGTGCTGGCCGGGGCCACCCGGTTTGTTTCTACGAATGTCGACGCGCCGATCGGGATCGCCGGTACGGTGCGGGCGTGACCGACGACACACGACGCCGCACGGCCCGTCTCGCCCTGCCCCTCCTGGGTCTGACCCTCGCCGCCGCTCTCCTCCCCGCCCTGTCCCAGCCCGCGACGGCCGCGACCCCCAAGCCGGTCAAGCCGGTCAAGGTGGTCAAGGGGGACACCGTCCCAAAGGTGACGGACCTCGGTCCGACCAGCTTCGCCAAGCGCGGGCCGTACGCCGTCGGCGAGGTCACCCTGAACCTGCCGACCAACCAGGCACCGGTGGAGGTCTGGTACCCGACCAAGAAGTCGGACGCCAAGGGCAAGCGGATCGCGAAGTACAACCTCATCGACTGGCTGCCCGACTTCTTCCAGAGCGCCCTGCCGAAGGGCGCGGCGGTGACCTACCCGAGCGGCGGCGTACGGCGGGCTCCGGTCGCGCCCGGCCGCTTCCCGCTGGTCGTCTTCAGCCACGGGTTCGCCGGCTACCGCGACCAGTCGTCGTTCCTGACGGCGTACCTCGCCTCGTGGGGCTTCGTCGTCGCGGCGCCCGACCACCACAGCCGCGACCTGACGAAGGTCCTCGGCGGCCCGGCCGGCACCACCACGGACGTCGAGGACCTCCAGCAGACGATCACCCTGATGAGGGCCCAGGACCGGGTGCGGAAGGGCCGGTTCGCGGGGCACGTCGACACCTTGCTGGTCGGCGCGGTCGGCCACTCGGCGGGCGGAGGTGCCGTGCAGGAGTTCGCGGCCGCGGACCGCCGGGTCACCACGTTCGTGGGACTGGCCCCGGCGACCCGCGAGGGCAAGCAGCCCCGCCAGCCCGGTCTGTTCATGGCCGGCACGTCCGACGGGATCATCTCGAGCGACAAGATCGTCGCGGCGTACGACAACCTCAGGTCACCGAAGCGGCTGGTCCTCGTCGGCGGTGGTCACCACGCGTTCAGCGACCTGTGCGAGGTGGGGTCCGCCGAGGGCGGACTGCTCGAGGTGGCCGAGATGCTGCACGTCCCCGTCTCCGACAGCCTCAAGCAGCTGGCCACCGACGGCTGCGAGCCGCCGGCGCTCCCGCCGACGAAGGCCTGGCCCGCGATCCGGCAGACCGTCGTTGCGCAGCTGCGGCACGTGTTCGGCTTCGACCGCTCGCTCAAGGGGCTGCGCGGCCTGAAGGCGGCGTTCCCGGGCGTCGTCGAGGGGAGCCGCGCCGACTAGCGACGGAAGCGCTCGGGGAGTGGCGGGTCCGTGGTCCGATCGGCCGCTCCCTAGAATCCCTGCATGACCCGGGGAGCTGAGGAGGACGAGCACGAGCTCACCACCACCGCCCGGCCGCTCCCCTACCCGCGCACCCGGCGCAAGGTCCGCGTGCTCGCGATGCTCGGGTACGCCGCCCTGCTGCTGCTGTGGTCGGAGACGCTGGGCATCCCCAACGACACCATCGGCGTCTTCCTCTGGCTGTGGCTCGGCACGGTCGCGTGGAACATCGAGGCCAACCCGCGCTACCACCTGAACTTCCTCAAGGACTGGTGGATCCCGGTCGCCGGCCTGGTCATCTACTTCTTCACCCGCGGGCTGACCGACGAGCTCGGCCTGCCGGTGCACGTCTACATGCCGATCCACTTCGACGAGTGGATCGGCTTCGGCGAGACCCCGACCGAGCGCCTGCAGCACGCGCTGTGCGGCGACCCGTGCCTGCGGTCGAGCGAGCCGCGCTGGTACGACGTGCTCTTCACGACCGTCTACGCGACCCACTTCGTCACCGGCCTGACGATCGCCGCGGTGCTCTGGGTGCGCAACCGCGCCGAGTGGATCAAGTGGATGCGGCGCTACGTGATCATCAACTTCGGCGCCCTGGTCGTCTACATCGCCTACCCGATGGCGCCGCCGTGGATGGCCTCCGAGGAGGGCTGGCTGCACGCCGACGTCACCCGGATCACCGGCCGCGGCTGGCACGACATCGGGCTGGGCCGGATGGACGTCGTGCTCCAAGGGGTCGGCAACCCGGTCGCGGCGATGCCCTCGCTGCACGCCGGCATCACGTTCCTGATCGCGATCTACGGCATCCAGCGGCTGCGCACCCCGTGGCGCTGGCTGCTCGTGCTCTACCCGCTGCTGATGTGCACGACGCTGGTCTACTACGCCGAGCACTACGTGGTCGACGTGCTCGCGGGCGCGCTGCTCGCGGTCATCGTGCTGGTCGGCTGCCAGCTCTGGGAGAGCAGCCGGGACCGGGTCCGGACCGTCAGTCCTCGGTCGACCTCGCCCACAGGTTGATCCCGGCCTCGACGGCGTCCTCGTCGATCGCGCGCAGCTCCTCGTCCGTCAGGTCCGGGAACGCGAGCGCGTCGAGGTTGGCGTCGAGCTGCTCGACGCTCGACGCCCCGATGACCGCGGAGGTCACCCGCGGGTCGCGGACCGCCCACTGCAGGGCGAGCTGCGCCAGCTTCTGACCGCGCCCCTGGGCGATCTCGTTGAGCCGGCGCACGTGTCGCAGCTTGGACTCCGCGAGGTGGTCGTCGCCGAGGCTGGAGCCCTCGCGCGCGGCGCGGGAGTCGGCCGGCACCCCGTCGAGGTAGCGGTCGGTCAGCAGCCCCTGCGCCAGCGGCGAGAAGACGATGCAGCCCATCCCCTGCTGCTCGAGCTCGTCGAGGAGGTCCTCCTCGATCCAGCGGTTGAGCATCGAGTACGACGGCTGGTGGATCAGCAGCGGCGTGCCGAGGTCGCGGGCGATCGACGCCGCCTCGTTGGTCTTCGCCGCGGAGTAGGACGAGATCCCGGCGTACAGCGCCTTGCCCTGCCGCACGGCGTGGTCCAGGGCCATCATCGTCTCCTCGACGGGCGTGTCCGGGTCGAAGCGGTGGCTGTAGAAGATGTCGACGTACTCCAGGCCCATCCGGCCCAGTGATTGGTCGAGCGAGGCGAGCACGTACTTCCGCGAGCCGCCGCCCTGGCCGTAGGGACCCGGCCACATGTCGTAGCCGGCCTTGCTGGAGATCACCAGCTCGTCGCGGTAGGGCGCGAAGTCGTCCTTGAGGTAGCGCCCGAAGTTCTCCTCCGCGCGGCCGTACGGCGGGCCGTAGTTGTTGGCCAGGTCGAAGTGGGTCACGCCGCGGTCGAAGGCCCGGCGCAGGATCGCGCGCTGGGTCTCCTCGGGCCGGTCGGTGCCGAAGTTCTGCCACAGCCCCAGCGAGATCACCGGCAGCTGGAGTCCGCTGCGCCCGGTGTGGCGGTAGGACATCCCGGTCGACGGGTCGTAACGGTTCTCGGCGGCTTCGTACGTCATGCGACCGATCCTGCCATTCGCAGCGCGAGCAGCCTGTAGTGCACCGCCACCTGGTCCGGCGTCCAGCGGCCCTCGTCGCGGAACCACCGGGCGACGTCGATCCCGAGCGAGAGCACCGCGAGCGCGGTCATGTGCGCGTCGGGGGTGTGGAAGACGCCGGCCGCGACGCCGCGGTCGATGACGTCCCGGACGACCAGGTCGATCTCGTGCCGGATGGCCACGATCTCGGCGAGGTGCTCCTCGCTGAGCGCGGCGAGCTCGTAGTTGATCACCCGCGCGCCGGTGTGGACGACCGCGTGGTCACGGACGAAGTCCTCGACCAGGATGCCGAGCTGCTCCACCGGGTCGTCGGAGCCGGCCACCGACTCCCGCACCATCTCGAGCACCCGCAGGTGGCCGACCCGGGAGAGCTCGAAGAGCAGCTCCTCCTTGGAGCGGTGGTGCACGTAGAGCGCGGCGGGGCTCATCCCGGCCGCCGTCGAGATGTCGCGCGTCGTGGTCCCGTGGAAGCCCCGGGTCGCGAACGCCTCCACCGCGGCGCGCGCCAGCCGGGTCCGGGCATCAGGAGACGGGCTGGACTCGCTCACGACAGGCATGGTAAGCAAGCGCTTAGTTCATCGGCAACTGAGGAGGACGCGTGCAGGGACTCGACGGCAAGGTCGCGATCGTGACCGGAGCCAGCCGTGGCATCGGGCTGGGCATCGCCCAGCGCCTGGTCGACGAGGGCGCGCGCGTGTGCGTCACGGCCCGCAAGCCCGAGGCGCTGGACGAGGCGGTCGCCGCGCTCGGCGGCCCCGACCACGCGATCGCCGTCGCGGGCAAGGCCGACGACCCGGAGCACCGCGCCGACGCCGTACGCCGCACCATCGAGGCCTTCGGCAGCCTCGACTTCCTCGTCAACAACGCCGGGATCAACCCGGTCGCCGGGCCGCTGATCGAGATCGACCTCGGTGCGGCCCGCAAGATCGTCGAGGTCAACGCCCTCGGCGCGCTCGCCTGGGCCCAGGAGGTCCATCGCGCCTGGATGGGCGAGCACGGCGGCGCCATCGTCAACATCTCCTCGGTCTCCGGCGTCAAGCCCGCTCCCGGCATCTCGATGTACGGCGCCTCCAAGGCGATGATGATCAGCCTCACTGAGTCGCTCGCCGTCGAGCTCGGCCCGGCCATCCGGGTCAACGCGGTCGCGCCGGCGGTGGTGAAGACCCAGTTCGCCAGCCTGCTCTTCGAGGGCCGCGAGGAGGAGGTCTCCCAGGCCTACCCGCTCAAGCGGCTCGGGGTCCCCGAGGACGTCGCGGGCTCGGTCGCCTTCCTGCTCTCGGACGACGCCGCCTGGCTCACCGGGCAGACGATCGTGCTCGACGGCGGCGTCACCCTGGCCGGCGGCGTCTGATGAGCGAGCACCTGCAGGACAAGGGCGTCGTCGTCACCGGCGCGGGCCGCGGCATCGGCCGCGCTCTGGCGACCCGGATGGCCGCCGAGGGCGCACGCGTCGTCGTCAACGACCTCGACGCCGACAACGCCCAGGCGGTCGCCGCGGAGATCGGCGGTACGGCGGTGCCGGGCGACGTGTCCTCCGCCGACGGGGTGCGCGCCGTCATCGACGAGGCCTCGGCGGCCCTCGGCCGGGTCGACGTCTTCTTCGCCAATGCCGGCATCGACGGCGCCGGCGGCCCGGACAGCCTGCAGACCCCGGACGACGTCTGGGAGCGGGTGATGGACGTCAACGTGATGGCCCACGTGCGCGCCGCCCGCGAGCTGGTGCCGCGGTGGCTCGACGACGGCCGGGGCGGTCGCTTCGTCGTCACCGCCTCCGCCGCGGGCCTGCTCACGATGATCGGCAGCGCGCCGTACTCCGTGACCAAGCACGCCGCCGTCGGCTTCGCGGAGTGGCTCTCCGTGACGTACGGCGCGCGCGGGGTCGACGTCCACGCGATCTGCCCGCAAGGCGTGCAGACCAAGATGCTCGAGGACGCAGGACCCTTGCAGGCACTGCTGTCTCGCGACACCGCGCTCCCGCCGGAGGCCGTCGCCGACGCGGCCGTCACCGCCATCGCGGAGGGCCGCTTCCTGGTCCTCCCTCACCCCGAGGTCGCGGGCTACTACGCCGCCCGGGCCGCCGACACCGACCGCTGGCTCGGCGGCATGCGGCGGTTGCAGCAGAAGGTCGACGAGGCAGGAGCACTGTGATGCAGACGTCCGACATCCCCGGCCTGGACCTGGAGGCGTTCCGGCGCTGGTACGACGCGCAGCGGCCCGGCGAGATCGCCGGCGAGCTGAGCGGCCAGGTCATCGCCGGCGGCCGGTCCAACCTCACCTACGAGGTCACCGACGGCACCTCGTGGTGGATCGTCCGGCGTCCGCCGCTCGGCCACGTGCAGGCCACCGCCCACGACATGGGGCGTGAGTACACCGCGATGAGCGCCCTGGTCGCGACCGACGTGCCGGTGCCCACGACGTACGCCCACTGCTCCGACCCCGACGTGCTCGGGGCGCCGTTCTACGTGATGGAGCGGATCCTCGGCACGGCCTACCGCAACGCCACCCAGCTCGAGCCGCTCGGCCCCGAGCGCACCGCCGCCATCGCGGGTCGGATGGTCGACGTGCTGGCCGCGCTGCACGCGGTGGACCCGGCGGAGGTCGGGCTCGGCGAGTTCGGGCGCCCGGCCGGCTTCCTCGAGCGCCAGGTGCGGCGCTGGGGCAAGCAGCTCGAGGGCTCGAAGACCCGTGAGCACCCGGACGCCGAGGAGCTGCACCGCCGGCTCACCGACCGCGTGCCCGCCGACGACCCGTCGGTGGTCGGGATCGTCCACGGCGACTACCGCCTCGACAACCTGCTCACCGGCGACGACGACCGGATCAAGGCCGTCGTCGACTGGGAGATGGCGACACTCGGCGACACCCGCACCGACATCGCGCTGCTGCTCGTCTACGACCGGCTCGCCTCGATGCCGGGCAGCGGCCTGGTCTCCGACGTGAGCACCGCGCCCGGCTACCCCGACACCACCGCGCAGCTGGAGAGGTACGCCGCGGCGAGCGGCCGCGACCTCGGCGATATGGGATTCCATCTCGGCCTCGCCTACTTCAAGCTCGCGGTGATCCTCGAGGGCATCAACTTCCGCTACCTGCAGGGCCAGACCGTCGGCGAGGGGTTCGACCAGATCGGCGCCGGCTTCGACCCATTGATCGCCGCGGGGCTCGACGCCCTCGGCACCGACTGACCAGAGGACTGACATGGACTTCGCCCACGACGACAAGACCACCGAGCTGCAGGAGAAGCTGTCGGCCTTCATGGCCGACCGGATCGTGCCGTCCGAGCCGCTCTTCCACGAGCAGCTCGCCGCGTCCGACGACCGCTGGGCCTGGTCGGAGGTACCCGTGCTCAAGGAGCTCCAGGCCGAGGCCCGCGAGCTCGGGCTCTGGAACCTCTTCCTGCCCAAGGAGCACGCCGACAGCCCGGGCCTGAGCAACCTGCAGTACGCCCCGCTCGCCGAGATCACCGGCCGCGCGGGCCACCTCGCGCCCGCCGTGCTGAACTGCGCGGCGCCGGACACCGGCAACATGGAGGTGCTGTCGCTCTTCGGCACCCCTGAGCAGAAGGAGCGGTGGCTCCGGCCCCTGCTGGCGGCGGAGATCCGGTCGTCGTTCGCGATGACCGAGCCGGACGTCGCGTCGTCCGACGCCACCAACATCGAGACCCGGATCGAGCGGGACGGCGACGAGTACGTCCTCAACGGCCGCAAGTGGTGGATCACCGGCGCGATGAACCCGCACGCCGAGATCATGATCGTGATGGGCAAGACCGACCCGTCGGCGTCCCGGCACCGCCAGCAGAGCCAGATCCTGGTGCCGCGCGACACCCCTGGCCTCGAGGTCATCCGCGGCATGGAGGTCTTCGGGTACGACGACCACGAGCACGGCGGTCACGCCGAGCTCCGCTTCACCGACGTGCGGGTGCCGGTCACCAACCTGATCGGCGAGGAGGGTGCCGGGTTCGCGATCGCCCAGGCCCGCCTGGGTCCCGGCCGCATCCACCACTGCATGCGCTCCATCGGCGTCGCCGAGGCCGCGATCGAGATGATGTGCCAGCGCGCGGCGTCACGCGTCGCCTTCGGGCGGCCCCTCGCCAACCAGGGCGTGGTCCGCGAGTGGATCGCCGAGTCCCGGGTGCGCATCGAGCAGCTGCGCCTGCTGGTGCTCAAGACCGCGTGGCTGATGGACACCGTCGGCAACCGCGGCGCGCACTCCGAGATCCAGGCGATCAAGATCGCCACCCCGCAGACCGTGCAGTGGATCCTCGACAAGGCGATCCAGACGCACGGCGCCGGCGGGCTCTCGCAGGACTTCCCGCTCGCCTCGGCGTACGCCGGGATCCGCACCCTGCGCTTCGCCGACGGGCCGGACGAGGTGCACAAGAACTCCCTGGCGAAGACCGAGATCGCCCGCCACACGACGGAGCCGAGCACGCATGGATGAGGCACAGCTGAAGGAGCGCGTCGGGCAGCTGCTCGAGGAGCACCCGCCCGAGACCACCGACCGGCTCGACTTCCTGCACGCCCGCTTCGACGCGGGCCTCGCGTGGGTGCACTTCCCCGAGGGCCTCGGCGGCCTGGGGCTGCCGCGCGGGATGCAGCCGGTCGTGGAGAGGGCCCTCTACCAGGCCGGCGCTCCCGACAACGACCCGCGCAAGATCGGCATCGGCCTCGGCATGGCGGCGCCGACGATCCTCGCCTTCGGGACCGAGGACCAGAAGCGGCGCTACCTGCGGCCGCTGTGGTGCGGCGAGGAGGTGTGGTGCCAGCTCTTCTCGGAGCCCGGCGCCGGCTCCGACCTCGCCGGCCTGTCGAGCCGGGCCGTGCTCGACGGCGACACCTGGATCGTCAACGGCCAGAAGGTGTGGACCTCCTCGGCCCACATCGCCGACCGGGCGATCCTGATCGTGCGCACCGACCCCGACCAGCCCAAGCACGCCGGGCTCTCGTACTTCGTCCTCGACATGCACGACCCGGGCGTCGAGGTCCGGCCGCTGCGCCAGATCACCGGCGAGGCCGAGTTCAACGAGGTCTTCCTGACCGACGCCCGGATCCCCGACTCCGACCGCCTCGGCGAGGTCGGCGAGGGCTGGAAGGTCGCCAACGCGACGCTCTCCAACGAACGGGTCGCGATCGGCGGCGGCGCCTTCCCGCGCGAGTTCGGCATGGTCATGAACGTCGCCAAGACGTGGCGCGAGCGGCCCGAGCTGCGCACACCGGAGACCCACGAGCGCCTGCTGCGCGGCTGGATCGACACCGAGGTCGCCCGCATCACCGCCACCCGGCTCCGGCAGAAGATGGCCGCCGGCGTACCCGGCCCCGAGGGCTCCGCGATGAAGCTGTCCTTCGCCCGGATCAACCAGCAGCTCTCGGCCCTCGAGGTCGACCTGCTCGGCGACGACGGCCTCCGCTACGACAGCTGGGAGATGAAGCGGCCCACCCGGGTCGACTTCTTCGGCAAGGACGCGGGCTAC
The DNA here is from genome assembly GCF_039543825.1 of Nocardioides conyzicola. Classification (NCBI taxonomy): domain Bacteria; kingdom Bacillati; phylum Actinomycetota; class Actinomycetes; order Propionibacteriales; family Nocardioidaceae; genus Nocardioides; species Nocardioides conyzicola. The sequence goes on along the minus strand of NZ_BAABKM010000002.1, from coordinate 2,613,788 downwards.
CGCTACCTGCGCGCCAAGGGCAACTCGATCGAGGGCGGGACGTCGGAGGTGCTGCGCAACGTGGTCGCCGAGCGCGTCCTCGGGCTCCCGACCGAGCACCGGGTCGACAAGGACATCCCCTGGAAGGACCTGCCTCGATGACGATGACCTCCCCCGCCGACGTCAGCCTGCTGCCCGACGACGTCGAGACCGACCTGCGCGCCTCGGTGCGCAAGGTGCTCGACAAGCACGCCCCCACCGACCGGCTGAACGCGATCTACGACGGCGCCGACGAGGTCACCGCGCCGCTGTGGTCGGCGTTCGTCGAGCTCGGCCTGCCGGGCCTGCTGGTGCCGGAGTCCCTCGGCGGCGCCGGGGCGTCGGCCGTCGAGGCGGCGGCCGTGCTCGAGGAGCTCGGCCGGGCGGCCGCGCCCTCGCCGTACCTGACGTCCTCGGTGGTCGCCACCACGGTCCTGCTCGCGCTCGGCGACACCGAGATCCTGCCGGCCCTCGCGTCCGGCGAGCAGACCGCGGCGCTGCTCGTCGGTGCGCCCGTCGGCCTGCCCGCGGACGTGCTGCTGCTGCCCGAGGGTGACGCGCTGTACGCCGTCCGCGGCGCGACGTTCCGTCCGGTCTCGTCGCTCGACATGACGCGCCCGCTCGCCGACGTCGATCTCGAGGGGGCCGAGCGGACCCTCGTCTCGGCCGACGCCACCGCGGCGATCGACCGGGCGCTCCTGACCGGCGCCGGGCTGCTCGCCGCCGAGCAGGTCGGGGTGGCCCGGTGGGCCCTGGAGACGACGATCGGCTACCTCAAGGAGCGCCGTCAGTTCGGCCGGGTCGTCGGGGGCTTCCAGGCGCTCAAGCACCGGCTCGCCGATCTGTACGCCGAGGTCGAGCAGGCCGACGCGGCCGCCCGGTACGCCGCGGCGACGCTGGCGACCGACGACGCCGACGCACCGATCGCCGTCGCGGTCGCCGCCGCCTTCTGCAGCGAGGTCGCGGTGCACGCGGCCGAGGAGGCGATCCAGCTGCACGGCGGGCTGGGCATGACCTGGGAGCACCCCGCCCACCTGCACCTCAAGAGGGCCAAGGCCGATGCGCTGCTGCTCGGCTCGGCGGAGGCGCACCGCGCCGCGCTCGCCGTCCTCGTCGACCTGCCCGCACCGACCTCGGGAGACTGACATGGACCTGGCACTCAACGAGGAGCAGCAGGCCTTCCGCGACCTCGCGCGCGACTTCCTCGACCGCGAGGCGATCCCGCACCGCACGCAGTGGGACCGCGACGAGTCCGTCGACCTCGACATCATCCCCAAGATGGCCGAGATCGGGTTCTTCGGGTTGACCATCCCGGAGGAGTACGGCGGCCTCGGCGGTGACTACCTGACCTACGTGCTCGGCATGGAGGAGCTCGGCCGAGCCGACTCCGCGCTGCGCGGCATCGTGTCGGTGTCCAGCGGCCTCTTCGGCAAGTCCGTGCTGGGCTTCGGCACCGAGGAGCAGAAGCAGGAGTGGCTGCCGCGGATCTCCAGCGGCACCGCGCTCGGGTGCTTCGGGCTGACCGAGCCCGACACCGGCTCGGACGCCGGCAACCTGACGTCGCGGGCCCGCAAGGACGGCGGCGACTACGTCCTCAACGGGCAGAAGCTCTTCATCACCAACGGCACCTGGGCCGACGTCGCGCTGATCTTCGCGCGCACCAGCGACGACGGGCCGCGCGGCGTCTCGGCGTTCCTGGTGCCCACGGACACCCCCGGCTTCGAGGCGCGCGAGATCAAGGGCAAGCTCGGGCTGCGTGGTCAGGCCACCGCCGAGCTGTTCCTGTCCGACGTGCGCGTGCCCGCGTCCGCGCTGCTCGGCGAGGAGGGCAAGGGCTTCAAGATCGCGATGACGACGCTCGACAAGGGCCGGGTCGCGGTCGGCGCCGGCTGCGTCGGGATCGTGCAGGGCTGCCTGGAGACCTCGGTGGAGTACGCGACGACCCGCCAGCAGTTCGGCCGACCGCTGGCCGGCTTCCAGCTGGTGCAGGAGCTGATCTCCGACATGTCGGTCGACGCCGACGCCGCCCGGCTCCTCGTGTGGCGCTGCGCCGACCTGATCGACCGCGGCGAGCCGTTCGGCACCGCCGCGTCGAAGGCCAAGCTGTTCGCGTCCGAGGCCGCCGTACGCGCCGCCAACAACGCGATCCAGGTGCATGGCGGCTCCGGGTTCGTCGACGAGTACCCGGCCGAGAAGTACCTCCGCGACGCTCGCGTGATGACGCTCTACGAGGGCACCAGCCAGATCCAGAAGCTGCTCATCGGCCGGGCCGAGACCGGCATCAACGCATTCGTCTGACAGGAGAAGCTCCATGCCGGTGGACCCCCAGATCCAGGGCCTGCTCGACTTCATCGCCTCCGCCGGGCTGCCGCCCATGTCGCAGGGCACCCCCGAGACCGCACGGGCGGCCTTCCGGGCGCTGACCGTCGACTCGCGTCCTGCCGACTCGCTGCCGGGGGTCGACGCCGTGGAGGACATCACGGTGCCGGGCGGGGACGGACCTCGCCCCGCGCGGGTCTACCGCCCCGCCGTACCCGGCCCGCTGCCGACCATCGTGCTCCTCCACGGTGGCGGGTTCGTGCTCGGCGACCTCGACACCCACGACCTGACCGCGCGCACCCTCGCCAACGACTGCGCCGCCGTGGTCGTCTCCGTCGACTACCGCCTGGCGCCCGAGGACCCGTGGCCCGCCGGCCTCGAGGACGCGATCGCCGCCACCCGCTGGGCCTCCTCCACCCTGTCCTCACTGGGCGGGGACTCCCGCCTCGCCGTCGCCGGCGACAGCGCCGGCGGCAACCTCTCCGCCGCCGTCGCCCAGGCGATGCGTGACGAGGGCGTCGAGCTCGCCGGCCAGCTCCTCATCTACCCCGTCACCGACCGCCGGGGCAGCTATCCCTCGCACGAGGAGAACGGCACCGGCTACTTCCTCGACCTCGACACCATGATGTGGTTCGACGAGCAGTACGTCGGCCACCTCCCCGACGTCGACGTCACCGACCCCCGCCTCGCACCCCTGCACGGCGACCTCGAGGGCCTCGCCCCCGCCGTCCTCGTCGTCGCCGAGTTCGACCCGCTCCGCGACGACGGCCTCGCATACGCCGCCGCCCTGTCGGCCGCCGGCGTCCCCGTCGAGGTCCGCACCTTCGACGGCATGATCCACGGCTTCTTCGACATGGGTCGCCACTCCCCCGGCGCTCAAGCCGCCGTCGACGAGACCACGGCGCTCTTCCGCAAGGTCCTGCACGGCTGACTCTGCGCGCGCGACATGGTTGTGGCCCCGCCGGCGGTGCCGGCGGGGTGTGGTCAGCGGATATGTCGGGTGTGGCTGGTGTCCCAGGCGTAGGTGTACCCGTACGGGGTGGTCCAGGTGAAGGTCGTGGGTCCGGTGCGTACGACGGTCCAGCCGCCGTGGGTCTTGTAGCGGTGGTGACTCCGGCAGAGGGGCGCGAGGTTGGGGGACTCGGTGTTGGTGCCGTCGAAGTTCTCGAGATGGTCGAGGTCGGCGGGTCTTGCTGGTCGGGTGCAGTGCGGGAACACGCAGGTGGCGTTGGTCAGCACCGCCTGCTCGCGCATGGTGTCGGTGGGGCGGTAGGCGTCCGTCGACAGGTGCTCGTTGAGGTCGATGACCGGGCGGACGATCACCTTCGTGCTCGTGCCGGCGCACCAGCCCTTCACCTGGTCCACCGACACCGCGGACCGGGTGTTCTCGACACCCGCGACACCCGTGACGGCGCTGTCGGAGAGGTGGACGTAGATCACCAGCTCCCGCTTCCGCTGAGGCCGCGGTTCGTCGGACTGTTCGCCGGTCCCTAGGTCGAGGGTGAGCTCCCGGCGGGCCAGGGCTCCGGCGGCCATGGACCGGCGGACGTTGAGGGACTCGGTGGAGCCGAGGTCGGCGAGCTCCTTCGCGCCCGCGGCGATCGCGTCGTTGAAGTCGATCGCATCCGCCAGGTCGAGCTCCCCGTCGACGTGCACGGTCCCGTTGAACGACACCTGGTCCAGGTCGACGTCGAGGCAGCGTTCGTCCGCGGCCTCCCGGCGCCGCTTCTCCGCAAGGGCGGGGTCGAACCGGCGGATCGCGTCCTCGACGGCCCGGTCGATCTGCGCGAACGAGCACCGCCCGACGTCGTGCGCGAGATGAGCGTCCACGTGACGCGCACCGTCCCGGCACAAGGGCTTGGTGGCCTGGGCGATCTTCCTCGCCTTCCACACCTGTACCCGACCCGCGGTGACGGCGGCCCAGATCTTCGGGAGCCGGTAGCGGATCTCGACCGCATCCCCCAGGTAGGTCCGGCCGGCGTCGGTCGACATCCCCAACGCGAGGGCGAGGTCACCGACGCAGAACTCCGCCACCAACGGTGCACCCTCACCGGCCACGGCGAGCTCCCCCTGGGTGCCGTCCACGGTGGCGGCGTCGTCGATCGTGTCGGTGGGGTTCATGACCGCCCACGCAACGGCCAGCTTCAGCTTGTCGATCTCTGCTTGGTTCACCACCAGGTGGCGGTCGTGCAGCGCGGCCAGCACCTGGTCCGGCGAGTCGTACGACTCCCCGGACCCGGTGGTGTTCTGGCCTTCGCTCATGGGTCCAGCCAAGCACTGGCCACCGACATTGAGGTGCTCAGAACCGTTGTTTTGACCGGGATGTGGACATTCTCAGGAAATACTTCTCGACCAATTTCGCAGGTGTTGGTGCAGTGCTTTCGAGGCTCGGGCCTGGCGGCGCTCTCACCTCAGCCACCGCCGAAACGACCACCAGAAAGCCGGGCGGCGACGCCGACCCGAGCCCGCCTTGCCCGGCGTAGCTGCCTGTCGGCGACCGACCCGAGCGGGCCCGCAGCCAGCGCACATGGCGCTGCCTATCGGCGACCAATCCGAACAACCCGCAACCGACTGACAGTCACAACCGCGCAGCAGTGCGAACCAGGCCCGCCACTCCGGGCGAGGTGCTGTGCGGCGGCCAGGCGATGACGGTGGTGACCTGGGGAGCGTCGGAGAGGGGGACGACGGCCAGCCCGTCGCGCAGGTTGGCGCGCACCGACTCGGGCATCACGACCGCGGTGCGGCCCAGGCGCACGAGCTGCAGCACCTGGGTCAGGTCGCGCAGCTCCGGTCCGGGCCCGTCGGGGTAGGTGCCGTCCAGGTGGGGCCACCGCGGGAGCGGGAGGTCGGGGATGGAGGTCGCCTCCGCGACCGTCATCGACGTGCGGGTGCTCTCCGGGTGTCCGGCGGGCAGGATCAGCACCTGGTCCTCGACGGACAGCGGGTCGACGTCGAAGCCGCTCAGGTCGTCGAACGGCCGGTGCAGGATCGCGACGTCCGCGCGCCCGTCGCGCAGCATCGGCGCCTGGTGCCCGGGGGCGCTGAGCAGCACCTCGACCTCGACGGCGTCGGGTTCGGCGGCGTAGGCGTCGAGCAGCTTGGCCATCAGCTCGCTCGACGCACCGGCCTTGGCGGTGAGCACCACCGGGGCACGTCCGCCCGCCTCGGCGACCCGGCGGGTACGGCGCTCGGCGGCCTCGACCGCGGCCAGCGCCGCCCGACCCTCCCGCAGCAGGGTCTCGCCGGCCCCCGTGAGCGTCACGCCCCGCGGCGTGCGCACGAACAGGTCGGCCCCCAGGCGCCGCTCGAGCTGGGCGATGGCGCGCGACAGGGGTGGCTGGGCCATCCCGAGGCGCTCGGCCGCCCGGCCGATGTGCGCCTCCTCGGCGACGGCGACGAAGTAGCGCAGCTCCCGGGTCTCCACGACATCGAGAGTACGTCGCTCACCTGGGCTCATACCGCTGCGGTATCGGAGCCGACCCGATCGGTCTTGGATCGGCACGGTGCTGCCTGCCCAAGATCGAGGCATGACTGAGAACAGCACCGAGAAGAAGACAGCACTGGTCACCGGCGCCAACAAGGGCATCGGCTACGAGATCGCCGCGGGCCTGTCCCGGCTCGGCTTCCGGGTCGGCGTGGGCGCCCGGGACGCGGGCCGGCGCGAGGAGGCGGTGGCCAAGCTCCGGGCCGACGGGCACGATGTCTTCGGCGTCCCGCTCGACGTGACCGACGACGCGAGCGTCGCCGCCGCGGCCGCCCAGCTCGAGGCGGAGGGCGGGCTCGACGTGCTCGTCGACAACGCCGCCATCACCGGTGGGATGCCGCAGGAGCCGACGAAGGTCAGCGCCGCGCAGGTCCTCGAGGTCGTCGACACCAACGTCGTCGGCGTCATCCGGGTCACCAACGCGATGCTGCCGCTGCTGCGCCGCGCCTCGTCGCCGCGCATCGTCAACGTGTCGAGCACGGTCGGCTCGCTGGCGCTGCAGACCGCCCAGGCCGAGGCGTACGGGCCGATCTCCGCGGCGTACTCCCCCACCAAGACCTACCTCAACGCGATCACCATCCAGTACGCCAAGGAGCTCGCGGACAGCAACGTGCTGATCAACGCCGGCTGCCCCGGTTACGTCGCGACCGACCTCAACAACTTCCAGGGCCTCCGTACGCCGGAGCAGGGAGCGTCGGTCTTCCTCGAGCTCGCGACGCTGCCCGACGGCGGTCCGAGCGGCACGTTCCGCGACGAGACCGGCCTCCAGCCCTGGTGATCCCGGATATCGATGTCGCGGGCTGAACGCAGCCGCGACAATCGCACCATGACGCACGACTGGCACGCGCTCCTCGCGACGGCGACCGACGACTTCACCCGCACCATCGGCGAGGTCGACCCGGTCGCCGTCGTGCCGTCCTGCCCGGGCTGGACGGTGACCGACCTGGTCGACCACGTCGGCGGCGTCCACCAGTGGGCGCAGCACGCGGTGGTCGAGGGCAACCCCGAGGGTCAGCCCGAGTCGCCGGCGCCGGGCGCGGACCTGCCGAGCTGGTACGCCGGCCACGCAACCGCCCTGCGCGACACCCTCACCACGGTCGGCCCGGACGTGCCGGCCTGGACCTTCGGCACCGAGCGGACGGCCGGCTGGTGGCTGCGCCGGCAGACCCACGAGACGCTGATGCACACGCGCGACCTGCTCGCCGCCGGCGACCGCGTGGACGAGTGGACCGTCGAGCCGGCCCTCGCGTGGGACGGCGTCGCCGAGGTCGCGACCGAGTTCTACCCGCGCCAGGTCCGGCTCGGCCGCACCGACCCGCTGCCCGGCACGCTGCGCCTCATCGCCACCGACGTCGACGCCGAGCCCATCACGATCGGCGCGGCCGAGCCCGTGGTCGAGGTGCGCGCGCCCGCGGCCGAGGTGCTGCTCCTGCTGTGGCACCGGCGTACGTCGGACGACGCTGCGGCCGCCGCCCTGCTGGCGCTGCCGATCGCGCCCTAGACGAACGCGGCGAGCACGGCACTGAATGCCACACCGACCACGCCCGCCAGCAGGAACGCCCAGCCACCGGTCAGGCGACGTCCGCGCTGCGCCGGCGGCCGAGGTGACAGCACACCGCTGAGCACCACGAAGGCCAGGAACCCCACGGGCGGTGCCGTCCACATCAGCCAGAACCACGCCCACCGAGTCGCCCGACGTGGCGGCGGCCCACTGATCAGGAGCAGCAGACCCGTGAAGCCGACGACGAAGGTGGCCGCGGAGGTCCACTCCGGAAGTCGCCACCCGTAGACCTCGTTGTACTCGGGGAAGTCGTGTGGCCTGCGCTCGACCACGACACCGGCGTCCCGCTCCGCGAGGTCGCCCTCGACGCTGTAGACGACGGGCCTGCCGGCCCGCGTCTCCGTGCGCCGCTGCGGGTGCTGCTCGACGACCTGCGCCTGGTACCGGAAGACACCGTCCCGCCAGTGCACCGTCACGTCCTGGCGCCCGATGTAGCTCTCGGCCATCCCTCCGGTCACGACGACCGAGTCGACGTCACCGCGGGCGACCGCCGCCCGGAGATCGCCGTACGACGACGTCCGCTCACCGACGACGAGACCGGTGACGAGCAGCGCCACGCAGCAGATGAGCAGTGCCCAGGCGATGCCGCAGTGGGCGAGATCGCCCAGCCGCGGTCGGCGCTGCCGCGTGGTCGGCGCCGCGATCGCCTCCGCGCTCATGGCGGCAACCTAGCCTCAGTCGGCGCGCCGCGTCTCCAGGACGCGGAACCCCTTCGCGCTCGCGAGCCGCTCGGTGGGGAAGCCCTGCTCGCCGAGCCACCGCTGGAGCGAGTCGGCGCCCAGGTTCTTGCCGACCACCATCACCGCGCGCCCGCCGGGGGCCAGCCGCGGCAGCCAGGTCAGCAGCAGCTCGTGCAGGGCCTCCTTGCCGATCCGGATCGGCGGGTTCGACCAGATCTCGTCGTACACCTCACCGGTGGGCACCTGGTCCGGGCGGCACGCGATGAAGCGGCCGTTGACGCCCATCGCGCGGGCGTTCTCGTTGGCGAGGGCGATCGCGCGCTCGTTGACCTCGACGGCGGTGACCGACGCCAGGGGTACGGCGGCGGCGATCGCCAGCCCGATCACGCCGTACCCGCACCCCAGGTCGAGGAAGCGTCCCTGCACCGGCGGCTCGGTCTCCCGGAAGAGCACCGCCGTCGCGTGGTCGAGGTGCCCGCGGCTGAAGACGCCGGCGCCGCTGACCAGGGTCAGCTCGCGGCCCCAGACCTCGCAGGTGAAGGTCTCACGGGCGTACGGCGCCGCCGGGTCCGCGCTGAAGTAGTGCTCGGTCTCCTCGTCAGGCATCCGCCGCCACCCGCTTCGCCCGCGTCTCCTCGGCCCGCTTCGCCATCTCGTCGTCGCCCGGGTAGTCGACCCGCTCCAGCGTGAGCCCGTGCGCGTGCAGCACGGTCACCCCCTGGTGGCGCTCCGCGGCCCGGAGGACCTCGCCGGCCCACGCGACCGGCTTGCGGCCGTCGCCGACGGCGATCAGGCAGCCGACGAGCGAGCGGACCATGCTGTGGCAGAAGGCGTCCGCGACGACGGTGCCGACGACGAGGCCGCTCTCGTCGCGCACCCACGACAGCTGCTCCAGGGTGCGGATCGTGGTGGCGCCCTCACGCTGCTTGCAGAACGACGCGAAGTCGTGGCGGCCGACCAGCAGGGCCGATGCCTCGTTCATGACGTCGAGGTCGAGCCGCCGGTGCCAGGCGAGCACCTGGGCCCTCGTCAGCGGGTCGAGCGCCGCCGCGCTGTCGGCGATGCGGTAGGCGTAGTGACGGCGCAGCGCGCTGAAGCGGGCGTCGAAGCCCTCGGGCGCGACGCTCACCCGCCGCACCCGGACGTCGGGCGCGAGCAGCCCGTTGAGGCGGCGTACCAACCGGTCCAGGTCGGGCGGCTCCTCGATCTCGAGGTGCACGACCTGGCCGCGCGCGTGCACGCCCGCGTCGGTGCGACCCGCACAGACGACCGAGACCGACTCCACGCGGAGGATGGTCGCGAGCGCGACCTGGAGCTCGCCCTGCACGGTTCGCAGGCCCGGCTGGACCGCCCAGCCACGGAAGTCGGTGCCGTCGTAGGCGAGGTCGATCCGGATGCGCACCGCGCAACTCTATTGCGCCGATGCCTACGCTTGTCCCGTGCCCAGTCCCTCGATCGTCCTCATCTCCGAGGAGCACCCCACCGAGATGCTCGCCGGCTTCGCGCGCTACCAGGCGGAGTACGACGTTCGGGTGGCCCGCTCCTGCCACGAGGCGCTGCTGACCACCCACGACATCGTCGCCGAGGGCGGCACGGTCGCGCTGTTCGCGAGCGAGTCCGTGCTGCCGGACGCGGAGGTCCTGCACTGCTTCCACAAGCTCCGCGAGAAGGTGCCCACCGCGCGACGCGTGATCGCCTGCCACTGGGACCGCTTCCTCACCGACGCACCCGGCCTGCGCGCCGGCATGGCCAAGGGCAAGTACGACGCGTTCCTCCTGATGCCGCGCGGCACGCGCGACGAGGAGTTCCACAACGCCATCACCGACCTGCTCTCCGACTGGGGATCGACCGTCCCCGACCCCGAGGTGGTCGCCGTCAAGATCATCTCGCCGTCGCGTGACGGGCTGACGATGGCGATCCGCGACTTCCTCGACCGGATGGGCATGCCGAGCCGCGTCTGGGAGCCCGACACCGACGCCGGACGCTACGTCCTCGAGAAGTGGGGTCGCGAGCCGGCGTACCCGCTCGTGTGCCGCGCCAACGGGGAGGTCATCCACGCCACGTCGGTGCGAGACGTCGCCATCAACGTCTACGGCGCCCCGACCGAGATCGACCTGGAGCACGTCGTCGACGTCGCCGTGGTCGGCGGCGGACCGGCCGGCCTCGCCGCCGCCGTCTACGCCGCGTCGGAGGGCCTCTCGACCGTGATCCTCGAGGCCGAGGCGATCGGCGGCCAGGCCGGCACCAGCTCGATGATCCGCAACTACCTCGGCTTCCCCCGCGGCATCTCCGGGATGCGGCTCGCCCAGCGGGCCCGCAACCAGGCGCTGCGCTTCGGCGCCCAGTTCTTCACCGGCCAGGTCGTCGACGAGCTGCGCCCCGGCTTCGACGGCGACCCGCACGTGCTGTGCACCGAGAGCGGGGAGGTCCGCGCCCGGTCGGTCGTCATCTCGAGCGGCGTCGCCTACCGCAAGCTGCGCGTCGAGCCCGTCGAGCAGCTCGTGGGGTCCGGTGTCTACTACGGCGCCGCGATGACGGCCGCCCGCGAGATGGACGGCCAGGACTTGTACGTCGTCGGCGGCGGCAACTCCGCCGGCCAGGCGGCCGTGCACCTGGCCCGGTTCGCCCGCTCGGTCACGATCCTGGTCCGCCGGCCCGACCTCGCCGAGACGATGTCGCAGTACCTGATCGGCGAGATCGAGTACAACTCCCGCATCTCCGTGCGCACCTGCACGGCGGTCGTCGACGGCGGTGGTGACGGGCGCCTGGAGTGGCTGGGACTCGAGGACGTGCGGACCGGCGAGCGCGAGCAGGTCCCGGCGTACGGCCTCTTCCTGCTGCTCGGCGCCGAGCCGCGCTGCGACTGGCTGCCACCCGAGGTGTCCCGCGACGAGCGCGGCTTCGTGCTCACGGGCCGCGACGTCCCCAAGGAGCGCTGGACCGACGGTCTGCCGCCCGAGAACCTCGCGACCACGGTGCCCGGCATCTTCGCGGCCGGCGACATCCGCGCGGGGTCGATGAAGCGGGTCGCCTCCGCGAGCGGTGAGGGTGCGTCCGTCGTACCCCTCGTGCACGCGTGGCTCGCGCCGGCGCCCGAGGGCGCTCCGGTCTAGGACGCGCCTGAGAGCTCCGAGCGGTACGGCGGGTCCGCGCCCGGGCGTGACACCGTCACGGCCGCGGCGCCCGCCGCGTGCGCCAGCACCTCGGCGACCTCGCTCGCGGGCAGGCTGGCCAGCGCGGCCCGCTGCCCGGAGCCGAGCCGGCCGCGGTCCCAGAGAGCGTCGAGGGTGGCGGCTCCGAAGGTGTCCCCCGCGCCGATCGTGTCGGCGACCTCGACGGGCAGCGACGCCACGTCGACGGTCGTGTCGGCGCCGAACCAGGTGGCACCGTCCGGACCACGGGTCACGACCACGGCCACCGGCCCGAGGCTCAGCAGGCGACGGGCGGCCTCCTCGATGCCGACGCCCGGGTAGAGCGCGGCCAGGTCCTCGTCCGACGCCTTCACCAGGTCGCTGACCGCGACCATCCGCTCGACCAGTGCGACGACGCCCGGCCCGGTGCCGGTGATGGCCGGCCGGGCGTTGATGTCGTAGCTGATCGTCGCGACCTCGCGCAGGCGGGACACCAGCGCGACGACGTCGGCGGCACCGGGCTCGAGGACGGCACCGAGCGAGCAGGTGTGCACCACCAGGGGCGGCGGGTCCACGTCGACGGGTCCGATCCGCCATTCCAGGTCGAACTCGTACGACGCCGCGCCGTCGGCGCCGAGCGTCGCAGCGGCCGTCGCGGTGCGAGCCAGCACGTGTGGGTCCGTCGCGAGCCGCACGCCCGCGCCCGCGAGGTGGTCGGCCAGGACCTGGCCCCGCTCGTCGTCGGCCCAGGCCGTCACGAACTGCACCGGACGCCCGAGCCGCGCGAGCGCGACGGCGACGTTGGCCGCGCTGCCGCCGGCGTACTCCCTGCTCGAGCCGTCGGCCGCGTGCACGATGTCGACCAGGGACTCACCCACCACCAGCACGTCGCGTTGCATGGGATGTCTCTACCATGCGGACATGCAGGTCCACCCGCTCGACTCGGACTCGGCCGTCCCGCCCTTCGAGCAGCTGCGCCACCAGATCGCCGACCGAGCGGCCTCCGGCGACCTGCCCGCCGGCACCCGGCTGCCCACCGTCCGCGCGCTCGCCGCCGAGCTCGGGCTGGCGGCCAACACGGTCGCCAAGGCCTACCGGGCGCTCGAGACCGACGGCGTGATCAGCACCGAGGGGCGTCGCGGGACGTTCGTCTCCGGAGCGAGCGGCAACGCGCGCGACGCCGCGGCGGCGTACGTCGCCACCGCGCGCCGCCTCGACCTCACCCTGTCGGAGGCGATCCGCCTGGTCGAGCAGTCCTGGTAGCCCAGCCCCTGTGGACGACCGGGACCGGCTGTCCCCGGCCACTGCGAAGGTGTGACCACGACGATCCCGACGACGCGGAGGCCGGATGACCACGACCGACGACCACCCCATCCTCGCCAAGGTGCGCAAGCTGCTGGCGCTCGCCGAGGATCCCGCCGCGACCACCCACGAGGCGGAGACCTACACCGCCAAGGCCGCCCAGCTGATCGCCGACTACGGCATCGACCAGGCGCTGCTCGCGGCGGCCGACCCGGCGGCCGACCTGGTGGGCGACCGCATCCTCGACCTCGACGCGCCGTACGCCGCCGACAAGGCCGACCTGCTCTCCACGATCGCCACGCTCCTGCGCTGCCGCGCCGTCACCCGGACCCGGCACACGGTGGCGGGCAAGGAGCGCTCGATGCACCTCTTCGGGCACGCCTCCGACCTCGAGCGGACCGAGCTGCTCTACACCAGCCTGCTGCTCCAGAGCGCCACCGGGCTGGCCCGGACGCCGGTGCCCCGCGGCGAGCACGCCGCCGCCTTCCGCCGCTCGTGGCTGGCGGGCTTCCGGATGGCCGTCGGCCGCCGCCTCTCCGCCGCCGAGGCCCGCGCCGAGAGCGAGGCTGCCCCCCGGTTCGCGGCCGCCGGTCGCTCCACCGGCCTCGTGCTCGCCGACCGGTCGGCCCAGGTCGAGTCGACGATGCACGCCGCCTACCCCCGAGTCACCACCGCCCGCCCCCGGTCGCTGTCCGGCTCCGGCATGGCCGACGGCTGGGCCGCCGGCCAGCGCGCCGACCTCGGTGGCCGACCGGTCGAGAGAACGACGAAGGCCCGCCACCTCGAGAGGTGACGGGCCTTCGGGTGTCGCTGTGACCTGGGGTCAGGCCTTGTCCTCGCCCTCGGCCGGAGCCTCGTCGGCGACGGGCTCCTCCTCGGCGACGACGCTCGCCTCCGGCGAGGCCTCGTCGACCATCTCGGTCGGCGCCTCCTCGACGGCGGTCTCCTCGGACGCGGTCTCCTCGACCGGAGCGTCCTCGACCGGAGCCGGGGCAGCAGCGGCCGGAGCGGCCTTCTTCGCCTTCGGCGCCGACGGCGTGTAGGCCTCGGTCACCAGCTCGATGACCGCCATGGGGGCGTTGTCGCCCTTGCGCGGACCGATCTTCGTGATCCGCGTGTAGCCACCCGGACGGCCGGCGAAGGCCGGCGCGATCTCGGTGAAGAGCACGTGGACGACCGACTTGTCGTGGATGGTCTTGAGGACCTCACGACGGTTGTGCAGGTCGCCCTTGATCGCCTTGGTGATCAGCTTCTCGGCGACGGGGCGCAGCGCGCGGGCGCGAGCCTCGGTCGTCGTGATCCGGCGGTGCTCGAAGAGCTGCGTCGACAGGTTCGACAGGATCAGACGCTGGTGAGCGGCACTACCGCCGAGGCGGGGACCCTTGGTGGGCTTAGGCATTGCTTGTCTCTTTTCTCTCCGGCCGTGTCAGGTACCGGGGTAGACGGCCAGCGATCGCTGGCCGGTTTGGGTCAGTACTGCTCGTCCTCGACGAAGGCGTCGTCCTCGTCGTCGCCGTACGCCGCGAGAGCGGCGTGCGGGTCGAAGCCGGGCGCGCTGTCCTTGAGGGACAGGCCCATCTCGACCAGCTTGGCCTTGACCTCGTCGATCGACTTCGCACCGAAGTTGCGGATGTCGAGCAGGTCCTGCTCCGAGCGGCTGATGAGCTCACCCACGGTGTGGATGCCCTCGCGCTTGAGGCAGTTGTAGGAACGAACGGTCAGCTGCAGGTCCTCGACCGGGAGGGCGAGGTCGGCGGCGAGCTGCTCGTCGACGGGCGACGGGCCGATGTCGATGCCCTCGGCCTCGACGTTCAGCTCACGCGCCAAGCCGAAGAGCTCGACCAGGGTCTTGCCGGCCGAGGCGATCGCGTCGCGGGGACGGATCGACGGCTTGGTCTCGACGTCGATGACGAGCTTGTCGAAGTCGGTGCGCTGCTCGACACGAGTCGCCTCGACCTTGTAGGTGACCTTCATGACCGGGCTGTAGATCGAGTCGACCGGCATCCGGCCGATCTCGTTGTCCGCGCCCTTGTTCTGGACGGCGGACACGTAGCCACGGCCACGCTCCACGACCAGCTCCATCTCCAGCTTGCCCTTGTCGGACAGCGTGGCGATCTTGAGGTCGGGGTTGTGGACCTCGACACCGGCCGGGGGCGCGATGTCAGCGGCGGTCACGTCACCGGCACCCGACTTGCGCAGGTACATGGTGACGGGCTCGTCGTGCTCCGAGGAGACGACCAGGCCCTTGAGGTTGAGGATGATCTCGGTGACGTCTTCCTTGACGCCCTCGATCGTCGAGAACTCGTGGAGGACGGTGTCGACCTTGATGCTGGTGACCGACGCACCCGGGATGGAGCTCAGGAGCGTACGCCGCAGCGAGTTGCCGAGGGTGTAGCCGAAGCCAGGCTCCAGCGGCTCGATCACGAACCGCGAGCGGAACTCGTCGACGGACTCTTCCGACAGGGTGGGGCGCTGTGCGATAAGCACTGGTTCTTTCCTTTCCGGGCCTACCCGCTATTTGACAGGTCCGAATGTGCTGGTGACGGAAGGATGGTTGGCCCCTGCCCCGCCGTGAGGCGGGGCAGGAACCCGGGTGTCACTTCTTCGAGTAGTACTCGACGATGAGCTGCTCCTGGACCGGCAGATCGATCTGCGCACGGACCGGGACCTGGTGCACGAGGACGCGCATCCGGGACGGGATCGCCTCGAGCCACGCCGGGACGATGCGCTCGCCGTGGGTCTCGCGAGCCACGATGAACGGCGTCATCTCCAGCGACTTCTCACGGACGTCGATGACGTCGTGAGCGGTGACCTGGAAGGACGGGATGTCGACCTTCCGGCCGTTCACCAGGAAGTGGCCGTGGTTGACCAGCTGGCGAGCGTGCCGACGCGTGCGGGCGAAGCCCGCGCGGTAGACGACGTTGTCGAGGCGGCACTCGAGCAGCTGCAGCAGGTTGTCGCCGGTCTTGCCCGCGCGGCGCGATGCCTCGACGTAGTAGTTGTGGAACTGCTTCTCCATCACGCCGTAGGTGAAGCGAGCCTTCTGCTTCTCCTGCAGCTGAGAGCGGTACTCGCTCTCCTTGATGCGCGCACGGCCGTGCTGGCCGGGGGGGTACGGGCGACGCTCGAAAGCGGAGTCGCCACCGACGAGGTCGACGCCGAGGCGGCGCGACTTCCGGGTCATGGGTCCGGTGTAACGGGCCATTTCTACAAGTCTCCTGTTCTCGGTCGCTGAATCAGACGCGGCGACGCTTGGGCGGGCGGCAGCCGTTGTGGGGCGTAGGCGTGACGTCCTGGATGGTGCCGACCTCGAGGCCGATCGCACCCAGGGACCGGATCGCCGTCTCGCGGCCCGAACCCGGGCCCTTGACGAAGACGTCGATCTTCTTCATGCCGTGCTCCATCGCCCGGCGTCCGGCAGCCTCAGCGGCCATCTGCGCAGCGAACGGGGTGGACTTGCGCGAGCCCTTGAAGCCGACGGTGCCGGCCGAGGCCCACGAGATGACCGCCCCAGTGGGGTCGGTGATCGTGACGATGGTGTTGTTGAACGTGCTCTTGATGTGGGCTTCGCCCACGGCGACGTTCTTCTTCTCCTTGCGGCGCACCTTCTTGGCGCCAGCCGCGGTGCGGCTCTTGGGAGGCATGCAGTTATCTCCTGAAGTAGCTGGTCTGTGTGTGAGAGGTCAGTGACTCGCGCGAACGCAAGGGGTCACTTGGCCTTCTTCTTGCCGGCAACCGTGCGCTTCGGGCCCTTGCGGGTACGAGCGTTGGTCTTGGTGCGCTGGCCGCGGACCGGGAGGCCCTGGCGGTGGCGGCGACCCTGGTAGCTGCCGATCTCGATCTTGCGACGGATGTCAGCCTGGACCTCGCGACGGAGGTCACCCTCGATCTTGAAGTTGGCTTCGATCGCGTCGCGGAGCTTGACCAGCTCTTCGTCTCCCAGCTCGTGCACGCGGAGGTTGGGGCTGACCCCGGTGGTCTCCAGGAGCTGCTGGGCGCGGGTACGGCCGATGCCGTAGATGTAGGTAAGTGCGATCTCGATGCGCTTGTCGCGCGGGAGGTCAACACCAACGAGGCGTGCCATGTGGCGGTTTCCTTCTCAGTTCCACAGAGGTGTCTGTCGTGTCGCGTCCCGTCCCTCGTCGGACGGGCTCCGGCCTTCTGCTCCGGAGGTGGTTCGGGTCCTGGTGGGCCCTAAGCGATCACGTTGAGGTTGTTTCAGTTGTCGTGCTGCTGAGCTGTGCTCAGCCCTGCCGCTGCTTGTGACGCGGGTTCTCGCAGATCACCATGACGCGGCCGTGGCGACGGATCACCTTGCACTTGTCGCAGATCGGCTTGACGCTGGGCTTGACCTTCACGGAGGGAGGTCCTTTCGTGGCTGGTTGTTACTTGTAGCGGTAGACGATCCGACCTCGCGTGAGGTCGTACGGAGAGAGCTCCACCACCACGCGGTCCTCGGGGAGGATCCGGATGTAGTGCTGGCGCATCTTGCCGCTGATGTGGGCGAGGACCTTGTGGCCATTGCTCAGCTCGACGCGGAACATGGCATTGGGCAGGGCTTCCGTAATGGTGCCCTCGAGCTCGATCACGCCTTCTTTCTTCGGCATGTCCTCCACAATCTGTCGATCGGTTGTCTACCGTGGTGCACCGGAGCCGGACTGGGCCGACACCGGGTTGGCCCGGGAACCTCCACCGCTCGGAAGCGGTGGTGGACCTCGTGCAGCCGCTCCAGGAACCTCATCCCGGGCACGCCACCGAACCGCCCCCTCGAGCGATTTCACTGGCTCCCGGGCAGCCGCGAGGCACCACGAAGCAGACCCACGTTGGGCCGACACGCCAGTTTACGCGGAAACGGCTGCGAAACACGAATCAGCTCGACGATGTGGCACTGCGGGCCCCCGGAGGCACTACCTGACGTGAGGGACACCGAGGCACGAGACCGGCTGGCGGCCATCTACGACGAGTGCGCTCCGCGAGTCTACGCGTACGCCGTGCGGCACTGCGGCCCGGTGGACGCCGACGACGTCATCGCCGAGACCTTTGCCGTCGCGTGGCGCCGGATCGACGTCGTACCCGAGCCGGCCATCGGCTGGTTGATCGTGACCGCTCGCAACGTGGTCAACGGTCGGCGTCGTGCCGACCGCAAGCACCTCGAGCTCGCCGGGCTGGCCGCCGAGACCACCCGTCCCGACGAACCGGCGGCCGAGGACGTCGCCGTACGGCGGCGCGAGGTGCTCGACGCCCTGGACTCCCTGTCCGAGCGCGAGCGCGAGGCGCTGCTCCTCACCGCCTGGGACGGACTCGACCACGCCGCGGCCGCCGCCGTGGCGGGCTGCAGCACCCGCGCGTTCCGTGCCCGCCTGATGCGGGCTCGGGCCCGCCTCACCGCCCACCTGTCCGAGACCCGTACGCCCGAGAGGAACCCCGCATGAACGTCGACGAGCTCCTGCGCGAGACCAGGCCCGATGCCGAGCGCTGGCGGCCGCACACCGAGCAGGTCCGCGCCGACCTGCTGACCAGGGCGACGGCTCGACGCCGGCCCGCACGCCGGCCGCTGCGCGCCGTCGCCGCGGCCGCCGCGCTGGCCACGGTCGGGGTCGGCGGAGTCGCCTACGCGACCGGCGGGGTCCCCGAGCTGGTCACGCAGGTCACCGACCAGTTCGGCGACGACGCCGGGGTCGTTCCGGCGGACCGCCCGCATCCCACCCAGGTCGTCGACCTCCGGCTCCCGGACGGGAGCCGGTTCGCGGCCTGGCACGGCGGCTCCGACGCGATGGAGTGTCTGGTCTACACCGACCGCTGGGACGGCTCGCAGATCACGGGGACCGGCGGCGGCCTCTGCAGTGACGGCGCCGAGTTCGACCAGCAGGTGATCGCGTGGGCGGAGAACACGTCCGGGACCACCTTCTACCCGGTCATCGTCGGGGACGCCGACGACGCCGCCCGGGTGCGGATCTCCGGGACGTTCGCCGGGACCGGGGAGCCCGTGGAGCTGACCGTCCCGGTGGACCCGGCCACCGACTTCTACGCGGCAGTGCTCCCAGGGACCAACGACCACCCCTGGGCCTACCACGACAAGGGTTTCCGCGGGTTCCGCGACAGCGACGACGTCACGCTCGAGTTCCTCGACGCCGAGGGCCACGTGCTCCGCACCGAGCTGGCGCCGCCCGCCTGAACCGGCTCAGTCCGCGAGGAGGCGCAGCGTCTCCTCGCGGGCGGGGCTGCGGTCGGGATCGGTGCCGGTGTAGGCGCCGCCCACCGGGTGCACCATCACCTCGTCGACGTCGTACGTCGCGGCCAGCTCGGCGATCCGCGCCCGCGCGGTCTCGGCCGAGCCGATCACCCAGCGCTGCGACATCGCATCCATCAGGTCGAGGTGCGCCGGCGGGAGCTCGACCTTCTCGGCCTCCTCCACCAGGCGCTGCGGCTTGAGGTCGCCGCCGGTCCGCAGCGTCAGCATCGCCTGGAGCTGGGGCAGCGCCAACCGGCGCGCCTCCTCGTCGGTGTCGGCGACGGAGGCGTTGACGGTCAGGAAGGTACGGGGTGCTGCCAGCTCCGGCGAGGGACGGAAGCTCGAGCGGTAGAGCTCGATGGCCTCGGCGGTGCCGCTGCCCGAGAAGTGGTGCGCGAAGACGTAGGGCATGCCCTTCTCCGCGGCCAGCCGGGCCGAGTAGTCGGAGGACCCGAGCAGCCAGATCATCGGCACCGACCGGGCACCCGGCGTCGCCTTGAGCGGGTAGGTGCGTCCCTGGACCGACAGCCCGACACCGTCCGGCTCCATCATCGCGAGCACGTTGTCGACGTACTCGGGGAAGTGCGTGACGGCCTCGTCGCTGACCCCGCCGGCGCCGTGCCGCAGCGCGTAGCTGGTGACCGGGTCACTGCCCGGCGCGCGTCCGATCCCGAGGTCGATCCGACCCGGGAACGCCGCCTCGAGCAGCGCGAACTGCTCGGCGACCACGAGCGGCGCGTGGTTGGGCAGCATCACGCCGCCCGAGCCCACCCGGATCCGCGACGTCGCGCCCGCCACCAGCCCGATCAGGACCGGCGGGTTGGTCGCCGCGACGGCCGGCATGTTGTGGTGCTCCGCGAGCCAGTAGCGCTCGTAGCCCAGGTCGTCGGCGGCCCGGGCGAGCGCCAGGGTCGACGACAGCGCGTCCCGGGTGTCCTGGTCGTTGCGCACCGGGACGAGGTCGAGCACGGACAGGGTCGTACGGCGTTCGCTCACTCTGTCTCAACAGCCCCGGGGCCGACGGCTATTCCTCCGGGGACCGCAGGCTCGACGTCTTGTCCTCGATCTCCGCCTCGCTCATCTTCGATGCCGCGAAGAGGCTCAGCCCGGCCGTCACGGCCAGGGTCACCACGATGACGCCGAGGCTGACGAGCGCCGAGATGTCCGGGACGTTTACGTGCTCGCCCCCGTTGATGAAGCGCAGCTCGTTCTCGTGCAGGGCGTGCAGCACCAGCTTGACGCCGATGAAGGCGAGGATGAACGCGAGGCCCAGCGACAGGTAGACCAGCCGCTTGAGCAGTCCGCCGAGCAGGAAGTAGAGCTGGCGCAGCCCCATCAGCGCGAACACGTTGGCGGTGAAGACCAGGTAGGGCTCCTGGGTGATGCCGAAGATCGCCGGGATCGAGTCCAGCGCGAACAGCAGGTCGGTGGTGCCCAGGGCGATGATCACGATCAGCATCGGCGACACGACGCGGGAGCCGTTCACGCGGTACCAGAGCTTGAGGCCGCGGAACTCCTCGCCCACGTTGAGGTGCGACTGCGCGAACTTCACGACCCGGTTCTCCTCCGGGTGCTCGTCCTCGTGGCTGCGGTAGCTCCTGATGAGCGACACCGCGGTGTAGACGAGGAAGGCGCCGAACGCGTAGAAGACCCAGCTGAAGTTCTCGATGAGCTGGTAGCCGAGGGCGATGAAGATCGCGCGGAAGACCAGGGCCAGGACGATGCCGACCATCAGCGCTTCCTGCTGGTACTCGCGCGGCACCTTCAGGGCGGCCATCAAGATGATAAACACGAAGAGGTTGTCGATGGATAGCGAGTACTCCGTCAGCCAGCCGGCGTAGAACTGGACACCGAGGTCGTGGCCGTGTGCCAGCCAGATCCACGCGCCGAAGGCGATCGCGGCACCGACGTACACACTGAGGGCGATCGCGCACTCGCGCATCGTCGGCTCATGGGGGTCGCGGGCGATGACGACGATGTCGAAGGCCAGGACGGCCACGGTGACACCGATGGTGATGGCCCATTCGAGGGTGGAGATCTCCACGGGAACAGCTCCTGCAGTTGGGGGGACGACGAGTCGTCAGAGGTCTCTTCCGCCGCCTAGGCGACCCGCGGGCCCGGAGCTCTCACTCGTGTTGACGAACCCGCAGCGAAGGAATACTCCCCCCTGCGTGGCTCATCCTGTCACAGGTGTCAGCGTCCGCCGAAACGCACGCCGAGCGCGGACAGCTGCTGCTCTCCCCCGTCGAGCGCGGTGAGCACCCAGGTGCCCTCGGGAGTGATCGTGAAGGTGTGCTCGAAGTGGGCGGCCCGGCTGCCGTCGGTGGTGATGACGGTCCACTCGTCCTCGAGGAGATCGGTCTCCTTCGTCCCGAGCGTGATCATCGGCTCGACGGCGAGGGCGAGACCCGGGACCAGGCGGGGACCCTTGCCCGGCCTCCCGTAGTTGGGGACGTCCGGCGGCTGGTGCATCGCGGAGCCGATGCCGTGCCCGGTGTAGTCCTCGACGATGCCGAAGGAGCCCTGGGAGCGCACGTGGCGCTCCACCGCGTGCGAGATGTCGGTGACCCGGCCGCCGAGGTGCGCAGCGGCGATCCCGCGCCACATCGACTGCTCGGTCACGTCCATCAGGGCGGTCAGGTCCGCGGGGACCTCCCCGACGGCCACGGTGATCGCTGCGTCGCCGTGCCACCCGTCGACGATCGCGCCGCAGTCGATCGACACGACGTCACCGTCGGCGAGCACCCGGTCGCCGGGGATGCCGTGGACCACCTCGTCGTTGACCGACGCACAGATGGAGGCCGGGAAGCCGTGGTAGCCGAGGAACGACGGGGTCGCGCCCGAGGTGCGGATGTGGTCCTCCGCGATGCCGTCGAGCTCACCGGTCGAGACGCCGGCGCGCACGTGCCCGCGGAGCAGCTCGAGCGTCCGGCCGACCACCAGGCCGGCCTTGCGCATGAGGTCGATCTGCTCCGGCGCCTTGATCTCGACGCCGCGGTCCAGCAGTCCCATCAGGGCAGCCGCCGGTCAGCTCTCAGGAATGACGTCGAGCGCGTCGAAGATCCGGGCGGTGACCTCGGTGACCTCGCCGAGGCCGTCGATCTCGTGGACGATCCCACGGGAGCGGTAGACCTCGATCAATGGCTCGGTCTGCTCGAGGTAGACCTCCTGGCGGCGGCGGATGACGTCCTCGGTGTCGTCGGCCCGACCCTCGACCTGCGCCCGCTGCAGCAGCCGCGCGACGATCTCGTCCTGGTCCACCGTCAGGCAGACGACGGCGTCGAGCTGGTGGCCGGTGAACTTGATCATCCCGTCGAGTTCCTCGACCTGCGAGAGCGTCCGCGGGTAGCCGTCGAGGAGGAAGCCGGACACCGCGTCGGGCGCGTCGATGCGGTTGCGCACCATGCGGTTCGTGACCTCGTCCGGGACGTACTCGCCCGCGTCCATGTAGCGCTTGGCCTCGAGGCCGAGCTCCGTCCCCTCGGAGACGTTGGCGCGGAAGATGTCGCCGGTCGAGACCGCCGGGATCTTGAAGTGCTCGGCGATGAAGCGTGCCTGCGTGCCCTTGCCTGCCCCGGGCGGACCCATGATGATCAAGCGCATTAGCGGAGGAATCCTTCGTAGTTGCGCTGCTGGAGCTGGCTCTCGATCTGCTTCACCGTGTCGAGCGCGACGCCGACCATGATCAGGATGCTGGTGCCGCCGAACGGGAAGCTCTGGCTGGCACCGATCACGGCGAAGGCAATCAGCGGGATCAGCGCGACGAGGCCGAGGTAGAGAGCACCCGGCAGCGTGATGCGGGACAGGACGTAGGAGAGGTACTCCTCGGTCGGCTTGCCCGCCCGGATCCCGGGGATGAAGCCGCCGTACTTCTTCATGTTGTCTGCCACCTCTTGCGGGTTGAAGGTGATGGAGACGTAGAAGTACGTGAAGAAGACGATCAGTGCGAAGAACAGGAGCATGTAGAGCGGGTGGTCGCCGCGCACGAGGTGCGCGTTGATCCAGTCCAGGACCGAGTTGCTGGAGTTCTGGTTGAACTGGACGATCATCGCCGGCAGGTAGAGCAGCGACGACGCGAAGATGACGGGGATGACGCCGGCCTGGTTGACCTTCAGCGGGATGTACGTCGAGCTGCCGCCGAACATCTTGCGGCCGACCATCCGTCGGGCGTACTGCACCGGGATCCGGCGCTGCGCCTGCTCGACGTAGATGACCGCCGCGATGATCACCATGCCGATGACGAGCACCACGCCGAGGACCCAGTAGCCCTTCGACTGCTGGACGGCCCACAGCGAGGCGGGGAAGCCGGCGACGACCTGGGTGAAGATCATCAGCGACATGCCGTTGCCGATGCCGTGCTCGGTGATCAGCTCACCGAGCCACATGATCACGGCCGTGCCGGCGGTCATGGTGACGACCATGACCAGGAAGGTCGCGGTCCCGTCGTCGTGCAGCAGGTTCTCGTTGCAGCCCGCCAACAGGTTGCCGGAGCGCGCGAGCGCGACGATGCCGGTGGCCTGGAGCACGGCGAGGCCGAGCGTCAGGTAGCGGGTGTACTGGGTGATCTTGGTCTGACCCGACTGCCCTTCCTTCTTCAGGGCCTCGAGCCGCGGGATCACCACGACGAGCAGCTGCAGGATGATGCTGGCCGTGATGTACGGCATGATCCCGAGCGCGAAGATGGTCAGCTGGAGCAGCGCTCCGCCGGAGAAGAGGTTGACCAGGTTGTAGAGCCCGGCGCTGTCGCCTTCCTTGGCGAGGTCCACGCAGGTGCGGACGTTGGCGACGTCGACACCCGGGGTCGGGATCTGGGATCCGAGTCGGAAGATCACGATGATCAACAGGACGAACAGCAGCTTGCGCCGCAGGTCCGGGGTCCGGAAAGCGTTCGCGAACGCGCTCAGCACGAGATCCTCTTTCTCCAAGCGTGAAGCGGCCCCTGCGACTCACTCGCAAGGACCCGGTGAAGCCTAACAGGCGACCTCGAGGGGCCAGAATGCGCATCGGGCGCGGCAGCCCTGCCGTACGGCAGGACCACCGCGCCCAGAATGCTGGAGCAGGTCAAACCCGCGTCACACCACGGTCGTGGTGCCGCCGGCAGCCTCGATCTTCTCCTTGGCCGAGCCGGAGAACGCGTTGGCGCTCACCTGGACCGCCACGGACAGGTCGCCCTGGCCGAGGACCTTGACCGGGTGACCGTCGCGGACGGCGCCCTTCGCCACGAGGTCGTCGACGCCGATGGCGCCACCCTCGGGGAAGAGGTCGCTGATCCGGTCGAGGTTGACGACCTGGAACTCGACCTTGAAGGGGTTCTTGAAGCCCTTGAGCTTCGGCAGACGCATGTGGATCGGCATCTGGCCACCCTCGAAGGCAACCGGGACCTGGTAGCGAGCCTTGGTGCCCTTGGTACCGCGGCCCGCGGTCTTGCCCTTCGAGCCCTCACCGCGACCCACACGGGTCTTCGCGGTCTTGGCGCCGGGAGCCGGACGCAAGTGGTGCAGCTTGAGCGTCATGTCACTCGACCTCCTCAACCGTCACGAGGTGACGAACGGTGTTGACCATGCCGCGGATCTCCGGGCGGTCTTCCTTCACGACAACATCGCCGATCCGCTTGAGACCGAGCGTGCGCAGGGTCTCGCGCTGGTTGGCCTTGATGCCGACGGTGCCACGCTTCTGCTGGACCTTGAGCTGAGCCATCAGTGCGACACCTCCTCGGACACCCCGGCCGGGACCTCCAGCCGCGCCCGAAGGAGCGCAGCCGGGGCCACCTGCTCGACGGGCAGGCCACGACGAGCGGCAACAGCCTCGGGCTGCTCCAGCATCTTCAGGGCCGCGACCGTCGCGTGGACGATGTTGATCTGGTTGGACGACCCGAGCGACTTGCTCAGGATGTCGTGGATGCCGGCGCACTCGAGTACGGCGCGCACGGGGCCACCGGCGATCACACCGGTACCAGGGGCGGCCGGACGCAGCATGACGACGCCTGCGGCCTTCTCGCCCTGGACCGGGTGCGGGATCGTGCCCTGGATGCGAGGGACGCGGAAGAAGTTCTTCTTCGCCTCCTCGACACCCTTGGCGATCGCAGCCGGGACTTCCTTGGCCTTGCCGTATCCGACACCGACGAGACCGTCACCGTCACCGACGATCACGAGGGCGGTGAAGCTGAAGCGACGACCACCCTTCACGACCTTGGCGACACGGTTGATCGCGACGACGCGCTCGATGTAGGCGGTCTTCTCAGCACCCTGGCCGCCGCGACGATCGTCACGACCCCCCTGGCGCCCGCCACCACGCTGTCCGCGCTGGGCTCCGCTCATGAGACTCTTCCTCTTCTCTCTACTTCGTATCTATCGCGATCAGAAGGTCAGGCCGCCGGCGCGAGCGCCGTCCGCCAGTGCCGCGATGCGGCCGTGGTACTTGTTGCCGGCGCGGTCGAAGACAACGCCCTCGACACCAGCCGACTTGGCACGCTCGGCGACGAGCTCGCCGACCTTCTTGGCCTTCGCCGTCTTGTCGCCCTCGAAGCCGCGCAGGTCCGCCTCCATGGTGGAGGCGTACGCCAGCGTCTTCCCGACCAGGTCGTCAACGACCTGGACCGTGATGTGCTTCGTGGAACGGGTGACCACCAGGCGCGGACGCTCGGCGGTCCCGGAGATCTTCTTGCGACCCCGGACCTGGCGACGCAGGCGCGACTTGGTGCGCGCTGCGGTGTGCTTGTTGTTAGAAAGTGAGATCGCCATGGGTCACTTACCAGCCTTTCCGACCTTGCGGCGGATGTGCTCACCCGAGTAGCGAACGCCCTTGCCCTTGTAGGGCTCCGGCTTCCGCAGCTTGCGGATGTTCGCAGCAACCTCACCGACGAGCTGCTTGTCGATGCCCTGGACACCGAGCTTCGTCGGGGTCTCCACCGTGAAGGTGATGCCCTCGGGGGCGTTGAACGTGATGGGGTGCGAGTAGCCGAGCTGGAACTCCAGCTGGGTCGGACCCTTGGACAGGACGCGGTAACCCACGCCCACGATCTCGAGCTTCTTCTCGTAGCCCTCGGTCACACCCACGACCATGTTGTTGACCAGGGTGCGGGTGAGGCCGTGCAGAGCCTTGCTCTGACGCTCGTCGTCGGGACGCTTGACGTCGAGGACGCCCTCGCCCTGCTCGACCGTGATCGGCTCCGCAACGGTGTGGGACAGGGTGCCCTTGGGGCCCTTGACCGTCACCAGCGGACCATCGATCGCGATGTCGACACCGGACGGGACCGCGACGGGGAGCTTGCCAATACGCGACATGCTGTTTTACTCCTTCTCGGTCTCGTCGTTACCAGACGTAGGCGAGGACTTCCCCACCCACGCCCTTCTGGTTTGCCTGGCGGTCGGTCAGCAGGCCCTGGCTCGTCGAGATGATCGCGACGCCCAGTCCGCCGAGCACCTTCGGGAGACCCGTGTGCTTGGCGTAGACCCGCAGGCCCGGCTTGCTGATGCGGCGCACACCGGCGATGGAACGCTCGCGGTTGCGGCCGTACTTCAGGGTGATGGTCAGCGTCTTGCCGACCTCGCCCTCGGCGGGCTCCGTCACGTCGTACGACGTGATGTAGCCCTCCTGCTTGAGGATGTCGGCGACACCCTGCTTGAGCTTGCTGTACGGCATGGACACCGCGTCGTGGTACGCCTGGTTGGCGTTGCGCAGACGAGTGAGCATGTCTGCGATCGGGTCTGTCATCGTCATGATGTGGTTCTTTCTCGCCGTGGTTTCGCGCCGGCTCCCTGCGTGGCAGGAGAGGCCGGGCGACCTTCAGCGTGTAGAGGTGATTACCAGGAGGACTTGGTCACGCCGGGGAGCTCGCCGCGGTGCGCCATCTCCCGGAGGCAGATGCGGCACAGGCCGAACTTCCGGTAGACGGCCTTCGGGCGGCCGCAGCGCTGGCAACGGGTGTAGCCACGCACCGCGAACTTCGGCTTGCGGGCGGCCTTGACCTTGAGAGCGGTCTTCGCCATGTCAGTTCTCCTTGAACGGGAAGCCGAGCTGCTTCAACAGCGCGCGACCCTGCTCGTCGTTGGTGGCGGTCGTGACGATGGTGATGTCCATCCCGCGCGACCGGTCGATCCGGTCCTGGTCGATCTCGTGGAACATGACCTGCTCGGTCAGACCGAAGGTGTAGTTGCCACGGCCGTCGAACTGGCCCGGGTTCAGGCCACGGAAGTCACGGATCCGGGGCAGCGCCAGCGACAGCAGGCGGTCCAGGAACTCCCACATCCGGTCGCCGCGCAGCGTGGTGTGCGCGCCGATCGGCATGCCCTCGCGCAGCTTGAACTGCGCGATGGACTTGCGGGCCTTCGTGACGAGCGGCTTCTGGCCGGTGATGGCGGTGAGGTCCTTGACCGCGCCTTCGATCAGCTTCGAGTCGCGAGCGGCCTCGCCGACACCCATGTTGACCACGATCTTGGTCAGGCCGGGCACCTGCATGACGTTGGCGATCTCGAACTCCGCCTGGATCGCGGGGAGGATCTCCTCGCGGTAGCGGGTCTTCAGACGCGGGGTGACCGCCGCGGAGGCGGTAGAGGTCTCGGTCATCAGATTTCCTTGCCGGTCTTGCGCGAGATGCGAACGCTGCGCTCAGCCTGGTAGGTCGAGCCGTCGGGACGACGCTTGGTGACCTCGTCACGGCGGAAGCCGATCCGGGTCACGCCGCCGTCCTCGACCAGCATCACGTTCGAGATGTGGATCGGGGCCTCGGCGGTGATGATGCCGCCGGTGGTGCCGGCGCGACCGCCCTGGTTGACGACCTTGGTGTGCCGCTTGATGCGGTTGACACCCTCGACGATCACCCGCTGCTCCTCACGGAGCACCTGGATGACCTTGCCCTCGGCACCCTTGTCCTTGCCTGCGATCACCTTGACGGTGTCGCCCTTCTTGATGTTCACGCTGTTCTTGCCCATGAGTCAGAGCACCTCCGGCGCGAGCGAGATGATCTTCATGAACTTCTTCTCGCGCAGCTCGCGACCCACCGGGCCGAAGATACGGGTGCCTCGCGGCTCCCCGTCGGTCTTGAGGATGACGGCGGCGTTCTCGTCGAAGCGGATGTACGAACCGTCCGGGCGGCGGCGCTCCTTGACGGTGCGCACGATGACGGCCTTGACGACGTCACCCTTCTTCACGTTGCCACCCGGGATCGCGTCCTTCACGGTGGCGACGATGACGTCGCCGATACCGGCGTAGCGCCGACCCGAGCCACCGAGAACACGGATGCAAAGGATTTCCTTCGCACCGGTGTTGTCGGCGACCTTGAGTCGCGACTCCTGCTGGATCATCAGTTTCTCCTGGTTGTCGAGCTGGTTCTCAGGCCCTCACGGGACGTGAGCCTTGCCGAACTGAAATGGGTTGTTACTTGGCCTTCTCGAGGATCTGCACGACGCGCCAACGCTTGGTGGCGGACAGCGGGCGGGTCTCCATGAGGAGCACGCGGTCGCCGATGCCGCACTCGTTGTTCTCGTCGTGCGCCTTGTACTTGCTGGTCCGGCGGAGGACCTTGCCGTACATGGCGTGCTTGACGCGGTCTTCGACCGACACGACGACGGTCTTGTCCATCTTGTCGGAGACGACCAGGCCCTCGCGGGTCTTGCGGGCGTTCCGCTCAGCGGTCTGCTCGCTCACTTGGCGTCACCATCCTCGTTGCTGTGCTGCTCATCGGTTTCGTGGCCCGGGGTGGGGCGGATGCCGAGCTCGCGCTCACGCACCACGGTGTAGATCCGGGCGATGTCCTTCTTGACCGTCCGCAGGCGGCCGTGGCTCTCCAGCTGGCCAGTGGCCGCCTGGAAACGGAGGTTGAAGAGCTCCTCCTTGGCCTCGCGCAGCTTGGACTCGAGGTCCACAGCGTTCAGGTCGTCGAGCTCGTGAGACTTGACTGCCATCAGAATTCACCTGCCTCACGGGAAATGAACCGGCACTTCAGCGGGAGCTTGTGCATCGCGAGGCGCATGGCCTCACGAGCGACGCTCTCGTCGACGCCGGAGAGTTCGAACATGACACGGCCGGGCTTGACGTTCGCGACCCACCACTCCGGCGAACCCTTGCCGGAACCCATGCGGGTCTCGGCCGGCTTCTTGGTCAGCGGGCGGTCCGGGTAGATGTTGATCCAGACCTTGCCGCCACGCTTCATGTGGCGGGTCATCGCGATACGAGCCGACTCGATCTGGCGGTTCGTCACGTACGAACCCTCGAGGGCCTGGAGGCCGAACTCGCCGAAGGCGAGCTTCGTCCCACCCTTGGCCGCACCCGTCCGCTTGGGGTGGTGCTGCTTGCGGTGCTTGACACGACGGGGCATCAACATGGCTCAGGCCTCCTTCGGAGCGTCAGCGGCCGGAGCCGAGGCCTCGACCGGAGCGTCGGCAGCGGGAGCGGCGTCGCCGCGGTCCGCACGCGTCGGGCGGTCGGCCCGGGTGCCCCGGGTCGGACGCTCGGCGCCACGCGCACCACCACGGGCGCCATCACGCGCACCGCCACGGCCGGGGACACCGGCGCGGGCAGCAGCCTGCGCCTGGCGCTCGGCACGGGTGCCGGCGACCTCGCCCTTGTAGATCCAGACCTTCACGCCGATGCGGCCGAAGGTCGTCTTGGCCTCGTAGAAGCCGTAGTCGATGTCGGCCCGCAGCGTGTGCAGCGGGACGCGACCCTCGCGGTAGAACTCGGTGCGAGACATCTCGGCGCCGTTGAGGCGGCCCGAGCACTGGATCCGGATGCCCTTGGCACCGGACCGCATCGAGGTCTGCATGGCCTTGCGCATGGCGCGACGGAACTGCACGCGACCGGTGAGCTGCTCGGCAACACCCTGGGCGACCAGCTGCGCGTCGATCTCGGGGTTCTTGACCTCGAGGATGTTCAGCTGCACCTGCTTGCCGGTGAGCTTCTCGAGCTCGCCACGGATGCGGTCGGCCTCGGCGCCACGGCGACCGATGACGATGCCGGGACGCGCGGTGTGGATGTCCACACGGACGCGGTCACGGGTGCGCTCGATCTCGACCTTGGAGATGCCGGCCCGCTCCATGCCCTTGGAGAGCAGCTTGCGGATGGCGACGTCCTCGCCGACGTACGCCTTGTACAGCTTGTCGGCGTACCAACGGCTCTTGTGGTCCGTGGAGATGCCCAAGCGGAAGCCGTTCGGGTTGATCTTCTGGCCCATCAGGCACTCTTCCTCTTCTTGGGGGTCGCCTTGGCAGCGGCCGCGACCTCTGCAGGCTGGACGACCAGCGTGATGTGGCTGGTGCGCTTGTTGATGCGGGTCGCACGACCCTGCGCACGCGGACGCCACCGCTTCATCGTGGGGCCCTCGTCGACCTGCGCGACGGAGATGACCAGGTCGCCGGTGCTGAGACCCTCAGTGGTCTCGGCGTTCGCGACGGCACTGTTCAGCACCTTCAGGACGGTCTCGGCGGCGGCCTGCGGCGCGAACTTGAGCAGCGGGCGAGCCTCCTCGACGGACATGCCGCGGACCATGTCGACGACACGGCGGGCCTTCATCGGGGTGATCCGCACGAAGCGGGCGCTCGCGAAGGCTCCGGGCTGGTCGCCGAGAAGCGTCTCGCGGCGCGCGCTGGTGCGCTGGCGCTCGGTGGTGCTCATCGACGACGCCCCTTCCGGTCTTCCTTGACGTGCCCGCGGTAGGTGCGGGTGGGAGCGAACTCCCCGAGCTTGTGGCCGACCATCGCGTCGGTCACGAAGACCGGCACGTGCTTGCGACCATCGTGGACGGCGATCGTGTGGCCGATCATGTCCGGGATGATCATGGAACGGCGCGACCACGTCTTGATGACGTTGTGGGAGCCCTTCGCGTTCTCGGCATCCACCTTCTTCTGAAGGTGGTCGTCGATGAAGGGGCCCTTCTTCAGGCTGCGAGGCATCTCAGTTACTTCCTACCCTTGCCGGACTTGCGGCGACGGATGATCTGGGAGTCGGAGGCCTTGCGCTTGCGCGTACGGCCCTCGGGCTTGCCCCACGGGGAGACCGGGTGACGGCCACCGGAGGTCTTGCCCTCGCCACCACCGTGCGGGTGGTCGACCGGGTTCATGACGACACCGCGGACGGTCGGGCGCTTGCCCTTCCAGCGCATGCGGCCGGCCTTGCCCCAGTTGATGTTGGACTGCTCGGCGTTGCCGACCTCACCAACGGTGGCGCGGCAACGCACGTCCACGAACCGCATCTCGCCCGAGGGCAGACGCAGCGTGGCGCGGGAGCCCTCACGGGCGACCAGCTGGGCGCTGTTGCCCGCGGAGCGGGCGATCTTAGCCCCGCCGCCGGGACGCAGCTCCACGCAGTGGATCGTCGTACCGACGGGGATGTTGCGCAGCGGCAGGTTGTTGCCCGGCTTGATGTCGGCGTTGGGACCCGACTCGACCGGCGTGCCCTGCGTCAGGTCCTTCGGCGCGATGATGTAGCGCTTCTCGCCGTCGGCGTAGTGCAGCAGCGCGATGCGCGCGGTGCGGTTCGGGTCGTACTCGATGTGCGCGACCTTGGCCGGCACGCCGTCCTTGTCGTAGCGGCGGAAGTCGATGATGCGGTAGGCCCGCTTGTGACCGCCACCCTGGTGCCGGGTGGTGATCCGGCCCTGGTTGTTGCGGCCGCCCTTCTTGGGCAGCGGTCGCGTCAGCGACTTCTCCGGAGTGGTCCGGGTGATCTCGGCAAAGTCGGCGACCGACGAGCCGCGACGGCCCGGGGTGGTCGGCTTGTACTTACGGATAGCCATGTGTGTTCAGTCCTCTAGTCCGCGCCGGTCAGGAGACCGGGCCTCCGAAGATGTCGATACGGTCGCCCTCGGCGAGGCTGACGATCGCGCGCTTCGTGTCCTTGCGCTTGCCCAGACCGTTGCGGGTGCGACGAGTCTTGCCCGAGCGGTTGAGCGTGTTGACCGACGTGACCTTGACGTTGAACACCTTCTCGACCGCGATCTTGATCTCGGTCTTGTTCGCGTCCGGGTGCACCAGGAAGGTGTACTTGTTCGCGTCGAGGAGCGAGTAGCTCTTCTCGGACACGACCGGCGCGAGCAGGATGTCGCGGGGGTCCTTGTGCAGGGTGCTCACGAAGCAACCTCCTCGGTGGTGGTCTGGGCGGCGCCGCTCACGAAGGCGTCGAAGGCGCCCTGGGTGAAGACGACGTCGTCGGACGCCAGCACGTCGTACGTGTTGAGCTGGTCGACCGCCACGATGTGCACCTGGGGCGCGTTGCGCAGCGACAGCCAGGTGACCGAGTCGGTGCGCTCGAGCACGACGAGGAAGCTGGTGCGGTCCGAGAGCGACGCCAGACCGGCCAGGGCGGCCTTGGTCGACGGCGCCTCGGCGCTGATCAGCGCGTCGACGACGTGCAGACGGTCGTTGCGGGCCCGGTCGGACAGGGCGCCACGCAGGGCGGCGGCCTTCATCTTCTTGGGGGTCCGCTGGTCGTAGTCGCGCGGCTTGGGACCGTGGACGACGCCACCGCCGGCGAACTGCGGCGCGCGGGTCGAGCCCTGACGGGCGCGACCGGTGCCCTTCTGCTTGTAGGGCTTGCGGCCACCGCCGCGGACCTCGCCGCGACGCTTGGTCGAGTGCGTGCCCTGGCGAGCAGCGGCCTGCTGGGCCACGACGACCTGGTGGATCAGCGGGATGTTGACCTCGACGTCGAAGATCTCGGCGGGAAGGTCGACCGTGGCCTTCTTGGGGGCAGCGGTCTTCTTCGCGGCGGTCTTCTTCGCGGCCGTCTTCTTGGCGGCGGGCTTCTCAGTGGTAGCCATGCTCAGACCTCCTGAGGCTTCTTGGCGGCCGTGCGGAGGACCACGAGTCCACCCTTGGGGCCGGGAACGGCACCCTTGAGCAGGATCAGGCCCTTCTCGACGTCGACGGCGTGGACGGTGATGTTCTGGGTCGTGACGGTGTCGGAACCCATCCGGCCAGCCATCCGGGTGCCCTTGAACACGCGACCGGGAGTCGCGCAGGCACCGATCGAGCCGGGCTTGCGGTGGTTGCGGTGAGCACCGTGGGAGGCGCCGACGCCGTGGAAGCCGTGCAGCTTCATGACGCCCGCGAAGCCCTTGCCCTTGCTGGTGCCGGTCACGTCGATCTCGTCGCCAGCGGCGAAGGTGTCGACGGGCAGCTCCTGGCCGACCGTGTAGTCGGTCGCGAGGGCGGTGCGGATCTCCACGACGTGGCGGCGGGGCGTGGTGCCCGCCTTGGTGAACTGGCCGGCGAGCGGCTTGTTCACCTTGCGGCCGTCGATCTCGCCGTAGCCCACCTGGACGGCGTTGTAGCCGTCGACAGTGGGGGTGCGGACCAGGGTCACCACGTTGGCGCCCGCGTCGATGACCGTCACGGGGACGACCTTGTTGTTCTCGTCCCAGACCTGGGTCATGCCGAGCTTGGTGCCCAGCAGCCCCTTCACATTGCGTTCGAAAGTCATGTCCTCGACCTCAGAGCTTGATCTCGATGTCCACACCGGCAGGCAGGTCGAGACGCATCAGCGAGTCAACCGTCTTGGGAGTGGGGTCGATGATGTCGATGAGACGCTTGTGCGTGCGCATCTCAAAGTGCTCGCGGGAGTCCTTGTACTTGTGGGGCGAGCGGATGACGCAGTACACGTTCTTCTCGGTCGGCAGCGGCACCGGGCCGGCGACCTTGGCACCCGTACGGGTGACCGTGTCCACGATCTTGCGCGCCGAGGTGTCGATCACCTCGTGGTCATAGGCCTTGAGCCTGATGCGGATCTTCTGTCCCGCCATAGGTCTCTCTCGTCCTTCTCGATCTGTACCGCGTGCGTGTTCCGAGGCGTCCTCCGGCTTGAGTCGGCCCTTCCCTGCTGCTCTCCACCCCGCCTGCTCCGACCCCCGCGGTCGGGCGTGTCGCGCTGTTGAGGCACAACACGAGACCGGGATCTCGCACTTGGTGTTGGTGGCGCCCGACGGTTCGTCAGGCAGATCGGGTCTCCAGGTTCGGTGCGGCCACACACGCCAAGCACTGAACAAGTCCTAGAGACGCGATTCAGAAGTCAAGATGTGCGGTGCACCCCGGCAACCCACCGAAGCAACCGAACTATCTTGACAGAGATCGGGCGGGACAACAAATCCGACCACCACGGGGCCGAGATCGTGGGCTATCGTCCCCGCATGGGCCACGAGAACACGTTCTACTTCGGCTCGTCCGAGGTCGTTCGCAGCGTACCCGTGGTCGTCTGGGGCACCGGCAACATGGGCCGCGCGGCGATCCGTTCGGTCGACGCCCACCCGGAGCTCGAGCTCACCGCGGTCGTCGTCTCCTCCCCCGCCAAGGTCGGCCGGGACGCGGGCGACCTCGCCGGGCTGGAGCGGGCGCTCGGCGTCGCGGCGACCACCGACGTCGACGCCGCGCTGGCGACGCTCGGTGGCGGGGGTGCGGTCGCCTACATGGCCTCGGGCGACATCCGGCCGGACGACGCGGCCGCGGACGCGGCCCGGTGCCTGCGTGGGGGCGCGGTCGTCGTGACTCCCGCCCTGTACGCCCTCTACGACCACCGCAGCGCGCCACCCGAGCTGAGCGGCCCGCTGCGCGAGGCGGCGAAGGAGGGCGGGAGCGCCCTCTTCGCCAGCGGCGTCGACCCGGGCTGGGGCAACGACGTGCTCCCCGTGCTGGTCAGCGCGCTGGCCGGCACCGTCGACGAGGTGCGCTGCCAGGAGATCTTCGACTACTCGACGTACGACCAGCCCGACTCGGTGCGCCTGCTGGTCGGCATGGGCCAGCCGATGGACTACGAACCGCCGATGGTGTCGACCGGGGTGCCGACGATGGTCTGGGGTGGTCAGGTGCGGATGATCGCGCGCGCTCTCGGCGTCGAGCTGGACGAGATCCGCGAGACGCTGCAACGGCGCGCGCTCGAGTCCGACGTCACCAACCCGATGGGCCTGTTCGAGGCGGGCACGCAGGGCGCGCTCCGGTTCGAGGTGCAGGGCATCGTCGACGGCGTGCCCCGCATCGTCGTCGAGCACGTGACCCGCATCGGTCCGGACTGTGCCCCCGACTGGCCCCGGCCAGCCGACGGGGGCGCCGGCGCGCACCGCGTCGTCATCGAGGGGCGGCCCCGCATCGAGGTGAGCCTCGAGGCCACCGACGAGGGCGGCAACCGCGCCGCCGGCGGCAACGCCACCGCCGCCAATCGGCTGGTCAACGCCATCCCGTGGCTGACCAGGGCAGAGCCCGGCCTGTACGACGGGCTCGACGTACCTCTCGCGCCCGCGAGCGGGCGCATCGGAAGGAGCACAGCGTGATCATCGACCTGCCCGAGG
Organism: Nocardioides conyzicola; assembly: GCF_039543825.1. Classification (NCBI taxonomy): domain Bacteria; kingdom Bacillati; phylum Actinomycetota; class Actinomycetes; order Propionibacteriales; family Nocardioidaceae; genus Nocardioides; species Nocardioides conyzicola. The sequence continues at coordinate 2,578,791 of NZ_BAABKM010000002.1, read as the reverse complement.
ACAAGGACCCCCTCTACTACGTGTGGGGAGAGATGGTGCCCGGCATCGGCGTCGCGGCGTCGAAGTTCGCCACTGCGGTCTACGAGCACACGACGCTCGGCCTGCGCGAGTTCGAGGCCGCCCGCCTGCGCATCGCCCAGATCAACGGCTGCCTCTTCTGCCAGGACTGGCGCACCGAGCGCGACGGCGCCACGGTCGAGGCCACCTTCGCCGACGCGGTGGCCGACTGGCGGGTCACGTCCGACTTCGACGACCGCACCCGGCTCGCGGCGGAGTACGCCGAGCGGTACGCGCTCGACCACCACGGTCTCGACGACGGGTTCTGGACCCGGATGAAGGCGCACTACACCGACCGCGAGATCGTCGAGATCTCGATGTGCCTGGGCTCCTGGCTCGCCTTCGGCCGGCTCAACCACGTGCTGGGCCTTGACGCCGCGTGCGTGCTGCCGAGCCACGCCGTACCGCAGCAGACCGGGCACTAGGCCGGGCCCTGACAGGATGTGCCCATGTCGGGCAGCCAGCCACCTCCGCCCGGGTGGGAACCACCGCCGCCGCCGCCCCCGCAGGGCTGGGGTCCGCCGCCCGGGTACGGGCCGAGCCATCCCGTCGGCCCCCCGCCCCCGCAGTGGGCACCGGGCATGCTCGGTGCGGCCCACAAGCCGGGCGCGATGCCGCTGCGACCCCTCGGGCTGGGTGACATCTACGACGCGGCGTTCCGGATCATCCGCTTCAACCCGAAGGCGACCGTCGGACCGGCCGTGATCGTCGCCGCGGTCGCAATGGCCATCCCCGTGCTGGCGACCGCGGTCCTCGCTGCCGCCGTCGACGTGTCCATCGACCAGGGCGGCACCGAGGTGACGACGGCCGACGAGCTCGGTCTCGCCGTCCAGTACGGCTCGCTGGCCCTCGGCGGGATCCTCCAGAGCATCGGGCTGATCTTCGTGACCGGGATGATCGCGCACGTCGCCGCGGCGGCCGCGATCGGTCGGCGCCTCTCGATCGGCGAGGCGTGGGCCGCCACGCGGGGCCGGCGGTGGCGGCTGGTCGGGCTCAGCGCCCTGATCGGCCTGATCCTGACGGTAGGCCTGGGCGTGTACGTCGGCATCGTGGTGCTGATGGTGGTGCTGGCCCCGACGTGGATGTGGGTGCTCTTCCTCGTCGGCACCATCCCGCTCGGGCTCGTCCTGCTGATCTGGTTCTGGATCCGCGTCTGCTACCTGCCGGTGCCGGCGATGATGATCGAGCGGATCGGCGTCTTCGCCGCCCTGGGCCGGGCCTTCCGACTGACCCGCCGTCAGTTCTGGCGGACCCTGGGGATCGCGCTGCTGACGTCGATCATCACCGGGGTGGCGAGCCAGATCTTCACGGTGCCGTTCACGCTGGTCGGTGCCGTCGCGGGCGCCTTCCTCGACTCGTCGCGGTACGCCGTGCTCGTGGTCGTGGTCGCCAACGCCCTCGGCTCGGTGCTCGCGGCGGCGTTCGTCACGCCGTTCACGAGCGCGGTGTCGTCGCTGCAGTACCTCGACCAGCGGATGCGCAAGGAGGCGTACGACGTCGAGCTGATGGCGCAGGCGGGGATCACGACCTCGTGACCACCCCGCCCCTCGACCCGTCCTCCGGCGAGGCACGTTCGCTGCTCGAGCGAGAGCTGGTGCGCCCGGAGTACCACGAGCGCAACGTCTTCCAGCAGCTGATGGACGGGATCGACCGGGTGCTCGGGGGGCTGGTCGACAGCGCACGGTCCGCGCCGCCACTGTCGACGTTCGCGGCGATCGTCGCCTTCCTGCTCCTGGGGTTCGCGCTCGCCTGGCTGCTCTTCCGCGCGCGGCGGGCGCCGCGTGTCGCCGGTCGGGCGGGCCCGGTGCTCGAGGACACCACGGTCACCGCCGCCGAGCTGCGGGCGGCGGCCGAGCGCGCCCTCGCCGAGGGGCGCAACGCCGAGGCCCTGGTCGACGGGTTCCGGGCGCTGACCGTGCGCCAGGTCGAGCGCGGCTGGCTCGATGACCGTCCCGGCGCCACCGCGCACGAGGTCGCCGGCTCGCTGGCGACGACGTACCCCGACAAGCGGGACCGGGTGACCGGCAGCGCCGACCTCTTCGACGCCGTCCGGTACGGCGACCGCCCGGCCAGCCACGACCAGGCCGCCGACGTGCTGGCGCTCGACGACGCGCTGGCGGGCCGCCGATGAGCGCCACCGCCGCGGCGCCCGCGGGGACCGGGCGACGGCTGAACCGGTCGTCCCTGCTGATCGCCCTCGGCCTCGGCCTCGCGGTGCTCACCGTGGTGCTCGTCGGAGGCGGGAGCGCGAGCCGGTCCGCGGACCTCGACCCCGACAACGCCGACCCCAACGGCGCCCGCGCCCTCGCGCAGGTGCTCGAGGACCAGGGCGTGGACGTCGACATCGTCCGGACCGCCGCGGCCCTCCACGACGCCCAGACGGGCGCCGGGTCGACGGTCGTCGTCACGTCGACCGAGCTGCTCGGCCAGAGCACCACGGACCGGCTCGTCGACGACGCCGCCGGCGCGCGGCTGGTGCTCGTCGAGCCCGGGCCCGGCACGACCGACGCCTTCGGCCTGAGCGCCCTCCCGACGGGTGTCGACGTCGGCGACGCCGTGGCGGCCGGCTGCGCGGACCCGACGTACGCCGGGCTCTCGGTCGCGGTGGACTACGCGCTGGCCTACCCCGTCGACGGCGGCTGCTTCTCGACCTCCGACGGCGCCCTGCTGGCCGAGCCCCGGCCCGGCACGGTGGTGTTCGGAGCCGGGGAGGCGCTGAGCAACGACCAGGTGCTGCGTGCCGACAACGCCGCGGTCGCGCTCCGGCTCCTCGGACAGTCCGACCGCCTGGTCTGGTACGTCCCGTCGATCGACGACCTCCGCGCCGACGACGGGGTCAGCCTCACGACGCTGCTGCCCGACTGGCTGCGGCCGTCGCTCTGGCTCGTCGCGCTCGCGACCATCGCCCTGCTGGTCTGGCGGGCCCGTCGTCTCGGTGCGCTCGCGATCGAGCCCCTGCCGGTCTCCGTGAAGGCCATCGAGACCACGCGGAGCCGGGGGCGCCTCTACCGCAAGGCGGGCGACCGCACCCACGCCGCCGGCGTGCTGCGCGCGGCCGCCCGGGTGCGCGCCGCCGAGCGGCTGCGCCTCGGCTCCCGCCCCGACCCGGACACCCTCGTGCGGGACGTCGCCCGCCACACCGGCCGACCCGTCGCGGAGATCGAGGCCCTGCTCGGTCCGCGCGCGCCGGCACCCGCCACCGACCACGACCTGATCACCCTGGCCGACCAGCTGGCCGAGCTCGACAGAGAGGTACGTCGCCCATGACGGAGACCGCAGAACCCACCAACGGGCAGCAGGCCCGCGAGCGGCTGGCCGCCGTACGCACCGAGGTCGCGAAGGCCGTCGTCGGCCAGGACGCCGCCGTCTCGGGGCTGCTCGTCGCCCTGCTGTGCGGCGGGCACGTCCTGATGGAGGGGGTGCCCGGCGTCGCGAAGACGCTGCTGGTGCGCACCCTCGCCGGCGCGCTGTCGGTCGACACCCGGCGGGTGCAGTTCACCCCCGACCTGATGCCGGGCGACATCACCGGCTCGATGGTGATCGACAGCCGGCAGGGCGAGCTCAGCTTCCGCCAGGGCCCGATCTTCACCAACCTGCTGCTGGCCGACGAGATCAACCGGACGCCGCCCAAGACCCAGTCCGCGCTGCTCGAGGCGATGGAGGAGGGCCAGGTCTCGGTCGACGGGGTCTCGCGACCGCTGCCCCGGCCGTTCCTGGTGGCCGCGACCCAGAACCCGGTCGAGTACGAGGGCACCTACCCGCTCCCGGAGGCCCAGCTCGACCGGTTCCTGCTCAAGGTCGTGCTGCCGATCCCGGACCGCGGCGCGGAGCTGGAGATCCTGCGGCGGCACGCGGCCGGCTTCGACCCGCGCGACGTCGCCGGCGCCGGCGTACGACCGGTGGCGGGTGCCGACGACATCGCCGCCGGCCGGGCGGCCGTCGGACAGGTGCAGGTCAGCCCCGAGGTGGCCGGCTACATCGTCGACATCGCCCGCGCGACCCGCGAGTCACCGTCGCTGAGCCTGGGCGTCAGTCCGCGGGGCGCGACGGCGCTGCTGCGCTCGGCGCGGGCCTGGGCCTGGCTGAACGGCCGCGACTTCGTGACCCCGGACGACGTCAAGGCGCTCGCCCACGCGACGCTCGTGCACCGGCTCGGCCTGCGCCCGGAGGCCGAGCTCGAGGGCGTCCAGGTCGCCCAGGTGCTCGCGTCCGCGCTCGGCTCGGTGCCGGTCCCCCGGTAGGTCAGGGTGTCGATCTCCGGGCGCGTACCGCTGCTGCTCCTGCTCGGGGTGGGGGCGGTCCTGCTGCGCCCGGAGATGAGCACCGTGTGGCTGTGGGTGCTCGCGGTCCTCCTGCTGGTCGGCGTCGACCTGCTGCTCGCCCCCGCTCCGGCCTCGCTCTCGCTGGAGCGCCCACCCGTCGGGTCGGTCCGGCTCGGGGAGCCGACCGCGACCAGGCTGGTCGCGACCAACGGGTCGCGCCGGCGGCTGCGGGGTGTCGTCCGCGACGCCTGGCAGCCGACCGCCGGCGCGTCCCCCAACCGGCACCGGGTGGCGCTCGCGCCCGGCGACCGGGCCGCGCTCACCACTCCCCTGCTGCCCCGCCGGCGCGGCGACCTGCGCGCGACCGGCGTCACCGTCCGGCTGCGCGGACCCCTCGGCCTGGCGGCGCGACAGCGCACCCGGCAGGTCGCGGGCGCGGTCCGCGCGCTGCCGCCCTTCGAGTCCAGCAAGCACCTGCCGAGCCGGCTGGCCCGGCTGCGCGACCTCGACGGCCGCGCCGCGGTGCGGGTGCGCGGGCAGGGCACCGAGTTCGACTCGCTGCGCGAGTACGTCCAGGGCGACGACGTCCGGTCGATCGACTGGCGCGCCAGCGCCCGCAGCCGCAACGTCGTCGTCCGCACCTGGCAGCCCGAGCGCGACCGCCGGGTCGTGCTGGTCCTGGACACGTCGCGTACGTCGGCGGGCCGGGTCGGCGACGTACCCCGGCTGGACTCCGCCATGGACGCCGTCCTCCTGCTCGCCTCGCTGGCGACGCGGGCCGGCGACCGGGTCGACTTCGTCGCCGGCGACCGTCGGGTGCGCAGCCGGCTCCGCTTCGCGGGCAACCGCGACATCGCGGCCCGGCTGCAGGAGGCGATGGCCGATCTCGACCCGGTGATCGCGGAGGCCGACTGGGACGGGCTCGCCGGAGCCGTCAACGGCCTCGGTCGGCAGCGCGCGCTCGTCGTGCTGCTCACGCCGCTGGAGTCGTCCGCGGTCGAGGAGGGCCTGCTGCCGGTGCTCGCCGCGCTGACGCGGCACCACCGGGTGGTGCTCGCGTCGGTGCGCGACCCCGAGCTCGAGCAGCTCGCCGGGAGCCGCGACAGCCTGGACGAGGTCTACGACGCGGCCGCTGCCGAGCAGGTGATCGGTCGCCGACGGCACACGGCCGGGCTGCTGCGCACCCTCGGCGTCGACGTGGTCGACGCCGACGACCTGCCGCCGGCGTTGGCCGACCACTACCTGGCGCTCAAGGCGCGCGGGCTGCTCTAGCCAGCTAGGGCTGGGTCGCCACCCGGTCCTCCAGGAGGGCCGCGTCGAGGTCACCGGTCTGACCACGCAGGAAGGCGTTGCGCCCGAGGACGAACACGTAGGCGAAGAACACCGACTCGGCGACCAGGCCGATGCCGATCCGCGCCCACGTGGGCAGCGGCGAGGGCGTCACGAACGCCTCGATGATGCCGCTGACGAGCAGCACGGCCACCAGCCCCAGGGCCACCGTGCCCGCCGTACGGCCCTCCCGGGCCAGCGACTGCGTGCGGGTGAGGGCACCCGGCTCGACCCAGGACCAGAAGAGCCTGAGCCCGGTGCCGCCGGCCACGAAGACCGCGGTGAGCTCGAGGAGGCCGTGCGGGAGGATCAGTCCGAAGAAGTGCGCGCCGTGGTCGTGGCGGATCATGATCGAGCCGATGATCGCCAGGTTGGCGATGTTTTGGAACAGCAGGTAGATCACCGGCAGCCCGAGCACGCCGAGCGCGATGCACAGGCCGGTGACCCAGGCGTTGTTGACCCACACCTGTGCCGCGAAGTGGCTGGCGGCGTAGTTGCTGTAGTAGTCCTCGAAGTCGTGGTTGACGAGCTGGTCGACGTCCGCCGGCGACAGCAGGCTCTGCTCGACGGCGGGGTGGCCGAGCAGCCAGGCGATCATCGCGCCGGTGACCGCCACGTTGGCGACGAGCGTCCCCAGCCACCACCACCGCAGGCGGTAGAGCGCTGCCGGGAAGCGCTCCAGGAAGAAGCGGCGTACGCCGCTCCACGTCCCGGTGCGGGTCCCCGACGCCCGGTTGCGGGCCCGGGAGAGCAGCGTGGACAGGTACGCGATGACCCCGGCATCCGGCGCCGAGGTCCGCACGACCGACAGGTGCGTGGCGACCTGCTGGTAGCGCTCGACGAGCTCGTCGGACTCCGGTCCGGACAGCTGTCGACGGCGGGTCAGCTCCTCGAGGCGCCGCCACTCGGCGAGGTGTGCGCCGACGTACGCGTCGAGGTCCATGCGGTGATCCTAGGATGAGCGGCGATGGCGACCCCCGAGTTTGCGACCCTCACCACCGACGACCTCGTGACCGGCGAGGCCGTGGCGCTCGACCTGCCGCCCGCCAGCCTCGGGCCGCGGATCGCCTCCGGGCTCATCGACCTCGTCGTCACGCTCGGGCTGCTGATCGCCCTGATCCTCGGCCTGGTCATCGCCGCGCTCCGGGCCGACGAGGCCCTGATCCAGGTCGCCGGGCTGGCGGCCGTCATCGTCTCGCTGGTGGTCTTCCCCACCGCCCTGGAGACCCTGACCCGCGGCAAGTCACTGGGCAAGCTCGCCCTCGGGCTGCGCACGGTGCGCGACGACGCAGGTCCCATCTCCTTCCACCACGCCTTCGTCCGCGCCCTCGTCGGCGTCGTCGAGATCTACTTCTTCTTCGGGGTGCCGGCCTTCTTCTCCGCCCTGGTCAGCCCCCGTGGCAAGCGCCTCGGTGACTACGCCGCCGGGACGTACGTCGTCCGCGACCGGGTGCGTCTCCAGCTGCCCCAGCCGACGGTGATGCCGCCTCCGCTGGCCGCGTGGGCGTCCCGGGCCGACATGGCCGCGCTGCCGACCGGGCTGGCGCTCGCCGTACGCCAGTTCCTCGGACGGCTGCCCCAGATCGACCCCGGGTCGCGGACGGCGATCGGCGACCGGCTCGCCGCGGCCGTCAGTGAGTACGTCGCGCCGCCGCCTCCGCCCGGCACGCCCGCGGAGGCCTACCTCGCCGCCGTCGTGGTCGCCCGGAGGGACCGCGACGCCACCCGGCTCGCCCGCGAGGCCGAGCTGCGCCGTCGGCTCACTGCCCGCCGGTGAGCGTCCGCCGGGCTCCGGGCGACGTCCTGGTCCACCTGCGCCGCGCCCGCGACCACGTCGACCGGCACTACACGGAGCCGCTCGACCTGGACACGCTCGGCGCGGTCGCCGGGCTCAGCAAGTTCCACTTCCAGCGGCTCTTCAAGGCGACCTACGGACTGACGCCCGCGGCGTACCACTCGCAGCGCCGGGTCGAGCGCGCGCAGGACCTGCTGCGGGCCACGAACCTCACCGTCACCGAGGTCTGCCACGCGGTCGGCTTCTCGAGCCTCGGCTCGTTCAGCAGCCGCTTCCGCGACCTGGTCGGCGAGACGCCGAGCGAGTTCCAGCGCAGGTACGCCGCGGCCGGGGCCCCGCGGATCCCCGGCTGCTACATCTTCCAGTGGGGGCTGGCCGAACGCGCAAGCCAGGAGAAGCGCACCGACGACCACGCGTCCTAGCGTGGCCGCATGATCACTCACATCGCCATCGCCTCCGTCTTCGTGCAGGACATCGACGCGTCCCGGGACTTCTACGTCGACGTGCTGGGCTTCCAGCTCAAGGACGACATCACCCTCGGCGAGGGCTACCGCTGGTGCACCGTCAACCACCCGAGCCAGCCCGAGCTCGCCGTCCACCTCACGGTCCCCGGGCCGCCCTTCTCCCCCGAGCTGGTCGAGGCGATGAACCGCGCCCAGGCCGACGGCGGGCTCAACGGCCTGGGCATGAGCGTCGACGACTGCCAGCGGACCTACGAGGAGCTCAGCGCCAAGGGCGTCGAGTTCCTCCAGAAGCCTGAGGAGCGCCCCTACGGCGTCGAGGCGCTGTGCCGCGACAACTCCGGCAACTGGATCGTGCTCGTCGAGCCCCGCGACTTCGCTCCCGCCGACTTCGCCTGAGCCGCCCCCTGGGGGACGATGAGCGCATGACGGACCCGAGAGGCCTGTGGGACTTCGAGGACCCGGCGCGCTCGGAGCAGGCCTTCCGTGCCGCCGCGGACATGGCTGAGGGCGCGGACAGGCTGGTCCTGCTCACCCAGGTCGCCCGGGCGCTCGGCCTCCAGGAGCGGTACGACGAGGGTCATGCGGTCCTCGACGACCTCGCCACGGGTGACGACGAGGTCGCCGCCCGGGTCTCGCTGGAGCGGGGCCGGCTGCTGCGATCGAGCGGTGACCCGGAGGCCGCCCGGCCGCACTTCGACGCGGCCGAGGAGATCGCGGCCGCCGCGGGGCTCGACGCCGTCCGCGTCGACGCGGTCCACATGCAGGCACTGGTCGCCGACCCCGCGGACCGCCTGGCGATCACCGAGCGGGCCCTCGAGCTGGCCGTCCACTCCCGCGACCAGGCGGCCCGGGACTGGGACGCCTCGCTGCTCACCAACATCGGGATGGTGCACGCGGACGCCGGAGACTTCGGCGAGGCGCTCACGTCGTTCGAGCACGCGCTCGCCTCGCGCGAGCGGGCCGGCGACCAGGACCGCGTCCGGGTCGGCCGGTGGATGGTCGCGTGGGCGCTGCGCAACCTCGGCCGCACCAAGGACGCGCTCACCATGCAGCGCGAGCTGAAGGCCGAGCTCGACGCCGCCGGCCGGACGGATCCGCACGTCGACGAGGAGCTCGGCCTTCTCACGCAGTGATGCTCAGAAACCTGTGTTCAGCTGCAGGTTGGGCGGATTCCGGGCTCCGGCCGTCCAGGAGCCGGTGGCGAGGACCGCGGCGGCGATGACTGCTCTCCTCGACATCTCGACCCTTCCGTGGTGACCGGCGGCGCGGGGGGCGCCTCTCCCGACCCTTCCGAGGCACTGGTCCAGACCAGCGGAGATGACCCTCGATGTGGTCGGATCGGGGCGTCTCTCCGCAAGTTCTGCTGCGATCGGGACGAAGGGCCGGACGGACCGAGCGCCGCCGACCCGGTGCAGACCAGGTGTCACCTGTTCGAAACAAACCTGCAGATCCTGCGGCGCGACCCCCGCCGGTATGGCTATCATCCCGTTGTGGGAGCGTTCCCATTGAAATGTGACCTGCGTTACAGAATCGTGACCGGCGGTGCTTGACGGGCACGCGCGTAAACGTTTGCATCGTCCTCGACGGAGCGGGTTTGAAGGCGCGCGGACTAGACGGACCTGCTGACAACCCAGAGAGGAATGCACGCATGCGATCACGCAACACGCGTCGCGGAATGGCAGTCGCTGCCGTTCTCGTCAGCGGAGGACTCGTCCTCGCTGGCTGTGGCGGCAGCGACTCAGAAGGCAGCAAGGCCAGTGGCACGTCGCCGGGCGAGGGCAAGACGGAGTGCGCCCAGCTGACGCAGTTCGGCGACCTGAGCGGCAAGTCGGTGAAGATCTACACCTCGATCGTCGCCCCCGAGGACCAGGCCTACAAGGACTCGTTCAAGCTGTTCACCGACTGCACGGGCGCCGAGGTCGACTACGAGGGCTCGAAGGAGTTCGAGGCCCAGCTGGTCGTCCGCGTCAAGAGCGGCAACCCGCCGGACATCGCGTTCATCCCCCAGCCCGGTCTGCTGAAGACGCTGGTCGAGGACACGGGCAAGGTCAAGGAGGCACCGAAGCAGGTGTCCGACAACGTGGACGAGTTCTACGGACCTGACTGGAAGGCGTACGGCACCGTCGACGGCAAGTTCTACGCACCGCCGCTGACCGCCAACGTGAAGTCCTTCGTCTGGTACTCCCCGAAGATGTTCAAGGAGAACGGCTGGGAGATCCCGAAGACCTGGGACGACATGCTCGCGCTGTCCGACACGATCGCGGCCACCGGCATCAAGCCGTGGTGTGCCGGTATCGGCTCCGGCGAGGCGACCGGCTGGCCGGCGACCGACTGGCTGGAGGACGTGCTGCTGCGCGACGCCGGCCCGGACGTCTACGACAAGTGGGTCAACCACGACATCCCGTTCAACGACCCGGCCGTCGTCAAGGCGCTGGACACCGTCGGCGGCATCCTGAAGAACGAGGACTACGTCAACGGTGGCTTCGGCGACTCGAAGTCGATCGCCAGCACGGAGTTCACCGACGCCGGTCTGCCGATCCTCAAGGGCAAGTGCGCCATGCACCGCCAGGCGAGCTTCTACGCAGCCAACTGGCCGAAGGGCACGGACGTCTCCGAGACCGGCGACGCCTACGCCTTCTACCTGCCCCCGATCAGCGAGGACTTCGGTAGCCCCGTCCTCGGCGGTGGCGAGTTCGTGACGGCGTTCACCGACAGCATCCAGACGCAGGCCCTGATGACCTACATCTCCGGCGGCGAATGGGTCAACGAGAAGGGCAAGGCCACCAAGAACGGTGGCTTCGTCTCGGCCAACAAGAACCTGGACATCGCCAACGTGGCCAGCCCGATCGACAAGACGTCGGTCGAGATCCTGCAGAACCCCGACGCCGTCTTCCGCTTCGACGGCTCGGACCTGATGCCGGGTGCCGTCGGCGCCGGCTCGTTCTGGAAGGAAATGACCGCCTGGATCGGCGAGAACCAGAGCACGCAGGACACCCTCGACAACATCGAGTCGTCCTGGCCGTGATCGACCGCCCGCCGGCCGGTCGCTGACCAGCCGGCGGGCAGCCACACCCCGCCGGGCCGCGCGGGCCTCCGTCCACCATGGACGGGAGCCTCGCGGCCCGGCACCCTTCTCCTGTCCACCCGGCCGCGCGAGCCGCCGCTCCGCCGCCTGACCACCGGGAGTGCGTCTTGTCCACAGGTGAGAAGTTCGTCCAGATGTTCATCGCGATCGGGCTCTTCTTCGGAGTCGTCGCGGTCATCCTGCTGCTCACGCAGCGACTCAGATCCCGGACCGGGGAGCTGATCCAGTCCGCGGCCTTCGTGCTGCCGGCGGTCCTCCTGATCTGCGTCGGCCTGCTCTACCCCGCGATCGACACGATCTACCAGTCGTTCCGCAACGCGGCCGGCAACGAGTTCGTCGGCCTGGACAACTACCAGACGATCTTCACCGACAGCGCGTTGATCAAGGTGCTGGTCAACACCGCGGCCTGGGTGGTCATCGTGCCCCTGGCGTCCACGGCGATCGGCCTGATCTACGCCGTGCTCATCGACCGGGCGAAGTTCGAGAAGTTCGCGAAGGCCCTGATCTTCCTGCCGATGGCGATCTCGCTGGTCGGCGCCTCCATCATCTGGAAGTTCGTCTACGACTACCGCCAGACGTCGGACGCCCAGATCGGTATCGCCAACGCCGTCCTCAAGTTCTTCGGCTTCGACACCTACCGCTTCCTCCAGGAGCAGCCCTGGAACACGGTCTTCCTCATCGTGATCATGATCTGGGTCCAGGCCGGGTTCGCGATGACGATCCTGTCCGCCTCGATCAAGGCGATCCCCGACGACATCGTCGAGGCCGCGAGGCTGGACGGAGCCGGCGGGCTGCAGCTCTTTCGCCAGATCACCGTGCCGAGCATCCGCCCCTCGCTGATCGTCGTCATCACCACGATCAGCATCACGACGCTCAAGGCGTTCGACATCGTGCGCACGACGACGGGTGGCAACTTCGACACCAGCGTGCTGGCGTACCAGTTCTACGTCGAGAGCTTCCGGTCCTTCAACCAGGGTCTCGGAGCCGCGCTCGCGGTCCTGATCTTCGTCCTGGTGATGCCGATCGTCATCTACAACGTCCGTCAGATGCGCAAGCTGGAGGCACGATGACCACCGCCGACCCCACCGTGTCCGTCGAGTCCGTCGTCGCGAAGGAGTCCACCGCGAGCAGCGCCCACAAGGCACTGTCGTCGCCGTGGGCGTCGATCGCCGCCGTCGTCATCGCGATCCTCTGGACGCTCCCGACGGCCGGGTTGCTGATCACGTCCTTCCGCCCCGAGAGCGACATCACCTCCAGCGGCTGGTGGAAGGTCTTCACCAGCCCGAGCTTCACCCTGGACAACTACGACCAGGTGCTCAACGGCGACACGGCGCTCTCGACGTACTTCGTCAACTCAATCGTCATCACGCTCCCGGCCGTGATCATCCCGGTCTGCATCGCGACCATGGCGGCGTACGCCTTCGCGTGGATGAAGTTCCCAGGACGCGACTTCCTCTTCGTGGCGGTCTTCGCGCTGCAGATCGTGCCGATCCAGGTCACGATGATCCCGCTGCTCAGCCTGTACGTCGACCTGGGCCTGACGGGCGCCGAGGCACCCGGTGGCGGGTTCTACACGATCTGGCTGTCGCACTCGATCTTCGCGCTGCCGCTGGCGATCTACCTGCTGCACAACTTCATGTCGCAGATCCCGGGCGAGCTGATCGAGTCGGCACGCGTCGACGGCGCGGGCCACGTGCAGATCTTCAGCCGGATCATGCTGCCGCTGATGGCGCCCGCCATCGCCGCGTTCGGCATCTTCCAGTTCCTGTGGGTCTGGAACGACCTGCTGGTCGCGCTCGTGTTCGGCGGCGGCAGCCCCAACATCTCGCCGCTGACGGCACGGCTGGCCGAGCTCTCGGGCACACGCGGCCAGGACTGGTTCCTGCTGTCCGCGGGCGCCTTCGTGTCGCTCGTGGTCCCGTTGATCGTCTTCCTGTCGCTGCAGCGCTACTTCGTGCGCGGCCTGCTGGCCGGAAGCGTCAAGGGCTGAGCCGGGCGGTCAGGACGAAGCGGATCCGATGTGCTCGGCCAACCAGTGGTAGGACGCCTTGGGAGTGCGAGTGAGGTCCTGCGGGTCGATGTGCACGACGCCGAACGTCTTGGTGTAACCCTCGGCCCACTCGAAGTTGTCGAGCAGCGTCCACACGATGTAGCCCCGGACGTCGGCGCCGGCCGCGCGAGCGGCCTCGGTGGCGGCGATGTGGTCGCGCAGGTAGCCGATCCGGTCCTGGTCGTCCACCATCGTCGAGCCCGGCCCGGCGACACCCTCGACGAGGGTGTCGTCGGGGTATGCCGCACCGTTCTCGGTGACGATGATCGGCAGGCCGGTCCGCTTGTGGGTGTCGACCAGGAGCTGCTCGAGGCCGGAGCCGTCGACCTCCCAGCCGATGTCGGTGCGCGGCTCGCGCACGACGAACGAGACCGGGGTGACGCCGGGGTAGGCCTCGACCTCGGGGTGCACGGTGAGGTTCGGGTCGGCGAGCGTTGGCCGGAACGGGGTGTAGTAGTTGACGCCGAGCCAGTCGGCGGAGTCCCGCACGAGGGCGAGGTCGCCGTCGCGGACCAGCTCGGGGTCGGCGAGCTCGGGAGCCACGCGCAGCAGACCCTCGTCGTACGCCCCGTCGATGAGCGGGTCCAGCCAGATCCGGTTGCGCACGGCGTCGAGCTCGTCGGCGGCGCCGGCGGCCTCCGGCGTCTCGGGCCAGAACGGCGCCAGGTTGTGCACGATGCCCACGTCGGTCACGCCGGCCTCGTGCAGGCGGGCGGCGGCCAGGCCATGGGCGAGGTTGAGGTGGTGCGCGGCCCGGTGCCCCGCCACGCCCTCCTTGCGGCCGGGGGCGTGGATGCCGGCCGAGTAGCCGAGGTAGGCGGCACACCACGGCTCGTTGTGGGTGGCCCACACCTTGACCCGGTCGCCGAGGCGCTCGTGGACGACCATCGCGTAGTCGGCGAAGGCCTCGGCGGTGCTGCGTTCGAGCCAGCCGCCGCCGTCCTCGAGGGCCTGCGGGAGGTCCCAGTGGTAGAGCGTGGCGGTCGGCTGCACCCCGCGCGCCAGCGCGGCGTCGACGAGCCGGTCGTAGTAGTCCAGGCCGCGGGTCTCGACGGCGCCGGTGCCGGTCGGCATGATCCGCGGCCAGGCGACCGAGAAGCGGTACCAGCCGGCGTGGAGGCCGGCGACCAGGTCGAGGTCCTCCTCGAAGCGGTGGTAGGAGTCGCAGGCGACCGAGCCGTCCCGGCCGTCCCTGGTCGCCCCGGGCTGCAGCGCGAAGGTGTCCCAGATCGAGGGGCCGCGGCCGTCCTCGGTGTGCGCGCCTTCGATCTGGTACGCCGCGGTGGCGGCGCCGAAGGCCAGGGTCGATCCGTCCGGGAGGTGCGAGGTCATGGGCACCACCGTAGTGCCTCGGCCGGGAAAGTGGGAGCGCTCCCGCTGTGACCAGCATCAAGGACGTGGCCCGCGACGTGGAGATGTCCACCGCAACGGTCTCGCGCGCGCTGCGCGGGCTCCAGGGCGTCTCCGAGGAGACCCGCGGCCGCGTCATGGAGTCGGCCCGGCGCCTGGGCTACGTGCCCTCCCCCAGTGCGGCGGGACTGGCCAGCGGCCTGACCCGCACGGTCGCCGTCATCGTGCCCCGGGTGACGCAGTGGTTCTTCGCCGCGATCGTCCAGGGCGCCGAGGAGGTGCTCCGCGAGCGGGGCTACGACCTGCTGCTCTACAACCTCGCCGGCGACGCCTCCGCGCGGCACCGGGTCTTCGAGACCAACCTGCTGACCAAGCGGGTGGACGCCGTGCTGGTGCTCAGCCTCAAGCCGAGCCCCGACGAGCTCGACCGCCTCCTGCGGCTGGGCCGACCCGTCACCATCATCGGCGCCGACATGCCCGGCTGGGCCACCGTGCGGATCGACGACCACGAGGCGGCCTCCACCGCGACCCAGCACCTGCTCGACCTCGGGCACCGGCGGATCGCCTACATCGGCGGCGCCACCGAGGGCGTCCTCGACTTCACCGCCCCGTCAGCGCGGCTGGCCGGCTACCGCTGCACCCTCGAGCGCACGGGCGCCCCGCCCGCCCCGGAGCTGGAGGCCGACGGTGCGTTCACGGTCGCGGGAGGTCTCCGGGCCGCGCGCGAGCTGCTGTCGGGCACCGACCGGCCGACCGCGATCTTCGCGGCGTCCGACGAGATGGCGATCGGC
This sequence comes from Nocardioides conyzicola, assembly GCF_039543825.1. Taxonomy (NCBI): domain Bacteria; kingdom Bacillati; phylum Actinomycetota; class Actinomycetes; order Propionibacteriales; family Nocardioidaceae; genus Nocardioides; species Nocardioides conyzicola. The sequence goes on along the minus strand of NZ_BAABKM010000002.1, from coordinate 2,563,608 downwards.
GCCCTGCGGGCCGCGCAGGAGCTCGGCCTCCGGGTGCCGGAGGACGTGTCCGTGATCGGCATCGACGACCACGAGATGGCCAGCTACTTCGACCTCACCACGGTCGCGCAGCCCGTGCACGAGCAGGGCCGGGTCGCGGCCACCCAGGTGCTGGCCGCCCTCACCGACGACCACTGGCACCCCGAGCAGGTGATCCTGCCGACCGAGCTCGTCGTACGCCGGACCACCGCTCAGCTGCGCACGTAGGCCAGGTCGACGATGTGCCGGTCGGCCGCCAGGCCTCGGCGCTCGAACTTGGTGACCGGACGCTCGGCCCACCGCTCGACCACGCCACCGGTGAGCAGCGGCTCGGCGTCCAGGACCTCGACCATCTGCTCGGCGTAGTCGGCCCAGTCCGTCGCCAGCCGCCACTCCGCACCCAGCGCGAGCCGCTGTGCCGCCATCTCGGCGAAGGCCGGGGTGACCAGCCGACGCTTGTGGTGGCGCACCTTGTGCCACGGATCGGGGAAGAAGATCCACAGGGCGGCCAGGCTGCCGGGCTCCACCAGGTGCTCGAGCGACCAGACGGCGTCCACGCTCAGCATCCGCACGTTGGTCAGTCCGGCGTCCCCGATCCGGCCGAGGGTCTCGGCCACACCCGGGCGCCAGACCTCGAAGGCCACCACGTCGTGGTCGGGGCGGGCCGCCGCGAGCTCGACCGTCGACTCGCCGATGCCCGAGCCGATCTCGACGATCAGCGGCGCCTCGCGACCGAAGAGGCGCGGCAGCGAGAACCCCGGGTCGTCGACCGCCTCGTCGGGCACCCACCACCGCTCGGCGTACGCCGTCCAGGCGCGCTGCTGGCGTGGCGTGAACCGGCTGCCGCGACGGGCATAGGTGAGGACCTCCTGCAGCCGGCGGCCGTCCTCGGTCAGCTTGTGGTGCGGGCGCGCCGGTCGGACGCCGTCCTGGTTCATCCGGGGTCCCCGCGGAATCGTGGTTCGGAGGAGCGCAGCGGGGGAAGGGCCGCGATTCCGTGGGGTGAGTTCATGGGCTTATCTTCCCAACATGGTCGACCGCACCCGAATCGCGTCCCTGCGTGCCGAAGAGGAGGCCCGCTTCGTCGCGGCGCACCCGCGATCGGCCGAGCTGGCCGAGCGGGCACGCGGCCCGCTGCTCGCCGGCGTGCCGATGCCCTGGATGACCCGGTGGCCGGGTCGCTTCCCGGTCTTCTTCGAGTCCGCCTCCGGCGCGCGACTGGTGGACGTCGACGGGATCGAGTACGTCGACCTCTGCCTCGGCGACACCGGTGCCATGACCGGTCACGCACTCCCCCAGGTCACCGCCGCGATCAGCGAGCGCGCGGGCCGTGGCATCACGACGATGCTGCCCTCCGCCGATGCGATCTGGGTCGGCGAGGAGCTGGCCCGGCGTTTCGGGCTGCCGACCTGGCAGCTGGCGATGTCGGCGACCGACGCCAACCGCTTCGTGCTGCGCTTCGCGCGCCACCTCACCGGCCGGCCGCGGATCGCGGTCATGGACTGGTGCTACCACGGCACCGTCGACGAGACGCTGGCCGTCCTCGACGGCGACCGCGTCGTCGCCCGCCCCGGTGCCCTGGGTCCGCAGGTCGACGTCGCGGAGACCACCGCGGTCGTGCCGTTCAACGACCTGGACGCCCTCGACCGGCGGCTCGCGGTCGGCGACGTGGCGTGCCTGCTGATGGAGCCGGCCCTGACCAACATCGGGATCGTGCTGCCGGAGCCGGGCTACCTCGAGGGCGTCCGCGAGGTCACCCGGCGCCACGGCGTGCTGCTGGTCATCGACGAGACCCACACGCTGTGCGCCGGGCCCGGCGGCGCCACCGCCGCGTGGGGCCTGGACCCCGACATCGTGGTGGTGGGCAAGCCGATCGGCGGCGGCATCCCGTGCGCGGCGTACGGCCTGAGTGCCGAGGTCGCCGAGCGGCTCTCGGGGCCGATGCTCGGGCACGAGATCGACGTCGCCGGCGTCGGCGGCACCCTGACCGGCAACGCCCTGGCGCTGGCCGCGATCCGGGCCACCCTGTCGACCTGCCTGCGCGACGAGGACTTCGCCGTGGCGATCCCGCTGGCCGAGCGGTTCACCGAGGGCGTGGCCGGCGTGATCGCCGAGCACGGGCTGCCCTGGCACGTGCAACGGCTCGGCTGTCGCGCGGAGTACTGGTTCTGCCCGCCACCCGCCGACGGTGCCGCCGCGGCTGCCGCGGTCGACGAGGAGCTCGAGGGCTTCCTGCACCTGTGGTGCCTCAACCGCGGCGTGCTGCTGACGCCGTTCCACAACATGGCGCTCTTCAGCCCGCACCACAGCGAGGCCGACGTCGACCGGCACACCGAGGTCTTCGGCGAGGCGGTCCGCCAGCTGACGGGCTGAGCCTCACATCAGGAACGTGAAGAGCGGCGAACCCGGTGGCACCCGCTCGATGGTCAGCGGGCTGGCCTCCATGCGGTCGAGGAGTCCGGCCAGGCCTGCTGCGCTCTCGAGCTCGATCCCGACCAGGGCGGGACCGGTCTCGCGGTTGTTCTTCTTGACGTAGTCGAAGACCACGATGTCCTCGGTCGGGCTGAGCACCTCGTCGAGGAAGTGCCGCAGCGCGCCGGGCTCCTGCGGGAAGGAGACCAGGAAGTAGTGCCGCAGCCCCTGGTGGAGCAGTGACCGCTCGACGATCTCGCCGTACCGGCTCACGTCGTTGTTGCCACCGGAGACGATGCACGCGATCGCACTGTCGTCGGGGAAGGTGCCGGCCAGCTCACGTACGGCGGCGCTCGCGAGCGCTCCCGCGGGCTCGGCGATGATCCCCTCGACCTGGTAGAGGTCGAGCATCTCGGTGCAGACGGCTCCGGCATCGACCGTGACGACCTCGTCGACGAGATCCCGCACGAGGGGGAACGTCACGTCGCCGACCCGGCCCACCGCGGCGCCGTCGACGAACGTGTCGACCTCCGGCAGCAGGACGGGCCCGCCCGCCGCGAGGGCCGCGGTCATGCTCGCCGCACCCTCGGGCTCGACGCCCACGATGCGCACCTGCGGGTGCCGCTCGCGCAGCCAGACGGCGAGGCCGGCGACGAGACCGCCGCCGCCGAGCGGTGCGACCACGGTGTGCACCGGCATCGCGGTCTGGCCCATCAGCTCCACCGCGACGGTGCCCTGGCCGGCGATGGTGCGTACGTCGTCGAAGGGCGGCACGTAGACCGCGCCGGTCCGCTCGGAGTCCGCGAGCGCAGCGGCCCCGGCGACGTCGTACGAGCTCCCCTCGACGACGAGGTCGACCCGGCCCTCGCCCAGGGCGAGGATGCGCTGCCGCTTCTGCCGGGGGGTGTTGCCCGGCACGTAGACCCGGCCGTCGACACCCAGGCGCGCGCAGCTCCAGGCCAGCCCCTGGCCGTGGTTGCCGGCACTGGCGCAGACCACTCCCCTGGCCCGCTCCGCGTCCGTCAGCCCGCTGATCAGGTGGTAGGCGCCGCGCACCTTGTAGGAGCGGGTGAGCTGCCGGTTCTCGCGCTTGAGCAGGACCGGGGCCCCGACGATCTCGCTGAGCCGGACGCTGTGCTCGAGCTCGGTCCGGCGGACGACCGGCCGCAGGACCTCGTACGCCGCCTCGACGGCTGCGGCGTCCACCCTCGCTGTGCTCACGGAACGACCCTAGGGGTTGGGGTTTGCACCTCGACTCGCGGTCCGCTGTGGGATCGCCGAGTCGGCGCTACTTTCCACTGCGGCGCTTCGCGCAGGGGGAAACTAGCGCCGACTCGGCTCCTATCAGCACAGACAGAAGGGCCCCGACAGCCTTGCGGCTGTCGGGGCCCTTCGTGTCAGTGCTAGATCACTTGGTGATCTTGGTGACCCGGCCGGCGCCGACGGTGCGGCCACCCTCCCGGATCGCGAAACGCAGGCCCTCGTCCATGGCGATGGGCTGGATCAGCTCAACGACCATCTCCGTGTTGTCGCCGGGCATGACCATCTCGGTGCCCTCGGGGAGGGTCACGACGCCGGTCACGTCCGTCGTACGGAAGTAGAACTGCGGGCGGTAGTTGTTGAAGAACGGCGTGTGACGGCCGCCCTCCTCCTTCGAGAGGATGTAGACCGAGGCCTCGAAGTTGGTGTGCGGGGTCGTGGTGCCCGGCTTGATGACGACCATGCCGCGCTCGATGTCCTCGCGCTTGGTGCCACGAAGCAGCAGACCGACGTTCTCGCCGGCCTGGCCCTCGTCGAGCAGCTTGCGGAACATCTCGACGCCGGTGACGGTCGACTTCTGGGCGACCTCGCGGATGCCGATGATCTCGACCTCCTCACCGACCTTGACGATGCCGCGCTCGATGCGACCGGTGATGACGGTGCCACGACCGGTGATCGTGAAGACGTCCTCGACGGGCATGAGGAACGGCTTGTCGGTCTCACGGGCCGGGGTCGGGATCGACTCGTCGACCGCCGCCATCAGCTCGAGGATCGACTCGCCCCACTTGGCGTCGCCCTGCAGCGCCGGGAAGGCGGCCACGCGGACGACCGGGATGTCGTCGCCGTCGAACTCGTACTCGGAGAGGAGCTCGCGCACCTCCATCTCGACGAGCTCGATGAGCTCCTCGTCGTCGACCATGTCGCACTTGTTGAGCGCCACGACCAGGGCCGGCACGCCGACCTGGCGGGCGAGCAGCACGTGCTCACGCGTCTGCGGCATCGGACCGTCGGTGGCGGCGACCACGAGGATCGCGCCGTCCATCTGGGCCGCGCCGGTGATCATGTTCTTGATGTAGTCAGCGTGACCAGGGCAGTCGACGTGCGCGTAGTGGCGCGCCTCGGTCTGGTACTCGACGTGCGCGATCGAGATCGTGATGCCGCGCTGACGCTCCTCGGGAGCCTTGTCGATCTCGTCGAACGCCGAAGCGGCGTTGAGATCCGGGTACTTGTCATGCAGCACCTTGGTAATCGCCGCCGTCAGCGTCGTCTTACCGTGGTCGATGTGACCGATGGTGCCGATGTTGACGTGCGGCTTGGTCCGCTCGAACTTCGCCTTAGCCACTGGGGCTCCTCCTGTGTGGGTTGTTACTTGACTCGTACAAGTTGTTGCCGAGGGTCCGGACGAGGGTTACTCGCCGCGAACCTTCTTGATGATCTCGTCGGCGATGTTCGTGGGAACCTCGGCGTACGAGTCGAACTCCATCGAGTACGAAGCCTGGCCCGAGGTCTTGGACCTCAGGTCGCCAACGTACCCGAACATCTCTGACAGCGGCACGAGGGCGTTGACGACGATGTCGCCATGCCGCTCCTCCTGCGCGCGGATCTGGCCGCGACGACTGTTGATGTCGCCGATGACCGTGCCGAGGAACGAGTCGGGCGTCGTGACCTCGACCGCGAACATCGGCTCCAGCAGCACGGGCTTCGCCATGCGGGCGGCCTCCTTGAAGGCCTGGTTGCCGGCGATCTTGAACGCGAGCTCGGACGAGTCGACGTCGTGGTAGGCGCCGTCCTCGAGCGTGAACTTCACGTCGACCATCGGGTAGCCGGCGAGGACGCCGAACTCCATGGCGTCCTGGCCGCCCTGGTCCACCGAGGGGATGTACTCCTTCGGCACCCGACCACCGGAGGTGGCGTTGACGAACTCGTAGCCCGCACCGACACCCGTCTCGGGGTCGATGTTGGGGGCGAGCGAGACGACGACCTTGGCGAACTGGCCGGACCCACCGGTCTGCTTCTTGTGGGTGTAGCTGTGCTTCAAGACCTCCTTGCGGACGGTCTCGCGGTAGGCGACCTGCGGCTTGCCGACGGTGGCCTCGACGCGGAACTCACGCTTCATCCGGTCGACCAGGATCTCCAGGTGGAGCTCGCCCATGCCGGCGATGATGGTCTGGCCGGTCTCTTCGTCGGCCTTGACCGTGAAGGTGGGGTCCTCGTCGGACAGCCGCTGGATCGCGGTGCCGAGCTTCTCCTGGTCGCTCTTCGTCTTCGGCTCGATGGCGACCTCGATCACCGGGGCCGGGAACGTCATCGACTCGAGGATCACCTGGTGCTGCGGGTCGGACAGCGTGTGACCCGTCTTGGTGTCCTTGAGGCCCATGACGGCCACGATCTGGCCGGCGCCGACCGACGCGATCTCCTCACGCTTGTTGGCGTGCATCTGGTAGACCTTGCCGATCCGCTCCTTGCGGCCGTTGACCGAGTTGACCACGGTCGCACCGGCCTCGAGCTTGCCGGAGTAGACGCGCACGTAGATCAGCTTGCCGAGGTGCGGGTCGGTCGCGATCTTGTAGGCCAGGCCCGAGAACGGCTCGTCGTCCGACGGGAGACGCTTGATCTCGACGGTCTCGTCCTTGACGGAGTGACCGATGATCGCGTCGATGTCGAGCGGCGACGGCAGGTACTTGACGACGGCGTCGAGCAGGGGCTGGACGCCCTTGTTCTTGAACGCCGTGCCGCAGAGCACCGGGTTGAGCTTGTCGGCGAGGGTGGCGCGACGGATCGCGGCCTCCAGCTCCTCGACGGTGAACTCGCCCTCGTCGAGGAACTTCTCCATGATCTGGTCGTCGGCGTCCGACAGCGTCTCGAGCAGCTTCTCGCGGTACTCCGCAGCCTGCTCGGCCAGCTCGGCCGGGATCTCCTCGATCACGTAGTCCTCGCCGATCGTGGTCTCGCCACGCCAGACGAGCGCGCGCATCCCGACCAGGTCGACGACACCGATGAAGTCGCCCTCGGCGCCGATCGGCAGCTGGAGGACCAGCGGGGTGGAGTTGAGGCGCTCGACCATCATGTCGACGCAGCGGAAGAAGTCCGCGCCGGTGCGGTCCAGCTTGTTGACGAAGCACATCCGGGGCACGGAGTACTTGTTCGCCTGGCGCCACACCGTCATCGTCTGGGGCTCGACACCGGCGACACCGTCGAACACCGCGACCGCGCCGTCGAGGACGCGCAGCGAGCGCTCCACCTCGGCGGTGAAGTCCACGTGCCCGGGGGTGTCGATGATGTTGATCTGGTGGTCCTTCCACCAGCAGGTCGTCGCGGCGGACGTGATCGTGATGCCGCGCTCCTGCTCCTGCTCCATCCAGTCCATCGTGGCAGCGCCCTCGTGGACTTCACCGATCTTGTAGGTGATGCCGGTGTAGAAGAGGATGCGCTCGGTGGTGGTGGTCTTGCCGGCGTCGATGTGCGCCATGATGCCGATGTTGCGGACCTTGTTGAGGTCCGTGGTGATGTCGACAGCCACTGTTGTCAGCGTTCCTTAGAAAGTTTGTGGAGGTGCGGGTGGAGCGCAGGCGACCGGTTCTGCAACCGGGCACCTGCGCCCGTGGTCACCAGCGGTAGTGCGCGAAGGCCTTGTTGGACTCGGCCATCTTGTGGGTGTCCTCGCGCTTCTTCACAGCGGCACCGAGGCCGTTGGAGGCGTCGAGGATCTCGTTCATGAGGCGCTCGTGCATCGTCTTCTCGCGACGATCGGCGGCGTAGCCGACGAGCCAGCGCAGCGCGAGCGTGGTGCCACGCGTGCCCTTGACCTCGATCGGGACCTGGTAGGTCGCGCCACCGACGCGGCGGGACTTGACCTCGATGGTCGGCTTCACGTTGTCGAGCGCGCGCTTCAGCGTGAGGACCGGGTCGGTACCGGTCTTCTCGCGGCAGCCCTCGAGCGCGGTGTAGACGATGCGCTGAGCAACCTGCTTCTTGCCGTCCTGGAGGACCTTCGACACGAGCTGGGAGACCAGCTGCGACCCGTAGACCGGGTCGATGTCGATCGGCCGCTTGGGAGCGGGACCCTTGCGCGGCATATCAGCTCTTCTCCTTCTTGGCGCCGTAGCGGCTGCGAGCCTGCTTACGGTTCTTGACGCCCTGGGTGTCGAGGGTGCCGCGGATGATCTTGTAGCGGACACCGGGGAGGTCCTTCACCCGGCCGCCGCGAACGAGCACGATCGAGTGCTCCTGAAGGTTGTGACCAACGCCCGGGATGTAAGCGGTGACCTCGACGCCACTCGACAGGCGCACGCGGGCGACCTTGCGGAGAGCGGAGTTCGGCTTCTTCGGGGTGGTGGTGTAGACGCGGGTGCAGACGCCACGGCGCTGCGGAGACCCCTTCAGGGCAGGCGTCTTGTTCTTCGACACCTTGTCCTGGCGGCCCTTGCGGACCAACTGATTAATGGTGGGCACCGGGTGGTTCCCCTTCTTGTTGGCTATCAGTACGCACACTCTGCGCGCACGGTGTTGAAGCTGTGTTCGGTGGTGCTGGGCAACTCGCTGCGCTAACCCCCGAGGTCGGGCGTGTCGCCCAACTGCTGGTTTTCAGCGGGATCCGGAGAGGTTCTCACTGAGGGGATTGACCGTGCCGGAGTCGGGGTTCTCTGCCCCCGACGAGGTCCGGGCACGCGCATCAGCCTGGTTGTCCCAGACACGAGGAAAAAGATTACCCGTGCCCTCTACAGGGGTCAAAACGCTACGCACCCCTCCCTGGAGCCGCGCGTAGACCGCGAGGGCCAGCGCGATGCCCGCGAGGGTCAGCAGACCGCCGATCACGAGGGTCCAGCGAGCCCCGAGGTGCTGCCCGATCCAGCCGATGATCGGCGACCCGATCGGCGTCCCGCCCATCACGATCGTCATGTAGAGCGCCATCACCCGACCCCGGATCGCCGGCGGCGTCTCCAGCTGGATGGTGGCGTTGGCCGAGTTGAGCAGCGTCAGGGTGCAGAACCCGATCACCGGGCAGAAGAGCACGAACGCGACGTACGACGGCAGCAGCCCGGCGACGATCTCGGCCAGCCCGAAGCAGACGGCCGCGACCACGAGCAGGCGGAGCCGCACCCGGACCCGCCGGGCGGCCATCAGCGCGCCGGTCAGCGAGCCGACCGCCATCACCGACCCGAGGACGCCGTACTCGGTGGCGCCCTTGTGGAAGACCTCGGTCGCCATCAGCGCGGAGGTGATCTGGAAGTTCATGCCGAACGTGCCGGCGAAGAACACCATGATCAGGATCATCACCATCTTGGGCTGGCTGCGGACGTAGCGGACGCCCTCGACCAGGGCTCCGGGCGTGCGTCCGCGCAGCGCCGGCGAGTGGAGGAGCGCGACGTTCATCCGCTGGAGCTGGAAGATCACGGCGGCGTACGACGCCGCGTTGACCAGGATCACCCAGCCGGTCGCCTGGGCGCCGCCGCCGAGGGCGCCGATCATCAGGCCGGCGACGCCCGGGCCGAGGATGCGGGCGGCGTTGAAGGCGGCGGAGTTGAGGCCGACCGCGTTGGTGAGCTCGTCCTGGCCGACCATCTCGGAGACGAACGCCTGGCGGGCGGGGCCGTCGAAGGCGGCACCGATGCCGAAGAGGAACGCGATCAGGTAGACGTGCCAGGTCTGCGCGACGCCGGTGACGGCGATGACGCCGAGCACCAGGGACGCGAGGGCCATGGTGGCCTGAGTGACCTGGAGCAGCCGTCGCTTCGGGAACCGGTCGGCGATCACCCCGGCGTACGGCGAGAGCAGGAGGATCGGGAGGAACTGGAGCCCGGTCGTGATGCCCAGCTCGGTGCCGCTGTTGCCCGGCAGGTGCAGGACCAGCCAGTCCTGCGCGACCCGCTGCATCCAGGTGCCCGTGTTCGACACGACGCTACCGGCCAGGTAGAGGCGGTAGTTCGGGTTGCGGAGGGCGCGGAACGTGGGGCTCAAAGCGGTGAGATCAGTCCTTCTGGGCGAGGCGGTCGAGGATGGGGGCGGCGCGGCGGAGCACGGCGCGCTCGTCGGGGGTCAGCTCGCGGAGCCGCTGGGCGAGCCAGGCGTCGCGGCGCTCCCGGTCGGCGAGGACCCGACTGCGGCCCTGCTCGGAGAGCTCGACGACGACCTGGCGGCCGTCGGTCGCGTGGGGCCGCTTCACGACGTCCCCGCTCTCCTCGAGGCAGTTGACCGTGCGGGTCATCGACGGGGGCTGCACCTTCTCGGCAGCCGCGAGCTCGCCGACGGTCATCGCACCGCGACGCGACAGGACGCCGAGCACGCCCATCTGGTTGAGGCTCAGCTCGTTGTCGGGGTGCCGCTCCCCGGCGAGGCGCCGGCGCAGCCGCATGACGCCGAGACGCAGCTCGGCGGCGAGCCCGGCATCGGTGCGGGCGACCTTCTCCACGGTGGGCATGTCGTTAGCATAAGTCATTACCCATGCTAACTATTCCTCGCCCCCGGTCAGCTGAGCCAGCTGGTGATGGGGTTGATGCAGAAGTAGACGACGAAGAGGGCGGCGACGACCCACATCAGCGGGTGGAGGTCGGCGACCTTGCCGCGGACGGCCTTGATCAGCACGTAGGCGATGAAGCCGGCGCCGATGCCGACGGAGATCGAGTACGTGAACGGCATCAGCACGATCGTGAGGAACGCCGGGATGGCGATCTCGAGGTCGTCCCAGTCGATGCCCTTGACCTGCTGCATCATCAGGAAGCCGACGAGGACCAGCGCCGGCACAGCGGCCTCGGAGGGGATGATCGCCACCAGCGGCGCGAGGAAGATCGTGAGCAGGAAGAGCGCGCCGGTGACGACCGAGGCGAGACCGGTGCGGGCGCCCTCGCCGACGCCGGAGGCCGACTCGATGTACGACGTGTTCGACGAGACGCCCGCGGCGCCGCCCGCGGCCGCGGCCAGCGAGTCCACGACCAGGATCCTGCGGGTGTTGGGCGGCATCCCGTCCTCGCCGAGCAGGCCCGCCTCCGCGCCGATCGCGGTCATCGTGCCCATCGTGTCGAAGAAGTCGGCGAGCAGCAGCGTGAAGACGAGCAGCAGGGCGGTGACCACGCCGACGTTCTGGAACGACCCCAGCAGGCTGAACTCACCGAGGGTGTCGAAGTGAGGCGTGTCCACGATCTTGTCCGGCCAGGCGGGGACGTTGAGCGACCAGCCCTTCGGGTTGTCGGCCGACGCCTTGCCGACGTCGGCGATCGCCTCGACGACGAACGCGAAGACGGTGGTGATGATGATCGAGATCAGGATCGCGCCCTTCACGTGGCGCACCCACAGGGCGATCACCAGCAGCAGCCCGACCGCGAAGACCAGGACCGGCCACCCGGAGAGCTGGCCCGTCTGGCCGAGCTGCACCGGCACCGTGGTGTTGGCCGCGTCGGGGATCCGGCGCACGAAGCCCGCGTCGACGAAGCCGATCAGCGCGATGAACAGGCCGATGCCGACCGAGATGGCGATCTTGAGCTGCGGGGGCACGGCGTGGAAGACGGCCTCCCGGAAGCCGGTCAGCACCAGGACGAGGATCACGACGCCCTCGATGACCACCAGCCCCATCGCGTCGGCCCACGTCATCTGGCTGGCGATCGAGAACGCCACGAACGCGTTGAGACCGAGCCCGGTCGCCAGCGCGAGCGGGTAGTTGGCGACGACGCCCATCAGGATCGTGAGCAGCCCGGCGACGAGGGCGGTGCCGGCGGCGATCGCCGCGAGGTTGGGCGCCGTGCCGCCGCCGAGGACCTTGCCGTCCTCGTCGGTGGCGAACCCGAGGATCAGCGGGTTGAGCACGACGATGTAGGCCATCGTGAAGAAGGTGACGAGGCCACCCCGGACCTCGCGTCCCACGGTCGAGCCGCGTTCGGTGATCTTGAAGTACCGGTCGATGCCGCCCGCGGCGATGGTGCTCTGGTTGCTCACGGCCGGTAAGCATTCCACGCCCGGTCGCGCGTCGACTAGCGTGTCGGCGTGGAGTACGACGAGGGTCAGCCCCTGCAGCACGAGATCGGCAGCCGCACGTACTTCATCGCCGACGTCGAGCCGCTGGACGTCGACGGCGTACGCACCGTCGAGGTCGGGACGGCGCTCTGGTTCATCGCCTTCCTCGCCCTGCTGCCGTTCTACGGCCGCCTCGACGACTCGGGTCGCCTCTGGTGGCTGTGGACGTGCATGGCCGGCGTCGGACTCGGCCTGATCGGGCTCGAGTACTGCCGCCGCAAGCGGCGCGCGCGCACGGAGCAGGCGGCCGAGCTCGACGCCCTGGAGGGCTAGCCCCTCCTAGGAGAGGATCTCGACCTCGTCGACGGTCAGCGTGTCGAAGACCGGCACCGGCGGCGGCGGGGGCTCGTGCTTCTTGGCCAGCCGGACCTCGGAGTGCGCGCCGCAGCCGTGGTCGAACGAGACGATCCGGCCGTCGTCGTTGGCGTCGCCGTTGGCGCAGACGCCGAAGAGCTCCGAGAGCGGCCCGGCGATGCGGACCAGGAACCCGCAGGTCGAGCAGTGGTCGGGGGCCGAGCGCGCGATCGGGGCCTCCGGGCCGCCGTCGCCGTCGTACCACCGCTGGGCGGCGAGGTCGCGGCCCTCCGGGCCGAGGGTGCGGACCCGGCCGAGCCCGAGGTCCTGGGCGACCGCCCGGATCTGGGCCTTGTCGTCGGCGTCGAGCGGGTCGTCGCCGAAGAGGTACGTCGGGACCAGGCGCGGGTCGTCGTCGTCGACCGGCAGCAGGTCGCCGGGCGAGAGGTCGCCGGGCTTGATGCGCTCACGGTAGGGGACCCACGGCGGGGCGACGATCGCGGCGTCCCCGGGCACGAGCACGATCTCGTCGACCGTGACGTCCTTGCTGCGGCTCGCCCGGGCGACGGTCACGGACCACTGCCAGCCGACGTAGCCGGGTCGGAGGCACGCGAAGAGGTGGGTGACCACCCGCTCGCCCTCGACCACGTGGCCGAGGTGGTCGCCGACGTCGGCGGCACCGACCTCCTCGACGAGGGCGGCGCGGGCCAGATCGACCGCCGCCACGGTGGCAGAGTCGGACTTGGGGCGCGCGATCGTGATCACGGACGAAATCATGACGCATCGCCCCCCGGGATGTCAGGTCGGGGCTCGGTCGACCGGGCAGGATGGGGTCCATGACCCCGCCCTCCGACTCGTCGACGGACGAGCAGCGCTGGCGGGACCCGCACCCCGCGGACGGCTCGAAGCCAGGCGCCCGGGCGGGCTCGAAGGTCGGCCGCGGCCTGGGGGCGACGGCCCGGGCAACCGGGCGGTTCGGTCGCTTCACGATGCGCCAGGCGCGGCGCGCCGCCGAGGCCCAGGGCGCCGGCGAGTCCGGGCTCTCCCGGCTCATCCAGATGCACTTCTTCAACACCGCCGGCGACGCCGCGGTGGCGATCTCCCTCGCGGGGACGCTGTTCTTCACCGTGCCGTCCGGCGAGGCGCGCGGTCAGGTGGCGCTCTTCCTCGGCCTCACGATGCTGCCGTTCGCGATCGTGGCGCCGCTGATCGGCCCCTTCCTCGACCGGTTCGCCCACGGCCGCCGCTGGGCGATCGGCGCGACCATGGCGATCCGCGCCTTCCTGGTCTGGGTGCTCGCCGGGGCGGTCGTGACGGACTCGCCGTGGCTCTTCCCCGCCGCCCTCGGCGTGCTCGTCGCGTCCAAGGCGTACGGCGTCACGCGCGCCGCCGCCGTACCCCGGCTGCTCCCCCGCGACTTCACGCTGGTCAAGGCCAACGGTCGGGTGTCGATGTCCGGCATCGTCGGCGTGGCCGTGTCGGCACCGCTGGCCGGGCTCGCCTCGCTGGCCGGTCCGGAGTGGGTGCTCCGCTACGCCTTCCTGCTGTTCGTGGCCGCCACCATCGCCGCGGTCCGGCTGCCGTCGCGGGTCGACTCGAGCGAGGGCGAGGGCGACCTGCTGCTGCGCAGCCACGACGAGGGCCGAGCGCGCCAGGGCAGCGTCCGGATCCCCCCTGCGGTCGCCTACGCGCTGCGGGCCAACTGCGGACCGCGGTGGATGTCGGGCTTCCTGATCATGTTCATGGCCTTCCAGCTCCGCGAGAACCCGATCGACGGCTGGAGCACCGAGGTGCTCACCGCCCTGGTCGTCGGCGGCGCCGCGGCCGGCAACTTCCTCGGCGTCATCGCCGCGTCGATGCTCAAGCGGATCAACCCGTCCGTCACCGTCTCCGGCGTCCTGGTCGCCGACGTCGCGGTGGTGGCGTTCGGGCTGGTCTTCTACGGCGTCCTCGCGCTGGCCCTGCTCGGCCTGGTGGCGGGGCTGGGTCAGGCGCTGGCGAAGTTCTCGCTCGACGCGACCATCCAGCGCGACGTACCGCACCGGGTGCAGGCGAGCGCGTTCGCGCGCAGCGACACCACCCTCCAGCTGGCGTGGGTGATCGGCGGCTTCATCGGCATCGTGATGCCGATCGACCCGCCGCGGCTGGGCCTCGGCGTGGCCACCGCCGTGCTGGTGGGCTGGTCGTTGTTCGTGCTGGTCCGCCGGCCGGGGCGGGCGTCGCGCGAGGTGCGGACCGGGAACTAGCTCTCGAGCTCGTCCGCGACGGCGCGCAGCAGCGCGGCGACCGGCTTGGCGGCCTTGCCGTCGGGCTGCCGGCCGTGGCGGTAGGCCTCGCCGACGCCGTCGAGCAGCCGGATCAGGTCCTCGACGATGGTGGCCATCTCGTCGGGCTTCTTGCGCTTGGCGTCGCGCTGGTTGCGCGCGACCGACGCCGGCCGGTCGAGGATCTTCACCTGGAGCGCCTGGTCGCCCTTGCGGCCCTGGGCGATGCCGAACTCGACGCGGGTGCCGGCCTTGAGGGCGGTGGTGCCCTCGGGGAGCGCCTCGGCGCGCACGTAGACGTCGGGTCCGTCCTCCTGCGACAGGAACCCGAATCCCTTGTCGTTGTCGTACCACTTCACCTTGCCAGTGGGCACGGATCTGACCTCTTCTTGCTTGCTGGGCTGCTCGGACCGGCCGCGCCGGACGGCACAGCCTATAGCGCCTCGTTCATGGATCCCGAACGAAATCCGCGGGGGTCCACGGCGGCCTCGGCGAAGCCGGCGGCACGTACGGCGTCGAGCAGGTCTGCCTCCACGGCCGCATCGAGCGGGAGCAGGGTCGCGTCGATCTCCACGGACGCCCTCTCCCCGAGGTCGCGGACCCGCAGGTTGCGCGGGCCGTGGTCGGCGAGGGCGGTGCGGACGGCGACCTCGGCGCGCTCCACGCGGCCGAGCCGGTGGGGGGTCACCTCCACGCCGTACGCGATCCGGGACGAGAGGCAGGCGGCCGCGGGCTTGTCCCAGGTCGGCAGGCCCCAACGCAGCGATGCCGCCCGGACCTGCTCCTTGGTGAGACCGGCGTCGGCCAGCGGGGTGATCGCGTCGCGCTCGGCGGCGGCCCGGATGCCGGGGCGGAAGCCGGCGACGACGTCGTCGGCGTTGGTCCCCGTCGCCACGTGGGCGAGGCCGCGGGCGGCGGCGATCGGGGTGAGCACGTCGAGGAGCTCGGCCTTGCAGAAGTAGCACCGGTCGCCGGCGTTGGCGCGGTAGCCCTCGCGCTCCATCTCGTGGGTCTCGGGGGTGAGCACCTCGACCCCGAGGCTCTGGGCGAAGTCGCGCGCCGGGTCGCGCTCGGCCTGGGGCAGCGAGTGCGAGTAGCCGGTGGCGGCCGCGACGTTGTCGGCGCCGAGGGCGCGGACGGCGGCGGCCAGCAGGAGGGCGCTGTCGGCGCCGCCGCTGTAGGCGACGAGCACCGAGCCACGCTGCTTCAGGTCGGCGTCGAGGGCCGCGAGGCGGAGGTCGAGCAGGTGCCCCTCGAGCCAGGCCGGGAACTCGGCGAGGCTGTCGAGGACGACGTGGGTGCCGGCGGCCTCGAGCTCCTCGCGGGTGCAGCCGCCGGTGAGCACGGAGACGCTGAGGGCGCCGGCGGCCAGCGCGCCCTCGACGTCGTGCACGTGGTCGCCGACGTAGATCGACGCACCCTCGCGACGCAGCGCGTCGGCCTTGCCGACGCCCCACACCCACCCCTCGAGGTGGTCGACGTCGAAGGCGAGGTGGTCGAGGTGGAGCTGCGCGTTGGCGGGGTACTTGCCGGTGACCACGACGACACGGCCGGCGTGCCGGCGTACGGCGGCGATCGCGTCGTGCGCACCCTCGAACGCAGGGGTGCCCGCGATCGCGTGGTCGGGGTAGAGCGCGCGGAACCGGTCGCCCGCGGCCGGGATCGCGTCGGCGGCGAGGTAGGGCTCGAGCAGCAGGTCGAGGGGCGGCCCGAGCTTGGCCGTCATCTCCTCGATCGGGAACTCGACGCCGAGCTCGCCGCCCAGCGCCGCCAGCACGTCCCGGAAGCCGGGCGCGGTGTCGATCAGCGTCATGTCGAGGTCGAACCCGACGACCAGCTGATCCACCATGGCTCCAGCCTAGGAGGTCGGGGTGTGAGGCGGCGCAGCGGCGTGACCACGTCGAGTGACGCGAAACGGCCCTCGACCGGCTGTCCCAGGGGCCGTTTCACGTCACTCGACGATCTCGGCGTCAGCCGAGGCCCAGCTGGTGAGCCGTCTCCTCGCGCATCTGCACCTTGCGGATCTTGCCGGTCACCGTCATCGGGAACTCCTCGACGACGAGCACGTAGCGCGGGATCTTGTAGTGCGCGAGCTTGCCGGTGGCGTAGGCGCGGACGGCCGCGGCGTCGAGGGGCTCGGCGCCGGAGCGCATCTTGATCCAGGCGCACAGCTCCTCGCCGTACTTCTCGTCCGGGACGCCGATCACCTGCACGTCCTCGACGTCGGGGTGGGCGTAGAGGAACTCCTCGATCTCGCGCGGGTAGACGTTCTCGCCGCCGCGGATGACCATGTCCTTGATCCGGCCGACGATGTTGCAGTAGCCGTCCTCGCGCATCTCGGCGAGGTCGCCGGTGTGCATCCAGCCGTCGGCGTCGATGGCCTCGGCGGTCTTCTCGTCGTCCTGCCAGTAGCCCAGCATCACCGAGTAGCCGCGGGTGCAGAACTCGCCCGGCTGGCCGCGCTCGACGGTCTCGCCGGTGACCGGGTCGACCACCTTGATCTCGACGTGGGGGTGGACCCGCCCGATGGTCGCCGTACGCCGGTCGAGGTCGTCGTCGGCCCGGGTCTGGCAGGAGACGGGTGAGGTCTCGGTCATGCCGTAGGCGATCGAGACCTCGGCCATGTGCATGTCGTCGACGCAGTGCTTCATCACCTCGACCGGGCAGATCGAGCCGGCCATGATCCCGGTGCGCAGGCTGGTGAGGTCGTGCTCGGCGAACGTCGGGTGGTGCTGCATCGCGATGAACATCGTCGGGACGCCGTACACGCCGGTGCAGCGCTCCTCGGCGATCGCACGGAGCGTGATCTCGGGGTCGAAGCCGGGTGCCGGGATCACCATGGTGGTGCCGTGGGAGGTGCACCCCAGGTTGCCCATCACCATGCCGAAGCAGTGGTAGAAGGGCACCGGGATGCACAGCCGGTCGTCCGGCCCCAGGTTGATCAGCTCGGTCGTGAAGTAGCCGTTGTTGAGGATGTTGCGGTGGCTCAGCGTCGCACCCTTGGGCCGGCCCGTGGTGCCGGACGTGTACTGGATGTTGATCGGGTCCTCGGGCGCCAGCGTCGCCATCCGCTCCGCCAGCGCCCCGTCGGGCAGCTGCTCACCGCTCGCGACGAGCTCGGCCCAGTCGTCGGTGTCGAGGTAGACGGCCCGCTGCAGGGTCGGGCACTCGCCGGCCGTGGCCTCGACCATCTGGCGGTACTCGCTGGTCTTGAAGCGCGTCGCCGCGACGAGCAGCTTCATGCCGGACTGGTTGACGACGTAGGCGAGCTCGTGGGTGCGGTACGCCGGGTTGACGTTGACCAGCACCACGCCGGCCTTGGCCGCGGCGTACTGCGTGAGGGTCCACTCGGCGCAGTTGGGCGCCCAGATCCCGACCCGGTCCCCCTTCTCGAGCCCGGCCGCGATCAGGCCACGGGCGACGGCGTCGACGTCGCGGTCGAGCTCCGCCCAGGTCCAACGGCGGCCGCTGGCGAACTCGACGAGCGCCTCGCGCTCGGCGTTGGCCGCGACCGTGCGCTCGAGGTTGGCGCCGATCGTCTCCTCGAGCAGCGCCGGCTCGGACTCACCCTTCGCATACGACTCCATGCGGTCGAACCTACGCCGGGCGACGTTGGCTCAACGTTGCGTGCGGAGCACCTGGTACTGCACCCCGTTGGCGTACGTCGTGGAGTCGGCCAGCGTGAGCGTGACCTTGTCCTCGGCGTCGGTCGGGAAGGGGCCGCGGCCACTGCCCAGGATGACCGGGAAGACCATCAGCCGCATCTCGTCGACCAGGCCCGCCTTGAGGAGGGACTGGGTGAGCAGCATGCTGCCCTGCACGAAGATCGGCCCACCCTCGGTCTCCTTGAGGCCGGCGACCTCGTCGAAGGAGATCACGGCGGTGTTCTCCCACTGCGGGTCGGTGACGGTGCTCGAGACGACGTACTTGGGCATCGCGTTCCAGCCGGCGAAGTAGTCCATGGTCGGCCAGACCTGCGAGAAGGCGTCGTAGGAGCGGCCGCCCATGAGGAACGCGCCGGCCTCGTCCTGCTCGCTGCCCTTGCGCTCGTACTGCGCCGGGTCGCCCTCGACGTCGAAGGTCCAGCCGGCGTGGCGGTAGCCCTCCTCCCCGCCGGGTGCCTCGGCGACGCCGTCGAGGGAGATGAAGTGGGTGGTGATCAGGGAGCGCATGGTGGGTCCTCTCGTGGGGGTGTCTCACCCACTCCACGAACGGGCGGGCGCCGGTACGACAGGTCGGTCAGGACGACTTCTCGGCCATCCCGGTGAGCGCCTCGAGCGCCCTCGGGGTGTCGCCGGTGACCATCGGGCCGATGTCGTCGGCGCCGGGCCCCTCGACGGTCGTGCGGACCAGGACCTCGGCCCCACCGTCGGTCGCGCTCACCTGGTGGTCGATCCGGATGACCAGGTCGCCGATCGTGAGGCGGTCGAGGAAGCGGGCGCCGGGCTCGACGATCTCGAGGACGAACGGCGCCTCGATCCCGCCCACCAACGACATCGTGCCCGCTGCACCCTCGGCGAAGTGCCCCTCCATGGCGACCCGCTCCACGGCGGGGTCCCAGGCGTGCCAGCTGCCGATGTCGCTCCACAGGGCCCACACGTCGGCGGGGCTCGCGGTGGTCGGGACGGAGAGCTCGTACTCGAAGGTCATGGCGGCAATCTAGTCGCGATCAGCCCTCGCGTACGACGGTCATCTCGCGGTCGCCGAAGCGCACGTGGTCACCGTCGATCAGGGTCGCCGCCTTGCCCGCGGGCAGGCCGCGGGGCACGCCCTGCCGGACCAGGAACGAGCCGTTGGTCGACCCACGGTCCATCACCACCAGGGCGCCGTCGGCGGCGACCTGGAACTGGGCGTGGGTCTTGGACAGCGACATGTCGGACGAGGCCAGCTCCACGAGGTGGCGCACCTGCTCGCCGTTGTGGGCCGCCGGGCGGCGACCGACCAGGGCGAGCCCGTCGACGACGAAGGACTCCCCCGTGTCGAAGCTGACGCGCCAGCGCGCGGCAGCCCGGCGGGCGACGTGGCTGCCGGCGGTCGGCTCCGCGTCGGGGCGGGGCTCCGGCACCAGCGGGTAGCCGAGCTGCCGGCGCGAGGGGGCCGGGGCCTCGGCGACCGCCGGGACCTCCGGGGCCGGGGCGGGCGCGGGGGCAGGGGCCGGGGCGGCATGCCGCGGGGCGGGCGGCTCGACCGCCGGCTCGACCGGCGGCGCGGCTGCCGGAGCTGCCGGGGTCACCTCCGGGGGTGCCGGGGCTGCCGCGGGAGGGGTGGTCGGCGGCGGTGCGGTCGGCGGCCGGATCCGGGTGGTGGCGCTCACCGCGGTGGGCGCGGGCGCGGGGACCAGCCGCAGGGCGGTGAGGTTGACGATCTGGTGGGGCGCGGCCTCCGGCTCGGGCGCCTCCTCGGGCGCCGGCCGGACGTCGACCACGACGGAGTGGGCGACGTGGTCGTGCCAGCCGCGCCGGCGGCCGCCGGCGTCCATGACAGCGGTCCACGCGAGGGTGGCGACGCCGAGCCCGAGCGTCGGCAGCGCGGCGACCCCGAGGACCAGCTGGCGCAGCAGGGCGGCGCGGACCCCGATCGGCGTACCGGCCCCCTCCCGCACCACGCGGATCGCGGAGATGGCCATGCCGGGCGAGCTGCCGGTCACGCCGAGCACGACCGAGAAGACGACGGCGACGAGGACGACCACGCCGGCGATCGCGGCGACGCCGGCCCAGACGTTGCCGGGCTCGATGAGCAGCTGGACGAGGACGACCGCGGCGGCGGCGTCGATGCCCCAGGCGATGGACCGGTCGATGGCGAAGGCGTAGAACCGTCGGTCGAGGTCAGCGACCGGAGTCAGCGGGGTGGTCCGGCCGGTCACGCGTCGACGACCTCGATCGTCACGCCGTCGCCGAGGTCGACGAGCGCACCGGGGACGAGCTGGACGGTGACGCCGGGGCGGAGCTCCTCCGGCGGGAGGCCCGGCTGGACGACGACCGAGCCGTTGGTCGAGCCGAGGTCGGTGGCGACGGCCAGGCCGTGGTCCGCTCCCGAGCCCGGGCGCACCTCGAGGTGGGTCGAGGACACCTCCTGGTGCGGGCTCGCGACGGCCACGAGACGCGGGGCGCCGTCGGTGACGATCCGGCTGGCCTCGGGCGCCCGGCCGACCAGGACGGAGCGGTCCACGTCGACGGTCTCCCCGTCGGGCAGCACCAGGCGGGCGACCGGGCGGGCGGTGACCGGCGGCGCCGGCTCCTGCCCCGGGATGCCCGGAGGAGCCGGTACGTCGACGGGCACGGTCTGCGGCGCGCGGGTGAGTCCGTCGTGGTCGGCAGGCGGGGGTACGACGACCTCGTCGGCCTCATCGGCCGTGGGCGGGTGCTCGGCGGCGGCGAGCCGCACCAGTCCACCGTCGAGCAGGCCGTCGAGCGCGCCCTCGGCGCCTGGCTCCGGGACGTCGTCGGCGACCTCGATCCGCACGCGCGTCACCCCGGGCACGCTGCGCTCGACCCAGGTCGTCGTGTCGTCGCCGACCACGTGGACGACGTCGTCGCCGGCCGCGAGGTGCACCTGCGCGGCACCGCGGATCACCACCCGCGTCTCGTCGTCCTCCTCGCTGACCAGGACGAATCCCGGCAGCTCCCGCAGGCCCGCCGAGATCAGGGCGTCCAGCGTCTCGTCGAAGCCGGCGCCGTCGTCGACCAGTGACCACAGCGGCGCGACCCGGTCCTTCTCGGTCGGGGGCAGCACGACGGTCGCCCGCGGCCCGAAGATGCCGAACCACGTCCCACCCCGGAACGACCAGGTGGGTCCTGCACCCGGCCCGGTAGCGTGGGAGGGATGTCCACGACGGCGTACCGCACGCTCGCCGACCAGCTCCGTGCCTGGTCGGTCGAACGACTGTCCCGTCTGCTCCACGAACGCCCCGATCTCGCTTCTCCAGCACCTCATGACTCCGGTCAGCTCGCATCCCGTGCGGCCACCCGGTCTTCTGTCCTGCGCGCGCTCGACCAGCTGAACCGGCTCGAGCTCTGTGTCCTTGATGCCCTCGTCGTCGTCGGCCAAACCAGTGCCGACGACCTGGTGGACGCGGTCAACGGCGACCCGGCCGCGGTGCGCTCCGCGCTCGACCGTCTGCTGGACCTCGCGCTCGCCTGGGAGAGCCCGCAGGGCCTGCGCGCCCTGACGACGGTGGCCGAGGCGTTGACGCCGGGAACGCCCGGGGTCAGCGGCCTGCGACCGGTCTCGGCCGACCCGCTGCCGGCCGCCGAGGTCGGGCGTCGCCTCGCCGAGCTCTCCCCGGCCGCCCGGGCGATGCTCGAGCACGTCCTCGACTCCGGCGGGGCGGCGACGACCGTCGCCTCCCGGCACACGCTGCTGCCGGAGGACGCGACGACGCCGGCGGAGGAGCTCCTGGCCCACCGCCTGCTGGTGCCGCGCACCGGTGGCGGCGTGGTGCTGCCGGGGGAGGTCGGCCTGGCGCTGCGCGGCGGCCACACCACGACGTACGCCGCGGACGAGCCGCCCGAGCTGGCGACCTCCGAGCGGTCCCAGGACATCGTCGACCGGGCGGCCGCGGGCGCGGCGTTCGAGACCGTACGCCGGGTGGAGCTGATGCTCGACGAGTGGAGCACCCGTCCACCGGCCGCCCTGCGCAACGGCGGCCTCGGGGTGCGCGACCTGCGCGCGCTGACGACCGAGCTGCACGTCGACGAGGCGACCGCGGCGCTCCTGGTCGAGGTGGTCGCGGTCGCGGGGCTCCTCTCCACGGCCGCCGGGCCCGACGGGTCGCCGCGCTGGATCCCCACCGACGCCTTCGACACCTGGACCGCCAAGCCGACCGCCGAGCGCTGGCTGGCCCTGGTCGCCGCCTGGTGGGACAGCCCGCGGCTGCCCGGCCTGGTCGGCTCCCGCGACCCGGCCGGCAAGACCTGGAACGCGCTCGCGCCCGAGCTCTCCGGCGTGCACCAGGTCGAGACGCGCACGGTGACGCTCGCGGTGGTCGCCGAGCTGCCGCCGGGCACCGTCCTGGCCACGGGCACGGGCGTGCCGTCGCTGCGGTCCCGCGTCGAGTGGCTGCGCCCCCGCCGTCCCCGCACCCGCGCCGACCAGGTGGTGTGGGCGGTCGAGGAGGCCACGTCCCTGGGCGTCGCGGCACTGGGCGGCCTGTCGTCGTACGCCCGCGCGTTCGTGGCCGGTGACCGCGC
This sequence comes from Nocardioides conyzicola, assembly GCF_039543825.1. Classification (NCBI taxonomy): domain Bacteria; kingdom Bacillati; phylum Actinomycetota; class Actinomycetes; order Propionibacteriales; family Nocardioidaceae; genus Nocardioides; species Nocardioides conyzicola. The sequence continues at coordinate 2,541,167 of NZ_BAABKM010000002.1, read as the reverse complement.
GGCCGCGACGGCGGGTCTGGCGGCGCTGCTCCCCGAACCCGTGGACCACGTGCTGCTCCAGGCCGACCTCACGGCCGTGGCGCCGGGGCCGCTGGAGTCGCAGCTGGCCCGGCGGCTGCAGCTCGTCGCGGACGTCGAGTCGCGCGGCGGGGCGACGGTCTACCGGTTCACGCCGGGCTCCGTGCGCCGGGCTCTGGACACCGGCTGGTCGGCGGTGGAGGTGCACGAGTTCGTCGCGTCGGTCTCGCGGACGCCGGTGCCGCAGCCGCTCACCTACCTGGTCGACGACACCGCCCGCACCTTCGGCTCGGTCCGCGTGGGCCACGCCGAGGCCTTCCTGCGCGCGGACGACGAGGCCGCGCTGGCGGAGCTGCTGCACCACCCCAAGGCAGCCTCGCTGGGGCTGCGGCGGCTGGCCCCCACCGTCCTGATCAGCACCACGCCGCTCGACGTGCTGCTGCCGCGGCTGCGCGACCTCGGTGTCGCGCCCGTCGTCGAGTCGCCCGACGGCACCGTCCACGTCGCCCGCGCCGACGTGCTCCGCGCCCGTACGCCGAAGGAGCACCGCGGCCGGGCCCAGCGCAGCGCCCGCGAGACCGCGCTCGCCAGCCAGGTCGTCGCCGCGATCCGGGCCGGCGACCGGGCCGAGACCACCCGACCCGCCGCACCTGCCGACCGGCTGACCCCGAGCGGGTCGATGGCCGCCCTGCGCGAGGCGATCGAGACCGGGCGCACCGTGGTGATCGGGTACGTCGACAACCAGGGCGCCAGCTCCGAGCGGGTCGTGGACCCGCGCTCGCTCGACGGCGGCAGCCTCACCGCGCACGACCACCGCAGCGACGACGTACGCACCTTCGCGGTGCACCGGATCACGACGGTCCGCCCGCTGCCACCCGGTCGGTAAGGTTGAATCGTGGACTTCATCCGGTACGCCGAGGCGGCGGCTGCGCTGCTCAACGCGGACCTCTCCGAGGTCGACGGCCTGGTGGCCTACCTCGACGGACGGCCGGGGCTGCAGGAGCGGGCCGTCGACCGGGACTGCATGCTGCTGCGCAAGCTCCAGCGCGAGCTGCGACCGGTGTTCGACGCGGGTGAGTCGGGGGACGTGCCCGCGGTCGTCGCCGGCCTCAACGAGCTCCTCGCGCGGCACCCGATCACCCCGCAGATCTCCGACCACGACGCCCAGCACCTGCACCTGCACGTCTGGACGGGGTCGGGCAGCGTCGCCGAGCAGGTCGTCGGCGAGTCCCTGCTCGGCCTGTCGACGCTGGTCTGCGACCTCGGCGCGGACCGGCTCGGGGTCTGCTCGTCGGCACCGTGCACCAACGCCTTCGTCGACGCCTCCCCCAACAGGTCGCGGCGCTACTGCTCCGACCGCTGCTCGTCGCGCTCCAACGTCGCGGCGTACCGCGCCCGGCGCCGGGCCGAGGCTGAGCGGGCCGGGAGTTTCATCGGCTGACCGACAAAACTCACGCTTGGACGATGAAGCTTTGTCGTCCCAGCGTGAGTTTCATCGGCCGACCGATGAAACTCGCCGCTGACGTACGGTGTGGCGCATGCGCGGACGGATCACGCACGACACCAGCCCGGACCGGTCGGCCCGCAAGGACTACTGGGGCGTGGTCCTCGACTCGCGTACGCCGCGGCAGCTCGGCCGCTTCTACGCCGACCTGCTCGAGTGGGAGATCGCGAACGACGACGAGGACTGGGTGACGCTGAGCGCGCCCGACGGCGTCGCCTACCTCGCCTTCCACCTCAACGCACAGCACATCGCGCCGGTCTGGCCCTCGACGCTCTTCCAGCCGCAGCAGCAGCTGCACCTCGACTTCGAGGTGGAGGACCTCGAGGCCGCCGTGGCCCACGCGGTCGAGCTCGGGGCGACGCCCGCGGAGTTCCAGCCGCAGGACACCGTGCGGGTGATGCTGGACCCCGACGGCCACCCCTTCTGCCTCTACGCCTGAGGCTTCGCCCGGTCCGTAGGCTTGCCCGGTGAATGACGGCCCCCTGATCGTCCAGTCCGACAAGACGCTGCTGCTCGAGATCGACCACGAGCGCGCGGTGGAGTGCCGCAAGGCGATCGCGCCGTTCGCCGAGCTCGAGCGCTCCCCCGAGCACGTGCACACCTACCGGCTGACGCCGCTGGGCCTGTGGAACGCCCGCGCCGCCGGACACGACGCCGAGCAGGTCGTCGACACGCTGCTGGAGTTCAGCCGGTACGCCGTCCCGCACGCGCTGCTGGTCGACGTCGCCGAGACGATGGCCCGCTACGGGCGGCTGCGGCTCGAGAAGAACCCGATCCACGGCCTGGTGCTGGTCTCCAACGACCGCCCGGTCCTGGAGGAGGTGCTCCGCGCCAAGAAGATCGCGGGCATGCTCGGCGAGCGCGTCGACGACGACACCGTCGTCGTGCATGCGTCCGAGCGGGGCAACCTCAAGCAGGCGCTGCTCAAGCTGGGCTGGCCGGCCGAGGACTTCGCCGGGTACGTCGACGGCGAGGCCCACCCGATCTTCCTCGACGAGACCGAGTGGCAGCTGCGCGCCTACCAGCGCGAGGCCGTGGACTCCTTCTGGCACGGCGGCTCCGGCGTCGTCGTGCTCCCCTGCGGCGCCGGCAAGACCCTGGTCGGTGCGGCCGCGATGGCCGAGGCCAAGGCGACCACCCTGATCCTCGTCACCAACACCGTCTCGGCGCGCCAGTGGAAGGACGAGCTGATGCGCCGTACCTCCCTGACCGAGGAGGAGATCGGCGAGTACTCCGGCTCCGTCAAGGAGGTCCGACCGGTCACGATCGCGACGTACCAGGTGCTGACGACCAAGCGGAAGGGCGTCTACTCGCACCTCGAGCTCCTGGACGCCCGCGACTGGGGCCTGATCGTGTACGACGAGGTGCACCTGCTGCCCGCGCCGATCTTCCGGATGACCGCCAACCTGCAGGCCCGCCGCCGGCTCGGGCTGACCGCGACGCTGGTGCGCGAGGACGGCCGCGAGGGCGACGTCTTCTCGCTGATCGGCCCGAAGCGGTACGACGCCCCGTGGAAGGACATCGAGTCCCAGGGCTGGATCGCGCCCGCCGACTGCGTCGAGGTGCGGGTGACGCTGCCGTCGTCCGAGCGGCTGACGTACGCGACCGCCGAGCCCGAGGAGCGCTACCGCCTCGCGTCCTGCACGCACCACAAGATCGACGTCGTCCGCGACCTCGTCGCGCAGCACCCGGGCCAGCCGACGCTGGTGATCGGGCAGTACATCGACCAGCTCGACGAGCTCGCGCTCGCGCTCGACGCCCCGGTCATCAAGGGCGAGACGCCGGTCAAGGAGCGGCAGCGGCTCTTCGACGCGTTCCGCTCCGGCGAGGTCGGGCTGCTCGTCGTCTCCAAGGTCGCGAACTTCTCCATCGACCTGCCCTCGGCCGAGGTCGCCATCCAGGTGTCCGGTTCGTTCGGGTCCCGCCAGGAGGAGGCGCAGCGCCTCGGCCGGCTGCTCCGCCCGAAGTCCGAGGGCAAGACCGCTCACTTCTACACGATCGTCTCCCGCGACACCGTCGACGCCGAGTTCGCCCAGAACCGGCAGCGGTTCCTCGCCGAGCAGGGCTACGCCTACCGGATCGTGGACGCGGAGGACCTGCCGGCGTAGGACGCTGCAGGGATCCCTGTCAGCCTGCGTCCACCTCGACGATGTCGTTCTCGATCCGGGCCGCATCGGGCGAGCCACCGACCGGCAGGCATCGCACCACGATGCCGGTCGCGACGTCGAGCGCGACGTCGTAGTGGTCCGGGTAGGCCTCCTTCGTGGGGGTCCACCCCGGGCGGTCGCCGTACTCGTAGGTGTCGGCCACCTCGCACCAGACCAGCGCACAGCAGCTGCACCGCGGGTCGTAGCCCGGCAGGGCGCGTACGTCGGCTCGCCACACGGCACGCCCCACCACCTCGTCCTCGCGGAGCCGTGCGAGCGCGACGTCGTGACTGAGCTCGACCGGGTCGAGCATGGCGAGCCAGCTGTAGTTGTCCCAGTAGAGCCCGTCGTCACCGTTGACCGGATCCCACGGTCGGGTCGCCCGGCCGTCCGGGCGCTGGGACTCGAGGTTGATCGTCACCGGCGCACCCGACGAGTCGATGATGCGTACGCCGTCGGGGCGCTCCAGCCAGACCTCGACGTCCAAGCGCCGCGAGCGGTGCCGCAGGTGCAGGGCCGTCCAGCGCCAGGGCGAGCTGCGCGCCAGGGCCTGGAAGTCGTCGGCAGTGGGGGTCACCCACGCAGTGACGCACGCCGAAAACCCCATGTGCAACGGGATTGCGGCCACCTAGCCTGGCGCGTCGCCGATCGACCGGTCGGCGAGAAGAAGTCAGGGAAGGACCATGGAGCAGATCAGCAAGACGCTCATGAACTGGGCGTCGATCCTCGAGCAGGGCACCCGCGAGCAGGCGGAGACGACGGCGACGATGCCGTTCGTCTTCCCGCACCTCGCGCTGATGCCCGACGCCCACCTGGGGCTGGGAGCGACCGTCGGGTCGGTGATCCCGACCCTCGGCGCGATCATGCCGGCCGCCGTCGGGGTCGACATCGGCTGCGGCATGATCGCCGTCCGCACGCAGTACACGCGCGACCAGCTGCCGGCCGACCGTCGGCCGCTGCGCGAGGCCATCGAGCGGGCGATCCCGGTCTCGGCCGGCGCGAGCAACCGCACGGTCAGCCGCGAGCACACCCGTGAGCGCCTCGAGCAGCTGACCGGCCTGGCGGAGCGGACCCGCTTCGAACCCGGGGCGTACGCCGGCAGGTGGGAGCTGCAGCTGGGCACCCTCGGTTCGGGCAACCACTTCATCGAGGTCTCGGTCGACGAGCTCGACCGGGTCTGGCTGTTCCTGCACTCGGGCTCGCGGGGCGTCGGCAACCGGATCGCCCAGAAGCACATCCGGGTGGCGCGCGACCTGTGTGAGAAGTGGTGGATCACGCTCCCCGACCGGGACCTCGCCTACCTGGCCGAGGGCACGCCCGAGTTCTGGTCCTACATCGGCGAGATGCGCTGGGCGCAGACCTACGCGCTGCTCAACCGGGACGAGATGATGGACCGGGTGGTGCGCCAGTTCGCGGAGTGGGTCGGCTCGGACGTGGAGCGGCACGAGGAGATCAACTGCCACCACAACTACACCGAGCAGGAGCGCCACTTCGGCAAGGACGTGTGGCTCTCGCGCAAGGGTGCCATCAACGCCGAGGCGGGTCGACCCGGGCTGATCCCCGGCTCGATGGGCACGGCGTCGTACGTCGTCTCCGGGCTCGGCAACGCACTCTCGTTGAACTCGGCACCGCACGGCGCCGGGCGGGAGTACTCGCGGTCCCGGGCGCGCAGGACCTTCACCCGGGAGCAGCTGCGAGAGGCGATGGTCGGGATCGAGTACCGCGACACCGACGCGTTCATCGACGAGATCCCGGCGGCGTACAAGGACATCGACCAGGTCATGGCGGACGCCGCCGACCTGGTCGAGGTCCGGCACACGCTGCGCCAGATCGTGAACGTCAAGGGCGACTGACGAGTGTGGTGGATCCGGGGCACCTGGTGCGTCGGGTCCACCACCCGTGTTTTGGACACCACGGTCTGCGACATGCTGACCGCGTGACGACTCCGCAGCAGCCGCCCGCACCCGCCCCGACCAGCTGGATCCGCCTGACGGTCCAGGGCAGCGTGATGACCAGCAACATGATCTCGCCGAAGGTGCGGCTCAACGGCTATCCCGTGCCGTCGTCGTACGGCGAGAACGTCTTCCCGGTGCCGCCCGGGCACTGGCACATCGACGTCGACTGCCAGTGGATGCGGACCTACGGCCAGGCGGCCCTCGACCTCGACCTCGCCGAGGGGCAGACGGTCGACGCGTTCTACGCGCCGCCGTACCACCAGTTCGCGAGGGGCCGGATCGGGCTCGAGCGGCAGTCGCGGCCCGGGGTGATGTTCCTGGTGCTGCTGCTGGGCATCGCGCTCGCCGTCCTCGTCCTCGTGGTCGCCCTGTCGATCCTCTGACCCGCTTCTAGCGGCCGTCGACGATCCGGACCGTACGCCGGAAGGACTCCCGGCCGATCCGGAAGCGGAGCGTGAGGGTCTCGGGACCCTCGTCGTCGTGGTCGGCCTGGGTCGGGATCGTGACCAGCAGCTCGCGGTCACCCGGGCGCAGGGCGTCGTACGTCGCGGCTCCGGTCTTCCACAGCGCCTTGGTCGGACTGACCGGCCCGACGTGGAGGTCCGTCCAGGACGACGCGATGTCCTCGACGCGGACCGGGGTCCCCGGCCCGTGCACGACCTTCCCGGTGACGACCAGGTCGAAGTCGGCGGCGTGCGCGAGCCGGACCCGCCACTGCGCGGGTCGGCCCTCGGTCACCGTCCGCGACACCATCCGCACCGAGACCTTCGGCCGCGGGTCGTCGTCGATGATCGTGAGGTCGCCGAGGTAGCGGTCGGTCATCACGTTGCGGTTGGCCCAGCCGGCGACCTGGGTCACCAGTCGGCGGTAGTCGGCCCGGTGATCGGCGTCGTAGCCGACCGGGATCGAGCCGCCGGTCTGGCCGGGCGCCAGGTCGACCGCGAACCGCTGGACGTCCCCGCGGGCCTGCCCGACGGTCACGACCGTGAAGCGGGCCGGCGCCGTGACCGCACCGTGCACCGTGAACGGGATGCGGGCGACCTTGCGACCGCCCGAGCCCTCGGTGATCCGCACGCGCGCGATGTCGACCGTGGGGAGCCGCCGGGCGGGGACGGCCGCGAGAGTCGCCGGTGCGGCGGCGAGGTCGGCGACCCACAGCCGGCCCCGGCTGCTGGTGCCGACCAGGTCGACGGCGACGATGCGCGTCAGGTCGACCGCAGCCCCTGCCGGGTCGGCCACGAGGGTCTGCGCCCAGAGCTTGCGGACGTCGGGTGAGGAGCCCAGCTGGGGCAGCCCGCCACCACCGACCGGGTCGAGCAGCGCGCTGGCCCCGTCGGCGTCGGTGATCCGGACCTCGACCGCCGGGTCCGTCCGACCCCCCACGATGGTGCGCAGCTCGAGCCGGCGCCCGGTCAGGTCCAGCGGGCTGGTGAGGAGCATCCCGCCCGACTGGCCGCTCGCGGTCCAGGTCATCTCGAACCAGCTGCGCGCCGGCAGCCGCTCGCCCGACCCCGGCCAGTGCGGGGCAGCGGCAGCGGCACCGGCGTCGCGGCCGCAGGAGCCGATCTTCTGGTCGTCGTACACCCCCGTGCAGAAGCGGGTCTGGGCGCCGTCGGCCAGCGACAGCCCAGTGGAGACGGCCGGCGTGCGCAGCACCCGGCCGCCGCCGATCGCCTGGCTCAGCGTCTGCGCGGCGCCCTGGGACGTGACCCGCGCCCGGGAGCCGTCGAAGAGCGGCAGCACCGCCTGGTCGCCGGACGCGAAGAGCCGCACCGCGCCGGCGACGTACGCCGTCCCGACGGCTCGCTGCTCGGCGGCGCTGAGCCGCTGGGGGTCCTTGGTGCCACAGGTCGACCCCGGGTCGCCGTACCAGTCGTCGCTGGCCGGCGCCGCCGCGGCGCCGGGTGTCCACTCGGTGTTGAAGAAGTTGTGGTTGGCGCCCATCACCAGGACGCTGCTCTTCAGCGACGTGTCGCCGGCGGACAGGTCACGGCTGTTGTCGGTGAACTTCTGGCCCTGCAGGTCGCTCACGTCGCCGTCGCAGAAGGGCAGCAGCGTCACGGTCGGGACGTACGGCGCGGTCTGCGCGCCGAAGTCGGTCGGCGCGATCAGCACCTGCCCGACGATCCGGTACGGCGCGGTCAGGGGGATCCGGATCGAGGCCCGGTCGACCCCTTCACCGCCACGGCTGTGCCCGACCAGGACCACGCGGTCCAGGTCGACCTGGTGCGCGGCGGCGAGGTCGACCCAGTGGTCCAGGTGGGCCTGCACGATCCGCGCCCGCGCATCGGCGCCGCCGTCGGGGGTGGCGTAGTCCTGCGCGTTGATGCCGTTGACCCGGACCGAGACGGTCGCGTAGCCCTGCGACGCCAGCACCCGCTGGAGGTAGTCGTAGCCGAGCTGGCTCTCGATCTCGCGGAACGGCGCCCGGCACGGCCAGTCGTCGGTCCAGGCCTCCGGGTCCGCCGGGTCGTAGCAGACGCCGTGCCGCCCGTGCAGGAAGAGCACCAGCGGCCGCGGTCCGGTGGGGGCGGAGGCGGCCGGCTCGACGACGTGGCCGACCATCTCGATGGGCACGCGCATGCCCGGGACCGGCACCGGGTCGAGGGCGTAGTCACTGGTCACCACGGCGTACGGGCCGGGCGTGCCGGGGTCGGTCGCGAGCGTCTCGGTGCCGGGGAGGTCGAGCGGCTGGTCGACCGCTCGCTGCCCGCGGCGCGCCAGGTCGCGGCCGGCGACGTCGAGCCGGTCGCCGGAGAGCCGTACGTCGAGCAGCGCCGGGTCGGGTCGGGTCGCCGCGGAGACCCGCGCCCGGACCGTCCGTCCGTCGGCCGCAACCGTGGAGGTGCCGATCCGCCAGGCCGTCGGTCCGACGACGGTCGGCCGGTCGGAGCCGAGCGGCAGCCGGGTGGGCGACGTCCAGCTGACGACGTACTGCCCGGGGCCGACCGCCCGCACCTGCCAGGCGCCTCGGTCGGGCGTGTGGTGGACCGACGAGGTCGGAGCGGCGGTGACGGCCGCAGGAGCAAGGACGGCGGCGCCCATGACGAGAACGGTGGCGACCCAGGCTGTCCGACGTGCTCCCATGTGCGGTCACTATGCCGGTGCGCGGGCGATGCGGAGGCCGAACCCGCCGGTCCAGTCAGGTGCCGCCGGATCGGACGTTCGGCCTCATGTGATGCCGATCACACCTAGCGTCGCGGGATGACCCTACGCATGTTCATCGCCGCCCTGACGATCGCCCTGGCCGGCCTGGTATCCGTGCCGGTCGCCTCCCAGGCGGCCGCTGGCCCTCAGCAGTCCGAACGGGCGCGCTCCTGCACCCACACATCGAGCGGCAGCTGCATCCGCGGCGGGCAGTTCTGTCCGCGAGCCAGCTACGGGCACAGCGGATGGGACGCCCATGGCCGTCGCTATGTCTGCAAGGGCAACCGGAGCCACCCGCACTGGATGCGCCCCTAGCACCCGGTCGACCGTCTTGACGGTCGGCGCCGGTTCGGCACCCTGCGCCGCCCCACCTAGGCTGGTCGATCGTGAAGGTGCTGCTGCTCGAGAACATCCACCCGCTGGCCGTCGAGATCCTCGAGGCGCGTGGCTTCGAGGTCGAGCTGCGGGCCGGCTCCCTGTCCGAGGCCGAGCTGGTCGAGGCCCTCCCCGGCGTCCAGCTGCTCGGGATCCGCTCCAACACGCACATCACGCAGACCGTCCTCGACGGCGCCCCGGACCTGCTGGCGATCGGGTGCTTCTGCATCGGCACCAACCAGGTCGACCTGGTGGCCGCCGCCGACCGTGGCATCGCGGTCTTCAACGCGCCGTACTCCAACACCCGCAGCGTCGTCGAGCTCGTGATCGGCGAGATCATCGCGCTCGCGCGCCGGCTCACCGAGAAGACCGAGAAGATGCACGCGGGCGTCTGGGACAAGTCGGCCAAGGGCAGCCACGAGGTGCGCGGCCGGACGCTGGGCATCGTCGGCTACGGCAACATCGGCACCCAGCTCTCCAACCTCGCGGAGGCACTCGGCCTGCGGGTGATCTTCTTCGACACCGCCGACCGGCTGGCCCACGGCAACGCGCAGCGGATGCGGACCCTCGACGAGCTGCTGTCGAAGGCCGACGTCGTCAGCCTCCACGTCGACGGGCGCCCGGGCAACGCCGGCTTCTTCGGCGCGGAGCAGTTCGCGAAGATGAAGCCCCGCAGCATCTTCATCAACGCCGCGCGCGGCATGGTCGTCGACAACGAGTCGCTGCGCGACCACATCCTGTCCGGCCACATCGCGGGCGCGGCGCTCGACGTGTTCCCGGTCGAGCCGAAGGCCCAGGGCGACGAGTTCGAGTCGGTCCTCCGCGGCCTCGACAACGTGATCCTCACCCCGCACGTCGGCGGCTCCACCCAGGAGGCGCAGGAGGAGATCGGCTACTTCGTGGCCGGCAAGCTCGCGGGCTTCTCGCTCGAGGGCCGCACCGAGCTGTCGGTCAACCTGCCCGCCGTCCTCGCCCCGCAGCTGCAGGCCGGGCACCGCATCGGCTTCCTGCACCACAACGTGCCGGGCGTCCTGGCCGGCGTCAACGGAGTGCTCGCCGACGCCGGCGCCAACGTGACCGGCCAGTTCCTCTCCACCCGTGGGCAGCAGGGCTACGTCGTCACGGACACCCTCGACCCGCTCCCGGCCGATGCGCTGGCCAAGCTGACGGAGTCGGAGCACACCATCTGGCTCCGGACCTGGGACGCCTGAGCCTGCCTAGCGGCTCCACCAGGTCCGGTGGAGCAGCGGCGCGACCCGGGCAGCCTTCTTCGGCGGCTTCGGCGCCGCCAGCGGCGGGCACTCCTTGTCCGCGCGGTTGCCCGACGCCCGGGCCGGCAGGGCGCCGGTCTCGAGGACGGCGGCGATCGCGTTGTCGGTGCAGGCGACGCCCGACAGCGACACCGCGTGCGAGTAGCCGCCGACGCCGGCGACCAGACGTGCGCTCGGGAAGATCCGGCGAGCAGCGAGCGCACCGGCGTACGGCGTGGCCGGGTCGTGGGTCTCGCTGAGCAGCAGGATCGGCACGTCGTCGAGGCCGGCGCCGGTGACGTCCACCCGGGGCGTCCCGGCCACCGGCCAGGTCCGGCACGGGGCGTTGAACCAGTTGTTGGCCCAGGTCAGGAACGGCGCCTTGCGGTCGAGCCGGCGGCTGTCGGCCGCCCAGGTCTTCCAGTCGGTCGGCCAGACGGCGTCGGTGCACTGGGTCGCGAGGTACATCGCGAACGAGTTGTCGGCGTTCTTCCCGACCGGGTTCGAGCCGCGGTAGAGCTGCTTGATCCCCTGGGGGTTGCCGTCGTTGGCCAGCGCGGCGAGCGCGCTGGCGACGTACGGGTAGTAGCCGTTGTAGTAGCCGGCGTTGAGCAGCGCGTCGTCGAGCTCGTCGGGGCCGACCTTGCCGCCGGCCGGGTGCCGCTTCAGGCGCTTGCGGAGCCGCTCGTAGGTGCGCTCGACGGCCTTGCGGCCCTTGCCGAGGTGGTACGTCGAGGGGTACTTGCCGACCCAGGCGAGGAACGCGTTGAACGACTTCTGGAAGGCGGGGTCCTGGTCGAGGTTCGACCGGTAGAACACGCGGTCGGGGTCGATGACGCCGTCCATGACCAGCGCCTGCACGTGGTCGGGGAAGAGCGTCGCGTAGACCTGCGCGAGGTAGGTGCCGTAGGAGAACCCGAAGAACGTGATCTTGTCGAGGCCGATGGCCTGGCGCAGCAGGTCGAAGTCGGCGGCGCTGTCGGTCGTGCGCACGTGGGCCAGCAGGCGCTTGGCCTTCGACCGGCCACAGTCCTTCGCGTACTTCTCGGTCGTGTGCCGCCAGTACTTCATGATCGTGGCGCTCGTGGGCACGTAGTCGGGCCGGTTCCAGCCGAAGTACGAGCTGTCGCAGCTCAGCAGCGGACGGCTGGCGCCGGTGCCGCGCGGGTCGACGCCGTACCAGTCGTAGGTGAGCCCGACCTTGCGCGGGACGTAGCTGCCGTACGGCGCCAGCCAGGTGCCGTCGCTGCCCGGGCCGCCGGGGTTGGTGAAGACGGCGCCGCGGAACGGGCCCCGGGTGTGCTTCACCCGGGAGACGGCCAGCGAGATGGTCGGACCGGTCGGGTCGGCGTGGTCGAGCGGGACCACCAACGTGCCGCAGCGGGCCTTCGCCTTGCGCAGGTCCGGGTCGGCGCAGCGACCCCAGGTGATCGGCTGGACGGCGAACGCCGCCGGCGCAGCCACCGCCTCCCCCGACGCCACCGGTGTCGCCACCGGCACGATCACTGCCAGTCCCACTGCCAGCACTCCCGCGACCGAAGCCGCCACCGCCTTCAGTCGCATGCTGTATGAGACTCCGTACAGTCGCCATATGGCAACTGCACTGCCGCATGTGCGCGACCGGATCGGCCAGCAGCTCTTCGCGCGCGTCGCCGGTCCGGACGGCGCCAAGCACGCCGACCGGATCCACAACCGCCCGGGACCGCGCTGGTTCGAGCCGGGCAGCCCGATCACGCGGGTGCACGGGGACGCGTCGATGTTCATCGGCGGCCTCCGGGCGCTGCTGCTCCAGACGCTGCACCCGGCCGCGATGCGCGGCGTCGCCGAGCACTCCGACTTCCGCCACGACTCCTGGGGCCGGCTCGCGCGGACCAGCCGCTTCATCGCGGTCACGACGTTCGGCGCCGCCGACGACGCGGATCAGTCGGTCGCCGCGGTCCGCCGGATCCACGAGCACATCGTGGGCACGATGGCCGACGGGACGCCGTACGCCGCCTCCGACCCGCACCTGCTGGGCTGGGTGCACGTCGCGGAGATCGACAGCTTCCTGCGGGCACACACCGTCTACGGTCGCGAGCCGCTCACCGGTGCCGACCGGGACACCTACGTCGCGCAGACCGCCGAGGTCGCCCGCCGCCTCGGCGTGGTGGACCCGCCGACCACCGAGGCCGAGCTCGCCGCGGCGCTGGCGGCGTACCGCCCGGAGCTGCGGAGCACCCCCGAGGCCCGCGCCACCGTCGGCTACCTGCTGCTGCGCCCGCCGCTGCCGGTGCTCGCCCGCGCGCCGTACGGCGTGATCGCGGCGGCCGCCATCGGGCTGATGCCCCGGTGGACCCGGTTGCCGTTGAGGCTGCCGTGGCTGCCGGTGTCGGAGAGGACCGTGGTGCGCGCGCTGGGCGGGGTCGCGACCGGCACGATCCGGTGGGCGATGACGCCCCGTGAGCCGGTCCACCCGTCTTGAGGCAAGCCTGAGGCGATCTTTGGGGGACCTCAAGGTCAGGGACCTACGCTGGAAGCATGCTCCCTTCTCGTTGGACCCGGACCGCACTGGTGGCCGTGGTGGCGCTGCTCGCCTCGTTGGTGCTGGTCGGCGCGCCCGTCGGCGCCGAGGCCGCCTCGGACAAGGGCGTCGTCACCGGCGTCCTCAACTTCCCGCAGAAGGACCACCCGAAGGTCCAGATGCTCTGGTTCGACCGGAACTGGAAGTACCTCGGCCGCAAGAGCGCCGGTGGCGGCTCGTTCGCCCTCAACCTCGCGCCCGGCACCTACCACCTGCAGTTCATCGACCTGCGGAAGGCGTACGACACCAAGAAGTACGCCCCGACCGACGTGAAGGTGACGGTCCGCGCCGGGTCGCCGACGATCCGCAACGTGACGATGAAGCGCGGCGGCTTCGTCACCGGAACGATCCGGACCGGTGACGGCAAGCCCGCCAAGGGCGCGCGCGTCGTCGCCGCCAACCGGGCGGAGCAGTCGTTCGAGACGACCGCCAACGACAAGGGCCAGTTCGCCGTCGGGGGCCTGCCGGAGGGCAAGTACTCCGTCTTCACCTGGGACAAGAAGAAGCGCTGGGTCGACAAGAGCTTCTACGCAGGCAGCGTCAAGCCCCGCACCGGCAAGAACCTGAAGATCACCATGCGCAAGCCGGCCGGCGCGATGCGGGTGCTGCTCTACACGCCCAACGGCTCGCTGGCCGGCCGGACCTCCGTGACCGTCACCAGCAAGGCGACCGGCCAGTGGTGGACGGCGACCGCCAAGGGCGGCACCGCGGTGTTCGAGGGTCTCTACCCCGGCAGGTACACGCTGAAGTTCGACGGACTGGGTGTCTGGCTGCCGCGGACCGGCAGCGTCGTCTCCGCCAAGGTGAAGCCCAACCGGACCGACATCGGCAAGTTCAAGATCACCAAGCGCGGTGGCTGGGTCACCGGCCGGATCGTCGACGCCGGACAGCCGGCGACGGCGCTGCGGCCACCGTTCTCCGGCGGCGCGGGCGCGACCATCAACCTGTACAGCGCCAGCGGCGCCAAGCTCGCCACGACCACCAGCAGCGCCAGCGGCACCTTCACCCTGTCGGGCGCGCTCACCACGCAGTCGAACCTCACGATCACCGTGGACCCGACCGGCAGCAGTGGCGGATACATGCGGGGCCAGGGCTACTGCCACTTCGATCACGCGGAGTTCACCGGCTTCAAGCTGGCGACGAGCCGGGCGACGGCAACCGGCGACCTCCCCGTAGCGCGCACGACCGGCCAGACCGACCCGAGCTGCACGACTCCGTGACTAGCTGACCACCATGTCGTCGTTGCTCCAGTAGGCGCGCATGGTGGTGATCCTGCCGTCGTCGTCGAAGGTCATCGCATCGATCGGCGACAGGGTGTAGGTCTTGTCGCCGGCCCGGGTGATGATCTCGAACAGGAAGCTGGCCTCGCCGCCCGCGATCCTGGCCTCGACCAGCCGCGTCTCTTGCTGCAGCCCCTCGAGGGTCGCGTAGAACTCCCGGATCGACGCGTGCCCGGTGCGGACGTCGGTCCCGACCGGGTCCTCGACGGTGGCGTCCTCGGCGTACAGCGCGACGATCTCGTCGGCCGTGCCGGAGCCGACCAGACGGATGTAGTCGTCGACTACCTGACGGATGCGGTCGGCACTGGCGGCCATCTGAGCTCCTCGGGTCGTGACGTAGAACACGTTCTTGCAGAGCCCACCGTAGCGCGGCCGGTCCGTGCCGTCTTGAATGGTCGGCGTGGATCTCCTCCTCGCCTGGCCGCTGCCGGGCGCGCGCCCGCTGGGCGCCCAGCTGGTCGCGTCGTACGACCACCCGGCCCGGCGCTACCACGACGGCCGCCACCTCGGTGAGGTGCTCGAGCGGATCCACGAGCTGTCGGCGCACGGGGTGGAGTTCGACCGGATGGCGGTGCTGCTGGCCGCGTGGTTCCACGACAGCGTGTACGACGCGCAGCCCGATGCCGAGAAGCGCTCCGCGGCCTGGGCCGCCGAGGCGCTGCCGACCCTGGTCGACCAGGCCGTCGTCGACGAGGTGGTCCGCCTGGTGCTGATGACCGAGCACCACCGGCCCGCGGACGACGACGGCAACGGCTGCGCGCTGTCCGACGCCGACCTGGCGATCCTGGCCGCGCCGGCGGAGCGGTACGCCGAGTACGTAGCGTCCGTGCGGGAGGAGTACGCCCAGATGCCGGACGACCTCTTCGCCGCCGGCCGCGCCGAGGTGCTGCGCGACCTGCTGGCGAAGCCGCACCTCTTCCACACGGCGTACGCCCAGGACGCGTGGGAGGACACCGCCCGGGCCAACGTGCGGCGCGAGCTGGACGAGCTGGCGCCGTAACGCTCGTGACACGACCGGGCGCTAGCGTCCGGCCATGACCAGGACAGTCCTCCGGGGAGCCCGCTGGCCCGGTGACGTGGCGATCGAGGACGGCCTGATCGTGGGCGTCGGCGAGGTGCCCGCCCTCGACGGTGACGTGGTCGTGGACTGCGCGGGCGACATCATCACGCCCGGGCTGGTCAACACCCACCACCACTTCTACCAGTGGCTGACGCGTGGCTGGGCGGTCGACGAGGGGCTGTTCGGCTGGCTGACGACGCTCTACCCGGTCTGGGCCCGGCTGACCCCCGAGGACGTCGAGGCGGCCAGCGCCGTCGCACTCGCGGAGCTGGCGCTGTCGGGCTGCACGACGGCCGCCGACCACCACTACCTGGTGCCGGGCGGCGACGACTCAGTCTTCGACGCGATCGCAGCCGCGGCCCGCCGGATCGGCGTACGCGTCCACCTCGCGCGCGGGTCGATGGACCTCGGCGCCTCCGCCGGCGGGCTGCCGCCCGACTCGGTCGTGGAGGAGGTCGACGCGATCCTGGCCTCGACGGTCGCGGTGCACGACCGGCTGCACGACGGCGACCGCGTGGTGGTGACGGTGGCGCCGTGCAGCCCGTTCAGCGTCTCCACCCGGTTGATGACGGAGTCGGCGGAGCTGGCGCGGTCACGGGGACTCCGCCTGCACACCCACCTCGCCGAGACCCTGGACGAGGAGCGCGACAGCATCGCCCGCTTCGGGCGCCGGCCGATGGAGATGCTCGACGAGCTCGGCTGGATCGCGCCGGACGTGTGGGTGGCGCACGGGATCCACTTCTCCGACGCGGAGGTGGCGCGGCTCGGGGCGACGCGCACGGGGGTCGCGCACTGCCCCTCCTCCAACTGCCGACTCGGCTCCGGCATCGCGCGCGTGCGCGACCTGGTCGCCGCCGGCGCCCCGGTCGGGCTGGGGGTCGACGGGGTGGCGTCCAACGAGGTCGGGACCCTGCAGCCGGAGATGCGGCAGGCGCTCTACCTGGCGCGGCAGCGCTCGCTCGACCCCACCGCCTTCTCCTCCGCGGACGCCCTCGCGCTCGCCACGACCGGGGGCGCGGCCTGCCTGGGCCGGTCGGACATCGGCTCGCTGGCGGTCGGCCTGAAGGCGGACGTCGTGGTCTGGCCGGGCGACGACGTCGCGGACGTGCTCGACCCGGTCGCCGCCCTCGTCCTCGGCCCCGAGCGCTCGGCCCGGCACGTGCTGGTGGGCGGGGAGCACGTCGTGCGCGACGGCCACCTGGTGGGCGCGGACCTGGCCGACCTGCGGCGGGAGCTGGCTCGGCGGGCGCGGCGGCTGTGGCCCTCGGCGGGATAGCCACGGGCGAGATGGTTGCCCGGGGGGCCTCCTGACAGCCAACTTGTCCGTGGCTATCCCGCCGGACGCCCCTTGCGCCGCCGCAGACCGGCCGCGGTGAGCCGGGCGACGAGCTCGCGCGACGAGATGGGGACGGCGCCGGCGGCGACCACGGTGTCGTACCACTCGGACGGGACGTCGTAGTGGTCCCGGTCGAAGCCGCGCGGCGGGATGTCGAGGGTCCGCGCGAAGGCATGCAGCTCGTCGTACGACGTGTCGCTGGCGAGGTGCGACCACAGGCGGCCGTGCCCGGCCGCGTTGGGTGGGTCGATCAGGATCACCCGACGGAGCGTACGGCGCGCTCCAGCGCGTCATCGACGAGCAGCCGCCAGGACCGGACGTGGCCGGCGTCGACGTACGCCTTGAGCGAGCCGCCGGGACGGACCTGCCGGCCGAGGTGGAACTGGTACACGTCGGCGCGCACGAACCACGGCACGTGCTCGGCGAGCAGCCCGCCCCCGGGCATCAGCAGGCGGGCGACCCGGGGGTCGGCCGCGGTCTCGATCAGGTCGTCGAAGCCGACGGACAGCCCCCGCGGCGAGCCGGCCGAGCGCGCGGCGGCGAGGTCGGGCAGGTCCATCAGCCGTCGCCACGAGCGCCGCGGGTCGAGGGTATCGTCGATCGCGCGACCGAAGGTCCAGGGCACGCCGGGCAGCAGGCCCGACAGGTAGGCGCACACCTCGGTGTCGATCTCGAGGTCACCGTCGAGGAAGCCGAAGGAGACGCCGGTCGCACCGCAGCCGAGGTAGCTCTCGCCCAGCCCGGCCAGCCGGGCCAGCTCACCGCCGGTGGTGGTCCAGGTGTCGTTGAGCCGGAGCACCACGTGGACGGGGAGATCGGTCTCCCGGCAGACGGACGAGACGAGCACGGGCTCGGGCGACATCCCCTCCGGTGTGGAGAGGAGCAGCCGATCGGCTCCGCCCTCCTCCGCGCCGGACACGTCACGCGGATCGAGGACGGCGACCTCGAGGAGCGCCTGGCCCATGGATGAATGGTAGGAGCGCCGGGCCGGCGGGTGCGGGAGCCGCGCTGAGGCGGTCGGCTTTCGCGCGGGGGCATGATGGAGGGATGGACGACACCCTGCTGTTCGACGCACGGGCCCGGGTCCTGGCCGACCTGGAGGCGCGCAACCACGCGACCCCGACGGCGGTCTCGGCGCTCGAGGACGCCGTCGAGCAACGCAAGTGGTGGGCCGAGCAGTGGCCCGAGGGCGCCGAGTACGTCGCCGGGCTGGTCGCCCAGGACGTGCAGGACGCCCTCATCGAGACCGTCGGGCGCTGGCCGATCTGTCGTGACTGCGGCGACCACGCACCCCTGCACGTGCTCTACATCCAGCCGGACCTCGGCGGGCCGGACCCGGTGTGGGTCTGCGAGGAGAGCGGCGACGTCGTGGCGCCGCTCGGCGGGCTATGACTCGGCGCCGACCTGCAGCCACATGGTGAAGCGGTCGGCCCGGTAGACCGTCCGCGAGACCTCGACGACCTTCTCGCCCGCCGACCCGCGCCGCGAGTGCCGGAGCACCGACGCGCCGGGAGTCAGCTCGAGGAGCTCGGCCTCGTCCTCGCTGGCGACGTCGGCGTTGATCGAGTCCTCGGCCCAGGTCGGCCGCAGGCCCCGCGCCTCGAGCGCGTCGTACAGGCTGGTGGGCATCCCGCTCTGCAGGAAGCCGGGGATCAGGACCTCGTTGAGGTAGGCGTCCTCGATGCACATCGGCTGGGCGTCCGCGCGGCGCAGCCGACGCCAGTGGATCACCGCGTCGCCCTCGCTCACGTTGAGCGCCCGCGCGACACCAGGGCCGGCCTGCTCACGCCGGGCCAGCAGCGTCTGCGACTCGGGGAGGAGGCCGCGGCGGGCCATCTCCTCGCTGTAGCTCGTCAGCCGGCTCGCCGTCCGTCGGGGACGGGCCACGAAGGTGCCGCGTCCGGGAATGCGCTCGAGCAGTCCTTCGACCACGAGCGCATCCATCGCCTGTCGTACCGTCATGCGGGCAACGCCGAACCGATGCACCAGCTCACGCTCGGATGGTGCAGGCGAACCGGGTGCTGCCCCCGTGACGAGGGTGCGCACGTATTCGCGCACCTGGACGTGCTTCAGGGCACGTCCCTCGGTCACCAGCAAGTCGTCCACGCCTGAACTGTAGGCAGTGAAAGCGCCCGCGTCCGGCGTTCGGCAGGAACCGTGGGTACGCCGGTTTTACGGCCTCAGTCCGTCGCAATTGCGCGGAGCACGTCGAGCCGCGCCGCGCGGCGCGCCGGGAAGACTGCGGCCAGCACGCCGATGATCACCGAGAGCACCAGGAAGACCACGAGCTGGCCCACCGGGACGCTGATCACCTCGAGGCCCTGGTCGCGTACGGCGTACATCAGCGCGACACCGAACCCGAGCCCCAGCACCACACCCAGCAGGGCACCGAGGACGGCGATCACCACCGACTCCAGCGTGATCATCAGCCGCAGCTGGGACCGGCTCAGACCGATGGCGCGGAGCAGGCCCACCTCGCGGGTCCGCTCGATCACGGACAGCGCCAGGGTGTTGACGATGCCGAGGACCGCGATCACCAGCGCGAGACCGAGCAGCGCGAAGATCATCAGCACGAACTGGTCGATCGGCTCGCGCTGCTCCTGCGCGAACGCCGCCTGGTCCTTGACCGTCACCACGGGCAGCTCGGCCACGACCGCGTCGAGGCGGTCCTGGATGCCCGGCGAGTCGTCGGTGAAGAGGATCAGCACGTTGTCGCTCTGCGGGAAGCCGGCCTCCACGAAGTCGTCGAGGCTGAGCAGGACCGGGGCCGCGACGACCGGGTTGTCCTCGAAGACGCCGCTGACGGAGTAGGTGCGCTTGCCGGCCGGCATGTCCAGGCCGAGCTCGTCGCCGGCCGAGAGGTCGTGGTCGTCGGCCCAGGTGCGCTGGAGCAGCACCCTGCCCGCGGCCAGGCCGCCCCCGTCGTCGAGGTCGAGCTCGAGCGCGTCGACGTCCCCGGGTCCACGGCGGCCACGAACTGGTTGTCGCCGTCGCGCTCGGCGCTGCCGAAGCGCTCGCGCACGACCTGGTCCACGCCGTCGACCTCGGTCATCTGGTCGCCGATCACGGGCGAGAAGCCGGAGCCGATCACGTTGCTCACCACGAAGTCGCCGACGAAGTTCTCCGACACCGACTTGTCGACGCTCGCCTTCGCGGAGTCGCCGACGATCGCCATCGTGCACGCCAGCGCGAGCCCGATCATCAGCGCGGACGCGGTGGCCGTCGTACGCCGCGGGTTGCGCAGCGAGTTCTGCCCGGCGAGGTTGCCGACGCTGCCGAAGACCCGCGCGTACGCCGTACGCGCCAGGGCGAGGAAGGGCTTGCTGATCACCGGGCTCATCGCGGCGACGCCGAGGAGGATGCCGAGCACCCCGCCGCCGACCTGCCAGCCGCTGTGCGGGAGATCGACGAAGAGACCGAGCATGAGGACGACGAGGCCGAGGACGGTGAGGGCGAGCCCCCACACGAAGCGCCGCCGCAACGACGACTCCGGGAGGGCGATGTCGTCCCGCATCGCCTGGACCGGCGCGATCCGCCCGGTCCTCCGGGCGGGCAGCCAGGCGGCGGCCATCGTGACGAGGATGCCGACGGCGTACGACGCGATGAACGTGCGTGGTGCGAAGATCAGCGGCTGGCCGGAGAGGTCGAGCCCGAAGTTGGCGAAGAGCGCCCGGATGCCCATCGCCAGCAGGACTCCGAGACCCAGGCCGATGGTCGCGCCGAGGACGCCGAGGACGAACGCCTCGAGCTGCACCGACCACATCACCTGCCGCTTGGAGGCGCCGAGCGCGCGCAGCAGCGCGAGCTCCCGGCTGCGCTGGGCGACCAGGATGGAGAACGTGTTGACGATGAGGAAGGCCCCGACGACCAGCGAGATGCCGGCGAAGATCAGCAGGAAGGTCGTCAGGAACGAGATCGCGTCGACCAGGTCGGACGCCGACTCGTCGGCGGCGTCGTCCCCGGTGACGGCCTCGACGCCGTCGGCGAGCCGTGGCTCGACGTCGTCGCGGAGCCGCTCCTGCGACACCCCGTCCTCGGCGGTCACCCAGATGTCGGTGTACGCGTCCTCACCGCCGAGGAAGAGCGCCTGGGCGGTCGGCGTGTCGAAGGCGGCGTACGTCGCGCCGTTGAGCGAGCCGCCGCTGGGGAAGCCGGCGATGCCGACCAGCTCCGGCTCGATCCGGGTCGACGCGACCGGCTGACCGTCCGCCGGGATGGCTGTCGCCGTCGACGGGATGATGTCGACCTTGTCGCCGACGACGTACCCGGCCCGCTCGGCGGTGCGCTCGTCGAGGACGACCTCGTCGGCCCCGTGCGGCTCGTGGCCCTGGACGATCGTGAGCCCCTGCAGCCCGTGCCCGGCCGGGGCGTCGGACCAGTTGCCGCCGATCGCCGGCGGGCCGAAGCCGCTGACCACCTTGCCGCTCTTGCTCACGACGAAGACCCCGAAGGCGCTGACGTTGCCGTCGACCCGCGCCGCGCCGGGCACGTCCTTCAGCTGCTCGACCAGGCTCCCCGGCAGGGTCACCGTCGAGGGCGCGCCGTCCGCCGTCGTACCGCCCTCGGGACGCACCACCACGTCGCCGACCGTCGAGGCGAAGAGCGCGGTGAAGCTGCGGCTCAGGGTGTCGGAGAAGATCAGCGAGCCCGCGACGAAGGCCACCCCGAGCACGATGGCGAACGTGCTCATCAGCAGGCGCACCTTGCGCCCGAGCAGGCTCTTCAGGGCCGCCTTGATCACGGCGCGTCGGCCATCCGGTTCATGACCTCGAGGACCTGCTCGCGCGTCGGGTCGCGGAGCTCGTCGACGACGCGGCCGTCGGCGAGGAAGACCACCCGGTCGGTGTACGCCGCGGCCACGGGGTCGTGGGTCACCATCACGACCGTCTGCCCGTGCTCGTCGACGCTGCGGCGCAGCAGCTCCAGCACCTCGGCGCCGGAGCGCGAGTCGAGGTTGCCGGTCGGCTCGTCGGCGAAGACGATCCGGGGCCGGCTGGCCAGCGCCCGCGCCACCGCCACGCGCTGCTGCTGGCCGCCCGAGAGCTCGTTGGGCTTGTGCTTGAGGCGGTCACCGAGGCCGACGGTCGCGATCACGGAGTCGTACCACTCCCGGTCGGGCTTCCGGCCGGCGATCGACATCGGCAGGGTGATGTTCTCCTCGGCGGTCAACGTCGGCACCAGGTTGAACGACTGGAAGACGAAGCCGATCTCGTCGCGGCGCAGCCGGGTCAGGCCCTTGTCCTTGAGCGTGGTCAGGTCCTGCTCGCCGATGAAGACCGAGCCGCTGTCGGCGCTGTCGAGCGCCGCGCAGCAGTGCATCAGCGTCGACTTGCCGGAGCCGCTCGGACCCATGACCGCGGTGAACTCGCCGGCGGCGATGTCCAGGGTCACGTCGTCGAGGGCGGTCACCATCGCCTGGCCGGAGCCGTAGGTCTTGGTGAGGTTGCGGACGCGCGCGGCCGGCGCCGAAGTGGGGGGTGCCTCGGTCATGCGCCTACCCTCCCGTGTCCCCGGGGGCGGCGCCACCGGAATGACCCTGACCCGACCCCGAATCGATGTCGAACATCTGTTCGACTGCAGCGTATGCTCGAGCCATGGACTTCCAGGGTTCGCTGTTCGGGGCGCCGGCCGTCGAGGCGCCGACCTTCGACCGGGTCGAGCGCCGGGAGCTGACGCGCGGCGCGTGGGTCGACGTCTGCCCGGCCTGGCTGCCCGAGGCCGACGACGTGTTCGCGGCCATGGTGCGCGACGTGCCCTGGCGGGCGGAGCGTCGGCAGATGTACGACCGCGAGGTCGCCGTACCCCGGCTCCTGTGCATGTACGGCGTCGGCGAGGCGCTCCCCCACGCCGCGCTCGGCCGGGCTCGCGGCGCGCTGTCGGCGCACTACCGGCCCGAGCTCGGCGAGCCGTTCGTGACCGCCGGCTGCTGCTACTACCGCGACGGGCGCGACAGCGTCGCGTGGCACGGTGACACCATCGGCCGCGGCAAGACCCACGACACGATGGTCGCGATCGTCTCGCTCGGCGACCCGCGCCGGCTCGCGCTCCGACCCCGGCTCGGCGGAGCGTCGATCTCCCTCGAGATGGGCCACGGCGACCTGCTCGTCATGGGCGGCTCCTGCCAGCGGACGTGGGAGCACGCCGTGCCCAAGGTGGCGCACGCCGGCCCACGGGTCTCGGTGCAGTTCCGCCCGCTCAACGTCTTCTGACGGCGTTCTCAGTCACTCGACTGATGTGCGGTTTGGGTCGCCGAGGTTGGGTGGACACATGGACGCACGAGCGACGATCGGACTGACCGGACTCGCGGTGATGGGGCGCAACCTGGCCCGCAACATCGCCCGGCACGGGCACACCATTGCGGTGCACAACCGCACGACGGCGAAGATGACGGCCCTGCTGGACGAGTTCGGCGACGAGGGTGACTTCGTCGGGTCCGAGTCCCTGGAGGACTTCGTCGCCAGCATCCAGCAGCCCCGCGCGATCGTGATCATGGTCAAGGCCGGCGAGCCGACCGATGCGGTGATCGACGCGCTGGTGCCGCTGCTCGACGAGGGCGACATCGTCGTCGACGGCGGCAACGCCCACTTCACCGACACCCTGCGCCGTGAGCAGGCGCTGAAGGAGAAGGGGCTCCACTTCGTGGGCATGGGGGTCTCGGGCGGCGAGGAGGGCGCCCTCAACGGCCCGTCGATCATGGTCGGCGGCTCCGACGACGCGTACGAGAAGCTCGGCCCGATCCTCGAGTCCATCGCGGCCGAGGTCGACGGCACCCCGTGCTGCGCGCACGTCGGACCGGACGCTGCCGGGCACTTCGTGAAGATGGTCCACAACGGCATCGAGTACGCCGACATGCAGCTCATCGCCGAGTCCTACGACCTGCTCCGTTCGGTGGCCGGGCTCGAACCGGCCGAGATCGCGCAGGTCTTCCGCGAGTGGAACGACGGCGACCTGGAGTCGTTCCTGATCGAGACCACCGCTGTCGTGCTCGACCACACGGACGCCATCACGGGCAAGCCGTTCGTCGACGTCGTCAAGGACGTCGCGGAGCAGAAGGGCACCGGCCGCTGGACGGTGCAGAACGCGCTCGACCTCGGCGTTCCGGTCACCGGCATCGCGGAGGCCACCTTCGCCCGCAGCCTCTCCGGCCACACCGAGCAGCGGGCGGCCGCCCGCAAGGTCTTCGACACCGAGCCCGAGGGCGCTCCCCTCGACGACCGCGACGCGTTCGTCGACGACGTGCGCGCGGCCCTCTACGCGTCCAAGGTGGTCGCCTACGCCCAGGGCTTCGACCAGATCGCGGCCGGCAGCGACGAGCACGGGTGGGGCGTCGACCCGGGCGCGATGGCGACGATCTGGCGCGGCGGCTGCATCATCCGCGCGCAGTTCCTGGACCGGATCAAGGAGGCGTACGCCGACGAGCCGGACCTCACGACGCTGCTGACCACGCCGTACTTCGCGAACGCGGTCACCGAGGGCGCCGACGCGTGGCGCCGCGTCGTCGCGACCGCGGTCGGCGCCGGCGTACCGACCCCGGCCTTCTCGTCGTCGCTCGCCTACTTCGACGGCCTGCGCCGCGAGCACCTGCCGGCCGCCCTGATCCAGGCGCTGCGGGACAACTTCGGCGCCCACACGTACGCCCGGGTCGACCGCGACGGCACCTTCCACACGGCATGGGCGGGTGACCTCTCCGAGGTCGAGTCCTGAGCGCTTGTCCGACGGTGCCGCTGGGTACCTCCGGCGCATGACGACCACGACGACCGAGCCGGAGGAGATGGACTTCGGCGGGCTCCGCATCGCGTACGACGCGCGCGTCCTCGAGCCCCGCCCCTGGACCGCCGCCCAGTCCGCGTGGGCGGCCGAGATCCTGGCGACCGCCCCCGGCGGCGACGTGCTCGAGCTCTGCTCGGGCGCCGGCCACATTGGCCTGCTCGCCGTCGCCGCCACCGACCGCCGGCTGGTGTGCGTCGACCTCAACCCGGTCGCGTGCGACTACACCCGCCGCAACGCCGGCACCGCCGGTATGGCGGACCGGGTCGAGGTGCGCGAGGGAGCGATCGACGAGATGGTGCGCGACAGCGAGCGGTACGCCGTCGTGATCGCCGACCCGCCGTGGGTGCGCCACACCGAGACCAGCCGCTTCCCGGAGGACCCCGTCCTCGCGATCGACGGTGGCGACGACGGCATGGACATCGCCTGGGACTGCATCGACACCGCCCGCCTGCACCTCAGCCCGGGCGGCTCGCTGGTCCTCCAGCTCGGCACCCTGGAGCAGGTGGACGCCGTGCGCGAGCGGCTGCGGCCCGACGAGCTCAGCGTCACCGAGGTACGGCAGCACGAGCGCGGCGTCCTGGTGCGGATCGACCGGAGCTAGCGACCGGCGGACCCGCGGCATGGCGATGACCCCGCCGGCGTGCCGGCGGGGTGTGGTCAGCGGGTATGTCGGGTGTGGGTGGTGTCCCAGGCGTAGGAGTACCCGTACGGGGTGGTCCAGGTGAACGTCGTGGGACCGGTGCGGATCACGGTCCAGCCGCCGTGGGTCTTGTACCGGTGGTGACCCCGACAGAGGGGCGCGAGGTTGACGGACTCGGTGTTGGTGCCGTCGAAGTTCTCGAGGTGGTCGAGGTCGGCGGGCCTGGCTGGTCGGGTGCAGTGGGGGTAGACGCAGGTGGCGTTGGTCAGCACCGCTTGTTCGCGCATGGTGTCGGTGGGCCGGTAGCCGTCGGTGTGTAGGTGCTCGTCGAGGTCGATGACCGGACGGACGACCACCTTCGTGTTGATGCCGGCGCACCAGCCCTTCACCTGCTCCACGGACACCGCGGACCGAGTGTTCTCGACACCGGCGACTCCCGCGTCGGAGAGGTGCACGTAGATCACGAGCTCCCGCTTCCGCTGGGGGCGCGGTTCGTCCTGGGTCCCGAGGTCGAGGGTGAGCTCGCGGCGGGCCAAGGCCCCGGCGGCCATGGACCGGCGGACGTTGAGCGATTCGGTGGAGCCGAGGGCGGCGAGCTCTTTGGCGCCGGCGGCGATGGCGTCGTTGAAGTCGATCGCATCTGCCAGGTCGAGTTCCCCGTCGACGTGGACGGTGCCGTTGAAGGACACCTGGTCCAGGTCCACATCCAGGCAGCGTTCGTCCGCGGCCTCCCGGCGCCGCTTCTCCGCGAGCTCGGGGTCGAACCGGCGGATGGCGTCCTCGACGGCGCGGTCGATCTGCGCGAACGAGCACCGGCGGAGGTGATGGGCGAGGTGGGCATCGACGTGACGCGCACCGTCACGGCACAGTGGTTTGGTGGATTGGGCGATCTTGCGGGCCTTCCAGACCTGCACCCGACCCGTCGTGACGGCGGCCCAGATCTTCGGGAGCCGGTAGCGGATCTCGACCGCATCACCGAGGTAGGTGCGCCCGGCATCGGTCGACATCCCCAGGGCGAGGGCGAGGTCACCGACGCAGAACTCCGCCACCAACGGTGCACCAGGTCCGGCGACCGCGAGCTCGCCCTGGGTGCCGTCCACAGTCGCGGCGTCGTCCAGGGTGTCGGTGGGGTTCATCACCGCCCACGCAACGGCCAGCTTCAGCCGGTCAACCTCTGCAGTTGCGAGGACTTCGTGATTCACGTGGAGCGCGGCCAGCACCTGGTCCGGCGAGTCATACGACTCCCCGGATCCGGCGGTGTTCTGGCCTTCGCTCATAGGTCCAGCCAAGCACTGGCCACCGACATTCAGGTGCCCAGAACCCTTGCTTTGACCAGGATGTGGACATTCTGAGGAAATACTTTTCACCCAATTTCGCAGGTGTGGGTGCAGTGCTTTCGAGGCGCGGGCCTGGCGGCGCTCGCACCTCAACCACCGCAGAACCGACCACCAGAAAGCCGGCGGCGACGCCGGGCCGAGCCCGCCGTAGCCGGCGTAGCTGCCTTTCGGCGACCGACCCGAACAGACCCGCGGCCAGCGCACATCGCCCTGCCTACGCTGCGGAGGTCTCGACGACGCTCGCTGGCGCTCGCTGCTCGACCACCCGAAGGCCAGGCCGCGACCGCAACCACCGCCCGCCATACCCGGCGAAGCTGCCTTTCGGCGACCGACCCGAGCAGACCCGCCGCCAGCGCACATCGCCCTGCCTACGCTGCGGGGGTCTCGCCGACGCTCGCTGGCGCTCGCTGCTCGACCACCGAGGACCACCGGGAAGCCGGGCAGCGACCGCAACCCACCGCCCGCCGTACCGCGTAACTGCCTGTCGGCGACCAACCCGAACCCACCCGCAGCCGACCGACAATCCGGAACGAGCTAGACGGGCCGCTGGTCCTTCGGCAGGACCTTGTGGGTGCCGTCGCACCACGGCAGGGAGCCGGACTTGAGGCAGCGGCAGACGGCGGAGACCGGGCGGGTGGTGCCGTGCGCGACGCCGTCGGGGTCCTCGACCGCGTGGTTGCCCCGGATCAGGAGCGGACCGCCGGGGCAGCGGATGGCGTCGGGGTGGTCGAAGGTGGTCATGCCACGGCCTCCTCGAGCTGCCAGTGCGCGAGGACCGAGCGGGCGAAGCGGTCCTCGAGGTCGAGGGCCGTGAACGCGCCGAACCAGAGGTCGGCCTCGAGCCCCGGCTCCTCGTCGATCATCGCCCCGCCGATCACGTGGACCGCGAGCTGCTCGTGCACGGCGTCGGCCTCGACGTGCTCGGCGTAGTAGTCGACGAGCTCCTGCGGGAAGCCAAGCCGCTGGAGGCCCTGCACCATCCGCGAGGACGGCAGCGAGCTGGTCGCCTCGAACGCCGCCAGGTGACCGATGGCCGCGCCCCGCAGCCGCCGGTGCAGGCCGAAGAGCGTCTGGGCGTTGTTCTGCTCGAGGATCTCCACCGGGACCTCGTCGATGTAGGCGCCGTACGACGCGTCGAGCCCGCTCGCCTCCATGCCCCGGGCGAAGAGGTGGTGGTGCAGCCGGTTGGGGTCGCCCGCGCCGTACTCGTCGTACAGCAGCTCCATCAGGGCGGCCTTGGCGCGTACGCCGAGCCGCGGCAGCACCCACACGGTCGGGTCGGACTCCATCAGGTGGTAGATCGAGCGGACGCGGGTCAGCTCCAGCACCTGCTCGCGCGTCGCGTCGCGGTGGACGTACGCCGCGATCGAGGCCCCATCGTGCTCGGCGACCCAGTCGAAGAAGTCCTCGACGAAGGCCAGCCCCTCCGGCGCGGTGAACCGGTCGCGCAGCCGCTGCTCGAGGTCGCGCTCGAGCAGGGAGCGGAGCTGCACCAGCTGGGAGTCCCACTCGAGGTCGTCCGGCACACCGGTGAGGTCGCGGTAGTGGAGCTGGTGGAGCACCCAGAGCGCGAGCGCGGCGTCGTCCGGCGTCGCGTCGTCGAGGGCGGTCAGCACCGCGAAGAAGTCGTCGCCGGACCGGAGCGCGCTGAAGAGCGTCTCGGTCAGGGGTCCACGTGGGGTAGGCAGATCCATGCCCTGGCGGTACCCACTCCGGCGGGACGCACCTTCACCTGCTTGGGGGAGGTAGTACGAATGGAGCATGACCAACATCGCGAGCAGCTCGGGCACCTTCGACATCGGCGGCGACCTCCCGGTCGTACGCCTCGGCTACGGCACCATGCAGCTGCCCGGCGAGGGCGTGTGGGGACCCCCGAAGGACCACGACACTGCGGTGGCGGTGCTGCGCCGGACCGTCGAGCTCGGGATCACCTTCTTCGACACCGCCGACTCCTATGGACCGGAGACCGCCGAGCAGCTGCTCAAGGACGCCCTGCACCCGTACGCCGACGACGTGGTGATCGCCACCAAGTCCGGCCTGACCCGGCAGGGTCCCGGCGTCTGGACGCCGCTCGGCTACCCGCCGTACCTCCGCCAGCAGTGCGAGCTCAGCCTGCGCCGGCTCGGCGTCGACACGATCGACCTCTACCAGCTTCACCGCATCGACGAGGCGTACCCGCTCGAGGACCAGGTGGGTGAGTTCAAGGCGCTGCAGGACGAGGGCAAGATCCGCCACATCGGCCTGTCCGAGGTCACCGTCGACCAGATCAAGGCTGCCCGTGAGGTCGCCGACATCGCGACCGTGCAGAACCTCTACAACCTGGGCAACCGCAGCGCCGAGGACGTCCTGGACTACTGCGAGGCGGAGGGGATCGGCTTCATCCCGTGGTTCCCGCTCGCCACCGGGCAGCTGTCGAAGGAGGACGGCCCCCTCGCCGACGCCTCCCGCGACCACGGCGCGACGCCGTCCCAGCTCGCGCTCGCCTGGCTGCTGCGCCGCTCGCCGGTGATGCTGCCGATCCCGGGTACGTCGAGCCTCGACCACCTGGAGTCCAACACCGAGGCTGCCGGCATCGAGCTGACCGACGAGGAGTACGAGAAGCTCTCCTCGTCAGTCGACTGACTACTCGAAGCTGACGGTCGGGGCGACGTCCTGGCCCTCGGGGGCGTCGTAGAAGTCGCGCTTGTGCACTCCTGCGATGCCGGTGAGGAACATCCACGGGATCGTCTGGGTCAGCTTGTTGAGCGTTGCGACCGCGTCGTTGTAGTACTGGCGGGCGAAGGAGATCTGGTTCTCGGTGTCCGCGAGCTGCTTCTGGAGCTCGAGGAAGTTGGTGTTGGCCTTCAGGTCCGGGTAGGCCTCGGCGACGGCGTTGACCTTGACCAGTGCCTGGCCGAGCGCGGCGTCCGCTGCGGCCTTGGCCGGGACGTCGTCGCCCTTCGCGGCGGCCTGGACGGCGCTGCGGGCCCGGGTGACCTCCTCGAAGACGCCCTTCTCGTGGGCGGCGTAGCCCTTGACGGTCTCGACCAGGTTGGGGATCAGGTCGGCGCGACGCGTCAGCTGGACGTCGATGCCACCCAGTGCCTCCTGCGCGCCGATGTCGGTGGTGCGCAGCTTGTTGAAGCCGACGACCACGAAGCCGACGATGGCGACGAGCACCACGATGACGATGATGGCGATGAGCATGTGAACTCCTCAGTTCATGGGGTGCAGGTCATGGGAGTGGGGCAAGTATGCGGTCACCAGGAGCCGCCGCCACCGCCACCGCCACCGCCGCCGCCGCTGAACCCGCCGCCGCCCCCTCCGGAGGACGACGAGGACTGGGTGGCGTTGTAGGACGAGATGGCGGAGCTGACGGTGGAGCTGAAGTCGGAGACCATCGACGAGACGGCGGTTCCGGCGTAGGCGCCGGCGTACGCCGAGCCGAAGTACGACGGCACGGGCGGCTCGGTCGCCATCTCGGTGCGGTATTTCTCCGCCCACTCGTCGGCGCAGCCGAAGGCCACCGCCCACGGGATGTAGGCGGTGTAGAGCTCCTGACGCCCTGAG
This sequence comes from Nocardioides conyzicola, assembly GCF_039543825.1. Taxonomy (NCBI): domain Bacteria; kingdom Bacillati; phylum Actinomycetota; class Actinomycetes; order Propionibacteriales; family Nocardioidaceae; genus Nocardioides; species Nocardioides conyzicola. The sequence continues at coordinate 2,511,239 of NZ_BAABKM010000002.1, read as the reverse complement.
AAGTCGAACCGGTCCTGCGCCGACGGCGTCGACAGGATCCGCTTGAAGCCGCCCGCGCGGGACCAGACGTCGCGGCCGGCCTTGGTGCGGCGCGTCCCGGCCCCGGGCGCGGCGAGCGAGACCGCGAAGACCGCGAACGCGCCGATGACCAGGCCGACGATCGACATGTTGAAGGGGTTCACGATCCCGATGGCGATGACGGCCAGGAAGCACCCGCCGATGACGAGCCCGCTGAGGGCGCCGAAGCCGCTCTGGGTCATCAGGCCGTTGGTGGACGCCCACGCCTTCGTGCTCGACTCGAAGGTGGACATCTCCTCCTTGAGCCGCTTGCCGGCGGTCACGTCCTTCGGGGCCGCGACGAACGACGTGCCCGGACCGCCGAGCAGGTGCGCGACCCCGGAAGTGACCGGGTCGAGCCCGGCCCAGCCGGCGGCTCCGTTCTTGTCCTTGATCGTCCAGGCGCCGTCGGAGCGGTCGAGGTCGATCGCGCCCTTCTCGGCGGCGTACATGAGCGTCGCGACGTACTGCTCGTCGTCGACCTGCTCGGTGACCAGGTACGCCGCCTGGGCGGGGCCGATCCCCTCGGGCGGCGCGTACATGAGCGGGAACTGCGGGTCGCGCTCGGCCGCCCGCTTGGCCAGGTAGAGACCGAGCAGGGCCGCGAGGACCGAGAGGAAGAGGACGACCCCGAGGCCGGCCACGCTGGGACCGAACACCGCGTCGAGGGCACGCGGCCACGGGAGCGTCCCGCCCGCGGGCGGCGTCTCCATGTCGAGACCGGTCTTGAGCGTGACCGACGTCAGCGGGGGCAGGTCGGCGGCGGTGACGTGGAGGGTCCGGGTGCCCTCGCCGTCGACCGTGCAGCCGCCCTCGTCCGTGCCGACCGCGCACTGGACCTTCTCGGCATCGGCCGGCAGGTGGACGGTCAGGTCGGCGGCGGTGATGCTCTGCGCCCACCCGCCCGGGATCAGGTTCCAGTAGAACTGGGTCTTCGACCCGTTGGTCCCGGGCTCGAGCACGCCGTCGATGCGGTAGCTGATCCGGTAGACGTGCTCCCCCGGCGACACCGTCGAGTCCGCGTCGCCGATCTTGGCGACGCGGTACCGACCGCCCCCCTGCCGCAGCATCTCCACGTCGACGTCGCCGCCGTCCATCGTCACCTTGACGTCGTGCGGGATCCGCCGGGAGTCGGGAGCCGTGGTGTCCTCGGTGTCCCAGAACCGGAAGATGCCGTGCTTGCCGCTGGACGGGAAGTCGACCGTCAGCTTCTCGACGACCTTCAGGTCACCGTCCTTGGCGACGTCGAAGTCCCCGTCGTACGACGTGATCGTGGTGGTCTCGGACTCCGCCGGGCCCTCGTCGTCACCGAGCGAGCCGTAGACGGCGGCCGGGATCAGGAGGACCAGGACCACGACGGCGAGGCCGATCGTGTAGCCCACAAGACGCTTCATGGTCCGGAGCCTAGGGGTAGGCGGAGGTCGGCGAATAAGGATTCGCAGACTGTCCATGGGCCCTGAAACACTCGTTGCAACATGTCGAGCCCCACCAGCCCCGGTCCCCTCACGCTCCGCTCGTTCTGGCACGACCTGCCGCGTGAGGGCAAGCTGCTGCTCTCGGTCGTCGTGTTCGAGTTCATCGGCACCGGTCTGGTCCTGCCGTTCAACATCGTCTACCTCCACGAGGTGCGCGGCTTCGCGCTCAGCGACGCGGGTCTGCTGCTGGCGCTCCCGCCGCTGGTGGGCTTCCTGGTGGTCGGGCCCGGTGGTGCGGCGATCGACCGGTGGGGCGCACGCCGGATCCTGGTCGGCGCGCTGGTGCTCCAGGTCATCGGCAACGTGGTGCTCGCCTTCGCCTCGACGCAGGCGGCGGCCGCCGTCGCGCTGCTGCTCAGCGGCGTGGCGTTCGGCGTCTCGTGGCCGGGCTTCCAGGCGTTCATCGCCGCGGTCATCCCGTCGGATCTCCGGCAGCGCTACTTCGGGGTCAACTTCACGCTGCTCAACCTCGGTATCGGCATCGGCGGCCTGGTGGCGGGCATGGTCGTGCGGGTCGACCACGTCGCGACGTTCCAGGCGATCTACCTGGGCGACGCGGTGAGCTACCTGCCGGCGCTCTTCCTGATGCTCGTCCCGCTGCGTCACGTCGCCGGCCGGGTGGAGCACCACGGCGACGAGCCGCGCGCGAAGGTCAGCTACCTCGACGTCGTACGCCGTCCCGCTGTCGCCTCGATGCTGGCGATCAGCTTCGTCTCGTCGTACGTCGGCTACTCGCAGCTCAACGCCGGCATGCCGGCGTACGCCCGCTCGGTCGGCGAGATCTCGACCCAGGGGCTGGGCTTCGCGTTCGCCGCCAACACCCTGGTGATCGTGCTGCTCCAGCTCGTGGTGCTGCAGCGCATCGAGGGTCGTCGGCGCACCCGGGTCATCGCGGTGATGGCGGCGGTCTGGGCGGTGTCGTGGCTGCTGCTCGGGGCGACCGGGCTGGTGTCCGGCACGTGGGGCGCCACCATGCTGGTCGCCGCGTGCGCCTCGGTCTTCGCCTTCGGCGAGACCCTGCTGCAGCCGACCGTCCCGGCGCTCGTCAACGACCTGGCGCCCGACCACCTGCGCGGGCGCTACAACGCCGCGAGCTCGGCGGCCTTCCAGCTGGCGCAGATCATCGCGCCGCCGATCGCCGGCTTCCTGATCGGGCACCACCTCGACAGCGTCTACATCGGCACCCTCGTCGCCGGTTGCGTGCTCCTCGGCGTGCTCGCGATCGTCCGGCTCGAGCCCCAGCTCCCCGCGGGCGTCAACGGCGTCCGCGAGCCCGAGCTGGTCACCGACGCCGACGTCGTACCGGAGCCCACGCCGAAGACGCGCTCCGGCACGCTGGAGTGACCCGCCGATCGAGTCAGCGGCTGACGACCCACCAGATGACCAGGCCCGCCACCACGGCCACGCCGACGGCCGGCTTCCAGTAGGTCTTCGCGAGCACGGGCAGCACGGCCGAGCCGAGGTTGAGCGCGTCGTCCTGCTTCGGCACGGAGTGCGGGGGCATCCGGGGTAGCTCCGGACGAGATGGCTGTGGCGCGGGCGGTTCGGCAACCACCTCGTCCGTGGCTGTCCCCGCGGTCGGTGCGGGAGGGACGGCGGCCGAGACGGTCTCGGGTTCCGGCTCGGCCGCCTGCTCGGACTCGGGAGAGGGTGCTTGCGAGGCCCCCGTGGACTCCGCACTCAGCCGTTGCTCCAGGCACTCCACGAACTGCCCGAGCAGCTTGTCCGAGACGTCCTGCATGACCCCGCGACCGAACTGGGCCGGCTTGCCCGTGATCGCGAGGTCGGTGATGACCTCGACATCGGTCCCCCCGGCCGCGGCGTCGGTCATCGTCAGGGTGACCTTCGCGCCCGCCGTGCCGTTGCCGCGCTTGTCGCGCCCCTTCGCGTCGACGAGGAAGCGGTGCGCCGCCTCGTCCTTCTCCACGAAGGTGCCGGAGCCGTTGTAGACCAGGGCGATCGGGCCGAGCTTGACCTTCACCGACCCCGCGAAGGAGTCGGCGTCGGCCTCGGTCACCGTGGCGCCCGGGAAGCACTCCGCCACGGACGCGATGTCCTGGAAGTGCGCCCAGGTCTCGTCGACCGAGGTGGGGACGGTGAAGCGATGCGTGAGCTCCATCAGGCCCCGGCCGCAGTGAGGACGGCTCGCCGCGTCAGCACCGTCGCCAGGTGGCGGCGGTAGTCGGCGTCGCCGTTGAGGTCCGAGGGCGGGTTGGTGCCGTCGGCGGCCAGCGCAGCGGCCGCGCGTACGGCGTCGTCCGTCGCCGGCTGCCCCACGAGCGCGTCCTCGACGGCCCGGGCCCGCAGGGGCGTGTTGCCCATGTTGGTCAGGCCGATCCGCGCCTCGGCGATCGTGCCGCCGTCGACCCGGACGGTCGCGGCGACCGCCACGATCGGCCACTGGTGGGCGACCCGCACGAACTTCTCGTACGTCGAGCCCCAGCCGGTCCGCTTCGGGATCCGCACCTCGGTGAGGATCTCGTCCTCGCCGATGGCGGTCTCGAAGAGGTCGACGAAGAAGTCGTCGGCCGCGACGGTCCGCGAGCCACCGGCGCCCTGGATCACGAACTCCGCGCCGAGCGCCAACGCCGGCGCCCCGAGATCGCCGGCGGGGTCAGCGTGCGCGAGCGCGCCGCCGAAGGTGCCGCGGTGGCGCACCTGCGCGTCGGCGAGGTGCTCCACCGCCTTCGAGATCAGGGAGGCGTGCTCGGCGACCAGCGGGTCGGAGCCGACGACCACGTGCGGCGTCATCGCGCCGATCACGATCGCGTCGCCGTCGTCGCGGATGCCGCGCAGCGACTCGATCTTGCCGAGGTCGATGATCCACTCCGGCGCGTTGAGGCGCATCCGGAGCACCGGCAGCAGGCTCTGCCCGCCGGCGATGATCTTCGCCTCGTCGCCGTACTGCGCCAGGGCCGCCAGGGCGTCCTCGACCGTGGTCGGGGCGACGTAGTCGAACGCTGCGGGGATCACGATCCGGCTCCTTCGGTGCTCGCCGTGCCGGGTTGCTCCTGGTTGCCCGCGGCGCCACCGCTCTCGAAGTGCGGCATCGCCGCACCCTCCGTCGCGCCGCCGGAGCCGGGTCCGTTGATCGCCTTCCACACCCGCTCGGGCGTGCACGGCATCTGGATGTCGGTCACGCCGAGGTGGCGTACGGCGTCGACGACCGCGTTGACCACGGCAGGGGTCGAGGCGATGGTGCCGGCCTCACCGACACCCTTCGTGCCCAGGGTGTTGGTCAGCGACGGCGTCGTGGTGTGCTCGATGTCGAAGCTGATCGTGTCGGCCGCGGTCGGCAGCAGGTAGTCGACGAACGACCCGGACACGAGCGTGCCGGAGTCGTCGTACACCGCCTCCTCCCACAGGGCCTGGGCGATGCCCTGCACCAGCCCGCCGTGCACCTGGCCCGCGACGATCAGCGGGTTGACGATGTTGCCGATGTCGTCGACGCAGACGTACTTGCGCATCTTCACCGCCCCGGTCTCGGTGTCCACCTCCATCGCGCAGAGGTGGGTGCCGTGGGGATAGTTGAAGTTGACGGGGTCGTACGTCGCCTCCGCGTCGATGCTCGGCTCCACGCCGTCTGGCAGGTTGTGCGCGGCGAAGACGGCGGTCGAGATCTCGCCGATCGCCATGCCCTGGTCGGTGCCGCGGACCGTGAACCGGCCGCCGGAGAACTCGAGGTCGTCGACCGAGGCCTCGAGCAGGTGGGCCGCGATCGGCTTGGCCTTCTCGATCACCTTGTCGGCCGCCTTGACCAGTGCCTCGCCGCCGACGACGAGCGACCGTGACCCGTAGGTGTCCAAGCCCTTGTGGGCGACCTGCGTGTCGCCGTGCAGCACCTCGACGTCCTCGAACGCGACGCCGAGCCGGTCCGCCACGATCTGGCTGAACGCCGTCTCGTGCCCCTGGCCGTGGGCCGAGGCCCCGGTGACCACCTCGACCTTGCCGGTGGCCAGCATCCGCACGCTCGCGTGCTCCCAGCCGCCGGCGCCGTAGTCGAGCTGGCCGAGGACCCGGCTCGGGGCCAGGCCGCACATCTCGGTGAAGGTCGAGATGCCGATGCCGAGCTGCACGGTGTCGCCGGAGGCCCGCCGCGCCATCTGCTCGGAGCGCAGCTCGTCGTACCCGAACATCTCCTTGGCCTTCGCGGTGGCGGCCTCGTAGTTGCCGGAGTCGTACTCCAGCCCGGCCACCGTGGTGAACGGGAACTCCTCGTGCTTGATCCAGTTCTTCTCGCGGATCTCGAGCGGGTCCACGCCGACCTCGGCGGCCAGCTCCGACATCAGGCGCTCGATGGCGTACGTCGCCTCCGGGCGCCCGGCGCCGCGGTAGGCGTCGGTCCAGGCCTTGTTGGTCAGCACCGTCTGGACGGCGAAGTGGTAGGCCGGGAACTTGTAGATCGCGTTGAACATGAAGGCGCCGAGCACCGGGACGCCGCCGCCGACGATGGCGACGTACGCACCGAGGTCGGCGAGCAGCTCGACCTTGAGGCCGGTGACGGTGCCGTCCTTCTCGGCCGACAGCGTCAGCTTCTGCCACTGGTCGCGGCCGTGGTGGGCGCTCATCAGCGACTCGGAGCGGGTCTCGGTGTACTTCACCGGCTTGCCCAGACGGCGGCCGACGGCCCAGGCGATCCACTCCTCCGGGGTGACCTGGAGCTTGCCGCCGAAGCCGCCACCCACGTCGGGCGCGATGACGCGGATCTTGGACTCGGGCACGCCGGTCGTGGCCGCCAGCGCGAACCGCACGATGTGCGGGATCTGGGTGGCCGACCACATCGTGTACTGCTCGCCGGTCGGGTCGACCACGACGCTGCGCGGCTCCATGAAGGCGGGGATCAGTCGCTGCTGGCGGTACTCGCGCTCGATCACGATGCCGTCGGTGCGGGCCTTGGCGATCGCGTCCTCGACGTTGCCGCCGGTGCCGGCCTCGCCCGAGTCGAAGACCCAGAGCGCGGACTTGTTGGTGCCGAGGTCGGGGTGGGCCAGGACCTCGTCGGCGGCCGACTTCTTGAGGTCGAGGGCGGCCGGCAGCTCGTCGTACTCCACCTCGACGAGCTCGGCGGCGTCGCGGGCCTCGGCCGCCGTACGTGCGATGACGACCGCGACGATCTCACCGGCGAAGGCGACCCGGTCGGCCGGCATCGGCGAGTGCGCGGGCGTGACCTGGTCGGGCGTGATCGGCCAGGCGTTGATGATCGCGCCGAGCTCCGCGCCGAAGTCGTTGCCGGTGAGCACGTCGACGACGTTGGTGGAGGTCTTGGCCGCCGAGACGTCGATGCTGGTGATCGTCGCGTGCGCGAACGGGCTGCGCACCATCGCGAGGTGCAGCATGCCCGGGAGCGTGATGTTGTCGGTCCAGCGGGTGCGACCGGTGATCAGCCGCTGGTCCTCCTTGCGGCGCCGGTCGCGGCCGATCTCCTTCTCGATGGCGTCGGACGGGCGCTCCTCGGTGACCGTCATGCGTGGGCCTCCTCGCTCTGACCCGAGGCGTGCTGCACGGCGCGCACGATGTTGTGGTAGCCCGTGCAGCGACAGAGGTTCCCCTCGAGCCCGAGGCGGATCTCCTCCTCGGTGGGCTTGGGGTTGTTGTTGAGCAGGTCGACGCTCTGCATGATCATCCCCGGCGTGCAGAACCCGCACTGGAGCCCGTGGCACTCGCGGAAGGCCTCCTGCACCGGGTGCAGCTCGCCGTTCTGCGCGAGCCCCTCGATGGTGGTGACCTCGGCCCCGTCGGCCTGGACGGCGAGCACGTTGCACGACTTCACGCTGGTGCCGTCGAGGTGCACGGTGCACGCGCCGCAGTTGCTGGTGTCGCACCCGATGACGGTGCCGGTCTTGCCGAGCCGCTCGCGCAGGTACTGCACGAGCAGCAGGCGGGGTTCGACGTCGTCCGACACCTTCGCGCCGTCGACGGTGAGGCTGATCCGGGTCATGGACTCTCCCTTGAGGCAGACCTGCTGTGGTGCCGGTCACGCTAGGGAGGTGCGGTTGGGAACTGGTTGGGTGCCGTCCAGGATCTCCACCACCTCCCCCGCTGCCCCGCGGAGGAGCAGGTCCATGACGACGCGTACGACGTCGGCGGGCTCGACGAGCGACAGGCCGGCGCGCTCCTCCTCGGTCAGCGCCGCCCACTGCTCGTGCGCCCGGGGCAGGCCGATCCAGCCCGGGACCACGGCCATCACCCGGGCCCGGCGTGCGGTCTCCGGGTCGCCGAGGGCGGTCGTCAGGCGGACGAGACCGGCCTTCGCCGCGGCGTACTCGGGCGAACCGTAGCCGTCGCGCCCGACCCCGGCGCTGGATCCGACGTTGACGACTGCGCCCACCTGCCGGCGGCCACGGCGCGCGTCGAGGTCGTCGAGGAAGAGCCGGGTGAGCAGCATCGGCGAGCGCAGGTTGAGGTCGAGGGTGCGCGACCAGGCCTCGTCGGGAGCGGCGGGGTACTGCTCCGCGCCCTCGGTCCACCCACCGGCGTTGTTGACCAGGACGTCCGCGCCGCCGAGGTCGCGGACCCGCGCCGCCAGGAGGCGTACGTCGTCCTCCTGGGCGAGGTCCGCCTGCACCGCCCAGCCGCGCACCCTGGCCGCGCACACGAGGTCGACGGTCTCCTGGGCCGCGGCCACGTCGCGGTCGGCGACCACGACGGCGGCGCCCAGGCGGGACAGGGCGACCGCGATCTCGCGACCGAGCCCGCCGCCGGCACCGGTGACGACCGCGAGCGTGTAGCGGATCTCCATCGCAGCGACGCTAGCGGCCCCGACCGACGGGCGTCAGTGCGAGAACTGGGCGGACTCCGCGTTGGTGAAGACCTCCCACTCCTCGACGGTGCGCCAGCCGGTGGCCTCGTAGAGCGGCAGACCGGCCGGGGTGGCGCCGAGCATCCCGAGCGTCGCCCCGTCGGCGCGTGCGTGGGCGAGGACGCTCGCGAGCAGCGTCCGGCCGAAGCCACGACGGGCCAACCGCGACGGGGTCGACATGGCCCACAGCGAGACGCCGTCGTCGAGGTGGCCGGTCACGACGGCGGAGACGACCTCGCCGCCCTCCTCCAGCAGCCACGCCCGGACCACGCCTCCGGTGACGGCCGCCGCCGCCATCAGCGCCGCGTCGTCGACCGGCAGCGCGAACGCCTCGGCGATCAGGGCGGCGAGCACGCCGGCGTCCGCCGCGCCGGCCTGGCGGACGCGCGGGTCGAGCGCGTCCGCGCCGCCGGTCGTGAGGTCCCGGGTCATGATCGGGGAGGTGCCGACGCCGACCCACGGGGCGGTGAGCCGTGGGGAGAGCTCGCGGCCCGGGCCGGCCAGCATGACCAGCGCGTCGAGGCCCGCCTCCTCCACGATCGCGACGGTGCCCGCGAGCGTGTCGGGGTCCGAGGTCGCCAGGAACGCCATGTTCAGGTCGGCCGAGACGCCGCCCGTCAGGCCGAGCCACCAGTCCGGTCCGGCGTCGGCGAGCGCCCCGATCCGCGCGGACATGGTCGCCAGCACCGTGCCCAGGTGGGCGCGGACCCGCTCGAGTCCTGCGTCGTCCATCGTTCCCCCTGTCGCCTGGGGAGAGCCTTCCATGGACGACCCCGCGGGCGGGGCGGAACCGGTCAGCGCGAGGCGGCCGCGAGCCGCCCCTTCAGCAGGGGTACGGCGGGGTGCCCGTGGGGCAGCCGGGCCAGGCAGACCTCGACGACCTCGGTGTCGTAGGGCGCGCGCTCGCCGTAGCTGAGCACGGCATCCGGGTCGGGCTCGGCGAGCAGCGCCTCGCGGACCGCGACCGCGACGTACTCGGCCAGCTCGCTGAGGGCCGGCGAGTTGGTGCCGGGCAGCAGGTCCCCGCCGTACGCGTCGACGGCGGCGGCGACCCGGCCGCGGCGGAGCAGGCTGAGGACGAGGTCGACGTCGGTCGAGACCGGCATCGTCAGCCGGTAGGGACGGGACGCGAGCTGGCCGCCGAGGGCGGAGCGCAGGTGCGAGACCTCGGCCTTGAGCGTGGAGGTGGTGACCGCCTGGTCGCCGTAGACGAGCGCGTGCAGGTGCTCGAGGGAGAGGCCCTCGGGGTGCATGGCGAGCAGCGCGAGGATCTCGGTCTGGCGCCGGTTGAGCAGCAGCCGCTGGCCGTCGAGCCAGGTCTCGGCGGTGCCCAGCAGCCGCATCACCAGTCCGGGCTCGCCGGACTCGTCGAGCCGCACCGGGCTGTGCGTGAGCGGCATCGCCGTCTCGATCAGCCGCGCCATCACCCGGGCGGTCGCGAGGCCGATCGGGTGGCTGCGGTTCCAGGTCGTCGAGAGGTCGATGACGCCGAGCTGCGCGCCGCTGACCGGGTCGTGCACGGGCGCGGCCCAGCAGACCCAGTTGTGCACGATCGATGCGTAGTGCTCGGCGCTGAAGACCATCTCCGGACGGTCGTTGCGGTTGGCGAGGTCGAGGGCGTTGGTGCCGACCGACTCGTCGTCCCACCGGCCGCCGGCCACGAAGTTGACGGACTCGGCCTTGCGGCGCATCACCCGGCCGCCGTACGTCCACAGGATCCGGGTCTCCGCGTCGGTCACCGCGACGACGAGGTCGCCGTCCTCCGCCGTACGCCGGAGCTCGGCCTCGACCCGCTCGACGGCGGTCTGGAGGGCGGAGCCCTGCCAGTACGCCGCGGTCTCGGCCTCGTCGGCCAGCGGCGCCTCGGTCACGTCGGGGCCGTGGATGGCCGCCTCCGAGCGGGTCCAGCTCGTCAGGATCTCCGGGCGGACCTGGTCGACGGCCTCGTCGCCGCGCTCGACGAACGAGGTCCATGCGCGGACTGCTTCCAGCCTGCGCGCCTGCAGCTCAGTGCGTGCCATGTCACCCCCGGGTGCTCGGTCGCGGCCAACGTAGCACCGAGCCGGTGACGCAGGTCACACGTCGAGCTGGCGCCTGAGGAAGCGCACGGTCCGGATCATCGAGTCCTGCCAGCGGGCGTAGAACGTGTGGTCCTCGCCGGCGTACTCGACGAGCGTGCTGTCGACGCCCGCCTTGCGCAGCAGCGCCTGGGTGGTGCGCGACCAGCGGGGCGGACAGGTGCCGTCGGCCGTGCCGTGGTGGATCAGCACCGGCTCGGTGATGCGGTCGAAGTAGGTGCGCGACGACAGCCCGCGGTAGAACGCCGGCGTCTCCTGCGGCGTCCCGAACCGGTCCTCGAGCGCTCGCACCGCGTCGGGACGGTTGGGCAGCGTGAAGTGGCGCAGGTTGTCTAGGAAGCTGGAGCTGACGCTCGCGTAGACCACCGCGGCGTCGACGACGCCGGGCGCGGCGACGAGGGCGTTGAGGGTGACCCCGCCGCCCATCGACCGGCCGACCATGGCGGTCTTGTCGGCATCGACGTACGGCAGCTTCTCGAGCGCCAGCACGGCGTTGATGCTGTCGCGGGCGTAGCCGAGCCGCAGCTCGCGCTCGAGGTTCCCGGCCGGGTCGCCGGCGGCGTGACCCCGGTAGTCCGTGTGCAGCACCACGAAGCCGGCCCGGGCCAGCCAGTCCTGCTCGCGGGCCATGCCCTGGCCGGTGACGTACGACGTCGGCTCGATGTAGCCGTGGTTGAGCACGACCGCCGGGAACGGCCCGCGGCCGTGCGGCCGCAGCAGCACCCCGGAGACGAGGGTCCCGTTGCTGCGGTAGGTCACCTGCTGGCGGGTGTAGGCGTCGGTGGTCGTCTCGGTCCGGAGCACCCGCAGGCCCCGCCCGTCGAAGTCCTCCCGCATCAGGTTGGCCAGCGACGGGGTGTCGGTGGCGGGTGGCAGCGTGTCGCCCCGCTCGGTGGGGGTGGGGGGCTGGGTGGGGCCCGAGGAGGGCGCTGACGGAGTGGTCGGAGACGACGGCGCGGGCGCCGGGTCGGCAGTGGGCTCGGCCGACGTGCAGCCGGTCAGTGCCAGGACGAGCAGCAGGAACGTCGAGACACCCCTCATGCCAGGTCGCGGTGGATCCGGCCGTCGCGGGCGGCGAGGCGCGCGCCGCTGCCGCCCCAGCGGCCGGCGACGATCTCGGCGGCGATGCTGATCGCGGTCTCCTCGGGGGTCCGGGCGCCGAGGTCGAGGCCGATCGGGCTGGAGAGCAGCTCGATCTCCTTGTCGTCGACGCCGGCCTCGCGGAGCCGGTCGAGGCGGTCCTCGTGGGTGCGGCGCGAGCCCATCGCCCCGACGTACGCGACCTCGGGCAGCCGCAGCGCGACCTCGAGGAGAGGCACGTCGAACTTCGGGTCGTGCGTGAGCACCGTGATGACGGTCCGGGCGTCGATCCGGCCGGCGTCCTGCTCGGCCTGCAGGTAGCGGTGCGGCCAGTCGACGACCACCTCGTCGGCCTCGGGGAAGCGGCTGTTGGTGGCGAAGACGGGCCGGGCGTCGCACACGGTCACGTGGTAGCCGAGGAAGCTGCCGACCTTGGCGACCGCCGCGGCGAAGTCGATCGCGCCGAAGACCAGCATCCGCGGCTTGGGCGCGAACGCCCACACGAACACCCGCATCCCCTCGCCCCGGCGCTCGCCGTCGGGGCCGTAGGTCAGCGTGGCGTTGTTGCCGAGCGCGAGCAGCCCGAGGGCGTCGTCGTGGACGGCGTCGTCGGCGCGCGCCGAGCCGAGGGTGGCGACCGCAGGCGTGTCCGGGCGTACGACGATCCGTCGACCCAGCCAGGCCGGGTCGGGGTGCTCGATGACGGTGGCGAGCGCGACCGGGCGACCGGCGTCGATGTCGGCCGCGATCTCCTCCAGCTCGGGGAAGGTGTCGCGGCTGACCTTCTCGACGTACACGTCGAGGATGCCGCCGCAGGTCAGGCCGACCGCGAAGGCGTCGTCGTCGGAGACGCCGTACCGCTCGAGGACGGGCTCCCCCGACCCCACGACGGACTCGGCCAGCTCGTAGACCGCACCCTCGACGCAGCCGCCCGACACCGACCCGACGGCGGTGCCGTCGGGGCCGACGAGCATCGACGCGCCGGGCGGACGCGGTGCGGACTGGAAGGTGGCGACGACGGTGCCGACGCCGACGGTCGCGCCGGAGCGCCACCAGGCCATCAGCTCGGGCAGGACGTCACGCACGCGAGATCACCTCCGACAGCTCGGCGAAGGTCGCCAGCGAGTGGCCGGCGACGAAGTCGTCGCAGTGGGGCAGCGCGGCGAGCACGCCCTGCTGCACCGGCTCGTAGCCGGCCTTGCCCCGGTGCGGGTTGACCCACACGACCCGGTGCGCGACGCGGTGCAACCGGGCCATCTGCTCACCGAGCAGGCTCGGGTCGCCGCGCTCCCAGCCGTCGCTGAAGACCACGACGACGGCGCCGCGCGCCATCCCGCGCTGGCCCCAGCGGTCGAGGAAGAACCGCAAGGTCTCCCCCAGCCGGGTGCCGCCCGACCAGTCCGGCACGGTCTCGCCCGCGGCGATCAGGGCCCGCTCGGGGTCACCGATCCGCATCGCACGGGTGAGGTGGGTGAGCCGGGTGCCGACGGTGAACGTCTCGACGACGCCACCCCCCGACCGGCCGACCTGGGTGAACCGGTGGGCCAGCCGCAGCAGCGCGTCGGCGTACCCGCTCATCGACCCGGACACGTCGACCAGCAGCACCACCCGGCGCGGCCGGACGCGGCGCCGCCGCCAGGCGATCTCGCCGGGCTCTCCCATCCGCCGCAACGACGCGCGCAGCGTGCGGGAGGCGTCGAGTTGGCCGCGGTGCCACTGCTGGTGCCGAGCCGTGCGCCGGGCGGGCGGCCGCGGCCGCAGCGTCGCGAACATGGCGGTTAGCCGATGCTTCTCGGCGGCCGACAGGGTGGCCACGTCACGGTGCCGGAGCACCTCGGCGTCGCTCGCCTTGGCTCGCACGACCTCGTCCTCCTGCTCGGACTCGCCGGCCCCGGTGGCCTCGGTGTCCGGCAGGCCGGAGAAGCCGGGCACGCCCTGCTGGGCCGGCCGCGGCCGAGGGAGGCCGTCGCGGCCGTCGAAGTACGCCGTGAACACCTGGTCGTAGCGCTCGAGGTCGTCCGGACCGCCGCAGAGGGTCGCCCGGCCGGCGAGGTACGTCGCGCGCTGGCTGTCGAGCCCGAGGGTCGCCGTCGCCGCGAGGAAGCCGTGCGCCCGGTCGTGGGTCACCGGCACCCCGGCTGCCCGGAGCGCCCGGGTGAAGCCCAGCAGCACCTCGTCCGCGCCCCGGTCCACGACGCTCATGACCGCAGCATCTGGTCCAGGGCGTGCCGCACCCGCTCGGCGTCCTCGCGGTACTTCACCAGCGCGCCCAGCGTGGCCGACGCGGCGGCCAGGTCGATCTCGGCGGTGCCGAGGTAGTTCAGCGCGCGCGCCCAGTCGAGCGTCTCGGCCACGCCGGGCGGCTTCTGCAGGTCGTCGCGGCCTCGCAGGGTCTGCACGATCCGCACGACCTGGAGGCGCAGCTCCTCCGAGACCTCTGGAGCCCGCGACCGCACGATCTCGACCTCGCGCTCGAGGCCGGGGTGGTCGATCCAGTGGTAGAGACAGCGCCGCTTGAGGGCGTCGTGCAGCTCGCGGGTGCGGTTGGAGGTGAGGACGACGATCGGCGGCGTGGCCGCCCGCACCGTGCCGAGCTCGGGGATGGAGACCTGGTAGGTCGACAGCACCTCGAGCAGGAACGCCTCGAACTCGTCGTCGGCCCGGTCCACCTCGTCGACCAGCAGCACCGCGGGGCTCTGCTGGAGCGCCTGCAGCACGGGGCGCGCGAGCAGGAAGCGGGCGTCGTACAGGCTCTTCTCCGCCTCCTCGACGCTCGGCCCGCCAGCGGCGCCGGCCGCCTCGAGCGCGCGCAGATGCAGGATCTGGCGCGGGAAGTCCCAGTCGTAGAGCGCCTGCGTGGCGTCGATGCCCTCGTAGCACTGCAACCGCACCAGCGGCAGGCCGAGGGCCTCGGCGATCGCCTCGGCGAGGGCGGTCTTGCCGGTGCCGGGCTCGCCCTCGAGCAGCAGCGGACGCTGCATCTTCAGGGCCAGGTAGGTGACGGTCGCGAGCGCGTCGTCGCACAGGTAGCCGGTGGCGCCGAGACGCTGGGCGAGATCGCCGGGGGCGATGTCGGCGGGGTTCGACGGCTCCATGCCTCCAGGCTACTCAGCGCCCCGTTGGCCCCGGGTTGGCGGACGCAGCCAGACTGGGGGCGTGAGCGACGTGGACTCCCGCCTGCAGCGGACGATCCTGGACCTGCTCGCGGACCGTCGGCCCGGAGCGACCATCTGCCCGTCCGACGCCGCGAGGTCCGTCGGTGGCGCCGACTGGCGCCCGCTCATGGACCCGGCGCGCGCCGCCGCCCAGCGTCTGGTCGACGCCGGCGAGGTCGTGGTCACCCAGCGCGGCCAGGTGGTCGACCTGGCGACGGCGCGGGGACCGGTCCGGATCCGGCGGGTCTAGCGGCTGTCGACGTCCTGGCCGGTCGCGAGGTCGCCGCACTCGACGACCTCGACGTCGTGGGTGGCGAGGTAGCCGCGAGCACCTCGGTCGCCGCTGGTCTCGTCGGCGACGCCGACCCAGTGGTCGCGGCCGAGCACGACCGGGTGGCCGACCTGGCCGCCGTACGAGGCACGGCGCAGGGTGGCGCGATCCGGCGGCGGGTCGAGGAGACGGCGTACGACGTCGGCGCCGACGTCCGGGAGGTCGACGAGCGTGACCACCACGGCGTCGGAGTCGCTCACGGTGAGCCCGGCCAGTCCCGCCCGCAGCGAGGCCGACATGCCCTCGGCCCAGTCGGCGACGACGACGCCGGTGGCGCCGGAGCCCTCGAGCAGCGGGAGCGCCTCGTCGGCGGAGGCACCCAGCACGACCGTCACCTGGGTGCACCCACCGTCCGTCAGGGTCCGGACGCCGCGGACCAGCCAAGGCTCGCCGTCGTCGGCGCGCACCAGCGCCTTGGGCATCCCCATCCGGGAGCCGGCGCCGGCGGCGAGCAGGAGTCCGTGCATCAGCCCGGGAACGCCTCGGCGTAGACCGCGGCGAGCTCGTCGCTGTACGGCGCGGAGAAGCCGCACAGGCTGACCTGCCCCGAGGTGGCCGAGACGAGGTAGCGCCCGCCCTTCTCGAAGGTCACCCCGGACGCGACCCGCTGCATCTGCTCGCTCGGCGCGGTCACGACGACCTCGTCGGTCGGCCCCCCGGCGTACCAGGTCGCCGGCTCCAGGGTCACCTGGTCACCGCTGATCGCGGTCACGGTGCCGTCGAACGCGACGTCGGCGGTCGACAGCACCTCCGCGTTGGGGACCATGCACTTGCCGAGGCCGGCGCCGGCGGGGACGTCGAGGCGGGTGGTGCTCGACGTGCCCGGGTCGCCGCCGTTCGCCGCGGGGGTGGGGTCGTCGCCGGTCAGGGCGCGGACCCCGACGATGCCGACGCTGGCGATGACGAGCACGGCGGCAGCCGCGACCAGCCAGGTCAGCGGGCCGCGGCTGCGGGTCCCGGTCGCGCGGGTCTCGGTGGTGAGCTCGGTGGCCATGACGTCCTCCAGGAGTCGGGCCACCTCGTGCGGGGCGGCCGGCGGGAGGGAGGCGGCCGGGTCGGACGCGTGCAGGCGGGCCTGCAGCTCGTCGTCGTTCATGGCTTCCTCCCCTCTCTCGACCCTTCATGTCCGGATGCGTCCGCAGTCTTTCGCAGTCGGTCCTTGAGCTTCTCGCGGGCCCGGTGCAGCCGGATGCTCGCGGCGTTGGCGGTGATGTCGAGGACGACCGCGATCTCGGCCGGCGTCAGCTGCTCCCAGGCCCACAGCCGGAGCAGCTCGGCGTCGTCGGGGCGCAGCTGCGCGAGCGCCTCGTGGAGCGCGAGGTCGTCGGGCGGACCCGGGTCCGCCGGCTCCGCCGCGAGACGGGCCGCGACCCGCTCCTGCCGTCGCGCGGACCGCTCGGCGTTGCGCAGGCAGTTGCGCGCCACGCCGTACGCCCAGGGCAGGGGGTCGTCCGGCAGCTCCGCGACCCGCCGCCAGCAGACGAGGAGGGTCTCGGCGAGCACGTCGTCCGCGGTCGCGGCGTCGGTACGCCGGGCGAGGAACCGTCGCAGCGGGTCGACCAGCCCGGGTGCGACCGCCTCGAAGCGGTCCCGCCGGCTCTCGTCCACGGCCCCAGCCAAACACATCGGGAACGCAGAACGGCCCCGGGCTGACGCCCGGGGCCGTTCGGTTGGAGCTGGTGAGGCTGGACTCAGAAGTCCATGCCGCCCATGCCACCGGAGGGGTCGCCACCCATGGGGGCGGCCTTCTCCGGCTTGTCGGCGACGACAGCCTCGGTGGTGAGGAAGAGCGCCGCGATGGAGGCGGCGTTCTGCAGCGCGCTGCGGGTCACCTTGGCGGGGTCGATGATGCCGGAGGCGATCATGTCGACGTACTCGCCGGTGGCCGCGTTGAGGCCGTGACCGGGGGTCAGGTTGCGCACCTTCTCCGCCACGACGCCGCCCTCGAGGCCGGCGTTGATCGCGATCTGCTTGAGTGGGGCGTCGGAGGCGAAGCGCACGATGTTGGCACCCGTCGCCTCGTCACCCGTGAGCTCGAGCTTGTCGAACGCGGTGGCCGCAGCCTGCACGAGCGCCACGCCGCCACCGGCGACGATGCCCTCCTCGACGGCCGCCTTCGCGTTGCGAACGGCGTCCTCGATGCGGTGCTTGCGCTCCTTGAGCTCGACCTCGGTGGCCGCGCCGACCTTGATCACCGCAACACCGCCGGCCAGCTTGGCCAGGCGCTCCTGCAGCTTCTCGCGGTCGTAGTCGGAGTCCGACTTCTCGATCTCGGCACGGATCTGGTTGACGCGACCAGCGATCTGGTCGGCGTCGCCCGCGCCCTCGACGATGGTGGTCTCGTCCTTGGTGATGACGACCTTGCGGGCCTGGCCGAGCAGCTCGATGCCGGTCGACTCGAGCTTCAGGCCGACCTCCTCCGAGATGACCTGGCCGCCGGTCAGGATCGCGATGTCCTGCAGCATGGCCTTGCGGCGGTCACCGAAGCCCGGGGCCTTGACGGCGACGGACTTGAAGGTGCCACGGATCTTGTTGACGACCAGGGTCGACAGCGCCTCACCGTCGGTGTCCTCGGCGAGGATCAGCAGCGGCTTGCCGGACTGCATGACCTTCTCGAGGAGAGGCAGCAGGTCCTTGACGTTCGAGATCTTCTGGTTGGCGATCAGGATGTAGGGGTCCTCGAGGACCGTCTCCATCCGCTCGGGGTCGGTGACGAAGTAGGCCGAGATGTAGCCCTTGTCGAACCGCATGCCCTCGGTGAGCTCGAGGTCGAGGCCGAACGTGTTCGACTCCTCGACGGTGATGACGCCTTCCTTGCCGACCTTGTCCATCGCCTCGGCGATGATCTCGCCGACCGTGGTGTCAGCGGCGGAGATCGACGCGGTAGCGGCGATCTGCTCCTTGGTCTCGATGTCGATCGCCATGTTGGAGAGCTGCTCCGACACAGCGGCGACAGCGGCCTCGATGCCGCGTTTGAGGCCCATCGGGTTCGCACCCGCGGCCACGTTGCGCAGACCCTCGCGGACCATCGCCTGGGCGAGGACCGTGGCGGTCGTCGTACCGTCGCCGGCGACGTCGTCGGTCTTCTTGGCGACCTCCTTGACGAGCTCGGCACCGATCTTCTCGTACGGGTCCTCGAGCTCGATCTCCTTGGCGATGGACACACCATCGTTGGTGATCGTCGGGGCGCCCCACTTCTTCTCGAGCACGACGTTGCGGCCCTTGGGACCGAGGGTGACCTTGACGGCGTCGGCGAGCGTGTTCATGCCACGCTCGAGACCACGCCGGGCCTCCTCGTTGAAAGCAATCAGCTTGGGCATAACTCCTGCGATTCCTCACGCTTAGAGTTCGGGGATCCGGCTCGATGGGTTGCCCGCGACGGACGACCCTGCTGACCCGGCGAACCCTTCTCGCCGGCGCGGAGGGCCTCAACTGGCACCGATCCGGAGTTGTCACTCTCATGACGAGAGTGCCAGCGTCATGTTTAGCACTCGACCATGGCGAGTGCAAGAAGTGGGTCCCGGTCAGCGCTGGTCGGCCAGCCGCGCGAAGCTCGACGTCCAGCCCGGGGAGATCGCGCCCACCCGGCGGAACGTGTGCGTGCCCACCTTCCAGGAGATCAGCAAGTCCCGGTCCTCCGCGATCGACTCGTAGACGACCGTGTCGTCGTCGAGCCAGCCGGCGACGGTCGGGGCATCCATCCACCGCTCGTCGTCCAGGCCGGTCATGAACGCGAGCAGGCTGGGCCCCTCATCTCGGCCGGACACGACGAGGTAGGCGGGCCCGCTGAAGTACGCCGCCGGGTCGCGCACCGGGATGCCCGGGCCCATCCCCCAGCTCTGGGCCGACGCTCCCCGCTCGTTCACGCTCATCCGGCCGGCCGGGTTCAGCATGGCCGGTTGCAGGTCCACCACGGCCGGGCCGGTCGGTGGGGGGTCGCCGGGGCCGCGCAGGTCCCGCCAGGCGCCCGTCCCGATGTCCAGGACGGCCCGGTCGTCGCCCTGCCGCACCTCGAGGCGCCGACCGTCGGGGGACAGCATCGACGGCCCGAAGCGGGAGGTCGGGTTGCCGTCGGCGTCGTCGGCGGGCGCCGGCAGGTCGATCGTCACGCGCCGCGTCTGGCCCTCCGGGTCGACGAGGACCACCACGTCGTCGCGTCCGAAGGCGGCGATCGCCCGGTCGATGGTGGGGTCCTCGACGAGGTCGGCATCGACCCGGCTCGGGTCCAGGTGACGGAAGAACGGGAGCCGACCGACGAACGGCAGCGCCAGCTCCTCGTCGAGGTCGGGGCTCCACCAGACCGGCAGGTCCTGGTACGACGTGTCGGCGGCCGACGGGGCCGCCGGCGGGGACTGGGTGACCCACGGAGGTGGTCCGACCGGTGCGGGGGTACGCCGCGGGGGGTCGTCGACCCGGTCCCGGACGACCGCGACGCCCGCGACGACCAGCACGGTCACGAGCGCGGTGGCCCCCGCCGCGACGAGCCGACCGCGCCGCCGGCGGCGTACGGCGTCGCTCCACGCCCGCCCCGCGAGGTCGGTGGTCTCGAGGTCGGCGACCTGCTCGTGCAGGAGGTCGCGCAGGTCCTGGTGGGTCATCGGTCCTCCCCGATCAGCTGCGCCAGCTCGGGCGCCGACTCGCGCAGCCTGCGCAGGGCGTGGTGGGTCTCGCTCTTGACGGTCCCGACGCTGACGCCGAGCGCGTCGGCGGCGTCCCGCACGGTGAGGTCCTCGTAGTAGCGGAGCACGACCAGCGACCGCTGCCGCGGCGTCAGTCCGGCCAGCGCCCGGCCGAGCATCAGCCGCCGCTCGACCGCGCCCTCCGGCCCGCCGGACGTCGCGACGCCGTCGGACAGCTCGACCACCACCTCGTGGCGGTGCTTGCGCCACCACGAGATGTTGCGACGCACGATCACCTGGCGGGCGTAGGCCTCGGGGTAGTCGTCGGCGAGCCGGCGCCAGCGCAGCGCGACCTGGGTCAGCGCCTCCTGGACCAGGTCCTCGGCACGCTGCCGGTCGCCGGTGAGCAGGAGGGCGGTGCGCAGCAGCGCGACCTGCCGCTGCTGCGCCCAGCGACCGAACTCGGCCTCGTCCTGGTTCACCACACCAGTCCTAACGCAACGCAGGTCCAGAAGGTTGGCGGGTCAGGCCTGGCGGCGGATCCGTTCGACGACGGCGTCGGCGAAGGGCTCGGCGTTGTCGGGCAGCACGTCGAGGTAGAGACCGGGCTCGGTGAGCTCGACCTCGCTGACGACCAGCCGGCCCTGGTAGCGCATCAGGTCGACGCGGCCGTAGGCGATCTCCTCGCCGAGCAGGCCGGCCACGGTGGCGATCGCCTCCATCGCGAGCACGGCCGACTCCTGGTCGAGCGGCACCGGCCGCGACGTCCCGCCGAACTGCTCGTGCACCCGGACGTCGGTCCTGCTGGGCAGCTTGTGGACCTGGCTGACCGCATGGCCGCCGATGACGAAGACGGACGTCTCGCCGTCGTGGTGGATGGACTCGACGAGCGGCTGCACCACCCAGGGCCCCTCGTGGCCGTCCGCGGGCTCCCAGCCGGCCGGGTCCCGGACGAGCTCGAGGCCGCGCCCACCGGCGCCGACCCGCGGCTTGACGACCGCGATCTCGAGCGCCTCCGCGATCCGGCGTACGCCGGCGACGGTGTCGGCGGCCCGGGTCGGGACGACCGGCAGCCCGGCGTCGAGCAGGTCGAGGAGGTAGCGCTTGTCGACGTTCCACCGGAAGGTCCGGAAGCCGTTGAGCAGCGCCGGGCCCAGGCCGGACGCCCAGCCGAGGAACTCCCCCACCCGCGAGTCGTAGTCCCACGTGGACCGCACCGCGATGACGGCGGCCTCCGACCAGTCCACCGTGACGTCGTCCCACTGCGCCCAGCGTGCGTCGATGCCGCGGGCGTCCAGGGCGGCGTCGAGCGCGGCGTGGCCGGGCTCGCCGTCGGGGAACCAGCCGCAGGTCGCGAGCAGGACGACGGGGCGATCTGTCATGCGCCGCACCCTAGGGGGTCAGGCGCTGCCGCGGACGACGAGGTGCGTCGGCAGCATCAGGCCGGGCTGCGGCACGCCGGGCGAGCGGGTCGCCGCCATCAGGAGCGCGACCATCTCGCGGCCCATCCGCTCGGGCGACTGGTGCACGGTGGTGAGCGGCGGCACGGTGGAGAGCCCGATCGGCGCGTCGTCGAAGCCGACCACCGCCACGTCCTCCGGCACCCGGAGGCCCGCCTCGCGCAGCGACTGGAGCGCGCCGACCGCCATCAGGTCGTTGGCGCAGAAAACACCGTCGATCTCCGCGCCGCCGGCGAGCAGGCCGCGCATCGCCTCCGCCCCGCTGAACTGGGTGAAGTCGCCGCGGGCGACGAGCCGGTCGTCCAGCGGCAGGTCGGCGGAGGTCAGCGCCGCGACGTACCCCTCGAAGCGCGAGTGGCCGGCGACCATGTCGGCGGGACCCGCGATCGTCGCGATGCGCCGCCGGCCGAGGCCGACCAGGTGCTCGACCGCGAGCCGCGCCCCCTGGAGGTTGTCGACGTCGACGAAGTCGCTGGTGACGCCGTCGCGGCGACCGCCGACGACGACGGGTACGCCGTGCGCCCGGATGCGCTCCGGCAGCTGGTCGTCGTCGTGCAGCGAGAGCAGCAGCACGCCGTCGACGTGCTGCCGGGTGAGGTAGTCGTCGAGAGCGCCCCGCCGCTGCGAGGCCTGCGCGAGCAGGAGCACGAGCTGGCGGTCCGCGGCGGCCAGTGCCGAGCCGATGCCGCGGACGATCCCGGCGAAGAACGGCTCCCCGAAGACCCGCTCCTCGGACTCCGCGATCACCAGCGCGATGGCGTCCGTGCGCCGGGTGACGAGCGCACGTGCGGCGGCGTTGGGGACGTAGCCGAGCTCGGCGATCGCCTCTTCGACGGCGAGCCGGGCCCGCTCGGAGACCTTCTCGCCCCCGTTGATGACCCGCGACGCCGTACCGCGTCCGACGCCGGCCTTCGCCGCCACCTCTTCGAGAGTCGGGCGGGTGCGTGGCGGTCGACTCATGGCGTCAGTATGCCCAGCCACCCCGGGCCGCGGGATGCGAACGACGGGCCCGAGACGTCGAGGAGTCCCGGGCCCGCCGCACGACGGGGCCCGGCCGCGAACCGCCGCTCGGGCCGGGCACTCCCACCACGTCGTTCCGAGGCCATCGCGCGGTCCACCCCTCGTCGTTCCGTGGCGTGTGGGAGCGTTCCCACTTCTCACTGTGCTGCTCGGGCGGACGGGTGTCAAGCACCTGCTGTCGATTTGCCCCGGACTCGCGCGTCATCCCGGTGCCAGACTCGGAACGCGACGAGAGGAACCACCCATGACCACCTACGTCATCCTGCTCCCCGGCAACGAGGACACCTGGGCATCCGCGACGGAGGAGGAGCGCGCCGCGACGTACGCCCACCACGGCGAGTTCGCCCGGATGCTCGGCGAGCGCGGGCACACCATCACCGGCGGCGCCGAGCTCACGCACTCCCGCGAGTCCCGCGTCGTGCGGGCCGGCGGCGAGGTCACCGACGGGCCGTACGCCGAGACCGTCGAGCAGCTCACCGGCTTCTACGTGGTCGAGACCGACGACCTCGACGACCTGCTCGCGGTGTGCGGCTTCCTGGCCGGGGCCGAGGGCGCGGTCGAGGTGCGCGCGGCGATGGGCGACGCGGAAGGACCCACCTCATGAGGTTCCTCGTCCTGATGGCCGAGGCCGACCACTTCGCCAAGTGGGAGGCCGCCGACGCGGAGCTGCGCGACCGGGTGATCGCCGACTTCCAGGCGTTCGACGCCGCCGTGCGAGCCCGCGGAGCGATCGTCACCGGCGACGCGCTGGACCGACCGGAGTCGGCCCGCACCGTCCGCCCGGGGGCGGACCGACCGGTGACCGACGGGCCGTTCGCGGAGACCGTCGAGCAGCTCGGCGGCTTCTACCTGATCGACGTGCCCGACCACGCGACCGCCGTGGAGGTGGCCGCCCTCCTGCCGCGGGAGTACTCCGTCGAGGTGCGCCCCACCCTCGAGGTCGAGCTCTGACCCCGCTCGAGACGCTGCTGCGCGACGAGTGGGGCCGGCTGCTGGCCCTGCTGGTCGCGCAGTTCCGGAGGCTCGACCTGGCCGAGGACGGGCTGGCCGAGGCGTTCGAGGCGGCGGCGCGCACCTGGGACGACGTACCCGACAACCCTCCTGCGTGGCTGCTGACCACCGCTCGCCGCCGCGTCCTCGACCGGCTGCGTGCCGAGGCGGTGGCGGCGCGCAAGCTGCCGCTGCTCGCGGTCGAGGCGTCCGTGCAGGAGGAGGCGCAGGCGTTCATGGCCGACGTCGGGGAGCCCGTGCAGGACGAGCGGCTGCGGCTGGTGCTGCTGTGCGCGCACCCGTCGCTGCCCGCGCCGTCGGCGGCGGCGCTGACGCTGCGGCTCGTGCTGGGCGTGTCGACCGAGGACGTCGCCCGGCTCTTCCTGGTGCCGACGACCACCATGGCCGCGCGACTGACCCGGGCGCGCAAGCGGCTGGCCGCGGAGTCCTTCGAGGTGCCCGCCGATCTCGCGCCCCGGGTGGCGGTGGTCGCCGACGTCGCCTACCTGGCGTTCACCGCGGGCTACGCGCCCGGGTCGGGCCCGGACGTCCTGCGGGCGTCGGTGGCCGGCGAGGCGATCCGGCTGGTGCGGGTGCTGCGCTCGGTGCTGCCGTACGCCGACGTCGAGGTCGACGCGCTGCTCGCCCTGATGCTGCTCCAGCACTCCCGCCGCGACGCCCGCGCCGTCGACGGTCGGCTGGTGCTGCTCCCTGACCAGGACCGGTCGCGCTGGGACCTCGCCGCGATCGCCGAGGCGCTCGACCTGCTGCGTCCCTGGGTGGCCGCCCCGGCCTCGCCGTACCTCCTCCAGGCGCTGATCGCCGCCGAGCACGCCATCGCGCCGACGGCCGCCGACACCGCCTGGGACCGGATCGTGCTGCGCTACGAGGAGCTCGAGGACCTCACCGGATCACCGGTCGTGCGGCTCAACCGGGCGGTCGCCGTGGCCGAGGCGTCCGGGCCGGCCGCCGGGCTGGCCGTGCTGTCCGGCCTCACGCTGCCGGGTCACCGGCTGCCGGCGACCCGGGCCGAGCTGCTCGCCCGGCTCGGACGGCTGGACGACGCGCGCACGGCGTACGACGAGGCCATCGGCCGGTGCGGCAACCTGGCCGAGCGCGCGCACCTGATCGAGCGGCGGCGATTGCTGTAACGCCGGGTTACTGACTGTTCCCACCAGGTTGCAACACCGCGGGAACAGTCAGTAACCCGGCGTTACAGCCGGTTCGCCGACTCGGCGGAGGGATCAGCCGCCGGCGACGGCCGGGATGACCGAGACCTGGGTGCCGTCCGGGGTGGGGGTGTCCAGGTTGTCGAGGAAGCGCACGTCGTCGTTGCCGACGTACACGTTGACGAAGCGGCGCAGCGCACCCGACTCGTCGAGGATCCGGCCCTTGATGCCGTTGTAGCTCCCGTCGAGGTCGTCGAGCACCTCGGCCAGGGTGGCGCCGGAGGCGGTGACCTCGGACTCGCCACCGGTGTAGGTGCGCAGGATGGTCGGGATCCGGACGGAGACAGGCACGGAAGGGCTCCTACTTCAGGCCAGGCCGGTGGCGGCGAAGGCGGCGTACGTCGGTTCGATGGTCGCGGCGGGGCCGACCTTGCCGGAGACGGCGTCGAGGGTCTTGAGGCCGTGGCCGGTGTTGATGACGACGGTCTCGAGGTCGGTGTCGAGCTGACCGGTCTCCACGAGCTTCTTCAGCACGGCGACCGTGGTGCCGCCGGCGGTCTCGGTGAAGATGCCCTCGGTGCGGGCCAGCAGCACGATGCCGTCGCGCACCTCGTCGTCGGTCACGTCCTCGACCGCGCCACCGGTCTCGCGGCAGATGTCGAGCACGTAGATGCCGTCGGCGGGGTTGCCGATGGCGAGGCTCTTGGCGATCGTGTCGGGCTTGACCGGGCGGATCGCGTCGACGCCGGCCTTGTAGGCGACCGAGACCGGGGAGCAGCCGGCGGCCTGGGCGCCGAAGACGCGGTAGGGCTTGTCCTCGACGAGGCCGAGCTTGATCAGCTCCTGGAAGGCCTTGTGCACCTTGGTCAGCTGCGAGCCGGACGCGACCGGGATGACGATCTGGTCGGGCAGCCGCCAGCCGAGCTGCTCGGCGATCTCGTAGCCCAGCGTCTTCGAGCCCTCGGCGTAGAAGGGGCGCACGTTGACGTTGACGAACGCCCAGCCCTCCTCCTCGCCGGCGATCTCGGAGGCGAGCTTGTTGACGTCGTCGTAGTTGCCGTTCACGGCCACCAGGGACTCGGTGAAGACGGCGGAGTTGACCTGCTTGGGGTGCTCGAGGTTGCTCGGGATGAAGACGACGGTCTTGATCCCGGCGCGGGCGCCGGCGGCGGCGACGGCGTTCGCGAGGTTGCCCGTCGACGGGCAGGCGAAGACCTTGGCGCCCAGCTCGCGGGCGGCGCTGAGCGCGCACGCCACGACCCGGTCCTTGAACGAGTTGGTGGGGTTGGTGGAGTCGTCCTTCACCCACAGGTTGGCGATGCCCAGCTCGGCGCCGAGGTTGTGGGCACGGAGCAGGCGGGTGTAGCCGGGCTCGGTGTTGGGGCTCTGCTCGATGTCGGTCGGGACCGGGAGCAGCGCCTTGTAGCGCCAGATGTTGGCCGGGCCGGCCTCGATCTGCTCGCGGGTGACCTCACCGAACTCGTAGGCGACCTCGAGCGGTCCGAAGCACTCCGGACAGGCGTAGAAGGGGCCGAGCTCGACCTGGTGACCGCACTCGCGACAGGCGAGGTTGGTCGCGTTGCCGAACGCGCCCTCGCGCAGGGTGGTCGTCTTCTCTGCAACTACAGCGCTCATGAAGGCCTCCTTCTCATCTTCTCCGGCTGCGACGGTCGCGCCGGACGGAATTGGCACCGTCTCCGCGAACCGCATCCCGATGTCTCGGGCGGCGGAGGCTCGCGGCGGTTGCCGGGACTTCACAGGGCCGTATCCCTCTGTCCCTCTTGATGAGCTGGAAAGAACAGTACGCCGGCCGTCTCAGCATGTGCACATCAGATCCACATGCTGGACGACCGGCGTCCGTTGGTCGGTCGGTCTCAGGCGGCGGCGGTGGCCGCCTCCTGCACCGGCTCGAGCGCACCGCGTACGACGTCCATGACATCGCCGACCACGTGCACGGTCAACGCCTCCAGCACGTCGGCCGGTACGTCGTCCAGGTCGGGCTCGTTGCGCAGCGGCACGAAGATCTCGGTCAGACCGTTGCGCTGGGCCGCGAGCAGCTTCTGCTTCAGGCCGCCGATCGGCAGGACCCGGCCGTTGAGCGTGACCTCACCGGTCATGCCGACCTCCGAGCGCACCGGGCGTCCGGTCGCCAGCGACGTCAGCGCGGTCACCATCGTGATGCCCGCCGACGGACCGTCCTTCGGCGTGGCACCGGCGGGGACGTGGACGTGGATCGCCTTGTCGAAGAACGACGCCTCGACGCCGAGCTCGGCCGCGTGCGCCCGGACGAAGGACAGCGCGATCTGCGCGGACTCCTTCATCACGTCGCCGAGCTGACCGGTCAGGGTCAGCCCCGCCTTGCCCTCCGACGCGGACGCCTCGATGAAGAGCACGTCACCGCCCAGGCCGGTCACGGCCAGGCCGGTCGCGACACCGGGGACCGACGTGCGCTCGTGCGCCTCCGGCGTGAAGCGCGGCCGTCCCACCAGGCCCTTGAGGTCCGGCTCGTCGATGTCGACGTGCGTCTCCCCCGTCGCCAGCTTCGTCGCCGCCTTGCGCAGCGCCTTGGCGATGAACCGCTCCATCTGGCGTACGCCGGCCTCGCGGGTGTAGTTGGCCGCGATCTCGCGCAGCGCGGCGTCGGTGACGCTCACCTCGTCGGCGGTGATGGCCGCCCGCTCCAGCTGCCGGGGCAGCAGGAAGTCCCGGGCGATCGCGACCTTGTCGTCCTCGGTGTAGCCGTCGAGGGTGACCAGCTCCATGCGGTCCAGCAGGGCCGACGGGATCTGCTCGACCACGTTGGCGGTGGCGATGAAGACGACGTCGGACAGGTCCAGGTCGAGCTCGAGGTAGTGGTCGCGGAACGTGTGGTTCTGCGCCGGGTCGAGCACCTCCAGCAGCGCCGCGGCCGGGTCGCCGCGGTAGTCCGCACCGACCTTGTCGACCTCGTCGAGCAACACGACCGGGTTCATCGACCCGGCCTCCTTGACGGCCCGCACGATCCGACCGGGCAGCGCGCCGACGTACGTCCGCCGGTGGCCGCGGATCTCGGCCTCGTCGCGGACGCCACCGAGGGCGACCCGGACGAACTTCCGGCCGAGGGCCCGGGCGACGGACTCGCCCAGCGAGGTCTTGCCGACGCCGGGAGGACCGGCCAGCAGGATCACCGCGCCGGAGCCGCGTCCGCCGACGACCTGCAGGCCGCGCTCGGCGCGGCGGGCACGGACGGCGAGGTACTCGACGATCCGCTCCTTGACCTCGTCGAGGCCGTGGTGGTCGGCGTCGAGGATCTCGCGTGCGGCGACGAGGTCGGTCGAGTCCTCGGTCGTGACATCCCAGGGCAGCTCGAGGACGGTGTCGAGCCAGGTCCGGATCCAGCCGGTCTCGGGGCTCTGGTCGCTGGCGCGCTCGAGCTTGTCGACCTCCTTGAGGGCGGCCTCGCGGACGGCCTCGGGCAGCTCGGCGGACTCGACCCGGGCGCGGTAGTCGTCCGCCCCCTCGGGCTCGCCCTCGCCGAGCTCCTTGCGGATCGCGGCGAGCTGCTGGCGCAGCAGGTACTCCCGCTGCGTCTTCTCCATCCCGTCGCGCACGTCCTCACCGATCTTGTCGGTGAGCTCGGCCTCGGCGAGGTGCTCGCGGGTCCACGCGATCAGGGTCTCGAGCCGCGACTCGACGTCGGGGTTCTCGAGCAGCTCGCGCTTGCGGTCGATGGAGAGGTACGGCGCGTAGCCCGCGGCGTCGGCGATCGAGCTCGGGTCGGTCATCTGGTGGACCTGGTCGATGACCTGCCACGCCTCGCGGCGCTGCAGGACGGCGACGACGAGGCGCTTGTACTCCTCGGCCAGCTCGCGGGCGTGGTCGGTCACCACGTCCTCGACGGGCTCGACCTCGACCCACAGGGCCGCTCCGGGACCGGTCACGCCGCTGCCGATGCGGGCGCGGGTGCCGGCCTTGAGGACGGCGGCGGGCGACCCGCCGGAGAAGCGACCGACGCGGTCGATGGTCGCGATCACGCCGTACGACGCGTAGCGGTCCTCGAGCCGCGGGGCGACGAGCACCTGGCTGTCGCTGCCGGCGCGCGCGGCGTCGATGGCGGCTTGGGAGGACTCGTCGAGCGCGAGCGGGACGACCATCCCGGGCAGCACGACGAGGTCGGACACGAACAGAACCGGAAGACTGGTGGACACGATGTCCTCCCTCTCTGGGAGTTGAGTGATACCGACTCAACTTCCGGGAGGTGCCCGGTGTTCCGGAGACTGCCTCCTGTTCACCGTGGGCGAACGGCTGGACCGATACCCACGGGCGAGATGGTCGTTCTGACGGTCAGAAGACAGCCGACTCGCCCGTGGCTATCCCGCCGCGCGCGCGTCCGCCGTCAGCTGCCGGAGCAGGTCCATGACGCCCTCGGGGCCCTTGACCACCACGTCGGAGAGGGGCACGAGCGCACTCTCCTCGGAGGACGCGGAGCAGACCAGGAGGGTGGGCAGGCCGCGCTCGCGCAGGTCGGCGACGGCCTCGAAGGCCTCGACGTCGCCGAGGTCGTCGCCGGCGAAGAGGAAGGCACCGGCGTCGAGCTCGGCGACCAGGGCCTCGACGGCGAGCCCCTTGTGCATGCCCGAGGACCGGACCTCGATGACGTTGCGGCCGGGCTCGGTGATCAGGCCGTGCTTCGTGGCGAGGTCGCCCACGAGAGGCAGGAGGCGCTGGAACGCGGCGTCGGAGTCCGGCAGCCGCCGGGTGTGGACGGCGACCGCGAGCCCCTTGTCCTCCACCCACGCGTCGGCGGCGTCGGCGCGGCGCAGCACGCCGGTGAGCTCGCGCTCGAAGGAGGCCAGGCCGCGCGGCGGGCGCGGCGAGACGATCCGGCGGCTGGTCGAGGACCACCGCTCGTTGCCGTACTGGCCGAAGACGTAGAGGTCGGCGTCAGCGCTCGCGAGCGCGTCGCCCACCTCCTCGAGGCCGCCGAGGTCGAGCACCTGGCGGGCCGGCCGGCCGGTGATCACCGCGACGGCGGCGACCTCACGGGCCAGGTCGAGCAGCACGTCGGAGGCGTCCTCGTGGATGTGCGCGCGCTCGGGGTCGTCCACGATCGGCGCCAGCGTGCCGTCGAAGTCGAGGCCGACGACCGCCCGCGACGCAGCGCGCACCAGCTCGGCGTACCGCCGCTCCCCGTCGGTGGAGGTGAACTCCATGGGTCAACCCAACCATCCACGCGGCCGCACCGGGTGGCCGGGCGGCGAAATGTGGCGAACGGCTCAGTCGAGCGGGCCGGTGAGGATCAGCGTCAGCCGGTCGCGGCGCATCGGGTCGACCGCGAGGGCGGTGCGCCGGATGCCGAGGTCGAGCGCCAGCGTCTTGGCCGCGCGCTTGAGCCGCTCCGGGTAGTAGACCGTGGTGCCCGGGATGGTGCCGTACCAGTTGTCGGAGCCGACGACCTTCCAGCCGATGTTGCTCGTCCGGTCAGCGACGTCGCCGGCGAGGCCGGTGATGCCGGAGTTGTTGTAGACCTCGACGTAGACCTTGCCGCGCTGCACGGCGGGCTTGGGCTTGGGCTTCGGCTTCGCGCTCGCGGAGTACGACGGCGACGCGGTCGGCTGCTCCTTGACGACCGTGGTGACCTCGCGCTCGGTCGGCTCGCTGCCGCGGGTCGCGACGAACGCGACGCCGGCCATGGCGACGGCCAGCACGCTGAGGATGACGACCGGGGACGGGAAGACCGCACCCTTCTGGTTCCTGGGCTGGTAGCGGGCCATCTCAGACCTCGAAGCCGAGTCGGCGCGCCGAGCGCTGGCGCTGGCGGGCGGCCCGGAGGCGGCGCAGGCGGCGGACCAGCAGCGGGTCGGCCTCGAGCGCCTCGGGACGGTCGATCAGGGCGTTGAGCACCTGGTAGTAGCGCGTCGAGGACATGTCGAACTTCTCGCGGACCGCGGTCTCCTTGGCGCCGGCGTACTTCCACCACTGGCGCTCGAACTCGAGGATCTCGGTGTCGCGGTCGCTGAGACCCGGCGTGGCGTCGCCCACCTCACCGGTGAGCGCGTTCGCGGCATCCATACCAGGCACTATAGGCGGCGAACCACACCGATGTGATTCGAAGGGGCGGCGAGTCGCCATCAGTAGGGTCTGCCCCATGAGTGACGACATCCGCTGGGGCATCCTGGCGACCGGCAAGATCGCCCACACGTTCGCCCGCGACCTCGCGCTGGTGCCGGGCGCGACGCTCGCGGCGGTGGGATCGCGCCGACTCGAGGCCGCCCAGGACTTCGCCGGGCAGTACGGCGCCGCCGCGGCGTACGGCTCCTACGAGGAGCTGGTCGCGGACCCCGGCGTCGACGTCGTCTACATCGCGACCCCCCACGCGTTCCACCTGGACAACGCGCGGCTGTGCTTCGAGGCCGGCAAGCACGTGCTCTGCGAGAAGCCGGTCACGCTCGACACCGCCGACGCCGAGGAGATGGTCCGGCTCGCGGGCGAGCACGACCGGTTCCTCATGGAGGCCATGTGGACGGCCTGCCACCCGGTGATCCGGGAGCTGCGGGCGCGGCTGGCCTCGGGCGAGTTCGGCCGGCCGCGGCACCTGCACGCAGAGCTCGGCTTCCGGGTCGACGCCGGCCCCGACGACCGGATGCTCGATCCCGCGCTGGGCGCCTCCGCCCTGCTCGACATGGGCATCTACCCCCTCACCGTCGCCCACCTGATGCTCGGCGAGGCCGAGCTGCTGACCGCGACCGCCGACCTGTCCGACCGGGGCATCGACCTCGACGTCGCGGTCGCCGGCCGTTACCCCGGCGGCGCGCTCGCGACGATGACGGCCTCGATGACGTCCTACTCCTCGCGCCGGTGCTCGATCGCCACCGACCAGGGCCGCATCGACTTCGACGACTTCCACCACCCGACCAAGGCCGTCTTCACACCGTACGTCGAGGGCGAGGGCAGCTGGGTCGTCGAGCCGGGCCAGCCGGTCGAGATCCTGGGCGAGGAGCCCGTCATCGGGCAGGGCTACGGCAACGAGATCGCCGAGGTAGGCCGCTGCCTGCTGGCCGGCCTGCGCGAGAGCCCGCTGGTGCCGCACGAGCAGACGCTGACGCTGCTGCGCCAGATGGACGACGTACGCCGCCAGGTGGGCGTGACCTTCCCGGGCTAGCCGAGGAAGCGCAGCACGGCGGCGACCCGCCGGTGCGCGGTGTCGTCGTCGGGGGGCAGCCCGAGCTTCGCGAAGATCCGCTGGGTGTGCTTCTCGACGCCTGCGAGCGACACCGACAGCGCGGCGGCGATCGCGGCGTTCGACTTCCCCTCCGCCATCAGCGACAGCACCTCGCGCTCGCGCGGCGTGAGGTCGGCCAGCGGGTCGCGGTTGCGGCCCATCAGCTGCCGCACGACCATCGGGTCGAGCACGGTCCCACCGGCCGCGACGGCCTGCACGGCGCCGAGGAAGTCGTCGAGGTCGCTGACCCGGTCCTTGAGCAGGTAGCCGACCCCGCCGTCGCCGGTGGCGAGCAGGTCGTCGGCGTACGACACCTCGACGTACTGGGAGAGGACCATCAGCCTGGCCTCCGGCCACGCCCGTCGTACGTCGACCGCGGCGCGGAGTCCCTCGTCGGTGTGGCTGGGCGGCATCCGCACGTCGACGATGCCGAGCTCCGGCCGGAGCTCGAGCACGGTCGCGGTGAACGACGGGCCGTCGGCGACCGAGCCGACCACCTCGTGGCCGGCCTCGGTGAGCAACAGCTGGAGACCCTCCCGCAGCAGCAGGGAGTCATCCGCGACGACGATCCTCATCCGGCGAGCACCGGGATCCGGGCGACGAGGACGGTCCCGGCGCCCTCGGGCGAGGTGATCTCGAGCGTGCCGTCGACGGCCGTGAGGCGCTGGCGCAGCCCGGCGAGGCCGAGGCCCTTCGCGGGGTGCGCCCCGCCGACGCCGTCGTCCTCCACGCGGACCTCCACCTGGGAGCCGGCGTCGACGACGGAGACCGAGGCCGACGTGGCGCCGCTGTGCTTGGCGACGTTGGTGAGCGCCTCGGCGACCACGAAGTAGACGGCGGTCTCGACGTGCGGCGGCAGCTGGGCGGGTACGTCGATGCGCGCCTCGACCGGGACGACGCTCTGCGCGAGCATCTCCTCGAGCGCGGCGGCGAGGCCGCGGTCGACGAGCAGCGGCGGGGCGATGCCGCGGCTGAGCGAGCGGAGCTCGGCGACGGTCTCGCGGGCCTGGGCCAGCGCCTCGTCGATGGTGGCGGCGGCGCGGCTCGGGTCGTCGGCGACCTGACGCTTGGCGCGACCGAGGTCCATCGTGAGCCGGACCAGCCGCTGCTGCGGACCGTCGTGGATGTCGCGCTCGAGGCGGCGCATCGACTCGGCCTCCGCCACCCGCGCGGCGTCGCGGCCGCCCTCGACCCGGGCGACCTCGTGCTGCAGCTCGGCGCGGCTGCTCAGCAGCACCCAGGCCAGGCTGGCGTGGATCACGGTCACCAGGCGGACCGCCCACGGCAGGGTCAGCAGCAGGACGACGCCGAGAGCGAGGTTGAGCAGGCTCTCCGTCGTCCGCCCCTCGCCGAGGCCGAGGAGGTCCGCGAGCCCAGACTCGTCGCCCTCGGGGATCCAGTGCTGCCAGAACCAGTAGGTCAGCCCGGTCACCGTGGCCGTCCACCAGGCGAGCGTGACCGCGAACGCGAACGTCCCGGTCGCCAGACCGACCAGTGCCCAGACCACGTCGAGCCAGGACTGGGCGTCCTTGAGCGGCGTCAGCTGCCGACGCCAGAAGCCGGACCCCGCGGGGGCGCAGAGGTAGCGCGGCGTCGGGGCCTCGCGGCCGAGCATCCCGCGCAGACGGATCCGCTCGAACCGCGCGAACCCGCGGGCGACCATCACGCCGACCGAGATCAGCAGGATGCCGCCGATGAAGATCGCGAGCCCCAGCCCGAGCGCCAGGTCGATCACCACCACGATGAACGCGACCAGCGCGATCGGGAACGCCGACAGGCTGTAGGCACTCTCGTACAGCACCCGGCGTACGCCGCGGGGTCGCTCGACCACCCGCGGGGTCGTGGGTGTCGCGGTGGGCATGGTCAGGGTCTCCGTCATGGCATCAACGCTAGGAATCGCGGGGCCGATCCACGATCCTGCCAGCCCGACAGTCCTGGTCGGGCCAGCCCGACTAGAACGCGTCCACCCCGGTCACGTCGGCCGACCAGGCCCACAACCGGGCGGCCGCGTCCGGGTCGAGCGCGTAGGCGCGTACGCCGGCGGTGGTCTGCGGGCCGTCGGGCACGACCTCCGCGACCGCGCAGTCCTCGAGGTAGAGGCCGCCCCGGCCGTCGAGCTCGGGCGAGGTCGACGCCCAGACGGCGGTCGCGGCGCCCTGCTCGGGCGAGCGGAAGTCGGGGAGCACCAGGTTGCCGTCGTCGTCGAGGGTCGACACGGCCTGCAGGTCCTCCACCAGGAGGTGCCGACCGAGTGACGTGAGGATCGCGCCGGGGTGGAGCGAGAAGGCGCGCACGCCCTGCTCGCGGGCGAGCCGGTCGAGGTGCACGGCGAAGAGCACGTTGGCGGTCTTGGACTGGCCGTAGCCGAGCCACTTGTCGTAGCCGGTCTCGAACCACGGGTCGTCCCACCGGAAGTCCGAGAGGTGGTGGCCGGTCGACGACACGCTGACGACCCGGGCGCCCGTGCCGATCGCCGGCCACAGCCGGTTGACGAGCGCGTAGTGGCCGAGGTGGTTGGTGGCGAGCTGGAGCTCCCACCCGTCGGCGGTCCTGGTCTCCGGGCAGGCCATCACGCCCGCGTTGTTGATGACGACGTCGAGCGGCCGGCCGCTGGCGAGCACCTGGCCGGCGTACGCCGCGACGCTGCCCTGGTCGGCGAGGTCGAGCTCGCCGACCTCCACCCCCTCGATCTCCGCCAGCACCCGCTGCGCCTTCTCGGGGCGCCGGGCCGACGCGAGCACGTGCGCGCCCGCGCCGGCGAGCGCGCGGACGACCTCCACGCCGATGCCGGAGTAGCCGCCCGTCACCAGCGCCGTCCGGCCGGTCAGGTCGATCCCGTCGAGGACCTCGGCGGCGGTCGGGACCATCACTCGCCCCTCGGCAGGTCGGTGTCGACGGTGACGGCTTCCCACTCGTCGATGGAGGCCGTCATCTCGGCGAGCTTGGCGCGGACCGCGGCGAGCACGTCCTTGCCGAGCAGCAGCCGCAGCGGCGGCGCGTCGAGCCCGGCCACCATGACGACGGCCTCGCCGACCTTGCGCGGGTCGCCGGGCAGGTGGTCGGCGAACGCCTTGATCAGGTCCTTGCGGGCACCGACGTCGGCGGCGTACGCCTCGATCGGCGCCGCCGTCTCGTGCATGGACCGCTTGGCCCAGTCGGTCCGGAAGGCGCCCGGCTCGATCGCGGTGACCTTGATGCCGAGCGGGCCCACCTCCTTGGCGAGCGCCTCGGTGAGCGCCTCGAGGGCGAACTTCGTCGAGCTGTAGTAGGCGTTGGGCGGATTGGCGACCAGGCCCGTCATCGAGGAGATGTTGATGACGTGACCGCTGCCCTGCGCGCGCATGCCGGGCAGCACCGCCTTGAGGGTGTCGACCACGCCGAAGTAGTTGGTGTCGAAGAGCTGTCGCACGTCCGCGTCGTCGCCCTCCTCGATCGCCGACAGGTAGCCGTAGCCGGCGTTGTTGACCAGCACGTCGATGCCGCCGAAGGCGTCGGTCGCTGCGGCGACGGCCGCGTCGATCTGGGCACGGTCGGTGACGTCGAGAGGTACGGCGAGGGCGTCCGCGCCGTACGTCTCGACGATGTCCTCGACGTCCGCGACCTTGCGGGCCGTGACGACGACCTGGTGCCCGGCCTCCAAGGCGGCTCTGGCGATCTCGCGGCCGATGCCGGTCGAGCAGCCCGTGACCAGCCAGCGGCTCATGCCGTCACCTCCGGGAGCCGGCGCAGGTACGCCGTACGCCGCTCGGCGAGCTGGGCGGCCCGCTCGTCGGGAGTGATCCGCGGCCCGTCGATCTGGTCGAGCTTCACCACCCGGCCGGTCGCCGAGAGGTCGGAGCGCGGACCGCCGTCGGGGAACTCCGCCATCCGCAGCGTGAGGATCCCCTCGAGCAGGCCGTCGGTGTCGATCCAGTTGTGGACACCGGGGTCCTGGGCGCTGATCACGTAGGTGTAGGTGCCGTCCTCGTTGGCGATCGACTGCGCCTTGTTGAGGCTGCCGGTCTTGTCGAGGATGTCGAGCGTGGTGCCCCAGATGGTGGAGAGCGGGACGGTGAAGTACTCCGCTCCTCCATCGCTGACGTCGACCACGAAGGCCTCGTCCGGCGCGAGCACGAAGCGCCCGGCGACGTACACCTGGTTGCGCAGCCCGCCGGTGTGATCGGCGGTCCAGGCGAGGGCGAAGTGGTTGGCGGGCGACTTGTACATGCCGTGGCTGAGCTTGCCGGTGAAGTCGGCGAAGTGGGCCATCATCCGTGCTGTCGCCTGGGCCTGCTCGTCGAGCGTCAGCGCCGGCCTCGTCGGCGCACCCCCGAGCCGCTCCACCGTGAACGCGTTGGGGTCGTCGCGGCCCCAGTCGAGCAGCACGTCGCGGACGTAGAGCTCGTGGGCCGCCGGGGTCGAGCGGACGTGGTTGGGCCGGCCGTTCGCCGGGTCGGAGTCGACCGTGATGAGGAAGGACCCGTCGTCCTCCACGTGCATCCGGCGCCCGTCGAGCACGTCCACGGTGCCCATGTGGGCGTCCCAGAGGGTGAAGTAGTTCTCGGTCATCCGGTGCGCGCCGACCCGGCCGCGGATCTCGTAGCGCTCGTCCCCGGAGATCGGGACCACGCGGTAGACGGAGTCGGGGTTGTCGATCCCCCAACGGGTGCCCGGGATCCGGCGCCCGTCGATCTCGTGCTCCAGCCGGGTGATCGTCGTGACCTTCGGCCGCAGCGGGTCCTGGTTGGAGGACCAGACCGCCGCGGAGAACATCACCTCCTCGTACGCCGCCGCGAACCGCTCGCGCATCTGCTCGCTGGCCTTCGCGCGACCCAGCCAGGTCTCGGCGACCTCGGCGTACGCCGCCCGCACGGTCGGGTGCTGGACCAGCTCCAGGGCGGCGAGCTCGTGGGCGTGCTGCTCCCCCGTGGCGATCGGGTGCGACATGCTGCTCCTCAAATGTCAGTTCTGACATAATCAGACCATGTCGAAGGCCGCCCGCACCAGAGCCGCGTTGCGGGAGGTGGCGCTGCGCCACTTCGTCGCCGACGGGTTCGAGGCAGCGAGCGTGCCGGCGATCGCGGCGGAGGTCGGGGTCACCGAGCGCACCTTCTACCGCCACTTCGCGACCAAGGACGAGGTGCTCTTCGGCGACGTGGCCGACCGGCTCGCGTGGTTCGCGACCGCGATGCGCGACCGGCCGGCCGACGAGGACCTGGTGCGCTCGGTACTCACCGCCCTCGGCTCCGCCCCCACCGACCCGCAGCTCCTCAGCGAGATCGCCCGGCTGCGCGCCGCGCTGCTCAGCGCCGAGCGGATCGACCGCACCTTCCGCGACCGCCAGGGCGCGATGGCCACGGAGCTGCGCGCGATCCTCGGCGAGCGCGGCGAGTCAGGGCTCGACGCCGCCGTGCACGCGGAGGTCGTCGCCGGCGCGGTGTTCGCCGCCCTCGCCGTGTGGACCGAGGGCCCCGCCCCGCACGACGTACGACGCCTCGGCGACCTCACCCAGCAGGCGCTCGAGCAGGTCCGCCCGGCGCTCTAGAGCGGGAGCGTCCGCTCGCTGACGAAGGACCGCTCGGTCCCGTCGACCGGGTCGGTGAACGCGAGGTCGCTCGCGAGCAGCTGGAGCGGTCGGGAGAAGTCGTCGATCGAGACCTCGCGCACGACGGGGTAGAGCGGGTCGTCGACGATCGGGATGCCCAGGCCGTAGAGGTGCAGGCGCAGCTGGTGGGTGCGGCCGGTGCGCGGCGACAGCCGGTAGGTCCCCAGGTCGCCGTCGGTCGACTCGAGGTCGACGTGGGTCTCGGCGTTGACCGGCGCGCCGGGCACGACCTCGGCCCGCCAGGCGCCGCGCTCCTTCGTGATGTGGTTGCGGACGATCACGGGGAGCTCGAGGTCCGCGCGCCACGGGGCCAGCGCCCGGTAGGTCTTGCGCACGGCACCGCGCTCGAACAGCTGCTGGTACGGCGCCCGCCACCGCCGCTCGGTCGCGAGCATCAGCACCCCGGACGTCACCCGGTCCAGCCGGTGCAGCGTCGACAGCTCGGGCAGCCCGAGCTCGTCCCGCAGCCGGACGACCACGCTCTGGACGACGTGGTCGCCCCGCGGGATGGCCGAGAGGAAGGCGGGCTTGTCGACGACCACGAGACGCTCGTCGCGGTGGAGCACCGGAAGCCCCCCGGGCACCTCCGGCTCGTCGCGCAGGTCCCGGTGGAACCACACGAACGTGTACGGACGGTAGGGGTCGTCCTCGCGCACGGGCCGGAGGTCGTCGTACACGAACCGCTCGGCGAGCAGCAGACCGACGACGTCGACCCGCGGCGCGAGCCGGTGGCTCAGCCAGGCGCCCATCGTCGGCCAGACGGGGGCCGGCTCGCGGTCCGGCGTGCGGACCCACGCCGCACTCAGCCCGTGGCGCGGAGGCAACGGCGACTGAGGGGGCACCCGCTGATGCTAGGCGTCCGCGAAGCGCTCCCGGATCTGCTCGACGGAGAGGCCGTAGGTCTCGGGCGTGTACGCCGGCCGGCCCGCCTCGCGCGGACGCCGCCGGAGCCAGTCCCGCATCGACGCCTCCGCCCCCGCCGTCAGGTCGAGCCCGAGGGCGTCGTACACGCGCGCCACCTCGCCGACGGGGTCGGCCACCGCTGCCGCGAAGTCCAGGTCGGTGACCAGCCCGGGCTCGTCTCCCCAGGCACGCCGGGTCGCGAGGGCGCGGTCTGCTGCCCAGCCCATCCGCTCGATCCACTCGGCGCCGATCCGGTGCAGGTCGACGGTGTCGGCGTGCATCGCGTGCAGGGTCGCGTTGAGGCTCGCGCCCGAGGCGATCGTCTCGACCGGGTCGCGGTGCAGGTGCACGACGTGCAGCCCCGGGAACCTCGTCCGCAGGTCGTCGAGGTAGCCCAGGTGCGCGGGCGTCTTCAGCACCCAGCGGTCCGCCTCGATGCCGCGTCGACACTGCTGCCACTGCAGCAGCTGGAGCATCCGGTGCAGGTGGTCGTACGCCGGCGCGAAGTCCTGGGTGTCGATCCAGGAGCGGTACGCCGGCACGTGCGCGCCGGCCTCGGGCACGTGGGAGAGGAACGCGTCGGCGAGGAAGACGATCTCCTCCTCGGCCTCGAGCGCGTGCATCGGGTGGATCGCGTAGAGCTCGGGCACCCACTGCCGCGACGCCTCCTCGCGCGCCACCGCCCTGGCGATCCGCGGGTCCTCGACGTCCCACCGGTGGTCGAGGCGGGGCGCCACCTCGATGACCTCCCACCCGCGGGCACACCGGAAGCGCGGGTCGGCGGCGAGCAGCCGCTGCAGCAGCGTGGTGCCGCTGCGCATCATCCCGACCACGACCACCGGGTCGACGACCTGCTCGTCCGCGATCTCGGGATGCCGCCGGAACCACTCCTGCGCCCGGAGCCGCATCCGCACGCTGTGCACGATGCCGCCCCGGATGAGCTGCGCGCCCATCTCGGTCAGCCCGGCCTCGTCGTACGCCTCGAGCAGGACGACGAGCGGCTCCTCGAACGAGCCCGGGCCGAGGTCGTCCAGGTCCTCCTTGCGCCGGGCGTCCGCGAGGACACTCGCCAGATCGAAGCCAGCAACCATGGCGCGAACCTATGCTGTCGCGGTGGCCGACAGCGCGCGCGACATCGAGAACCTCCTCTACGAGTACGCCGAGCGCATCGACGCCGGCGACCTCGACGCAGTGGCGGACCTCTTCACCCACGGCCGGATCAACGGCCAGGAGGGCGGGCCGCCGGAGACGGTGTTCGAGGGACGCGACCGGGTCCGGGAGCTCTACGGCATGGCCACCCGGATCTACGACGACACCGGCACCCCGAAGACCAAGCACCTGACGACCAACGCCCGCATCGAGGTCGACGACGAGGCGGGCACGGCGACCGCGCGCACGAGCTACCTCGTCACCCAGGCCACCGACGTGCTGCCGCTGCAGGTGATCATCACCGGGCACTACCACGACACGTTCCAACGGATCGACGGTCGCTGGTGGTTCGACAGCCGGACCATGTTCGTCGACCAGACCGGCGACCTGAGCCAGCACCTGAAGTTCTGAGCCACCGATGAGTCCGTCCGCCGAGTGAGGTCCGAGCCGCCATGACAACCACGACAGCCCACATGTCGGTCTCCCTCGACGGCTTCGTCGCGGGCCCGGACCAGACGTACGAGAACCCCATCGGACGCGGCGGGATGGCCCTGCACCAGTGGCACATCGACCCCCACCACACCGACGAGGTCGACGCCCGCTGGGCCGCGCGGATCCTCCCGCCGCCCGGGGGCGCCTACGTGATGGGGCGCAACATGTACGGCCCCGTCCGCGGCGAGTGGTCGTCGTACGACGAGGGGCGGTGGCGCGGCTGGTGGGGCGAGGACCCGCCCTACCACGCACCGGTCTTCGTGCTCACCCACCACGAGCACGAGCCGATCGAGATGGAGGGCGGGACCACCTTCCACTTCGTGACCGGCGGCTTCGACGAGGCCCTCCGGCAGGCGCGCGCGGCCGGCAACGGGAACGTCGACATCGCGGGCGGCGCCTCCGCCGTACGACAGGCGCTGGCCAGGGGCGTGCTCGACGAGCTCACCCTCGACATCGTCCCGGTGCTCCTGCACACCGGGGAGCGGATCTTCGACGGCTCGGTCGAGGCCGGGCTCGAGCTGCTGGAGTCGGAGTCCTCCTCTCGGGCCACCCACGTCAGGTACCGGATCAGGCGGTCCGACTAGGGTTGCCGCGTGGCAACCTCAGGCTCCGCTGACCTCGTCGTCGTCGCCAACCGGTTGCCCGTGGACCGGGTGACGCTGCCGGACGGCAGCCAGGGCTGGCGCAGCTCGCCCGGCGGGCTGGTGACGGCGATCGAGCCGATCATGCGCGCCAACCAGGGCACGTGGATCGGCTGGCCCGGTGGCACGGAGACCGAGGACGAGCTCGAGCCGTTCGAGGACGACGGGATGAACCTGGTCCCGATCGCGATGACGGCCGCCGAGGTCGAGAACCACTACGAGGGCTTCTCCAACGCCACCCTGTGGCCGCTCTACCACGACGTGGTGGCGAAGCCGGAGTTCCACCGGGAGTGGTGGGACTCCTACTCCGCCGTGAACCGGCGGTTCGCCGAGCGCGCGGCCGAGGAGGCTGCCGAGGGCGCGACCGTGTGGGTGCACGACTACCAGATGCAGCTGGTGCCGGCGATGCTGCGCGAGCTGCGGCCGGACCTGCGGATCGGCTTCTTCCTGCACATCCCCTTCCCGCCCACCGAGCTCTTCCAGCAGCTGCCGTGGCGGCGCCAGATCCTCGAGGGGCTGCTGGGCGCCGACCTGGTCGGCTTCCAGCTCAGCGGCGCCGCGCAGAACTTCGTCCGCCTCGTCCGCCAGCGCGTGGGCCACAAGACCCACCGCGACCTGGTCTACCTGCCCGACGGCCGGACCGTGAAGGCAGCGGCCTTCCCGATCTCGATCGACTCGGCCGGCTTCGAGGAGCTGGCCCGGTCCGAGCCGGTCGAGGAGCGCGCGGTCGAGATCCGCGAGGCGCTCGGCAACCCGCGCAAGGTCTTCCTCGGGGTCGACCGCCTCGACTACACCAAGGGCATCTACGCCCGGCTGCGCGCCTTCGCCGAGCTGATCGAGGACGGCGAGCTCGACGTCGAGGACGCGGTCTTCGTCCAGGTGGCGACGCCGTCGCGCGAGCAGGTCGAGCAGTACCGCATCCTGCGCGACGACATCGACCGCCTCGTCGGCCGGATCAACGGCGACCTGGGCAAGATCGGCCGGCCGGCGATCGCGTACTTCCACTCGTCGTACCCGCGCGAGGAGATGGCCGCGCTCTTCCGGGCCGCGGACATCATGGTCGTCACGCCGTACCGCGACGGGATGAACCTGGTCGCCAAGGAGTACGTCGCCTGCCGCTTCGACAACGACGGCGCGCTCGTGCTCTCGGAGTTCGCGGGTGCCTCCGAGGAGCTGCGCCAGGCCTGGCAGATCAACCCCTACGACATCAACGGGATGAAGTCCGCGCTGCTCGAGGCCTACCGCGCCGACCCGCGCGACCTCACCCGGCGGATGAAGGCGATGCGCAAGCAGGTGATGGAGCACGACGTCGCCGCCTGGGCCGACAGCTTCCTGGCGGAGCTGGGCTCGGTGGGGAGCTCGCACACCAAGAGCGTCCGACCGGCGAAGCGCGCCTGACCCCATGGTCACCGTCTCCACCGACGCGGCCCTGCTCGACCTCGACACGCTGCACCGGTGGCTGTCGACCGACGCCTACTGGGCGATCGGGCGGCCCCGCGAGGTCGTCGAGCGGGCCGTCGCCGGGTCGCTCAACTTCGGGGCGTACGACGACGGCCGGCTGGTCGGCTACGCCCGGGTCGTCACCGACGGCGCGACGTTCGCGTGGCTCTGCGACGTCTACGTCGACCCGGCCGCCCGCGGCGCGGGGGTCGGGATCTCCCTGATGGAGGCCGTGGACGCTGCGCTCACCGAGCTGCAGGTACGCCGTACCTTGCTGGCGACCGCGGACGCGCACGGGCTCTACGCGAAGTTCGGCTTCGAGCCGATGGCGGAGCCCGAGCGCTGGATGCTGCGCACGTTCGCCCCGTAGCCGATCCGGGTAGCGTCGAGGCATGGACCTGAACCCGTTGCCCGACCACGTCCTCTCGGCCGCCGGCAACGTGGCCCACCTGGTCCGCCGGGGCGGGATGGCCGACCTGCGGCCGATGCCGCGGGCCGAGGTCGCCCGCGGCGAGCGGCACCGCGTGCACCACCTCGAGCCCGACCCGGCCGTCGCCGGACTCGGCGGACCCGTGCTCCTGGTGCCGCCGCTGGCCGTGCCCGACGCCTGCTTCGACCT
Source organism: Nocardioides conyzicola (assembly GCF_039543825.1). Classification (NCBI taxonomy): domain Bacteria; kingdom Bacillati; phylum Actinomycetota; class Actinomycetes; order Propionibacteriales; family Nocardioidaceae; genus Nocardioides; species Nocardioides conyzicola. The sequence goes on along the minus strand of NZ_BAABKM010000002.1, from coordinate 2,468,977 downwards.
GCGGCGCGGATGCTCGCTCGCCGAGCACCTCGTCGCGGCCGGGCGGCCGGCGTACGTCGTGGAGCTCGATCCCGTCGACTTCCGCGACCCCGACCTGGCGCTCGACCCGTGGGTCACCGAGGTGCTGCCGGCCGCCATCCGGGAGGCGTCGCGGCATGCCGGTGGGCAGCCGGTCCACGTCGTCGGCTGGAGCCTCGGCGGCACGTTCGCGCTGCTGGCCGCTGCCCGTGAGCCCGGCCTGCCGGTCGCCTCGCTCACCGTGCTCGGCACCCCGGTCGACGTGAGCTCCGTGCCCATGCTCGCGCCGCTGCGTCCGCTGATCAGCCCCACCGACTGGTCCGGCCCCGTGGGTCTCGCCGCCCGTCTCGCCGGCAGCGCGCCCGGGGTGCGCTGGGCGCTCGGGCTGCCCGGTGTGCAGCAGCTGGTGACCCGGCCCGCCGCGGTCGCCGCCCACCTCGACGACGCGGACTGGCTCGCCCAGCTCGAGGCCGTGGACCGGCTGTCGACCGCCACCGCCCCCTACCGCGGCCGCGCCTTCGGCCGGCTCCACCACCGCTTCGCCCGCGACAACGCGCTCGCCTCCGGCACCGTCGAGCTCGCCGACGGCGAGGTCTCGCTGTCGGCGGTCACGGCACCGACCTTGGTGGTCGCCGGCGCCGACGACACGATCGTGCCGGTGGCCGCCGTACGTCCCGCGGTCGCGATGCTCACCGGCGCCCGCGAGGTCCGGTTCGAGATCGTGCCCGGGGGCCACCTCGGCCTGCTGACCGGCCGCGGTGCGCGGACCGGCACCTGGCCGGTGCTCGACGAGTGGCTCGCACAGTGGGACGGCCGCGCCGTACCGAGGAAACGGGCGGCGAAGAAGGCTCCGGCCAAGAAGGCGCCCGCGAAGAAGGCCCCCGCCAAGAGGGCCGCTGCGAAGAAGTCGCCTGCCAAGAAGGCCGCGCCGTCGCCGGAGGTCATCGGCGCCAACCCCCGGCGTCGCCACTCGTCCGCCGGTTCGCGCGCGCTGGCCCCCTGACTCCTCGGGCACTTCACGAACTCCTCGGGCAGTGCAGTGCCCGAGAAGTTCAGGAATACCCGGTTAACCGGGTATCCCTGGCCGGGTCGCCCGCTAGCCTCCCCCCATGCCAGCCACCGACAGCCTCCCGAGAAGCGTCCGGATCGGCTACGGCTCGGGCTCCGTCGCCACCGGCGCGTTCGGCACCGTCCCGGGCCTGATGCTGCTGCCCTTCCTGACCGACAGCCTCGGGATCACCGCGATCCTGGCCGGCTTCATCGTGTTCCTGCCGAAGGCGTGGGACGTGATCCTGAACCCGATCGCGGGGCGGATCAGCGACCGCACCGTCGACGCCCGCGGACCGCGCCGGCCGTGGCTGATCCGGGCCGGCCTCGGGCTGGCGGTCGCGTTCGCGCTGCTCTTCGCAGCGCCGGAGATGGCGACCTGGCTCGAGGCGGCGTGGGTGCTAGTCGCGTTCGTCGCCTGCGCGACGGCCTACGCGTTCTTCCAGGTCCCGTACGTCGCGATGCCCGCCGAGATGACGTCGTCGTACGACGAGCGCACCCGGCTGATGACCTGGCGGGTCGCGATCCTCGCCTTCACGATCATGCTCGCGGGCGCGACCGCCCCCGCCATCCGGGACGCGGTCGGCGGCCGCGACGGCTACCGGGTGATGGGCCTGGTGATGGCGGCGATCATCACGATCGGCGTCGTCAGCGCCTACGTCGGGACCCGCAACGCGCCGGTCACCGCGCCGCAGCCGGGCGTCGGGACCCTGCGCGACCAGCTGCGCATCGTCGCCGCCGCGCGCGACTTCCGCTGGCTGCTGACCTGCTTCGTCATCCAGGCGCTCGCCACCGGCTGCATGCTCGCCGGCGTCGACTACCTCGCCTCCGACGTGCTCGGCAAGGACGGAGCCGCGACGATCCTCTTCATCTGCTTCGTCGGTCCCGCGCTGCTGCTGACCCCCGCCTGGTCGGCGATCGGCACCCGGGTCGGCAAGAAGCGCGGGTACGTCGCCAGCTCGGTCATCCTCGCCTGCGGCGGCCTGCTCGCGGTGACGGCGCAGTCCGCGCCGGTCGCGGTCGTCTACCTGGCCGTCGTGCTGGTCGGCGTCGGGTACGCCGGCTGCCAGGTCTTCCCGATGGCGATGCTGCCCGACGCGGCGGCGGTCGACGCCCGGCGTACCGGCACCACCCGCGCCGGTGTCTACACCGGCGTCTGGACCGCCGGCGAGACCCTCGGCCTCGCGCTCGGCCCGGGCGTCTTCGCCCTGGTGCTCGCGATCGGCGGCTACCGGTCGTCCACCGACGGCGACGTCGCCCAGCCCGACTCGGCGCTGACCGCGATCACCCTCGGTTTCTCGATCCTCCCGGCCGCGCTGATGATCCTCAGCCTGTGGTGGTTGCGGAGGTACTCGCTGGACGCCGCAGAGGTGGATGAGAAGGTCACGGCATGAGTGACGCACTGGCCCGCCTGCGCGAGATGCAGACCGCCGACCTCCCCGTCCACGGAGGTCGGACCCTCGCCTACGTCTACGACTCGGGCCTGCCCGACGTCGACCAGATCGGCCGCGAGGCGGTGGCGGCGTACGCCGGGTCGAACGGCCTGGACCCGACGGCGTTCCCGAGCCTGCTGCAGATGGAGAACGACCTGGTCGGCTTCACGGCCGACCTGCTCGACGCCCCTCCGGAGGCGGTCGGAACGGTCACCTCCGGGGGCACCGAGTCCTGCCTGCTGGCCGTCCAGGGCGCGCGCGACAGCCGCCCCGACGTCGAGCGCCCGCGGATGGTCGTGCCGTCGACCGTGCACGCGGCGTTCCTCAAGGCCGCCCACTACTTCGGCGTCGAGGCCGTCGTCGTCCCGGTCGGTCCCGACTTCCGCGCCGACGCGGCCGCGATGGTCGCGGCGATCGACGAGGCACCCGAGCGGACCGTGCTGGTCGTCGTCTCCGCCCCGTCGTACGCGCACGGCGTCATCGACCCGGTAACGCCCGTCGCGGCCGCCGTGGCCGAGCGCGGGATCCGCTGCCACGTCGACGGCTGCATCGGCGGGTGGGTGCTGCCGTACGCCGCCCGGATCGGCCGCGACGTGCCGCCGTGGACGTTCGCGGTCGACGGGGTCACCTCGATCTCTGTGGACACGCACAAGTACGCCTACGCCCCGAAGGGCACCTCGGTCCTGCTGCACCGCTCACCGGCGCACCGGCGGCCGCAGTACTTCGCGCACGCCGACTGGCCCGGCTACACGATGCTCAACTCGACCATCCAGTCGACCAAGTCGGGCGGCCCGCTCGCCGGCGCGTGGGCGGTCGTGCAGTCCCTGGGCGACGCGGGCTACGAGCGGCTCACCCGCGAGGTCTTCGAGGCGGTCGATCGGATCGTCGCCGGGGTCGCCGAGATCCCGGAGCTGAGCCTGGTGGCGACGCCCGACTCGACGCTCATCGGGCTCGTCACCGACGGCACCTGCGACGCCTTCACGATCTGCGACGAGATGGCCACGCGGGACTGGTACGTCCAGCCGCAGATGTCGTACGCCGGGCAGCCGCCCAACGTGCACCTCTCGGTCAGCGCCGCCACCCTCGCGCACGTCGACGAGTTCCTGTCCGCACTGATCGAGTCGGTCGCCGCCGCCGTCGCGGCCGGGCCGGTCGGTGTCGACCCCGGCGTCGCCGCGTTCATCGAGACGCTCGACCCGGCCTCCCTGTCGGACGACGACTTCGACGGCCTGCTCGCCGCCTCGGGGCTGGTGGGCGGGGGCGAGGGCCTCGCGCTGCCCGACCGGATGGCCGAGGTCAACGCGATGCTCGACCTGGCCTCGCCGGCGATGCGCGAGGCGCTGCTGGTCGCGTTCCTGGACCGGCTGGCGCGCCCGAACCGCTAGCGACCTCCTGTTCATCTGGGAAGCCTGTACGCGGACGCGCAATGTCCCGTAATTTGATCGACATGGGGCGAGTCGGGGGACGCAGGTCGTGGCATGCCGTCGTGCTCTGGGGCTGCGCGGCCGGGTTGGCGCTCCCGCTCCTCGGCACCGTCGGCAGCGCCCACGCGGACGAGACGTCGGCAGACCCGCCCGTCCAGCCGGTGCAGGCGACCCTCGAGACCGAGACGGACGTGCGCGCCACCGTGACGTGGGTCCGGCTGCTGACGACGAGGTTCGACGCCGAGGCCGGCGAGCGGCGCAAGGTGAGCGCGACCGTGACCGCCACGACCAAGGCGACCGTGCCCGACGAGCTGCTCGTGCTGCATGCCGAGCTGCGCTGCGGCGAGGCGGGCGCCTCGGCGCGGTCGGAGACCGTCCAGTACGTCAACATCTGGCGCGGCCGCACGAACAGCCTGACGCCCGAGTTCTCCTACACCGCCGCGAAGGCCGGCAGGCAGTACTGCCACCTCTACGTCCGCTCGGGCCGCCCCCGGCCGGTCGGCCCCAGCACCGGCAACAAGGTGACGATCCTGCCCGGGACGTTCCTGCTCGTCGACCACGTGCACGCCGAGGTCGCCGAGTACTTCCGGCCCCAGGCGCGGTCGTTCCTCGTCGCTCGCAGGTCGACGGCGCTGCGCTCGGTCTCGCAGCTGACCTGGTCGGCGAAGTCGGTCCCCGCCGACGCCGCCGCGCCCCGCGTCATCGCCATCCGCGGCTGGGTGTCCCTGACCGCCTGCACGACGCTGTCGGGCTCCAACGACCCGGTGCAGGACAAGCAGCTCTGCACCAAGTCGCAGCGGAGCGGCAACGGCAGCACCGTCTACCTCCGCACGAGGGTCGACCAGTACGACGCGGCGGGGCGGCCCTGCGCCACGACGTACATCAACGGCTCACAGGGCCGCTACCTCGGCGTCAGCCGGACCGTGCACCACTCGGCGCGCTCCTACACGGCCAACGTCGCCCTCCAGCCCGGCTGCGTGGCCCGGCTGCGGATCGTGACCACCCTGCGGTGGCGCTCCGGCGCCGCGATGATGGTGCACGCGCAGGGGACCCTGCTCACCGCGACGCCGATCGACCTGTCGGTCGACGACTAGCGGCGTACGCCGTCCGCCGCGAAGGCCTCGACCCTCGCCAGGTCGTAGCTGCCGGCGTCGGTGCCCAGCCCGCCCGCGACCTGGGCGGCGGTCGCGCAGCCGAGCTCGGCTGCGCCACGCAGGTCGCGCCCGAGGGACAGTCCCCGCAGGAAGCCGGCCGAGAACGCGTCGCCGCAGCCGGTCGTGTCGACCACGTCCACGTCGTACGCCGGGACCTCGATCACCTCGTCGGCCGTCACCACGAGCGCGCCCTTGGCTCCCTGGGTGACGGCCACGCAGCCGACCCCGGCGGCGACGAGCGCCTGGGCGCCCTCCGCCAGCGTCGAGGCGCCGGTGAAGCCGAGCACCTGCTCGTCGTTGGGCAGCAGGTAGTCCGTGTGCGGCAGCGCGTCCGCGATCCACGCGAGCATGTCCGGGTCGCCCGGCGCGAGGATGTCGAGCGAGGTCACGGCGCCGATCGAGCGGCCGTGCGCGAGCAGCTGGCCCGCGGCCTCGCCTCCGAGGAACTCCGGCCCGCCCAGGTGCAGGTGCGTGATCCCCTCGAGCGCCGCGAGCGGCAGGTCGTCGAGGGTGAAGGCCCCGTTGGCGCCGATGCAGTGCCAGGCCGGCCGGTCGCCGTTGGGCCGCACCGGGAGGACCGACGCGGACGTCTGGTGGTCGTCCTTGCGCACGAGCCCGGAGACGTCGACGCCCTGGGCACCGAGCAGCCCGAGGAGCACGCTGCCGATCGGGTCCGAGCCGACCGCGCCGAAGCTGTGCACCTCGGCACCGAGCCGGCTCAGCACGACCGCCGTACCTCCCGCCGTGCCGGCAGCCGACATCCGGATCGTCTCGACCAGCTGGCCGTCGGAGCCCTCCGGGATCGACTCGATGCCGATGACGTGGGTGTCGAGGACGTGCACGCCGACGGTGGCGATCACCATGTCAGTCACGGGGATTCTCCTGGTGGGTTCCGTAGTTGCGGCTGATCGCCTGGATGATCACGTCGGCCTGCTCCTCCTCGGTCAGCACGTGGGGAGACCCGAGAGCGGTCGCACGATGGTGGAGGGTGGCCAGCCACTCGAGCAGCAGCGCGTGCTCGACGGCCTGGTCGAGCGTCGGCCCGATGGCGACGGACCCGTGGTTGGCCATCAGGGCGGCCTGCCGGCCGACGAGCGCCTCGCGCACGTGGGCGGCCAGCTCGGGCGTCCCGAAGGTGGCGTACGGCGCGACGCGGGTCGCGCCGCCGAGCAGCAGGTGCTGGTAGTGCAGGACGGGGAGCTCGTCGAGGACGCAGGCGACGGCGGTGGAGTATGGCGCGTGCGTGTGGACGACCGCGGTCGCCTCCGTGTCGGCGTAGATCCCCAGGTGCAGGTCGAGCTCGGACGTCGGCACCAGGTCGCCCTCGAGCACCGTGCCGTCCAGCGCGACGACGGTGACGTCGGCCTCCGTGCAGCGCCCGAGCACCACGCCCGTCCCGGTGACCGCGACCCGGTCGCCGTCGCGGACCGAGACGTTGCCCGCCGTACCGATGAAGAGGCCCTCGTCGGCCAGCCTCCTCGCCGCCGCAGCGACCGCTTCTCGTGTCACGACGCAGACCCTAGTGCCCAACCTCACTGCGCACCGGCGTACCGAAGCCGCGCGCTCGTCGTTGGCTCAGCATGACGACACCGACGCTCACCCGGCGGCTGTTGCTGGGATCCACCGCTGCCGCCGGCCTGACCGCGACCACCGCCCTGCACGACGCCGTCGCCGCCGGCTCCCGCCAGGGCTCGCTGCCCCGCGACGTCGACGTCGTCGTGGTCGGCGGCGGCATCTCCGGCCTGGTGGCCGCCCGCAAGCTGGCCCACCGCGGCCACGACGTGCTCCTCCTGGAGGCGCGCGACCGGGTGGGCGGCCGCGTCCTCAACCACCACCTCTCCCACACGAGCGGCGGCGAGACGATCGAGTCCGGCGGCGCTTTCGTCGGCCCGACGCAGGACCACATCCTGAGGCTCGCGAAGGAGCTGAAGGTCAAGACGTTCAAGGAGTACAACGAGGGCAGCAGCGTCTACATCTCATCGCTGACCGGCCGCATGGAGTACACCGGCACCGTCCCCCCGGACCCCACGATCCTCCCCGACGCGGCGGTCCTGCTCACCCGCATCGACAACATGGCCTCGACGATCGACGTGTCGGCGCCGTGGTCGCACGAGAACGCCGCCGAGTGGGACTCGATGAGCCTCGGTGAGTTCATCCGGGCCAACTCGGTCAATGCCGACGGCATCGGCAACCTGATCAAGTCGTGGACCCAGCCGGGGTTCGGCGCCGACCCCGACGAGCTCTCCCTGCTCTTCACGCTCTGGTACGTCGCCTGCTCCGGCAACGAGACCAACGTCGGCACGTTCTCCCGCAACTCCGACACCGCGGACGGCGCCCAGGAGAGCCGCTTCGTCGGCGGGTCCCAGCTCGTCCCGATCCGGCTCGCCCGCAAGCTCGGCGACATCGTCGCGCTGCGGGCGCCGGTCCGCCGGATCGAGCAGCGCGACCACCGCGTCATCGTGCACACCGCGCGCGGGACGGTCCGCGCGCGTCGGGTGATCGTGGCCTGCCCGCCGCCCCTCGTCCTCGACATCGACTGGTACCCGCAGCTCCCGACCAGGCGCCTGCAGCTGCTCCGGCACATGGACATGGGCCAGCTGATGAAGTGCGACGCCGTCTACAAGCGCCCCTTCTGGCGCGACGCCGGCCTCAACGGCTTCGGCCTCAACGACTCCGGGGCGGCCCGCGCCGTCTTCGACAACTCCCCCCAGGACGGGACTCCCGGCGTGCTGCTCGCCTTCGTCGGTGGCGCGACCTGGCGCACCTACGGCCCGATGACCAAGGCCAAGCGCCGCCAGGCCGTGCTCGAGGGCTTCGCCGCGATGTTCGGCGAGCAGGCGCTGCACCCGATCGAGTACGTCGAGCACGACTGGACCAAGGAGCGCTGGACGCGCGGCGGCCCGACGGCCGTCCACGCGCCGGGCACGCTGACCCAGTTCGGCTCCGCGATCCGTCGCCCCTTCGGCCGCGTGCACTGGGCGGGCACCGAGACGTCGACGTACTGGAGCGGCTACATGGACGGCGCCGTCCGCGCCGGCGAGCGGGCCGCGACCGAGGTCCGGGACCGGCTGTGAGGCGGCTGCTCGCCGTCCTGGCCGCAGCCGTCCTGGCAGCCTCGCTGTCGGCCCCGGCCACCGCCGCGCCGCGCGAGGTCGGCGAGACCACGGTGTTCTCGCTGGTGCCGGCACCCGGCTTCCCGGCGTACGTCCACGCCCACACCAACGGCCGCGTCTACACCGGCACGTACGTCGACTCCGGCAGCACCGCGCGGTCCAAGGTCTTCGAGTGGGCAGGTGACGGCACGCTGCTGCGGTCCTGGACGGTGCCGGGTCAGGTGCTCAGCGCGGACCACGGCGTGCAGGTCGCCAACCAGACCCACCACGGCGCGCTCGTGCTCCTCGAGACCTCGACCGCCTCGGTCCTGACCCTCAACACCAGGACCGGGCACTTCCGGCGGGTGGCCCGGTTCCCCGAGGGATCGGTGCCCAACTACGCGACCTGGGGGCCTCGCGGGACGCTCTTCGTGACCGACTACGCCGACGGCGTGATCTGGAAGCTGCCTCCCGGCGCCTCCACGCCCCGGCGCTGGTTCAGCTCGCCGGCGCTGGCCGGGGCCGTCGAGTTCGGCACCACCGGCATCCGCTTCCGGCCCGGGCACCGCGACCTCCTGATCACGCAGCAGACCGCCGCCGACGGTGCCGCGCTCCCCACCAACGGTCACCTCTACCGGCTGCCGATCACGGCCTCCGGCAAGCCGGGCGCCCTGGAGACGCTGTGGACCTCGCAGCCCGGCGACCTGCCGGACGGCTTCGGGATCGGCCGGTCCGGTCACGTGTACGTCGCGCTCGCGGGCCTCGCCAACCAGCTCGTCGAGCTGACCGCCAAGGGCCGGGAGGTACGCCGCTTCGGCACCGCGCTGACCGGCGACAACGGCTCGCCGGTCCCGTTCGACACCCCCTGCAGCGCGACCTTCCGGGGCAAGCGGGTGCTGGTGGCCAACCAGTCCGCGGTCGCCGGGGACGCCACCCACCAGGCGATCCTGTCCGTGTACGTCGGCGAGCGCGGGCGGGCGCCGTACCTGCCGAAGGCTGCGCACTTCTGAGCGCCGCGTGACTGCTCTCCGCCCAGCTACCCTCGCCTGCATGAGCGCGCTGGCCGGACTTGTCGACAAGGGGCTGATGGCGCCCGACTGGGCCGAGGCGCTCGCGCCGGTCGACGAGCAGGTCGCCGCGATGGGGACGTTCCTCCGCGAGGAGATCGCAGCCGGGCGGGCCTACCAGCCGAGCGGCGAGTCGGTCTTCCGCGCCTTCCAACGGCCCCTGGCCGACGTCCGCGTGCTCATCGTCGGGCAGGACCCCTACCCCAACCCGCAGCACCCGATCGGGCTGAGCTTCGCCGTACGGCGCGACGTGTGGCCGCTGCCGCCGAGCCTGGTCAACATCTACACCGAGCTGCGCGACGACCTCGGCATCATGCCGCCGCGGCATGGCGACCTGACGGCGTGGGCCGACCGCGGCGTGATGCTGCTCAACCGGAGCCTGACCGTGCAGCCGGGAGCGTCGAACAGCCACCGCGGCAAGGGCTGGGAGCCGATCACCGAGCGGGCCATCACGGCGCTGGCGGCGCGCGGAGGTCCGTGCACGGCCATCCTGTGGGGCTCCGACGCGCGCAAGCTGAAGCCGCTCTTCGACCCGATCCCGTCGGTCGAGTCCGCCCACCCGTCACCGCTGTCGGCGTACCGCGGGTTCTTCGGCTCCAAGCCGTTCAGCCGGGTCAACGCGCTGCTCGAGGACCAGGGCGCTCCACCACTGGACTGGTCGCTCCCCGAGGGAATATAGTTGAGACTTAAATCATTGAGGTGATCATGACGTCTCGTATGCCCGCGCTCTACATCGGCCACGGCGCACCGCCCCTGCTCGACGACCCGCTGTGGTCGTCGCAGCTCGCCGCCTGGGCCCAGGACCTGCCGCGCCCGAAGGCGATCCTGATCGTCAGTGCCCACTGGGAGTCGGCGCCGGTCAGCCTGAGCGCCAACGGCGCTCCGCTGGTCTACGACTTCGGCGGCTTCGACGCGAAGTACTACCGGATGACCTACGAGACCCCCGACGCGACCGCGCTCGCACAGCGGATCGCCGCGATGATGCCTGCGTCCGAGCCCGTGCACCAGCACGCCAGCCGCGGCCTCGACCACGGCGCCTGGGTGCCGCTGCGGATCATGTACCCCGACGCCGACATCCCGGTGCTGCAGATGTCGCTGCCCACCCACGACCCGGTGCGCCTCATGGCCCTGGGCGAGCGGCTCCGGCCGCTGCGCGACGAGGGCGTCCTGATCATCGGCTCCGGGTTCCTGACCCACGGCCTGCCCTTCCTCAAGGAGTTCCGCATCGAGGCGGCCGCTCCGGGCTGGTCGACCGAGTTCGACGCCTGGGCCGGCGAGGCCCTCGCCCGCGGCGACGTCGACGAGCTCGCCCGCTACCGCACCCACGCCCCCGGCATGCCCTACGCGCACCCCACCGTCGAGCACTACACCCCGCTCTTCGTCACCCTCGGTGCCGCGACCGACCCCGAGGAGGCCGGTCTCCAGGTGATCGACGGGTTCTGGATGGGACTCTCCAAGCGGTCCCTCCAGGTCGCCTGACCGTTGAGTCGTGACTTCTGACGGTCGAATCGGGAGTTTTCTCCGGACTCAACCGTCATAAGTCCCGACTCAACCTGCGGTGATCTCGTCCAGCTCCACCAGGTCGTCGGCGGTCGGCGTCCACCGCAGGGCGGCCGCGTTGGTCCGCACCTGGTCGCCCGACGTCGCGCCGGAGATCACGGACGCCACGGCGGGCTGGGCGGCGAGGCCCGCGATCGCCACGTCGAGTACGGCGAGCCCGCGCACCTCGGCGTACCTCTCGACCGCCTCGATCCGGTCCCAGTCGGCGGTCTCCAGCCACCCGGCTCGCGTCGGGTCGAGCGCAGCGCGGGAGCCCTCGGGCGCGCCGGCACCGCGGCGGTACTTGCCGGTCAGCAGGCCGTACTCCAGCGGGAAGAACGGCAGGACACCGAGCCCGAAGGCCTCGCACGCCGGGACCACCTCGTCCTCGATCGACCGGTCGAGCAGCGAGTAGCGGTTCTGCACGGAGACGAAGCCCTCCAGGCCGGCGGTCCGCGCGGTCCAGGCGGCGTCGGCCACCTGCCAGCCGTCGAAGTTGGAGCAGCCGACGTAGCGGACCTTGCCCTCGCGGACCAGGTCGGTCAGTGCCGACAGGTCTCCTCGATCGGCGTGACGCCGTCGGGTTGGTGCAGCTGGTAGAGGTCGATGTGGTCGGTCTGCAGCCGTCGCAGCGACGCCTCCACGGCCCGCCGTACGTAGCGCCGCGACGCCCGCGCGCCGAAGTCGTTGCCGAGCCTGCCCTGCATGTCCATGCCGAACTTCGTCGCGAGCACGAACTCGTCGCGCTGCCCGGCCAGCGCCTCACCCATCAGCTCCTCCGACCCACCGGGCGTCGCCCCGTAGATGTCGGCGGTGTCGAGCAGCGTCACGCCGGTGTCGCGCGCCGCCGTCAGGATGTCGCGTACGCCGTCCAGGTCGACCCGGCGGCTGAACGCGTTGCAGCCGATGCCGACCGCGCTCACCACCAGGCCCGAGTCGCCCAGCGGGCGGTAGGTCATCTCCGTCACGGGACGACCCTACAAACGGGGTGCACAGCGACGGGGGGTCACACCCAGTAGGTGTCGTGCCGGACCATGAACTCCGCGCGCTCCTCCTCGGTCATCTGCTCGCCGCGCGCCAGCGTCTCGAAGTAGTCCTCGCGCGGTCCGCCGGGCGCGAACATCAGCAGCATCGAGGCGCCCCCGCTCCCGCGGAACCCGTGCACGCCGCCCTCGGGCACGTAGAGGAAGTCGCCGGAGCGGGCGGTCACCCACGCGCGACCGTCGTACAGCCGCACCTCGCCCGACAGCACGTAGAACTGCTCGGAGATCGAGCGGTGGAAGTGCGGGTCGGGACCGGTCTCGACGTCGCCGAAGGTCCAGCGGTAGAGCCCGAAGCGGCCGTCGGTCCGGTCACCGGTCGCGAGGTACTCGCACGTCCCGCCGGTGCGGTAGGTGATCTCGGCGGGCTCGTCGTCACGACGGATCCACGCCGACGCCTCACCGCCGTCCCCGAGGTAGGTGTCCGGTGGATAGGGCCGAGGGAGCGACATGAGCCCAAGGTACGACTAGCGGATCCCGGTCTTGCGCATCATCCTCAGGCCGCCGAGCATCCCCTTGACGTACTCGTCGTAGTCCTGGCCCGGCCGCGCGCCCATGACCTGCTTCTTGAGCACGGCGAGGTTCTGCACGTCGGTGTACTTGAGGATCCCCTGGTCGCCGTGCCGCGCGCCGACGCCCGACTGCTTCACGCCGCCGGACTGGGTCGCCTTGGAGGCGAACGCCGTCGCGAGGATGTCGTTGATGTTGACGTTGCCGGACTCGATCCGCTTGCCGACCTGGCAGGCCGTCGCGACGTCGCCGCCCCACACCGAGGCGTTGAGCCCGTAGTCGGTGTCGTTGGCGAGCGCGACCGCCTCGTCGACGGTGCGGTAGCGGTGCAGGGCGATGACCGGCCCGAAGGTCTCGGTGACGCCGGCCAGCATCTCCTTGGTCACGCCCTCGAGGATCGTCGGCTCGAAGAACGCCGGCCCGAGGTCGGGCCGCGGCCGGCCTCCGGTCAGCACGGTGGCGCCCTTGGCGACCGCGTCGTCGACGTGCGACTGCACGCGCTCCATGTGGTCGGGCGAGACGAGCGAGCCCACGTCGGGGCCGAAGTCGTACGCCGCGCCGAGGACCAGCGCCTCGGTCGCCTTCACGAACGCATCGCGGAACTCTCCGTACCTCGACTCCGGCAGGTAGAGCCGCTCGATGTGCATGCAGATCTGGCCGGTGTTGCCGAAGGCGCCGAAGATGGCGCCCTGGACGACGTCCTCGAGGTCCGCGTCCTCGAGCACGATCATGGGGTTCTTGCCGCCGAGCTCGAGGCAGCAGCCGATCAGGTTGCGGCCGGCCCGCTCGCCGATGACCCGGCCGGTCGCGGTCGAGCCGGTGAACATGACGTAGTTGGCGTTGTCGATCAGCGTCGGCCCGACGTCCGGGCCCTCCCCGCAGACGACCTGGAAGAGGCCCTTCGGCAGGCCGGCCTCCTCGAGCAGCTGGATGCCGTAGAGCGGCGACAGCGCGGTCTTGTTGTCGGGCTTGAGCACGATCGCGTTGCCGGCCATCAGAGCCGAGATCGAGTCCGAGATCCCTGTGGCGAAGGGGAAGTTCCACGGCGCGATGATCCCGACGACTCCCTTGGGGTGACGGATCTCGGTGGACGTGGTGAGGAACGGCACCGGACCGCCGCGCTTCACCGGCGCGAGCACCTTCGGCGCCCGCTTGATGTAGTGGCTCATCACCATCGGCGGGTCGCAGGTCTCCTCGATCGCCATCCGCCGGTTCTTGCCGCTCTCGGCCTGGATCAGGTCGGTCGTGATCTGCGCGTTGTCGAGGAAGAGGGTGTGCGCCCGCTTGAAGACCTCGAGCCGCTTCTTCAGCGGTCGCCTCGCCCACTCGACCTGTGCCGCACGTGCGGTCGCGAACGCGCGCTCGATGTCGGCGGGGGTCGACTGCGGCAGCTCGACGAGCAGCTCACCGGTGTAGACCTCGGTCAGCTTCCAGCTGCCGCCGTCGCTCGACGGCACCCGGGCCACCAGGCCCTGCAGGAAGTCGTCGGTCAGAGATGCCGGGCGCTGCAGTGTCATGGGATCAGCCCTTCCTAGGCGCGGCCGAGCACGAGGTCAGCCCCGCGCTCACCGATCATGATGGCTGGTGCATTGGTGTTGCCGCCGGTGATCGACGGCATGACCGAGGCGTCGCAGACCCGTAGGCCCTCGATGCCCCGGACCTTGAGGTCCGGCGAGACGACGGCGAGCTCGTCGACGCCCATCCGGCAGGTGCCGACGCCGTGGTAGACCGACGTCGCGCGATTGAGGACCGTGTGGCGCAGCTCGCTGCCGACCACCCCGGCCCCCGGGGCGATCTCGCTCTTGACCGCGCCGCCGAAGGCCGCGCCGCCCATGATCTCGCGCACCATCTCCGAGCCCTCGACGAGCACGTCGACGTCGGCCTGGTCGGCGAGGTACTGGAAGTCGATCAGCGGCGAGGCGGCCGGGTCGGCCGACGCCAGCCGCAGCGTGCCGCGGCTGCGCGGGTAGATCAGGGTCGCCAGGACGGTCAGCGCCGGCCGCGGGTCGACGTCGTGCCGGATCGGCTCGTCCTGGTTGCCCGACGGGTAGGCCCACGGCAGCAGGTGCAGCTGCAGGTCCGGTACGTCGGTCGCGTGCGACGTCCGCACGAAGGCGACCGACTCGAAGACCGAGTTGGCCATGAACGTCGTCCCCGGCCGCAGGGCCTCCTTCAGGACGCCCATGCCGAAGAAGCGGGCGTTGCCGCGCATCTTCGACGTCGTCGCGTGGAAGGTCAGCGCGTGGAAGAGGTGGTCGTGCAGGTTGTCGCCGACCGGCAGGTCCGCCAGCACGTCGATGCCGTGGTCGCGGAGGTGCTGGGCGTGGCCGATGCCGGAGAGCATCAGCAGCTGGGCCGACCCGACGAAGCCGGCCGACACGATGACCTCCTTGCCCGCCCGGACGGTGCGCCGGCTGCCGTCCTTGTCGGTGACCTCGACGCCGATAGCCCGGCCGCCCTCGATCACGACCTTGCGGACCAGCACCTCGGACTGCAGCTGCAGCGTCGGGACGTCGAGGTCGTGGAGGTAGCCCCGCGAAGCGCTGTAGCGCAGCCCGTCGGCGGCGTTCTGCTGCATCCGGCTGACGCCCTCCTGCGACGCCGCGTTGTAGTCGTCGAGGACGGGTACGCCGAGGGCGTCCGACGTCGCCTGCAGGAACTGCAGCGACCCCTCCTGCGGCGCCTTGTTGCGGGTCACCCGGATCGGGCCGCCGACGCCGCGGTAGTCGTCGGCGCCGCCCTCGAAGTCCTCCATCCGACGGTACGCCGCGTTGACCTCGTCGGCGGACCAGCCGGTGTTGCCCTCGGCGGCCCACGAGTCGTAGTTGGCGCGGTTGCCGCGCACGTAGACCATGCCGTTGATCGAGCTCGAGCCCCCGACCACCTTGCCGCGCGGGACCGGCATCCGGCGCTCGAGCAGGTGCTTCTGCGGCGTGGAGTAGAGGCCCCAGTCGACGCGCTGCTTGAGCTTCGGCTCCGCGTGCATCGGGCCGATCATGCCGGGCTTCTTCACGAGGTACTGCTCGTCGCTCTTGCCCGCCTCCAGCACGATCACGCTGGCGCCCGACTGCGCGAGCCGACCGGCGATCGCGGCTCCGGAGCTGCCGGAGCCGACCACGACGTAGTCGGCCTCGTTCTTATACGACGGCTTGCGCGCCACGAGCTACCCCACTTGCATACCGAGAGAATGTGAACGACGCCAACTGTAACGTGTTCTACCCGGCCGAGGCGAGGAAGTCGGCGGGGTCGCGAGAGGATGCAGCCGTGAAGGTCCTGTCGATCCAGTCCTCGGTCGCGTACGGCCACGTCGGCAACTCCGCCGCGGTCTTCCCGCTCCAGCGGCTCGGCCACGAGGTGTGGCCCGTCAACACGGTGCACTTCTCCAACCACACCGGGTACGGCGCCTGGCGCGGCCCGCTGCTCGCGGCCGACGACGTGCGCGAGGTGATCGCCGGGATCGACGACCGCGGCGTGCTCGGCGAGGCGGACGCGGTGCTCTCCGGCTACCAGGGCGACCCCGCCGTCGGCGGCATCATCCTCGAGACCGTCGCGCGGGTGAAGGAGCTCAACCCGGCCGCCGTCTACTGCTGCGACCCGGTGATGGGCGACGTCGGTCGTGGGATGTTCGTCCGACCCGGGATCCCCGAGTTCATGCGCGACACCGTCGTGCCGCAGGCCGACATCGTGACGCCCAACCACTTCGAGCTCGACTTCCTCGCCGGCCGGACCACGACCACCCTCGACGAGATCCTCGACGCCGCGGACGCCGTCCGCGCGCGCGGTCCCCGCGACGTCCTGGTCACGAGCGTCCTGCACGGCGACGTCCCCGACGGCCGCCTCGACGTGCTCGCGGTCTCCGACGACGGCGCCTGGGCCGTCGAGACCCCGCTGCTGCCCATCACTCCCAACGGCTGCGGCGACGTGACCGCCGCGCTCTACCTCGCGCACCTCCGGACCACGGGCTCGGCCGCCGAGGCGCTCGCGCGGACGACCTCGTCGGTCTACGCGGTCCTCGAGGCCACCATCGCCGCCGGCACCCGCGAGATCCAGCTGGTCGCGGCCCAGGACGCCATCGCCGTACCGCCGATGACCTTCGAGGTACGCCGGCTGCGCTAGGGCGCCAGCGGACCGGCCCAGGTCTCGACGCGACCGTCCTCCCAGACGACCAGCCCGCTCCGGCGCGGGCGCGTGCGCAGCCACGAGACCGCATCGGCACCGCGGGCGAACGCCGCGGTCGCGTCGAGGTCGGCCCAGGTCAGGTCCGGCCCGACGACGGTGACCGAGGCGACCCCCGCGGGGGCGTGGCCGGTGCGCGCGTCGACGATGTGGGCGCCACGGTGCACGGTCCCGGAGGTGGCGACCGCGCCGGTGCGGACCGGCACCCGCGCGACCAGGCGCTGCGGGTCGAACGGGTCCTCGATGCCGACCTGCCACGGGTCGCGGTCCGGGGCAGCCGTCCAGCACACCAGGTCGCCGCCGCCGGAGAGACAGCAGTCCGTGTCGTCGAGCTCGCGCAGGCGCCGGGACACACGCTGGACCGCCCAGCCCTTGACCACGCCGTCGAGGTCGAGCCCGCCGCCCCGGCGTACGTCGAAGGCGCCGTCGGACTGCACGCGCGCCTCCTCGGCCAGGCCGAGCACCTCCTCGACGACCGCAGGGGTCGCGACCCGCTCACCTCGGTTGCGGCGGCTGAGCCAGGAGTCGGGCCGATAGCTGCTGAAGACCGCGTCCACCTCGCGGAGCTCGGCCACGACCGCCGCCCACACCCCCGCGGCGGTCGTGGTCCCGGCGTGCCGCCCGCGGAGGGCGACGCTGATGGGCAGGCCCATGACCTGCTCGACGGCCCGCCAGGTGCCGGTCACGCCGACGCCTGGTCGATGGCGCTCTGCAGCGACTGCAGGTAGCCGTCGCTGGTGACCGTCGCGCCGCTCACCACGTCGATGTCCGAGCTCTGCGCGTCGATGGTCTCCTGGACCAGGATCGGCAACGCGTAGGAGTTGATCTCCTGGTCCTTGCCGTTGCCGTTGGGGTACTGCACCACCGAGACGTCCGTGATCGTGTCGCCGTCCAGGGTGAGCTCGACCTGAACCGGACCCCACTGCGTCTGGGCCACATCGCCGGTGACCATGCTGCTGCCCGTCGAACCACTGCCGGAGGTGGTGCCGGTGCCGTCGCTGACGACCGACGGCTGCGAGATCACGGTCGTGCGGCCGGCGGTCGAGGTGTCGTAGCCGAAGAGGAGCACGACCACCGAGACCGTGGCGGCGAACGCGAGGACGATCTTCTTCACGGGGGTCACCATCCGAAGGTCTCGAGGTGGAGCCGCTCGGGCGGAACGCCGGCGAGCTGGAGGTCGGCGCGGACGAGGTCGGCCCACGCCGAAGGGCCGCAGAGGTAGACGTCGCGCTCCGCGATGTCGGGGATCCAGGAGCGCAGCGCGTCGAGGTCCGAGACGGGGCCGGCGACCTGGCCGCCGGTCCACGACCCCGGCCCGCGGCGCGGACCGGGCAGCGCCAGCACCCGCAGGCCTCGCTCGCGCGACAGCCTGGTGATCTCGCCGGCGAAGAGCGGCTCGTCGCGGTAGCGGTGCAGGAGCACCGCGTCCCCGGGCCGGTAGACGAGCCCCTCGGCCAGCGCGCGGATCGGCGCCATGCCGACGCCCGCGCCGATCAGGGCCACCTTGCTCTGCGTGCGCGCCCGCGCGGAGAGCCGTCCGTAGGGGCCTTCGAACAGCACGCGGGCCCCGGGCTGCAACGCCGCGAGCGAGGCACTGCCGTCGCCGACCACCTGCACGGTGATCCGCAGGCTGCGCCCATCGGGTGCGGCCGAGAGGGAGTACGGGTTTGCCCGGGTCCAGCCCGGCCGGCCGAGGAACCGCCACAGGAAGAACTGGCCCGCCTCGCCCGGCAGCCGATCCAGGCGGCGGCCGATCAGGTGCACCGAGACGACGCCGGGGGCCTCGGCCACCACGTCGGCGACCCGGAGCGTGTGCCGCAGGTTGCGACCCACCGGCAGCGCGACCCGCCAGGCCAGCACCGCGGCGGCGACGGCCGCCCAGGCCGTCCACCAGAAGACGGTGCGGACCGGGGACGACGTGAACTGCGCGCCGGTCCACAGCTGGTGCGGCAACGCGAGCCCGACGCCGAGGTAGGCGTAGAGGTGGAGCAGGTGCCAGGACTCGTAGCGCAGCCGGCCGCGGGCGGCGCGGATGCTGGTCACGACGACCAGGACCAGGCAGAGCGTCCCGGCCAGTGCCAGCAGCATCCCGGGATCGTCGACGGTCAGGTCCCAGAACGTGCCGGGGACCCTGCCGAGCTCGCCGGCGGCGTACCCCCAGGTGATCAACCCGACGTGGGCGAGCATCAGGTTGAACGACGTGAACCCGACCAGGCGGTGGCTGCGCGCCAGCCGGTCCTGCCCGATGGCACGCTCGAGGGCGGGGACGCGCGCCATCAGCGCGACCTGGGTGAGGAGCAGGACCGACGCCGTCAGCCCGCACAGGCGGCCGGCGGAGGTCAGCCCGGTCGCCCACCCCTCCAGGTCCTGGACGCCGCCGTCGACGACCCACCAGTAGGCGACCAGCAGCAGCCCGCCCCACAGCAGCAGCCCGGCACCGGTCCGCACCGCGGCATCGACGAGCGCCTGTGACGGCGGTCGCGCTGCTCGGGTCGCCGTCGGCGCGGCCATCGCGGTCATGCGCCTACCGTCGGCCAGGTCGCTGAGCGGTCTCGGTGGAGTACCTGTGCCGTTCCTGTGAGCCGGTCAGTACGACCTGCCGTCCGCGTAGCGCTCACGCCGCCAGGCCCGCCCGCGGCCCCGGTTGCGACTCTTGTACGTCGCCAGCTGCGAGTCGCAGTTCGGGCAGACCAAGCGGAGATTCTGCCGTCGATTGTTGGAGGCGTCTCCGTCGATGTGATCGAGGACCAACGTCAGCGGCAAGCCGTGCCACTCGGACGGAAGAGCGCAGATCGCACAGAGCCCGCCCTGCTCGTCGAGGATGTAGCGCCTGATGTAGTGCCTCGGCGTCGTGCCGGCGTGCACCGCTTCACCGCTCTTCAACCAGGCGACGATGCGCTGATCGCGTTCTGCCGACCGTTGGCAGGCATTGCTGCAGTACTTCCGCGCCCGTCGACCCGGAAGCACGACACCACAGCCCGCACACGTGAACACGGAAGGCAACCTAGGCGCGAGCACCGACAGAGCCGCGTAGGAGACTCGAACTCCTGACCTTCCGTTTACAAGACGGGAGCTCTACCAACTGAGCTAACGCGGCCTGCCGTCAGCGAGCCGACGGCGGGCCACATGCTACGGGGACGTCGACGGGTCGTGTGCCTCAGGACGGGCCAGGGACCGTGCTCAGGCACACGACCTGACTCCAGCGTCAGCTCATGCCACCGTCGTGCGCGATCACGGCGCCCGTGATCATCCGGGCCGACGGGGACGCGAGCCAGACGACGGTGTCGCCGATCTCGGAGGGCTTGATGGCGCCGCCGGGCAGCATCATCATCAGCCGGTCGGCGACGCGCGTGTCGAGGTCGTCGGTGAGCTTGTGGAAGACTTGCTCGACGATCGGGGTGTCGACGGTCCCGGGGCAGATCACGTTGACGCGGATGCCCTCGGGCGACAGCTCGAGCGCGAGCGACCGGGTGAACTGGGTGAGCCCGCCCTTCGCGGCGGCGTACGCCGTGGCGTAGGGCTGCGGCGCGTTGCCGGCGACCGAGGAGACGTTGACGATGTTGCCCTTGGCCGCGCGGAGGTGCGGGAGCGCGGCCTGGATGAGGAAGAACGGACCCTTGAGGTCGACCGCGTGCACCCGGTCCCACTCGTCCTCGGTGACAGTCTCGATGCGGCCGAACTGCACGATCCCCGCGATGTTGGCCAGCACGTCGATCCGGCCGGAGGCCGCACAGACCTCGATCGCCGCGTCGACGGCGGCCTTGCTGCCGACGTTGCACTCGACGTACGTCACCCCGTCGGGGACGGTCGGGTTGATGTCGAGGCCGTAGACGGTGTCACCGAGGTCGCGGAAGAGCTCGGCGGTGGCGTAGCCGATCCCGGAGGCGGCTCCGGTGATGACGACGACGCGGGGAGAGGTGGGCTCAGTCACAGCGGGCACGCTACCGCACATCTAGAACACGTTCTAGATGTGGCCGAGGTTGAAGTTCACTTCAACTCCCGCAAGGCTGGACCCATGACGTACCTGACGATCGGCCACCTCGCCGAGAGGGCAGGGGTGGCGACGTCGGCGATCCGCTTCTACGAGTCCCGCGGCCTGATCGCGTCGGTGCGCACGACGGGCAACCAGCGCCGCTACGAGCAGTCGACGCTGCGCCGCGTCGCCTTCATCCGTACGGCGCAGCGCGTGGGACTGAGCCTCGACGAGATCGGCGAGGCCCTGTCCACGCTCCCCGACGGGCGGGCACCGACGAAGTCGGACTGGCACCGGCTCAGCAAGGCCTGGCGCCCGCGGCTCGACGAGCAGATCGCCCGGATCGAGCGGCTGCGCGACCGCCTCGACGGCTGCATCGGCTGCGGCTGCCTGAGCCTCAGGACCTGCGCCCTCACCAACCCCGGCGACGAGGCCGCCCAGTGGGGACCCGGCGCCGCCTACCTCGAGCCACAGAGCCTCGAGCCCCACGGACGAAGGACCCCATGACGTTGCTCCGCGAGCCGCACCACGACGGCTCCCCGACGTACGTCTCCGACGAGGCGCCCGCACCCGGGTCGACGGTGACCGTCCGGCTGCGCACGGACGCCGCCGACCCCGTCGAGCAGGTCTGGGTGCGCACGACGTACGACGCGGAGCCGACGTACCACCCCTGCACCCCGACGCGCGGCGAGCACGTCGTCTGGTGGGAGGGCTCGCTGCCGGTGCACAACCCGGTGACCAACTACCGCTTCCTGCTCGACGGACCCCCCTCGGAAGCGCACGGAGCCCAGCGCTGGTTGAGTGCCGTCGGCGTCGTCGACCACGACCCGCCGGACGCGTTCGACTTCCGCCTCAGCTCGCACCACGCCCCGCCGGACTGGGCGCGCGACGGCGTGGTCTACCAGGTCTTCCCGGACCGGTTCGCCCGCTCGGCCGCGGCCGACCAGCGGGAGACCCCGTCGTGGGCGGTGCCGGCCGACTGGGAGGACGAGGTCGTCTACGAGGGCTTCGACCCCCGCACGCCGCTGCAGTTCTACGGCGGCGACCTGGACGGGATCACCGAGCACCTCGGCCACCTCGCCGACCTGGGGGTGCGCATCGTCTACACGACGCCGGTCTTCCCCGGGGAGAGCAACCACCGCTACAACGCCTCGACCTTCGAGCAGGTCGACCCGCTGCTGGGCGGCGACGCGGCGTACGTCCGGCTGGCCACCGCGGTGCACGAGCGGGGCTGGCGGATCCTCGGCGACCTGACGACCAACCACACCGGCGACACGCACGAGTGGTTCGTGGCCGCGCGCGACGTCGCGGGCGCGCCGGCCCGGTCGTTCTACTACTTCCTGCCGGACGGCTCCTACGAGTGCTGGATGGGCCACGGCACCCTGCCCAAGCTCAACCACGACGACCCGGCGCTGCGGACGGCGATGGTCGACGGCCCCGACTCGGTGGTGGCGCGCTGGCTGCGGCCGCCGTACGACCTGGACGGCTGGCGGGTCGACGTCGCCAACATGACCGGGCGGCTGGGCGCCATCGACGTCAACCACGAGGTCGCCCGGCTGGTACGGCGCACCGCGGAGGCCGAGCGTGCCGACGCGTTCGTGATCGGCGAGCACAACCACGACGCGTCGACCGACGTCGACGGCGACGGCTGGCACGGGACCATGAACTACTCGGGCTTCTCCTGGCCGATCTGGTCGTGGCTGCGCGACCCGGCCTCGCCGGCGCGGGCCTTCGGCCGCCCGGTCCCGGTGCCGCGGCGGCCCGGCGGCAGCGTCGTGCGCAGCATCCGCGAGTGGGAGGGCCGCTACGGCTGGCGGGCCACCACGTGCTCGTGGAACATCCTCGGCTCCCACGACAGCGCCCGGATCCGCACCGTGACCGGCTCCGGGGAGACCCACCGGGTGGCCGCCGGGCTGCAGTTCACGATGCCGGGGGTGCCGATGCTCTTCGCCGGCGACGAGATCGGGCTGGAGGGCGTCAACGGCGAGGACGCTCGGCGTCCCTTCCCGTGGGCCGACCCGGCCGGCTGGGACGACGACACGCTCGCGACGTACGCCGGGCTGGGGCGGCTGCGGCACGAGCACGAGGCACTGCGCCGCGGCGGCCTGCGCTGGGCGCACGTCGACGACGACGCGCTCGTCTACCTCCGCGAGCACCCGGCCGGGTCGGTGCTGGTCGCCGCCCGGCGTACGGCGGGCCCGGCGATCGCGCTCGACGCCGGGGCACTCGGCTTCGCCGACGGGTCGCTCCTGCTCGGCGCCGGCACCGACTCCGACCTGGTCGACGCCGGCGGCGTCGTCACGATCCCGGCGAGCGACGGGCCGTCGTTCGGGGTCTGGACCCTCTAGGGCACGGCTCCCGGTCCGGATGCGCCTGCTGCGCGGGCTTTCGCATCCGATCTGGCGGCGTTGTCGGCGACTCGACGGGACTCCGTCCCGCCTTCGCACCTCCGCCTTGCCAGATACGGCGCGAAAAACCCGCTCGCAACGGCGCCGGACCAGGAGTCGCGCCCTAGCCTGAGGGACGTGGCACTCCGCATCGTCGCGAACCGGCCGGACCCGGCACTGCTGGGCCTGCCGTGGTCGACGCCGCTGGAGGAGTGGACCGAGCACGTCGTACCCCTCCCTCGCGGCCTGTCGCGGCACGTGGTGCGCATCATCCGGCTCGGCGGCAATACGTACGCGGTGAAGGAGACCCAGGAGCCGATCGCGTTCCGGGAGTACCGCCTGCTGCGCGACCTGCAGCGGATGGGACTGCCCACCGTCGTCGCCCAGGGCGTGGTGACCGGTCGCGTCGACGAGCACGGCGAGGAGCTGCCCGCGGCGCTGCTCACCCAGCACCTGCAGTTCTCGCTGCCCTACCGCAGCCTCTTCGCGCACGGCATGACCGCAGACAACCTGCCGTCACTCGTCGACGCGATGGTGGTGCTGCTGGTCCGGCTGCACCTCGCGGACTTCTACTGGGGCGACGTGTCGCTCTCCAACGTCCTCTTCCGGCGCGACGCGGGCGGCTTCGCGGCGTACCTCGTCGACGCCGAGACCGGCGAGCTCAAGTCATCGCTCTCGGACCGGCTGCGCGAGCACGACCTGACCATCGCCACCGAGAACGTCTTCGCCGAGCTGCTCGACCTGCAGGCCAGCAACTCCCTGGACCAGGAGGTGCAGGCGCTGGACCTCGTCGAGATGCTGCGTGAGCGGTACGACGCCCTGTGGGCGGAGCTGACCGCCGAGGAGGAGTTCGCGTCGCACGAGATGTGGCGCCTCGAGCAGCGCGTGGAACGGCTCAACGACCTGGGGTTCGACGTCGACGAGCTCGACATCGTCACCGACTGGGACGGGGAGAAGATCCGGATCCAGCCCAAGGTCGTCGAGCTCGGCCACCACCGCCGGGAGCTCCAGGCGCTGACCGGGCTCAACGTCGAGGACGCCCAGGCGCGGCGGATGCTCAACGACATCGCGGCGTTCACCGCCCACTTCGACCTCGGCCGCGAGGACCGGTCACTGGTCGCGGCGCGGTGGCTCAACCAGACCTACGAGCCGATCCTGGCGATGATCCCGGCCGAGGCCCGCGGCAAGCTCGAGCCGGCCGAGATCTTCCACGAGATCCTCGTGCACCGGTGGTACCTCTCCGAGCGCGCCGGCCACGCCGTCGACCTGCTCGACGCCGCGCGCGACTACATCGAGACGGTGCTGATGCAGAAGCCCGACGAGGTCGTCACCGCCGACGACGACGAGTGACCGCTAGGGACGGCAGACCCGGCACTCGGTGAGGTGGCCGTTGTCCTCGCCGATGGGGCGGAGGTCGTCGCGGTGGGCGATCAGCGAGCAGTCGCGCCGGTGCATGGTCGTGCCGTCACCGGCGGTCACCGGCATCCCGGAGACGTCGAGGTCGTCGCTGCTGGCGGCGGCCCGGGAGGTCACGTCGGCGAGCACCAGCAGGGTGTCCGCGAGCCGCTTGGCCGACTCGCGGTTGTCGGCCGCGATCCGGGCGAGCCAGGCACCGAAGTAGAGGAACCCGCCGGCGAAGGTCAGCCCGAGGCCGAGCAGTCCCCCGGAGACCAGGTAGGACAGCTGGTCGTACTGGTACGGCGTGTTGGCGGCGCCGTACCAGCCGAGCACGATCACCACGAGGCCGAGCGGCAGCAGGATCGCGCCGGCCCAGAAGAGCACCAGCTGCAGCAGCTGGTAGTGGTTGTTCTTCATCGGGGCCGCGCCCGAGCCGGACTGGCCGGACGCACGGGGCAGCCCGATCGCGAGGCGCTGCGCGGGAGCGGGACCCGGGGTCGTCGGTGCGTTCATCGTGGTCATCAGCGGGCCTTTCGGAGGTCGGGGAGGCCTCGGTCGAGGCCGTGCGAGCAGGAGCCGGCGCCACCGAGGGCGAGCACGCCGGCCCGGCGCAACCAGGTGCCGCCGAGGGCACCGAGAGCGAGACCGCCGACGAGGATCGCGCCGGGGATCGTATAGAGCGCGGGCAGGCCGGAGCCGGCCAGCGCCGCGTCACCGAGGTCGTCAGTGGCCGCGGCCGGTGCGTCCGATCCGGCGGCCGGAGCCGCTGCCGGGACGCTGCCGCCGCCGGCGCTCGCGCCGGCACCGCCACCCGAGCCACCGGCCGGCGCCGCGGCCGCACCCGGGTCGTTGTCGGGGATGTCGGTCGGGAAGGTCAGGCCCTGCACGGTGTCGACGGACGTGCCGGCGTTCCCGAGGGTCACCACGACCCGGGGCGACAGGCCGGCGACCGCCTGGAGCAGGCTCTTGAGCTGACCGGCCTGGTCGGGCACGGCGCCCACCAGGTCGTCCAGCGGCAGCGCGTCGAGCTTGTCGCGCAGGACCGCGGTGTCGATCTCGACCCGCAGGCCGCCGAGGTCGCTGGTCGCCAGGTCTCCCTTGTGCTCGAGCTGCGCCTTCGGCAGCTCCAGTCGTACGCCGAGCTGCTCGAGCGCCGCGGCCGCCTGGTCGGGCAGCCCCGGGATCGGTGTCTTCTGGCCGGCCGCGACCAGCCCGTCGGGTCCGAACGAGAACTCCTGCCCGGCGATCGTGATCCCGCCGATGCGGGCCCGGCCGTCCGGGTCGCCGGCCTTGCCGTTGCTGGAGCTCGTGCTCGTCACGACGAGGCCGTCGAGCTCGATGATCCCGCCGAGGAGCGACACGTCGCCGAGCGCGGACCGGGCGGTGCTGACCACGCCGGCGTCGGTGGAGACCGTCTGGCTCGAGGAGGTGTAGCCCTCGACGTCGACGAGGGCGGCCAGCTCGGGCGGGAGCCCGGGAGCCGCCGGATCCTCCGCCGCCGCGGCCTGGGTCTTGTCCCCGCCGAGCGCGCCCGTGATCGCCTGGCCGAACTGCTGCAACGCGTCCGGTCCGGCGCCGGCGGTCCCGGGCAGGCCCGGGACCGCCGGCAGACCGGGGACGCCGGGCGTGCCTTCGCCCCCGTCGTGTGGCTCGCCGTTGCCCACGTTCCCGTCCGGCGAGAAGCCCACCTGGGCCACGGTCTTGCGGTCGGTCGCGCTGGAGCGCATCACGGCGCCGGGGAACGGCTCGTCGGCCTGTGCGGGCTCGCCACTGGGCTGGGCCGCGTTGACCTGCACCGGGTAGCCGGCCTCGCCCAGCTGCTCGGGCAGGCCGAGCGCCGTCACGAACGTCTTCAGGCCCTCGCCCACCGGGTCACCCGGCCACAGCCAGCTGGCGCGGGCCTTCGAGCTGCCGGAGTCGGCCTCGACCTTCGAGTACGCCAGCTCGAGCTCGAGCTGCGGCGTGGCCGGGACCGGGATCGTCGGCTCGTAGATCTCGATCTTGACCGGCGCCGCCCAGGCGTCCGCGCTGTAGCCGCTGAACGCCGGCTTGTCGGCGGCAGCTCCGGGCGAGGCCGGGAGCATCGCCCCCAGGACCGCGGCCGCTGCGAGTGGGACCCAGTAGCGCTTCATGCCGCTCCTCCGAGGATGACGTCGGACATCGTGTCCATCACTTCTGCGGGCTCTCCGGTGGCGACGATCCGCCCTCCGGTCATCACCGCTGCGTAGTCCGAGACCCGCAGCGCCGTCCGTGCGAACTGCTCGATGCAGAGGATCGAGACGCCGCTCTCCGCGATCTGCGCGACGGTGTCGTAGAGCTCGTCGACGATCAGCGGGGCCAGCCCCATCGACAGCTCGTCGAGCAGCAGCAGCGCCGGGTCGGAGGCCAGCGCCCGCGACATCGCCAGCATCTGCTGCTCGCCGCCCGACATGGTGCCGGCCAGCTGGTGCCGGCGCTGGTGCAGCCGGGGGAAGTAGGAGTACGCCGTCTCCAGCACCTTGTCGGCGGAGACCCCGGCGTACGACATCAGGGTGAGGTTCTCCTCGACGGTCAGGTTGGGGAAGACCGAGCGTCCCTCGGGGATCGTGCACAGCCCGAGCCGGGCGAGCTCCTCCGGGCCGGTGTCCTGGACGTGCACGCCACCGAGGTGGATGTCGCCGGACGTCGGCTTCTTCTGACCGCTGATCACCTTGACCAGCGTCGACTTGCCGGCGCCGTTGGGACCCAGCAGCGCCACGACGGCGCCCTTCGGGATGCGCAGGTCGACGCCGCGCAGGACCTCGATGCGGCCGTACGCCGCACGCAGGTCGACGACCTCGAGGATCGGGATGCCGCTCATCGCACGAGCTCCTGGTCGTCTGCGTCCGAGTAGCCGAGGTAGGCCCGCTGCACGTCGGGGTTGCTGCGGATCGCGCCGGGTGCGCCGGAGGCGATCACCTTGCCGAAGTCGAGGACGTGGATCTCGTCGCAGACCGACATCACCAGGTCCATGTCGTGCTCGACCATCAGCACACCGCGGCCCTCGGCGGCGAGCTCGGCCAGCAGGTGCCCGAAGGCGTCGGTCTCGGTCTCGTCCAGGCCGGAGGACGGCTCGTCGAGGAGCAGGAGCTGGGGGTCGCACGCCAGGCAGCGGGCCAGCTCGAGCAGGCGGGCGGTGCCGGTCGGGATCGAGTCGGCCCGCTCGTCGGCGTACGCCGCGATGCCGACGCGCTCGAGCAGCCCGTCGACGTCGGCCGCGGTCGGCCGCAGCAGCCCGGCGAAGCCGCCGTGGATGTCGCGGGCGACCCGCACGTTCTCCCGCACCGAGAGCGACCCGAAGGCCTCGAGGCGCTGGAAGGTGCGGCCCATGCCGCGGCGCGAGCGGCGGGGCACGGACAGCCGGGTGACGGGCCGACCGTCGAAGACGACCCGCCCGCGGTTGGGCTTCTGCAGCCCGCTGATCACGTTGAAGCAGGTGGTCTTGCCGGCCCCGTTGGGTCCGATCAGGCCGGTCACCCGACCGGCCTCCGCGACGAAGCTCGCGTGGTCGACCGCGGTCACCCCGCCGAACTGGACGACGACGTCGTCAACCTCGAGCAGTGACATGGACGCCCACCTCCTGCAGGTCTTCCTTGAGCGGGATGTCGGTCGCGGTGGCGTCGTCGGCGCGGCTCCGCGGCAACGGCAGCACCGGCACGGCCCGGCGTACGACGTCGCCGAAGCGCCGGTCGAGCCGGCGGCCCAGGCCGAAGAACAGGTTGGCGAGACCGTTGGGGTCGCGGCCGAGCGCGACGGCGCCGAAGCCGAGGATCGCGAACACCAGGCCGGCCAGCTCCGGGCGCGAGCTCTGGAGCACCGGCAGCAGCATCAGCCCGATGCCACCGAGCGCGGCGCCGCTGACCGACGTGACCCCGCAGACCACGGCGAGGAGCAGCAGCGGCAGACTGTTGAAGAGCTGGAAGTCGGCGGCGCCGATGGTGCCGCGCAGCCCCGCGAAGAGCCCGCCGGCGAGTCCGGCCATCCCGGCGGAGATGCCGAAGAGACCCACCCGGAACCAGCGCAGGTCCAGGCCGAGCGTGCCGCACGCGGCCGGGCTGTCGCGCATCGCGATCAGCAGGCGGCCGAGGACGCCGCGGCGCAGCAGGAGCAGCGCGAGCGCCATCAGCACGAAGAACGCCGCCATCACCACGACGTAGCCGGAGGTCGACGAGATCGAGGTGCCCAGCAGCGAGAGCCGCTCGGCGTGCAGGGTGCCGTTGAAGCCGAACGCGAAGTCGGCCTGGAAGACCAGCTTGTCCATCAGCACGCCGAAGGCCAGCGTCGACAGCGCGAGGTAGAGACCGGTCAGCCGCAGCACCGGCAGCGCCACCAGGGCGCCGACACCGGCGGCGATCAGCGCCGACATCAGCAGCCCGTAGAGGTTGGGCTCGTCGAGCTTCGCGTAGGCGAGCGCGCCGACGCCGGCGAACGTGAACTGCGCGAGCGAGACGTGGCCGCCGTACCCGGTGAGGAGGACCAGCGACAGCATCACCATGGCGTACGTCGCGGCCGTGCCCACCAGCAGCAGGTTGGCGTCCGACATCCCGGTCGCGAGCAGCGCGACGAGGACGAGCAGGCCGGCGCCGCAGACCAGCGAGCGGCTCATCGACGGCAGCGGGGCGGACACGATGCCCTTGACCTGGCCGATCCGCAGCTGCGCCTGGGGCATCAGGATGATCACGACGAAGAGGAAGAGCGCGGGCACCACGGCCCGCATGCCGGAGAGGAAGCCCTCGGTCGGCAGATAGGCGACCGCGAACGACTGCAGGATGCCGAGGCCCATGGCGCCGACGAAGGTCAGCGGCAGGCTCTTCAGCCGGCCGAGCATCGCGGCGGCGTACGCGTTGATGACCAGCAGGGTCAGGTCGTAGTAGGAGAGGCCGATCACCGGCGTGAGCAGGATGCCGGCGAGGGCGGCGAGCGAGATGCCGATCGCCCAGGACAACGACGCGACCCGGTCGGGGTTGCCACCGAAGAGCCGCAGCAGCACAGGGTTGTCGACCGAGGCCCGCATGGCGGTGCCGATGCGGGTGCGGTTGAGCAGCAGGTAGAGCATCCCCGCGACGACCACGGACAGCGCGATCGTGATGATCTGGTGCGCGGTGACGTAGGTGTCGCCGATCTCGACGCCCTTGTCGGGCAGGAACGGCGGCAGGGTGCGCGGCTCGGGCGGCCAGATGTACTGCGCCAGGCCGATCAGGCCGACGAACAGGCCGACCGTCACGACGAGCGAGACGCTGACCGGGCCCTCACCCAGGCCGCGGGTGACGAACCGCTGGACCAGCCAGCCGGTGCCGGGGGCGACCACGCCGAGCACCAGGACCAGCGCGAGCCAGGTCGGCATCCCCTGGCGCTGGCTGAAGTCCCAGAACGTGAAGGCCATGACCATGCCGAACGCGCCGTGCGCGATGTTGAAGACCCGCGTCGTCGTGTAGGTCAGCACCAGGCCGGAGGCCGCGATCGCGTACGCCGCGCCCGTGAAGAGGCCGAGGATCGTGAAGGAGATGATCGTGCTCATCGGTGGCTCCTGCTCATCCGCCGTTGAGGAGCGGGCCGCACATGAAGTTGCCGGAGGACACCTGGCGCCACTTGCCGCCGGTGTACCGGATGATCGACGCGCAGCTGCTGGTGGTCTTGGCGCCGACCTGCTGGGGAACGTGGAGGCCGTTGCCGGTCCAGTTCTTGACGCCCTCGAGCGCCGTGACGAGCGAGGCCCGCGTCAGCTTGCCGCCGAGCTGGGTCGCCTGCTCGACGAAGAGCCGAGCCGCCGACCACGCGTAGAGGCCGAAGTAGTTGGGCACCGCGCCGGGCTTCACCTGGTCGAGCCAGGAGCGGTAGAGCTGCATCTCCTTGACGCTGAAGTCGTCGAAGAGCTTGGTGGAGGAGTAGACGTACACACCGTCGGCCGCGTCACCCGCCTCCTCCACGAACCGCTGGTCGTAGATCGTCGCGTCCTGGATGAACACGTCGGGCTGGTAGCCCTGCTGCTTCATCGCCTGCAGGAGCTTGACGGTGTTCTGGTAGGGCCCCGTGTAGCTGACGAGCTTGATGCCCTTGTCCTTGAGCTGCTGGACGTACGGCGCGTAGTTGAACTCGGACACGTCGATGCCCTGGAAGTAGCCGATCTTCCAGCCCGCGCGGGTCCAGGCGTTGCGGAAGCGGCTGGCGTTGACCGACGCGGCGCCGGCGTTGATGTAGAGCACGGCGGCGTGCTGGGTCGCGTCCTTGTTCTTCGACAGGAAGTAGCGCGGCATCGCGCTGCCGACCTGGTCGGGGTCGACCGACTGCGCCGCGAAGCACGTCGAGCAGGCCTGTCGCTCTGGAGTGGTCGTGGTCGAGCGCAGGTCCGGCAGGCCGCAGGACTGGGCGGTCGCGGCACCGCCGGAGTCGAAGGCCCCCATCGATCCGACCGCCGCGAACGACGACTCGCAGGCCTTGGTGTAGGCCTGCTGGTCGGCGCCCGCGTCCGCGCGACTGTCGAGCAGCGACACGTCGAGCTTGCGGCCGCAGATGTCGTTGGTCGAGTTGAAGTACGCCGCGTAGGCGCGGGTCGCCTGCTGGGCCGACTCGAAGATGCCCGGGACCGGGCCGGAGATGTCGGCGACGTTGGCGATCGTGATCGTCTTGTCGGTGATGCCGGTCTGGTTCTTGAAGCCGTCGCAGCTGGCGGCCTTGCCGGCACCTGCCGCCGCATTGGCCCCCTTGCCCTGGGCCGCGCCGCCTGCGGCCGCGCCGCCGCCACCGGTCGAGCCGGCACCGGACCCGCCACCCGCAGCGGAGCCGCCGCCACCCGTCGCACCGGCTGCACCGGTGTCGCCCGTGGCGCCACCGGTCGTCGTGCCGTCGGGAGCAGTGCCGGCGGCGCCGCCGCCGGTCGTTGTGCCGTTGACCTGGGCGACCGTCTGGGGCTCGAGCTGCGACCCGCAGGCGGCGAGCGTGACGGCCACCGTCAGGCACAGGCCGGCCGCAGCCGCCGTACGCAGTGGGGACAGGACCCTGGTCACCGCAAGCCTCCCGGACTCAGACAGACCGAAACAAGAACGTGTTCCACCCCACAACGAGGGGTCGCGCCAAAGGTGACGGGGCTCACCGTTCACCCGACCGTGGTGGTGCCGCTGCACCGGTACTTGGTCCCGCCGACCGGCGACCACCTGCCGCCGTGCAGCGTGATGAAGCGCCAGCAGGGACCGGTTCGCTTGGCTCCGACGTTCTGCGGCGCGTGCATGCCGTTGGCGGTCCAGCCGGTGACGCCCTTGAGCTCGCCGACCAGCGCAGCCCGGCTGAGCTTGCCGCCCAGGGCGATCGCGCGCTCGGCGAAGAGCCGGGCGGCCGACCAGGCGAAGAGGCCGAAGAAGCTGGGGGTCGCACCGGGCTTCACCTGCTGCAGCCAGCTCAGGTAGAGCTGCACCTCCTTGTTGCTCCCCGCCTCCTCGAACGGCGTGAAGTTCGCGAAGACCGTGGTGCCCTCGACGGCGTCGCCGCCGGCCTCGACGTAGTCGGGCGTGTAGACGGTGGGGTCGAGCATGTAGACCTTCGGCTTGAAGCCCTGCTGCTTCATGGCCTCCGCGAGCCGGTCGGCCTGCTGGTAGGCGCCGATGAACTGGACGTACTCGACGTCCTTGTCCTTCATCTGCTGCACGTACGGCGCGTAGTTGAACTCCGAGATGTCGATGCCCTGGACGTAGGCGAACTTCATGCCGCGCTTGGTCATCGCCGCCGCCTGCGTCTTGCCGTTCTCGGCGGCCGCGCCCGCGTTGATGTAGAGCATCGCGGCGTGCTGCGCGGCGTCGCCGTACGTCTGCTTGACGAAGTCGGGCACGGCGTTCTGGAACTCGTGGGCGTCCACGGACTGCGCCGCGAAGCACGTGGTGCAGCCCTGCCGGTCGCTTGTCACCGAGGCCGATCGGATGTCGGGCAGCCCGCACGACTGGGCCGTCGCCGCGCCACCCGAGTCGAAGCCGGACATCGAGCCCACCATGGCGAAGGCCTGCTCGCAGCCCTTCGAGTAGGCCTGCTGGTCGGCGGCCGCGTCCGTGCGGCTGTCGTACGACGCGAACGCGAGCTTGCGGCCGCAGATGTCGCTGGTGGCGTTGAAGTAGGCGACGTACGCGCGCACCGCCTCCGGCGCCGACTCGAAGAGTCCCGGCACCGGGCCGCTGATGTCGGAGGCGTTGCCGATCGTGATCGTCTTGTCGGTGATGCCGGTCTGGTTCTTGAAGCCGGCACAGCTGGCGGCCTTGCCGGCACCCGCCGCCGCGTTCGCTCCCTTGCCCTGGGGCGCATCACCTCCCGATGCCGCACCACCACCACCGGCGGCCGTGCCACCGCCGCCACCGGCCGCGCCGCCGCCCGCAGACGTCGAGCCTCCGGCGTCGCCACCGGCGGGCACGCTGCCGTCGGGCGCGGTCGTCCCGCCGGGCACCACGGCACCGCCGGCGGTGCCGCCCGGTCCTCCGGCGTCCGCGACCGTCTGGGGATCGAGGTTCGAGCCGCAGGCGGCGAGCGCCGTCGCGAGGGCGATGCAGCAGAGGGTCCGAGCCGAACGAGTGAGTGGGGACACGTGTCGACAACGACCACCCCGCACCGAGGTGACGCACACCACTCCCGACGTGGCTAGGAGGCCGGCTCGGCCTCCGGGTAGCGCAGCGGCACGTACTCGCCGACCTGGAAGACGCCGTTGGGCTGCAGCGTCACCCACTGCACGCCGGCGGGCCGGCCGTCGCGATAGGTCACCAGGCTGACGTCGGCGGCCCGGCGCGGCTTGCTGCCGACGGCGATGGCGTACGCCGCCCCGCCCGTCGTGCCGGTCGTGTAGGTGTAGCCCACCGCGCCGTCGGGAGCGTCGACGCGGGTCGGACCGGAGCGCACGTGCAGGTGGCCGCCGATGACCAGGTCGACGCAACCGCGCGCGAGCGCCTCGCGGCCGAGGTTGGCGTCGTGGACGAGCATCGTGGTGATCCGGACGTCGCTGTCGCAGGCGGCGTCGGCCAGCCGCTGCTCGACCTCGGCGAAGCTCAGGCCCGACTCGTCGCGCCACGAGCCGAGCCCGCTGGAGCGCGGGTCGTCGACGCCGAGCAGCGTCGTCCCACCCGGCCCCGGGACCACCTCACCGTCGAGCATCGTCCACCCGTGGTCGCCCAGGTAGTCGTGCACGAACGTGCCGTGGTCGTGGTTGCCGGCGACCGCCCAGCGGTCGAGCCCGTCGAAGGCCTCCGAGACGGAGTCGAGGGAGAACGCCTCCCACGTCTTGCCGGAGGACGTGTCGTCACCACCGTCGTAGACCGCGGTCGCACCGGCCGCGTCCGCGATCGCCCGCGCGACCGGGTCCATGCCGATGTTGTCGTGCCGGTCGGACACCAACGCCACGACCGTCTCGCCCTCCTCGGGCTCCCGCACGTCGAGCGACGCGGCATCGTGGGCGGCCCCCGCGTAGAAGACCTTGCTCTTGTCGTAGGTGTCGACGGCGCTCTGGATCAGCCGACGGGTCTGGGAGGTCGTGACGTCGCCGCGGACGTCGACCTGCTCGAGCCCCTCGGGCAGCGGCACCTCGGGGCCGAGGAACTCCTGGAGCGACACCCAGTCGCCGTCGTCGTCGGGGGCCTCGTCGCTCGTCCACGGCTGCCAGAGGCAGACCCCGACCACGACCACGGCGCCGAGACCGATGAGCACCTGGGGCAGGCCGGCCCGTGCCACCAGGTCGTGCCGGCGACGACGGCCGATCAGCAGCCACACCGCGATCGGGACCAGCCCCAGGACCGCGCCGCGGAGGGCGGCGTCGAGGAGCATGTCCTCGACCACGTCGGTGACCTTGGCGACCTGCCCGTCCGGCTGGCCCGCGATGAAGCCGTAGCGGCGGACCAGCTCGTCGGTGGAGGCGGCGTCGGTCTTGTCGAGCCGGATGTCGACGCCGATCGGACCGACGCCAGGCATGCGGACGTCGGGCAGCACCGGGCCGGTGAGCACCACGGCGTCGCCGGTCATCGTCGGGCGCACGATCGCGTCGTGGCTCGCCAGCTCGATCGACCTCGTGCTGGAGAAGAAGAGCGTCGCCGTGACGGCGACCGCGCACACCAGCCAGGCCCCGGCGTACGCCAGGACCGTGACGGCGCGTCGGACCGTCAGCGGCGCGCCTCGGAGATGGCGTAGAGCACGACCGACGCTGCGACGCCCGCGTTGAGGGACTCCAGCTGGTTGGCCATCGGGATCGAGACGAGCTGGTCGCAGGTCTCCGCCACGAGCCGGCCGAGGCCGCCGCCCTCCGAGCCGACCACGACGACCAGCGGGCCGTCGGCCAGCTGCAGGTCGGGCAGGCTGACGTCGCCGTCGGCGGCCAGGCCGACCACCATGCAGCCCGCGTCCTGGTAGGCCTTGAGCTGGCGCACCAGGTTGACGGTCTGGGCGACCGGGATGCGGGCGGCCGCACCCGCGCTGGTCTTCCAGGCCGAGGCGGTCATGCCGGCGGCGCGGCGCTCGGGGATGACGACGCCGTGCGCACCGAAGCCGGCCGCGCTCCGGACGATCGCGCCGAGGTTGCGCGGGTCGGTGACCGAGTCGAGGACCACGATCAGCGGGTCCTCGCCGTTGGCGGCGGCCGCGTCGAGGAGGTCGTCGGCGTGGGCGTACTCGTACGACGGGATCCGGGCGGCGAGACCCTGGTGGACCGCACCGGACGTCATCCGGTCGAGCTCGTTGCGGGTCACCTCGAGGATGCTGATGCCGCGGTCGGCGGCGATGGCGAAGGCCTCGCGCAGGCGGCCGTCGCGCTCGGCGCCCTCGGCGACGTACACGCCGTTGACCGGCACGCCCTCGCGCAGCGCCTCGACGACGGAGTTGCGGCCGGCGATCCACTCGGCGTCGGTGCTGCCGGTACGCCGCCGCTTCGGCCGGGCCGCGGCGGACTTGTCGACCTTGTTGGCCGCCTTGTGGGCCTTGTGGTACTCGCGGTCCTTCGCCTTCGGCGTCGGTCCGCGACCCTCGAGGCCGCGCTTGACGCGACCGCCCGAGCCGGCGGTGGGGTTGCCCTTGCCGCTCTTCTTGATGGCGCCCTTGCGCTGTGAGTTGCCAGGCATTACTTGGTTCCTGCTTCCAGTGACCACGTCGGGCCGTCGGGGGTGTCCGTGATGGCGATGCCGGCGGCCTTGATCTGGTCGCGGATCGCGTCGGCGGCGGCGAAGTCCTTGTCCGCGCGCGCCTGTGCTCGTCGGTCGAGCAGGCCGCGGACGAGCACGTCCACGGCCTCGGTGAGCTGCTGGTCGTCACCCGAGGCGGTCCCCCACGCGGGGTCGGCCGGGTTGAGCCCGAGCACGTCGAGCATCGCGAGGACGCTCCCGGCCCGGACCTGCGCCTGCGCGGCGTCGCCGCCGTCGAGCAGGCGGTTGCCCTCGCGCACGGCGTCGTAGAGGACGGCGACGGCGGCCGGGGTGCCCAGGTCGTCGTTCATCGCGTCGGTGAAGGTCTGCGGGAGCTCGCCGGGCACGGTGACCGCGGTGCGCTCGAGGAAGTTCTCGATCCGCCGGAAGCCGACCGCCGCCTCGTCGAGCGCCTCGAAGCTGAACTCGACGTGGCTGCGGTAGTGCGCGGCGACCAGGTAGTAGCGCAGCTCGATGCCGCGGTAGGTCTCCAGCACCGCCGGGATCGTCAGCGAGTTGCCGAGCGACTTGCTCATCTTCTCGCCGGCGGTGGTGATCCAGGCGTTGTGCATCCAGTACGACGCGAACGGGTGCCCGGCCGCTCGCGACTGGGCCTGCTCGTTCTCGTGGTGGGGGAAGCGCAGGTCGACGCCGCCGCCGTGGATGTCGAACGCCGGACCGAGGTACTTGCCCGCCATCGCCGAGCACTCGATGTGCCAGCCGGGACGGCCGCGGCCCCACGGGCTCGGCCAGGACGCGGTCTCGGGCTCGGAGTCCTTCTTCCAGCCCTTCCACAGCGCGAAGTCGCGCGGGTCGCGCTTGCCGCGCGGGTCGGCGTCGCCGGCGGCCTCCATGTCGTCGATCCTCTGGTGCGTGAGCTCGCCGTACTGCGGCCACGAGCGCACGTCGAAGTAGACGTCGCCGGTGCCGTCCTCGGGGGCGTAGGCGTGGTCGAGGGCGATCAGCCGCTCGATGATCTCGATCATCTCGGGGACGTGGCCGGTCGCGGCCGGCTCGTACGTCGGCGGCGCGACGTTGAGCGCGGCGTACGCCTTGTCGAGCTCGCGCTTCATGGCCGCGGCGTGGGCGTACCAGGGGCGGCCCAGCGCCTCGGCCTTGGCGAGGATCTTGTCGTCGATGTCGGTGACGTTGCGGATGAAGCTCACGTCGTACCCGAGGTGGCGCAGCCAGCGCTGGAGCACGTCGAAGTTGACGCCCGAGCGGACGTGCCCGACGTGCGGCTCGGACTGCACGGTCAGACCACACACGTAGAGACCCGCCTTCCCCTCCTGGAGGGGAACGAAGTCACGGACCTCGCGGGTCGCCGTGTCATAGAGCCTGAACGTCACCCGCCCAGTCTAGAGATGTCGGCGGGTTCGTCCCGCATCGCGGAGTTTCATCGGTCGGCCGATGAAACTCATGCCTGGACGACAAAGTTTCATCGTCCAAGCGTGAGTTTCGTCGGCCAGCCGACAAAACTCTCAGACGCCGTAGCCGCCGTCCACGTCGAGCTTCTGGCCGGAGACGAACCCGGCCCGGTCGGAGGCCAGGAAGCAGACCGCCTCGGCGACGTCGTGCGCGGTGCCGAACCGGCGCATCGGGATGTTGCGCCGGGTGACGGCCAGCGCCTCCTCCGAGAGCTCACCGGAGTCGATCAGGCGCGCGGCCATCCCGTCGGTGAGCATGCCGGGCCCGACGGCGTTCACGCGTACGCCGTACCTGCCCTCCTCGGCCGCCAGCGCCCGCACCATCGCCTCGACCGCCGCCTTGGGCGCCGACGAGAGCCCGTCGCGGACGGGGAACCGGCTGGTCGCGGCCGTGGTCACCGCCACGATCGACCCCTCGCTGGCGCGCAGGTGGGGCAGGGCGGGCGAGACGACGGCGAAGAAGCCGGCGGCGTCGACGGCGAGCTGGGTCGCCATCGCCGACGGCTCCACGCCCGAGAGGTGGGTCATCGGGACGTGCGGGCCGGCGGCGTACACGAGCGTGTGGAGGCCGCCGCGGACGGTGGCCGCCTCCTCGACGACCCGCGCGGCGTCGGCGGCGACGGTCGGCGACCCCAGGTCCAGCGCGTACGCCGACGCGTGGCCGCCCCACTCGCGGCTCGCCTCGACGACGGCCTCGGCCGCCTCCGGGCGGGACCGGTAGGTCACCGCGACGTCGGAGCCGCGGCTCGCCAGCATCCGGGTGATCGCGAGCCCGAGCCCGCCGCTGCCGCCGATCACCAGCGCCAGGCCGGTGCGCCCACCGAAGTCACTCATCCACCGTCTCCGTCGCCTCGAAGCTCCTCGTGTGCCAGCCGGTCGCTCCGTCGGGCAGCACGTCCTGCTCCTCGCCGGTCTGGACCTTGCCGTCGGCATCGGTCGCGCGTACGGCGAGGGTGTGGTCGCCGGGCTCGACGTCGATCGTGGCCGACCACTGCACCCAGGTGTCGGTGCTGGGCACCCGGCCGATCTCGGCCGGCTGCCAAGGCCCGTCGTCGACCGAGATCTCCACCGCGGAGATGCCGGTGTGCTGCGACCAGGCCATGCCGCCGACCCGGCCACCGGAGGCGAGGACCTTGCCCCCGTCGTCGGGGACGTCGATGCGCGACGACATCTTGACCGGACCGAGCTCGGACCAGCCCTTCTTGGTCCAGAACGCCTCGATGTCGGTGAAGCGGGTCACCTTCATCTCCACGACCCACTTGCACGCCGACACGTAGCCGTAGAGGCCCGGCACGACCGTGCGCACCGGGAAGCCGTGCTCGATCGGCAGCGGCCGGCCGTTCATCGCGAACGCCAGCATCGCGTTGCGGTCGTCGGTCAGCGCGGCCAGCGGCGTACCGCACGTCCAGCCGTCGTCGGAGGTCTGCAGCACCGCGTCGGCGTCCGGCTGGACCCCGGCCTCGAGGAGCAGGTCCGCGATCCGGACCCCGCTCCACCACGCGTTGCCGATCAGCTCGCCGCCGACCGGGTTCGACACGCAGTTGAGCGTCATCCAGGCCTGGGTCACCTGCCGGTCGATCAGCTGCTGGTAGGTCACCACCACCTC
Organism: Nocardioides conyzicola; assembly: GCF_039543825.1. NCBI lineage: Bacteria > Bacillati > Actinomycetota > Actinomycetes > Propionibacteriales > Nocardioidaceae > Nocardioides > Nocardioides conyzicola. Next base: position 2,430,539 of record NZ_BAABKM010000002.1, on the reverse strand, counting down.
GCGGTCGACCATCCCGTGGATCCGCAGCTGCCAGTCGGACGGCTCGATCGTCGGCACCACGAACGCCGTGTCGATCCGGTAGAAGTCGCGCGCCGCGGTCCCCCACGGCGTCAGCCCGTCCAGCCCGACCCGGACGCCGGGGGGCACCTGCGGCGCGGTCACCCCCGGCAGCCGGAGCAGCCGCCGGGCCTCCTCCACGTGCCGGCGGCCGCGGCCCACCACCCGGCCCACGGTGCCGGCGACGGTGGCGCCCGCGACGATGATGCCGGCGCGCAGCAGGAAGGTGCGCCGCGTGTGGTCCGACGGGTGCGGCTCGTCCGGCACCTGCGGCGGGCTCTCGGCCAGCACCCGCTCGTGCCGGTGCAACGGCTCGGTGAGCAGCGACAGGCAGACCACCCAGGTCGCGAACCCCACCGCGATCGGCAGGATGTCGATGGCGCCGGAGCCGCGCTGCCGCGAGACGGCGACGCCGCCGAGGAGGGCGAGCACCGCGAAGACGATCGTCGGCGCCCACCAGGAGCGCCGGGCCAGGCGGCCGGCCCAGGCGAAGAGCAGCGCGGAGAGCACCAGGATCACCAGCAGCAGGAACTGCTTGTCGTGCCGGCCGAGGATCCGGATCGCGCGCTCGACCAACGGCCCGGGGGTCAGCCGCGTCACCAGCTCGGCCACCGCCGTCACCGGCGAGTCCCGCGTGGTCAGCACCATCGCCACGAAGTAGCTCGCGGCGAGCCCGGCGAAGCCGGCGACCAGCCCGGCCGCCGACCACCTGCCCCACGAGGTCCTCACACAGGTGATTCTGTCCTAGAGGTTCTCGGGCATGATCGTCGTGTGGCCCAACTCCCCCGCGTCGGCACCGGCACCGACGTCCACCGGCTCGTCGACGGCGCCCCTCTGCACCTCGCCGGCCTCGCCTGGCCCGACGAGCCGCAGGGCCTCGAAGGCCACTCGGACGCCGACGTGGCCGCGCACGCCGCGTGCGACGCGCTGCTCTCGGCGGCCGGTCTGGGCGACCTCGGCTCCCACTTCGGTACGGCGGAGCCGCAGTGGGCCGGTGCGTCCGGTGCGGCCCTGCTGACCGAGACCGCAGCCCGGGTGCGGGCGGCGGGCTTCGAGGTCGGCAACGTCGCGATCCAGGTGATCGGCAACCGCCCGCGGCTCGGCCCGCGCCGGGGTGAGGCGGAGGCCGTGCTGTCGGCCGCGGTCGGCGCGCCGGTCTCGGTCTCGGCCACCACCACCGACGGGCTCGGGCTCACCGGCCGCGGCGAGGGCGTCGCCGCGATCGCGACGGCGCTCGTCTACTAGGCCGCATCGACCTTCCGCTGGCCGACCAGCACGACGCCCTCGACCACGCGGACGTCGTACGCCGGGACGGAGACGTGGTGGTCGTCGAGGCAGCGGCCGCTGCGCAGGTCGAAGGCGTGCTTGTGCGACGGCGACGCGACGAACGGCACCCCCTCGCGGGTGCCGACGATGCCCTTGGCGAGCACGGAGGCCTTCGCGAACGGGTCGTGGTTGCCGAGCGCGTAGACCTGGTCGTCCTGGGTCCGGAAGATCGCGATCGCCTGGCCGTGCACCAGCGCTGTCGCACCACGCTCCACGGCGAGCTCGACGATGCGGCACACGGGCTGCCACTCCTCCGCGCGCTGGTCGGCGACAGGCGTCATCCGAGGGCCCCTTCCTGGTCCCCCGAACGTAGGGGCGGTGCGTCAAGCACCTGTTTCGCCATGTAACAGCCGTGAAAACACTCCCTAGACTCTGCGGGTGCCAGCCGCCGTCGTGATCCTCGCCGCCGGGACCGGCTCCCGTGTCGGAGCCGGCTCCAACAAGGTGCTGCTGCCCCTGGGCGACCGGGCGGTGCTCGCCTGGTCGGTGCGCGACGCCACCGCCCTCGACGACGTACGCCGGGTCCTCGTGGTGGTGCGCGGCGGGGAGCAGGACGTGGTGGCCGCCGCCCTGCAGCCCCACCTCGGCGGCGCCGAGGTCGGCGTGGTCGAGGGCGGCGCCAGCCGGCACGCGTCGGAGTGGGCCGCCCTGCGCGCGCTCCAGCCGCTGATCGACACGGGCGAGGTCGACGTGATCGCCATCCACGACGGCGCCCGGCCGCTCGCGGGGTCGGCGCTCTTCGCGGCGACGATCGCGGCCGCCCGGGACCACGGCGGCGCCATCCCCGTCGTCCGGCTGCCGGGACTGCTGGCCCGCGACGGCCGCGTCCTGCCGCCGGAGCTCGACGGCGTCCAGACCCCTCAGGCGTTCCGGGCCGCCACCCTGCTGGCGGCGTACACCTCGGCGGCGGCCGACGGCTTCGAGGGCACCGACACCGCGGCCTGCTGGTCGCGCTACTCCGACCTGCCCGTGGCCGCCGTGCCCGGCGCGCCGGCCAACCTGAAGATCACCTTCCCCGAGGACCTGGCGACCGCCCTGCGCCTGGCGTGAGGCTCAGAGCTCGCGGACGACCCGGGCCGGGGACCCGATCGCGACGACCCCGGCGGGCAGGTCGCGGGTGACCACCGACCCCGCACCCACGACGGTGTCGGCACCGATGGTGACGCCCGGGAGCACGATCACCCCGCCGCCGAGCCACACGTTGTCGCCGATCGTGATCGGCGCGGCCGACTCCCACTTGTCGCGGCGCGGGCCGCTCTCCAGCGGGTGGATGGCGGTCAGGAGCTGGACGTTCGGCCCGATCTGGACGTCCTCGCCGACGGTCACCGGGGCGACGTCGAGGACGACGAGGCCGAAGTTCGCGAACGAGCGCGCGCCGAAGCGCGTGTGGTGCCCGTAGTCGCACTGGAACGGCGGCCGGATGTCCGCGCCCTCGCCGTACTCGCCCAGGAGCTCGGTGAAGAGCTCGCGGAGCGTGTCCACGTCCGCCGGGTCCGTCTGGTTGATCCGGAACGACCGGGACCGGGCCCGCCGCATGTCGGCGTCCAGGTCGGGGTCGTCGGGGCGGTAGCTCTCGCCGGCCGCCATCCGCTCGCGCATCGACTTCTCGGTCACGAGGCGAACCTAGTGGCTAGCCACCGGCGGTCAGCGCCTCGAGGAGCCGCAGGTCGTCGACCGACCCGACCCGGCGGGCCTCGGGCGGCGCCTCGACCAGCTCGACCGGGTAGCGGCGGCCCAGCTCGCCGGCGAGCTCGGCGAAGTCGGTGCTCGGCAGGCGCTGCAGCGAGGCCACGACGGTGGCGGGCAGCACGATCGGCGACGCCACGGTGACCAGCCCGCCACGGTCGACGGTCTCCCCGACGACGCCGTCCGTCACCACCTTGACGGTGTCGGTCACCGGCCGGACCCCGACCACGACGCACCCGCGGTCCACGGCCCGGGCGAGGCACTCGGCGATGAACGCCGGCGGCGTCATCGGGCACAGCGGGTCGTGGAGGACGAACGGCTCCTCGGAGTCGACCAGCCCCTCCCACGCCGTCCCGAGGTCGACGGTGGTGACCCCCGCCTCCCCGAGCGCCCAGGCGGCCGCGGCGACGAGCGACTCACCGTGGATCAGCGCGTACGGCAGGCTCCCGCGGTCGTCGTCCAGGACCGTGCCCAGCGCCAGGAGCTCGTCGTCGTCGTACACGCCGTCGACCCTAAGCCCCTTACGGACGCAGCAAGGCCCCCGGCGAACCGGGGGCCTTGCTGACAATCAACGTCGAACAGTGCTCAGGAGGCGAGGACCTCGTCGAGCAGCGCCTCGGCCTTGTCCTCGTTGGTGTGCTCGGCGAGCGCGAGCTCCGACACCAGGATCTGACGGGCCTTGGCGAGCATGCGCTTCTCCCCGGCCGACAGGCCGCGGTCGCGCTCCCGGCGCCACAGGTCGCGGACGACCTCGGACACCTTCATCACGTCGCCGCTGTGCAGCTTCTCGAGGTTGGCCTTGTAGCGGCGCGACCAGTTGGTCGGCTCCTCGACGTGGGCGGCCCGGAGGATGTCGAACACGCGGTCGAGACCCTCCTTGTCCACGACGTCGCGGACCCCGACCAGGTCCAGGTTGCAAGCGGGCACTCGCACGACCAGGTCCTGCTGGGCGACGATCCGGAGTACGAGGTACTCCCGGTCCTCTCCCTTGATGGTCCGCATCTCGATGTCCTCGATGATCGCGGCCCCGTGATTCGGGTAAACAACCGTTTCGCCGACGGTGAAAGTCATATGTGAAGTACCCCTTCCTAGGTAACGATTCTAACACGCCATCCCTGAGACCTCTTCATCGTTTGCGCAGGTCAGGGGCACAATCGGGGCTTGACAGAACCGCATCGGGTGTGGTGGCCGGCCCCTCGTGGACGGGTTCGCGTGCAGTTGTGAAGCCCGAACAGGCATACCTGCGGGGCCGCTGGTCGATACTGCGGGGTATGTCGCCCCGCCTGCTTCGACGGAGGACGGAACCGGCCGAGCCAGCGCCCGCCGGAACCGGTTCCACGGCCACCACCACCGTCCCCGACGACCCCGCCGAGGCCCCACCAACGGTGAGCGCGCCCACCCGGGAGCGGCGCCGTACGCTCGCGCACACCACGCCGGTCCTGCTGCTCCGCGCCGCCCACCCCCGCGTGGCCGCGCTCACCGCGGCCGGGATGGCGATCGCCGCCGCGATCTCCGGCAGGCCGGGCCGCGAGGTCGGGCTCGTGCTGGCGACGGTGCTGGTGGGCCAGGCCGTGCTGGGCTGGCACAACGACCTCGTCGACCGCGTCCGGGACGCCAAGCGCCTCCCCAGCGGGAAGCCCCTCGCCGACGGCTACCTCGACCCCGGCACCGCCTGGTTCGCCTGGGGGTGCGGTGTGCTGCTGGTCGTCCCCTTGGCGGTCTCCAACGGCGTCACCGCCGGCTGCATCTACCTCGTCTCGCTCGGCATCGGCCTGGTCGGCAACATCCTGCTGCGCAACGGCCTGTTCTCGTGGCTGACCTGGGCGGCGGCGTACTCGCTCTATCCCGCGTTCCTCTCGTACGGCGGCTGGGGCGGTCAGACGACCGGCAACCCGCCCCAGGTCGCGATGGTGGTGCTGGCGGCCGCGCTGGGCGTCGGGGTGCACGTCCTGTGCGCCCTGCCCGGGCTGGTGGCGGACCACGAGAACGGCTTCCGCCACCTGCCGCTGCGGCTCGCCCTCAAGATCGGCGCGACCCGGCTGCTCCTCGTCGCGCTCGTCTGGACGGCGCTCGCCCTCGTCGCGCTGCTGCTGGTCGGGAACGCGGTCGGTCTCAGGCAGTAGGGGCGTCCGACCCGGCCCGGCCGGACCGCTAGGCTGAGCCCGCACCCGTCGTCGCCCCACGTGAAGGCTCTGAAGATGCAGCTTCGCCGTTCCGCTCGCCTGCTCGCCGCCGCGGGAGCGCTCCTGCTCGCCGCCCCGGTGCTGACCTCCTGCGGCTTCGACTACGCGACCGACCGGCCGTACACGCCGGGCACCGGTACCAACGACCATGACACCAAGGTGGACGTGCTCGGGGCCGTGGTCGTCAGCGCCGTGGACGGCTCCGGCACGCTGATCGCGTCGTTCTCCAACAACGAGACGGACAAGACGGCGACGGTCGACACGATCGCCGGCACGGGCGACGACAGCGCGCTCACGATCGGCGACTTCGACCCGATCGAGATCCCGGCCGGCGGACTGGTCAACCTGGCCGACTCAGACACCTCGGTGACCATCACGGGCGACTTCGCGACCGGCGACTTCGTGTCGCTCGAGTTCACCTTCGGCGACGGCAGCACCGCGAAGCTGGACGTCCCCACCGTCAAGGACTGCTACGAGTACACCGGTCTCGACGCCACGGCCGAGACAGGCACTCCTCCCGACGAGTGCAAGCCCGAAGCACCGGTGGCTGAGCACTGATGACGTACACGCTGGTCCTGCTCCGCCACGGCGAGAGCGAGTGGAACGCCAAGAACCTCTTCACCGGGTGGGTCGACGTCCCGCTCAACGACAAGGGCCGGGCCGAGGGCATCCGGGCCGGCGAGCTCCTCCGCGACGCCGGCGTCCTCCCCGACGTGGTCCACACGTCCCTGCTCCGCCGGGCGATCAACACCGCCGCGACGGCGCTCGACGTCGCCGACCGGCACTGGATCCCGGTCAAGCGCTCCTGGCGCCTCAACGAGCGCCACTACGGCGCGCTGCAGGGCAAGAACAAGAAGGAGACCCTGGACGCGTACGGCGAGGAGCAGTTCATGCTCTGGCGCCGCTCGTTCGACGTCCCCCCGCCGCCGCTCGACGACGACAGCGAGTTCTCCCAGGCCCGGGAGCCGCAGTACGCCGACCTCGGCGACGACCTGCCCCGCACCGAATGCCTCAAGGACGTCATCGTCAGGTTCCTCCCCTACTGGGAGTCCGCGATCGTCCCCGACCTGCAGGCCGGCAAGACGGTCCTGGTCGCCGCCCACGGCAACAGCCTGAGGGCGCTGGTGAAGCACCTCGACGGGATCAGCGACGAGGACATCGCCGGGCTCAACATCCCCACCGGCATGCCGCTGGTCTACGAGCTCGACGAGTCCCTGAAGCCCACCGTCGCCGGCGGCACCTACCTGGACCCCGAGGCTGCGGCCGCCGCTGCGGCCGCGGTCGCCAACCAGGGTCGCTGAGCAGGCGTGCGCGACGAAGTCGCGCACGCCGTGGGCTCAGGGAGATTGAGCAAGCCCCGTGACCGAGGAACGAGGTCGCGACGGGCGGGTCGAAATCCGCTGAGCGAGCGACTCGGTCTCGACACGCGCCTTCTGACTTCGCAGGCTCAGTCAGAGCGCTTGCTCGACCACCATCAGCGGATCCGCTGACGCGCCTCCGCTACGCGTCGACCGAGCTCGGGTTCTCGCCGGTGACGACGAAGATCACCCGGTTGGCGACGGAGACGGCGTGGTCGGCGATCCGCTCGTAGTACCGGCCCAGCAGGGCGACGTCCACGGCCGCCTCGACGCCGTGGCTCCAGTCCGTGGAGAGCAGCTCGGCGAAGCTCGCGCGGCGCAGCTGGTCCATCTCCTCGTCCGCGCTGACCAGCGCGAGGGCGTCCTCGACGTTGCGTTCGGTGATGATCGTGGAGACCCGGGTGACCATGTCCTCGGCGACCAGCGCCATCCGCTCGATGATCGGCCGCACGGCGGCCGGGACGGCCAGGTTGGGGACGCGCAGCCGCGCGATCTTCGCGACGTGCACGGACAGGTCACCCATCCGCTCGAGCTCGCTCACCATCCGCAGCGCGGCGACGACGGTGCGCAGGTCGCTGGCGACCGGCTGCTGGAGCGACAGCAGCAGGAACGCCGAGTCCTCCACCCGCTCCCGCGAGCGGTCGATCTCGACGTCCGCGCTGATCACCTTCTCGGCGATCTCGGCGTCGCCGGTGAGCAGTGCTTCGGTCGCAAGCCGTACGGCGATCTCGACGTTGCCGCAGATGGCGGCGAGGTCGTGGAAGATGCCGTCGAGCTGTTCGTGGAATGCCTCTCGCATGGCACAGACCCTAGGCATGGTAGATGTCCAGCCGGGGTTGTGACGTGAACGACGGGTGAACGTTCGGAAGCCCAGGCCTCCTCGGCGAACTCCCGCTGAATTCCCTCGTACGATTCATGTGTGGATGCGACGACGCAGGCGTTTATCGCCGCGATCATCGGCGCCGTCGTCGCCGGCGGCGCGGTGCTCGCGTGGCACGTCAGCGACCGCCAGCAGCACAACGCGTCGGTCGCGACCGAGGAGCCCGTCGTGCCCGCCGGGGTGGCCACCGTCCTCTCGGTCCTCAAGAGCAGCGCGGTCGTCGTCGACGACAGCGACACGGTCCTCAAGGCCTCGGCGCCGGCGTACGCGATGGGTCTGGTCCGCGGGCAGGAGCTGGTCTCCGCCGAGCTCGCGACGATGGTCCAGCAGGTCCGGCGTGACGGACAGATCCGCGAGACCGAGCTGGTCATGGTCCGGCCCGGCATGCCGTCGCGGCACGTCACGGCTCGGGTGGCGCCCCTCGGCGCGCGCCTGGTCCTCGCGCTGGTCGAGGACCGCACCCGGGAGCGCCGGGTCGAGGCCGTGCGCCGCGACTTCGTGGGCAACGTCAGCCACGAGCTGAAGACCCCGGTCGGGGCCATCCGGCTGCTGGCCGAGGCCGTGCACGAGGCCGCCGACGACCCCGAGTCGGTCAAGCGCTTCTCCGACCGGATGCTGATCGAGAGCGAGCGCCTGTCGCGGCTCGTGCAGCAGGTCATCGAGCTGTCCCGGCTGCAGGGCGACGACCCGCTGGAGGCACCGGTCCCGGTCCCCATCGACGGCGCGATCGACATCGCCGTCGACACCAGCGCGATCGACGCGGTGTCCAAGCACATCGCCGTCGTCACCAGCGGGGTCAAGGGCGTCGAGGTGCTGGGCAACAGCGAGCAGCTCACGGCGGCGATCTCCAACCTGGTCGCCAACGCGGTGTCCTACTCCGAGACGGGGTCGACCGTGCTGGTCTCCACGAAGGTCGACGACCACAACGTGTCGATCTCCGTGGTCGACCAGGGCATCGGCATCCCGACCGAGGAGATCGACCGCATCTTCGAGCGTTTCTACCGGGTCGACCCGGCCCGGCACCGTTCCACCGGTGGCACCGGACTCGGCCTGTCCATCGTCAAACACGTGGCCGCCTCGCACGGTGGCGACGTCAATGTGTGGTCAGTCGAGGGTCAAGGGTCTACGTTCACCTTGACTCTCCCCCGCTACATCTCCGCCAGGGAGAGCCAGGAGGCAGACCGGTGACTCGCGTACTCGTCGTTGAGGACGAAGAGAGCTACAGCGAGGCGCTCGCGTACATGCTGCGCAAGGAAGGCTTCGAGGTCGCGATCGCGGCGGACGGCAACGCCGCCCTGACCGAGTTCGACCGCAACGGGGCCGACATCGTGCTTCTCGACCTGATGCTGCCCGGCATCCCCGGCACCGAGGTGTGCCGCCAGATCCGGCAGACGTCGAGCGTGCCGGTGATCATGGTGAGCGCCAAGGACGACGAGGTCGACAAGGTCGTGGGGCTCGAGCTCGGCGCTGACGACTACGTCACCAAGCCCTACTCGCCGCGTGAGCTGGTGGCGCGCATCCGCGCCGTACTGAGGCGTGGGCAGGAGCCCGACCTGGCGCCCGCCACCCTCGAGGCCGGCCCGGTGCGGATGGACGTCGAGCGCCACGTGGTGACGGTCGACGGCTCGGCGCAGCGGCTGCCGCTCAAGGAGTTCGAGCTGCTGGAGATGTTCCTGCGCAACCCGGGCCGGGTGCTCACCCGGGGTCAGCTGATCGACCGGGTGTGGGGCTCCGACTACGTCGGCGACACCAAGACGCTCGACGTCCACGTGAAGCGGCTCCGCGCCAAGATCGAGCCGGACCCGGGCGAGCCGAAGTACCTCGTCACCGTGCGCGGGCTGGGCTACAAGCTCGACCTCTGAGCTTTCTGGCAGCCGATCGCCCAACCACGTCCGAAAACCGCGTGCCGCTCGTCGGTGGGCGTCCCTAGTCTGGGTCGGTGACGAGCACCGCGACGCCCCCGACCACTCCGGCGACCGACACCACCGCCGCCTGGTTGCCGGTGACGGCCGTCGCGATCACGCTGGTGTTCTGGGCGTCGGCGTTCGTCGCCATCCGCCACCTCGGCGAGGACTTCTCGCCGGGCGCGCTCTCGCTGGGCCGGACCCTGGTCGGCGCGCTCTGCCTCGGTGTCGTCGCGCTGGCTAGCCAGGGCCTCCCGCGCCCGACCGGGCGGCAGTGGGTCTCGCTCGTCACGATCGGCGTGCTGTGGTTCGGCGTCTACAACATCGCCCTCAACGCCGGCGAGCGCCGCGTCGATGCCGGCACGGCCGCGATGCTGATCCAGGTCTCCCCGGTGCTGGTCGCGGTGCTGGCCGCGGTCTTCCTCAACGAGAGGTTCACCGTCTACATCGGCCTCGGCCTCGCGCTCGCGTTCACCGGCGTCGGCCTGATCAGCATGTCGTCGTCGGAGTCCAGCGACCACGACGTGATCGGCGTCCTGCTCTGCCTGGTCTCGGCGGTCGTCTACTCGATCAGCCTGATCCTGCAGAAGCCGCTCGTCGCCAGGCTCCCGGCCATCCACGTGACCTGGCTGGCGTGCACGATCGGCGCGATCGCGTGCCTTCCGTTCGTGGGACAGCTGGTCGAGCAGACACGCGACGCACCGACGTCGTCGGTGCTCTGGGTCGTCTACCTCGGGGTCTTCCCGACGGCAATCGCGTTCACGACGTACGCCTACGCCCTCCAGCACATGAGCGCCAGCAGCCTCGCGATCACGACCTACCTGGTCCCGCCGATCACGATCGTGATGGGCCTGGTCTTCCTCGACGAGGCGCCGCCCGCGATGGCGTACGTCGGTGGCGTGCTCGCCCTGGTCGGCGTGGCCGTCGCGCGACGCAAGCCCAAGACGGTCGCTCAAGAGGTCTCGCCGCCCGCCTGAGGCTGCCATGCTGCTCGCGTGAGCATCCTCGCCAGCATCCTGGTCGGCCTCGTGGCCGCGCTGCACCTCTACTTCCTGGTCCTCGAGATGTTCCTCTGGACCAAGCCCCTCGGCCGCAAGACCTTCGGCAACACCGCGGAGTTCGCCGACGCGAGCAAGGTCCTGGCGGCCAACCAGGGCCTCTACAACGGCTTCCTGGTCGCGGGCCTCGTGTGGGCGCTGGCGACCCAGGAGCTCGACGTCGCGGTGTTCTTCCTCGCCTGCGTGATCGTGGCGGGCGTATACGGCGCGGTGACGGTCAGCAGGCGGATCCTGGTCGTCCAGGCGGTGCCGGCGCTACTCGCGCTGGTCGCCGTCCTGGTCTCCTGGTGAGTCCTCCAGCCAGCCGCGGAACGCCTCCAGGTTGGCCGTCGGCTCGCCGCGCAGCTTGCGCCACTCCCACTCCTTGCGGATCGAGCTGGCGAAGCCGAGCTCGAGGATAGTGTTGAACGACTCGTCGGCGTAGGTCAGCACCGAGCCGAGCAGCCGGTCGAGCTCGTCCGACGTGACGGCGGCGAGCGGCAGCCGGCCGTCGAGGTAGATGTCGCCGAGCCGGTCGACGGCGAACGCGACGCCGTACATCTTGAGGTTGCGCTCCAGCAGCCAGCGGTAGACCCGCTCGTGCTCCTCGTCGGGCTTGCGGCAGACGAAGGCGTGCACCCCCAGCGCGTGCGAGCCGACGTCGAGACGGACCGCCGTCTGCAGCTTCTTCTCCCCGGGCAGCGAGAACGAGAAGACCCCCTCGGAGACCTCGTCGTACTCCACCTCGGCGGACTCGAGGTGGTCGCGGATCACCTGGCGGGGGTCGTCACTCATGCGAGGGACTGTGCCATCTCGGCGTGCGCGCGCCGGTAGACGGCGAGGGTGCGCTCGGCGGTGCGCTCCCACGAGAAGCGTCGTGCCTGCTCCAGCGCGCCACCCTCGAGGCGCAGCCGGAGTGCGTCGTCCTGGACGACCCGGCGCAGCGCGTCGGCCCAGGCGCGGGGCTCGTGGCCGTCGACGAGCAGGCCGCTGTAGCCGTCGCGGACGACGGTGGTGAGGCCGCCGACCGCGGCGGCGACGACGGGAGTGCCGGTCGCCTGGGCCTCGGCGGCGACCAGGCCGAAGGACTCGTTGTACGACGGTACGGCGACCAGCGTCGCGGCCGAGCACCACCGGGCGAGCTCGGCCTGGGCGACGGGCGGCACGAAGCGCACCACGTCGTCGAGGCCGAGGTGGGAGGAGAGCTGCGCCAGGGACTCCGGGTGCTCGAGGCCGGAGCCGGACGGTCCGCCGACGATCGGCACGACCAGCCGCGACCGGAGCTCCGGCTGCTGGACGAGCAGCTCGGCGACCGCGCGCAGGAGCACGTCGGGGGCCTTGAGCGGCTGGATCCGGCCGGCGAAGAGCAGCACGGCGGCGTCGCGCGGGAGACCGAGCTCGGCGCGGACGGTGGCCTGGTCGTAGGGCCGGAAGACGTCGAGGTCGACCCCGGGGTGCACCACCTCGACCCGAGCCGGTTCGGCGTCGTACAGGCTCACCAGCTGCTGGGCCTCGAGGTCGGTGTTGGCGATGAGCATGTCGGCGGCCTCGACCACCTGCTCCTCGCCGATGATGCGCGCCATCGGCTCGGGGGTGTCGCCCTCGGCGAGCGCGGCGTTCTTGACCTTGGCCATCGTGTGCATCGAGTGCACGAGGGGAACGCCCCAGCGGTCGCGCGCCAGCGCGCCGACCTGTCCGGACAGCCAGTAGTGGGAGTGCACGACGTCGTAGTGGCCGAGCGGCTGGGTGGCCTCGGCCCGCAGCACCTCGCGCGCGAAGACGCACAGCTGACCCGGCAGCTCGCCCTTGCTCAGGCCCTCGAACGGGCCGGCGTGGATGTGGCGCACCTGCACCCCGTCACCCGCGGGGACGACGGGATCGAGCGCGGAGCTCGTGGCGCGGGTGAAGATGTCGACCTCGATGCCCTGGGCGGCCATCTGGCGGGCCAGCTCGATGACGTAGACGTTCATCCCGCCGGCGTCCCCGGTGCCCGGCTGGTCGAGCGGGGAGGTGTGCAGGCTGATCATCGCCACCCGCCGCATCGGCTCCACGCGCACCCCGTTCTCGAACGTAAATCGGTCCGACCACGGTGAACAAGCGGCCGGCGCGGTTGATTCCCGGCCTCAGGCGGCGTGGCTGCCCCGGTGGGCGTGGGTCGGTCCGCGAGAGAGTACGACGACGCCGACCAGGGTCGCCGTCACCCCGGCCGCGGTGAGGATCGCCCCGTCGTCGGCAGCGTCCCGCAGCAACAGCAGCACCGAAGCGACGAGGCCGAGGAAGCAGACGCCGGCGATCACCCGGAGCCAGGTCGCGCTGCGGCTCGCCAGGCCGGCGCCGGCGCCGACGACGGCGAGCGCCAGCAGCACCGCTCCGACCGCACCCAGGGGAGCCACCCAGAGCGCCGCGATCCAGCAAAGCCCTCCCAGGACGGCCGCGACGGCCATCACTGTGCGCATGCCTTGCTCCTCTCGCAGGGGGGACCACCAGTCACGACCCCTACCCCGATCGTCGACAATGAACCCATGAGCGCTCAGCAGACGCCCGCGAAGACCGCCGTCGTCACCGGTGCCAGCAGCGGCATCGGTGCGGCCACCGCCCGCCAGCTTGCCGCGGCCGGCTACCACGTCTACTGCGCCGCCCGCCGGGTCGACCGGATCGAGGCGCTCGCCGCGGAGATCGGCGGTACGGCGGTCGAGTGCGACGTCACCTCCGAGGAGTCGGTCACCCGCCTGGCCGAGGTGGTCGGCGAGCGGCTCGACGTACTCGTCAACAACGCCGGCGGCGCGTTCGGCGCCTCCCCGGTCTCGGCGGCGGACAGCGACGAGTGGCGCCAGATGTACGAGGTCAACGTGATCGGCCTGATGCAGGTGACCCGCGCCCTGCTGCCCGCCCTGGTCGCCACCGGTGCGGGCGCGATCCTCAACGTCGGCTCGACCGCGGGCCGGATCGCCTACGAGGGCGGCGCGGGCTACACGGCGGCCAAGCACGGCACCCAGGTCGTCACCGAGACGCTGCGGCTGGAGCTCTGGGACCAGCCGGTGCGGATCATGGAGATCGCGCCGGGGATGGTGAAGACCGACGAGTTCGCGCTGGTGCGGTTCGAGGGCGACCGGGAGAAGGCAGAGGCGGTGTACGCCGGCGTGGCGGAGCCGCTCGTCGCCGAGGACATCGCGGACGCGATCACCTGGATGGTCACCCGTCCCGCCCACGTGAACATCGACGAGCTGGTGATCCGGCCGCGGGCGCAGGCGGCCCAGCACAAGGTGCATCGGACCTGATCCCGGCGCCGTCGGCGTAGCCACGGACGAGATGGCTCCTCAGGACCCCTCGAAAGAGCCATCTCGTCCGTGGCTATGCCCACAGGCGCATCCCACCCGCGTCTGACAGACTCCCGGCCATGCAGACGATCGGACTCGTCGGGGGCCTCAGCTGGGAGAGCAGCGCGGTCTATTACCAGGAGCTCAACCGGGGGGTCGAGGCCCGGGTCGGCGGCCTGTCGTCGGCCAGGACGGTGATGGCGTCGGTGGACTTCGCGGAGGTCACCGCGCTGCAGGAGCAGGAGCGGTGGGACGACGTCGCCGAGATCCTGTCCGCCGCCGCGCGCGGGGTCGAGGCGGGCGGGGCGGACTTCCTGCTGCTGTGCACGACGACCTTCCACCGGGTCGCCGACCAGGTGGCCGACGCCGTCGGCATCCCGCTGCTGCACCTCGCCGACGTCGTGGCGGAGGAGTGCAAGGCGAAGGGCCTGGAGTCGGTCGGGTTCCTCGGTACGACGTTCGCGATGTCCCGCACCTTCTTCACCGACCGGATCGCGTCGCACGGCCTGACCGTGCACGTCCCGGACCCACGCCACCACGAGGCCCTCAACCGGGTCATCTACGACGAGCTCGTGCACGGCAAGGTGCTCGACGACTCCCGTCGTACCGTCGTCGGCCTGATCGACGAGCTGTGGGACGCCGGCGCCGGCGGGGTCATCCTCGGCTGCACCGAGCTCGAGCTGCTGGTCAAGCAGGCGGACGCCGACATCCCGGTCCTGCCGGGCACCGCGCTGCACGTCGCCGCCGCACTCGACCGCGCGCTCGCCTAACGGTCCAGCACCAGCTCCGCGAGCCGCCGCAGGTCCGGCGTGAGGTGCTGCTCGGCGACGGTGGCGCAGTCGCCGCAGAGGTCGAAGTCGTAGACGTAGCGGTCGGGCTGGGGCGCCTCGGAGGGCACCGCGCGCAGGTCAACGCGCTCGACGAGCGAGGCGACCTCCGACGCGCGTGGGTCGTCGCTGTCGAGGTCGAGCTCGCCGCCGGTGCGGAGGCCGGCGAAGCCGCCGGTACGCCGCACCGACACGCGCCGAACCGCGGCGACCTGGGGCCCCGAGGCCGGGGCCGCCGACGCGCCAGGCGTCACCCCGACCGTCTCCCACGCCGCACCGACCGCATCGGCGTGCGTGCCGGCGGCCGCGACCGTGGCGCCGGCGAAGGCCGCGAAGTCGGAGGACGGCCCGACCGAGCCGCCCGTCAGCGCGTCGTACCAGACCCGGCCGGCCCCCTCCCAGGTCGTGCCGCCGATCGCGACGGCGGCCAGCTGGAAGGCGCGGTTGGGGATCCCGGAGTTCAGGTGCACGCCGCCGTTGTCGTCGGACGTCGAGACGAAGTCGTCGAGGTGGCCGACCTGCGGGTCGCGGCCGAGCACCGGGTCGTCGTACGCCGTCCCGGGCGCGGCCATGTCGCGCAGCGCCCGCGCCCGGATGCCCGCGACGAAGATGCCCGCGCCGACCAGCCAGTCGGCCTCGGCCGGCGTCTGCCCGAGCAGCCGCTGCTTCAGGCACGCGGCGAAGACGTCGGAGACCGACTCGTTGAGCGCGCCGGGCTGGTCGCGGTAGACGAGCCCGGCCGTGTGCTCGGTGACGGCATGGGTGAGCTCGTGGCCCAGCACGTCGACGGGCTGGGTGAAGCGCCCGAAGACGCGCCCGTCCCCGTCCCCGAACACCAGCTGGCTGCCGTCCCAGAACGCGTTGTCGTAGTCCTGCCCGTAGTGGACGGTCAGGCTGACCGGAGCCCCCGCGCCGTCGTACGACGCCCGCCCGTAGACCTCGGCGAAGAGCGCCAGGGCACCGGTGATGCCGACCGCGGCCTCGTCGACGGCCGCGTCGCCGGAGGCCGGTGAGCCTGCCGCTCGGACGGCTCGCCCCGGCAACGTCGTCGTGTGGTCGGCCGTGTGCACCGTCCACGCGGGTCCTGGTGCCGCCGGCACGACCGTCCGTGCCGCGACCGGCACGGACCGGCCCGCGCGCAGGGCCTGGTCCACCACCAGGCTCTCGGGGGCGACCCGGGCGAGGAGGTACGGCGGCACGAACCGGCAGCGGCCCATGCCCCCCAGCCTGTCACTCAGCTGGGTGGGTCCACCAGGATCGAGTCGGTGTACGTCGTGCCGGACCCGTCGTACCGCACGTAGACCGTCCAGGTGAGCGCGAGCCCGGGGATCGAGGGCAGCACCCAGTCGTAGGTGCAGCCCGCGGGGACGACCGCGACCGTCTCGTGCTCGAAGCCGGGGGTGTTGGACAGGTGCACGGTGGTC
The DNA here is from genome assembly GCF_039543825.1 of Nocardioides conyzicola. Classification (NCBI taxonomy): domain Bacteria; kingdom Bacillati; phylum Actinomycetota; class Actinomycetes; order Propionibacteriales; family Nocardioidaceae; genus Nocardioides; species Nocardioides conyzicola. The sequence continues at coordinate 2,414,540 of NZ_BAABKM010000002.1, read as the reverse complement.
GCACCGCGGGGCGCCCGCAGGGCGAGCGAGACGAACGACGACGAGGTCGATGCCGCACCCCCGTTGATCTCGACGCCGACCGGACCGACGCACGCGTCCGCCGCAGCGGGCGCGGACCGCGCCGCCCCCGAGCCCGACCCGTTGCGGGCGACCACCAGGCAGCGGATGGTCGCGTCGGCGTCGTCGCTGCCGACGAGGTAGGTCCAGGCGCCGTTGGCGACGGTGACCCCGTCGCGCTGCCAGAGCGGGATGACGGCGGTGGGGTCGCCGCTCCAGGCGCCGGGGTCGCAGGTGAGGGCCTGGCCGGCGACCGGGTTGCCGGAGACCGTGGGCGGCGTCAGGTTCAGCGGCGCGCGATCGGACGGGGTCACGACGGTGCGCCCCGGGGAGCTCGCCGAGGTGCTGCCGGCGGGGCTGGTGACCGTCACCGTGCACCCGAGCCGGGCGCCGACGTCTGCGTTGAGGACGACGTACTTCGACGACGCGGTGTCGGCGATCGGCACGCCGTCGCGCCACCACGCGTAGGCGAAGGGAGCCGACCCGCCCGACCAGCTGCCGGGCGCACAGGTGAGCGCCGTACCGACCGCTTCGACGCCGGTGACCGCCGGCGGCTCGGTGTTGATCGGCCGGCCCACCCGCGCCGCGCGCACGGTCACGGGCGCCGACGTGGCGTCGGTGGTGCCGCCGGCGTTGGTCGCCGTCACCACGCAGCTGAGCTCGGTGTCCGCGTCCGCGGGGACGGTCGCGTACGTCGTCGCGGTGGCGCCGAGGATGGTGAGGCCGTCGCGGCGCCACCGGCGGGTGTAGGTGATCCCGGTCCCGCTCCACGTGCCGGCGTCGCAGGTGAGGGTCTCGCCGACGGTCGGGGTCCCGGTGATCGACGGAGCCGTGACCAGGACCGGCGCGACCAGCGACCCGCCGACGACGACGACCGCGGCCGACGACCTGGTGGTACTGCCGAAGCTGTTCGTCGCCGTGACGACACAGGTCAGTGAGGTGCCGGCGTCGGTCGCGGTGACGACGTACGTCGAGGAGGTGGCTCCGGCGATCGTGGTGCCGCCGCGCTGCCAGCCGTAGGCGTAGCGGATCGTCCCCGCGGCCGGACCGCCGGCGCCGTACCAGGCACCCGGGTTGCAGGTCACCGTCGCGCCGACCGTGGCGCTGCCGGAGATGCTCGGAGCCGTGGAGCTGGTCGGGCCGCCGGGATCGTCGTCGCCCAGGTCCGACCCGCTGCCTCCGGTGCCGCGTCCCGCACGGACGGTGGTGGCCCAGTAGGTCCAGCCACTGGTGTTCCAGCGCTGGACGCGGCGGTTGCCGCTGTCGGCGATGAAGAGGTTCCCCGAGAGCTGGCCGCGGTCCTGGGGGTACTGCGCGAGCGCGCTCGGCGCGTCGAGGCGACCGGCGGCACGGCTGGCGCGCGGCGGGTGGCCGAGCGTGCGGTAGACGTTGAAGTCGTGGTTGGTGTCGAGCAGGAAGACCGCGTTGTTGGCCAGGTCGGTGACGGTCAGCTGGCCCATCTGGTCGACGGCGATCCCGCTGGGCCGCGGGCGTACGCCGCCGGCGGGCCGGCGCACCCCGACGACCCGCCAGGGCCGCATCGAGTCGCGCACCCGGTCGGCCCGGTAGGCGGCGATCCGGCCCGCGTCGGGCAGGGCGACGTACACCGTGGCGCCGCGACCGGACTGCGCCGCGCCGTACGTGATGCCCCTCGGGTGGTCGCTACCGGGGAGGTCGACCGTCGCGAGGAGCCGACCGCCTAGCCCGTAGACCGACATCGTGCCGGCGCACCGGTTGGCCACCCAGACCTTGCCGCCGCCGACGGTGAGCCCGCCGTAGCGCGTGGCCGGGCTGCCGGTGCAGGAGCCGCCCGCGCCGTCGAAGTGCCGCAGCACCCGACCGCCCGGGCCCAGCAGCGAGACGCTGGAGCCGTAGTCGACCCAGATCTGACCGCTGCTGGTGACGGAGAGCCCGGAGACCGGGTCGTCCTGGTCGAGCGGGACCGCACCGATGCGGCGGCCCCTCACGTCCAGCTCGAGGAGCCGGCCACCGCTCGCGAAGCCGACGTACGACGCGCCGGAGGGCGCGACCGCGACCGCGGTCGGGGCGTCGACGCCGGCGGCGGACGCCGGTTGGAGGGTCGCCAAGGAGGCGGTCCCGAGGCCCGCGGAGATCAGGGCCAGGCAGATGAGCCGGCCCGCAAGGGCCATCACAGCGCGAGGTTAACCCGCGAGTAGCAAGCGGGCGGGTTATCTCGGAAGACGCGCGATCGGGCTGGACCGGTCTGTACCAGTCAGGCCGGCGCGCGGTCCGGCGGGAAGCCGCCGGTAGCGACCGGTCCCCAGCTGTCGACGGTGATCCGGATCAGGGACTTGCCCTGGCGACGCATCGCCTCGCGGTACTCGTCCCAGTCCGAGTGCTCCCCGGAGATGCAGCGGAAGTACTCCACCAGCCCGTCCTCGGCATCCTGCGACGGCATGTCGAGGACCTCCGCGGTGCCGTCGACCTGGACCCACGCGTCGTCCCACTCGTCGGAGAGGACCAGCACCGAGGCAGCCGGTCGCCGGCGCAGGTTGACCGCCTTCGCGCGGTCCGGGTAGGTGGAGATCACGATGCGGCCGCTGTCGTCGACCCCGCCCGTCACGGGCGAGACCTGGGGGCTGCCGTCGGACTTCGTGGTGACCAGGACGAGGTGGTGGCGGGTCCGGACGAAGTCCAGCAGCTGGTCGAGCCCGACCCGGTCGGCGGTGGCGATGCGGGGCATGGGGTCACGGTACCCAGCGAGGGCTCAGCCCAGCCGGAAGCGGTACCACTTGCTGCGGAGGCCGGCGCGGTCGGTGACCTGGATCCACCGCAGCTGGCTGCTGTCCCACGAGACGACGTCGGCGGGCCACCCGAACTTCTTGGTGCTGGACCGGGTCTTCCCGACCCGCGCGAACGCGATCCCCGTGCCGCGGTCGGTCGCCCGGATGCGGAGCACCCAGCCCTGGCGCGCGGTGATCCACTTCGCGGTCACCTGGTGGATCACCGGAGCGGCGCCGTCGAGCAGGACGTGGTCCTTCACGACGCCCGCGACGCCGGGGAACCGCACCGACACCACCTTCGGCCGCGCGCTCGGCCCGCCGTCGAGCGTCCACGGGTAGCGGCAGCCGGACACCAGCGGCTTGCGGTCGAAGTGCCGGAACCCGTCGTTCGAGATCTCGACCTCGTCGGCCCCCTCGGGCGCCCGGATCCGCAGCGTGACGAACGGCTTCGCCACGACCTTGCCGCTCCGCTCGATGCGGACCGACGGCCCGCCGCGGCAGGTGGTGACCGGCCCCGTCGGCACACCGTCGCCGACCGCGACCGGCTCGCTGGTCGCGGGGGCGCTGTCGCCGACGGCGTTCGTCGCCGTGACGACGCAGCTCAGCTCGGTCCCGAGGTCCTCGGCGGTCACGACGTACGTCGCGCCGGTCGCGCCCGCGATCGGCTCGTCGTCGCGCAGCCAGGTCTGGGCGTACGACGTGGGCGCGCCCGTCCAGGCACCGGTGCTGCAGCTCAGCTCGGCGCCGACGACGGGGTCGCCGCTCACCGTCGGCGCCTCGGCGTTGCTCGGGGTGCCGGGTGCGCTGGGCGGCTTGGTGTCGGCCATCCAGCGGGTCGTGCCGCCCACGGTCCACCGCTGCACGCGACCGTTGCCGGTGTCGGCCACCCAGAACTGGCGGCCGACCTTCGCCCCGCCCTGGGCGACGTCCGCCGGTCGGCTCAGGTAGCCCTTGGTGGTGGCGGCGGTCGGCGGGTGGCCGAGGGTCCGGTAGAGCGAGTACTTCGTGGCGGCGTCGTAGAGGTAGAGCCCGTTGGACGCGGAGTCGAGCACCGCGAGGTGGCCGTGGTCGTCGGCGGCCAGCCCGCCGGGCCGGCTGCGGGTCACGGTGACGACCGGCTTCGACCGGCCGTTCAGCCCGGCTGCGTCGTAGCCGTAGACCTTGCCGGCGTCGGGGACGGAGACGTAGAGGCGCGCGGGGACCTTCCTGAACGCCGGCGCCCAGGCGATCCCGCGCGGGCTCGCGGATCCCGGCAGGTCGACGGTCGCCTTCAGCGTGCCGCTCCGGCCGTAGACGCCGACGGTGCCGCGGCAGCGCTCGGCGACGTACACGAGCGATCCGGTCACGTCGATGCCGCCGTAGCGGCCGGCGTCCGCCGAGCAGCTCGCGGCGGGCCGGTGCGGGAAGGACCCCCGCACCGCGCCTGCGGGGCTCAGCCGCGTGACGGTCGAGCCGTCGTCCGCCCACACGTCGCCGCCGGGGTCGACGTCGAGCGCCGTGACCGGCGCCCCGAGCGCGATCGAGCCGGCGGGAGTGCCGTCGGCGGCGAGCACCACCAGGCCGGCGACGCCGGCGAACCCGACGTACGACGTCCCGTCCGCGGCGACCGCCACCGCGGTGGGCCGACCGGAGCTCACGGCTGAGGCCGGGAGGGCAGGCGCGGCGACGAGACCCGCGACGGCCACCACCACTGTCAGCGCAGCACGAAGCGCTCGTCCCCCCACGGGTCCCAGGGTACTGGGGTCTGCGGGTTTCACCGGGCAGCCGGTGAAACCCGCACGACACGCCGGGCGGACTCGGCGCGTCGTGCGGGTTTCGGCGGACAAGTCCGCCGATTTCACCGATGCGGGCCGCGGCGTCGACCGCGACTAGACTCGACGAGGCCCGTTTGGGCCGCATCGCCCACCCGAACGGAATGCTGCAGCGCGCATGTCGACCACCACTCGCACCGATCTCCGCAACGTCGCCATCGTTGCCCACGTTGACCATGGCAAGACGACGCTCGTCGACGCGATGCTGCGCCAGGCCGGCGCCTTCACCGAGCACCAGGCAGAGAGCGTGGCCGAGCGGGTCATGGACTCCGGCGACCTGGAGCGCGAGAAGGGCATCACGATCCTCGCGAAGAACACCGCGGTGCACTACGCCGGTCCCGCCGGTGGCGGTCAGCCGATGGTCATCAACATCATCGACACCCCCGGCCACGCCGACTTCGGTGGCGAGGTCGAGCGCGGCCTGTCGATGGTCGACGGCATCGTGCTGCTGGTCGACGCCTCCGAGGGCCCGCTGCCCCAGACCCGCTTCGTGCTGCGCAAGGCGCTGAACGCCGACATGCCGGTGATCCTGGTCGTCAACAAGACCGACCGCGGCGACGCCCGCATCGCCGAGGTCGTCGACGAGACGTACGAGCTCTTCATGGACCTCCTCGACGAGAGCCACAGCCAGGACGCGCTCGACTTCCCCGTCGTCTACGCGTCGGGTCGCGCCGGCATCGCGAGCCTCACCGCCCCCGAGAACGGCACGATGCCCGAGGGCACCGACCTCGAGCCGCTGTTCAAGACGATCCTCGAGACCATCCCCGCCCCGACGTACACCGAGGGCGCGCCCCTGCAGGCGCACGTCACCAACCTCGACGCCTCGCCGTTCCTCGGCCGGCTCGCGCTGGTCCGGGTCCACGAGGGCACCCTGAAGAAGGGCCAGCAGGTCGCGTGGATGAAGCGCGACGGCACGGTCAAGAACGTCAAGATCACCGAGCTCCTCGTCACCGAGGGCCTCGAGCGCCAGCCGGGCGAGAGCGCCGGTCCCGGCGACATCGTCGCCATCGCCGGCATCCCGGAGATCACCATCGGCGAGACCCTCGCCGACATCGAGAACCCGGTCGCGCTGCCGCTCATCCACGTCGACGAGCCCGCGATCTCGATGACCATCGGCACCAACACCTCGCCGCTCGTCGGCCGGGTCAAGGGCTCCAAGGTCACCGCCCGCCTGGTGAAGGACCGCCTGGACTCCGAGCTCGTCGGCAACGTGTCGCTGCGCATCCTCCCGACCGAGCGTCCCGACGCCTGGGAGGTGCAGGGCCGCGGCGAGCTGGCGCTGGCCATCCTGGTCGAGCAGATGCGGCGCGAGGGCTTCGAGCTGACCGTCGGCAAGCCGCAGGTCGTCATCAAGGAGATCGACGGCAAGGTCCACGAGCCCGTCGAGCGCCTGACGATCGACGCCCCGGAGGAGTACCTCGGCGCGATCACCGAGCTGCTCGCCGCCCGCAAGGGCCGCATGGAGCAGATGACCAACCACGGCAGCGGCTGGGTGCGGATGGAGTTCATCGTCCCGGCCCGTGGCCTGATCGGCTTCCGCACGCAGTTCCTCACCGACACCCGCGGCACCGGCATCGCCCACGGCATCTCCGAGGGCTACGAGCCGTGGGCCGGCGAGATCCGCTCGCGCAACAACGGCTCGCTCGTCGCCGACCGCAAGGGCGCCGCGACGGCGTACGCCATGACCTCGCTGCAGGAGCGCGGCGTGATGTTCCTCGAGCCGACCACCGAGGTCTACGAGGGCATGATCGTCGGCGAGAACTCCCGCGCCGACGACATGGACGTCAACATCACCAAGGAGAAGCAGCAGACCAACATCCGGTCCGCCACCTCCGACAACTTCGAGAAGCTGATCCCGGCGAAGAAGCTGTCGCTCGAGCAGAGCCTCGAGTTCTGCCGCGACGACGAGTGCGTCGAGGTCACGCCCGACTCGGTCCGGATCCGCAAGGTGATCCTCGACCAGAACGAGCGCGCCAAGATCGCCTCGCGGGCCCGCAAGTCCAAGTAACCACCACGACGACACCGTGACGGACCGGGGTGGGCAGCAGCGACTGCTGCTGCCCACCCTGGCCCTGCTCACCACGATCACCGCGGTGGTCAGCAGCCTCGGCGCGCCGCTGGTCCCGTCGATCGCGGAGACGTACGACGTCCGCCTGACGACCGCGCAGTGGTCGCTGACCGCCACCCTGCTCATCGGGGCGGTCGCCACGCCGGTCGTCGGCCGGTTCGCGAGCGGGCGGCTGCGCCGTCCCACCATCCTGGTCGGGCTCGCGGTCGTGACGGCCGGCACCGCCCTGGCCGTCGTCCCGATGTCGTACGGCGTGCTGGTGGCCGGTCGCGCGATGCAGGGCGTCGGCATGGCGCTGCTGCCGCTCGCGATCGCCGTGGCCCGCGACGCCCTGGTGGGCGAGCCGATGAACCGCGCCATCGCGCTGCTCTCCGTCACGACGGTGGCCGGTGCCGGGCTGGGCTACCCGCTCACCGCGCTGGTGGCCGAGGTCGGCGGGCTGCACGCGGCGTACGCGCTCGGGACGCTCCTCGCCGCGGCGACCCTCGTGATGGCCTGGCGCTACCTGCCCGGCAGCGACGAGGTCGCGCCGATGCGGGTGGACTGGGTCGGCGCCGCGCTGCTGAGCGGCGGCCTGCTGGCGGTGCTGCTGGCGGTGAGCGAGGGCGAGGTGTGGGGCTGGTCGTCTCCCCTCACGCTGGGCCTGGGCGCCGCGGGGCTGACGCTGCTCGTGCTCGCGGTCGTCTGGACGCTGCGCAGCGCGACGCCGCTGATCGACCTGCGGATGGCCGTGCGCCCCGGGCTCGCGGCACCCAACCTGGTCGCGTTCGTCGCCGGCCTGGGCATGTACTGCCTCCTCACCCTGTCCGTCGTCCTGGTGCGTGCCGACGAGCCCGGCTTCGGGCTCGGCCAGCCGGTGCTGGTGGCGGGGCTGATCCTGGTGCCGTACTCGCTGCTGAGCGTCCTCGGCAACCAGCTCGCCCGGGTCGTGCGCGTCCGCCTGGGTCCGGCGCTGCTGCTCCCCACGGGCTGCCTGATGTTCCTCGTGTCGACGGTCCTGCTGGCCGTGGCGCACGCGCACCTGTGGCAGCTGCTGGTCGCGATGGCGCTCGGCGGAGCCGGCAGCGGCTTCACCTTCTCCTCGCTCGCCGTGCTGATGGTGCCGCACGTGCCGCAGGCCGAGACCGGCAGCGCGATGGCGTTCAACCAGGTGCTGCGCTACCTCGGGTTCACGATCGGCAGCGCCCTGAGCGTCGCGCTGATGGCGGCGTACGGCGGCGGCAGCCACGGCTTCCGCGCGACCCTCCTGACCGTGTCGTCGATCTTCGTGGTCGCTGCGACCGGTGCCGTGGTGCTCGACCGGCGGCTGCGCGTCCGCTGAGGTTTGGCCACCCGCGCCCAGAGTCATCATCTGGGCGTGAACATCTCTCGCGTGCTCAGTCCCGCCGTCGCCCTCGTGGCCCTCGTGGCGCTCGCCGGTTGCGGCAACTCGACCCCCACCGTGGACAAGTCCAAGCTCGAGGACGAGATCTCGTCCAAGCTCGAGGCCCAGGTCGGCACCGCCCCGGACGACATCTCGTGCCCGAAGGACCTGAAGGGCAAGAAGGGCACCACGATGCGCTGCACCCTGACCGCCGGCGAGGACAAGCTCGGCGTCACCGTCACGGTCACCAGCGTCGACGGCAAGCAGGTGAACTTCGACGCCGAGGTGGACCAGATGGACGACAGCGGGTCGTCGTCGTGACCATGCCTCCGCAGGGCTACGAGCTCTTCCGCCGGGTCCAGCAGGCGGCCGAGGGCACGCCGTACGTCGTCAACGAGACCGACAAGGGCTTCGACGTGACCCTCAACATCGTCGACGCCCAGTGGTACGGGCTCTTCAACAAGGCGGGGCTGAAGAAGGTCTTCATCCACCACGTGGCGTTCCCGGACGACGGGACCTACGCGATCACCGACGACGCCCGCACCCTCGAGTGGGTGGCCGGATCGCCGCGCATCGGCGGCTCGATGGAGCGGCAGGTCGGGCGGATCAAGGAGTTCGGCGTGCAGAAGGTCTACGCCTTCGACGAGCACGGCAACTTCGGGAAGCAGGTCGACTACGCGTTCAGCTCCGACGAGGGTCGCGGGCTGATCACGGGTCGGGCCGAGCAGCTCGGGCTCCAGGAGGTCCGCGGCGGGGCCGAGAAGATCGGGCTGGTCTTCGCCGTCATCGGCATCGGCGGCGCGCTGGTCACCCTGGTCGTGCTGCTGATCTGCTGGCAGGCCGGCGTCTTCGGCTGACGCCTCTCAGATCTCGACGTCGACGCCCTGCCCGGGGACGATCTCGACGCTGGCCATGAACTGCTGGAACTCCGGCACCATCTGCTCCCACTGCGCGTAGGTGCAGGTCAGGGTGTAGATCACCACCACCCGCTTCTCCGGGTCGTCGACGTCCACGATCCCCTGCACGACCTGCGCCTGCCGCAGGTCGTAGGTGCGGCCGTTCATCGCGATGACCGCCCCGATCGCCTGGGTCACCGCCGGGGCGTGCTCGGACTCGATCACCTTGCGCTTCACGAGCTCGACCTCGGTCGCTCCCTCGAGCTCCAGCTTCACGACCGACTCGTCGGCGATCTGCTCCAGGCTGGCACCATCGGTGCGCCAGTCGCCCGAGATGGTCAGGGTCGGGTCGTAGTCGCCCGGGAGCCCGCGCCGTACGGCGAGGAACGCGGCGTTGGTGACGTCGAGCGCCTCCGGCTGGACCGGCTCCCACTCCTCGTTGGGGAGGGCGAAGCGCACGGGCACGGGCAGTGTGGTCGTCATGACAGGAAGTCTCCGATGCCGTCGATGATGTCGCCACCGGTCTCGACGATCTCCACCGGGTCGATCGTGATGTGGCCGCTGAGCTTGCCGCCGAGGCCGAGCCCGATGCCGCCCTCGCCGCCGATCTCGAACTTGCCGTCCTTCATGCCGAAGTCCAGGTCGCCGGCGATCCCGATACCGGCCCAGCCCTCGGCCTTGCCCTCAGCCCCGACGCCGCCGACGTCCCCGCTGATGCTGCCCTCGATCTTGCCGCCGGCGAACGCCTCGCCGCCGGCGTGCACGCCGTCCTTGCCGATCGTGAGGTCGCCCTTGGCCTCCGCCTCGACCGACGCCTCGCCCTTGACCTCGGCCTCGGCGATGCCCCACTCGCCGCCGGCCGAGCCCTCGAGCTTGATCAGGGTCGCCGCGGCGTGCGCCTCGGCCGTGAGTCCGTTGGAGTCGAGCTTGCCGCCCGCGCCGGCCTCCACGCCCGCGACGGTGATCTTGCCGTCGGCGTGGACCTTGACGTCGCCCCAGTAGTCCTCGACGGATCCTTCGGCACCCCAGGCGTGCGCCTCGGCGCTCACCTCGCCGAAGTTGATCGTCCACTTGCTGTCGGGCTTGCCGTCGTCGCTGGTGCCCGGCTTGCCGCCGCCGTAGGTCTTGGACCAGTTGCCCCAGTCGATGCTCGGGCCCTTGGCCTCGGTCGAGGCCCCCGGACCCGACGACGTCTCGACCTTGGCCCCCGGCAGGCCGCCGAGCTCCTCGACGGCGACCATGCCCGCCTCGTCGAGCGCCTTGCGGGCGTCCTCGAGGATCTGCTTGGCCTCCTCGCGCATCGCGTCACCGGGGTCGACGAACGGTCCCGGCTTCCCGGGTCCCATGGACGGGGTGACCGGGCCGCCGCCGTACGACGGCACGCAGACCTGGCGGTTGACGTAGGCGTTGTAGTTGTCGACCGCGTTGTTGTAGTCGGTGACCGCCTTGTCGGAGGCCGCCTCGGCCTCCTGCCACTTCTTGATCGCGTCGGCGGCCTTGCTCTGCGCGGTGGTCAGCGCGCCGGCGTACGTCGAGAGCGATTTGGACGCCTTGGTCAGGACGTCGGCGTACGCCGTCCACTTCTTCTGCTCGGCCGAGCGGGCGCTGGCGTACGCCGGCTCGCCGAAGCCGCCGGACCAGCCGGCGATGGTGATGGCGTCGAAGTCGTCGGCCAGCCCGGAGACGCGGGTGGACTCGTCCGACAGGCGGGTGGCGTTGGCGCGGACCTGGCTCGGCTCGCCCTTGATCAGCGCCTTGGGGTCGGTGGTCGAGCCGAGCTCGGCTCCTTCGGGGAGGCTCATCGCGGACCGCTCGGCGTGCCGAAGGTGCCGAAGGGCGAGGACGGGCTGAGCGGGCCACCGCCGTTGATGAGCGGGCTCTGGAAGACGCTGCCGATGGTCTCGTCCGTGGTCTCGTAGTGGTTCGCTGCGGCGTCGAGGCTGTCGCCGAGGCCGGTGGCACCGTCGTGCAGGGCCACGGTCGCCTTGTCGAGCTGCTCGCCCACCGCCTTGACCCACGCGGCCAGCTCCACGTGCCCGAACGACGTCGGGTCGACGTGGTCGATCTCGACCCCGTCGGATCCCAGGCTGTCGGCCACCTTCTCGTAGCGGCCGGCGGCCGCGCGCAGATTGTCGACCAGTACTTCGTAGCTCATCTGTAGTCCCCCGAGCGTTGACGGTCCCCACGCCAGATACCCACGCTCACCTCACACAAACGCGAGCGCCGGGAGTTCCCGCACGACATGATCGGCGGGTGCTCCTCGACATCCAGCTCGACGCCCGTCCCGACCACGCCGTCGACCGGGCGCGGGAGCTGGCCGCGACCGGCATCGCCGGGCTCTTCACGTTCGAGGGCCCCCACGACGTCTTCCTCCCGCTCGCCGCCTCCGCCTCGGCGGGCGTCGACGTCGACCTGATGACCAACGTCGCGATCGCCATGCCGCGCAGCCCGATGCACCTCGCCAACGCGGCGTACGACCTGCAGCTGATGTCGGGCGGGCGCTTCCGCCTCGGTCTCGGGTCGCAGATCAAGCCGCACATCGAGAAGAGGTACGGCGCCACGTGGTCGCCGCCGGCCGCACGGATGCGCGAGATCGTGCTCGCGGTCAAGGCGATCCTCGGCTCCTGGCAGGACGGCACCCCGCTGCACTTCGAGGGCGAGCACACCCGGCACACGCTGATGCCGCCGACGTTCGTCCCCGGGCCCAACCCGTACGGCGTCGCGCCGGTGCTGCTCGGCGCGCTCGGGCCGGTGATGACGCGGACGGCCGCCGAGGTCGCCGACGGGCTGCTGGTGATGCCGTTCCACAGCCACCGGCACTTCCGCGACCGGACGCTGCCGGCGGTGGACGAGGGCCTGTCCCGCTCCGGCCGGACCCGCGCCGACTTCTCGATCCTGCCGCAGGCGATCGTGGCGATGGGGCGGACCGAGGCCGAGATGGAGGCCGCGACGGTGGGGGTGCGCGGACTGCTCGCGTTCTACGGCTCCACCCCGGCGTACGTCCCCGTGCTCGAGGCCGAGGGCTGGGAGGGCGTGCAGCCCGAGCTCAACCGCCTGTCGAAGACGGGCGACTTCGGCGCGATGTTCGCGCTGGTGACCGACGAGATGCTCGCGACCCTGGCCGTCCGGGGCACCCCCGAGGAGTGCGCCGCCGAGATCGGGCGCCGGTTCGGCGACGTCGCCGAGCGGGTGTGCTGCTACTTCCCCGGCTACGAGCCGCCGGCGGAGCAGGTGGCGGCGCTGGCCGGGGCGCTGGGTCAGCTGTAGCGGCGCCGCGCGCCCGGCGCGGTGGAGTGGATCGCGACCCCGGCGATGCCGGCGACGAAGAGCATGATCGTGGCCTTGCCGGCCCACGCGGGCAGCACGCCGGAGACGAAGATCGTGGCCACGTGCAGGCCGAGCACCAGCGGCACCCACCGGGGGACGGTGCGGGCGCGGAGCAGCGCGATCGCGAGCAGCAGCTCGCCGAGGAAGAAGCCGGCGATCCAGCCGTAGAGGAAGATCCGCAGCCCCGCGTCGTTGGCGATGTCGTCGAGTCCCTTGTCGACGATGGTGTTGGTCCGGACCAGCGCCCGGAAGAACACCATCAGCATCGCGTAGCCGGCGGTGCCGATGAACCCGAACTCGAGCACCACGGCGCTGACCAGCGCGAGCACCCGGCCGCGCTGGTCGAAGAGCGTCAGGATCGACGGCAGGCCCAGCGTCAGGCACACGGCCGCGAGGAAGTAGATCGCGGCGACGCACAGCCACACGCCGCCCTGGTCCTCGACGATGTGGAGCGTGTCGGTGGTGCTGTCGCTGCTCGGCAGCAGGATGGTGCCGAGCGCCAGCGCCAGCGCACCGGTGAGCAGCAGAGCCGCCGAGAACGGCAGCCAGTCGGTCTTCACGCGCTCACCGTAGGGGTCCCGGGCGCCGTCGGCCGGAGAATCGCCGGGCTCGCGGCGGACGGTCAGACCAGCAGCTCGGCGAGCTCGTGGACCTGGCCGACCGACGAGTCGGTCGGGATCAGCTGCACCTCGTCGCAGCCGAGGTCCTCGACGCGGCGCAGCAGGTCGCGCAGCTCGGCCGGCGTACCGGCGAAGCCGGCGGTGGCGGCCAGCGCGTCGACGTACTGCTCGGGGATCCAGTTCATGTAGTGCCGCAGGTGCCGGCGGACCTGCTCGCGGGCCCGGTCGGCCGGTCCCAGCGCGAACCAGAACGACGTCGTGACCCGCGGCGTACGGCGCCCCTCATCCGCCCAGGCCTCGCGGGTGAGCGTGAAGACGCGGGCCATCTCGGCGAGGTCGAGGTCGAGCGACATCCCGGCGAGGCCGTCGGCCCACGCCGCCGCCGACCGGATCGTGCGCGGCCCGAGGGTGCCGACCAGCAGCTCCGGCCCGCCGGGCTGCACGGGCAGCGGCCCGACCGGCCGCACGGAGTCCGTGACCTTGTCGCCCGCCCAGACGCGCTTCATGACCGCGACCCGGTCGGCCATGTCGCCCATCGTCCTCGACGACAGGGGCACCCCTGCAGCTCGGTAGTCCTCCTCGCGCCCGCCCACGCCGAGCCCGACCGAGAGCCGTCCGTGGCACAGCTGGTCACCGGTGGCGAGCGCCTTGGCCAGCGACACCGGGTCGTGCAGCTGGGGCACGACGACCGTCGTGGTGAGCCGGGCCCGCGAGGTCCAGGCGGCGACCGCGCCGAGCAGCGTGAGCGAGTGCGGGTTGTCGAACGCCATCCGCTCGCCCCAGCACAGCGACGACCAGGGCCCGTCGTCGACCGCACGCGCCCACTCCTCGAGCGTCGCGGCGCCCTGCGCCCACAGGTCCGGCTCCATCACGGGCAACGTCATGCCTACGTCCACCGGCCTAGTGTGACGGGCATGACCTCCCCGCTCGTGGACCAGGCGCGCCGACAGACGCTCGGCGACCTCCCCCGTCGTACGGCGCAGCGCGTGCCCGACAAGCTCGCCGTCGTCGACGGGGACGTCCGGCTGACCTTCGCGGAGCTCGATGCGGTCGTGGACCGGACGGCGGCCGCCATCCACGCCCACGGTCTCGCTCCCGGCGACAAGCTCGCGCTGCTGTGTCACAACAGCTGGCAGTTCGTGGTCCTCAACTTCGCCTGCGCGCGGGCCGGCGTGGTCCTGGTGCCGATCAACTTCATGCTCGGCGCCGACGAGGTCGCGTTCATCCTCGACCGCAGCGGCTCGACGGCGTTCGTGGTCGAGGACGGACTGCTGCCGGTGGCCGAGGATGCGCTCGGGGCCGCGACCAGCGGGACGGTCATGACCCGTGCGGTCGTCCGGCTCGGCGGCGGCGACGTCCCCGAGGGCTGGGCCGACCTCCAGGACTGGCTCGACCACGAGGGCACGCCGTACGACGTGGTGCTCGGCGACGACGACCCGGTGCGGATGATGTTCACCTCGGGCACCGAGTCACGGCCGAAGGGCGCGCTGCTGTCGAGCCGGTCCTTGATGTGGCAGTACGTGTCGTGCGCGCTCGACGGGCAGATGAGCGCCGACGACGTCGAGCTGCACACGCTGCCGCTCTACCACTGCGCGCAGCTCGACTGCTTCCTCGGCGTCGACGTCTACCTCGGCGCGACCAGCATCATCCTGCCGGCGCCCGACCCGGGCGCGATCCTGCGGGCGATCGCGGAGCACCGGGTGACGAAGTTCTTCGCGCCCCCGACGATCTGGATCGGGCTGCTGCGCCACCCCGACTTCGACACCGCCGACCTGTCGTCGCTGCGCAAGGGCTACTACGGCGCCTCGCCGATGCCGGTCGCCGTGCTCGAGGAGATGAGCCGCCGGCTCCCCGACGTCGACCTCTGGAACTTCTACGGCCAGACCGAGATGTCCCCGCTCGCCACGATCCTCGGACCCGACGAGCAGCTGACCCATCCCGGGTCGGCCGGCCGCGCTGCGCTCAACGTCGAGACCCGGATCGTCGACGACCAGGACCGGCCCGTGCCCGCCGGGACCGTCGGCGAGATCGCCCACCGATCGCCGCACGCGACCCTCGGCTACTACCTCGACAAGGACAAGACAGCGGAGGCCTTCCGCGGCGGCTGGTTCCACTCCGGCGACCTCGGCTACCTCGACGACGGCGGCCGGCTCTACGTCGTGGACCGCAAGAAGGACATGATCAAGTCCGGCGGGGAGAACGTCGCCAGCCGCGAGGTCGAGGAGGCCATCTACCTGCTCGACGGCGTCGCCGAGGTCGCCGTCTTCGGCGTCGACCACCCGCGCTGGGTCGAGGCGGTCGCCGCGGTCGTCGTACCCAAGCCCGGTGCCGCCCTGACCCCCGACGCCGTCATCGAGCACACGCGGTCGGTGCTGGCCGGCTTCAAGACGCCCAAGTACGTCGTCGTGGTCGATGCCCTCCCCAAGAACCCGTCCGGCAAGATCCTCAAGCGCGAGCTGCGGGCCGAGCACGCCGACCTGGCGGCCGCGGACGGCTGACGAGCGGGCTCGGTCAGAGGACGTCGATCGACGTCATCAGCAGGATCCAGAGCACGACCACCAGCAGGAGGCCGACCAGCGCCCTCCACACGAGCTGCTCGGCGGTGGCCTGACGACGCGACATGGGACCGACGGTAGGAACGCCGACAGGGCGGGTCATCCCCGATTTGAGGTATTCAGAGGAGCCAGCGCGCGAGCAGCGTGCCGTCGGACTCGAGCAGTGTGTGCAGCCGCAGCGGTACGTCGACCGGCGGGCTCTGCACGATCCTCGGGTGCTCGCCGCCGACCAGCAGCGGGACGGTCGTCGTGCAGAGCTCGTCGACGACGCCCGCCGTCAGCAGGTGCCCGAGCAGGGACGGGCCGCCCTCGCAGAGGATGCTGGTCCACCCGCGGTCGACCAGCATCCGCTTGAACGCAGCCGGGTCGCGGAGCGGCACGAGCAGCACCTCGTCGGCCGGGGCGTCCCGCAGTCCCTCGGGGAGCTCGCGCCCTCTGCTGACCACGACCATCGGCCGGCCGGCCGGCCGGTAGCCCTCGATGCGGGCGGTCCCGGCACCGACGACGATCACGTCGGCGACCGACCGGAGGTGGTCGAAGACGAGCTTGTCGGCCGCGTTGTTGAGCGACCCGCTCTTGCCGGACTCGCCGGTCGCGGCGCCGTCCAGGGACGACACCATGTTGACCCGCAGCCAGGGCTCGCCCCGTCGGTCCGGCGGGACGGCGTACAGCTCGGCGAGGTCGTCGGTGTCCGGGCCGACCAGCACCCTCACCACTGCCACCTCAGCACCCAGTACTGCACGCCGAAGGGGTCGTCGTCGTAGTCCGCCTGCGCCGGCACGCCCGGGGGGAGCAGGTCGGCCAGCCGCGCGATCCCGTCGAGTGACGCGAGAAGGTCCTTCCCGAGCTCGATCGGGGGCCAGCTCGCGTCACTCGACGTCAGGGCGGCCCGCAGCGCGTCGTCGTACGCCGCCGCCCGCTCGTCGAGGAAGCCCGGCGCCTTCTCGGAGCGACGGGCCGAGCCGTTGCCGACGACGAGGTACGACGGCTCGTCGTGGCCGCGGTCGGTCGAGCCGAGGAGGTGGTCGGCGACCCGCTCGCCCTGGGCGTCGCCGAGCACGGTGACCTCCCGGCCCAGCCAGCCGACCGCCGCGAGACAGGCCGCCCGCAGGTCGGCGACGGGGTCCTCCAGCGACGCGTAGGACGGCAGCAGCGCCAGCACGCCCGGCACCAGCACGACGCGCGTCACTGCAGGCCCCGGATCGCGCGGCGGGGCGGGCGACGGCCGGCGATCGAGGAGACCATGTCGACGACCTGGCGGGTCTCGACCACCTCGTGCACGCGGTAGATCCGGGCGCCGGCGAGGGCGCAGACCGCGGTGGCGGCGAGCGTCCCGACAAGGCGCGACCCGACCGGCAGGTCGAGGGTCTCCCCCACGAAGTCCTTGTTGGACAGCGACACCAGCACCGGGTAGCCGGTGTCGACCATCTCGCCGAGCCGGCGGGTGAGCTCGAGCGAGTGGAAGGTGTTCTTGCCGAAGTCGTGGGCCGGGTCGATCACCACCGATTCCCGCGGGACCCCGGCGGCCACGGCCCGGGCGGCGTACGCCGTCGTGTCGGCGATCGCGGCGGCCACCACGTCGTCGTACTCGATGCGATAGGGGCGGGTCCGGGGCGTGACCCCGCCGGTGTGGGTGCAGATGATCGCGGCGCCACCCGCGGCGGCGGCATCGACGAGCTCGGGGTCGGCGCCGCCCCACGCGTCGTTGATGACGTCGGCGCCGGCCGCGCACACGGCCTCCGCCACGGACGCGCGCCAGGTGTCGACGGAGATCACGACGTCCGGGAAGGCCTCCCGCACCCGGGCCACGAACTCGACCACCCGCGACCTCTCCTCCGCGGCCGTGATCTCCACCCCGGGGGCCGCCTTGATGCCGCCGATGTCGACGATCTCGGCGCCCTGCGAGACGACCAGCGAGACCCGGTCGAAGGCGCTGTCCTCGGCCCAGGTCGCGCCCTGGTCGTAGAACGAGTCGGGCGTGCGGTTGACGATCGCCATCATCAGCGTGGCGTCGTCGTCGAAGCTGTGGCGTCCCAGCCGGAGCGTCATCCGACGCTCACCGCCGGCGGCCGCTCCTCCACGGCCGGCCCGGCGCCGGTCCGCGCCAGGGCGGCGGCGAGGATCTGGGTCGCCATGCCGCTGAGGTCGCGCAGGGACTGGTGCCGGTGGGCGCGTACGCCGAGGTCGACCTGCGCGATCGCGTCGAGCCCGCGGGCCCGCTCGGTGTCGATGAGGGCCGCGAGCTCGACGGCGTACTCGTGCGGGACGTGCAGCTGCTCGAAGAGCGACCGGCGCACGGCCCACTCCCCCGCCAGCGGCTGGTGCAGCCCGGCCAGCTCGGGGAAGAGCAGCCGGACCAGCGGGCGGGCGACCAGCTCGGTGACGCGTCCGCCCTCGAAGGGGACCGCGGCGCCGTCCGAGACGAGGGGTCGCTCGTAGAAGCCCTTGACCAGCTCGACCGACGGGTCGGTGAGCAGCGGCCCGAGCAGCCCCGGCACGAAGTGGGTGTCCCAGTCGACCAGGTCGGCGTCCATGAAGACGACCAGCTCCCCGGCCGTCACGAAGAGCGACTTCCACATCGCCTCGCCCTTGCCCGGGCGGGTGCCGAGGTCGGGCCGGATCTCGACCGAGCGGTGCACGGTCGCGCCGGCATCGGTCGCGACGGCGTACGTCTCGTCGGTCGAGTCGGAGTCGATGACGACGATCTCGTCGACCAGCTGGACGGTCTCGACGAGCGCGAGGCGCACCTGCGCGACCACGTCGCCGACCGTCGCGGCCTCGTTGCGGGCGGGGACGACGAGGCTGACGACCCGCGACCCCTTGGCCGCGACGAGCGAGTCGAGGGTCCAGTCGTCCCAGTGGTGCGTGTGCCGCCGGGACCACTCCGCCACGTCCGACCGTGCGTCGGGCGGAGCGGCAGCGTCGGGCACGCGATCGAGAGTAGACGACCAGGTCCACCGCTCTGCCCGAGGGCAAATTTGACCGCGCGGTTCGTCTCCGACGGCAGGTGACGGGTGTATGAATCAGGCATGACATCGGGGGATGAGCCGCCGCGACGTGGTCGCGGTCGGCCGCGTTCGCCGGGAGCCGAGCAGAAGATCCTGCACGCGGCGCTCGAGGAGTACACCGAGCACGGCTGGGCCGGCTTCACCATGGACGGCGTCGCTCGCCGCGCCAGCTTCGGCAAGTCCACGCTCTACCTGCGCTGGCCGGACAAGGACGCGCTGCTCACCGACGCCGTACGCCTGCGCAGCCGGACCGTCGTCGAGGTCGACACCGGCTCGCTGCGGGGGGACCTCACCGCCCTGGCGACCGCCGTCTTCCGCGAGTTCGCCGACCCCGAGGGGTGGGCGGGGTTCCGGATGGTCGTCGACAGCGCGAGCGCGAGCCAGCCGCTGGGCGGCTTCACCCGCGAGATCAGCGGGGTGCACCGCGAGATCATCGGGGCGATCTTCGCCCGGGCCCGGGACCGGGGCGAGCTGAGCGGCGAGGTCGACCCGGTGTCGATCACCGACCTCGTGTACGGCGCCGGGCTCTTCTTCACGCTCGGCCGACGGCTCGACCACCAGGCGGTCACCGAGGAGGTGCTGGCCGCCCGGGTGGCCGACGTCGTGCAGGTGATCGTCGCCGGGATCGACTGAGCCCAGGTGCTTCCACCCCAGCCTCAGGTTGACCAACTGGGCCATACCCGACGCCACCTGCCGGGTGTTTCAATCACCCCATGAGCCCTGGGGAGGAGCCGCGCCGCGGTCGGGGTCGTCCCCGCACCCCGGGCGCCGAGGACAAGATCCTCGCCGCCGCGCTGGACGAGTACGGCGAGCACGGCTGGGCGGGCTTCACGATGGACGCGGTCGCGCGGCGGGCCGGGGTCGGCAAGTCGACGGTCTACCTGCGCTGGCACGACAAGGACGCGCTGCTGACCGACGCGGTGACCAGCCGCGGGATGGAGCTCACGACCGTCGACACCGGCACGCTCGAGGGCGACCTCACGCAGCTCGCGGTCAACCTGCTGCGGCACTTCCACTCCGCGCCCGGCTGGGCCGCGCTGCGCGTGACCTTCGACTGCGCGAGCTCGACCGAGCCGCTGGGCGACTTCTCCCAGGCCGTGTCCCAGGTCCACAGCCGGCAGGTCGAGCAGATCTGCCAGCGTGCCATCGACCGCGGCGAGATGATCGAGGACTACCCGCTCGGCGCCGTCACCGAGGCGATCTACGGCGCCGCGATGATCAACTCGCTCTCCGAGCGGCTCGAGAGCCGGACGGACGACGACACGGCGATCGAGACCCGCGCGGCGTCCGTGGTCGCGATGGTGCTGCGCGGGATCGCGACCGGTCAGCCCAGGTAGTCGCGGACCCCGGCGACCAGGCCCCGGGCGTACGTCGTACGCCCGGCCGGTGACGCCATCCGGCGCGCGTCGACGCGGTCGCGCATGTTGCCGAGCTCGACCATCACCGTCGGCACCCGCGACAGGTTGAGCGTGGCCAGGTCCGTGCGCTGGTCGAGGCCGTCGCCGCCGGCGATGTAGTTGGCAACGGGGAGGTCCTGGCGCACCAGCGCGGCGCGGGTGAGCCGCGCCAGCCGGAGCGAGCCTCGATCGCGGTCCGGGGCCGCAATCACGTGGAACCCACGCGCGCCGCGCTTCAGGTTGCCGTCGCCGTGGATGCTGAGCTCGAGATCGGCCCGCGCCTTGTTGCCCGCGCGGCCCCGCGCGTCCACGCACGGCCCCCACCGGTCGCTGCTGTTGCTCGTCCGGGTCAGCACCACGGTGGCGCCGAGGCGCTCCAACCGCGCCTGGACCCGGCGGGCAACCCGCCAGACGAACGTCGCCTCCGCCAGGCCGGCCGACGTCGCGGTGCCGGTGGTGTTGCAGGCCTTGCGGCCCCCGCGGCCGTCGGGCACCAGCCGGTCGATCCGGCGCGGGAAGTTGTGGTTGCCGAGCTGGTGACCCGGGTCGAGCACGACGACCCGGCCGGCGAGCGGCAGGTCAGTGTCGCGCGCGGACGCGTCCGGCCGGTCGGCGTACGCCGGCGCCCCGAGGAGCAGCAACGCTCCGGTGAGCGCGATCAGCCGGACCAGACGCGAGGACATGCCGACCACCCTAGGTCGCGATCACCCGCCGTCTATCCTCGACGACATGAGCTGGCTGGTCACCGGAGGCGCCGGGTACATCGGATCGCACGTCACGCAGGCACTGCGTGACGCCGACATGCGGCCGGTGGTGCTCGACGACCTGTCGTCCGGCCACGCGTCGTTCGTGCCCGACGACGTGCCGTTCGTCGAGGCCACGATCCTCGACCAGGACACCGTCGCGGCCACCCTGCGCGAGCACGGCGTCGTCGGCGTGATCCACCTGGCGGGCTTCAAGTACGCCGGGGTGTCGGTCAGCCGGCCGCTGCACACCTACGAGCAGAACATCACCGGCACCGCCCGCCTCCTCCAGGCGATGACCGACACCGGCGTGCAGTCGATGGTCTTCTCGTCGAGCGCGGCGACGTACGGCACCACCGACGTCGACCTGGTCACCGAGGAGACGCCGACCCACCCGGAGTCGCCGTACGGCGAGACCAAGCTGGCCGGCGAGTGGCTGATCCGCGACGTCGGCCGGGCCACCGGGCTGCGGCACACCTCGCTGAGGTACTTCAACGTCGTCGGCTCGGGCTCGCCCGCGCTCTACGACACCAGCCCGCACAACCTCTTCCCGCTCGTCTTCGACGCGCTCGTCGAGGGCCGCACCCCGCACATCAACGGCGACGACTACCCGACGCCGGACGGCACCTGCGTGCGCGACTACGTGCACGTGACCGACCTGGCGCAGTCCCACGTCGTCGCCGCGCAGCGCCTCCTGGCCGGCGACGACCTCGAGCCGGTCTACAACCTCGGCAGCGGCGAGGGTGTGTCGGTGCGGCAGATCATGGACGCCGTGCGCGACGCCACCGGCATCGACTTCGAGCCCGAGGTGCAGGCCCGCCGACCCGGCGACCCGGCCCGCATCGTGGCCAGCGGCGAGCTGGCCGCGCGCGACCTCGACTGGGCGATGCGGCACGACCTGCACGACATGGTGCAGTCGGCCTGGGACGCGCGTCGGCAGGCCACGACGCCGGCCTGACCAGACCGCCGTGTGACGCTCTCGCTACGTTTCGACGACGTCCGGTCGCAGCGGCCTTCCGGCACCTAGCGTCGGCTCACCGAGCCGACCCTGGAAGCCCACGTTGACCGAGCAGACCACTCTCCGACCCGACCCCGTCGCCGCCGCGGTGCGCTTCCTCGACACCCGCGTGCAGGCAGATCTCACCACCGCCCTCGCCGACGGCGACGACGCCCGTGCGGCGTACCTGCGCCAGAGCCTGCGCATCCTGGACGGGATCCGCGGCGACCTCGAGTGCGACCGACGCCCGGCTCCCCCCGAGCTCGCCCGGCTGACCTACGAGTGGGCGGCGAGGTACGCCGACCACCCGGACTTCGACACCTTCTGGCTGCTGCTGGTCTGAGGTCAGGGCCTCCAGGCGGGGTCGCGCCCGATGAACGCGATCAGCCTGGTCTGCGGATCGGCGTCGTCGGACACCGGCACGCGCGCGCCGTACTGCCCGCTGGCGCGGAGCATCTCGTCCATCGGCTCCATCCCGGCCAGCATCTGCGCGCAGGTCTCGGCGTCGAGGGTCTCGTCCTGGCCGGTTGCGCGGGCGAGGTCCCAGGTGTGCATGAAGACGTCGGCGGTGTAGAAGCGGTCGACGGCCTCCGGCAGCCGAACGTCGCCGATGTGCGGGTTGCTCAGCACGCGGTCGGCGTACGCCGGGTCGTCGAGCAGCTGTTGCACCGCGGCGACGTGCGTGTGCCAGGCGGCGGCCGGGTCGTCGGCCACCGACGGCCCGGCGTCGAGCCGGATGCCGGTGCCCGACTCCAGGAAGGCCGGGAACCACTCGACGAGGTGCCCGACGACGTCGCGGGCGGTCCAGCCCTCCACGGGCGCCGGTGCGTCCCAGTCGGTCGCGCCGTCGACCCGTCGGGTGAAGTCGCCGGCGACCTAACTCTCGGCCTAGTCATATGGCTTGTGACGAGACCGACTGCGGGATGGCGGATGCTTCTTTAGGCTCGTTTCGTGTCATGGCGACCAGCACTTCGCGCGCCGTCAACTCCGCTGTCGATGGGGGCGCGTGCCCCCACTCGCCGAGCTACCACCGCTAGTTACGAGATCGTCACCCATGTTGGGTACGCGCGGCGTACAGTCCCTGCCGGGCGCGTAGAGACCCCGGCGCCTGCTGGCGGGCAGGCCCGGGGCGTGGCCGACTAACTAGGAGTCGACGTGACCGAAGATATCTCCAACCGCGTGGAAGTGGCGCAGGTCAGACCGAACCGAGACGGGATTCCGTCGCTG
The DNA here is from genome assembly GCF_039543825.1 of Nocardioides conyzicola. Classification (NCBI taxonomy): domain Bacteria; kingdom Bacillati; phylum Actinomycetota; class Actinomycetes; order Propionibacteriales; family Nocardioidaceae; genus Nocardioides; species Nocardioides conyzicola. The sequence continues at coordinate 2,391,727 of NZ_BAABKM010000002.1, read as the reverse complement.
ACCGGGCTGCGATTCTGGGCCGCAATGCTCGTCGTTTTGTACCACGCGAACCTGCTAGTCGGCAGCATCCCCGGGATCTCATTCTTCGTAGAGTACGGCCGCACGGGGGTGACTTTCTTCTTCGTGCTCTCCGGGTTCATCCTCGCGTGGAACTACTGGGACCGCCCGACACGGCCGCCCGTGTTCTACTGGAGGCGGTTCGCGCGGATCTACCCGTTATTCGTTGTCACGGCGGCTCTGTCTTTGGGTGTGTACGTGTGGATGTCCGCCCTCCCCGGCCTCGCCGAGACCGTCGGCACCTTTCTGCTCCTTCAGGCGTGGGTGCCGAACTGGCGTGAGGGTGGAGCAAACCCACCCGCGTGGACGTTGAGCTGCGAGGCGTTCTTCTATGCCGTGTTCCCGCTCATGCTGCTTGTCGCGGCCCGGTGGCGACGACACCTGATGCTGCTCCTGTGGCTCGCGCTCGCGGTCATGGTGGTGACTTGGGCGGTCGCTGGTGGGATGGGCAATTCTTGGGTGCTCGATGTGTTCCCAGCGACCCGCGCGTTGCAGTTCGCGGTTGGTGTGCTGGCCGGCATCTTGCTCCGCGAAGGTCGCCGGTGGTCGATCAACTACGGCCTGGCGATCGCTGCGGTGATCGGCTATCACGTCGGTCTTGTAGCGTGGTCTGAGTGGCACGATGGGGGCGTCAGGTACACCCTTGACCCATACAGCGCCTACATGGCCTCGTCGTGGCTGGCCACACCGGTGTTCCTCTTGCTGATCGTCGCCGCTGCCCAGCGAGACCTGGACGGGCGACCAACCGGACTGAAGTCCCCGACAATGCTCAAACTCGGGCACTGGTCCTTCGCTCTTTACCTCGTCAACGAGATGATCTTCAGGGCCTGGGACCACTTCCAGGCTCCGGTGGACAATGTCACGCTCCGCATCCTGGCGTGGATTGCATTGGCCGGCCTGAGCCAGATTGCCGCCGCCTTGCTCTACAAGGCCGTCGAGCACCCCGCCGAGAAGTACCTCCGCGTTAGATGGTTCGGCCGAACAACTCCTGCCGCCGGTCAGCGGGATCAGGTGAAGGAGTAGGAACTGACCAGGGGGCGATGTGCCCGATTTGCCCAGCGATCGAGCCGGGACGGGGCGTACGAGTGGCCGTATACCTTCGCGCGTGCGCCCTTGGGGATGTTGCCCACCTCCGTGACGCTCTCGATCGCGGGGGTCACGACGCCGTCAATCGCGACCGAGCGGAGCTACGAAGCCCGCCACTTCGGGTCGCGTCCGATGAACGCGATCAGCCGAGTCTGCACGTCGGCGTCGTCGGGCACCGGCACGCGCGCGCCGTACTGCCCACTGGCGCGGAGCATCTCGTCCATCGGCTCCATCCCGGCCAGCATCTGCGCGCAGGTCTCGGCGTCGAGGGTCTCGTCCTGGCCGGTGGCGCGGGCGAGGTCCCAGGTGTGCATGAAGACGTCGGCGGTGTAGAAGCGGTCGACGGCCTCCGGCAGCGGGACGTCGCCGATGTGCGGGTTGCTCAGCACGCGGTCGGCGTACGCCGGGTCGTCGAGCAGCTGTTGCACCGCGGCGACGTGCGTGTGCCAGGCGGCGGCCGGGTCGTCGGCCACCGACGGCCCGGCGTCGAGCCGGATGCCGGTGCCCGACTCCAGGAAGGCCGGGAACCACTCGACGAGGTGCCCGACGACGTCGCGGGCGGTCCAGCCCTCCACGGGCGCCGGTGCGTCCCAGTCGGTCGCGCCGTCGACCCGTCGGGTGAAGTCGCCGGCGACCTCGCGGTGGTGCTCCGCCGGACTCGTCATGACTCCCCCTCCAGCAGCTCGTCGAGCTGCTCGTAGCCCTCGCGCACGCCGACGTCCATGCCGCTGCGCAGCGTCTGGTCGCGGATCTCGATCGACTCGACGACCGACGTCGCGACCACCCGGCAGCGGCCGCCGTCGAGCGGCTCGAAGGTCGTCGTCTCCAGGCTCACGCCGTCCGGCGCCCCGTCGTACGACCAGGTCTGCACGATCCGTTCGGCGGGCCGGACCTCGTGGAACGACCCCCAGAAGCCCATCCGGAAGTCATCGCTCGCGCGGCGGGCCGTGTAGCGCCACTCGCCGCCGGTGCGGGCGTCCCAGACGTCGATCGTCGTGTCGATGCTCCGCGGGCCGCACCACTGGGTGAAGAGGTCCGGGTCGACGAACGCCCGGAACACCCGCTCCGGCGGCGCCTCGAACTCGCGGACGATGCGGATCACCGGCAGGTCCGGCACCGCCTCGATCTCAGTCACGTTGCGGGTCTTCATGATGCTGCGCCCTCCTCGCCTCTCCGCTCGTCCTCGGTCGCGAGCACGGCGTCGAGACGGCTGAACCGCTCCTCGGCCTGCGTCCGGTAGCGCTCGATCCACGCCGTCATCAGGTCCAGCACCTCCGCCTCGAGGTGGACCGGCCGCCGCTGCGCGTCCCGGCTGCGGCTCACCAGGCCTGCGTCCTCCAGCACCTTGACGTGCTTGGAGACCGCCTGCACGGTGACGTCGTACGGCGCCGCCAGGTCGCCCACGCTGGCGTCGCCCTCGACGGCGAGCCGGGCCACGAGATCGCGGCGCGTGGGATCGGACAGGGCTTGGAACACCCGGGACAGCTGGTCCGTCATACGCACTCCTCAACCGATTGGTTGATCAACCGTGCCACGAAGTCGCGCGCGTTGTCAACCGATCGGTTGCAACCGTCGGGCGGAGCGCTGCAGGCGCTCAGGCCCCGGCGGTGTCGTAGTCGCGGGCGAGCCCCACGAAGGCGTCCTCGGTCTCGCCGGCGCGGAACGCCCGGCCCACGACGACGGCCACCGGGATCGGGGCCAGACACCAGAGCGCGACCCCCGTGATCGCCAGGATGAGTACGGTCATAGCCCTAATGTGACCACGATCACGGGATCGCAAACCTGGGCCACGCGAAAAGTAATCCCGTCGTCGAGCGTCAGAAATCCGCCGGACGCACGTCCTTGCCCTGGGTGTAACACAACCCACCTAGTGTTCAAAGGGAATCGGCTGCGGGGTCGCCCACCATGGGGCATGGTTGTCCTCGGTGATCGGGGGGGCCTCAGGGCGCGACACCAATGGTTCGGGGGAACGGCATGGGGCTGGCATGACACTGCTTTCGGTGAAGAGGACGAGGACGCTCGGTCCGCCGAGTCGCGCCCTGCGCTACCTCCCCGTCTCCGCCCTGGTCCTCGACTTCCTGCTGATGACGGGTGTCTTCTTCCTCGCCATCGTCGGCCGCAGGCGGTTGGGCGTCTTTGACAGCCCGAGCGACGTGACGTCGACCCTCCAGATCGTCGGACCGCTCGTGCTGCTCAGCTGGCTGGTGGTCATCGCCGCATTCGGCGGCTACCACGACGACGTCTTCGGCGCCGGCACGGATGAGTACAAGCGGGTCTTCAACGCCAGCATCGTCACCGCCGGCCTGCTCGGTGTCGGGTGCTACCTCGCCAAGTTCCAGCTATCCCGCGGCTTCTTCCTGCTCGCCTTCGGCCTCGGCGTCCCGGCCCTGCTGCTCGGTCGCTGGGTGCTCCGCCAGGCGGTCCACCGGGCCCGTCGTCAGGGCAAGCTCCAATACCGGGTGCTGATCGCCGGCACGCCTGAGCACGTCGACGAGATCGCCGCCGTCCTGAGCCGCGAGTCCTGGCTCGGCTACCACGTGTCTGGCGCGTTGGTGCCCGTCGCGGACCTCCAGGAGGAGACTGCGTCGGGCATTCCGATCATCGGCGCCTGCGAGCAGGCGACGTCGGTGATCACGGCCTCCGACGCTGACTTGGTCTTCTTCGCGGGCGGCGCGCTCACCTCCGCAGGCCAGCTGCGCCGGATCGTCTGGGACCTCGAGCAGGCGCACGTCCAGGTCGTCGTGGCGCCAAGCGTCACGGACGTGTCCGGCGAGCGGATCAAGGTCCGTCCCGTGGGCGGCCTACCGCTGATGCACATCGACCCGCCGCGCTCGACCGACGCGGCTCGCTGGGGCAAGCGACTCTTCGACCTCTTCGGCTCGTCCTTCCTGATCCTCGCCTTCAGCCCGTTGATGGCGTACGCCGCACTGCGGGTCAAGCTCGCCGACGGGGGCTCGGTTTTCTTCCGCCAGACCCGCACCGGTCGCGACGGCAAGCAGTTCGGCTGCCTGAAGTTCCGCACCATGGTGGTCGACGCCGAGGAGCAGCTCGCCGCACTGCACGCCCAGATGGGCCACGAAGGCGGACTGTTCAAGATGCAGGACGATCCCCGAGTGACCAAGCCCGGCAAGTGGCTGCGCCGCTACTCCCTCGACGAGCTGCCGCAGCTCTTCAACGTGTGGCGCGGCGAGATGAGCCTCGTCGGCCCGCGCCCGCCGTTGCCGCGCGAGGTCGCCAGCTACGAGTCCGACGTGCTCCGCCGCCTGCGGGTCCGCCCCGGTATGACCGGCCTGTGGCAGGTGTCCGGCCGCTCGGACCTCTCCTGGGCTGAGGCTGTTCGTCTCGACCTCTACTACGTCGACAACTGGTCGATGCTGCAGGACATCTCGATCCTGGGTCGGACCGTCGGTGCCGTCTTCGGCTCCCGCGGCGCTTACTGAGGCTGGGCTCAGCGCTCAGTCGTCGAGCAGCCCGAGCAGGTAGGTGCCATAGCCGCTCTTGACCAGCGGCTCGGCCAGCGCGGCGAGCTCGTCGTCGGTCAGGAAGCCCATCCGCCAGCCGACCTCTTCCGGGCAGCCGATCTTGAATCCCTGCCGGTGCTCGATGGCGCGCACGTAGTTGCCGGCCTCGTTGAGGTCGTCGATCGTCCCGGTGTCGAGCCAGGCGACACCTCGCGGCAGCACCTCGACCTGGAGCTTGCCCTCGTCCAGGTAGGTGCGGTTGAGGTCGGTGATCTCCAGCTCGCCGCGGGCCGACGGCTGCAGCGCCTTCGCGCGATCAGCCACGGACTGGTCATAGAAGTAGAGACCGGGCACCGCGTAGTTGCTCTTCGGCTTCTCGGGCTTCTCCTCCAACGACAGCGCGCGTCCCTGCTCGTCGAACTCCACGACTCCGTACGCCGTCGGGTCGGCCACGCGGTAGCCGAAGACCGCCGCCCCGTCGAGGTCCTCGAACCGGGTGAGCTGGGTGCCGAGACCCGGGCCGTAGAAGAGGTTGTCGCCCAGCACCAGGCCGGCGCTACCTCCGCGGATGTGCTCCTCGCCGATCACGAAGGCCTGCGCGAGCCCGTCGGGACTGGGTTGCACTGCGTACGTGATCGAGATGCCGAACTGACTGCCGTCGCCGAGCAGCCTCACGAACTGCTCCGCCTCGTGCGGCGTGGTGATCACCAGGACGTCGCGGATCCCGGCCAGCATCAGCGTCGACAGCGGGTAGTAGATCATCGGCTTGTCGTAGACCGGCATCAGCTGCTTGCTCACCGCGAAGGTGATCGGATGCAGCCGGGAACCGGTCCCACCGGCCAGGATGATTCCACGCATGGCTGGGATCCTATGCGGGGACAGTCTTCCGACTGTCGGTGTCCATCGAGCCGATGACGATTATCGGTGTGCCATCGACCCGCAGCCGCACTCGACGGCCCCGTGGGGCCAGGTCAGATCCAGCACCTCCGAGTGACAGCGCCGGTCGGAGAACGCGAGGCGCTCCGCGACTCGACCGAGCGGACCCAGGCGCCGATGCCCGCACACCGAACAGCCTCCGCGTTTGCGCGTTAACGTCATCCACTGATTGGAGCGCCGCCGACGGTCGCGACGGAGCGGGCGGGCCGAATATGCCCAGTTCTGGGGATCGCGGAGCACGTGACCGAACGCACATGCCGGGAACCTCCATCTCTGTACCGAATGGCTCGAGAGCTGACTGCTCCTCGTACGATCCAGTTATGGATCGCATCCTCGTGACCGGCGGGGCCGGCTTCATCGGCTCCAACTTCGTCCACCATCTCGTGGCCAACACCGACGCCCACGTGACGGTGCTGGACAAGCTGACCTACGCCGCAACCCAGGAGTGCCTCGACGGGCTGCCTGCGGACCGCGTCGAGCTGGTGGTCGGCGACATCGCCGAGCCCGAGGTGGTCGAGCCCTTGGTGGCCGGTGTCGACGCGGTTGTGCACTACGCGGCGGAGTCGCACAACGACAACAGCCTGGAGGATCCGGGGCCCTTCATCCGCACCAACATCGTCGGCACGTTCACGCTGCTCGAGGCGGCACGCAAGCACGACAAGCGCTTCCACCACGTGTCGACCGACGAGGTGTACGGCGACCTCGAGCTCGACGACCTGAAGCGGTTCACCGAGGACACGCCGTACAACCCGTCCTCGCCCTACTCCGCCTCGAAGGCGGGGTCCGACCACCTGGTTCGCGCCTGGGTCCGCTCCTTCGGCGTCCGCGCGACGATCTCCAACTGTTCCAACAACTACGGGCCGTGGCAGCACATCGAGAAGTTCATCCCGCGCCAGATCACCGAGGTTATCGACGGCCGCAAGCCGCGTCTCTACGGCGACGGGCTCAACGTCCGGGACTGGATCCACACCGAGGACCACTCGTCGGCGGTGCTGGCGATCCTGGAGCGCGGCGAGATCGGTGAGACCTACCTGATCGGTGCCGATGGGGAGAAGAACAACCTCGAGGTCGTGCAGGCGATCCTGCGGCACTTCGGGCGGAGCGAGGACGACATCGAGTTCGTCCGCGACCGGGCCGGTCACGACCGCCGCTACGCCATCGAGTCCGGCAAGCTGCGCCACCAGCTCGGGTGGCAGCCGACCTACCAGGACTTCGACGCCGGGCTGCAGGCCACGATCGACTGGTACGTCGCGCACGAGGACTGGTGGCGCCCGCACAAGGACGCCGTCGAGGCGTCGTACGCCGCGAAGGGCCAGTGATCGTGGCCGACCTCGCGCTGGTCGAGACCCCCATCCCCGGTCTGGTCGTCCTGCACCTGCCGGTGCACGAGGACGCGCGCGGCTGGTTCAAGGAGAACTGGCAGCGCCAGAAGATGGTCGCGCTCGGCCTGCCCGACTTCGGCCCCGTGCAGAACAACATGTCCTACAACGCCCACCGCGGAGCCACCCGAGGCATCCACACCGAGCCGTGGGACAAGTTCGTGTCGGTCGCGACCGGTCGGGTCTTCGCGGCCTGGGTCGACATGCGCGAGGGTCCGACCTTCGGCACGACCTTCCACGTCGAGATCGGCCCCGACGTCGCCGTCTTCGTGCCTCGGGGTGTCGGCAACTCCTACCAGGCGCTCGAGGACGGGACGGTCTACTCCTACCTGGTCAACGAGCACTGGCGCCCGGGCACGGCCTACCCCGCACTCAACCTCGCCGATGCGACCGCTGTGATCCCGTGGCCGATCCCGCTCGCCGAGGCCGAGGTCTCCGAGAAGGACCTGGCCAACCCGACGCTCGATGCGGTGACCCCGATGGCGCCCAAGAAGACCTTGATCATCGGCTGCCGCGGCCAGCTCGGCCGCGCGCTGCAGGTCGACTTCCCCGGCTCGGACCTGGTCGACCTGGACGAGCTGGACGTCACCGATGCCGAGGCCGTGGCCGCCTGGCCCTGGCACGAGTACGCGCTCGTGCTGAACGCCGCCGCCTACACGGCCGTCGACGCCGCGGAGACGCTCGACGGACGGCGTACGGCGTGGGCGGCGAATGCCGCAGCACCGGCGACTCTCGCCCGCCTCTCGCGCGAGCACGGCTTCACCCTCGTGCACTACTCCTCGGAGTACGTCTTCGACGGCACGGCCGAGGAGCACACCGAGGACGAGTCGCTGTCGCCGCTCGGTGTCTACGCACAGACGAAGGCCGCCGGCGACATCGCCATCGGCACGGCTCCGCGCCACTACCTGCTCCGCACCTCCTGGGTGATCGGCGACGGCAACAACTTCGTGCGCACCATGAAGCGGCTGGCCGACAACGGCGTCTCGCCGAGCGTGGTCGACGACCAGACCGGGCGGCTCACCTTCACGTCTGAGCTCTCCCGCGCGACCAAGCACCTGCTCGAGGTCGGTGCGCCGCACGGCACCTACAACCTGAGCAACGGCGGCCCGGTGCTCTCGTGGGCGGAGATCACGAAGACGATCTTCCGACTGGCCGGCCGGGACGAGGCGGACGTGACGCCCACGACGACGGCGGCGTACTTCGCGGACAAGCCGGAGGCGTCACCGCGGCCGCTCAACAGCGCGATGAGCCTCGCGAAGATCGAGGCGACCGGGTTCGTCCCGGAGGACGCGATCGTGGCGCTCGAGCGCTACCTCAGCGCCGACGCGTGAGGCTGGCGAGGGCCGGCCGCACGTCGGCTAGGTAGACGAACGCCGCGATCGTGAAGACGAGGTTGAGCAGGTTGAGCAGCCCCGGGAACACGAACTGCACGACGAGACCGAGGCCGAGGATGATGGTCCACGCGGGCTTCGTGAGCTTGCCGGCCGCCGGGTAGGACTCCGCCGACCACAGCAGTGAGTTGACGAAGGCGAAGATCTTCACGGCGAGCAGCGCCAGCTCCACGACCAGCATGAAATTTGCCTCGAGGTCGAACACCGTCATCACGCGGCACAGCCTACGTGGGGGACCTGGCTCGGTTCGGCGTCTTGGGGCAGGTAGGTCCGAAACGTAGTGTTCACCTGGTTCGGCATCCCAACGGCGTGCAGGACCCTAAAATTGCTGGAACCGACAGTTCATGGGGATCACGTTGCGCTTTCGTATGCCGAAGCGGCCGCACGGCCGACCGATCGTGGCCATCATCGGCACGCGTGGCTACCCCAGCTACTACGGCGGGTTCGAGACTGCGGTCCGCAAGATCGCGCCGGACCTCGCTGATCGCGAGTGGAGCGTGCGTGTCTACGGGCGCAGCGCGACCGTTCGGGGCGACGACCCCGACCTGGACCCGCGCGTCGAATCGGTCATCACCCGCGGGCTCGACTCCAGGTCGCTCAGCACGTTGACGTTCGGCCTGAGCTCCGTGCTGCACTCCTTGGTCCACAAGCCCGATGTCGCGCTCGTGATGAACGTCGCCAACGGCTTCTGGCTTCCCTTGCTCAGGCTCCGCGGTATTCCGACCGTGGTCAACGTCGACGGCATCGAATGGCATCGAGACAAGTGGAGCCGGCTCGGCAAGGCCGTGTTCAAGTGGGGTGCCAAGTTCACAGCCAAGTTCGCCGACGAGCTCGTCTTCGATGCCGTTGCCATCGGGGACTTCTGGCAGCGCGAGTTCGACCGCACAGGGGTCTTCATCCCCTACGGCGGCGAATCCGTGACCGACGCCCTGTCTGACCCGCATCTGACCGCCGAGCAATATGTACTGCTCGTGGCGCGCTTCGTGCCGGAGAACAGCATCGACGTCTTCCTGGACGCAGCACAGGCCATCACCGAGAAGTGCGATGTCGATGTCGTCCTCGTTGGCGCGGCACCGCCCGGTGACCCCTTGCAGGACAAGGCAGAGACCATCGCCGCGACAAACCCACGCGTCCACCTCACGGGCCACATCAGTGATGATCGGCGATTGTTCGGTCTCTGGAGCAACGCTGGCGTCTACTTCCACGGCCACACCGTTGGCGGGACCAACCCCGCACTCGTCCAGGCTATGAGCCTCGGGAGCCGCGTCGTCGCTCGCGACACCGTCTACAACCGCGAGGTCCTCGCCGATACCGGCCACTTCTGCGGCGACACAGCGGAGTCGGTGGTCGACGCTGTCGTGGCCGCGTTCAACGATCCTCGAGATCTCAAGCAGGAGACTCGGCGGCGAGCCGCGGAGTTCTACTCCTGGCGGCTGGTCTGCGACCGCTACGCAGACACCCTCGCTCAGCGGCTTCGACCCCAGCGACGACTAGCCTGATCCCTTCCGGAGAGGCGAAGAGGGCGGCGACCCCATGGTCGCCGCCCTCTGTCACGCTCGGTTGATCAGTCGCCGATCTTCGCGGCAGCGTCGGTCGTGGCGGCGGCAGCGGCCGACGCGGTCTTCTTTGCGGCGGTGGTGGTCGCCTTGGCGCTGCTCTTCGGCGCCGTCGACGTCTTCTTCGCCGTCGAGGTGGTCTTCTTGGCGGTCGACTTGGTCGCCTTCTTGGCGGTCGTCGTGGTCTTCTTCGCCGCCTTGGTGGCCTGCGTCTTGGTGGTCTTCGCCTTCGCGGTGGTCGTCTTCGCGGCAGTCGTGGCCGCCTTCGTCGACTCCTGGGTGCGGATCCGGCCGACCAGGACCTCGCCGCGCTTGGCGAGGTCGGCGTACGTCGAGGTCACGGTCGCCGGGATGGTGGCGGCCTCGGCCTGGAGCTCGGCCACGCGCTTCTCGACGGCCTCGCGGCGCGCCTTGGCGTCCTTGGACAGCGCGTCGATCTGGGTGGTGACGACGGTGAGCGCCTGGTCGCGCAGGGCCTTCGGCTCGAGCTCGATGCTCGTGATGCGGGTCTGCACGTCCTTCTGGACGTCGGCGAGCTGCTTCTGCAGGTCGGCGAAGGCGTCGCGGACGTAGCCGACGACGAGGTCGGTCGCACCAGCGGCGGCGTACAGCGGGCGCGCGGCCTCGGTGGGAATCTCGAATGCGGGGATCTCGAACTTGGCCATGGTGTTACTCCTTCGGTTGGGTCGTCCCGTTGAGGGCGAGGAACGACGCGTAGACGTCGAGCAGCGACTGCTTCTGTCGCTCGGTGAGTGCGGAGTCAGCGAGGATGGCGAGCTCGACGGAGCCGCCCATGCCCTCCTCGGGGCTGACGATCCCCGCTCGCACGTAGAGCTGCTCTGCGGAGATGCGGAGCGCCTTCGCCAGCTGCTGCAGGACCTGTGCAGACGGCCGACGGAGCCCGCGCTCGATCTGGCTCAGGTACGGGTTGGAGACGCCAGCCTGCTCAGCGAGCTGACGCAACGACAGCTGCGCGCTGACGCGCTGCTCCCGGAGGTAGCCACCGAGGGTCTCGACGGCGTCGCCGACCTTTCCCATTGCCATGCCTCCACTGTGCTAGCAACTGCTAGCAGTTTGCAAGCACAGGGAGTGTGAGACCGTCCACAGTGCTGGGAGTCACACAGTTGCAACGGCTTGCACACAGGACTGCACAAGTCACCAACAGCTCGTCCACAAAGGGAGCGGCGCACGCTCGTGCGGTCCTACGATCGAGGTGTGGAAGAGCTGACGTGCGTGACGCGCGACTACGCGTGGGGGTCGACGACCCTGATCCCTCGCTTCCTCGGTACGCCGTCGGACGGGCGTCCGCAGGCGGAGCTGTGGGTCGGCGCGCACCCCTCCGACCCGGCCAGGCTGTCCGACGGGACGCGGCTCGACGACCACATCCGGACGCACGCCGAGAGCACCCTTGGGGGTCATGCGCTCGACACCTTCGGCCCGCGGCTCCCGTACCTGGTGAAAGCGCTCGCAGCCGCCGAGCCGCTGTCGCTCCAGGTCCACCCGACGTCGCAGCGGGCGCAGATCGGCTTCGAGCTCGAGAACCAGGCGGGCATCCCGGTCGGAGCGCCCGAGCGGAGCTACCAGGACTGCTTCCACAAGCCGGAGATGATCGTCGCGATCACCCGCTTCGAGGGCATGGCCGGCTTCCGTGACGTCGACAAGACCATCCAGATCCTGCGGCTGCTCGAGCACCCCTGGGCTGATCGGGTCGCCAAGGAGCTGGACACCGCCCCGGCGTACCAGGCCCTGCACAACGTGGTCAGCGAGATCCTGGACCAGAGCGGTGACGCGTTGCAGCGGCTCGTGGGCGAGGTCGCCGGAGCCGCCGCGACGGCCGAGCAGCGCGGGCACCAGACCTTCCGGACGTCCGGCCGGCAGTACCTGGACCGGGCCAGCGTCGAACGGGAGAGCACCCGACTCTTCGCCCAGACGGCCTCCCTGGCGCGCAAGTACCCTGCCGACCCCGGAGTCCTCGTCACGCTCCTCCTCAACCACGTCGTGCTGTCGCCAGGCGAGGCGATGTTCCTCGACGCGGGCGTGGTCCACGCCTACAGCTCCGGCTTCGGCGTGGAGATCATGGCGTCGTCCGACAACGTGGTGCGTGCCGGCCTGACGCCGAAGCACGTCGACGTCCCCGAGCTGCTCCACATCGCGAACTTCACCCCGATGCCTGCCCCGCTGTGGGAGCCCACCGCGCTCAGCCCGCACACGCTCGCGTACCGGCCGCCGGTCGCCGAGTTCGCGCTCACGATCGCTCGCGAGCCGGGTGACCTGCTCCCGTCATCGGGTCCGCGGACGCTGCTGTGCCTGGACGGCGAGCTGGCCGTCACGAGCGCCCGGGCCAGCCACGACCTGCGACGAGGGCAGACGCTCTTCGTCCCGGACGAGGACGGCGCGATCACCCTCGAGGGCGAGGGCACGCTCGCAGTCGCCAGCGTCCCCGTCGGCTGACGCGGCGCGTCAGGCAGGCGGCCAGTTCCGCGGTCGGTCCACCCAGGGTTTGCCCTCGTGCTCGAGCGCCGCTGCGTCGGCGTCGACCATGATCTGCACCAGCTGATCCGTGTGGACCTGCGCCTTCCACCCCAGCTCCGCCTCAGCGCGGGTCGCGTCACCGATGAGGGCGGATGGCTCGGTCGGACGTAGGTAGCGTTCGTCGATGCGCACGTGCTTCTCCCAGTCGAGGCCGGCGTGCTCGAAGGCCGCGACGACGAAGTCACGCACGCTGTAGCTCTGTCCGGTCGCCAGCACGTAGTCGCGCGGCTGGTCAGCCTGCAGCATCCGCCACATGCCCTCGACATACTCGGGCGCGTAGCCCCAGTCGCGCACGGCGTCGAGGTTGCCCATGTAGAGGTAGTCGGCCAGCCCCGCCTGGATGCGCGCAACGGCGCGACTGACCTTCCGGGTCACGAAGGTCTCCCCGCGCCGCGGCGACTCGTGGTTGAAGAGGATGCCGCTGACTGCGAACATCCCGTACCCCTGCCGGTAGATGCCCGTCTGCCAGTGGGCGTAGGCCTTTGCGGCGCCGTACGGCGAGGTCGGACGGAAGGCGGTGTCCTCGCTCTGGGGAGCGGGCGCCGTGCCGTACATCGCGGAGCTGGACGCCTGGTAGTAGCGGCAGTCGAGCTCAGCCGTACGGATCGCCTCCATCAGGCGCACGGCGCCGAGACCGACGGTGTCGCCGGTGTACTCCGGCTCGTCGAAGCTCACGCCGACATGTGACTGCCCGGCCAGGTTGTAGATCTCGTCCGGCTGGATCCGTCGCAGCAGCCGCACGATGCGAGACTCGTCGGTGAGATCGGCGTAGTGGAAGAAGAGCCGGGTCTCCGGGTCGTGCGGGTCCTGGTAGAGATGCTCGACCCGCGCGCTGTTGAAGGTCGATGCCCGCCGTCGTAGGCCGTGGACCTCATAGCCCTTCGCCAGCAGGAGCTCAGCGAGATAGGACCCGTCCTGCCCGGTGATACCGGTGATCAGCGCGCGTCTCGTCACCGCCAAATCCTTGCACAGTCACGCCTCCGGTGGTCGATGTGTCTCCCGTGGTCGATGCGTGTTCGGTGGTCGAGCTTGTCGAGACCCCCGCAGCTCACGCGCGGCGCTCGGGTGCGGGGATCTCGGCGACACTCGCTGGCGCTCGCTGTTCGATCAGCGGAGTCACAGGACGGCGCGGATCTCGCCGACTCGCTGTCCGCCGCCGAGCAGCGGCGAGTCACCGGTCCGACGTACGGCGTCGCCGTCGACCGCCTGGTCCCGATCGACGCCGTCCTTCTCCAGCGCTGCCGCCATCACGACCGGTCGGGCGCGCGCGGCACCGTCGTCGATCTTGAGCGCGAACGCCCGTCCGTCCTGGAGCGCGACGGCGTAGCAGGCCTCGGCCCCGGCCTTCCCGATGGCGCCGGGGACCGCGGCGAGCAGTGCGCGCTCGTCGCGCCGCGTCCCGGACACCCACTCGGGGTGTGACCGGATCGCGTCGGCGACCTGCCGCTCCGGGCCGTCCGGGGCGACGGCGAGGCGCCGGAACGCGGTCGCCAGCCCGACGAGCGACGTGGAGAGCAGCGGCGCGCCGCAGCCATCGGTGGCGACCACGGCCACCGGCTCACCGGTGACGTCCTCGATGGTTTCGGAGATTGCCACCTGCAGCGGGTGGGCCGGATCGAGATACGTCGTGGTGTCCCACCCGTTGACGACGCAGGTCGCGAGCATCCCCGCGTGCTTGCCCGAGCAGTTCATCTGCAGCGGCGTCCGCTCTCCCCCGGCCGCCACGACCGCATGCCACTCGGCGTCCTCCAGCGGGTAGTCCGGCGGCGTCTGGAGCGCGGTCTCGTCGAGGCCGGCCGAAGCGAGGATGCGGCGTACGCCCTCGAGGTGGAAGGACTCGCCGGAGTGGGAGGCGCACACCAGCGCCAGCAGCTCGGGCGGCAGGTCGAGCCCGGCGCGGACCATCCCCAACGCCTGCAGCGGCTTGTTGCTCGACCGCGGCAGGATCGGAGTGTCCACGGAGCCGACCGACCACGCCACCGATCCGTCGCGGCCCAACGCCACGACCGAGCCATAGTGGTGCCCCTCGACGAAGCCGGATCGGACGAGCTCGGCGACGACCGCGGGGTGAGGCATGGGTGCACACTAACTTCAGTGGGAATGGCAGGATTGCGCCCGTGCCGACGCCCGCCCCGCAGTACTGCCCGACGCCCCGCGAGCTCGACGACCTCGAGCTGCTCGCGGCCGGGGCGCTCGCACCGGTCGTGGCGTTCGACGAGCCGGGCAGCCCGGTCACGCTCACGCTGCCTCCGGACGTCGTGGCGGCAGCGGAGGCCGCCGGCTCCGTCGAGCTGGTGGATCCCGAGGGACTCCCGCTGGCCCGCGTCAGCGTCCCTGGGGGTGTCGTCACGCCGCTGACAGACGCACAGTACGGGCCGTTCCGTCGGCTCTACCTGACGCCCGCGAGGTCGCGCGAGCAGTACGCCGGTCGGACCGTCGTCCCTGTCGTCGACGCGTTGACCGAGGACGAGATCGCCGTGCTGGCGGGCGCCGGACCGCTGCTGCTCCTCGCCCTGGTCGGCCACGGGACGCCCGGGCTGTCGGCCACCGGGCTGATCCGCGCGACCCTGGCCGCGGCCGACCTGCTGCCCGATGCGGCGGTCGTCGCCGTGCCGCTGGCGTCGCACGGCAACGGCGATGTGGACCACGCGCTCGGACTCCAGGTGGTGGCCAACTACGCCGGCCCCGACCCGGTCATCGGCGTCCCCGACTCCACGTCGCCCTGCCCGCCGAGCATCCAGGCGATCGTCGACCAGGAGCTCCCCGAACCCGCCGACCAGGGGCTCGTCCTCTTCTTCACCGGCCTGTCCGGCAGCGGCAAGTCGACGCTCGCCCGGGCGCTGATGGACCGCGTCCTCGAGCAGGGTGCGCGATCCGTGACCAGCCTCGACGGCGACGTCGTACGTCGCCACCTGTCGGCGGGGCTCACCTTCTCCAAGCAGGACCGCGAGACCAACATCCGCCGGATCGGCTGGGTGGCCGCCGAGATCTCCCGGCACGGCGGCCTGGCCGTGTGCAGCCCGATCGCGCCCTTCGACGAGACCCGGCAGCAGGTGCGCGAGATGGTCGAGGACGCGGGCGGCGCCTTCTTCCTGGTGCACGTCGCCACTCCCCTCGAGGAGTGCGAGCGCCGCGACCGCAAGGGGCTCTACGCCAAGGCCCGGCGTGGCGAGATCCCCGAGTTCACCGGCATCTCCTCCCCCTACGAGGAGCCGGAGGACGCCGACGTCCGCGTCGACACCAGCGGCCGCACCATCGAGGCCGCCCTGGACGACGTGCTAGAAGCGCTCGCGGACGGGGGCTACCTGGACCTGAGTGACTCACCGGTGGTCGAGCAGCGAGCGCCAGCGAGCGTCGTCCAGACCCCTGTACCCGACGACCGCCCGCTCAAGGTCCTGTTCGTCTGCACCGCCAACATCTGCCGCTCGCCGTACATGGAGCTCCACGCCCGCCAGCTGGCCGGGCCGGACGCGAACATCACCTTCAGCAGCGCCGGCACCCACGGCTTCCGCGACAGCGCGATGGACTCCGAGATGGCAGCGCTGCTCGATGCCACCGACCGCGAGAGCTTCCGCAGCCGGCCGGTCACGGCGGCGCTCCTGCGAGACGTCGACCTCGTGCTCACGGCCGAGCACACCCACCGGCAGTTCATCCTGGACGACCACCCGGCGGCCTTCCGCAAGGTCTTCACGCTGGGCCAGTTCGCCGAGGTCACTCGCGACACCGACCTGCGGGGCCGCGACCTGGTCACGTATGCAGGCGAGCACCGCGGGCCGGCCGACACCGCTCTCGACGTACCTGACCCCTATCGTCGTGGCCCCGAGGCCGCCCGCGCCTGCGCCGACCAGCTCCAGGAGCTCCTGCGCGTCGTCGTACCCGCGCTGGCCGACACGAGCAGACTGCCGACGTGAACGACGTCATCTGGACCACCTTCTTCTCGATCCTCGCCGCCGGCTTCGCCGTCGGCGTGGTCGTCGGGCTGACCGGCATGGGCGGCGGAGCGCTGATGACGCCGGCCCTGATCTTCCTGGGGGTGGGCGGCGCCGCGACCGTGGTGACCGCCGACCTCACCGCGGCGGCGATCTACAAGTCCGGGGGTGCTCTGGTGCACGCCCGCGAGGGGTCGCCCAACTACGGCCTCGCCAAGTGGCTGATCGTCGGCTCGGTGCCGATGGCGCTGCTGGGGCCATGGCTCATCCATCAGGTCGCGGGGCAGGAGCCGGAGTCGCTCGACGACCTGCTGAAGACCTGCATCGGGTTCGCGCTGCTCTTCGCCGCCTCGACGTACGCCCTGCGTCTCTACATCAACCTGCGCCGGGTGCGCGGCGGACGGCCCGACGCCGACCCCAACCCGCCGATCCGCCCCATCCCGACCCTGCTGGTCGGCGCCATGGGAGGCCTGCTCGTGGGCATCACCAGCGTCGGGTCCGGGTCGGTCATCATGATCGCCCTGCTCATGCTCTACCCGGGGCTCTCCGCCGTGAAGCTGGTCGGCACGGATCTCGTCCAGGCCGTCCCGCTCGTGCTCGCCGCCGCGATCTCCAACATCGCGATCAACGGCCTCGACTGGTCGATCCTGATCCCGCTCGTGCTTGGCTCGACACCCGGCACCATGATCGGCAGCCGCATCGCTCCTCGCGTGCCGCAGTCGATCATCCGGCGCGGCATCGTCATCGTGCTGACGATGTCCGGCGTGGCGCTGCTCGACAAGGCCGGCTGGGCGCCGCTGGGCCAGGACGAGACGCACCCGGTCCTGATCGGCGTCATCGGGCTGGTGATGATCGTCCTCGTGCCGCTCGTCTGGGGTCTGATCCGCAAGACCCAAGGGCTGCCGATGTTCGGGGCACCCACCGTGACCGAGCTCGATGCGGTCGAGTACGGCGCGCGCGCTCCTCAGTCGCGACCGTAGAGGTCGCGCGTGTAGACCTTGTGCTCGACGTCGGCGAGCACATCGGTGCGGCGGTTGGTGACGATCACGTCGGCCACCTGCTTGAACTCGTCGAGGTCGCGGATCACGCGCGAGTGGAAGAAGGTCTCGCTGTCGAGGTTGGGTTCGTAGACCACGACCTCGACCCCACGAGCCTTGATCCGCTTCATCACTCCCTGGACCGACGACATCCGGAAGTTGTCGGAGCCCTCCTTCATGATCAGCCGGTAGACGCCGACGACCTTCGGGCGCCGCCGCAGGATGTCAGTGGCGATGAAGTCCTTGCGGGTCGTGTTGGCGTCGACGATCGCACCGATCAGGTTCTGCGGGACGTAGCGGTAGTTGGCGTGAAGCTGCTTGGTGTCCTTCGGCAGGCAGTAGCCGCCGTACCCGAAGCTCGGGTTGTTGTAGTGACTTCCGATGCGCGGGTCGAGCCCGACCCCCTCGATGATCTGGGCCGAGTCCAGGCCGGACATCGCAGCGTAGGTGTCGAGCTCGTTGAAGTACGCGACCCGGAGCGCGAGGTAGGTGTTGGCGAAGAGCTTGATCGCCTCTGCCTCGGTCGAGTCGGTCAGGAGCACCGGAATGTCCGTCGCCTCCGCCCCCTCCACCAAGAGGTCGGCGAACAGCTTCCCGACCGCTCCGCGGTCACCGACCACGATCCGCGACGGGTGGAGGTTGTCGTAGAGCGCCCGCCCCTCGCGCAGGAACTCAGGACTGAAGATGATCACCGCTTCCGGGTGCTCTGCGCGCAGTCCAGCGGTGTACCCAACCGGCACCGTCGACTTGATCACGATGGTCGCGGTCGGAGCGATGGCCAGCACGTCGCGGACGACCGACTCGACCGATGACGTGTCGAACTTGTTCGTCTGCGGGTCATAGTCGGTCGGTGTGGCGACCACGACGAGCTCCACCTCGCCGTACGCCTCCACCTTGTCGAGGGTCGCCCTCAGCCTGAGCTCACGGCCGCCGAGGTACTCCTCGAGCTCCGGGTCCTCGATCGGGGACTGACGCCGGTTGACCTGGTCAACCCGACCTGCGTCGAGGTCGATCGCCCACACATCGTGGTGCTGGGCGAGCACCACCGCGTTGGACAGTCCCACGTAGCCGAGGCCAGCGATCGCGATCTTCACCTGCCAAGCGTAAGACGAGTTCGGGGGCTGAGCCGACGGATGGACACCTTTCACCTGTTCTTCGCCTACGCCTAAAGTGGGGTACCTCACTCGACTTCCTCGGCACTTCGTGCGCGGTGGTCGCCGATCGCTACGATGTGGGCTGCTCGTCCCGAGGAGAGGTTTTCCGACCGTCATGACCCCAACGCACACCGACTACCGGCTGAGTCAGCTCGACCAGCTGGAGGCGGAGTCGATCCACATCTTCCGTGAGGTCGCCGCCGAGTTCGAGAAGCCCGTTTTGATGTTCTCGGGCGGCAAGGACTCCATCGTGATGATGCGCCTTGCGGAGAAGGCCTTCTACCCGGCCAAGATCCCGTTCCCGGTGCTCCAGGTGGACACCGGCTACGACTTCCCCGAGGTGCTCTCGACTCGGGACAACTGGGTCAACCGGCTCGGCGTGCGCCTGATCGTGGCGAGCGTCGAGGAGGCGATCAAGAACGGCGTCGTGGTCGACGACGGCAAGACGAGCCGCAACCGGATGCAGACCGGCACGCTGCTCCACGCGATCGAGGAGAACGGCTTCACCGCCGCCTTCGGTGGCGGTCGCCGCGACGAGGAGAAGGCGCGCGCGAAGGAGCGGGTCTACTCGCACCGCGACGAGTTCGGCCAGTGGGACCCGAAGATGCAGCGCCCGGAGCTGTGGAGCCTCTACAACGGGCGCCTCCACGAGGGCGAGCACATGCGGATCTTCCCGATCTCCAACTGGACCGAGCTCGACATCTGGGACTACATCGGTCGCGAGGGCATCGAGATCCCGACCATCTACTTCTCCCACCAGCGTCGCGTGTTCGAACGCGACGGCATGCTGCTGAGCGAGAGCGAGCACAACCCGCTGCGCTCCGGCGAGACCGTCGAGGAGCGCACGATCCGGTTCCGTACCGTCGGCGACCTGACCCTCACCGGCTGCGTGGAGTCCACCGCCAGCACCATTGACGAGATCATCGACGAGGTCGCCGTGGCCCGCGTGACCGAGCGCGGCGCCACCCGTGGCGACGACCGGTTCTCCGAGGCCGCCATGGAAGACCGGAAGAAGGAAGGCTACTTCTGATGGCCACCGTCAAGAGCGAGCAGATGGACCTGCTCCGTTTTGCCACCGCCGGCTCCGTCGACGACGGCAAGTCGACCCTCATCGGTCGCCTCCTGCTCGACTCCAAGTCGATCTTCGAGGACCAGCTCGAGGCGGTCGAGGCCACCTCGGTGTCCAAGGGCTACGACTACACCGACCTCGCGCTGCTGACCGACGGGCTGCGCTCCGAGCGGGAGCAGGGCATCACCATCGATGTCGCCTACCGCTACTTCGCGACCCCGGCCCGCAAGTTCATCATCGCCGACACCCCGGGCCACGTGCAGTACACCCGCAACATGGTCACCGGCGCCTCGACGGCTGACCTGGGCCTCGTGCTGGTGGACGCCCGCCAGGGCCTCACCGAGCAGTCGCGGCGCCACGCCGTGATCCTCTCGCTGCTCCGCGTCCCGCACCTCGTGCTCGCGGTCAACAAGATGGACCTGGTCGACTTCGACCAGACCGTCTACGAGAAGATCCACGCCGAGTTCACGGCGTTCGCGACCAAGCTCAACATCCCCGACCTCGAGGTCATCCCGATCTCGGCGCTCGCGGGCGACAACGTCGTCAACCGCTCCGAGAACATGCCGTGGTACTCCGGTCCCACGCTGATGCACCACCTCGAGCACGTGCACGTCGCCTCCGACCGGGACCTGGTCGATGTCCGCTTCCCCGTGCAGTACGTCGTACGCCCTAAGTCGGACGAGCACCACGACTACCGAGGCTACGGCGGCATGGTCGCGGGCGGCGTCCTGAAGCCCGGCGACGAGGTCGTCGTCCTACCCTCGGGCATGACGTCCAAGATCGCCGGCATCGACCTCTTCGACCGCGAGATCAGCGAGGCCTTCCCGCCGATGTCGGTCACCGTGCGTCTCGAGGACGACGTCGACGTCTCGCGCGGCGACATGATCGCCCGGCCGAGCAACGCCCCGAAGCCGTCGCAGGACATCGACGCGATGATCTGCTGGATGACCAACGAGCCGCTGCGTCCGCGACAGAAGCTCGCCATCAAGCACACGACCCGCTCCGCGCGGGCGCTGGTGAAGGACATCCAGTACCGCCTCGACGTCAACACGCTGCACCGTGACCAGGAGACCAAGGAGCTCGGGGTCAACGAGATCGGCCGCGTCCAGCTGCGCACCACGGTCCCGCTGCTGTGCGACCCGTACTCGAAGAACCGCACCACGGGTTCCTTCATCCTGATCGACGAAGCGACCGGTGTCACCGTCGGCGCCGGGATGATCAACAGCAGCAGTTGATTTGGATAGCGCCTGATGGCGTGGCAGGGGTTCGAGGCCCTTGGGCATCGCTCTATATTTCAGGTCCGGGATCGGACGCGCTGAACGTAGGTCTCCAGCGTCCGTGCCGTCTTGTCCCAGTTGAAGAGTTCCCTAGCTCGCGCGACGTTCTCACGAGAAATGCTCTTGCGCCTGCCCAGGTCGCCGGTCAGAGCCTCGATGGCAGTGCCGAACTCCTGCGGGTTGCCCGGCGTCACTAGCGCGCCGTTCACACCGTCGAGAACGATGTCCGGTATGCAGGAAGTTCGTGCTGCCACGATGGGGAGTCCGCTGGCCATCGCCTGAGCGAACATCACTCCGAACGTCTCGTTTTCCGAGTGCGAGACGAACAGGTCGCTCTCAGCGTAGTAGGACGGGAGGTCGTCTTCGGCCACATAACCGGCGAAGTGGATGCGGGTCGGCTGCGACGACAGCGCCAGCGCGCGCAGGCGCGCCTCCTCCTCGCCACGCCCCACGACTACCAGGTGGATGTCGTCGTCCTCTCGGGCCACCTCGTCGAAGGCCGCGATGACCATGTCCACCCGCTTGACGGATTGGAGCCGCTGGACCGCCAACAGCACGGGCGAGTCCGTCGAGATTCCAAAACGTCTCCGCATCACCCCGCAATCGGCGTCCGGACTGTAGGTGTCCAGGTCGGCACCGTAATAGAGCAGCTCGAGACGACCCTCGGCCCACGATCCTCTTGAGCAGTACGACGAGATCTCGGTGGTCTCCGCGGCGCCTCTGATCGAGAGTCTGCTCATGACCTTGCGCAACCCACGATGCTCAGCGAGGACGTCGGTCCGGCCAACGAGACTGAGGACGACCGGAAGACCCAGCAGGTAGCGGGACAGAATGGTGAGGAGACCGAATGGGTGAATGAAGTGCAGGTTCACCACGTCGGCGCGCTCCTCCCGCTTCAGGCGGCGAAGTTCCCGAAGCTCCCGAAGTGGGATCTGAGCGAGCAGCCTGCCGAGCCGCCCAAAGCGACCGGTCAGCAGAGGGTTCGAGTATCTGACGATCGTGTAGTCGGAGGAGCGCGAGGCCTCGGCGGAGTACGAATCGGAGTGATCCTCGCCGATGGGGGTGAGAACGACCACGTCGTGCGTGACGGCGAGCCTGGTGGCAATCTCGTGAATGCCGACCTCGGCACCACCGACGACCGGGAAGAAGGTGTGGGTCAGGATGACGATCCTCATCGCGAGCTACTCCTCAGGGGAACGGTGCGTAGCACCAGAATTATGACCAGACCACCAACCAGGCTCTGGCTGATCGCGAGGGCCCAAATAGGGCCAGAGGCGACGTTGAGGAGCGTCTGCGCCATGCTGAGGATCAGCATTGAGATCGCTCCTACCAATGAGGCGATGAGTAAGAGCCGGGCACGCCCTAGGACAAGCATCGCCCGGGCGGCCCAAATATTGCCCAACGC
Organism: Nocardioides conyzicola; assembly: GCF_039543825.1. Taxonomy (NCBI): domain Bacteria; kingdom Bacillati; phylum Actinomycetota; class Actinomycetes; order Propionibacteriales; family Nocardioidaceae; genus Nocardioides; species Nocardioides conyzicola. The sequence continues at coordinate 2,369,458 of NZ_BAABKM010000002.1, read as the reverse complement.
GAGTGGGAGGGTGGTGATCAGAATGAGACTCCACGCAGCACCCAGACTCACTGCCGAGTCGTTCAAGCGTGAGACTCCGAGCCAGAGCGACGCCGCTCCCGCAAACCAGAGCAGCCCAAGGAAGGCTGAGGCCAGTAGTTGGAAGCGCAGCTCCGACCGCACGAGCCTGGCCCCGCGCGTCACGTCACCTCCGTCATCGCCCACGAGGCCCGACAGTGTCGAGATCCGAGGCAGAACAATCAGGCTGTTGCCGGCCTGTGTAGCGGTGCTAAAGAGCCGAAAGGCGATCTCGCCCGCCGCCACCGAACCAATGGGGCCGGCCGCGAGCAGGACGCGCGCCACGAACGGCGACGCCATGGACAGCGACATCGAGGCAGCCTGGGCGATAAGGTCAGAGAGCTTGATGTGGAGTCGCTCCGACTCATGCTCGGCGCCTAGTCCCACTCTCCTCCAGACGGTGCCCAGATAGGTCGTCCGTGCCGCCTCACCAACCACGGCGGCGATGCTCAGCACTAAGACAGAATCTGTGATCACGAGGGCTCCCAGAACAACCACGCCGCGGAAGAATGTCGAAAAAATCGGTCTTGCCACGACACCGGTTGCTATGAGGCAACCTGAGTAGATCGACCCGACGGCGGCCAGCGGAGGCACGAGCGCGACGGGGGCACATGCGAGGGCGTAGGAGGCAACTGTGCCCTCTGCGCTCATCACTGCCCTCAGGAAGAGGGCCACCACGACGAACGCCACAGCTGAGATGAGGGCGATCGGCCCGGCGCACCGGACCGCGAGCTGGGCTTGGCCAGTCGGCCGTCGTCCGCGCGAGCGGACCCGCGCGCACGAGGCAATGCTGGCGGCCTCCAGGGTGGAGGCGAGGATGCCTTGGACGATCAGGGTGAGAGCGGTCCAGTACAAATAGCCGTCGGCGTCGTGAGGGGACAGCTTCCAGACGACTACGAATGGGACGAGCAGGCCGGGAAGACTCCCGAGGAAGAGCGCCGAGGCGCGACCTAGCGTCCTCACCTCGCCTCAATCACTGGCCCGCGCCCAGACGGCATTGACGTATTTCGCGACCTGGGAGTCCCTGTCGAACTCGCTCGCGGCCCAGGCCCGCGCCCGGCGGGACATCGTCTCCCAGTCCTGAGAGCTCATGCCGAGGAGATCGGTCGCAATGCTCCCGGGATCGTCCACCGGATACACGAAACCGGTCACTCGGTCCTTGATGAACTCCTGGGCCCCACCCCGGTCAGGCACGACGGCGGGGATTCCGCGCATCTGCGCCTCTGCAACCGCCCGACTGCTCGGTTCCATAGGGTTCCCCGCAAAGAGCACGTCGATTCCGTCTAGTGCGTGCGCGGGCTCGACGGCGGGTTCGACCATCGCCCGCCTCCCGCCGATCTCAACCGCGGCCGCATTGACCTCGGCCAGGTAGTTCTCACCGTCGACTCCGCTCGACGCGCCTCGGACCACGCAACTCATCCGGTTTTCACCGGCGGATATCAACTTGAACGCCGCCTCGACCCGCTTGTGGCGGGCGATCTGGCCAATCACGCCCACGACGATCCTGTCGAGGTCGACCGTTCTCTCGGCGGGAGATGCGGTATCCATTGGGCGGAAGACGACGTGGGTCCTCGTGGTCGGCAGCTGTTCAGCGATGTAAGACGACACGCACACCGCCGAATCGACAAGCCGGAGGAGTTGGGCGATCAGGGCACGACGAGAGCTCTCCTCTGGGGAGTCGTGGACGTCCACTACGACCCGCATCCCCTTCACACGCGCCAGCATCACAAGGAGAGGCAGAGTCACGATCAATCTGAACTCGAACAACACCAGCGCGGACCCGCGCGGAGCCCGGCGCCACGCGGCCAAGACCAGCGACAGCTCCCGCAGGAAGCGTGGTGGGAGGCGGACGGTCTCCGCGGGGCAGTCCGGAAGCGCGCGTCGCCATTCGTCGACCAGGGCACCGCTCGTCCCAACCAGAGAGACACGATTGGGAGTGCGGTCGTGGATCCCGCTGGCCAAGCCGAGAAGACTCCTCTCGGCTCCCCACATGCTCTCGGTGCCCGAGACGAAGACAATGTCGCCAGTAAATCCGAGGGACCGACTCACAAGACGGCCGGGCCGACCACGTCGAGATGCTCGCGCACCCACTCAAACTGTTGACGGAGACCGTCCTCAAGATCGACGGCTGGTGCCCAGTCGAGGACTCGGCGAGCCTTCGCCGGATCCGCGCCCGTCCGGTGCACGTCGCCGAGAGCTCCTAGCTGGAAGTCCACATCGAGAGTCCCACCCGCGATCCCCCGCAATGTCTCGAGGGTCTCGAGCAGGCTGACGCTCGCGCCTCCCGAGACATTTACAACCTCTCCTGCGGTGGTGCCCGCGAGCGCGGCCGCGATGTTTGCACTCACGATGTCCTCTACGTAAGTGAACTCGCGGATCTGGCTGCCGTCCCCGTAGACCGTGATCGGCTGGCCCGTGAGCGCCCAGACGCAAAAGCGCGTGAAGGCCATGTCAGGACGTTGGCCGGGACCGAAAACCGTGAAGTAGCGCAGGGAGACCGTGTCGAGACCGAGGTTCCGCGCGTAGAGACTGACCAAGTGCTCGCCGGCGAGCTTGGTGACGCCGTATGGGCTCTTGGGGGCGGGTAACGTCATCTCCGTCGTGGGGTACGACTCCGCATCGCCGTACACGGACGAGGACGAGGCGTAGACCAGCTTGGCCGCAGGCGCGTGGGACCGCACCGCCTCGAGCAGCCTCTGCGTCGCGTTCACATTGTCCGTCACGTACGAACCGAAGGACTCCCCCCATGACGGCCGGACGCCTGGTTGTCCGGCGAGATGGAAGACGAAACGCGCGTCCGATACGGCATCCCCGAGGTCGGCATCGGCCAGGTCAATCTCGAGTAGGCGACCCGCGTCAGGTGCGATCGTCCCAATCGCCAGATCTTTCAGCGCACGTGGGTAATAGTCGTTGAACCGGTCGATCATGACCAACTCCGCCAAGGGGTGCGCCTCGGCGATCCGCTTGCAGAGCGTCGAGCCGATAAAGCCTGCGGCGCCGGTGACTACAACTTTGCCATCTAGCAACGGTGCTCCTCAGTGGTGACGACCCAGTGCCCTGCGGGCTGCGGGCACTGGCGTGATGGATGGGCGGGGCGGTGCACCGGGGATCGATCCGTCCACAGGATCGACGCGACCCTTGGGGCTCGAGTCCTGCGCTTCGACAGCGTTTGGCAGGAGCATGGCCGCTACCGTGAACCAGGTGAAGAGAAGCCATGAGGTGCTCGTCACCGATTGTGAGATTGCAAAACCAATGAAGAACGGCAGCGCGTCGTATTTCCTAGGCACGGCACGAACGATCGCGACCAAGGCAAGTACGAGGAGGAACGCTCCGACGACTCCCGTGTCGTACAACGTCGTGATCCAAAAGTTGCTGAGGTAGTCGAGGCTCTTATGGTTGACGTAGGCCTCGTAGCGCTGAGGGAAGGAGTTAATTCCGAAGCCGGTCAGCCATCCCGTGCCGTTGGACAGGTCATCCAACGCTAATTGCCACGACCGGGAGCGGAACGCGCCCGTCCCCTGACTGAAGTCGTTGAAGTCTAGCAACGAGGCAGCCCGTCCTTGGGCAGCAAGCACGCTCGACCCCGCTACGGACAACAGCACGGGAATGCTCACCGCGGCCAGAACCGCCCCCCGCACGAAGCTGCCGAAGTTGCGCAACGCGATGATGGCTCCGACCAGGAGCAGGCACGCAATCGTTGTGCGCGTCAGGCTGGTCAGGCCGGCCGCGGCAATCGGGACGGTAGACAGCAGCACCCACCTTGGGACGACGTGGCGCCAGTAATACACGACAGTGATCCATGCAACCGAGGTCGAGCCGAGGATGTTCGGCTCCAGCGTGATGCCCCGCGCACGATAATTGGTGTCACCGAAGTCCAGAAACACGAAGTAATTGGCGCTGCCGGTCTGCGCAAGCAGCCAGGCTCCGATGGCAAAGAGTGCGTGGGCCAGAACGACGGCCGTGCCGAAGCACACCACCTCGCGAGCCGTCAGCCCCAGCCTCGGCAGCCACCAGAGGGCGGACATGGAGAGCGCGGACCAAATGATCAGCGAAATGCTATCTGCCGGCCTCGGAGAGAATGCCAGCGACACCGCCGTTGCGTAGGCGAGCCAAAAGCCGAGAAGCGTCAAGATGTTGCGGTTGGCAACCGGGGCCGCCGCTAGTGGAGGTCGGAGTGCGGAGCTACAGAGCAGGATCACGCACACGAAGACCTCTGGGCGAGCCGTGATGCCGACCTGCCAGAGCTGACTTGTCCCGAGTGCCGCGACGACCGCCACCACGATGCTCCAACGCCGAGCACCAGCGAATGCCACCGCGGCGGCAAGGGCCAGCAGGGCCGGCGCCATCACCGCGAGCACCTGAGGGCGCTCGCGGACCCGACCGGGCTCCTTGCCGGCTCCGACGATGAGGGGCGCTGCCGAGACAACTAGCGGTCACCTCTCATTCGGATTAGCTTGGCGGGGTTTCCTCCGACGATGGCGGAAGCAGGGACGTCCTTCGTAACGACAGACCCGGCGGCGACGACCGCATCTTCGCCTATCGTGACGCCCGCCAAGATTACTGAATTTGCGCCGACCCAGGCCCCACGACCGACGGACACGAGACCAGGAGCCTCCCCCTGCTCGATGATGGGCCGAGACAGGTCGCCGAATACGTGATTCTCGGAAAAGATCTGGACGTAAGGGCCGAGCAGCACGTCGGCGCCGATGATCACGCCACCCCCGCCGTGGATGAAATTGAAGGCGCCAATCGCGGCGCGCGGGCCGACCGCAACCCCGACGCCCAGGCGCCGAATCCCGCCAGAACCTCGAATGACCGCTCCGACGTCGACTGTCGCAGCGTCGGCGAGTCGAACGCCGTCACGCGACATCGCGTCAATGACAACCCCGCGCGCGATCGACACGCCAGTTCCGACGACCAGCGACTGACGGTTGATAAGCCGCACTCCCGGCGAGATGAAGGCCTGTGGGTAGCGACGGGCGGCGGCGTTCGCCTTGGCAACGGCCTTGTCGTACACAAACCGAAGCAGCTGCCTGTCTCTGACGGCCGGATCGATCCCTGTTTCGATACCGCGCGCGCTGACGTACCGCTCGTTGAGCGCCTCGCGAAGTCGCCTCACGATTTCCTCCGTGGATCCGCCAGAAGCTGCTTGATCGCCTCGCGCATGGTCTCGATGGTCCGCTCCCAGGTGTACGGGAGCTCCGAGACCCCTGGCACCGGTGCAGCGAGACCCGTGAGAATGGCCAACCGGATCGAATCGACGTCACGCGGGTCAAAATAGGCAGATGCGATCCCCAACTCCCGGAATACAGGGATGTCGCTAGCAGCAACCTTGGTGCCCTCGTTGGCCGCCTCGAGGATTGGAAGGCCAAGACCCTCGTCGAGCGACGGACACACAAAGAGGGCGGCGTTCTGGTACAGCCACCGCAACTCGGAGTCGTCCACAAATCCAAGGAAGTGGACCCGGTCCTGGACACTCGCCGGCAGCCCGAGATCCTCAACCGCGCCGTCCGGCTGCCCCACGATCAGCAGATGATGCCGGTCGGCGTCCGTCGCCATTCCCTCGAACGCCTGGATGAGTCGAGCGAGATTCTTCCGCACGTTTAACCGGCCGACGCTGAGCACAAACGGGATACCGGCGCCGATCGGGAGCGCGGGTGCCTGGGGCGTCGCCTCGGAGAGACCGCGCGGCACCCCAAGACCAACGGGAACGCACCGCTCTCGAACTTCGGGCCATACCTGTCCGACCCGGACGTTCTCGGACTCGGAGATTGTAAAGATGACGTCTGAATGTCGCAGCGACGGACGGATCATCGACAGGTAGAGGCGCTCCCACCGCTTGAACCACGCCGGGTGTGAGACGAACAGGGCGTCGTAGACAAGGACTGCGCGCGCCGCGTCGCCCGCGAGCGCGCCGAAATTCTGAGTGAGGACCGCGTCGAATCTGTCAGAGCGTGCGCGAGTCGTCAGCGCAGAGATCGCCTGAATGCGCGACGGGACCGAGAGCGCCTCGACCATGACGCCCGCCGACCGAAGTTCGTCTGCGACTGCCAAGACGTGCGTGCGCGGCACTCGAATCGTGAGCAGATCCTCTGGATGACGGCGTGCCCACTCCTCAACGATCGTCCTGAGTACGTTGCGCCCGGATGGCGGGCCGTCGACCCACCAGTGCGCCTCCAACAGGAGCCTCACTGGCGGCGACCCAGCCTAGGTTTATGTGCGTACTCCGACGTGGGCGCACCGCTGGATCTGTTGCTACGCATCGAGCTCGGCCACGAAGTCACGGACACTGGTCTCGACAGCGATAGTGGGGGCCCAGCCGAGGACCGAGCGGATGAGTGCATTGTCTCCGCGAATATCGGGCGGATCCTGCGGTCGCAGCCGCGACTCATCGACTCGGACCTCCACCCCGCTTACCCCCAGCGCGCTCGTCGTCAGCTCGAGGATCTCGCACCCGGAGACAGAAGCACCCGAACAGACGTTCAGCACCGGGGCCAGAATCTCCGGAGCCTCGACAGCAAGTCGGTATGCGCGCACCACGTCTCTGACGTCGGTATAGTCGCGTCGCGTCTTGAGATTGCCCACGGTCATGGCATGCCCAGTCCGGACGGACGTCCGCGCCTCTTCCGCGAGGTCGGGAAGGATGAATCCGCTGCCCTGGCCGGGTCCGATGTGGTTAAAAGGCCGCATGACTACCACGTCGAGCCCTCGTTGCCGGTAATAGGCGCATTGAATCTCTGTCAGCATCTTGCTTATCGCGTAGGGCGAGGTCGGAACGAGCGGGGACTGCTCCGTCAACGGCGCCGCATCACCGCCGCCGTAGACGGCTCCGGTGCTGACGACCACCGTCCGCACCGGACGCGCCATCGTCAGGAGGTGCTCGCCGAGGTGCGTCACCGGCGCACTGTTTGCCTCTATATAGCGCTGGGGGTCGGCAAAAGACGGTCCGACGGCAGACAGCGCCGCGAGGTGCACCACAGCATCGACATTGACCGTCGGCCACGCGCACGTCAGATCCCCCCAAAGGTAATCCACGAGCAACTCCTCGACCGGCCCGGGATTCCGGGCGAGACCGGCCCCGACAACTTCGTGCCCGGCGCTGACGAGTTCGCGGACCAGGTGGCCGCCGACGAAGCCGCCGACCCCAGTCACCAGGATTTTCACGATCGCCGCCCTCTACCCAAAATCATGGTCTCCGGACGGACGCGAGGTCGTGCTGCACCATGCGGCTCACGAGACTGCGGAAGTCCACTTCTCGCTTCCAGCCCAGAACGCGCTCAGCCTTGCTTGGGTCTCCGAGCAAGATGTCGACCTCGGCCGGCCGCATGAACTGCTTATCCTGGTGCACATATGGCCGCCAGTCCGCAATCCCGACCTCGGCGAACGCCAACTCCAGGAACTCCTCGATCGAGTGAGTCTCTCCAGTGGCGAGTACGAAGTCGTCCGGCTCGTCGTGTTGGAGCATCTGCCACATGCCGCGGACGTAGTCGCCCGCGTAGCCCCAGTCGCGTTTCGGCCAGAGATCGCCGAGAACGACGTACTCCTGCATCCCGAGGTGGATCCTGGCCACGGCATTCGTGATCTTGCGCGTCACGAACTCAAGTCCGCGGCGCTCACCTTCGTGATTGAACAGGATGCCCGTCGAGATGAACATGCCGTAACTCTCGCGGTAGTTGCGCGCGATCCAGTGCGCGTACAACTTCGCGACACCGTACGGACTACGGGGGTGGAACAAAGACTCCTCGTTGTATCCAGCCCCCGGCCGGTTGTAATCGAGACCGCCAAACATCTCCGATGTAGAGGCCTGGTAGAAGCGCGCCTTTTCTTGATAGCCGGCCACGCGAACCGCTTCCAGCAGATTGAGGACCCCTTTGCCGGTGATGTCGGCGGTCAATTGGGGATTGCGGAACGAGTAGCCCACGTGACTGACCGCCCCTAGATTGTAGATCTCTGTGGGCTGTGAAGTCAGAACCGCCTCGATTAGCGATGTCTGGTCGGTCAGGTCCGCCTCGATGATGTTAATGAACGGAAACTCGTCCTCAAGCGCCTCCCGGCGGGCGTTCCGCTGGCCACGCAGCAGACCGAATACCTCATAGCCCTTCGAATGGACTAGTTCGGCCAAGTGCCCACCGTCTTGACCAGTGATGCCCGTGATCAGTGCCCGGTTCTCTGACATTGGCGCTCCTCAGGTACGTGACATGGATGAAGCTCAGGTGTGGCCAACCCGACCGCGGATGCCTGAATGCGTCCGATGGTGTCAACTGTGCCGTCGGCGGATGACGTGAGCATCGGTCTCACGACCAAGTCTGATCTATTCATGCGATCTCCGCGATGGATTGCTACGGAGATCTAAGCATCGTGAGCATGTTCACAGCGGAGCGGGTCCATCCGACCGGGCTGCCGGAGTCCTGGTCGCTCGGCACAGTGCTGTGGGCGCTGAACTCGGAGAACAACACCCAAGCATCGTCGGGACCTCCCGATGGCGGACGTTTCGTCGACGGTGTGATTGAGACCGTTCCCCCGCCAGTCGCCGCCGCGTGGCAGCGCTCTCGTCAGAGTCGCCCCGGTCGCTAGCCCGGACCGACGTCTGTCACAGAGTAGGCCGCGGTCTGTCCGATAGGTCGCGCGACGATTGATCGCCTCAAGATGGTGCAGCGGCGGCTCCTAGCATTCGCCACGACAATCTGGACTGTGTCGATGGATGCGGGATCATCGGTGACTCGCGGTGCGGCATAGTTCAGTCCAATCGGTTGACGCACCGAATGCTCCAAGACGAAGTCCGGAATCACAGGGGCTAGGACCTTCAGTCGGTCAAGTCGCGATGCCAGTGTCCCGACCCATCGGACCTCCGTCAGCTCCGTCGTAAGCGCCCGTCGACGCGTCCGGGCGCCGTTCGGGTAGTCCCCTGCGGTTCTCATGTGATCGCAGGCCCACTCGCAAGTCGGGAGCCCCGGTCCGGGCGAACTGCCGCGACCCGGGTCAATGCCGGACTCCTGGCACAGGGCCGTCGACGAAGAAGTCGATGCGGCCTCCCTCAACTAGAGTGGGCGAAGACGTCGGCGAAACTGGAGACCATGTGGAACTGCGCGACTACCTACGGACGATTCGACGCCGCTGGGTTCTGATCATGGCCTCAACGTTGGCTGTTCTGGGCATCACCGGTGCGTATACCTACGCAGTGACGCCCGAGTATCAGTCGACGGCACGGCTCTTTGTGACTACACAAACATCCGACACAGCCTCCGACCTGAACCAAGGTGGACTGTTCTCGGTGCAGCGGGTGACCTCGTATGCGGATCTGGTGACGAGCAGAGAACTCGCCACAACCGTCGTGAACGACCTTGACCTGCAGATGTCGCCTAGCGAGTTGTCGTCTCGAGTCAGCGCAAGCGTGGTTCCGGACACGGTCAACCTCGAAATTTCAGTCACTGATCCTGAGCCGCGCCAAGCCCAGGCTATTGCGCAGGCATATGCGGACGGGCTGGTGGACCTTGTTCGACAACTTGAAACGCCAGCCGGCGAGACATCCAGTCCGATCAGGGCGACGATTGTGGACCCAGCGACACTCCCTACGAACCCGGTGTCCCCTCAACCAGCTCGCAACCTAGCTCTCGGCCTCGTCCTGGGTCTGATGCTCGGCATCGGGATTGCGGTATTACGAGACCTCCTGGACACCACGGTCAAAGCGCCCGGCGACATCGAAGCGGCGACATCTGCTCCCGTGCTCGGAGGCATACTCTTCGATCCCTCGGCACGCCAGAAGCCGCTGGTGACGTCCATGGAGTCTCACGCACCGCGCGTTGAGGCATTTCGGGTGCTCCGCACGAACTTGCAGTTCGTCGACGTCGACACTGCCGACAAGATCTTCGTGATCACGTCCGCAGTGCCCGGCGAAGGAAAGACAACAACATCGGTCAATCTCGCTATCACCCTGTCACAAGCAGGCCACCGAACCCTCTTGGTTGAGGCAGACCTCAGACGCCCAAAGGCGACGGCCGCACTCGGACTTGACCATGCAATCGGTGTCACCACGATCCTGCTAGGAAAGATCACCCTAGAGGACGCTGTGCAGAAGCACGCGGACAGCGATCTCGACGTGCTTGCGAGCGGCGCTATCCCCCCGAATCCCGCAGAATTGCTTCAGTCGAATGCGATGGCCGACCTCTTGAAGCAAATTCGGAATGAATACGACATGGTCATCGTCGACGCTCCGCCACTTCTCCCCGTCACTGACGCGGCGTTGCTGGCCGCTCAAGCAGACGGTGCGCTGCTCGTCGTGCGCTACGGGAAGACCAGTAAAGACCAAGTGGCCCAGGCCGTCGAGCGGCTTGCGCAAGTCGACGCGGCACCGGTTGGTGTCGTAATCAACATGGTGCCCAACCGTAAGCGCGCTGGCGGGTACGGGTACGGGTACGGGTATGGGTATGGGTACGGGTACGCCCCAGAAAAGCCAGGCACCTGAACCGCTTAGCAGGCCGTCTTTACTACCGATGAACTCACTCCGGGCTGCACCGACGGCGTGACGGAGACTTGGACGTCTGACGTCTGCCGCGGCCCGCTCTTCATCCGCCAGGTCAGGTCCGCATTCTGCTGAGGTTTCAGCTCCACAACCGCTGTAAAGACCTTGCGCCCGTCGTAGTCGACTGCGGGGAACCCGGTGATCGGCTTGCCGTTAAGCGCGACCGTGCCGACAGCGCCTCCCACTGGTCCGAACAACCGGACGAACACAAGCTGGTTGCCAGCCTTTGTTCCGTATACGCCCCCGCCCGTGATGTACGGCGGTAGGCCGGCGGCATCTGTTGGCGCATCAGAGACGAGCCGTGCGTGCCCTGCGAGACCCTGGACTCCTCCCGTGCAATAGGTCGCCTGCACGTCGACGTCGTACCGCAGGTAGTAGGACATCTTGGCGCCCGTCGCATCAGTCAAGTAGACGCCTACCTGAGGGTTCGGGCCCGGCTCTGTCTTCAACTCGCCTGCGACGCCGGTGCCGGAGAGCTTTGACTGTACGGATTGATCGAAATCGTGGACGTAGATCCGGTGCTCGTCAGCTCCCTGAGCGAGCGCGGAGATGAGGTCACGCGGCGAGTCGGCACCCTGCGAAATTTTGTTGAACATGGCACTCGCCACGTCCCGGAAAAACGTGTCCTGGTCCGCCGGGTCGCTATATCGGACGTAGACCTGGTGCAAAAGCTCGTCCACGGCGTTGTCCTCAGTGAGAGTGATGTCGCCGACCGTGATCGGTCCAGTCGCACCTAGAACGTAGGAGAGCGCCACCGGGTCGATCGACAGAACTCCGTCTACTTGCTCTGGGTAGACCTGCTCCCAGCGCGCCTTCCAGAAATCCGAAGCCCGAGGAAAACTGGGCTGCACGTTGGCGTTGAGGAAGAAGGTGCCGATCTTGTCGTCGTAGATCTCCTTCTCCGCCGCTGTGAGCGGCAGGACCGGCTTGGCGGTGAAGCCGAACGAGCTCGCGGCGACCTGGCGGGTCATGCTCACCGCGCCGTTGTCTGCATGCACCAACGAGACCGCGCCGGGGAGTCCCCCCGTCGCACGGATCTCAGCGTTGTTCTGGAAGATCAGCAGGTAGTTCTGAGCGCTATTCGAACCGAGCATGGCGGGAAGGACCTGGACCGCAGTCTCGGCGCTGCCAAGCGCTGCCGCCGCGTCACTGACCTGACGGGCGAGCTCGCGGTACTTGCTGCGGAGCCGTTCGACGTAGCCGCTCGGGTCCTCGGCCGACAGCTGGTCATTCGCCTGCTCGAACGCGGCGCCCGCATCTGCCGTAGGCGTCTGGAGCGCCTCGACGGCCGCAGGGTCGATCTTGCCATCCCGCGGGACGATCGAGTCGAGGTCGCCCGAGACCTCCACCAAAGGGCGGATGCCCGATGTCGTCAGGTCGTCGATCACGGAGCTGACGACCGCGACGCCCTCAGCGTCATCGCCGTACGAAGGCAGCTGCTCGAGCACCCACCAGGTCGGCCCGTCCGTACGTCCTGCAGCGGAGCCACTGTGCTGCTCGAGACGGTCGAGGGCTGCGTCGGCGGCGGTGTCGTCGCCGTCCTCGATGGCCGCACGAAGAGTCGTCACATCGTCCACGGCCGCGCTGAGGGACTGGTTGACCCGGTACGCCGTCCATCCCACCCAGGCGGCTCCCAGAAGGACCAGCCCGAGAAACACCGACACGGCGATCCAGACCTTGCGTCTACGCATGCGGAGAACCTACCTATCGCGCGGACGCGACTCGCCGCGATCTCGTCTTCAGACCCTGAAATGTGACGAAGGGAGCGCCGGCGAGGCCGACACTCCCTTCGTGGATCGCTCGGGCGACTAGCGCTTCTTCTTCTTCTTCACGGTGATGGTGCTCGTGGACTTCGAGTCCTTGAAGCCATCGCCGCCATCGAAGGTGACGGCGATCTTGTACTTGCCCGGCTTGTTGAGCTTGCCGAGGTTGATGCTCACGGCCTTGCCGCTGTAGTGGACCTTGATGGTCTTCTTGTAGCCGCCGGGTCCGGTGACCTTAACCGTGACGGTGCCTCTGGCCTTCACGTTACCGCGCGTCGAGACGGTGACCTTGACCTTGGCCGGCTTGCCCTGCGTGATCACCTTCGGGGACGGCGTCGCCTTGGTGGAGGTCGTCTGGCACTCGACGTACTTGGTGGGCTTGCAGGTGGCAGCGCTAGCGGTCTCAGCGGAGACAGCAACGAAACCGGCGGACAGCAGGAACGCCATCAACACGCCGGAGATGAACTTCTTCATTGGGACTCCCCATGAGTACTCGCGTCTGGAACCACAATCCAATCACACGAATTGGGTATGCGTGCATCGGCGGGTGAATTTGGACGGGGGTCGGGGAGAGAATTTACGCCCTCGTCACAGACCGGCCAGTAACTTTACCGCAGGCGCCTATCCCGAGTGCCGACAGTGACCCTTGTGGGCTATTGAAGTCGGCGAGTGGGACTAGGGCTATCTCCGGAGATCTCCTCAGGTGATCTGTACCACTTCGGCCCTGGTCCAGACCGCGCGAACGCGAAAAGGGCCTCCACCCGGCGGGTGAAGGCCCTTTCACAAGTGCCAGATCAGATCGCGACGACGACCTCGGCGACCGCGCCGACCGAGGCGGTCACCCGGTTGTCCACCGGCTCCGCCTTGGGGGCGAGGGTGCGCAGCGTCCACTCGCCGTCGCCGGCGAAGAAGCGGAAGTGACCGCTCGCCGAGGTCGGGACCTCGGCGGTGAACTCGCCGGTGCGATCGAGCAGCCGTACGTAGGCGTTGCCGACCGGCTGACCGTCGCGGAGCACCTGGCCCTGGACGATCGCCTCCTTCTTGACGTCCACGCCGTCGAGGGACAGGCCGCCCTCAGTCGCGCCGCACATCAGGCTTCGCCCGGCTCGTCGCCGAGGGCGACCGGGACGCCCACGAGGGAGCCGTACTCGGTCCAGGAGCCGTCGTAGTTCTTGACGTTCTCCTGGCCGAGCAGCTCCTTGAGCACGAACCACGTGTGCGAGGAGCGCTCACCGATGCGGCAGTAGGCGATGGTGTCCTTGCTCCAGTCGACGCCGGCGTCGGAGTAGATCTGCTTCAGCTCCTCGTCGGACTTGAAGGTGCCGTCGTCGTTGGCCGCCTTGCTCCACGGGACGCTGGCCGCGGTCGGGATGTGGCCCGCGCGCTGGGCCTGCTCCTGCGGGAGGTGGGCCGGAGCGAGCAGCCGGCCGGCGAACTCGTCGGGACTGCGCACGTCGACCAGGTTCTGGGTGCCGATCGCGGCGACGACCTCGTCGCGGAAGGCGCGGATCGAGGAGTCCTGCTCGGACGCGGTGTACGACGTCGCCTCGCGGGTGGGCAGGTCGGCGGTCAGCTCGCGGGAGTCGAGCTCCCACTTCTTGCGGCCGCCGTCGAGCAGCTTGACGTCCTGGTGGCCGTAGAGCTTGAAGTACCAGTAGGCGTAGGCCGCGAACCAGTTGTTGTTGCCGCCGTAGAGCACGACCGTGTCGTCGTTGGCGACGCCGCGGCTCGAGAGGAGGGCCTCGAACTGCTCCTTGTTGACGAAGTCACGACGCACCTGGTCCTGCAGGTCGGTCGTCCAGTCGAGCTTGATGGCGCCCTCGATGTGGCCCTTGTCGTAGGCCGTGGTGTCCTCGTCGACCTCGATCAGCACCACCTTCGGGTCGTTGAGGTTGTCCGCCACCCACTGGGCGGTGACAAGGGTGTTGTCGCGGGTCATGTGTTTCTACCTTTCTTGTGCGCCGAGGAAGAGGCGCGGGGGTCTGGGGTGATCAGTGCGCGGTGGCGCGCTTGAGGAGCAGGTACATCTCGCAGCCGAGGCAGTAGTTGAAGACCGCGTTGAGCAGGGCCGCGAGCAGCGCGAAGCCGACGGCGATCTCACCGAGCAGGTCGACGCCGGTCAGGAACCCGACCAGTCCGACGACGGCGAAGCCGAGGCCCACCGTCTGGGCGAACCGCGGCGGCGCCGGGTCCTCGAGCTCGTCCGGAGCACCGAGGCGCGGACGGACCAACGTGCGGAAGAGCCATGAGTACGGCGTGTGCTGCACGCCCCGGGCGGCGCCGATGGCGAACACCACGGCCTGCGCGGCGAGCACCACGGTGGCGACCGTGCTCGGTGCCAGGAGCAGCACGGCGATCATCACCAGCGCGGTGATGCTCGCGGCGAACCGCGGACCGCGCGGGTCGATCCCGGCGGACTGGGCCCGCTGCGGTGCTGAGGTCGTGGACATGTCTCTCCTGGACGGGATGCGGCTGACGGCAAGAAGTGCGGGTCGCGGCATCGCCGTACGGCGAGAGGGAGTGCGACCTCGTCAGTGCATTCGACAGAGCGACGAGCGCGTGCGGCAGTGATCCACTGCGCGGCGCTTCGTCAGCATGGTCGAGGACATGTCCACCACAGTAGGGAGCGTTCGGCCCGAACCAACACTCGACGTCTCACCATGTGGTCCATGCGTCCAGAATGTGGTCACTTCACGCTCACCAGGGCCGCGAGAACCTGCTCCTTGCGCGGCGCTCCCGCCGCGCGGGTGACCTCGGCGCCGGTCGCGTCGAGCACCAGGGTGGTCGGCGTCCGCAGGATGCCGAGGCGACGGACGAGCTCCAGGTGGTGCTCCGCGTCGATCTCGAGGTGCTCGACGCCAGGCACGACCTCGGCGACCTCGGAGAGGGTTCGCCGGGTCGCACGGCAGGGTGCGCAGAAGGCCGAGGAGAACTGAAGCAGCGTCGCCTTCTCCCCCAACGTCGCGGTCGGGACGGCCGTCCGTACGTGGGTCCAGGGCGTCTCGACGGACTCGACCACCGGAGCCGGCTCGGCGTCGCGGACCTGGCGCGTGCCGCGGAAGCGGCCGTCGGTCAGCGCGCGGTAGGTGCCGAAACCGAGGCCGAGGACCACCACGGCGACGACGATCCAGGCTCCACTGCTCACATCCCGTCAACCGGAGCGGTGGTCATCACATTCCATGCCGTGTGAAAGCGTTCCGGTCATGCCGATCGCCCGCCCGTCCGTCCGGACGCTCTCGATCGTGCTTGCGGCCTACTCCGCGCTGCTCGCCGTCGCCCTGCTCGCGCCCACGTCGGGCAACCAGTCGGAGATGGCCTCGTGGGTCAGCGACCTCGGCGTCTGGGTCGGCTTCTCGCCCGAGACCGCGAGCCAGGAGCGGGCGGAGTTCCTGTGCAACATCGCGATCCTGGCGCCGGTGTCGGCGCTCGGGTCGCTGATCTGGCCTCGTACGACGTGGCGCGACTGGACGGCGTACACACTCCTGATCGCGGTCCTGGTCGAGCTCACCCAGGGGCTGCTGCTCGGCAGCCGGACCGCGTCGAACGCCGACATCGTGGCCAACACCCTCGGTGGCCTGGTCGGCGCGGTCGTGGTCCTGGCGGGGCGGCGACTGGTCGAGTGGCGGTCGAGAACTGGTCCGGACGGGTCATGACCCGGGGCGGTCGGCGCCCCTAGCGTCGCCGACATGAAACTGCCCCGCTATGTCCCGGTCCTCGCGGCCGCCGCCGTCCTCCTCCTGCTCGGGTCGACCGGAGGAGCCGTCGCCGGCTCCCTGATCACCAGCAAGCAGATCAAGGACAACACGATCACGACCAAGGACATCAAGAACAAGACCCTCACCACCCAGGACCTCTCCTCGAAGACGGTCAAGTCCCTCAAGGGCAAGAACGGCAAGGACGGCGCGAGCGCCTGGGACGTCATCCCGTCCGGGAACACCGTGAGCGGCTACTTCTACGACACCGGCACCACCGGCGCCGCGCTCTCGGGACAGGTCGAGAACATCAACCTCCCGGGCGTCGCCCCGGCCGCGCCGACGTCGTACGCCTTCGCACCGGACTCGCTCACCGAGACGAGCGACGAGGACCCGACGTGCACCGGCACGCTCGCGGAGCCGACCGCACCGCCCGGCAAGGTGTGCGTCTACCTCGACGGCATCGGCGGCCTCACCAGCGCCCGCGTCTACCCGTGGGACGCGGCGGAGGTCGGGGACCGGACCTTCTACCTCAGCTTCAGCGAGCCCGCGGCGGACACGGCTTACTACTACTACGGCGCCTGGGCGTACACGGCTCCCTGACGCTCAGCCACCGGCGAACGGCGGCAGGAACTCCACCGAGGACCCCGGCTCGACCAGCACCAGACCGGGGTCCTCGGTGGTCACCGGCTGCTCGCCGACCAGCGTCGAGCAGACCTGCAGCACCTCGGGCAGCCGGGTGCCCGGGTGCAGCGCCACGGCCCGGCGTACGACCTCGGTCAGCGTGATCGGGCCGTCCACGGGCAGGTCATCTCCGCTGACACCGGCGGCCGCGCGGGCCGAGGCCCAGTAGTGCACGCGGATGATGTCAGTCTCATTTCGCTTGGAACCTTCCAATGCGACACCCATGTTTCGGTATTGTTCACCAGGAACGAGTGATCGGCCGAAGCCCAGCGTTGCGTTTCGGTCCCCGCCCCTTCGGGAGGAGACCAACCCATGAGCACGCTCCTGCTTCTCACCAGCGCCCTCCAGCCGTCGGCGGAGGTGCTGCCGGCCCTGGCGCTTCTCGGTCACCAGGTCAAGATCCTTCCCTCCGAGGGCAGCGCCCTCCTGGAGGCTCCGGACTCCGACCTGCTCCTCGTCGACGGCCGCCAGGACCTGGCCCACGCCCGCGACCTCTGCCGCCTGATCCGCACCACCGGCACCGACGTGCCGGTTCTCCTGGTCTGCACCGAGGGCGGCCTCGCCGTCGTGACGCACGACTGGGGCATGGACGACGTCGTGCTGCACACCTGCGGCCCGGCCGAGCTCGAGGCGCGAATCAAGCTGGCCATCGGTCGGCTCAACGCCCGCCGCGAGGCCGACGACCCCGAGTCGCACGTCATCCGCTCCGGCGAGGTCGTCGTCGACGACGCGACGTACACCGCCAAGATCAGCGGCCGCCCGCTCGACCTGACCTTCAAGGAGTTCGAGCTGCTGAAGTTCCTGGCGCAGCACCCCGGCCGGGTCTTCAGCCGCCAGCAGCTGCTGCAGGAGGTGTGGGGCTACGACTACTTCGGCGGCACCCGCACCGTCGACGTGCACGTACGCCGCCTGCGCGCCAAGCTCGGCGTGGAGAACGAGACGCTGATCGGCACCGTGCGCAACGTGGGCTACCGGTTCGTGCTGCCGTCGAAGGACCAGCAGGCCGCCGCCGACGCTCGCGCGACCGAGCGGATCGAGGAATCCGTCTAGCCTGGACGGTGTGCCCGCCCTCGACCTCGACCTGATCGCCGACATCGCTGCTGCTGCCGAGGCCGAGGACGGTGCGGCTCCGTTGGACGAGGCGACCTGGCGGGCGCTGCGGCACCACCCGGAGACCGTGCGGTCGTGGACGTCCGCCGACGGCGTCGCGCTGCTGATCGGTGACCAGCTGAGCCTCGTCGTACACCCCTCTGCCCGCGGGCGCGGGGTGGCGACGGAGCTCCTCGCAGAGGTGCCCGAGGGCGGGCAGAGCGCCTGGTCGCACGGCGACCACCCGGCGGCGGCGGCGCTTGCGCGCAGCCACGGGTTCGAGCGGGTGCGGTCGCTGTGGGTGATGCGTCGGCCGACGTCGCTTCCTCTCCCCGAGCTCGCCGTACCTCCCGGGCTGACGGTCCGCGGCTACACGCCGGCGGACGCCGACGAGATCGTCCGGGTCAACGCGGCGGCGTTCGCGCACCACCCCGAGCAGGGCGCGATGGACGCGGCCGAGCTGGCCGAGCGGATGGCCGAGCCGTGGTTCGACCCGGCAGGCCTGCTCCTAGCGACCGACGGCGAGCGGGTGCTCGGCTTCCACTGGACCAAGCAGCACTCGCCCGACCTGGGCGAGGTCTACGTGGTCGGCATCGACCCGAGCGCGCAGGGCCGGGGTCTCGGCAAGGTGCTGACGCTGGCGGGTCTCCACCACCTCGCCGGCCTCGGGGTCGCCGAGATCCTGCTCTACGTGGAGTCCGACAACGCGCCCGCCGTGGCGGTCTACTCAGGCCTGGGCTTCACCCACGCCGACGCCGACACCCACGTGATGTATCGCCGCGACTAGCGCAGCGGGCGCACGTGCAGCCCGACCTCGGGGTCGACGAGGACCTCCTGGGCGGCAGGCATCCCCTCGACGGTGAGCTGCGCGTCGAGCGGCACGTTCCGCTTGACCATCGCCAGGGCGATCGGGCCGAGCTCGTGGTGCCGGGCCGAGGTGCCGACGAAGCCGACCACCTTGTCGCCGTGGAGCAGCTCGGTGCCGACGGTGGGGAGCCGGTTCTCGGAGCCGTCGAGGTGCAGGAGCGTCAGCCGGCGCGGCGGGCGCCCGAGGGTGTGCACGCGGGCGACGGTCTCCTGCCCGCGGTAGCACCCCTTCTCGAGGTGGACGGCCGGGCCGATCCAGCCGGCCTCGTTGGGGATCGTGCGGTGGTCGGTGTCCAGGCCGAGCCGCGGCTCACCGCGCGCGATCCGCAGCGCCTCGAACGCCCACAGCCCGCACGCCGGACCGGCTGCCTCGGCGTACGCCGTGAGCTGGTCGCGCGGGATGAGCTCGTAGCCGGCGTACGGGCCCTCGGCGTTGGCCGAGGGGCGCCAGGTGACGGCCAGCTCCTCGGTGACGTCGGCGACCTCGACGCGCATCATGAAGCGCATCCGGTCGAGAAACCCGACGAGCGCGGCAGCCGCACCGGGCTCGGTGAAGGCCGTGAACGACTCCCCGTCGTCGTACCCGAAGAACGCGTGCTCGACGTGGCCGTTGGGGCTGAGGATCAGGACCCCGGTCCACACCTTCGGCGCCAGCGACTCCAGGTGCTGCGTCGTCAGCGAGTGCAGCCAGGTCAGCCGGTCCGGTCCGGAGACACGGACGACGTCGTGGTGCGAGAGGTCGACGAACCCGGCCCCCGACTCCAGCGTGCGCTGCTCACCGTTGAAGGAGCCGTAGTGCGCGGCCACCTCGCGGTCGATGCCGTCGGCGCCGACGGCACCGGGCAGGTCCAACAACGGGCTACGCATCCTGGTCCTCACACTCCACACACTGGCCGAAGATCGCCAGGTGTCCGACATCGATGACGAACCCCTGCTCCTCGCGGAGCCGGCTCGCGAACGGAGCCAGCACCTCTGGGTCAACCGAGACGACGCGGTGACAATTCCGGCAGACCAGGTGGAAGTGCACGTGGTCGGTGACGGAGTGGTACGTCGGGGCGCGGTCCGACAGGTGCGCGTGGCGGACCAGGCCGAGCTCCTCGAGCACCTCGAGCGTGCGGTAGATCGTGGACACGTTGACCGCGCTCGCGTGCTGCTGCACCTCGGCGAGGATCTCGTCCGGGGTGGCGTGACCGAGCGTCTCGACCGCCTGGAGCACCAGCTGCCGCTGCGGGGTCAGCCGGTAGCCGAGGCTGTGCAGCCGGGAGGCGAGCTCGTCGGTCATCGGCGCTACTGCCGCTCCAGCTGCGCCCAGAGGTGGGGCTGCAGCTCCTGGCCCATGGCCGCCATGTCGTAGGCGTAGAGCAGGTCGCCGTTGACGGTGCCGTAGAGCCGCTTCCCGCCGGTGACCTCCTTGGCCGACTCGGTGTAGCCCACGCCGGCCGTGTGCAGCTCGAACTTGGCGACCTCGGCCTTGCCGTACCAGATCTCGGAGATGCCCGACGAGTGCGCCAGCACCAGCTCGAGGTTGCCCTCGGGCCGGCAGCGCAGGAAGCCCGCCTCCTGGGCGGCGTCGCGGACCTTCTCGCCGTCGGCGTCGACGATCCAGGAGCGGGCGAAGTAGTGGAAGAACGGTCGCCCGTCGTGGGTGAAGACCAGCTCCTGGGCGTACTCGAACGGCTCGATCGTCGGGTAGTCGCCCTTGCCGCGGCCGCCCCATCGACCGAGGAGCCAGGCCACCGGGGCGCAGTCGGGATGCAGGTTGTCAGGCAGCTCGAACACCATGGGCTCACTCTAGGGTGGTCGGTATGACTCGCCCACTCGTCGTGAAGGTCACCTGCGGCGCGGACGACCCCGAGCGGTCCAACCAGGGTCTGACGGTCGCGGCCACCGCGCTGAGCGCGGGCGCCGAGGTGAGCCTGTGGCTGACCGGCGAGGGCGCGTGGCTGGGGGTCGCCGGACGCGAGGGCTTCGTGCTCCCGCAGGCCGCTCCGGCCTCCGACCTGGTGGCGGCCGTGGCCGCCGGCGGCACGGTGACCGTCTGCACCCAGTGCGCCGCCCGACGCGACATCGTCGAGGCCGATCTGCTCCCCGGCGTACGGATCGCGGGGGCGTCGACCTTCGTGGAGGAAGCACTCGCCCCCGACGCCCAGGCTTTGGTCTACTGACACCCGGCCCACGGCAGGCCCTCAACCACTAGGCTCGGCACCGATGGACGCGACCCCACCGCAGCGACCCGACGACGAGGTCGACACAGACGCTCAGCCCACCCGTTGGTGGCAACGCCGGCCCGACCAGGTCGACCCGCAGGCTGCCGCCGTACCGGCGTCGGCGTCGCCATCGGCGCCACCACCGCCGCCGCCGGCCCCCACGCGGACTCCGGCCGACCTCGAGGCCGCGATCGAGCGCACGGCCGAGCTGCGTCGGCGCACCGAGCAGGCCGCGGCCGAGCAGGCCGCGGAGCGGATGGTCGCCGAGGAGGCGGCCGAGGCGTCCGCCCGCGCCCGGGCCGCGGCCGAGGACGCTGCGGCCGAGCATGCGGCGAAGGCGCAGGAGGCGTACGAGGCGCGCCGTGCCGCCGAGGAGGCGGGCGAGGCCCATGCGGCCGAGCGCGCGAGGCTCGAGGCGGCTGCGACCGAGGCTGCGACCGCCCGGGCCGAGGCCGAGGAGGCTGCTCGCAAGCTGCTCGACTCCGCGAAGGTCGCCACCGCGCTCCGGCTCGCCGCCGAGCAGACGGCCGCCCAGCAGACCGTCGACCGCACCGCCGCCGAGGAGGTGGCGCGCGAGGCCGCCGAGCAAGCCGCTGCCGCCTCCGCCGCCCGGGAGCAGGCCGAGAACGCGGCCCGCGAACAGGCCGAGGCCGCTGTCGCCGCCCACGCGGCGCGGACCGAGGCCGAAGAGGCAGCGCGTACGGCGGGGGCGACGGCCGAGCAGACCCTCCGCGAGCTCGCCACCTCGTCCGAGCAGAGCCTGCAGGAGATCGCGGACGCATCGGCAGCGAGCCTGCGCGACACGGCCGCGACCGCCGAGCAGTCACTACAGGAGAAGGCCGCGGCCGCCGAGGCGTCCCTGGAGGAGACCGCTGCGTCGACCCAGCAGTCGCTGACGGACATCGCCAGCTCGAGCCTGGAGTCGCTGCGCTCGACCGCGGGCTCGGCCCAGGCGTCGCTGCAGGAGCTGGCGACGTCGGCGGAGCAGTCCCTGCGCGAGACCGCCGCCACCACCGAGGCGTCGCTGCAGGAGCTCGCGGCCACCACCGAGCAGTCCGTGCGCGACACCGCCAGCACCACCGAGGCGTCGCTGCAGGAGCTCGCGGCCACCACCGACCAGTCCGTGCGCGAGACCGCCGCAACCACCGAGGCGTCGCTGCAGGAGCTGGCGACGTCCACGGAGCAGTCGGTGCGCGACACCGCCGCGACCGCCGAGCAGCGGGTCCGGGAGGCCACGACGGCCGCCGAGGCCTCGGTGACCGAGGCCGGCACCACCGCCCAGCAGGCGCACGCGGACCGCGAGGCAGCGGAGGCACGGGCGACCGAGCTCGCGGCTCGGCTCGCCGCCGCGACGCAGGCCCACGAGGATTTCGTCCGGGTGGCCCAGGAGACCCGGGCCGCAGCCGAGCAGGAGGCGGCCGACCAGGCCACCGCCCGCGCCGCGGCCGAGGCATCCGCCGAGTCGGCCCACCAGGCCCGCACCGCCGCCGACGAGGCCGCCGCCGAGCACGCGCGCCTCGCCGAGGAGGCCCACACCGCCCGCACCACCGCCGAGGAGGCGGCGCGCGCCCAGAGCGCGCTCGCCGAGTCCGCCGAGGCCGCGCGCACCCGGGCCGAGGAAGCGGCGACCCGCCAGGCCGAGGCCGCCGCGTCCGCAGCAGCGGGCGAGGAGGAGGCCCGGCGTACGGCGGGCCAGATGGCGGTCGCGCTCCAGAACGCCAACGACGCTCGGATCTCCGCCGACGAGGGCGCGCGCGCCCAGGCCGAGCGGGCGCAGGAGGCACACGCCGCACGGCTCGCCGCCGAAGAGCTCGCGAGCTCGGCGGTCGCCGCCCGCGAGGAGGCGGAGCGCCAGGCTCGGGCCCAGCTCGACCTCGCCGCCGCCGCGCATGGTGACCGCACTGCTGCCGAGCGCGCCGCCGAGGAGGCCGCGGCCCGGGCCGAGGCGGCCCAGACCGGCCGCGAGCAGGCCGAGATGCGGGCCGCCGAGCAGGCCGAGGCGGCCGCGCAGGCGGCGACCGACCAGACCGCTACGCACCAGCGCGCCGAGCAGCAGGCCGAGGACGCCCGCCTGGCCCACGAGGCCAGGGCGGCAGCGGACGTGTCCGCTCGCGACCACGCCACCGCCCGCGAGGACGCCGAGCGCGTCGCGGCCGAGGCGCTCGAGGCCCGCCGGGTCGCCGAACAGGAAGCGCGCGCCCAGGCCGAGCTCGCGGCGGCAGCGGCGGCCGACCGGCAGAGCGCCGAGCGGAAGCTGCAGGAGGTCCTCGAGACGTCGTCCGCCGCGGCCAGCCGTCAGGCGGAGGAGCTGAGCGTCGCCGTCGCCGCCCGCGAGGACGCCGAGCGAGCCGCCGCCGAGCAGGCTCGGCTGCGTGCGGACGCGGAGAAGGTCGCCGCCGACCGGGCCGTCGACCGGACCGCGGTCGAGGCCGCCGTACGCCACCAGGCCGAGATCGCCGAGGAGGCGATGCAGCAGCGGGCCGAGGCCGAGACGCGGGCGAACGAGCTCGCCCAGGAGCTGGCCGCCGTCCGCGCCGAGCTCGTCGAGCTGCAGAGCCAGAAGCGCGGGTGGCGACGGTCACACTGAAAATGCTCAGACCCCAGTAATTGCTGGGGTTCCTGGCATTGACGCGAGTCCCGGAGCACACTTGGCCGCATGTCGGTGACTGCTCGGGACAGTGGCATCTGTCGGCGCTGCGGGCACGCGACCCGCCACGGGTCCGGCCCGGTCTCCACGCTGGCTCGACGGGTGGTCGGCCGCAAGCCGCCCCGGGTCCAGTGCGGGGAGCAGACGGACCACGGGTGGGCATGTCCCTGCCGCAGCCGGTTCCACGCGAGCTAGCGGCTCGACGGGTTCGCCCCCGGGTGTCGACGCACCCTTGCTTGCGTGAACACAGCGAGAATCCCTCTCTACTGTTGGGAACCTGACAGTCAGGACGCGACGCGCCGCCCCACACTGGCCGCATGTCCGAGACCGCGAACGAAGAGACCTGCCGCCGCTGCGGGCATGCCATCCGTCGCGGGTCCAGCCCGGTCTCCACGCTGGCTCGACGGGTGGTCGGCCGCAAGCCGCCCCGGGTCCAGTGCGGGGAGCAGACGGACCACGGCTGGGCATGTCCCTGCCGCAGCCGCTTCCACGCCGGCTAGCTAGCGGCGCGCGAGTCCAGCCCGCAGGGCGGCGGCGATCTCGGCGTTGGCGGCCCGCGCCGAGCGACCCACGCCGACGACGTTGAAGAACCCGTGGATCTGGTCGTCGTACCGGCGCAGCTCGACGGGGACCCCGGCCTCCGCCAGCCGGCCGGCGAAGGCCTCACCCTCGTCGCGCAGGGGGTCGAAGCCCGCGGTCGCGACGTACGCCGGCGCGAGACCGGGCGGCAGGTCGGCGTACGCCGGCGAGACCCGGGGGTCGCGGGGATCGGTGTCGCCGACGTAGCACTCCCCGGCCAGGTCCATGAAGGCCTTGGTCAGGTAGAAGCCGTCGGCGAAGAGCCGCGCGCTGGCGGTGTCGCGCACGGCGTCGGTGACCGGGTAGACGAGCAGCTGGAACGCGAGCGGCAGCCCCGCCCGGGCGGCCTCGATGGCGACCCCGATCGCGAGGTTGGCGCCGGCCGAGTCGCCGCCGACCGCGAGCCGCGCGCGATCGACGTCGAGGTCGTCGGCGTGCTCGACCACCCAGCGGTAGGCCGCGACGGCGTCGTCGTACGCCGCCGGGAAGGGCCGCTCGGGGCCGAGCCGGTAGTCGATCGCCAGGACGCGGACGCCCGACTGCTCCGCGAGGTGCCGGCACGGGGCGTCGTGGGACTCGAGGTCGCCGTACATGAACCCGCCGCCGTGGAAGAAGACCAGCAGCGGTCCGCGGGACAGCGAGGGCGTGTAGAGCCGCGCCGGGAGGCCGGCGACCGTGAGGTCGCGGACGGCGCCGACGGGCTGGTGTCCGGCGGCCATCCTGGCGTGGCGGCGTACCGCCCGGCGACCGTCCGGGATCGGGAGCGTCTCCGCGCCGGGCTCGCGGACCAGGCGCTGCATCCGCAGCATCAGCTGGGTGTCGACGGCCAGCGGCGCCCCGTCGACCACCACCCGGCGCCCGGCCAGCACCCGTTGCACGCGCGGCGGCAGCGCCAGTGCCACACGCAGCCCGATGGTGTTGACCCGCTCGACGACGTCCACGGGCGCAACCTATCGTTCACCCGTCGGTGCCAGACTGGGGGCCATGACGCTCGACAGCCTGCCCCAGGACTCCATGTCCAGCCACGGCGAGGGGATCCCCGAGGAGACGTTTGACGTCGAGCCGCCGTACGAGCCGGACGACGACGCGCTCGCCGCGGTGGAGAAGTACGCCGACCGCTTCCTCGACCGCGAGCTCTCGTGGCTCCACTTCAACCAGCGGGTGCTCGAGCTCGCCGAGGACCCCGGGCTGCCGCTGCTGGAGCGGACCCGCTTCCTGGCTATCTTCACCAGCAACCTCGACGAGTTCTTCATGGTCCGCGTCGCCGGCCTCAAGCGCCGGATGGCGGCGGGCCTCGCCGTGCCGTCGGCGTCCGGGCTGATGCCCAACATCGTGCTCCAGCAGATCCTGTCGACGACCCGCGAGCTGGCCGAGCGGCAGGCCCGGCTCTTCCGCGACGAGATCGTGCCGTCGCTCTCCGAGGCGGGGATCGACCTGGTCCGCTGGGACGACCTCGACCGCGACGAGCAGAAGGCCTGCAAGCGGCTCTTCCGCGACCGGGTCTTCCCGGTCCTGACGCCGCTGGCCGTCGACCCGGCGCACCCCTTCCCCTACATCTCCGGACTGTCGCTCAACCTCGCCGTCCTGATGCGCAACCCGAAGACGTCGAAGGAGCACTTCGCCCGGGTCAAGGTGCCGCCGATCTTCGCCCGGTTCGTGCCGGTCGGCAACCAGCGCTTCGTCCCGCTCGAGGACGTCATCGGCGAGCACCTCAAGCGACTCTTCCCCGGCATGGAGGTGCTCGAGGTCCACACCTTCCGGGTCACCCGCAACGAGGACCTGGAGGTCGAGGAGGACGACGCCGAGAACCTCCTCGCCGCGCTCGAGAAGGAGCTCCTGCGCCGCCGCTTCGGCCCGCCGGTCCGGCTCGAGGTGGAGGAGTCGATCGCGCCGCAGGTGCTCGAGCTGCTCGTGTCCGAGCTCGGCATCTCCGAGGACGAGGTGTTCCGCCTGCGTGGACCGCTCGACCTGCGCGGGCTCCACGACATCGCCGACCTGCCGCGCCAGGAGCTGAAGTACCCCGCGTTCGTGCCGACCACCCACGTCCGGCTGGCCGAGGTCGAGTCCTCCGCGCCCGTCGACGTCTTCAAGGCGGCCCGGCGCAACGACGTGCTCCTCCATCACCCGTACGACTCGTTCGCGACGTCGGTGCAGCGCTTCATCGAGCAGGCGGCCGCCGACCCGCACGTGCTCGCGATCAAGCAGACGCTCTACCGCACCTCCGGCGACTCGCCGATCATCGACGCCCTCATCGACGCCGCCGAGGCCGGCAAGCAGGTGCTGGTGATCGTCGAGCTGAAGGCCCGCTTCGACGAGCAGGCCAACATCCGCTGGGCGCGCAAGCTCGAGCAGGCCGGCTGCCACGTCGTCTACGGCATCGTCGGCCTCAAGACCCACTGCAAGCTCGCGATGGTGGTGCGCGACGAGCCCGACGGCATCCGCCGCTACACCCACATCGGGACCGGCAACTACAACCCGAAGACGTCGCGGATGTACGAGGACGTCGGCCTCATCACCACCGACGAGCGCATCGGCGAGGACGTCGCCCACCTCTTCAACAACCTGTCGGGCTGGTCGCGCAACGCGTCGTACGAGGAGCTGCTGGTCGCCCCCGACTCGGTGCGCTCCGGGCTGGTCGACCAGATCCACCGCGAGGTCGCGCACCACCAGGCGGGCCGGTGGTCCGGGATCCGGCTCAAGGCCAACTCCGTGGTCGACGAGGCGATCATCGACGCCCTCTACCTCGCCTCACAGGCGGGCGTGCGGGTCGAGCTGCTGGTCCGCGGCATCTGCGCGCTGCGGCCCGGCGTGCCCGGGCTGTCCGAGACGATCTCGGTGCGGTCCGTGCTGGGGCGGTTCCTGGAGCACAGCCGGATCTACTGGTTCGAGAACGGCGGCGACCCGCAGGCGTGGATCGGCTCGGCGGACATGATGCACCGCAACCTCGACCGGCGCGTCGAGGTCCTGGTCCGGCTGCCCGGGGAGGACAACGTGCGGTCCGTCGGCGGGCTGCTCGACCTGGCCTTCGACGAGGACACCAACGCGTGGGAGCTGGACGCGGACGGCACCTGGACCCGCAACGGCGGCGCCGTACACCTCCAGGAGACCCTGATCGAGGCCCAGCGCCGCCGGCGGTGACCCGAGACACGGACACCGGCGCTCGCCGGGCTCACTTGCGCGTTTCGGGACGCCACCCCCTAGTCTGATCGCGTTCGTTTCCTCCTCACCAGGAGTTATCCGTGGGATTCCGATTCCGCCCTGTCGACACCTCGTTCTACGACCTCTTCACCGAGCAGGCACAGCACCTCGTCGGTGGCGCCTCGCTGCTGGCCGAGATGCTCGCGGAGGGCGCCGACCGCGACGACGTCGCCCGCCGGATGCGGGAGGCCGAGCACCAGGCGGACGAGACGACCCACGCGATCGTCAAGAAGGTGAACTCGACCTTCGTGACGCCCTTCGACCGCGAGGACATCTACGCGCTGGCCTCGGGCCTCGACGACGTGATGGACCTGATGGACGAGGTCGTCGACATGATCCTGCTGTACGAGGTCAAGATCCTGCCGCCGGAGCTGTCGACCCAGGTCGAGGTGCTCCAGCGGTGCGCGGAGCTGACCGCGGCGTCGATGCCGAACCTCCAGTCGCTGCAGTCGCTCGACGAGTACTGGATCGAGATCAACCGGCTCGAGAACGCCGGCGACAAGAACCACCGCCGTACGATCGCGAAGCTCTTCAGCGGTGAGTTCAAGACCATCGAGGTCCTCAAGCTGAAGGACATCGTCGAGTCCCTCGAGGAGGCGATCGACGCGTTCGAGAAGGTCGCCAACACCGTGGAGCAGATCGCGGTCAAGGAGTCCTGACGTCCATGGACCTCGCGATCCTCATCGCGGTCGTGGTCATCGCCCTGGCGTTCGACTACACCAACGGCTTCCACGACGCGGCCAACGCGATCGCCACGTCGATCTCCACGCGCGCGCTCACCCCGCGCGTGGCGCTGCTGCTCGCGGCGGTGATGAACTTCGTCGGCGCGCTGCTCGGCCAGGAAGTGGCCCACACCGTCAGCGACACCATCGGCGGCATCGACTCGACCTCGGGCCTGGTGATCGTGATGGCGGCCCTGCTCGGCGCCATCACGTGGAACCTGATCACCTGGTACTTCGGCCTGCCCTCCTCCTCCACCCACGCGCTGATCGGCGGCCTGATCGGTGCCGGCCTGGTCGGCGGCGCGGCCGTGCACTGGCAGGTCATGCTCGACAAGGTCGTCATCCCGATGGTGCTCTCGCCCGTCGTGGGCTTCGGCGCCGCCTTCCTGGTGATGCTCGCGATCATGTGGATCTTCCGGAAGCGGAATCCGCACAAGGTCTTCCGCGGCTTCCGGATGTCGCAGACCGTCTCCGCCGCCGCGCTGGCGCTCGGTCACGGCCTCCAGGACGCGCAGAAGACGATGGGCGTGATCTTCCTGGCGCTGGTCGCGTCCGGGTACGCCGCGCCCGACGACGACCTGCCGCTGTGGGTCATCATCTGCGCCGCCAGCGCGATCTCGCTGGGCACCTACTCCGGTGGCTTCCGGATCATGCGGACCCTCGGCCGCCGGATCATCCACCTCGACCCGGCCCGCGGCTTCGCCGCCGAGTCGGTCGGCGCGGCCGTGCTCTACACGACCGCGTTCATCTACCACGCGCCGATCTCGACCACCCACACGATCACCTCGGCCGTGATGGGCGCCGGAGCGACCAAGCGCTTCTCCGCCGTACGGTGGGGTGTCGCTCGCTCGATCGTCACCGCCTGGGTGCTCACCTTCCCCATGGCCGGTCTCGTCGCTGCCGTGTTCTACCTGGTGCTGCACCCGATCCTCGGGTCCTGAGGTCGTCTGCTCGGGGTGCGTGTTGGCGCGCCCCGGGCCCCGGCGGCATAGCCACGGACGAGTTGGCTGCTTCTGGGCCATGTCCACGACCATCGCGCCCGTGGGTAAGCCTTCACCCGGGCGGGCAGGCCCACGACACCGTCACCCCGTACGCCGATAGCCGAGGAACCGCTCCTGTTGTGCCGGTGTCAGGCTCCGGCGGAGCTCGACGGTGTGCGTCGGCTGCCACCAGGTCGGTTGCTCCAGCGTCCAGCGGCGGTCGACGTCCGACAGGAACGGCGCGCGCGCCCGCGCAGCCTGGATCCGGCCGATCATGCGACGCCGATCGACCCGGTCGGCTGACACCAGGGTGAGGACCTCGAGACCGACCGCCCTGAAGTCGTCGTCACGCACCAGGTCCTTCGCATGCCGGGCGCCGGCCAGGTGCAGTCGGCTGTTGTACTCGACAGCCAGTCCAGCCTCCACGTCGAGCAGGTCGGGTGTGCCCACGTGCCGACCCTGCCGGTCGAACACGGGCCGGTTGGTCACGGGCGCGGTCAGGCCGAGGTCGAGCGGCCACACCAGGCGCACATCGACCTCGGCGGGCGACCACGCGTTCTCGTCGACGAGCGTCGCGGCCTCGCGAGCGAGCGGGATCCCGGTCCAGTGGTAGAGCAGCTCGAAGTAGTCCAGCACCTCGACGCGCGACACCAGGTCAGCGGCCGCCGCCAGGTCGAACGCGCGCACCGCCTCGACGACATCGGCGGCGTACCGCATCTCGTACGCGACCGCACACACACGCGACACGACCTGGAGGCCATCGAGGACGACCCGGTCACGCGGCGGTAGGTACTCGGACGTGACGTTGATCCCTGGCTGCGAGCGTCGCGACCCGTGCACGACGGCGAGCTGCACGGGGCGTTGATCGCCAGCGGCGGTCCTCCCGTCGAACCACTCGGCACCGTGCCAGCGCAGCGCGGCCCACCCCGTCACCGACTGTGTGCCCCGGAGGTCGTGACCTGCCTCGACGATCCTCTGCTCGGGGAGGTCTCCGTCCACCTCGGACGGGACGTAGAAGCCGTAGCTGGTTCGCCGCCAGGATCGGCCACGTGCCTGGGCCCGGGTCGGACCCGTCAGCCCGGCCGGGTCGACCCGCACCGGTCGGACGACGCCAGGACGCGCTCCGTCGTACGGAGGTTCGAGGCGGGCAGGTGGCATGCGCTTCAGCCTGAGCGATCGCCCGAGACCACGCGCGGTCTATCCACAGCCCCCTTTGCCGAGCGCTCCGGATCGGCGACGGACGGCGACTTACCCACGGACGAGCTGGTTGGGTGCGAGCCCCGCGAGCAGCCATCTCGCCCGTGGCTATCCCACCGGACTCAGCCGAAGCGGCCCGAGATGTAGGCCTCGGTGGACTCCTCGTCCGGGTTGGTGAACATCTTGTTGGTCGGGTTGAACTCGACCAGGTGGCCCGGCTCGCCGGTCGCCTTCAGGTTGAAGAAGCCGGTGTCGTCGGAGACGCGGGCGGCCTGCTGCATGTTGTGGGTCACGATCACGATCGTGTACTCGGACTTCAGCTCGTGGATCAGGTCCTCGATCGCGGACGTCGAGATCGGGTCCAGGGCGGAGCACGGCTCGTCCATGAGCAGCACCTCGGGCTCGACCGCGATCGCGCGGGCGATGCAGAGCCGCTGCTGCTGGCCACCGGAGAGGCCCATGCCGGGCTTCGAGAGCCGGTCCTTGACCTCGTTCCAGAGGTTGGCGCTCTTGAGGGACTTCTCGACGATGGAGTCGGCCTCGGCCTTCTTCATCTTCTTCGAGTTCAGCTTGGAGCCGGCCAGCACGTTGTCGTAGATCGACATCGTCGGGAACGGGTTGGGGCGCTGGAAGACCATGCCGATCTGGCGTCGTACGGCGACCGGGTCGATCGAGGGGTCGTAGAGCGACTGCCCGGAGACCATGACCTTGCCCTCGACGCGCGCACCGGGGATCACCTCGTGCATGCGGTTGAGGGTGCGCAGGAAGGTCGACTTGCCGCAGCCGGAGGGACCGATGAACGCGGTCACCGCCTTGGCGCGGATCGTCATGTTGACGCCCTGCACGGCGAGGAAGTCGCCGTAGTAGATGTTGAGGTCGGAGACGTCGATGCTCTTGGCCATGGTTTCTCTCTCACACAGGCGCGCTCAACGGCGCCGTTCGGTCTTGGGGGCGAAGTACGTGCCGATGATGCGGGCCACGAGGTTGAGCACCATCACGATGACGATGAGCACCAGCGCGGCGCCCCAGGCACGGGCGTAGCCCGGCGGGTCGCCGTGCCCCCCGAGCGGCACGGTGCCGGGCGAGCTGTACTGCTGGAAGATGTAGACCGGCAGGGTCGTCATCCGGCCGTCGAAGAGGTTGAAGTTGACGGTGTCGGTCGCACCGGCGACCACCAGCAGCGGCGCCGTCTCGCCGATGACGCGGGAGATCGCCAGCACGACGCCGGTGATGATGCCGCCGAGGGCCGTGGGGAGCACGACCTTGACGATGGTGCGCCACTTCGGGATGCCGAGGGCGTACGACGCCTCGCGCAGGTCGCTGGGGACCAGGCGCAGCATCTCCTCGGCCGAGCGGACCACCGTCGGGATCATCAGCAGCGACAGCGCGACCGCGCCACCAAAGCCGATCCGGATCGCGGGCCCGAAGATCAGCACGAAGAGCGAGAGCGCGAACAGGCCCGCGACGATCGACGGGATGCCGGTCATCACGTCGACCAGGAAGGTCGTGACCCGCGCCAGCCGCCGGCCGCGGCCGTACTCGACGAGGTAGATCGCGGTGAAGAGCCCGATCGGGATCGAGATGAGCGCCGCCGCGCTGGTGACCAGGATCGTGCCCCACAGGGCGTGGTAGATGCCGCCACCGGCGCCGACGACGTTGCGCATGTCGTAGGAGAGGAACTCACCGTTGATGGCGCCGATGCCGTTCTTGATGACCAGCCAGATCAGCCACACCAACGGCACCAGCACGACCGCGAACGCGGCCCACACGAGCGAGGTGGCCAGGCGGTCCGCCGCGGAGCGACGGCCCTCCAGCAGCAGCGACCAGAGCGGCATACCGAGGGCCATCAGGATGATCGCGACGACCAGCCCGGCGAACGGGTTCCACCCGAGCAGCAGGGTGAGCAGGCCGGCGATGCCGAGCGAGAGCAGGGCGACCAGCAGCACCGCCCACTTCGGCAGCCGGGGCTGCGCGAGGTTGGCCGTGATCGCGAAGGAGTCGGGCTCCAGCGGAGTCGTGGTGCTCATCGCGTCAGGTTCCTCTCGCCGCGGCTGATGACCCAGCGGGCCGCGAAGTTCACCACGAAGGTGACCGCGAACAGCACCAGCCCGGTGGCGATCAGGACCGCCTGCTTGTCGGGCGTCGCCTCCTTGTAGTTGGAGGCGATGTTGGAGGCGATCGTGGCGGGGTTGGAGTTCGAGATCAGGTTCAGGGTGACGACCGGCGTCGCGGAGAGGACCATCGCGACCGCCATCGTCTCGCCGAGCGCGCGGCCGAGGCCGAGCATGACGGCGGAGATCACGCCGGAGCGGGCGTACGGGAAGACGGCGAGCCGGATCATCTCCCAACGGGTCGCGCCGAGGGCCATGGCGGCCTCCTCGTGCAGCCGCGGCGTCTGGGCGAAGACCTCACGGGAGATCGCCGTCGTGATCGGCACGACCATGATCGCGAGCACGATGCCCGCGGTCAGCATGGTCCGGCCCGTCACCGACGGCGGCCCGGCGAAGAAGGGGATGAAGCTCAGGTTGTCGTAGAGCCAGTCGATGACCGGCCGCAGGGCCGGCGCCAGCGCCAGGCCGCCCCACAGGCCGTAGACGACGCTCGGTACGGCGGCGAGGAGGTCGATCACGTAGGCGATCGGGGCCGCGATCCGCGGCGGCGCGTAGTGCGAGATGAACAGCGCGACACCGATCGAGAACGGCACCGCGATCACCAGCGCCACCACGGCCGCCAGGATGGTGCCGAAGACCAGCGGGCCGACGTACGACCAGAAGTCGGTGGCCGGCGCGTAGATGTTCTCGGGGGCGCTGAGCCCGGGGTAGCCCTCGATCGCCAGGAAGACGAACACGCCGGCCAGCGCCAGCATGATCGTCAGGGCGGCCACCCGGGAAGCACCGGCGAAGATGCGGTCACCAGGGCGGACCACGGGCCGCGGCGAGGGTGGTGCTGTGCTGGACACGAGGCTCCTGTCGGGAGTGCTGCTACGGCCGTACGGCGACCCGGGTCGCGGGCCGCCGTACGTCCGAGGTCGTTACTTGGCGGAGATGGCGCTCACGATGTCGGTCGCCTGCTGCGAGAGCGAGGCGTCCAGCGGCGCGGAGCCGGCCTGCTCGGCGGCGGCCTGCTGGCCGGCGTCCGACACGATGTAGGACAGGAAGCCCTTCACCAGCGCGGCCTCGTTGGCGTCGTCGTAGTGCTGGCACGCGATCAGGTACGACGTCAGCAGCACCGGGTAGGCGCCGGACTCGGTCGTGGTCCGGTCGATGTCGATCGCCATGTCGACGTCCGCGCGGCCGTCGACCGGCTTGGAGACGGCGAGCGCCTTGGCCGCGCCCTCGGCGGACGGCGCGGTGAACTCCTCGCCGACCTTGACCGAGACGATGCCGAGGCCACCGGCCTGGCTCTCGTCGGCGTAGCCGATGGTGCCCTCGCCACCCTTGACGGCGGCGACCAGGCCGGACGTGCCCTCAGCGGCCTCGCCGCCCTTGATCGGCCAGACGCCGTCGGCGTCGTACTTCCACGCACCCTCGCCGGCCTTGTTCAGGTAGTCGGTGAAGTTCTGGGTGGTGCCGGAGTCGTCGGAGCGGTGCACCGGCGAGATCGCGGTGTCGGGCAGGTCCACGCCGTCGTTGAGGGCGGCGATGGTCGCGTCGTTCCACTTGGTGATCTTGCCGTCGAAGATGGCGGCGATCGTCTTCGCGTTGAGGTTGAGCGAGTCCACGCCCGGCAGGTTGAAGATGACCGCGATCGGGCTGACGTAGCCGGGGACCTCGATGGCGTCCTCGCCGCCGCAACGCTCCTTGGCGTCGCTCAGCTGGCCCTCGTCGTCGCTCAGGTAGGAGTCGGAGCCCGCGAACGAGTAGGCCTTGCTGATGAAGTTGTCGCGACCCGTGCCGGACCCGACCGGGTCGTAGGTGATGGTGACGCCGGAGTTGTCGCCCTGGAAGGCGGCGCGCCACGCCTGCTGTGCGGTGTCCTGCGAGCTGGCGCCGCCGCCGGCGAGGGTGCCGCTGAGGCTGTCGCCACCGCTGCCGCCGTCGCTGCCGCTGTCGCTGCTGTTGCCCGCGCCGCAGCCGGTGAGGGCAAGGGCGAGAACGGCGATGCCCGGCACGACTGCCCGGCGGATGGAAGTGCGGATCACTTCAAGACTCCTCTGTCTTCTGTGTCTCTGACACCAGCGAAGGTAGGGAGCCGAAGTGGACGGTTCCGGGGTCGTCGGTGAACGAGCGGTGAACTCGGGTTGCCCAATTGGGGACCGACAGCCGGGCACGAGACGGCAATCACGTGAACAAGCCCGGGAGAGGCTTGACTCAGGCGGGTCGGTGCACTTCGGTAGCGGTCACCGTGCCCTGACGCAGGTGCACGACGAGCATCGCGCCGGGATCGAGCTTGGTGTCGGCCACGCCGAGCGCGTCGAGCACCGCCGGCACCACCGGACGGTGGGTGCAGAGCACCGCCGACTCGTCGCCGGCGACCAGCGCGTCGACCACGTCGACCACGGAGCGGGCGGTCGCCCCCTCCTCGCTCACGCCGTCGGCGACCTCGATGCTCCAGCCGGTCGTGTCGGCGTACGGCGTGATCGTCTCGAGGCAGCGCATGCTGCCGGAGCTGACGATCTTGGTGACGTCGTACGCCGCGAGCACCGGCACCAGCCGCTGCGCCTGCGTGCGACCGAGCTGGACCAGCGGCCGCAGCTGGTCGTCCTGCCGCCAGCCCTTGCGCGCGCGGGCCTGGCCGTGGCGGAGCACGACGACGGAGTGCGTCTGGCGCCGCCGCGAGCGCGCCTCCTTGAGGGTGCTCCGGTCGTAGTCGTAGGTGAGCCGCGCCATCGCCTCGTCGTACGGGAGCCAGGCGACCTCGTCGATCTCGTCGTTGGGGCGGTAGTCCGAGACGTCCGGGTCGCCGACCGCCCGTCCCACCCAGTAGGAGACCTGCTTGGTCCGGCCACCGGTGATCGGGTAGCGCTGCGGCGACAGCGGGACGCCGAGCCGGACGTGGAGCCCGGTCTCCTCCGAGACCTCTCGCACGGCGGCCGCGGTGACGTGCTCGCCGGGGTCGAGCTTGCCCTTGGGGAAGGACCAGTCGTCGTAGCGCGGACGATGCACCAGCAGCACACGCTTCCCGGGGCGGAAGACGACGGCGCCGGCCGCGAGCACGTCCTTCGTGGGCATACGAACTAGTCTCACACCAGCCCGGCCCGAAGAGGAGACCCGCCCGTGCGCAAACGCCTGACGATCGTGGTCGTGGCGCTGGTCGGCCTGGCCCTCCTCGCCGCCGCAGTGATCGTCGCGGTGCACTGGTGGCAGGGTCGCGACGAGACCACCTTCGAACAGGCGACGGCGTACGCGCCGCCCGACGCCGAGCGCCTCTCCTGGACGGACTGGTCGGCGGTCCGCAAGCGCGCGGGCGCCCACCTCGACGCGGACTCGTCGGCCGACGACGTGCAGTCCTTCCTGGACGACGCGTTCGACGACGACCTGACCTCGGCGTCGGCCCTGGTGCAGTCGGCACCGGTGCTCCAGAGCCACTTCGGCTTCTCCCCCGCCAACGCCGCGTGGGAGCTCTTCAGCCAGTCGACCCAGGGTGCCGTGGTCATCATCAAGCTCACCGACGGCTCGGACTTCGACGGCGTGGGCGACGACCTCGAGGACGCGGGGTTCACCCGACCCACGAGAGGCGACGGCGTCTGGGTCGGTGGCGACACCCTCCTGCCCGAGATCGGCGCGGACCTCACCCCCGAGCTGCAGTACGTCGCGCTCGACGCCGACCGTGGTCTCGTCCTCACCAGCGACCGGGAGGACTACCTGGGCCAGGTCGTCGACGAGCTCGGCCAGGACACCGTGCCCGCGCCGATGCGCTCGGTCGTCAGCGGCTCCGGGGAGCCGCTCTCGGCGGCCGTGTACGACGGCGACAACGTCTGCTCCAAGCTCGCGATGAGCCAGGCCGACGCCGACGACCAGGCGACCGCCGACCGGCTGATCGAGGACGCCGGCACGGTCGACCCGATGACGGCGTACGCGATGTCGGTGCAGCCGGGTGGCGACGTCCGGGCCGTGATGGCGTTCGCGGACGACGCGCAGGCCCGCACCAACGCCCGGAGCCGCGCGACCCTCGCCGCCGGCCCGGCACCAGGCCAGGGGGGCGACTTCTCCGACCGGTTCTCCGTCGAGTCGGCGACGGCCGACGGGGACCTGGTCACGATCGACCTGTCCCCCACGTCGGGCTCGTACGTCTTCTCCGACCTGTCCAGCGGGCCGGTGCTGTTCGCGACCTGCTAGGTCAGGAGACGAGCCGGTAGCCCGCCTCCTCGACGGCGGCCGCGACGGCGACCCGGTCGAGCTGGTCGTCACTGGTCACGGTGACGGCGCCGGTCTCGAGGACGACCTCGACCGTGCGTACGCCGTCCAGCGCGGTGAGCTCCTCGGTGACCGCGGCGACACAGTGCCCGCAGGTCATGCCCTCGACCTGCCACGCGCTCGTGGTCGGAGCGCTCACGACTTCACCAGCCGGGTGATGGCCTCGACGGCCTCGCCGATCTTCTCCTGCGCCGCCTCGTCGCTCGCTCGGGCGGCATCGACCACGCAGTGGGTCAGGTGCTCCTCCACGAGGCCGAGGGAGACCGCCTGCAGGGCCTTCGTCATCGCCGCGACCTGGGTGAGGATGTCGATGCAGTACTGCTCCTCCTCGACCATGCGCTGCAGACCGCGGGCCTGGCCCTCGATCCGACGCAGCCGACGGAGATAGTCGTCCTTGCGCTGGATGTAGCCGTGCTGGTGCTCGCTCATACCGCCATGATACCCCTCAGGGGTATGCGGCCGACGAGCCGTCAGGCCTCGCTGCGCGGCGGCGGGACGACCCCGAGGATCTTGTCGATCTCGTCGAGGGACAGGTGCTCGTCGGACTCGCTGGCCGCGATGATCAGGTTGGTCGTGAGCTCGACCTCGCCGAGCAGATCGGAGTCCTCCAGGGAGATGTCGAACTGATCGTGCACGTCATCCCTCCCCTGCGTTCTGCGCATCTGCTGGTCAACCTCCCCTAACGCTCAGGGTGCCCGACCGTCACGGTGACAAACGCCGCAATCCCAAAAGTGACCCGTCCGGGCCATACCAGCGCTCCAACCGGGCCCCCCGAAATGATGAAAGGGCCCCACCCTCGCGGGTGGAGCCCTTCCAGGCCGTCGCTCGGACGGCCGTCAGATCACAGCGCGCGGACGTTCTCCGCCTGCGGGCCCTTGGGACCCTGGGTGACCTCGAACTCGACCTTCTGGTTCTCGTCCAGGGACTTGTAGCCCTGGGTCTGAATCGCCGAGTAGTGGACGAAGACGTCGTCGCCGCCGCCGTCCTGAGCGATGAAGCCGAAGCCCTTTTCTGCGTTGAACCACTTAACGGTGCCCTGAGCCATGTGCTCGTTACTCCTCTGTCGGGGCGAGAGACCGTCACTTCGACGGTCCCACATCAGGTGCGGTGACACGTCGCTCCGACTTCGCATGAGTGGTAGGCCCACGAAAGAAGAAACGCCGTTGGATCACAAACTCCGCCGGCGTCATACCTGCTGGAACTTGCACCTGTTGCAGACGACACGTTACCAACCATCGCTGCCGAGCGAACCTCCCCGGCCGCCTTTTTCTCACGTCGCGGATGAAGGTTGTGCTACGGACGCGTGACGAACGGCGCTCCCAGGCGAGCTCACTGGGCCGAAATAGAAACAAGCCGCGCTGGCGTCTCGGGTCACCAGCGCGGCTTGTGAAGACAACGTTAGCGGCCGCTCCGGTCGTCCCCAAGGGATCTGCCGGACCTTGCGGAAACCTTGAAGATATCTCCTCGGAGCGTGCCGACGACAGGACCACCGGGGTGCCCCCGGACCCTCCCGATACGCTGTGCGCTCATCTCCCGGGCCCCTAGCTCAATTGGCAGAGCATCGGACTTTTAATCCGCGGGTTGTGGGTTCGAGTCCCACGGGGCCTACCGAGCGGCCGTCCACCTGGTCGGGCAACCGGGCCATTTGGACCCCAGGGTTTCGGCCAAGAGGTTCCGCGCCCGTCGGGGAGTCCCTAGCCTCTCCCGGGATTGAACCGCCGGCGGGCCCGAGACCCCGGCGGTTCATTCCTTCTCCGGGCCGCTCGCTGCCGTGTCGATCCAGTAGCGCCGCTTGCCGTTGCGGGAGTCCTCGTAGACCCCGCCGCAGCGCTCGATCGTCCGGCGCGAGCCGTCGTTGTCCTCGTCGCAGGTGACCAGTGCGCGGGCGATGCCGAGCTCGCCGGCACGGCGTACGGCGAGGGCCAGCGCGCGCGACGCGTGGCCCTGCCTGCGGCGCGAGGGCCGGACCGCGTAGCCGATGTGACCGCCCTCCTCGAGCAGCCACGGGGTGAGCGCGTGGCGCAGCGCGAGGAAGCCGACGACCTCCTCGGGGTCGCCGTCGGTGATCCAGAGGTAGGTGCAGTGCACCAGGTTGTCGGCGAGCTCGGTCGCCGGGTCCGCCTGCGCGCGCAGGTGCTCGACGACAACTGCGCACCCGGCCTCGGTGAGGTCGACGCTCTCGAGGTCCCACAGCCCGGCACCGTGCACGTGCTCCTCGCCACCCGCGTGGAACTCGCGCATCGTCGCGATCCAGGAGGCGGCGTGGGCGGTGGCGGGATCGCGGAGGGCGGTCATGGCCTCATTCCATCAACCCGGCGCCGGTGCGGGCGACCGGGTTTCCGGCGAGCCGAACTGGAACGTGTTCTACGATCGGCCGGTGGCCCTCCCCCAGCGCGTCCCGAGCACTCCGGAGCAGGTCGAGCGCGAGGCGGCGCTCTACGGCCCGTTCACCGAGGTCGTCCGGGAGCTCGTCGACGCGACGATCCGCAGCGAGATCGACCACGCCGAGGTCGCGGGGATCCAGGCCGAGCTCGAGGGGATCGTGGCGCGGCTGCAGGCCCGCCAGCTCGATGGCCCGTACGCCGTCAACAACCGCGGCCGGCACTGGGGCAACACCGTCGTCGGGCTCCGCAACGCGGTCGCGCCGCCGCTCGAGATCGGGCGCGAGAGCACCGGCCGGGCCTGGGCGGACTTCCACCTCGGCGCGGCGTACGAGGGCCCTCCCGGGCTCGTGCACGGTGGGGTGTCGGCCCTGGTCCTCGACCAGATGCTCGGCGAGGCGACCGGCGCCGGCGGCAAGCCCGGTATGACCGCAAGCCTGACGCTGACCTACCGCCGGGCGACGCCGCTGGGCGACCTGCGCGCCGAGGCGTGGATCGAGCGCAGCGAAGGCATCAAGACCTGGGCGCGGGGACATCTCTCCGACGCCGAGGGCATCACCGTCGAGGCCGAGGGCCTCTTCATCCTGCCGCGGTGGGCCCGCGAGCAGCCCGAGGAGAAGCCGGCGTCCTTCGAGTAGGGCTCAGCCCACCCGCTGCTCGACCGGGATGCCGCGCTCGCCGGCGTCGGTCAGGCGGGCCTCCTCGAGCGCCCGCTCCTCCAGCTCGGCCCGACGCGTGGTCTCGAGCATGGCCC
This sequence comes from Nocardioides conyzicola, assembly GCF_039543825.1. Lineage (NCBI taxonomy): Bacteria > Bacillati > Actinomycetota > Actinomycetes > Propionibacteriales > Nocardioidaceae > Nocardioides > Nocardioides conyzicola. The sequence goes on along the minus strand of NZ_BAABKM010000002.1, from coordinate 2,329,766 downwards.
GCGCGGCGTCGTACGCCCCGGGGTCGGAGACCAGGTCGGCGGCACCGCGCTTGAGCCGGCTCAGCGCGCTGCGCGCGAAGATCTGCTGCTCGGTCGTGGTGCGCTCCGAGCGGCCCCGGCCGATGAACGACACGGCCCAGTGGAGCAGCGCGGTCACGCGGCTCTTGAAGCCGGTGATGTAGATGAGGTGCAGCGCCAGCCACATCAGCCAGGCGAGCACGCCGGTGACGCGCAGCTTGCCGATCAGCGCGACCGCGCGGAACCGGCTGATAATCGCCATCGAGCCCTTGTCGAAGTAGTGGAAGGGGCCCTGCGAGGCCTTCGACTTGAGCCGGTGGTCGATCTCCTTCGCGGCGTACTTCGCGCCTTGGATCGCGACCTGCGCGACGCCGGGGAGGTGGTCGAGGTTGATCATGTCGCCGACGACGAAGACCTCCGGGTGGCCCGGCAGCGTCAGGTCGGGGTTGACCGCGATCCGGCCGGCCCGGTCGAGCGGGGCGCCGGTCTGGTCGGACAGCGTCTTGCCGAGCGGGTTGGCCTGCACGCCGGCCGCCCAGATCTTGGTGACGGCCTCGCTGCGCTCGACGCGGCCGTCCTTGAACTTCATCTCGATGCCGCGCTCGTCGACGTCGGTCACCATCGCGCCGAGGACGACCTCGACGCCGAGCTTCTCCAGCTCGGTCTTGGCCTTGGCACCGAGCTTGGCGCCGAACGGCGGGAGCACCTGCGGGGCGGCGTCGACGAGGATGACGCGGGCCTGCCGGGTGTTGATCGCCCGGAAGTCCTTGTGCAGCGTGCGGTGGGCGAGCTCGGCGATCTGGCCCGCCATCTCGACGCCGGTCGGGCCGGCCCCCACGACCACGAAGGTCAGCAGGTGGTCGATGTTCTCGCCGCGGGCGGCGCCGATCTCCGCGAGCTCGAAGGCCCCGAAGATCCGGCCGCGCAGCTCGAGCGCGTCGTCGATGCTCTTCATGCCGGGAGCGAACTCGGCGAAGTGGTCGTTGCCGAAGTAGGACTGACCAGCACCGGCCGCCACGATGAGCGAGTCGTACGGCGTGACCGTCGAGCGGCCGAGCACCTGCGAGGTGACGGTGTGCGCGTCCAGGTCGATCTCGGTGACCTCGCCGAGGAGCACCTGCGCGTTCTTCTGACCGCTGAGGATCTCGCGCGTCGGCGGGGCGATCTCGCCCTGCGACAGGATGCCGGTCGCCACCTGGTAGAGCAGCGGCTGGAAGAGGTGGTGGGTCGTCTTGGCGATGACGGTGACGTCGACGTCCGAGCGGCGGAGCTGCTTGGTCCCGAAGAGTCCTCCGAACCCCGAGCCGATGATCACCACCTGGTGTCGTTCGGTCGCCTGCTGGGTCGGCTGCGTCGCTGCCATCACGGGCCTTTCACTTCCGGTGTTGGATCGTGCCAAGAGAACACGGTCCGCGTACCCCATTGTTCCGCCCGGAGGCCCGATTCCCGCAATCTGGGGGGTCTCGTCGCTCACATCGGCGACGCACGACGAGTTCCGCGGCAGGGACCGGTCTGGACCGCTGATACCGAGGTCGACCCGAAGGTTTCACCGCGAAATCCCAGGGGTACACGAGCCGGGATTGGCACCAACTCTGCTCAGCCTCTTCGTGGAGACCGACCTTGCCGCTGAACAGGCCCGCCCTCTCGCTGGGCTCGGGTCCCCGCGGCGTGCAAGACGCACGCCGATGGGTGGTCGAGACCTGCCGTGACATCGGCCGCGACGACCTCGTCGAGTGCGCCGAGCTCGGCGTCTCCGAGCTGGTGACCAACGCGCTGCTGCACGCCGTGCTGCCGCTGACGGTCCGGGTGCGCGGCACCGCCGAGCACCCGCGCGTGGAGGTCCACGACGGGTCCACCGAGCTCCCGCAGATGCCCTCCGCGGTCGCCGACGAGGACGACCTCCTGCTCACCTTCGGGCGTGGCCTGGGCATCGTCGCCCGCTGCTCGACCGCCTGGGGCGTCGACCTCGAGGAGAACGGCAAGACCGTCTGGTTCGCGCCCGCGACCGAGCCCGGCGGCGAGCCGGCCGAGGGCGTGGTGACCGGCCAGGTGGTCGACGTACGCCGGGCTCCGTCGCCGACCGACATGCGCATCGACATCATCGGCGTACCGCTGCGCATGTACATCGAGTTCCAGCGCCACTACCGCGAGCTGCGCCGCGAGGTGCGGCTGCTGTCGCTCGCCCACGAGACCGACTACCCGCTCGCCAAGGACCTCTCCGAGCTCTTCGGCTCGCTCGAGCGCGACCTGCGCGACGGGATCGGTGCCGACCAGATCGAGGAGGCGCTGGCGACGGGCGCCGCGACCGCCGACCTCCGGGTCGCGATCCCGCGCGAGACCGCGGCGACGATCGGGCGCTTCATCGAGCTGCTCGAGCTCGCCGACGCGTTCTGCCGCGAGAAGCGCCTGCTGTCCCTGGCGCGCACCCCCGAGCAGCAGCGCTTCCAGCGCTGGTTCCTCAGTGAGTTCGTCCGGCAGGAGCGCGGCGAGGCCCCGCTCCCGTGGCAGGATGCGCCCGTGTCTCGATCCGAGAACCAGAGCAGCCTGTCGTGACCCCCGGCGCCCCGGCGCCCCGGCTCCTGGCCGCTGTCGCCGTGGGCGGCGCCGTCGGCGCCCTCGCCCGGTGGGGGCTCACCGAGGCGTTCCCGGCCGACGCCGACGCCTTCCCGTGGGCGATCTTCGCGATCAACGTGGCCGGCTCGTTCGTGCTGGCGCTGCTGCCCGCGTTCGGCGCCGTACGCCGGCGGCGGGCGCTCGCGGTCGCGCTCGGTCCGGGGGTGCTCGGCGGGTTCACCACCCTGTCGGCGTACTCGGAGCAGTCCCGCGCCCTGCTCGACCACGGCCGGACCGGGCTGGCGGTGACCTACCTGGTCGGCACCGTCGCGGCCTGCCTGCTGGCCGTCACGGTCGCCGACCGCTGGACGCGCCAAGGGGGCGACGAGTGACCCCGCTCCTGGTCGCCCTCGGCGCCGCGGTCGGCGCGGCGCTGCGGTTCGTGGTCGCGAGCCGGTACGACGACCGCTGGCCGTGGGGCACGTTCGCGGTCAACGTGGTCGGCTCGGCCCTGCTCGGCGCCCTCTCGGCGATGGCGCTGTCCGGTCACGCGATGGCGCTGCTGGGCACCGGCTTCTGCGGCGGCTTCACGACGTACTCGGCGTTCGCGGTGCAGACCCACGGGCTCGGCCCGCGGCGCGGGGCGGCGTACGCCGTCGGGACGGTCGCGGTGTCGCTGGCGGCGTGTGCCGCCGGCTTCTGGCTCTACGCGTAGCCCAGGTCGTGGAGGCGGTCGTCGTCGATGCCGAAGTGGTGCGCGATCTCGTGGACGACCGTGATCCGGACCTCGGCCTCGAGCTCCTCGGAGCTCTCGCACATGTCGAGGAGGGGGTTGCGGAAGACGAAGATGCGGTCGGGCAGCTCCATCATCGGGTCGCCCCAGCGCTCGGTGAGCGCGATCCCGTCGTAGAGCCCCAGCAGGTCCGGGTCGTCAGCCGGCGGATCGTCCTCGACGAGCACGGCGACGTTGCGCACCAGCGCGGCGATCTCGTCGGGGATCCCGTCGAGGGCACGGTCGACGAGGGCGTCGAACTCCACGCGACCCATCTCGACCGGCATGGGGCCATTGTGCTGGAGATGCAGAAACGCTCCGGATCGTGGTGATCCGGAGCGCCTCGGTGGCGACCCCGACGGGACTCGAACCCGCGGCCTCCGCCGTGACAGGGCGGCGCGCTAACCAACTGCGCTACGGGGCCAGGTTTTGTGGTGCTGTCGCCTCACTGGTGAAGCGGAGGGAACTCTAACCCATCCTCGCGGCCGGTTCCCAATCGGGGACCGGGGCCCCCTCATCCGACGTCGAGAGCCACCTCGAACTCGCACGTGCCGGGGTGGGAGAGCTCGATCCGCCAGCCCGAGAGCAGGTCGTCGTTCAGGTCGTGCAGGTCCACCAGCTCTGCGGGAACCCTCTGGACCTGACTGGCACCCCCAACGGGATTCGAACCCGTGCTACCGCCGTGAAAGGGCGGGGTCCTGGGCCGCTAGACGATGGGGGCCGGACCTGCTCGCAGCAGCATAGGGCGAGCCGGAACGTCGTACGAAACCGGCGGGATCGCTCAGTGGCAGCTGACGGTGGCACCGGTCTGCGCGCGCCGGCCGCGGTCGACGGCATCGGCGACCTGGTCGCTGGTGAGGACGTACGCCGTGTCCGCGTCGGCTCGCGAGTAGGCCACGACGACGCCCAGGACGCGACCGTCGGGAGCCACCATCGGGCCGCCCGAGTTGCCGGTGTGGACCTCGGCGCGCACCGAGTAGGCGTCGTGGTCGTAGCGGCCGTGGCCGTAGATGTCCGCCGACTGCCAGTCGAGTCGCTCACGCACGCGCGCCGGGGTGAGCCGCAGGTGGCCGTTGCGCGGGTACCCGATGACCGCTGCCGGGTCGCCGCCCGCCGCCGAGGTGAAGGTGAGGTCGGCCCCCGTGAGGCCGGGGACGTCGAGCACGGCGACGTCGTGCACCGGGTCGCACACCACGATCGTGGCCGGCAGCTTGCCGTCGGCGGTGTCGATGTCGATGCTCTGCGACCGGGAGATCACGTGGGCGGCCGTCATCAGGCGACCCGGGGCGATCAGGAAGCCAGAGCCCTCGGAGCCGGTGAGGCCGGCGTCGTGGGTGCGGATGCGCCAGACCGAGTCGGAGGCCCGCACCACCCCGGGCCGGTCGACCACTCCCTTCGGCGGCGGCGGCACGGGGACGATCTCCTCGGTGGTGAACACGTCGACGTAGCGGGGGAAGTCCGTGCTGTCGCCGAGCTCCTCGAAGCGCTGGGCGATGAAGTGGCTCAGTGGCAGTGTGTTGTCGAGGGTGCGCAGCAGCATCGAGCCGTTGGCGGCCGGGGCGAGGTCGGGCAGGGTCGAGCCGGCGAGGGCGAGCCCGACCATCCAGCTGAACCCGAGTCCGGCGGCGACCCCGAGTCCGGCGCCACCGACGCGGTCCAGCCAGCGCACCGGCGTCCAGCCCAACCGGGCGCGCCCCCGCTTCTCCAGGCGGACCGCCACCTCGCGACCCCCGGCGGCCAGCCCGATCAGCAGCACCAGCGACAGCAGCCCGACCCACAGCGAGAGGTCGACGCTGCCGAAGAGGAGCGGCACCACGACCATGCCCAGCGCGGTGCCGGCGAGGATGCCGAGCAGCGCCCAGAAGGCCCGCACCAGGCCGTCGTACGCGCCGAGGCACCCGACTGCCAGCACGGCGACCACGATGGTCGCGTCGAAGAGCGTCATCCGGCGGCCTCCCAGCCACGATCGGCCCGAGAGCCTCTGAGCGCCCAGTGTGGCAGGAGTCAGTCGCCCAGGACGGCGAGCTGGAGCATCACCGCGAACCGCTGCCGCGGGTCGCGCAGGTCGAGCTGGCCGACCTCGGTGACCCGCCGGAGGCGGTAGCGGAACGTGTTGGGGTGCACGTAGAGCGTCTCCGCTGCCTGGGCCACGTCGCCGAACGCATCCAGCCAGGCGTGCAGGGTGTCGACCAGGTGGGCCTGGTGGTCACGGTCGTACTGGATGAGGCGGCCGAGCGGACCGGTGGGCCGCTCGCTGCGGGCCGCCGCGAGGTCGCGCAGCTCGAGGAGGAGCGCATCGGTCTGGATGTCGGCCAGCCGCACAACCTGCTTGCCCACTGGGCGTTCGCGCACGACCCGCAGGATGCGGTCGGTCGCGATCCGCGCCTCGACGATCTCGCCGACGGTCGTGGCAGCGCCACCCACGGCGACCACGGCCTGCGAGCGGTCACCGATCCGGTCCAGGAAGTCGGTGGCGAGCTGGACGGCGCGCTGCTCGCTCTCGTCGACGGTGCCGCTCGACGCCGCCAGGCCGTAGACGACGCCGCCGAGCAGCGCGGCCGCCGACCGCGGGTTGACGGCGTTGAGGTGGAGGGCGAACGCGTCGGCGAGCCGCTGCAGCTCGTGGGCCGTGGAGGCGTCCGCCACCGACTCGTGGCCGGCCAGGGTGACCCCGAAGACGACGAGCGACGTGTCCCGCAGCCGGAGCCGCTCGAGCGCCTCCCGGGCGCCGCTGCCGCCCTCGAAGACCGAGCTGACCAGGTCGGCGCGCACCCGTCGGCGTACGTCGGCACCGGCGCGGACCCGGAGCAGGTGGAGGGCGACGAGCTTGGCGGCGTCCACGAGCGACTCCGTGCGCTCGGCGCTCAGCGGGCCCGACACGGCGGCCCAGATGGAGCCGAGCACCTCGTCACCGGCGCGGACGGCGATCGCGACGCGGGGCATCGAGAAGGCGCTCTGGTCGTCGGCCGGGCTGATGAAGACCGGCTGGTCGGTGCGGTAGAGCTCGCCGAAGACCCCGCGCTCGTTGAGGATCCGGGCGTAGCGCTCGGGCACCTGCCGGCCCAGGATCGTCTCGACGCGTGAGGGGTCGGCCTCGTCCTGACGGCCGGAGAAGGCGAGCACGCGGGAGCTGCGGTCCTCGATGGTGATCGGGGCGTCGAGGAGCGACGCGATCGCGTTGGCGACCGCGAAGAGGTCGCCCGAGGGCAGCCCACCCAGCGTCTCCTCGTCGGCCACCCGGACGTCGCCCTCCGCGAGCAGCGAGCGCAGCATCGCGGCGAGGTGGGCCCACGGGGCGCCCCGGCTCAGGCCGAGCAGCGCGACTCCGGCGGCGTCCGCGGCCGCGCGGACCTCGGGGGTCACCTGGACCGGCGCCCGGAGCACCAGTCCGGCGGCACCGGCGGCGCCGAGGACCTCCAGCAGGGCGACGACCTGGTCGGGATCGTCGACCCCGACGCCGAGCACCAGCGCGTCGGGCGGCAGCACGGGGACGTCGACGGGGTCGTGGATGACCACCCCGCCGATCTCGTCGGTGCGCTCGGCGTCGCCGTGCACGAGGTCGAGCAGGGTGGCGCCGAGGTCGTCCAGGACGCGGGCGAGACCGGCGCGTGGGCGTGAGGTCGGGACCGGGTTCATGGCGGCGACAGCCTACGACCGGTCAGGCGGTCAGCCATTCGGTCGACGTGGTCACCTCGGCCAGGGCGTCCTCCAGCGGAGCCACGCCGAGACCCGGACCCGTGGGGACCGTGAGGTGCCCGTCGTCGAGCACGAACGGCGTCGTGATGTCGCGGTGGTAGTAGCGACCCGAGCCCGAGGTGTCTCCGGGCAGGGTGAAGCCCGGCAGGGCGGCCAGGGCGACGTTCGCCGCGCGGCCGAGCCCGGTCTCGAGCATCCCGCCGCACCACACCGGGACGCCGGCCTCGACGCAGACGTCGTGGATCCGCTTGGCCTCCAGGTAGCCGCCGACGCGGCCCGGCTTGATGTTGACGATCGCGCAGGCGCCGAGCCGGATCGCCGCGACGGCGGACTGCGCCGACACGATCGACTCGTCGAGGCAGACGGGCGTGGCGATCAGCTGGGCCAGGTCGGCGTGCCCGAGCACGTCCTCCTCGTCCAGCGGCTGCTCGATCAGCAGCAGGTCGAAGGGATCCAGGCCCGCGAGCAGCTCGGCGTCGGCGAGCGTGTACGCCGTGTTGGCGTCCACCTGCAGCAGGACGTCGTCGCCGTACGTCTCCCGGACCGCGCGCACCGGCTCGACGTCCCAGCCGGGCTCGATCTTGAGCTTGATCCGGAGGTAGCCCTCGTCGAGGTACCCGCCGACCGCGTCGAGCAGCGCCGGGATGCTGTCCATGATCCCGACCGAGACGCCGCACGGCACCCGGTCGTGGACGGCGCCGAGCTCGCTGCCGAAGGACTTCCCCTGGGCCCGGAGCTCGGCGTCGAGGACGCCCATCTCCAGCGCGGACTTCGCCATCCGGTGGCCCTTGAACGGCTCCAGCACCGTCGCCACCGCGTGCGCGTCAAGGGGTCCGGAGGCCGCCAGGGCGGGCACCAGGAAGCGGCGCAGCACGTCGGCGGCGCCGTCGTTGTACTCCGAGGAGTAGAGCGGGTCCGCCATCGCGACGCACTCACCCCAGCCCTCGCCCTCGTCGGTGACCACGCGCAGGAGGATCAGCTCCCGAGCGGTCTGCGTCCCGAACGACGTCCGGAACGGCGACACCAGCGGCATCGACACCCGGCGCAGCTCCACTCCCTCGAGCTTCACGCGTCCCTCCTCACGACGTACCAGCCGGACCGGTCGAAGCCCGCGATCCGGGCCCCGTCCGCGAGCAGCGCGAAGAGCGCCTCGCGGACGGCCAGCCGCCACTTCTGCGCGAGCGCCGGGTCGGCGGCCCGCAGGGCGCTGATGTCGGGAGGTACGGCGACCAGGCTGGTCCGCCCGTCCAGCGGCCCGGGCTCGGGGCCGCCGTCGGCGCCGATGCCGAGCGCGACGACGGCCCCCGCCGAGAGCTCCTCGGCGACCAGCGCCGGCGAGGTGCTCCCGGCGCACGCGGCGACGACGGCCGGGTCGCGCAGGCTCCAGCGCACGAGCAGCCGGTCGGAGTCGTCGTCGCCGTTGATGGTGTCGGCCATGGCGCCGTAGAAGTTCGGCAGGTACTCGACCGGGTGGGCCGCGAGCTTGACCAGGTTGAACCAGGCGTTGCGGCTCACCAACGGGTCGAAGGTCCAGGCGATGTCCGCGACGCCGCGCAGCATCGCCCAGGCGCGCTGGTGGAGCTTGAGGGCGAAGCCGACGTGGCGCCCGAGCACGTCGCCGGACACGCCCGCGATGTGGCTGTGCAGCGCGTCCTCGGACGGGGCGTGGAAGAAGCCGACGCAGGCACCGACGAGCCGGCCGTCCTCGAACGCGCCGCCGACGTAGTTGCCGGCCTTGGTGAACGCACGCAGGAGCTCCAGCGTCATCGGCGGGTTCGCGTCGCGCCCCCAGATGCCCGCGTAGAGGTCGACGACGGCCGCCAGCTCGGCGAGCTCCGAGACCTCGCGGACGGACACCCCGGCCGCCAGCGCGGCCGCATCGGCGGCCTGGACCGCCTCGTCCAGATCCGTGTCAACGCTCGTCAGGTTCGTCACGCCTACCATGCTGCTGAGGTCCTCCGGGGTCGTCATCGTCGGGCCGCACCAGCCGTGAGGACCGGGTTCGTCGGCTGCGCCAGCAGGTCGGCCACCAGGGCGGCGAGCAACGCCGTCCGCCCGGGCAGCTCGTCCACGAGCACGTGCTCGTCGTCGGCGTGCGCCCCGCCGCCGACGGCGCCGAGGCCGTCGAGCGTGGGGGTGCCGACGCCGGCGGTGAAGTTGCCGTCGGACGCGCCACCGACGGCCGCGGCGGTCGGCTCCGCCAGGTCCAGATGTACGGCGAGGCCGCGCACCCGGTCGAACAGCGCGGCAGACGCCGCTGCCTCGAGCGGCGGGCGGTTCGGTCCGCCGGTGACCTCGAGCACCGCACCCGGCAGCACGGGCCGGAGGCCGCGCATCGCCGCGTCCACCCGGTCCTGCTCCTCGAGGGTGCGCACCCGTACGTCGACGGAGAACGACCCCTCGGCCGGGACGGTGTTGGTCGTGGTGCCGGACCGGCTCGCCGTCGGCGTGACGGTCGTGCCGAGCTCGGGGCGACCGAGCCCCGCGACGACGATCGCCTGGTGGGCGAGCTCGACGGTCGCATTGACCCCGGCCTCGGGCTCGAGGCCGGCGTGCGCGGCGCGGCCGACGGCGCGGACGTCGTACAGGGAGACGCCCTTGCGCTCGGTCTTGAGGGCGCCGCCGTCGGCGGAGGCCTCCAGGACCAGCGCGGCCTCGGCGAGCCGGGCCTCCTCCTCGATCAGCTCCCTCGAGCTCGGCGAGCCGAGCTCCTCGTCGCCGGTGACGAGCAGCGTGACGCCGTCCAGGCCGGTCAGGGCGTGGAACGCCATCACCAGACCGGCCAGCATGTCGAAGCACCCGGGCCCGCGGAGCACGCCGTCCTCGACGGTGCACGGGTGGGTGGCCAGGGAGCCGAGGGGCCAGACGGTGTCGTGGTGGCCGAGCACCAGCACCCGTGACGTGCCGCTGCCGAGCCGCCAGCGCAGGTGGGTGCGGCCGTCCAGGACGATCCGCTCGGGCGCGACGCCGAGGCGGCGCTCACCGACGCGGGCGACCACGTCGGCGGACCGGGCGACGGCCGCGAGGTCGGCCGAGGGCGACTCGCACTCGATGAGCTCGCGGATGTCGTCGAGCATCTCTGTCAACGAAGGGGCGAGCTCCATCAGTCCACCTTCGGGGTGGCCCGCACACCGAAGTGCACGTAGCGCTCCCCGGTCGGCAGCTCGTAGAAGGTCACCGGCGCCCAGGTGTCGGCACCTGGCGGCCGGACGGCGAAGAGCGCGGGACCGACCGGCACCATCGGGTACTCGTCGACCGGGTCAGGGACCATCTCCGCCAGCGGTCCGAGGAGCGTGGTGCGCAGCCGCGGCCCGTCACCACCCTCCGGCGCGAGCACCTCCATGCGCACCGAGGAGCGCGCGTAGGTGCCGACGTGGGGCGTGACGTCGACGTCGACCGGATCGGCCGGCGGCGCGAACGGCGTGGACATCTCGACGCCCGCGACCTCGCGGAAGATCTCGCGGTAGAGCTCCTCGTAGAGGTCGCGCGTGTTGCCGCCGTTGGTCAGCAGCGCCACGGCGACGTCCTGCCCGGGCAGCAGTCGCAGGAACCCCGCCTGGCCGAGCGTGTTGCCGTCGTGGCCGATCAGGCGCTCGCCGTCCCAGCCGAACCGGATCCAGCCCAGGCCCCACGAGTCACCGAGGATGAACTTGTCCGGCAGGTCGGCCTCGTGGCGCGTCATCGCCTCGGTCGACTCCGGCGAGAGCACCTGCGTGCCGTCGGCCGCGCGCCCACCGGAGAGGTGCAGCTGGGCGAAGCCGAGCACGTCGCGGACCGTCGACTTGATCAGGCCCGCGGGGCCTACCGAGCGGGGCAGGTCCCACACCGGCGTGGGGACCTGCTCCCCGTCGGCGTCGACGTGCCCGACGGCAGCGGCGAAGAGGATGGCCTCCTCGGCCAGGGTGACGGTGTGGTCCAGGCCGAGGGGCGTGAACAGCCGCTCCTTCATCGCCTGGTCCCAGGTCTGGTCGGTGAGCTTCTCGATCACGCGGCCGAGCAGCGACCACCCGGAGTTGCAGTAGGACCAGGTGGCGCCGAGCGGGTGGTTCTGGGCGACGTCGGCCAGCAGCTCGGTGTACTTCTCCAGCGCGTCGTCACCGCGGCCGGTGTCGGTGAAGACGTCGCCGTCGATGCCGCTGGTGTGGGTCAGCAGGTGCCAGACCGTCAGCCGCTTGGTGACGTCCGGGTCGGACAGCTGGAGCTCGGGGATGATCTCGTTCACCGGCGTGTCGAGCGCGAGCCTGCCCTCGTCGATCAGCTGCATCACGACGGTCGCCGTCCACACCTTGCTGATCGAGCCGATCTGGAAGACCGAGTCGGTGGTGACCGGCTGGCCGGTCCGCTTGTTGAGGACGCCGTACGCCGCCTCGACGAGCTCGTCCCCGTCGAGGACACCGACCTGCGCACCGGGAACGTGGTGCTTCTCCGCCAGGACCTCGAGCCGGCGCTGCCAGTGGGCCAGGTCGAGGCGCGGACGACCGCCGCGCACGGCGTACCTCTCGACCCAGTCGACCACGCGGCGGGCGTAGTCGAGCCGCTGCGAGGGCGGGCCGAGCAGGATGAAGACGTGGGAGGCACCCGGGTAGAGCACCAGCTCGGTCGGGACGCCGAGGTCGCGCAGCGAGGTGTGCCACTGCTGGGCCTGGCCGACCGGGCAGGTCAGGTCGTCCTTGCCGTGCAGCACGAGCGTCGGGGTCGTCACCCGGCCGACGCGGGTGATCGGCGACATCGCGGCGTACGCCTCCGCGTGGTCCCAGGGAGTGCCGCCGAGCTCGTAGCGGCCCATCATCGCGCCGTCGTCGCTGGCGCCGTACTCGCTCACCAGGTCGCAGACGATGCCGCCGGCGACGCCGGCCTTGAACCGGTCGTCGTGGGCGGTCAGCCAGGCGGTCATGAAGCCGCCGTAGCTGTAGCCGGTGACCGCCAGCCGGTCGGCGTCGGCGATGCCCTCGGCGACCAGCGCGTCGATCGGCTCCAGGAAGTCGAGGTGGTCCGCGACGCCCCACGCGCCCTGGACGCCGTCGTAGAACGCCTCGCCGTAGCCGTCGCTGCCGCGGGGGTTGACCAACAGCACCGCCCAACCCTTCGCGGCCAGCTCCTGGTGGTAGAAGTGCATCTCGTCGGCGGCGGCGTTCCAGGCGTTGTGCGGTCCGCCGTGCACGTCGAGCAGCAGCGGCAGCGGACCCGGACGCTCGGGGTCGCGGACCAGCCAGGCCTGCACCTCGGTGCCGTCGGAGATCGTGAAGGTCCGCTCCTCGGGCACGAACAGCTCGAGGTCGTGGTTGCCATGGTCGGTCAGCACGGTCTCGGCGCCGGAGGCGAGGTCGAGCGCGACGATCTCGCCGTACGACGTGGGCGTGGCGAGCGCGACGACGGCGGTGCCGCCGGCGACGGAGAGACCGGAGACGACGCGGCCGGCGCCGGCGAGGACCGGGCCCTGCTCGTCCCACAGGTGGGAGCAGCCGCGGTCGCGGATCGCGAAGAGCAGGCGGCCGTCGGCGGTCTCGACCGGACGGGCGCCGGGGTACGCCGGGCCGCCGGGCATCACGTTGCGGTCCAGGTGGACCGCGACGTCGACCGGGTCGCCGCCGTCGAGCGGGACGCGCAGCAGGTGGGCGTGGCCCAGGGAGAGCGTGGGGTGACCGACGACGAGCAGGCTGCGGCCGTCGGCGGCGTACGACACGGTGCCGGCGATGCCGTCCTCGAGGGCGACGACGCGCGGCTCGGCCTTGGCGTCGGTCACGTCGAGGAGGTGGACCGCCGTGCGGAAGGTGAGGTCGCTGTCCGCGCCGACCCTGCGGGTGAAGGCCAGCGTGCTGCCATCGGGCGACCAGGCCGGCTGGCCGGCGTGGTCGCCGTCGGTGAGCCGGCGGCAGTCGCCCGAGGCGACGTCGAGCAGGTGCAGCTGGTTGCGGACCGCCCCGAACATGCCGGCCATGTCGGCCTGGTAGTCCACGCCCGTCGTCACCAGCGGTCCGGTGCCGTCGGTGGGGTCGACCGGGGAGGTGAAGGCGATCCGGTCGCCGGAGGGGCTCCAGACCGGGGCACCGGCGCCGAGCGCGAGGTCGGTGACCTGCTCCGCCTCGCCGCCGTCGGCCGCGAGGAGGTGCACCTGGCCGTCGCGCAGGAAGGCGAGCCGCGAGCCGTCCGGCGACCAGGCGGGCGCGGTGTCCGTGGTGCCGGTCGTGAGTCGACGGGCGGTGCCGCCGGCCGCCGGCACGGTCCAGAGCTGGTCGACGTTGCGGTCCTCGGCGACGTCGAGCGTGCGCAGCACGTAGACGACGCGGTTGCCGTCGGGCGAGAGCGCCGGCTGCGACGGCACCGCGAGGGAGGTGAGGTCGTCGAGGCGGGTGCGTCGGGTCATCGGGGGCTCCTGGTGGTGGTTCCGGGGACGGCGGCGAGCAGCTCGCGCGTGTAGTCGTGCTCGGGCGCGGCCAGCACCTGGGCGGTGGGGCCCTGCTCGACGATCCGGCCGTGGCGCATGACGGCGACGTGCGTGGCGACGTACCGCACGACGGCGAGGTTGTGGGAGATGAAGAGCATCGAGAGACCGAGCTCGGCCTGGAGCTCGCGGACCAGGTTGAGCACGGCACCCTGGATCGAGACGTCGAGGGCAGAGGTGATCTCGTCCGCGATGACGACCTGGGGGCGGCCGGCCAGCGCCCGGGCCAGCGCGACCCGCTGCCGCTGGCCGCCGGACAGCTCGGACGGGCGGGCGCCGGCCCGCGTCGGGTCGAGGTGGACGAGCTCCAGCAGCCGCTCGACCTCCGCACGCCGCTCGCCCCGGGAGCTCCCGCGCGGCATCGCCTCCGCGACGCTCTCGCCGATGCTCATCCGGGGGTCGAGCGAGGAGTAGGGGTCCTGGAAGACCATCTGCAGCGGCCGGTGCCGGCCGCGCACCGGCACCGGCTGGTCGCCCAGCAGGATGCGGCCGGCGTACGGCGCGAGGCCGACCGCGGCGCGGGCCAGCGTGGACTTGCCCGAGCCGGACTCCCCCACCAGGCCGACGACCTGGCCGGCGGGCACGACGAGGCTGACCTCGTCGACGGCGAGGGTGGAGCCGTAGCGGACGGTGACGTCCTCGAACCGGAGCTCGCTCATCGGGGTCCCCTCGACGTTGTCGGACGGAGGAGCGGAGCGGGGGAGGTCGAGAACGTCGTGGGGTGATTCATGATGCCTCCACCTCCTCGAGGTCGATCTCGCGGTCCTGGATCTCGATGTCGATGGGCTCGCCCGCGCGCCAGCAGGCGACCCGGCGCCCGGCGGGGTCGGTCGTCAGCGGCGGCTCGTCGGTGCGGCACTGGGCCGTCGCGAGGGGGCAGCGCGCGGCGTACGCGCACCCGGCCGGCACGTCGGCGGGGTCGACCGGCCGGCCCGGGATCACCGCGAGCGGCTGGGAGAGGTCGGTGTCCATGTCGGGCACGGCGGCCACGAGCGCCCGCGTGTAGGGGTGCCGGGCACCGGCCGAGAGGTCCGCGGCCGGCAGGTCCTCGACGATCTTGCCGGCGTACATGACGAGCACCCGGTCGCAGACCTGGCCGACGACGGCGACGTCGTGGCTGATCAGGACCAGCGCGACGTCGTCGGCGGCACGGATCGCGGCGAGCAGGTCGAGCACCTGCTGCTGGACGGTCACGTCCAGGGCGGTCGTCGGCTCGTCGGCCACGATCAGGGCGGGTGTGCCCATCAGGCCCATCCCGATCATCGCGCGCTGCCGCATGCCGCCCGAGAACTCGTGGGGGTACTGGTGCGTGCGGTGCTCCGGGTCGTCGATCCGGACGGCACGCATCCGGTCGACGGCGCGGGCCAACGCGGAGCGGCGGTCCATGCCCTGGTGGTGGCGGGCGACCTCGGCGAGCTGGCCGCCCATCCGCTTCGTCGGGTTGAACGACGTCATCGGGTCCTGGAACACCATCGCCAGCGACGTGCCGAGCAGCTGCCGCTGGGCGCGGGTGTCCGCTGCCCGCAGGTCGTGGCCGAGCAGCTCGAGCCGGGTGGCGTCGACGCGGCCGAGGTCGTCGACGAGCCGCGAGATGGCCAGGGCCGTCAGGGACTTGCCGGAGCCCGACTCCCCCACGACGCCGACCGCCTCGCCCCGGCGTACGGCGAAGGTGAGGCCGCGGACCGGACGGATCGGCCCGTGCGGACCGGGGAAGGACACCTCGAGGTCGCGGACGTCGAGCACGACGTCGGAGACCGCGTGCGTGGGCGTGGCGACCGCTGCCTGGTCGGCGGCGGGCGCCGCGTCGCTGACGGCCAGCGTGGGGATCCCGCCGACGGCACCGACGCCGAAGACCTTGGCGACCGACTCGCCGAAGAGGTTGAAGGCCAGTCCGGCGACGAGCACGGCCGCACCGGGCGCCAGCGCCGAGGCCGGGTTGACGTAGATGGAGCTGACGCCGTCGAAGAGCAGCCGGCCCCAGTCGTACGAGGGCTGCTGCACGCCGAGCCCGAGGAACGACAGCCCTGCGAAGGACAGCAGGGCACCGCCCGCACCGATCGTGGCGTTCACGACCAGCGGCTCCGAGACGTTGGGGAGGATGTGCCGGACCAGGATGCGGACCCGCGAGACGCCGGCGACCTGGGCCGCGGCGACGTAGTCGCGGGCGGCGATCCCGGCGACCAGGGTCTGGGTGAGGCGCCCCATCGACGGGGCTCCGGCGAAGCCGATCGCGAGCACCGCGCCGGTCGCGCCGACGCCGAAGACGACCGCGAAGAACAACGCGAGCAGGATGCCCGGGAACGCCACCGCGATGTTGATGCCGGCGCTGACGAGGCGCCCGGACCGGCGGCCGAGCAGGAAGGCCGCTGCGCCGAGGAGCAGGCCGACGACGACCGCGATCGCGGTCGCGGCCAGGGCGAGCTCGACCGAGAGCCGGGTGGCGACCAGGGTCCGGAAGAGGATGTCGCGACCCAGGTTGTCAGTGCCGGCCCAGTGGTCGGCCGAGGGCCCGGCCAGGATGTTGCCGGTGTCGATGGCGTTCGCGTCGTCGGTCCACAGGATCGGGGCGATCACGGCGAGCACCAGCACGGCGCCCGTGGACAGGGTCGCGGTCAGGCCGACGGGCGTGCGCAGCACGCTTCTCCAGCGCTGCACGTCAGTCCTCCCTGATCGTCGAGCGCGGGTCCAGCAGGGCGAGCGCGACGTCGACCAGGGTGTTCACGAGCAGCACGCCGACGCCGTACACGAGGACGATCGCCTGCACCACCTGGTAGTCCTTGTTGAGGATCGACGACACGATGGTGCTGCCGAGGCCGGGCCAGGCGAAGACGTTCTCGACCAGCACCGTGCCTGCGACCATCCCGCTGAGGATCAGCCCGCCCAGGGTGAGCGACGCGGTCAGCGCGTTGGGCAGCGCGTGGCCGAGGTAGACCGTCCGCTTGGGCAGTCGCTTGGCGCGCGCCGTACGCACGAAGTCGGCCTGGAGCACGGTGACCATCTCGACGCGGATGATCCGGGACAGGATCGCGAGCGGGCCGATCGCGAGCGACAGCACCGGCAGGACGTACGCCGACGCGGAGTCGTTGCCCGCCACCGGGAGCCAGCCGAGCTGGACGCCGAAGACGTAGACGAGGCCGACACCGATCAGGAAGTCGGGGATGATGCCGAGCACGACGCTGCCGGTGGTGAACGCCAGCTCGGTCCGGTGGCCGTGGCCGCGGCGGGTCAGCACCCCCATCGTGACGCCCAGCGGCACCGCGACGGCGACCGCGAACAGGAAGCCCAGCAGGGCCAGGGTGAGGGTGGCGGGCAGCCGCTGCGACACGATCTCCGAGACGGGCAGCTGGGAGACCAGCGACGTCCCGAGGTCACCGGTGACGAGGCCCTGCAGGTAGTGCCAGTACTGCACCAGGAGAGGGTCGTCGAGCCCCATCTCCTCGCGCTTGGCCGCCACCAGCGTCGCCGGTGCGGTCGGGCCGAGTGCGGCCCGCACCGCGTCTCCGGGGATCAGGTGGATCATCAGGAACGACGCCGTGACCAGCACCCAGAGGGACACCAGCAACCGGCCCAGACGTCGCAGCCCGAACCGCACCCACGGGAGGGAGGTCACTCCCACCCGTGGGCTGGTGGTCGGGGCGACCGAGCTCGCCAGGGCCATCGACTACTTCGCCACCATGCGCACGCTGGTGGGCATGAACTGACCGGGGTAGTCGAACTCCGCACCGTTGCCGAAGGTCTTCACCTCGTTGTTGGCGAAGGGCACCACGTCCGCTGCCGCGACGAGCTTGGACTCCGCGTCCAGCCAGGTGTCGCAGCCCTCGGTGCCGTTCTTGGCGCTGGCAGCGGCGACGCCGTCGGTGTAGTCCTTGTTGTCGATCCCCGAGAAGTTGGTGCCGCCGTCGGCCAGGCCGGGGCCGGACAGGAACGGCGTCAGCTGGTCGGGGCTGTTGACGTTGAGCGGCACCCAGGCGACGTCCCAGTCACCGGTGCCGAAGATGGCGCCCTGGAGAGCCGTCTCGTCGACGCCCTTGGACGTGACATCGGCGCCGGCGGCCTTCCACTCCTGGACGGCGAGCTCGGCCGCGGCGGCGACCGCGCTGCCCGCGGCGCTGGAGTAGAGGAAGGTGATCTTCTTGCCGGCGAGCGCCGACTTGGCCGCGTCCACGTCCTGGGCCGGGAGCGCACCGGTGATCGAGTCGCCCGGGCAGGAGACCGGCTGGATGGCGGCGAACGTGGTGGCCGGTCCGCCCTCACCTGCGGTCGCCACCGAGGCGAGCTCCTTGAGGTCGAGCGCCTGGGTGAGCCCCATCCGCACGGCGGCGTCACTCGTCGCGTGGCCGGTGTCGTGGTTGTACCACTGCTCACCCACCATCGCGGGGGTGCTCGTGCTGAAGAGCTTCGCAGCGGTCAGGCGCTTGGCGTCGGGACCCTGGACCGTGACCGCGTTGATCTCGCCCGACAGCAGGAGGTTCGCGGAGGTGCCCTCGTTCTGGACGATCTTCATGACGACGGTCTTGGGCATGCCCTTCTCGGCGGTCGTGGCGCCGTTCGGGCCCCAGGTGTAGCCGTCGCGCACCTCGTACGTGTAGTGGTCGCCGGGCACGGCCTCGGTCAGCTCGTACGGGCCGGTGCCAGCGGTCTTCGCCGCCAGGGACGAGCGGTCCTTCATGCCGGCGTCGCAGACCATCGGCAGGCTGGCCAGGCCGTTGAGCACGAAGGGCGCCGGCTGGGCCAGCGTGATCGTCACGGTGCCCGCGGCGTCGTCGGCCTTGGCCGTGGCGCCGGCCGGCAGGAACGTGCCGAGGTAGGGGCTCTTGTTCTTGGGGTCGCCCACGTAGGTGATGTTGTCGACGGCGGTCGTCGCGGTGAAGTCGCTGCCGTCGGCGCAGGTGATGCCCTTCTCGAGGGTCAGCGTGACCGTGGTGCCGTCGACCTTCCAGGCGGACGCGAGCTGGGACTGGATCTCGCCGGTCTTCGCGTCGACCGAGACCAGGTTGTCGTAGGCGAGCTGGTTGACCGTGAACAGCTGCGTGCTCGCCGAGGACTGCGGGTCGAGCTTGCCGGGGTCACCGGCCATGGCCATGGTGAAGGTGGCACCGTCGACGTACTTGCTGGCGTCGGACTTGCCGGAGCCGGGGTCGTCGTCGCTGCCCCCGCAGCCGGCGAGGACGGCGGCGGTCACGCAGAGGCTGATGGCGGAGACGGCTAGCTTCATGGAGATTCCTGTCGTCGCGGTGGTCATCGAGGCGGTGCTCAGGCTCCGGCGCGCCGGATGGCGCGACCGACGTGGAGGTAGAGGGCGCGGCCCTCGCCGTCGTCACCGACGAAGGCGTGCGGCATGTGCATGCCGTGGTCCGGCTCGAGCGGGATCAGGCTGTCGTCGCTGTAGTAGACGAGCTCCTGGCGCTCGGGCTTCTCGCCGAGCTCCTCGAACATGCCCTTCGGGATCGTCTCGATCCAGACCCGGCCGTCGTCGTCCTGGGTGACGACCATGTCGCCGACCTCGGTGGAGTACGTCCCGACGTACCGGCTCGCGTCGACCGCCGGCGGGTCCGCCGGCGGCACCGGCAGGGACGGCAGGTGGGTGTCGGTGAGCTGGTCGAGGACGTGGCTGTAGAGGTCCTGGTAGAGCGACACGACGTCGCCGCCGTTGGTGAGCAGCGCGACCGCGACGCCCGCCTCGGGGACGATCCGCAGGAAGGCGTTCTGGCCGATCGTGCTGCCGTCGTGGCCGATGATCGCGCCCTCGGGCGTGTCGAAGCGCTCGAAGCCCAGGCCCCAGGAGGTGCCCATCAGGCCGAGGTCGGGGAGCTCGACCGCCTTGGCGTGCATCCGCTCCGCGGTGCCGGGCGCGAGCACCTGGGTGCCGTCCTCGGCCTTGCCGTCGTGCATGTGCATGGCCGCGAACGTCAGCAGGTCGCGGGGACGCATCGAGAGCATCGAGCCGGCCGGCGCGTTCGACCGGGCGAAGCTCCAGTACGGCGCGGGCTGGTAGCCGCCACCGGGCTCCAGCTCGATGTGGCCCATCGCGGCGCGGAACATGATCGCCTCGTAGGGGTTGGTCGCCGCGTGCGTGAGGCCGAGCGGTGCGAACAGGTGGTCGCGCAGGCAGGCGTCGTAGTGCTTCTCGCGCAGCACCTCGACCAGCCGGCCGAGCACGCAGTAGCCGGCGTTGTTGTAGGAGAAGCGCTCGCCGACCGGGAAGAGCTGGGGCACCTCGGTGAGCACGCCGAGGTACTTCTCGACGCAGTCGTCACCGACACCGGTGTCGGTGAAGATGTCGCCCTCGAAGCCGGCCGTGTGGGTGAGGAGCTGGCGGGTGGTGATCACCGCGGCCGAGGCCTCGTCGCCGATCCGGAAGTCCGGCAGGTAGGTGCGCACCGGCACGTCGAGGTCGACCTTGCCCTCGTCGACCAGCTGCAGGACGAGGGTGCTCGTCCAGAGCTTGGTGATCGAGCCGATCTGGAAGACCGAGTCGGGCGTCGCCTCGACCCCGGTGGCCTTGTTGAGCACCCCGGCGGCGCCGTCGAAGACCGCCCCGTCGGCGAGGACGCCCCAGGCCGCGGCGGGGACGCCGTACTTCTCGAGGAGCGCCGGCATCCGCTCGTCGATCCAGGCCTGGAGTTCATCGAGGTTGCTCACGCGGCTCACGCTAGGAGTCGGGTCACGGGAGGTGTTCGTCCGATCCGACAAGGATGTCCCCACGCGCCCGTCGAGACCGACGAACCGACTCCCCGGTCGGCCACCTACCGTGCAGAGGATGGACACGCACCCGGCCACCCGTGCTCCATCCGTGCGCCTGCGGGCGCGCGCGGTGGACGGGAACGCGATGCTCCCCCGGATCGCCTCGGTGCTCGGGCCGTTCAGCATCGACCACTTCGAGTACGTCGTCGGCGCGGGGGACGACGTCGCCGTCGTGATCGGGGTCCGCGGCGACACCTGGCAGGTGGCGCGGGTCGCCGCCAAGATCAACCGGCTGATCGGCGTGCACGAGGTCGTCGTCGACGCCGCCGGGTGACGCCCTTCCCCGTTTTCCTGCGACCCCGGCCGCTCCTGTATGGTTTCGGTCGCTTGGCCAGGTAGCTCAGTTGGTACGAGCGATCGCCTGAAAAGTGATAGGTCGGCGGTTCGACCCCGCCCCTGGCCACCGGCACCGCAGGTCTGCGACCTGCACAGCGAGCCCCCGCTTGGGAGACCAAGCGGGGGCTCTCGTCATTTCGCGGCTCGATCGGTTGACACCGTTGGCTAATTTAATTAGCTTATGGCTAACGCTAATAGCCAACGGAGGAACCATGACCGAGCACCTGGACATCGCCGGCAACACCATCGCCTACGACCTGACCGGGGAGGGACCGCTGGTCGTCCTCGCGCACGGCATCGGCGACAGTCGCCACTCGTACCGCTTCGTCGCACCCGCCCTGGTCGCCGCCGGCTACCGGGTCGCGAACGTGGACCTCCGCGGCTGCGGGGAGTCGAGCCTCGGGTGGGACGGCTACAGCCGCACCGACATCGCCGGCGACCTGGTCGCGCTGGTGCGTCACCTGGGCGGCCCGGCCGTCATCATCGGTCAGTCGATCAGCGGCGGCGCCGCCACCATCGCTGCCGCCACTGCGCCCGACGTCATCAGCGGCGTCATCGAGCTCGCCCCCTTCACCCGCAAGCAGTCCGTCGACCTGGGCGGCCTGATCCGGGTCAAGCGCTTCCGGGCCGGGTACGTCCAGATGGCGATGGTCATCGTCCGAGGACGCCTGGCAAACTGGAAGAAGTACCTCGACGTCGCCTACCCGACCAAGCCCACCGACTGGTCGACCGAGCTGACGCGCATCGAGCAGCACCTCAGCGAGCCCGGCCGGATGGAGGCCCTGCAGGCCATGTGCACGACCAAGCCGACCGATGCCGGCGCCCACCTCGCGAACGTCACGTGCCCCGTCCTCGTCGTCGAGGGCACCCTCGACCCCGACTGGGCCGACCCGCGGGCCGAGGGCGAGAGGATCATCGCGGACCTGCCCGCCGGTCTCGGTGAGCTGGCGGTCATCGACGGCGCCGGCCACTACCCCCATGCCCAGACCCCGGACGAGGTCCTCGCACTGGCGCTGCCGTTCCTCGCCAGGACCCTTGCCGATGCCTAGATCCGGGCTGACGCGCGCCTCCGTCACCGAGGCCGGAGCCGCGCTGGTCGACGAGATCGGGTTCGACCAGCTCAGCATGGGCCTGCTCGCGGAGCGGCTCGGGGTGAAGACCCCCTCCCTGTACAAGCACGTCGCCGGTCAGGCCGACCTGGCCCATGCCATCGCGGTCCTCGCCATGGGCGAGGTCACCGACGCCATCCGGGACGCCACCCAGGGTCGGGCCGGCAGGGACGCCCTGGTCGCCGGCGCCCACGCGATGCGGACCTTCGTGCGCGAGCATCCGGGTCGCTATGCCGCGGGCAACGCCGCCCAGCTGCTCGGGCCCGACGACCCGCTGCTGCCTGCCAGCGAACGGGTCATGGCGTCGTGGGCCGCCATGCTGCACGGGTACCAGCTGCCCCCTGAGCAGGAGATCCACGCCCTGCGGATGCTCCGCAGCATGCTGCACGGATTCGGGACCCTCGAGCTCGCCGGCAGCTTCCAGGTCGACGCCCCTGTCGACGACAGCTTCACCTGGATCGTCGACTTCGTCGACCACGGCCTGCGGGCCCTGCAGGCGTGACGAGCTCCGAGCCTCGCGGCGGAGCGTCAGGCGCTGCGCTCCCGGGGTACGGCGAGCCGCGGCACGCCGCCCAGCCCGGGCCGGTAGCGCACACGCCCGTCGTACTGCTCGAGGGTCCGGTAGAGCGTCTGGTGGGCGACCCACGGCAGCGGCTCGTCGCCGTCGTACCAGCTGTCGCCGAAGGAGACCCAGGCCGGCGTCCAGGTAGCGGCGTCGTCCCACGCGCCGCGGCGCGCCATCAGCATCCGGTTGCGGACCTGGAAGGCCCGGCGCGGGCCGTCCGGGCAGATCGGCGCGGTCGCGATCGGCCACAGCCGCAGGTCGAGGGTCATCAGGTGCACCTCGAGCTCGCGCAGCACGACGGGATCCACCAGCACGGTGGCGACGTTCTCGTGGGGCACGCGCTCCATGGAGGGACGTTCCCCGCTCCCACCCCCGGACGTCAAGACTTCACCCAATTGGGGAGTACGACGCGCCGCGGCTCGCTAGCGTGATTCCTGCTCACACCCCGCGGAGGTTCTCATGTCCCGAGCCGGCTTCGCCCCCCGCACGCCCGCCCGGGCGATGCGCTCCATCGTCGAGGGTGCCGACCGTGCGGTCGCGGCCCCCGACCAGGTCGAGGCGCCCACCGCGCGGCGGGCCCTGGAGGTCGGGTCCGCGGACGACCGCGCCGAGCACGAGGCGGACGCCGTCGCCGAGCAGGTGCTCGCGCGGCTCGGCACGCCCCACGTGCACGACGACCACGAGCCCGCCGTACGCCGGGCACCCGGGTCGCCGGGGACGATCGGAGCGGCCGGCGGTGCCCTCGACGATGCGTCGTCGAGCGCGATCGAGTCGGCGCGCGGCGGGGGGTCGGCGCTCGACGCCGGCGTACGCCGCGAGATGGAGGCCGGGTTCGGCCACAGCCTCGGCGACGTCCGCATCCACACCGACACCCGGGCCGACCAGCTGAGCGGCCAGATGTCGGCGCGCGCGTTCACGACCGGCCGCGACATCTTCTTCGCGAAGGGTCAGTACGACCCTGCCTCGGCCGAGGGCAGGCACACGCTCGCGCACGAGCTCGCCCACACCGTGCAGGACGGCGGCGCCGCACGGCGCAAGCTCCGCGGCACGGCCGAGGCCCTCGAGAGCCAGGGCGGCGGGCCGACCAGCGGCAAGCTGCGCAAGATGGTCGGGATGCTCACCAACTGGGACAAGATCGTCGCCGGGACGCGTGCCTACGAGGCGGAGGAGGAGAAGCTCCTCGCCGGCGGGAAGAACCCGGACCCGATCAAGCTGATGAAGGCCAAGCCCGGGATGCTCAAGATCCTGACCAAGGTCCAGTCGGCCGTGAAGGACTGGCGCAAGGCCAACGACAGCGACAAGCAGGACGACAAGTTCGAGAAGTCCCGGTTCACCGGCAGCAACAAGGACATCGAGGAGAACCAGTCCGAGGACGTGCGCACCAAGGCGCCCCGACGTCAGGCCGTCGCCCTCCTCGAGCCCCGCGTCGGCAACGAGGTCAGCCTGCTGAGCTCCAAGGACAGCCAGGGCTGGCTCTCCAGCCTCGGCCTGTCGACGAAGCAGGTGGGCGGCACCGGACGGACCGACGGCGGTCAGGTCAACCAGGTCTCCGAGCTGCACTACCAGACCGAGTCCGGGGCGATGACGGGCTTCTTCAAGGAGGACAAGGGCTTCAACGCCAAGTCCGAAGGGCACGAGATCGAGGTCGGCATCAAGCAGATCGACCCCAACTACGGCGCTCGCTCGGTCGCTCTCTACCGGCTCGACCAGCTCTTCAACGCCGGCGTCACGGCGCGCGCCGAGTTCGCCGTCCACAAGAACGGCGACGGCAAGAGCGTCCTGGGCACGGTGCTCGAGAGCGCCAAGGGCACGAAGGCTGTGGACGTGAAGTACCACGCGAAGGGCGACGAGAAGTCGGGTGACTCGCTCGGTCTCGACGACCCGGTCCTGCAGCGCGGCCTCAACAAGCTGCAGCTCCTCGACGCGATCTGTGGCCAGCTCGACCGCCACATGGGCAACTACTTCATCCAGGACGACGGCAAGGGCAACGTCACCGGCGTCACCGGCATCGACCTGGACATGGCCTTCGGCAGCAACATGCAGAGCACGGCGTACAAGGGCGCCATGAACTACAAGGGGCTCCCCGAGTACATCGACAAGGAGATGGGCTCGAAGATCCTGCTCATCACCCCGGCCGACATCCGCGGTGCCCTGACCGGCCTGCTGTCCAAGTCCGAGATCGAGGCGACGGTGGCGCGCTTCACCGAGGTGCAGAAGGCCGTGAAGCAGGCCGAGAAGGACGGCAAGCTGCAGGAGAAGTGGGACGAGACGACGGCCCAGCGCGGACCGAAGTACGACAAGTCGCGCCACGGCCAGAAGACGTACCACGAGTCCGCGCGCGAGAACCGCCGGATCGCGCTCGACGTCGAGTGCGACGCCGCGATGCGCCGGGCTCTTCGCGACGAGGTGCCGGACGGACCGGACCTGTCCGACCGCGAGCTGAACAGGCTGATGGTCGCCGCGCTCGACGTCGGCAACTTCTGGGGCGGCAACTCCAACTCGCCGGCCGTGGCCGTGATCGCCGCCTACATCTTCGACAACCACCTGCCGACGACGGTGGTCGACCGGGTGGCCGAGGCCTTCGTCCGCGAGGTCGTCGGCGGGCTCGACATGTCGGCGATCATCGTCGAGCTGCAGGAGGCGGGAGACGGCAAGAGCTTCTCGGCGCTGACGACCAAGGTCCGGGACCAGGTCAGGAAGGCACTCACCGCCAACGCGGGCCCGCTCCAGAAGAAGCTGGCCGCAGCCGGCGGCCAGGGATAGCGGGGTGGCCGCAGCCTGGGAGCGCATCGGTCGCCTGATCGCCGAGAGAGGCGCCCTCACCGCCGGTCTGCGCGGCGAACCCGACGGACTCCTGACCGACGACGAGCGCGCCCGCCTCGCCGGGCGCCCCGAGCGGCTCGGCCCGAGCCGTGCGGACGTGGTCGCCGCGTTCGAGCCGCTGCTGGACGAGGCCCGCAAGGACCTCCTCGCCGAGCTGGACCAGGACACGACCTTCGGCCGGATCGCGGGGTACGCCGGGCTCGGTGAGCTGGACGCCACCGTGCTCGCCCTCTGCGCGGCCGCCGAGCTGGACGAGGAGGTGGGACAGCTGGTCGGCGCGGCCGGCCGCGAGCCCGAGCGCCGGGCACTCACCGTCGGGGCGCTGCGCGCGATGCTCGGCGACGGCGCTGCCGCCGCGGTCGCCGACGACGCCCCCCTGAGGCGGGCTGCCCTGGTGCGCCTGTCGGGGACCGGGCCGCTGGGCGGGACGACGGTGCAGCTCGCCCGCCGGGTCGCGTGGGCACTGCTCGGCGACCTCTCCTTCGACCCCGAGCTGCCGACCGACCTGGAGGTAGCCCTCGGCCCCGACGACGAGTCCGACGGCGCCCACCGGCTGTTGACGAGTGGATCCGACCGGGTGCGCCGGATCCAGGCCGCGACCCGGGCGACCGCGGGGACGGCCTTCCTCGTCGTGACCCCGCCGTACGACGAGCGCGGCTGGGAGACCCTGGTCGCGCAGGCCACCGTCGTCGGGGCCGGCCTGATCCTCGACCTGCCGGCCCGCTCGGAGGACCGGCCCGAGCCGCTCGGCCCCGTCACGCGACGGTGGCTCGACCGCGCCACCCACCTGCCGGTCGCGGTCTGCGCGTCCGACCCGGTCTCGCTCGACTCGCTCTCGCACCAGCGGTGGTCCGAGGTCACCGCGGACGGCCCGGACGTGAACGCTGAGGAGTGGGGCGCCGTCTTCGGCGACGCTCCGCTGCCGTCGCGACGCCCGAGCGCCGGGCAGCTCCGCTCGCTCGAGGTCGTGGCCGAGGACCTGCCCGACCCGGTCCGGGCGCTGCGCCGGCTGGCGTCCGGCTCCCTGCTGCAGCACGCCCGCCGGGTCGAACCGCGGGCGAGCTGGTCGGACCTCATCCTCCCGGCAGCGCAGGAGCGCCAGCTGCGCACGCTGGTCGACCGCTACCGGCTCCGTGACCGGGTGCACGACGAGTGGCACCTGCCGCTCTACCCCTCACCCGGAGTGGTGGCGCTCTTCTCCGGCGCGTCCGGCACGGGCAAGACCACGAGCGCGGAGGTGATCGCCGGCGAGCTCGGCGTCGACCTCTTCCGGGTCGACCTGTCGGCGCTGGTGAGCAAGTACATCGGCGAGACCGAGAAGAACCTCGAGGAGATCTTCTCCGCGGCACACGCCGGCAACTACCTCCTGCTCTTCGACGAGGCGGACTCGCTCTTCGGCAGCAGGTCGGCCGTCACGGACGCCCGCGACCGCTACGCCAACATGGAGGTGTCCTACCTCCTCCAGCGGCTCGAGACGTACGACGGCTTCGTGGTGCTGACGTCCAACTTCCAAGGCAACATCGACGACGCCTTCCTGCGCCGGATCCACACCACCGTGCAGTTCCCGATCCCGAACGCCGCGGACCGGGCCCGGATCTGGGACCGGTGCCTGGCCGACGCGCCGCGCGGGGACCTGGACCTCGAGCACGTCGCCGGGACGTTCGAGCTGAGCGGCGGGTCGATCCGCAACGCGGCGCTCACCGCGGCCTTCCTGGCCGCCGGGCGGGACCGCCGCATCGGCATGGTCGAGGTGCTCGCCGCGGTCGTCGAGGAGTTCACCAAGCTCCGTCAGCGGGTCTCCGCCGGACAGCTCGGCCGGTGGGGCGACGAGGTCGCCGCCCTCACTTCCGCAGCATCGGCGCCCACACCGGGCTGACGACCCCGGTCGCTGAGCGAGCGGGTACGGCGGGCAGGTTGCGGCCGCCGTACGCCGGGCCGCCGCCGCGGGCGTCGTACCGCAGCCAGGTCTGTGCCGGTCCCTGCCCGATCCCGGGCCGCGACCAGTCGCAGACGCCACCGGGGTAGATCGACTGCAGCGTCGCCCACTCCTCGTCCGTGAACGGCACGAGCATGAAGTCGAAGTCGGCACGGTCCAGCGGCTGCAGCCGGCAGGCGACGGTGTCGTTGGCCTTCGGGCCGCCCGCCTCCTGGCGCGGCGTCGACAGCCGGGTCTGGAGCGCCTGGAGCTGCTCGACGCTGCAGACCTGGGCGGCGGCGTCGACGACGCAGCGGTCGGTCACGTCGGCGGGCCTGTCGTCGACGACCTTGCGCGCGAGCGCCTTGCGGGAGCCGTCCTTCTCGACCGCGCTCAGCCAGGAGTCCATCTTCGTCAGCGCCTCGGTGGCCCAGCTGACGTCGCCGATCAGCGGGGTCGGCCCGAACCACATCACGCGGTTGTCGGTGTGTCCCTGGTCGGCCTGCAGCCGCTCCTCGGTCCAGAACGCGTGCGCGTAGTCGTGCGCGAGGCCGGGGTCGGGCCCGCCGTGGTTGATCATCGCCACCTCGTCGAGGTGGTTGGCCTCGTCGATGAGCCCGGTGCGGTAGGCGTTGGCGATCGAGGCCGGGTCGCCGGCGATGCGGGCCGCGGTCGGCTGGGAGTCGACGTCGAGGCCACCGACCTTGGCGTTGAGGTCGACGAACTGGGCGGGGGTGATCGTGCCCGCCTTCAGCGCGGACAGCCCGTACAGGACACCGGTGTTGGCGAACGGCAGCCCGCCGAAGCCGTGGCCAGCTGCCTTCTCCTGGGGCGTCCACACGCTCTTGGGTCGTCGGCCGAGCTGGTTGACCAGCAGGTCGAGCACCGAGCAGCGCACGCCCCTCGGGTTGGTCGCGGGGTCGTAGCGGGTGCTGGGGTCGCCGGCCTTCGGGGCGACGGTCCCGGCGCACTCGTGGACGGGGTTGAGCGCCGCCTTGAAGAGGCCCTCGTCGGCGACGACCGCGTTGAGGTGGCTGGCGTGGCCCTCGACCTGGGCCATCTGGGTCGGCAGCCAGGCGACGCCGGGCGCCCACCGGGACGGGTCCTCGAAGTAGAGGCGGAGCAGGTGGTAGTCGGCGAACTGCGCGCCGGCCGTGAACGTGTCCGGGTAGGAGCAGGTGGTGATCAGCCCCTGGTAGATGCCGGGGTAGGCGTTGGCCACGGTGTGCTGGGCGATCGACCCGCCCGAGCACCCGGTGCCGATCGTGTAGCGCAGCGTGCCGTAGTGCTCGACCAGCCGCTCCTTGGCCATCATCACCGACTCGGCGTTGAGCGCGACGTCGCAGTTGTGCCCGGTGTTGTCGAGGGCCGTCGAGACCACCGCGAAGCCCTTGCCCAGGGCGGTGAGGTAGCTCGACGTGACCCCGGGGACGCCGTCGAGCGTGCCGGAGTAGTCGACGAGCGGCGGCTCACCCGGTGCGTACGACGCACCGCAGCCACCCCCGTGGGTGACGAGCAGCTTGTGGTTCCACTGCCGCTGGGGCGCCACCGCCGTCCACGCCTTGCCCGGCTTGAAGAGGGTGAGGATCGTGTAGCGGTCGCGGTCCTGGAAGCCCTGCTCACGGCGGACGACGAACGGCACCGTGACGCCCTTGTCCGTGGTGGTCGTCGCGACGTCGGCCGGCGGGTTGCGGGGATCGTAGGGCTGCAGGTCGGACTGCAGCGGGTCGGTCGACCGGTAGAGGTAGTCGTACGTCGCCGGCTGGTTGCAGCGCGCGTCGCGCGCGGTCGCCTGGCAGCGGTAGTGCTTGGTCCGGGGACCGGAGAACACGGGGCCGCCGTTGGGGTGGTTGACGATGACCGCCCGGCCCGGCTTGGCGCGCAGGGCCGTCGCGCGGACGACGTTGCGGCCGAGGTCGAGGCCGCGGACCAGCCCGACCAGCCGGCGCCCGGTCGTCCTCGTGAACCGCTTGGTGACGTCGCGCTTGCCGACCTTCACCCGGACGCTGCCCACCTTGACGCCCTTCGGCACCCGCACCCCGACCAGCGCGTCGCCGCCCGAGATCAGGTCGGCGCGGTTGGAGAGCACCTCGACCGCGAGCCGTCCCGGTGCCGGCGCCGCGGTCGTCGCCGTCACCGGGATCGAGACGAGGAACGGCAGCAGCAGGGCGAGGATGACCAGATCGGGACGGGCGCGCATGCACCCTCAACGACCGACCGTGGCGGTCGTCACGTGGGCGTCGACCAACGCGGTGGTCCCAGTGCACCGATGTTGACCGCACCGTGCTGCCCGGTCCGGCAGGATTGACCCATGGCACCCGGGGACGACGCACGACCGGAGGACGACCCGGCGTTCGTCCGGCGACTCTTCGACGCCACCCCGGACGGCCTGTGGCTCTTCGACGACCGCGCGGTCACGATCTGGGCGAACCCGCGGATGGCGCGGATCGTCGGGCGCGAGGTCGACGCGATGTCGGGGGTCTCGGTCCACGAGCTCTTCGACGAGCAGGGTCGGCGCGACTTCGACGACCACCTCGCCGAGATGCTCGCCACCGGCAGCGGCGCCGAGAACATCGAGGCCTACTTCGTCCGCCCCGACGGTACGGCGGTGTGGGGACTCATCAGCTACGCGCCGGTCCTCGACGACGACGGGGTCCGGACCGGCTGGCTGCACCGCGTCACGCCGTACACCGAGCGCAAGGAGCTGCTGGAGGCCCTGGTCGAGCGCGAGCAGCAGCTCGCGACCGCTCAGCAGCTCGCCCACCTCGGCAGCTGGGAGTGGGACGTCCCCGGCGACCGGGTGCTGTGGTCGGACGAGATGTGCCGGATCTTCGGGGTCGCGACCGGCACGACGCCGGACTTCGAGGCCTACCTCTCGCTGCTGCACCCCGGTGACCGCGAGCGCGCGGGCCAGGTGATCCAGCGGGCGGCCGAGGAGGGCAGCGCCGCGTACGAGTTCGACCACCGGGTGCTGCGCCCCGACGGCGAGGTCCGGTGGGTGCGCGGGCGTGGCGTCGTCGAGCGGTCGGCGGACGGGACGGTGATCCGGATGAGCGGCACCGCGCAGGACATCACCGACCTGCACACCGCCGACGAGCAGGCCGAGGAGGCGACCCGACGGCTCTTCCTGCTCCAGCAGATGACGACCGCCGCCAACCTGTCGACCAACCTGCGCGAGGCGCTGCTGATCGCGGGCGCCGGGGTGCCCGAGCACACCACCTGGTCGGCGGTCTGCGGCTTCCTCTACGACTGGCAGGTCGCAGGGGTCGAGGTCCTCGACATGAGCGGCGGCCGGGCCGTCGTCGCGCCGGACCCGGAGCTCGCCGCCGAGGCCCGGCGCACCGCGATGGTCACCATCGGCGTCCCGTCCGCGATGGCCGAGACCCACAGCCTGGTCGCGATGCCGGTGGTGCTCGAGGGCGAGGTGATCGCCGTGGTGGAGCTGATGGCGGACGAGCTCCCTCCGGACGAGAACTCCCACCAGCTGATGGCCCAGATCTCCCACCAGCTCGCGCTGGTCGCCGGGCGCGAGCGCACGGCGGCGCAGCTCGCCGAGGCGCGCGACGACGCGATGGAGGCCTCCCGGCTCAAGTCGGAGTTCCTCGCCACCATGTCGCACGAGATCCGGACGCCGATGAACGGCGTCATCGGCCTCACTGACCTGCTGCTGCGCACCGACCTCGACGAGCACCAGCGGCGGCTGACGGCCAATCTCCAGAACGCCGGCATGACGCTGCTCGGCATCATCAACGACATCCTCGACCTGTCGAAGATCGAGGCCGGCAAGCTCGAGCTCGAGGCCGCGGACTTCGACGTACGCGCGGTCTTCGACCAGGTCGCCACGGTGCTCAGCGGACCGGCCCACGAGAAGGGTCTGGAGCTGATCGTCGCCTGCCACCCCGACGTGCCGGTCCAGCTACGCGGCGACTCCGTCCGGCTCGGTCAGGTGATCAGCAACCTGGGGTCCAACGCCGTGAAGTTCACCGACAGCGGCGAGGTCGCCATCGAGGCGCGCGTCGAACGGCAGACCACGCACGACGTGGTCCTGCGCGTCGACGTCACCGACACCGGTGTCGGCATCGACCCGACCTCGCGCGAGCGGCTCTTCGACGCGTTCACCCAGGCCGACCCGTCGACCACCCGCCGGCACGGCGGGACCGGGCTCGGCCTCGCGATCTCCCGTCAGCTCGTCGACGCGCTCGGTGGCGAGTTGTGGCTCACCAGCGAGCTCGGCACCGGCAGCACCTTCTCCTTCACCGTCCGGCTCGACCGGGTCGCCGGCGCGGCCGAGCGTCAGTTCGACGTGCCCGTGCAGCTGCGCGGCCGCCGCATCCTCGTGGTCGACGACAACGAGACCAACCGGTTCATCCTCGAGGACCAACTGTCCGCCTGGCACATGCGGGCGTACGCCGTACCCTCCGCCGCCGACGCGCTCCGGGCCCTGCGCGAGGGCGTGGAGCTCGGCGACCCCTTCGAGCTGGCGCTGCTCGACCTGCGCATGCCGGACGTCGACGGCTTGGAGCTCGCCAGGCGGATCCGCAGCGACCGCGACCTCGTCGGCCTGCACCTGCTGCTGCTCAGCTCGGAGCAGGTGCCCCGTCAGCAGGTCGCGGACGCGGGCATCCGGACCAGCCTGAGCAAGCCGGTGCGGGAGGTCGAGCTCCACGACGCGCTCCTCGGGGTGCTGGCCCCGCGGCCGCTCGGCGCGGCGCGCGCCCGCACGTCGGGTGCGGACGCCGCGCTCGGGATCCGGGTCCTCGTCGTCGAGGACAACCCGGTCAACCAGATGGTCGCGACCGGGCTGCTCGAGAACCTCGGCTGCGTCGTGGACGTGGCCGACGACGGCGTGGCCGCCGTGGAGATGCTGGCGCAGCCGCACGAGTACGCCGTGGTGTTCATGGACTGCCGGATGCCCCGGCTCGACGGGTTCGACGCGACGCGACGGATCCGGGCTCAGGAGCCCCCGGGGCAGCGGGTGCCGATCGTCGCGATGACCGCGTCCGCCCTCGAGGGCGAGCGGGAGCGCTGCCTCGAGGCCGGCATGGACGACTACCTCACCAAGCCCGTCAACGCTCGGGAGGTCGAGCGCGCGCTGCACACCTGGGCCGAGCTGCCCGACCCGGTCGACCCGGCCGCGGGTGCCGTCGCGGCACCCGAGGCGGCCCCCGCCCCGGCGCCACCGGCCCCACCGCCGGCGGCGGGCGCGGGTGCGGTCGGCGTGCTCGACGCCGACCGGGTACAGGTGCTCGAGGGCCTGGTCAAGGACGGCACGTCGTTCTTCGAGCGGACCGCTGCGTCGTTCATGGGCCGGGTCGGTGACCAGCTGGTCGCGATCCGGGCCGCGGTCGACGGCGACAACGCCAACTCCCTGCTGACCTCCGCCCACCAGCTTAAGGGCAGCGCCCTCAACCTCGGCCTGCCCCGGGTGGCGACCGCCGCCGCCCGGCTGGAGGCGCTCGGCATCGCGGGCCGGACGGACGGAGCCCAGCCGATGCTCGACGAGCTCAGCGCCGAGGTCCTCGTCGCCGTCTCCGCGCTCCAGCAGGCGACGGCCAAGGACCACTGACGGTGCTACCCCGCTTCACCGAGGTGGCCCGCCGCCGGCCGGTCGACCTCGTCGTACCCGGCTCCGCGCTCGACGAGGTCGTCGCGCCGTACGCCGCCGTCACCGGCCCGGGCTCGCTCGAGCTGGCGTCGGGCGGTGACCGACTGGTGGCGGCGTACGACGCGGGCGCGGTCTGGCTCGAGGTCACCACCGGAGGGCGGACCACGCGGCACCGCTCGCGGCGGGACGCCCGGCCGGACGGTCCGGTCGACGAGGTCGGCCTGGCGCTGACGGGGACGCACGTCACCGCGCTGACCCGTCACGACGGCGTGTGGACGGCACGGGCCCGGGTCGACCTGGAGCATCGGATCGACACCCACGACGAGAGCTGGCTGGCGCGGCTCGGCAGCGATGCGCCGACCGCAGGACGGTTCGGCCAGCTCGGGCTGCGCGACGTCCGGCTCGTCACCGGCGCTCCGGACGGCCGGGTCGTGCTGTCCGCGACCAGCGCCGGGCCGGGCTTCTTCGACACGGCGCACACCTCGCTGTGGGAGCTCGACCCGTCGACGCTGGGTCTCACCCACCTCTCGGACCTCTTCTTCCGGCGGCCCGACCGACCCGGGGCGTACGGCGACCACGCGACGCACGTCCTCCGCGACGGCGACGCGTGGCTGGTCGCGACCAGCACCTGGGGCGACTTCGACCGGCGGCGACCGACCGTGGGGGTCACCCTGGCGCGGACGACCGCCGACCTGCTCAGCGGCACCCACCTGCTCGACACCGAGCCGCTGCCGCTCCCCGTCGACGGCCTGCGCTCGGTCGGCGTGTGGGACCCGCACCTGGTGCGGACCGAGGACGGCTGGCTCGTCGGCTTCGTCAGCGCACGCAAGTACTTCCGCTTCCACCCCGCGCTGGCCGCCGGTCCCACCCTCGACGCGCTGACGCTCCGCGGCGCCGCCACCGGCCTCGCCGAGACCGAGGGCACGACGCTGCTGCACCTCGACGGCGCGTGGCAGGTGCTCGCCAGCGACAAGCGCGCCCGGACCTACCCCGTCTTCGACCTCGCCCTGCGTCCGACCGGCACCCTCGCCGCGCCGTACCTCTCCAACATCCCGTGGCCGACGCTCGTGCCCGACGGGGACTCCTGGCTGATGGTGGCCTTCGACGGCACGCCGTACGGCGGCCGCATCTGCGGCTACGGGACGCACGGCGACGTCGTTTTCCTGCGACCCGCGTAGCGGTCTACCGTGTGACCCAGAGCACGCGCCACCCCTGCGCGCTCCTCACCGTCACCGCGCCACACCACCCCGTGGCCGACACCAGAAAGCAGGACCACACATGTCCGACGTCTTCGATCTCGGTTCCGAGCACGAGCAGGTCGTCTTCGCCAACGACCCGGCCACCGGTCTCAAGGCGATCATCGCCGTCCACTCGACCGCCCTCGGCCCCGCCCTCGGCGGCACCCGCTTCCACCCCTACGCCTCGACGGCCGACGCCCTGCGCGACGTGCTCAACCTCTCGCGCGGCATGTCCTACAAGGCCGCGCTCGCCGGGCTCGACCTCGGCGGCGGCAAGGCCGTGATCATCGGCGACCCGGCCAGCCTGAAGTCCGAGCCGCTGCTGCGTGCCTACGGCCGGCACGTCCAGGCGCTCGGCGGCCGCTACTACACGGCGTGCGACGTCGGCACCTTCTCCGCGGACATGGACGACATCGCCCGCGAGTGCTCCTTCGTCACCGGCCGCACGGTCGCCCACGGTGGCGCGGGCGACAGCTCCGTGCTCACGGCGTACGGCGTCTTCCAGGGCATGCGCGCGGCCGCCCAGGTCGCGTGGGGCTCCACCTCGCTCGCCGGCCGCACGGTCGGCGTCGCCGGTGTCGGCAAGGTCGGCCGGCACCTGGTGCGGCACCTGGTCGAGGACGGCGCGGACGTCGTCGTGACCGACGTCTACGCCCCGGCCCTCGACCGGATCCGCGACGAGCACCCGACCGCGCGGGTGGTGGCCTCCGAGGCCGAGCTCGTCGCCTCGCAGCTCGACGTCTACGCGCCCTGCGCGATGGGCGACGCCATCACCGACGAGGTCGTGGAGGTGCTCACCGCGCGGATCGTGTGCGGCGCGGCCAACAACCAGCTCGCCCACCCGGGCGTCGAGAAGGCGCTCGAGGAGCGCGGCATCCTCTACGCGCCCGACTACTGCGTCAACGCCGGCGGCCTGATCCAGGTCGCCGACGAGCTCGAGGGCTTCTCGTTCGAGCGCGCCCAGCAGCGCGCGACCGGCATCTTCGACACCACCCTGCGCGTGCTCGAGCTCGCCGCGTCGGACGACGTACCGCCCGCCATCGCCGCCGACCGGCTCGCCGAGCGGCGGATGCGCGAGGTCGGGCGCCTGCGGGGGATGTACGTGCCTCAGCGCTGAGCTGCTCGGCGCGAGGGTTTCACCGGTCGGCCGCTGAAACCCTCGCGACACGCCGCGACGCTGCGGCGGGTCGTGCGGGGGTCGGCGGTCAGCCGGTGAATCCTGTGACGGGTGTGACGAGGCTCAGTCGCGCCGAGAGTCGGTGTAGTCCGACCACTTCTCGAGCTCTTCGGGAGGAAGCTCGTCCTCGCCCTTGGAGCCGTGGAGCTCACTGGCGAGTGCACCGAAGTCCGTCTCGTGAGTCTGGTACTTCAGGTCGCGAGCGACCTTCGTCTGCTTGGCTTTCGCTCGGCCGCGCCCCATAGGGTCAGCCCCCTCGCACGCTCGGCCGGGGCACAGTGGCACCCGGGCTGGTCTCAAAGAGTTCTCGTGACCCCAACGCTACCTGTTGCCCGGCTGTTCCTGCACATCGGTTCCAGCGATTCGAACGGCAATCGCGCCGAATGTCACCAGCCGGGGTGCTGACCGACCAGCTCGACCGCCCCGCCACGCCCGGTCGCGGGCGTCACCTCGCCGGCGACCCAGGCCCGGATCCCGTGCTGGGCGAGTACGCCGATCGCGGCGTCGACGTCGTCCGGCGCGGTCAGGGCGACCATGCCGACGCCGCAGTTGAGGGTGGCCTCCAGGTCCGGCTGCGACACGTCGCCGACCCGGCGGACGAGGTCGAAGATCGGCTGCGGCGTCCAGGTCGCCCGGTCCAGGGTGGCGGACAGCTCGACCGGCATCACCCGCTCGAGGTTGGCGGCCAGGCCGCCGCCGGTCACGTGCGACATCGCGTGGGTCTGGGTGCGGTCCGCCAGCTCGAGGCAGGCCTTCGCGTAGATCCGGGTGGGCTCGAGGAGCTCCTCGCCGAGGGTGCGCCCGAAGTCGTCGTGGTGGCCCTCGAGCGGCAGCGCGGCCTTCTCGAGCAGCACGTGGCGGACCAGGGAGTAGCCGTTGGAGTGCAGACCCGACGCCTCCATCGCGATCACCACGTCGCCCGGACGGACGCGGCCGGGCCCGAGCAGCTTGGCGGCCTCGACGACGCCGGTCGTCGCGCCGGCGACGTCGTACTCGTCCGGCCCGAGCAGGCCCGGGTGCTCCGCGGTCTCGCCACCGATGAGGGCGCAGCCGGCGAGCACGCAGCCCTCGGCGATGCCCTTCACGATCGCGGCGATCTTCTCGGGCTCCACCCGGCCGGTCGCGATGTAGTCGGTCATGAAGAGCGGCTCGGCACCGCAGACGACGAGGTCGTCGACGACCATGCCGACCAGGTCGAAGCCGATGGTGTCGTGGATGTCCATCGCCTGGGCGATCGCGACCTTGGTGCCGACCCCGTCGGTGGAGGTCGCCAGCAGCGGGCGCTCGTAGCGGGTCAGCGCCGACGCGTCGAAGAGACCGGCGAAGCCGCCGAGCCCACCGATGACCTCGGGCCGCCGCGACTTCTCGATCCAGCCCTTCATCAGCTCGATGGCCGTGTCGGCGGCCTGGATGTTGACGCCGGCCTCGGCGTA
The DNA here is from genome assembly GCF_039543825.1 of Nocardioides conyzicola. NCBI lineage: Bacteria > Bacillati > Actinomycetota > Actinomycetes > Propionibacteriales > Nocardioidaceae > Nocardioides > Nocardioides conyzicola. Next base: position 2,293,340 of record NZ_BAABKM010000002.1, on the reverse strand, counting down.
CGCGTTGGACTCGCTCACGAGGTCTCCTGGTCGGGCTGGGTCGACGTCACGGGTTGTTGAGGACGGGCAGCGCCTTGCCCATCGTGGGCGAGCTCAGGGTCGCCTCGAGCAGGTGCTTGCCCAGCAGGCTCTCGTCCGGCAGCTCGATCGGGTACTGACCCGTGAAGCACGCCGTGCAGAGCGTGTCGCGGGTCTGCTTCGTCGAGTCGATCATCCCGTCGAGCGAGATGTAGCCGAGGGTGTCGGCGCCGACGCTGGCCGCGATCTCCTCGGGGGTCAGGCCGTTGGCGATCAGCTCGGCGCGGGTCGCGAAGTCGATGCCGTAGAAGCACGGCCACTTCACGGGCGGGCTGGAGATCCGGACGTGCACCTCGAGGGCACCGGCCTCCCGGAGCATCCGCACCTGGGCGCGCTGGGTGTTGCCGCGGACGATCGAGTCGTCGACGACGACGATCCGCTTGCCGCGGATCATGTGCTCGAGCGCGTTGAGCTTGAGCCGGATGCCGAGCTGGCGCAGCGTCTGGCTGGGCTGGATGAAGGTGCGGCCGACGTACGCGTTCTTGACGAAGCCCTGGCCGAAGGGGATGCCGGACTCCTCGGCGTACCCCGCCGCGGCCGGCGTGCCGGACTCGGGGACCGGGATGACCAGGTCGGCCTCGACCGGGAACTCGCGGGCCAGCTGCCGGCCCATCTCGACGCGCGACTCGTGGACGCTGCGGCCGCTGATGGTGGCGTCCGGGCGGGCGAGGTAGACGTACTCGAAGACGCAGCCCTTGCGGTCGGGCTCGGCGAAACGGTGGGAGCGCAGGCCGTTCTCGTCGATGACGATCATCTCGCCGGGCTCGACCTCGCGGACCACGCTGGCGCCGATCGTGGCCAGGGCGGCGTCCTCGGACGCGACCACCCAGCCCCGGTCGAGGCGGCCCAGCACGAGCGGCCGGATGCCCTGCGGGTCGCGGGCGGCGTACAGGGTGTTCTCGTTCATCCACACGAAGCAGTAGGCGCCCTGCAGCAGCGGCAGCACCTCGAGCGCCCGCTGCTCCAGCGACGTGTCCGGGTGGTGGGCCAGCAGCGCGGTGACCAGGCTGGTGTCGTTGGTCGACGTCTCCTGCGGACGGGTGTGCAGGTCGAGCTCGTCATCGGGGCCCGGCAGGTCGACGACCATCTGGGCGAGCTCGGCGGTGTTGATCAGGTTGCCGTTGTGGCCCAGGGCGATGGAGCCGTCGGCGGTCGGGCGGAACGTCGGCTGCGCGTTCTGCCAGGTGCTCGCGCCGGTCGTCGAGTAGCGGCTGTGCCCGATCGCGAGGTGACCCTTGAGCGACGCCAGCGTGGTCTCGTCGAAGACCTGGGAGACGAGGCCCATGTCCTTGTAGACCAGGATCTGGCGGCCGTTGCTGACGGCGATGCCGGCCGACTCCTGGCCACGGTGCTGGAGGGCGTAGAGCCCGAAGTACGTCAGCTTGGCGACGTCCTCACCGGGAGCCCAGACCCCGAACACCCCGCAGGCGTCCTGAGGACCCTGGTCGTGGGGGTCGAGCGCCGCGGTCAACCTGCCGTCGCCACCCTTGCGGGGGCTGCTTTGGAAGGGCACTCCTGAAGTCTACGGCTGGACACCCGTGCCACCCAGTCCGGGACGCGCGCTTACCATGACCTCGACCACCGGAAGAAGTTGAGGACCGATGCCCCGGGACACCCCGGCAGGGCCCGTCCGAGGGCGCGTGCGCCTCTCGGATGCTGGGTCGCGCGACGCCCTCCAGCTGATCGCCGAGGGCGTCACCGACGTCGCCCACTTCGGGGTCGCCGCCATCAGCGTGGTCCGCGAGGACGGCAAGCTCGAGGTCGTGGCGGTCGCCGGCAGCGACGTGGCCCGCAGCCAGCTCGAGGGATCCCGTACGCCGGTGGACCGCCTGGCGGGCGAGATCGCGAAGGCGGACGACTGGGGCCTCCTCCGCTTCGTGCCCCACGAGCGGCTCGAGCCCGACGCCGGCGACGAGTGGGGCTGGGTCCCCGACATCGAGCCGATCGACGCCCCGGACGCGTGGCACCCGCTCGACCTCCTGATCGCGCCCCTGTACGACGACAACGGCGTCCTGCGCGGCACCCTGGCGATGGACGTGCCCGCCGACGGGCGCCGACCGGGCGAGGAGCAGCGCGCACTGCTCAACATGTACGCCGAGCAGGCCGGCCGGGCCGTCGTCGTCGCCCTCGAGCGGGAGGCCCTCGCCGAGCAGGTGCGGATGGCGCAGGCGGCCCGCAGGATCGTCCGGCGGGCCACGGCCCAGCTCAGCCTCGAGCGGATCGCGGCCGACAGCCGCGACGCGCTCCTGGAGGGCTTCCGGGCGGCCGGCATGTGGATCCACACGTTCGCCCGCGGGGCCGAGGGCCTGGGCCACATCTACTCGTCGAATCCCACCGAGGTGGCGCTCACGCCCGATCTCGTGAAGATCGCGGAGTCCACCGCCCAGGCCGCCTGGCGGTCCCAGCAGGTGGTCATCGTCGCGTCGAACGTCGAGGACGACGAGTCGCTCGACCCGGCCGAGCGCGCGGCGGTGCTCAGCTTCCTCCGGGGCATCGATGTCGAGTCGCTGCTCTTCATCCCGCTGGGTGCCGGACCGGAGTGCCTGGGCAACCTGGTCCTCACCCGGCTCCCGGGGGCCCCGGAGTGGACGGAGACCGAGGCGGCCGCCGCTCTCGACATCGGGCACGACCTCGGCCGCGCGATCCTCAACGCCCGCACCTTCGAGCGCGAGCACCAGCTGGTCGTCGAGCTCCAGGAGCTCGACACCTACAAGGGCCAGCTGATCGCCACCGTCGCCCACGAGCTCAAGAACCCGCTGTCGTCGGTGCTCGGCCACCTCGAGATGCTCGAGTCCGCGCGCGACCTCGCCGGTACGACGCGGGGGTCGCTCGCGGCGATGGAGCGCGGAGCCCAGCGGATGGTCAAGGTGATCGACGACCTCCTGCTGCTGTCGAAGGTCGGCGACCCGGACAACCCGGTCATTCCCACCCCGGTCGACCTGAGCCACGTCCTCGACGAGGTCATCGACCTGGTCGAGCTCAGCGCGCAGCAGAAGCGCCTCGACCTCAAGGTCGAGGTGCCGGACGGGCCGGTCCTCGCGCTGGGCGACGCCGACGAGCTGGACCGGCTGTGCGCCAACCTGATCAGCAACGCGGTGAAGTACACCCCGGAGGGCGGCTCGGTCACGGTCGCGATCGACGTCGTCGACGGCGACGTCGTCTTCACCTGCCGCGACGAGGGGATCGGCATGTCGGCGGAGGACGTCGCCCGGCTCGGCACCGAGTTCTTCCGGTCCTCGAACCCGCTGGCCCTCGCCCAGCCCGGCACCGGGCTGGGGCTGGCGATCGTGCGCCGGATCGTGGAGCGCCACGGCGGCAGCATGGACATCGAGTCCGACCTCGGCCACGGCAGCACCTTCCGGGTCCACCTGCCGGCGGCCTGACCGCTCATAGGATCGGGTCGATGTCCGAGCAGCCCACCGATGAGCGACCCGTCCGCGGTTCGCGGTGGTCGGACGTCCAGGCCCGGGACTCGCTCCAGTCCATCGTCGAGACGCTGGCCGAGGTCGCCGGCTTCGACGTCGTCGGGGTCAGCGCGGTGCGCGACGACGGCTACCTGCACGTCCTGTGCCTCGTGGGCCCGGCCGACGCGCGCGAGCGGCTGATCGACAGCCTCGCCCCGGTCGCCGACCTCCTCGGGCAGCTGGAGCTGGCCGAGGACTGGGGGACGCTGAAGTTCATCCCCCACGACAGCCTGATCATCGACGTGGACAAGTGGGGCTGGTTCTCGGACCGCCCCCGCGACGTACCGGAGGGTGCCTGGCACCCCGAGGACATGCTGGTCGCGCCGATCCACGACGACCGCGGACAGCTGGTCGGCATCCTCGGCATGGAGCTCCCGAAGGACGGGCTGGTCCCGGTCGACGGCACCCGCGAGCTGCTCGAGATGTACGCGCGCCAGGCCTGCCGGGCCATCGCCGCCATCCTCGAGTCGGAGCGCCTCGCCGAGCAGATCCGGCTCGCGGGCGCGGCCGCCGACATCGTCCGGCGCGCGACCGGCTCGATGTCGGTCGACGACGTGCTCACCCAGTGCGGCGGGGCCCTCGTGGACGGGTTCCGGGCGCAGGCCGTGTGGACCCACCTCTTCGGAGCCGAGCCGCGCCCGGTCCGCGACGCCGACCCGCACTCGCCGCCGCCGACGCTGATCGACCTGCTCGCGCGGTACGCCGCGGCCGCGTGGGACCGCCAGACCGTCGGCGTCTTCGCGCCCGACCGGCTGCCGCCGGAGCCGCTCGGAGCGGCCGACCTCGCCGAGGTGCTCGAGTTCATGGACTGCGAGTCGCTGCTCGTCGTCCCGCTCGGTGCCGGCACGGAGTGCCTCGGGTGGCTCGGGCTGACCCGCGAGCAGGGCGGCGCCGAGTGGAGCGCGGGCGAGGCCGACGTGGCGTTCGACATCGGCCGCGACCTGGGCCGAGCGCTCGCCACCGCCGGCAACTTCGAGCGCGAGCACCGGCTGGTGCAGGAGCTGCAGGAGCTCGCCGACTACAAGAGCCACCTGGTGGCCACCGTGTCCCACGAGCTGCGCACCCCGCTGACGAGCATCGTCGGCTTCCTCGAGCTCCTCGAGGGCGACTCCGGCCTGTCCGACCGGTCCCGCAACGCGGTCGCGGCGATCCACCGCGGCAGCGTCCGGCTCTCCCGCGTGGTGGAGGAGCTGCTCGTGCTGCACCGCACGGGCGAGGGCGACCTCGACGCCGCCGGCACCGTCGACCTGCGGGCGACCGTCGCCGGGATCGTCGAGCTCAACGCCGAGCCCGCGGAGCGCCGGCAGATCACCGTGACCGGACACCTCCCAGCCGGACAGGTCCCCGTGCGCGGGATCGAGCACGAGCTCGAGCACGTCGTCGCCAACCTGGTCGGCAACGCGGTGAAGTACACTCCTGACGGAGGCCACGTCGTCGTCACCCTCGAGCAGGTCGCCGGCGAGGTGGTGCTGACCTGCACCGACGACGGCATCGGCATCTCGGCGGCCGACCAGGCCCACGTGTTCGAGGAGTTCTACCGCTCCGCGGACCCCGACGCGGCCCACCGGTCGGGCACCGGGCTGGGGCTCGCGATCGTGCGCCGTCTCGTCGACCGGCACGGCGGGTCGATCGAGCTGGAGTCCGAGCTCGGTAGCGGCAGCACCTTCCGGGTCCGGCTGCCGGGCGCCTGACCGGTCAGCGCGCGAGGTTGCGCAGCAGCAGCGCCTCGGCGAGCACGACCCGCTCGAACTCCGCGAGGTGCAGACCCTCGTTGGCCCCGTGGGCCCGGGTGTCGGGGTCCTCGACGCCGGTGACCAGGACGCTCGCCCGGGGGAAGGCCTCGAGGAACTCCGCGATGAAGGGGATCGAACCGCCGACGCCCATGTCGACCGGCGCGGTGCCGTCCCAGGCCTCGGTGAACGCCGCCCGCGCCGCGTCGTACGCCGGGCCGGTGGCGTCGATCTGGGTGGCCTCGCCGGTGTCGACGACGGTGTGGGTCAGGGTCGCACCCCACGGCACGTTCGCCTCGAGGTGGGCGACCAGGCGGGCGAGCGCGTTCTCCGTGGTGTCGCCCGGCGCGATGCGCAGCGAGATCCGGGCCTTGGCGGCCGGGACGAGCGTGTTGCTGGCCCCGGCGACCTTGGGCGCGTCGAGGCCGGTGATGCTCAGGGCGGGCTTGGTCCACAGCCGTTCGACCGTCGACCCGCTGCCGATCCACTCGATGCCGGGTGCGCCGCCCGACTCGGCCCGGAGGCGCTCCTCCGGGTAGTCGACGTCGGCGGCGGGACCGCTGTGCAGGCCCGCGATCGCGACGTTCCCGGCGTCGTCGTGGAGCGTGGCGATCACGCGGCTCAGCGTCATCAGCGCGTCGGGCACCAGGCCGCCCCACATGCCGGAGTGCACGGCGTGGGTCAGGGTGCGGACCTCGACGTCGACGCGGACCAGGCCGCGCAGGCTCGTGGTCAGCGCGGGCACGCCGATGTCCCAGTTGCCGGAGTCGGCGATCACGATCACGTCCGCCTCGAGGCGCTCCTGGTACTTCCCGAGCAGCTCGACCAGCGTGTCCGAGCCGACCTCCTCCTCGCCCTCGATGAAGAGGCGCACGGTGACCGGCAGGTCGTCGCCGAACACCCGCAGCGCCCCGACGTGCGCCATGATCCCAGCCTTGTCGTCGGCCGCGCCGCGGCCGTAGAGGCGCCCGTCGCGCTCGGTCGGCTCCCACGGGGCGGAGTCCCAGTCGGCGTGGTCGTTCTCGGGCTGCACGTCGTGGTGGGCATAGAGCAGCACGGTGGGCGCACCCTCCGGCCCCTTCTTCTCCCCGATGACGGCGGGCGGCGCGCCGTCGTACGCGCGCACGATCTCGACGTCGACCCCCTCGGCGGCGAAGAGCTCGGCCGTCTTCTCGGCGCTCTTCTCCACCTCGGTCAGCCGCTCGGGGTCGGCGCTGACGGACTCGATCCGCACCAGGTCCTCGAGGTCCCTGCGGACCCCCGGAAGCACGGACTGGACCTTGGCGGCGAAGTCGTCACTCATGCCCGCCAACTTATGTCAGCGGCAGGTAGGCCGTCAGGTCGGCCCGCTCGCCGCTGGCACGGACCCGGCCGGTGCCGTCGGCGTCGGCCCAGGTGAGGGCGCCGGAGGCCAGGGCGACCCAGGTGCCGGCGTCCATCTCGACGACCGCCGGCGGGGTGCCGCGGGTGTGCCGGACGCCGGGGATCACCTGCACGGCGGCGTACGGCGGGATGCGCACCTCGACCGAGTGGCCGGGCGCGCGGTCCTCGAGCACGGCCAGGAAGTGCTTGACGAGCAGCCGGAGGTCGGCGCGGTCGGCCTCGTCGGCGGCCACCCGGGCCATCGCGGCGGCGACGTCCGTGGGGTCGGCCGGGCGCAGACGGGCCGCCATCAGCCGTCCTCCCGCGCGATCGACTCCGGGTAGGGCTGGAGGACGGAGAACCACAGGTACGTGCGGCGCTCGGGATCGCGCCCCCGGGTCCGCTTCGTCCAGGCGGCGATGACGGCGTCCAGCTCCTCGGCGAGCTGCCCGGCCTCCTCCTGGGTCAGCCGGACCGCGCTCTCGTTGACGGTGCGCAGGGTGTCGGGGCCGGGACCCTCGGGGGCGTACGCCGCGTCGACGACGGCGTGCCCCCAGCTCGAGGCGTGCTGGCGGAAGACCGCTCCGGCCGCCTTGCCGCCCGGGAGCCGCTCGAGCTCGTCCATCTTCACCGACAGGCCGTGCTCCGAGGTCGGCCGCCAGACGCGGTCCCGCTTGTCGCGGGCGGCCTCGGGGTCCTCCTCGACGAGCCCGTACTTCGCCAGCTGACGCAGGTGGAAGCTCGCCTGGTTGGCCGGGATGTCGAGCTCGCGGGCGAGATCGGCGGCGCGCATCGAGCCGCTCGCGGTCAGCTCGGTGAGGATCCGGTTGCGGACCGGGTGGGCGATCGCCCGCAGGATCTTCGGGTCGTGGACCGGCTGACCCTGGGAGTGATACGGCATGCGCCCAGCGTAGCGGAATTGCGCACGCACTATTGCGCAACATTACTTGCGCAATATATGGTGCGAATATGACCGGCTACCGGAACCTCGCCCGCAACCACGACTTCACGGTGCTCTGGGCAGGACAGACGATCAGCGAGCTCGGCAGCCGGGTGAGCATGTTCGTCTTCCCGCTCATCGCCTACGCCCTCACCGGATCGACCCTGGTCGCGGCCGGCGCCGAGGCGGCCCACCTGCTCGGGATGGCGGCGACGCTGCTGCCCGCCGGCGTGCTCGCCGACCGGTTCGACCGCCGGCGGATCATGCGCACGTCAGCAGGGATCGGGGTGGTGCTGTACGCCTCGCTGGTGGCGGCCGACCTCGGCGGCGCGCTCACGGTCCCGCACCTGCTCGTGGTCGCGCTGCTGACCGGGGCCGCCGCCGGCCTCTTCTCCCCCGCCGAGCTCGCGGCGGTCCGCACCGTGGTCGCCGCCGAGGACCTGCCGACCGCGATGAGCCAGAACCAGGCCCGACTGCACGTCGCCGGGCTGCTCGGCGCACCGCTCGGTGGCGTGCTGTACGCCGTGACGCGGTGGCTGCCGTTCGCGGCCGACGCCGTCTCCTTCGCGGTCTCGTGGCTGCTGCTCGGCCGGGTCCGGACCGACCTGTCCGCACCGACCACGACGACCCCGCGGCGCCCGGCCCACGACCTCGCGGAGGGGGTCCGGTTCATCGCGTCGCGCCCGTTCTTCCGGGTCCTGACGGTGTGGGGCGCGCTCACCAACCTGGCGGTCAACGCCCTCTTCTTCGTCGCCGTGCTGCGCCTGATCGAGGGCGGCTTCCCGGCCTTCCAGATCGGCCTGGTCGAGACCGCCGCGGGGCTCTGCGGCATCCTCGGCGCCGTCGTCGCCCCCTGGATCATCGACCGTACGGCGACCGGCCGGCTGACCATCGCGGTCGCCTGGAGCTTCCTGCCCCTCGTCGTACCTCTCGCCCTGTGGAACCAGCCGGCCGTGGTGGCGGCCGCGCTCGCCGCCGGGATGTTCCTCAACCCGGCCGGCAACGCGGGGATCGGCTCCTACCGCGTGGCGGTCACCCCGCCGGAGCTGCTCGGCCGGGTGCAGGCGACCAGCCAGTTCGTGTCGATGTCGGCGATGCCGCTGGCGCCGGTGCTGGCGGGAGCCCTGCTGGCCGGGCTCGGCGGCGGCTGGGCGATCGCGGTGCTCGGGGTGCTCACCGCCGGGGTCGCCCTGATCCCCACCCTGTCGGTCAGCGTCCGGTCGGTCCCCCGGCCCGCCGCCTGGGAGCGGTGGACCGCGCCGGCCTGACCGAGCGGGCGAAGCGCTCGGCGGCCGTGGCGACCAGCGCGACCAGCTCGGGCGGCTCCTCCACGGTGAAGTCGCTGTCGAGGTGGGCGAGCACCATCAGCGGCCAGTCCAGGGTGTCCGTCGCCATCGTCAGCAGGCAGCCGGAGCCGTCGGGCTCGATGGTGGCCCAGCGGCCGACGTACTCCTCGACCGTGGCGGCGGGCGCGGTGAGCCGGACGCGGACGACGTACCGCTGGCCGACTGCCTTGATGCCGGCGCGCACGAAGGCCGGTGCGTCCTCGGCCGGCAGGTCGCGCGGACGGAAGCGCTGCCCGGTGAGCTCGGGGCCGGAGATCCGGTCGACGCGGAAGGACCGCCAGTCCTGACGGTCGCGGTCGTAGGCGACGAGGTACCACCGCCGACCGAGGGACACGAGCCGGAAGGGCTCCACCCGCCGGTGCGTGGGGTCCCCCACCCGGGCCTGGTAGCCGAACGTCAGCAGCTCGTCGTCCCGGCAGGCCTGCGCGAGCACGGTGAGCGTCCCGGCATCCACCGCCGGCCCGCCGCCCCACGGGACGCCGTCGGTCTGCGACCGCAGCGCGTCCATGCGCCGGCGCAGCCGCGGCGGCATCAGCGCGATCACCTTCGTGAGCGCCTGCACCGACGTCTCCTCGAGGCCGGCGACCGCGCCGGACGCCGCCGTGTGCAGCCCGACCGCGATCGCCACCGCCTCGTCGTCCTCGAGCAGCAGCGGCGGCAGCGCCGCACCGGCCCGGAGCTGGTAGCCGCCGGACACCCCGCGGACGGCGTCCACGTCGTACCCCAGCTCCCGGAGGCGGTCGATGTCGCGGCGCAGCGTCCGCGGGCTCACCGCCAGCCGGTCGGACAGCTCGGCGCCCGGCCAGTAGCGGTGGGTCTGCAGCAGCGAGAGCAGCCGCAGCATCCGGGCGCTGGTCGACATGCCCCGAGCGTACGGCGAATTGAGGTCAGATCCTGACCGCTCGCAGCACCGCATCCGTGACGGTGTGCGTCTCGTCGTGCCGCGTCTCGGTGCGCGTGCGCGCCTCCGCGTGGATCTCGAACGCGGCGGGATCCAGGGCGGGGGCGAGCTCGTCCGCCGTGAACATGACGCCCGGCATCGACCAGCGCAGCCCGGTGTGCTCGTCCTCCGGGTGGTGCCCGGCGACGAGCAGGGTGCCGCCCGGGGCGACCCCGGCCGCCATCTGCCGGGTCGCCTCGAGCATCCCGTGGTCGAGCAGGTGCAGGAAGCAGGACGTGACCAGGTCCCACTGCTCGCCCTCCGGGGTCCAGGTGCGCAGGTCGGCCTGGCGGAACTCGATCCGGTCGGCGACGCCGCGCTCGGCGGCGTGCTCGGCGGCCTTGCGCAGACCGGCGTCGGAGAAGTCGATCGCGGTGACCTGCCAGCCGCGCTCGGCCAGCCAGATCGCGTCGCCGCCCTCGCCGCAGCCCAGGTCCACGGCCCGGCCGGGCGTCAGGTCGCTCGCCTCGGCGACCAGCACCGCGTTGGGCCGGCCGCTCCAGGTGCGGCCCTCGCCGGCGTACCGCTCGTCCCACGACGCCTGCTCGAAGTGCTCACGGGTGATCTCGTGTCCGTGGCTCATGCCGACACCTTCCGGTACGTCGCGACCGCTGCCGCGGTCTCTTCCTCGATCAGGTCCATGTTGATCATGGCACCCGCGTTCAGGCCGCCGGCGGCGGCCGAGATGACCTGTGCACGCAGGTCGGTGACGTTGCCGGCGAGCCAGACGCCGGGCACCGTGGTGGCGCCGTTGGCGTCCGAGGGGACGGCGTACCCGAAGACCACGCCGTTCATCTCGAAGGCCACCGGCTCCAGGCCGAGCGAGGTCAGCAGGTCGGAGTTGGCGACGAACTGCGGTGCGGCGACGACCGCCTCCCGGGGCACGACCTCCCCGGACCCCAGGCGCAGGCCGACGAGGCGGTCGTCCTCGACAACGACCTCGGCGACGGCGCCCGCGACCACGGTCACCCCGCGGGCGGCCAGCCGCTCCGCGTCCTCCGCAGACAGCTCGAGCCGGTCGTTGAGGAAGAGCGTGACGTCGTCGCTCCACTGCCGCCAGAGCCCGGCCCCGTGCAGGGCGAACGCGTTGCTCGCGATGATGCCGATCGCCCGGTCGCGCACCTCCCAGCCGTGGCAGTAGGGGCAGTGCAGCACGTCGTTGCCGAACCGCTCGGCGAGGCCCGCGATCTCCGGCAGCACGTCGGTCAGGCCGGTCGTGACCAGCAGCCGGCGCGCCCCGACGGCGCTGCCGTCGTCGAGGGTCAGCTCGAACCCGGCACCGGTCGGCGTGGCGGTCGTGACGCGGCCGGGCCGCACCTCCACGCCGTACGCCGCCACCTCGGCGCGGCCGATCTCCAGCAGCTCGGCCGGCGGGGTGCCCTCCCGGCCGAGGTAGTTGTGCACGTGCCCGGCGGCGGCGTTGCGGGGGTCGCCCGCGTCGACGACCAGCACCCTGCGCCGCGCCCGGCCCAGGGCCAGCGCTCCACTCAGGCCGGCGGCTCCGCCGCCGACCACGACCACGTCGTACGTCTGTGTTGTGTCCATGCCCCGAGTGTGCGGATCGGTTCGCCGTATTGACAAGTTTCGTTGCCGGAATGGCAAACTGGGACCATGACCGACTTCGAGGACGTCCTGGAGGCCGTCGGCCCGCGGCTGCGCGCGGCCCGGCTGGAGCGCGGCGCGACGCTGGCGGAGCTGGCGGAGTCGACCGGCATCTCGGTGAGCACCCTGTCGCGGCTCGAGTCCGGCCAGCGCAAGCCGACCCTGGAGCTCCTGCTGCCCCTGGCGCGGGCGCACCAGATCCCGCTCGACGAGCTGGTCGACGCGCCGGAGACCGGCGACCCGCGCGTACGGGCGAAGCCGATCACGCGCCACGGACGCACGTACCTCCCGCTGACCCGGCGGCCGGGCGGACTCCAGGCGTTCAAGGTGATCATCCCGAAGGACGAGGACCTGCCGTCGAAGCTCGCGACCCACGAGGGGTACGAGTGGATCTACGTCCTCTCCGGCCGGCTCCGCCTCCTGCTCGGCGACCAGGACATGGTCATCGAGCCGGGCGAGGTGGTGGAGTTCGACACCCGCACCCCGCACTGGCTGGGCAATCCCGGGCCGCACCCCGTCGAGCTGCTGGCGCTCTACGGCCCGCAGGGGGAGCGGATGCACGTGCGGTGACGGCGTACGCGAAACTGGGCCGGTGAGTGCTGACGGCGAGGAGCTCGCCACCTGGCTGGAGGGGCTCGGCCTCGCCGACCACCTGGCCGAGGCGGGCCTGCCGACCTTCACCCGTGACGGCGACGGGCGGGCCGTGTGGACCGAGCCCGACCGGGTCGACGAGCTCGACCGGCTGCTGCGCAGCGAGGGCAGCGAGCCCGAGCACGCCGTCCCGGTCGCGCTGGTCCTGATCGCCCGCCAGGCCCGGCTGCGGGCGACTCTGCTCGAGACGCCGTGGTTCACCTACGAGACGCTGGCCGAGGTGCGCGGGACGTCGGTCGACGCGACCCGGTACGCCGTGCACAAGGCCGACCAGACCCACCGGCTGCTGATCCTGCCGGTCGAGGGTCGCACCGTGGTGCCGGCGTTCCAGCTCACCGACGAGGGCGAGGTCCGTCCCGACGTCGCGCCGCTGCTGGAGCCGTTGCTCGCCGCGGGCATGGATCCCTGGCGCGCGTGGGCGTGGCTGACCCAGCCCGCCGCACTGACCTTCGGCCGCGCCCCCGCGGAGGCCGTCACCGACCCCGAGCTGACGGACCTGGTGCTGCACGCCGCCGTACGCCTGGCCGAGAGGATCTGAGCCGTGGCGTTCGAGAAGCTGATGGCCGGGCCGGTGGCCGACACGGTCGCCCGGTTGCAGGCGCGCATCGAGGCGCGCTTCCCCGGCCGGGGGCTCTGCGACGTGGCCGGCGAGCTCGCGACCCTGGTCGACCAGGTGGCGACCAACGCGGCCGTCCACCAGTCGCGGATCCGCACCGCCCGGATCGTGTCGAGGGTCCTGGTCGCGGCCATCGTCGCCGGCACCGCCCTCGCCCTCGGACTCGCGATCCACAGCGCGATCGGTGACAGCGGCCCGGACGGACTCGACTGGCTGCCGCTGATCGAGACCACCGTCAACGACCTGGTCTTCGCCGCCATCGCGGTCTTCTTCCTGCTCACCTTCCCCGAGCGGCTCCAGCGCGGCGACATCCTCGAGATGCTGCATCGCCTCCGGTCGCTGGCCCACATCATCGACATGCACCAGCTGACGAAGGACCCGGAGCGACTGCGCGCGAGCTTCGTGCCGACGGCGATGAGCACGTCGAACGACCTGGATCGCGACCAGATGGAGCGCTACCTCGACTACTGCTCCGAGCTGCTCAGCCTGGTCGGCAAGACGGCCGCCCTGTGCGCCGAGGAGTCCCGCGACGCGATCGTGCTCGACACGGTCAGCACCATCGAGACCCTGACCACCGGCATGTCCCGCAAGATCTGGCAGAAGATCACGGTGCTCTCACGCGAGTGAGCGCAGGTGGGCGAGCGTCGTGGCCCAGGCGTCGGAGTCGGGGTCGACGAGGACGAAGTGGTCGCCCTCGACCTCGACCAGCTCCGCGGTGGCGCCGGCCTGGCGAGCGGCGGCGACGTACGACCTGGACTGGCTGATCGGGACGTTGTCGTCCGCGGTGCCGTGGACGCACCAGACCGGGACATCGAGCGGCACCTGACGGATCGGGTCGACGTCGGCGTCGTCCGGGCCGGGCGGGTGCCCGAGGAACGCCTCGACCGCGCCGCCGCCGAGCCCCTCGTCGTACGCCGCGGCCAGGTCGAGCACCCCGGCCTGCGAGATGACGTGGGTCAGGCCCCCGTGGCCGGCCGCCCACGTGACCAGGTGCCCGCCGGCCGAGTGCCCGATCCCGACGACGACGTCGGCGTCCACCGGGCAGGCGTCGATCGCCGCGCGGACGTCGTCGAGGGTGTCGGAGGCGCCGGTGCCGCGGCGGTACTCGATCGCCCACGTGGCCCAGCCGGCCGCGACCAGGCTCGGGACCATCGGCGTGGCGTACTCGATGCCGTACTCCGGCTTCCAGAAGCCGCCGTGCACCAGCACCGCGACGCCGCGCGGCTCACCGGACGGCTGCGTGAGCTCGCCGTACTGCGCCGGGTCGGCGCCGTAGGTGACCCTGCGCGTGCCCTTCGGGGGCTTCTTCTCCGACACGGTGCTCCCCTCCGAGCAGGCGGCCAGTGCCGCCGCGACCGCGGGCAGCATGAGGAGGGTACGGCGTCGCATGGTGGTGGTTCGGCGCGAGGCGCGATCGCGACTGGTCCGCGCCGAGCTCCTCGGGCACTTCGTGAACTCCTGGGGCACTGCAGAGCCTGAGAAGCTAAGGGATACCCGGTTAACCGGGTATCCCTGAGACTCAGCCCAACGCCGCAGGCAGCGTGCCCGCCCAGGCCCGGCGGAGCTCGCTGAGGGGCACGTCGAAGACACCCTCGACGTCGAGGGCGTCGCCACCGGTGACGCCGAGAGGCGCGATGGGGACGCCGTGCTCGCCGGCCAGCTCGACCAGGCGCTCGGCGTCGCCGTCGGCGACGGTGACGACCACGCGGGCGGTGGACTCGCTGAAGAGCGCGACGAAGGGGTCACCCACGACGTTGACGGTGACGCCGACCCCGTGTCGCAGCGACGACTCGGCGAGCGTCTGGACGAGACCGCCGTCGGACACGTCGTGCGCGGAGGACAGCAGCCCGACGCCGGCGTGCAGCAGCTGGGCCAGGGACCGCTCGGCCTCGAGGTCGACCGTCGGCGGCAGGCCGCCGAGGTGGCCGTGCTCCACGTGCGCCCACTCGGAGCCGGACAGCTCCTCGCGGGTCTCGCCGAGCAGGAAGACGCGCTCCCCGCCGGCCGACCAGGCCGACGGCGTGCGCAGCGTGACGTCGTCCATCACGCCGAGGACGGCGACGACGGGCGTCGGCAGGATCGGGGTCTCGCCGGTCTGGTTGTAGAGGCTGACGTTGCCGCCGGTGACCGGGATGCCGAGGGTGAGGCAGGCGTCCTTGAGGCCGCGGCAGGCCTCCGCGAACTGCCACATCACGGCCGGGTCCTCGGGCGAGCCGAAGTTGAGGCAGTCCGAGATCGCGAGGGGTACGGCGCCGCCGGTGGCCACGTTGCGGTAGCTCTCGACGAGCGCGAGCTGGGCGCCGGCGTAGGGGTCGAGCAGGGCGAACCGGCCGTTGCAGTCGGTCGAGATCGCGACCCCGAGGTTGGTGTCGGGGTCGACCCGGATCATCCCGCTGTCACTGGGCTGCGAGAGCACGGTGTTGCCGCGCACGTAGCGGTCGTACTGGTCGGTGATCCACGACTTGTCGCACAGGTTGGGGCTGGCGACCATCCGCAGGACGGTGTCGCGCAGCTCGGCGCCGGTGCCGGGCCGCTGCAGCGACTCGGCGCCGTCGGCCTGCAGGTCGTCCTGCCACGACGGGCGCTCGAGGGGACGGTGGTAGGTCGGGCCGTCGTGCGCGACGGAGCGCGGGGGTACGTCGACGACGCGCTCGCCGTGCCAGTCGATCTGCAGCCGGCCGGTGTCGGTGACCTCGCCGACCACGACCGCCTCGACGTCCCACTTGGCGCAGATCGCCAGGAACGCCGCGACGTCGTCGGGCTCGACGACCGCCATCATCCGCTCCTGCGACTCGCTCATCAGGATCTCCTCGGGCGCGAGCGTGGAGTCACGCAGGGGCACCCGGTCGAGCTCGACGTGCATGCCGCCGTCGCCGGCGGACGCGAGCTCGGACGTCGCGCAGGAGAGGCCGGCACCGCCGAGGTCCTGGATGCCCGCGACCAGCCCGGCCGCGAAGATCTCGAGCGTGCACTCGATGAGCAGCTTCTCCATGAACGGGTCGCCGACCTGCACGCTCGGCCGCTTCGCCGGGCCGTCCGCGTCGAAGGTCTCGGACGCGAGGACCGAGACGCCGCCGATGCCGTCGCCGCCGGTGCGCGCGCCGTACAGGATCACCTGGTTGCCGACGCCGGACGCCTTGGCGAGGTGCAGGTCCTCGTGCCGCAGCACGCCGACGCAGAGCGCGTTGACGAGCGGGTTGCCGGCGTACGACGCGTCGAAGACCGCCTCGCCGCCGATGTTGGGCAGCCCGAGCATGTTGCCGTAGCCGCCGACGCCCGCGACGATCCCGGGCAGCACCCGGTGGGTGTCGTCGGCGTCGAGCGGGCCGAAGCGCAGCGGGTCCATCACCGCGACCGGGCGCGCGCCCATCGCGAGGATGTCGCGGACGATGCCGCCGACGCCGGTCGCGGCGCCCTGGTAGGGCTCGACGTACGACGGGTGGTTGTGCGACTCGACCTTGAACGTGACGGCGTAGCCCTGGCCGATGTCGAGCACGCCGGCGTTCTCACCGATGCCGGCCAGCATCTTGCCGACGGGCGTCGTCTGCGGGATCTCCGAGAACTGCTTGAGGTGCACCTTGGAGCTCTTGTAGGAGCAGTGCTCGCTCCACATCACGGAGTACATCGCGAGCTCGGAGCTGGTCGGCCGGCGGCCCAGGATCTCGCGGATCTCGGCGTACTCGTCGGGCTTCAGCCCGAGGTCGGACCACGGCTGCTCGCGCTGGGGGTCCTCGGTGGCGACGGTGACGGTGTCGAGATGGGCGATGCGGGTCTCTGGCACGGGCGCCAATCTACCGGCGCCAGGCGTGGGTCAGCGCATCAGCCCGTCGGCGAGGACGGCGAGCATCGGTCGTACGGCGTCGGCGTCGAGCCCGGCCTGGTCGGCGACCGTCGCCACCCCGCCCACGAGGCGGCACACCTGGATGACGTCGACGTCGTCACGGAGCGCGCTGTGCTCGCCCAGCTGGTCGATGACGCGGCGGTTGGCCGTGGCCAGCACCTGGCACTTGGTCATGATCGGCGAGTCCGGGTTGCCCATCGCCGAGGTGATCTTGGCCGGACCGCCCTTGTGCTGGCTGATCAGGGCGACGTACTGCTCGAACCAGTTGAGCAGCACGTCCCGGTCGGTGCCCTCGTGGGTGAGCGCCTTGTCGACGGTCTCGTTGACCCGGTCGACCCAGGACTGCATGACCGCGTCGAGCAGGTTCTCCCGCTTCGGGAAGTGCCGGTAGAGCGTGCCCGGACCGACTCCCGCGCGCTTGGCGATGTCGTCCAGCGAGGCGTCGTACCCCTGCTCGCGGAAGACCAGGCGCGCGACCTCGACGATGCGGTCGTAGTTGCGCTGGGCATCGGCACGCACAGAAATTCACCTCGTCGGGGTTGCTAAACGGAGACTGTCTCCGTATCGTAGCGGAGGAAGCGGAGCCATCCTCCGGATCAAGAGTACCTCGGCCGCTCCGGCCAGAACAGGACTTCCACCTCACATGTCCTCAGACACCGTCACCACCGCCACCCACGCGGACCGGCCCGTCGACCTCCCGCCCAACGCGGGACGCGCGGCGACCGGGATCGCCATCGTCCTCGTCGCCCAGCTGATGCTCGTGCTGGACGCGACCGTCGTGAACGTCGCCCTCCCGCGCATCGACGCCGACCTCGGCTTCGGCCCCGCGTCGCTCTCGTGGGTCCTCAACGCCTACACCCTCGCCTTCGGCGGCCTGCTGCTGCTCGGCGGCCGACTCGGAGACGTGCTCGGCCGGCTCCGGATGTTCGAGCTCGGCCTCGGCCTCTTCACCATCGCCTCCCTGCTCGGCGGGCTCGCCCAGACGCCGGGACAGCTCGTCGCGACCCGCGCCCTCCAGGGCGTCGGCGCCGCCATGGCCGCACCCAGCGTGCTGGCCCTGCTCACCACGAGCGCGCCCGACCAGGCCGCGCGCAACCGCGCGTTCGCCCTCTTCGGTGCCGTCTCCTCCGGTGGCGCGTCGATCGGCCTGATCCTCGGCGGTCTGCTGACCGACGTCGGCTCCTGGCGCTGGACGCTCTTCATCAACGTCCCGATCGGCATCGCCGTGCTGCTGCTCGCCCGACGCTTCGTCGACGAGACCGCACGTCGCCCCGGACGTTTCGACCTGGTCGGCGCCGCGTCCGCGACCGGCGGCGCCGTCGTCCTGGTCTGGACGCTCATCGGCACCCCCGACCACGGCTGGACCTCGGTCCGCACCATCGCCGGGTTCGCCATCGGCCTGGCCCTGATCGCGCTGCTGGCCCGCACCGAGGTGCGGCACCCGCACCCGATGGTGCAGCCCCACCTGGTGCGCAACCGCAGCCGCGTGGGCGCGCTCGCCGTCATGGCGCTCGTGATCGGCGCGAACCTCTCGATGTTCTTCCTGGTCGTGCAGTACGTCCAGCGCGTCCTCGGGTTCGGCCCGCTCGAGTCCGGCTTCGCGTTCCTCCCGTTCAGTCTCGGCATCTTCGCGATGTCCCGCGTGACCCCGTGGCTGATCGGCCGTCTGGGCCCGCGCACGATGATGATGCTGGGCACGGCGGCGCTCGCCGTCGGCTACGCGTGGCTCAGCACCATCGGCACCGGGGACACCTACCTCGGTGCGGTGTTCGGCCCGATGCTGATCGCGGGCCTGGCGACCGGCTTCGTCTTCATGCCGATCACCGCGACCGTCCTGGCCGGCGTCGAGCCCGAGCACGCCGGATCGGCGTCGGGGCTCCTGCAGACCACGCAGCAGCTCGGCGCGGCCGTGGGTGTCGCCGTCATCGTGTCGGTGTACGCCGCCGGCGCGGTGCCCGGCGCGTTCGTCCCCGGCCTGCGGGAGGCGTTCCTCGTCTCCGCGACCTTCTGCGCCATCGCCCTCGTGGTGGCGACGGTCGTGCTGCGCCCGGCCAAGCCGGCCCTCGAGGTCCAGGTGGACGAGGCGCTGGTCGAGGCGGAGGCCGCTTAGGCCGACGCCCGCCGGGCGGCGAGGACGGGCGTCCAGGTGTGCCCGTCCCACCACCAACGGCCGTCGGCGCTCGCCACCGGCGTACCGCCCTCGACCGGGTCCGGATGGAAGTCCGGCACCAGTCCCAGGAACGGGAGCATGCTCCAGTTGTCACCCATGATCGATCCCCCAGATCGTTCGCGTGGCGGCCAGCGTGCTCCCGTTCCGCGACCGGGCGGATCGAGTTGCGGAAACCTAGCGATTCACGGCTGGCGAATTACAGATCTGTAGTTCATCGCAGACCCTGTGACTGGTGTGATTGGTGAGGTTATGGTGACGTGGCCTCGGCCGCGAGGCAGCACTGATCCTTCCCCTGGAGCACCCATGCCTCGCCCGGTCCCGCCCCTCGCCCGACGCCTCGTCACCGGCGCCCTCGCCGGCGTCCTCGCGCTCACGCTGCTGGGCGCCGTCGGCGGCAGCGAGGCGGCCACACCGGTCGCCGCGAAGGCCAAGAAGCTCAATGTCGTCACGCCCGGCGACTTCACCGGGTACGGCTTCGACCAGTGCCAGGCACCGAGCCAGGCGCGGATGGACCGGTGGCTGCAGAGCTCGCCGTTCCTCGCGGTCGGCATCTACATCGACGGCGACTCCCGGGCCTGCCGCGACCAGAAGTACCTCGACGCGACCTGGGTCAGCACCCAGCTCGCCCGCGGCTGGCGGTTGCTGCCCATCACCCTCGGCCCGCAGGCGTCGTGCCAGCCGCGGTTCCCGCGGTACAAGGACGACGTCAAGATCAGCCCGAAGGCCAACTCCAAGGGGGCGTACGCGACCGCCCTCAAGCAGGGCCGCACCCAGGCCAGCGAGTCCGTCGACGCGGCGAAGGCGCTGGGCATCGCCGCCGGGAGCACGCTCTGGTACGACCTCGAGGGCTTCGACCTCGCCAACACCAGGTGCCGCGAGTCGGCGCTGTCGTTCCTGAGCGGCTGGACCCAGCAGATCCGGGCGCTCGGCTACGTCTCCGGCGTCTACTCCAGCGCCGGGTCGGGGATCAAGGCGCTCGACGACGCGCGGGTCAACCGGCCCACGACGTACACGCTGCCCGACCAGATCTGGATCGCCCGCTGGGACGGCGTGGCCAACACCAGGACGTCGTACATCCGCAACGACGGCTGGACGCCCAACGCGCGGGTGAAGCAGTACCAGGGCGGGCACGACGAGACCTGGGGCGGCATCACCATCAACATCGACCGCAACTTCCTCGACGTGGGTCGCGGCTCGATCGCCGCCCGCGAGACCTACTGCGGCGGAGTGCCGGTGCGGTCCACCGGCTACCTCGTGCTGCGGCCCCGCACGGCGACGACGACCCCGCCCGCCGACCAGGTCAAGGTGCTCCAGTGCCTGCTGCAGCGGCAGGGCGTCTACACCGGCAAGATCCACGGCCGGTACAACAAGCGGACCCTCGCCGCGGTCAACGCGTGGCAGACCGCTCACGGCCTGGGGGTCCGGGCGGCGTGGTCCCGCAAGGCCTGGATGACGCTCTTCAGCGCGGGCGAGACCCCGGTGCTGAAGTACGGCTCCTCCGGGTCCGCGGTACGCCGCCTGCAGCGCGCGCTGTCCGTGGCCGCGGTGGGGTCGATCGCGGCGGAGGTCCGCGCCAACGGCGTGTTCGGGTCCACGACCGACAAGGCGCTGCGGGCCTGGCAGAAGAAGGTCGGCGTCGAGGTCTCCGGGGTGGCCGGGACCGAGACCTGGCCCGCGATCCAGCGCGGCCTGCGCTAGCCGGCAGGCGGTCCGACCAGCAGCGCGACCCCGGTCAGTGCGGCCACGGCGACCAGGCCGGCGAGCACGCCGCGGACCGGGTTGCGCAGCAGCCAGGCCACCGGCCGGTCGAGCCGACGGGTCGGCTCGGTGGAGGTGAGCCGCCAGCTGTCGGCGAGCGCGCCGCTCCGCTCGGCGTACCGGTCGAAGAGCACGGTGAAGAACGGCGGCACCGAGGCCGCCAGGCCGAGCAGCAGGCGGCCGGTCGACCAGCGCTGGTCGACCGCGACCAGGACCGTGGTCAGGCAGTAGGCGACGAAGACGACGCCGTGCACCATGCCGAAGACGCGGACCCCGAGCTCGGTGACGTCGGAGTACTTCAGGACCATGCCGGTGAGCAGCAGCGCCCAGGTGATCGCCTCGGCGATCGCAACGATGCGGAAGGTCTTCAGCGGGGTCATGCGAAGGCGTGCTCGACGAGTCCGGTGAAGAAGCCCAGGCCGTCGGTGCCGGCGCCGGTGAGGTCCTCGACGGCGTGCTCGGGGTGCGGCATCAGGCCGACCACGTTGCCCCGCTCGTTGCTGATCCCGGCGATGTCGCGCAGCGATCCGTTGGGGTTCACGTCGAGGTAGCGCGCCACGACCCGACCCTCGCCCTCGAGCCGGTCGAGGGTCTCGGTGTCGGCGACGAACC
The DNA here is from genome assembly GCF_039543825.1 of Nocardioides conyzicola. NCBI lineage: Bacteria > Bacillati > Actinomycetota > Actinomycetes > Propionibacteriales > Nocardioidaceae > Nocardioides > Nocardioides conyzicola. The sequence continues at coordinate 2,272,230 of NZ_BAABKM010000002.1, read as the reverse complement.
CGCCCTCGCCGTTCTTGAGGACGATGGTGATCGCGGCGCCCTCGGCGTACGACGAGGTCCAGGGCGTGCTGGTGTTCTCGATGCGCAGGCGCTGGTCACGGCAGACGAACTTGCGGTGGTCGTTGCGGATCAGCGCGCCCGGCAGCAGGTGGGACTCGCAGAGGATCTGGAAGCCGTTGCAGATGCCGAGGACCGGCATCCCCTTGCCCGCGGCCTCGATGACCTCCGCCATCACCGGCGAGAACCGCGAGATGGCGCCGCAGCGCAGGTAGTCGCCGTACGAGAAGCCACCCGGGAGGATGACGGCATCCACGCCCTGGAGGTCGTGGTCGCCGTGCCAGAGCGGGACAGCCGTGTGGCCACCGATGGTGACGGCGCGCTGCGCGTCGACCTCGTCGAGCGAGCCGGGGAAGGTGACGACCCCGACCTTCACCGCACGGCCTCGTCGACCCGGACGGTGTAGTTCTCGATTACCGGGTTGGAGAGCAGGGTCTCGGCCATCTTCTCGACCTCGGCGAGCACGGCGTCGGTGACCTCACCGGCGATCTCGAGCTCGAACCGCTTCCCCTGGCGGACGTCGGTGACCCCCTGGAAGCCCAGGCGCGGCAGCGCGCCGAGCACGGCCTTGCCCTGGGGGTCGAGGATCTCGGGCTTGGGCATGACGTCGACGACGACACGGGCCACGGGGGGCTCCTTCACGAGGGCTGCGGGTGCGCCGCCAGTCTAGTGGCCGCTCGCGACCGCACCGACCGCCGGGCACACTAGGGACATGAGCATGCCCGCAGGCCTTCCCGGAGCCAACGCCCTCCGGCTCGAGTTCCCCCAGTCCCTGGCGGTGTACGACGACTACGCCGCCGCCCAGAAGACCGTCGACTTCCTGTCCGACAACGAGTTCCCGGTCAGCAACCTGATGATCGTCGGCACCGACCTCAAGCGGGTCGAGCGGATCACCGGGCGGCTGACCTACGGCCGCGTCGCGCTGGGCGGCCTGCTGTCCGGCCTGTGGCTCGGGCTCTTCATCGGCCTGATCTTCTCGTTCTTCACCGAGGACAACAGCCTGCTCGGGCTGATCATCTCCTGCATGGTGATCGGTGCCGGGTTCGGCGTCGTCTGGGCACTCCTCGGCTTCGCCCTCACCCGCGGGCAGCGCGACTTCTCCTCGATCACCCAGGTGGTCGCCACCCGCTACGAGGTGCTGGTCGAGCACAAGGTCGCCGGTCAGGCCCGCGAGCTGCTCGCGAAACTGCCCGGCGCACTGCCCAACCCGTTCGAGTAGGCGCTCAGCCCGCCTCGTCGAGAGGGACCGGGTCCGAGCAGAAGAGGTACTGCCCGGCGGCGACCTGGTTGCTGTGGTCGATGAGAGGGTCGGCCTGCTGGCCCAGGGCGTCGACCGAGGGCGGGTACGGCGGCGCGAGGACCCCGAGGCAGAACCGGGCGTCGGCGGCGGGATCCGGCAGCGCGATGGTGCCGTAGCCGAGCTCGTCGCCGAAGGGCTGCACCCGCACCAGCGGGCGCGCGACCTCGACCGAGCCCTGCAGGGTCTCGCCCGCCGCCAGGCGGGTGGCCTGGACCTTGGGGGCCTGCGCCCAGTCCTTGCGGTCGGTGTCGGGCTGCGGGAAGACCCGCTGCGACACCACCACACCCCCGTCGGCACCGGTGACATAGGCACGCGAGGTGTCGCCGTCGTACTCGGCGTTCTCGTCGGCGAGCTGGTCGGGCACCAACAGCTCCCCGCCGGAGCGGTTGACCAGCCGGTAGGTCACCCGGACCGCGTCGTCGGAGACGGTCACCTCGGCCGAGAAGTCGGCGTCCGGGCGCGCGGCCGGGCCGGTCGGGTCCGCGGGCTCGCCGCCGTCGCGGACGCTCGAGCTCACGTCGTCGCCGCCGGCGCCGGTCTCGCCGTCGCCGCCGTCTCCACCGCCGCTGCTCTCGCTGCCGCACGCCGACAGGACCAGCACCCCGAGCACGGCGGCGGCCAGGACGAGCCGCCGCAGCGGCCGATCAGTAGTGGTCACGGTGTGGGGCACCCATCTCCTCGCGAAGTCCGTTCTCCGTGTAGACGTACGGGTGCCGCGGATCGATCCGTTCGGGAGTGTCGGGATCGTTGTCGTCGTCGATCGGCAGGCCGGCCGCCACCCGCTCGCGGTTGTTGTCACCGACGTCTTGGAGGTCCTCGCCCTGGTAGGTGCCGTCCGCGAGGGTGTCGTTCATGTAGTCGTAGACGTGCGCCATCTCGTGGTAGAGCACGGCGGACGGCGGACCGTCGTAGAGCGTGTTGAAGTGCGTCGAGTACTCGATGGTGTTGTCGTTGCCCGACGGGGTGGCCGTGCTGTTGTCCGGGGTGGGGTACTCGCGGATCGTGAGGGACTCCTTGTTGAAGCCGAGGAAGCCCGAGTTGTCGTGGTTGTCCTGCAGGTTCTCGAGCATCTGCTGACCGGTCGGCGACCCGCGCAGCATCTCCAGGTCCGCCTGCACCCGCGCCACGAACTCCGGGCTGCCCTCGACCTTGATGAAGGAGCCGGTGTCCGGGATCTCGACCGTGACCCGCTTCTCGGTGTCGTAGGAGGCGTCGGTGCCCTCGACGTACGACGTGTCGTTGCCGCTTCCGGCGTACGTCGTGTCGTGGCCGCGGCCGGCGTAGGTGACGTCGTCGCCTCCGCCGCCGTGGATCGTGTCGTCGTCCTTGCCGCCGGAGAGGATGTCGTTGCCCTCGCCGCCGTCGAGACGGTCGTCGCCGTCGGCGCCCTCGAGGTAGTCCTGCCCCTCGCCGCCGGACAGCACGTCGTCGCCCCCCATGCCGTAGAGGGTGTCGCGACCGGACCCGCCGACGACGGTGTCGTCGCCGCCCTGCCCGTCGAGGTAGTCGGCGTCGGCCCCGCCCGAGACCCGGTCGCCGCCGTCACCGGCGTCGATCTTGTCCTCGCCGTCCATGCCCAGGATGGTGTCGTCGCCGCCGCGGGTGGTGATCGTGTCGTTGCCCTCGCCGCCGATCAGGGTGACGTCCACGTCGGTGCCCGCGGGGACGTCGATGGTGTCGGTCCCCCCGCCGGCCCGGATCACCAGGTCCTGGCCGTCCGGCACCCGGTAGCTCTGACCGTTGACCGTGACCACGCGCTCCCCGGTCTTCGGGTCGATCTCGACCCGGATGTCGTCGTTGCCGCTGCCGGTGCTGAAGATCGTGCGGTCGCCGTCGGTGATCACGCCGACCTCGTTGCCGTCGCTCGGCACCCCGTCGAAGCCGTCGCGGCTGCCGTCCGCGACCGGAGCCCAGGTCGAGGTGAGCTGCGCCCAGGCCGTGGCCGCCTGGTTGAGTGCGGCCGTGTCCGTGGCCAGGGTGGCGTCGAGCTCGGCGCGGTGGGCCTGGGCGTTGGCGACCGCCTCGTCGGCGCGCTTGCGCTCGGCCTCGTCCTCGGTCTGGAAGTAGAAGCCACCGCCCGGCAGCGGCATCCGGGTCAGCGACGCGACCTTGGCCCACTCCTGGTCGAGGCGGCCCTGGCAGATGCGCACCGATCCGGCGGCGGCCGACAGGGTGGAGGCCAGCGACTCGGCGAGACCGGAGGCGGTGTCGAGGTCGGCGACGAGGCTCTTGCGGTGAGCGTCGTACGACTCGGCGGTCTTGCCCTCCCACCCGGCGTCACGCGCCGTCCGGGCGGCCTCGTCGACCCCGTCGCTCGCCGTGGTGATGCCGGAGGCGAGGTCGGCCCAGGCGGTCGAGGCGGTGTCGAGCCGGGCGGCCTCGTCGTGGAGGTCGAAGATCCCTTCGGGCATGCGGTGCTCCTCGCTCGACTCAGGGGTTGGGCGTGGGCGCGGGGCCGGGGCTGGGCGAGGGCAGGCCGGGCGTGAGGGTCTGCAACGACTCGGCCGCGTCCTCGTCGGTCGTCGTCATGTCGAAGGCGATCGCGTAGAGGTCGTCCATGTCCTGCTCGAGCACCGACGACAGGTGCGCGATCGCCGTGCCCGCGGCCTCCGCGACCGCCACGTGGGCGGTGACGAACGCCGGCCCACCGGCGGTGTCACCGGCGGCACCACCGGGGAGGTCGAGGCCGCCGATCGCGCCGTTCCAGGCGTCCGTCAGCTCCTGCGACGACGCCAGGCACGCGCCCGCGAGGGTCGAGAGGTCCTGGGGGATGACGCGCATGCAGGTCCCCTGCCCCCGACCGGCGGGTGCGAAACGCCCGTCAGCTGAGCTCGCGCTTGAGGATCTTGCCGGTGGAGGTCATCGGGAGGGCGTCGACGAACTCGACGATGCGCGGGTACTTGTAGCCCGCCATCTCCTCCTTGGCCCAGGCGACGATCTCGTCCTCGGTCACCTCGGCGCCGGCGTTGAGGATCAGGACCGCCTTAATCTCCTCGCCGTGGCTCTCGTGCGGAACGCCGATGACCGCGGCCAGGGAGACGGCCGGGTGGGTCATCAGGAATTCCTCGATCTCGCGCGGGTACACGTTGAAGCCGCCGCGGATGATCATGTCCTTGGACCGGTCGACGATGTAGTACCAGCCGTCCTCGTCGCGGCGGCCGAGGTCGCCGGAGCGGAACCAGCCGTCGTGGATGACCTCCGCGGTGGCCTCGGGGCGGTTGTAGTAGCCCTTCATGATGTTGTGGCCCTTGATGGCGATCTCGCCGATCTCGTCCGGGCCGTCGGGCACCGTCTCCCAGCTGTCCGGCTGGAGCAGCTCCATCTCGACGCCGGGGATCGGCACGCCGATCGAGCCGACCCGCACGGGCTCGCCGTACGGCGAGAAGCTCGCCACGGGCGACGTCTCGGAGAGCCCATAGCCCTCGAGGATGGTGACGCCGAACTTCTTCTCGAAGTCCTTGTGCACCTCGACCGGCAGCGCGGAGCCGCCGGCGGCGGCCACCCGGAGGTTGGCGGCGAGCGCCTTCACGTCGACAGACTCGTCGAGGGCGCCGAGCAGGCCCCAGTACATCGTCGGCACGCCCGCGAAGAAGGTGACCTGCTCCTTTGCCATCAGCGCGAGGGCGGCGTGCGCCTCGAAGCGCGGCAGCATCACGACGGTGCCGCCGTACGCGAAGGCGCCGTTCTGGATCACGGTCTGGCCGAAGGAGTGGAAGAGCGGCAGCACGCACAGGTAGGTGTCCGGGCGCTCGGTGTTCGCGCCGAACAGGGCCTCGCCCGACAGCGCGTTGTCGCGCATGTTGCGGTGCCGCAGCTCGGCACCCTTGGGCTGACCCGTGGTGCCCGACGTGTAGAGGATGACGGCGGTGTCGTCCTCGTCGGTGGCGACCGTCTCGAACTCCGCGGACTGGGTGCCCATCGCCTGCGCCATCGTCTCGACGCCCTCGATCGGCGAGGCGCCGTCGAGCGCGGCGGTGATGACGAAGAAGTGCTCACAGCCGTCGGCCTGCTGGAAGCCGGCGTGACCGGCCTCCCCCATCGCCAGCTCGGGCGTGCCCTCGAAGCAGAAGTAGGCCTTCGCGTCGGAGTCGCCCAGGTGGTAGGCGACCTCGCGGCCCTTGAGCAGCACGTTGAGCGGGACGACCGTGCCGCCGGCCTTGAGGATGCCGAAGTAGACGACGGTGAAGTACGGCAGGTTGGGGCAGCTGAGGGCCACCTTGTCGCCGGGCCCGATCCCCCGCGAGACCAGCAGGTTGGCGACCATGTTGGAGAAGGAGTTCAGCTGCGCGTAGGTCAGCCGGGACTCGCCGAGGACGACCGCGGTGCGGTCCGGGTAGGTCGTCGCGCTGTCCTCGAGGAGCGTCGCCAGGTTGTACGTCGTCATGGCGCCAACCTACCGGCCGCGTGGCGGAGGTCACTCCGGACGGCGTACGGCGCGGCCAGGCCCAGCACGCGCGCCACCGGTGCCAGCACCCCACGGCCCCGGAGCACCATCGTCGGCTCCACGTCGCAGCCGGCGGCGGTCTCGGTGAAGACCAGCGTCAGCGTGGCGGAGATGCCGCGCCAGGTCCCGGTCTCGGTCCAGCGGTGGGGCCGGTCCAGCTCGGTCGTCTCCATCGCCGGGCGCAGGCGGGGCCTGGTCACGTCGACCCAGGTCTGGCCGACCCGCGGCTCGCCGTCGACGTCCTCGACGCGGTCCAGGCTGGACTGCCACTCCGGGCGGTGGTGCGGGTCCGCGAGGTAGTCGAAGGCCACGGCGGGCGGCACCGGGAAGGAGACCTTCAGAACGTCTCCCCGGTCAGGAGCTCGTAGGCCTCGACGTACCGGCTGCGGGTGCGCTCCACGACCTCCGGCGGCAGCGGTGGCGGCGCCTCGCCCGACGCACGGTCCCAGCCGGACTCGGGCGACAGCGCCCAGTTGCGCACGATCTGCTTGTCGTACGACGCCTGCGTGCGGCCGGGCGACCACTCGGCCGCCGGCCAGAAGCGGGAGGAGTCGGGCGTGAGCACCTCGTCGCCGAGCACGGTGGTCCCGTCGGGGCGGGCCCCGAACTCGAGCTTGGTGTCGGCCAGGATGATCCCGCGCTCGCGGGCGATGCCCTCCGCGCGGGCGTAGACGGCGAGCGTCAGGTCGCGCAGCTCGGCGGCGCGGTCGGCGCCGATGGTGGCCGCGACCGCGTCGTACGACACGTTCTCGTCGTGGTCGCCCAGGTCGGCCTTGGTGGCCGGCGTGAAGATCGGCGCGGGCAGCCGGCTGCCGTCCTCGAGCCCGGCCGGCAGCGACACCCCGCACACCTCGCCGGAGGCGCGGTAGTCGATCAGGCCGGAACCCGTGAGGTAGCCGCGGGCGACGCACTCGACGGGGTACATCGCGAGCCGCTCGCACACGACCGCCCGACCGCGTACGACGTCCGGGACGTCCGTGCTGATCACGTGGTTCGGCACCAGGTCGGCGAGCTGCCCGAACCACCACAGCGACATCCGGGTGAGGATCTCGCCCTTGTCCGGGATCGTCGTGTCGAGCACGAAGTCGAAGATCGAGATCCGGTCGCTGGCGACCATCAGCAGGTCGCCGCCCGGGAGCTCGTACAGGTCGCGCACCTTGCCGGAGTGGAGGTGCCGGGCACCGTCGATCACCGGCGCGCTCGGGATGTTGAGGTCGGCCACGCGCTCACTCTAGGAGAGGCCCTGTTCAGTGTTTTCGTACTGGGTTACTTTTGTATGCGTGATCCGACCTCCGCAGCCCGACTTCCTGATCGTGGGCGCACCCAAGGCCGGCACCACCGCGCTGCACGCCGCGCTCTCGCAGCATCCCGAGGTCTTCGTGACCCGGCCGAAGGAGCCGAAGTACTGGCTCTGCGACGGCGCACCGCCCCCGGCCTGGCGCGGGCCCGGCGACGCGCACTCGCAGCAGGAGTGGATCTGGCGGTACGACGAGTACACCGACCTCTTCGCCTCGGCGCCACCCGACGCCGTCCGCGGCGAGAGCACGCCCTTCTACCTGTGGAGCCGGGGCGCGCACCGCCGGATCGGTGAGTCGCTCCCGGACGTCAAGCTGATCGCCCTGGTCCGCGACCCGGTCGACCGCGCGTACTCCAACTGGATGCACCTGTGGTGCGACGGGCTCGAGCCGGTGGCCGACTTCGAGACCGCGTTCGGCCGCCAGGACGCGCGGGTGCGGGCCGGGTGGGCGCCGTTCTGGCGCTACCGCGAGCTCGGGATGTACGGCGAGCAGCTCGCCCATCTCCACCAGCACGTCGACCCCGAGCGGATCCTGGTGCTGCGCTACCGCGACATCGTCGACGACCCTCCCGCCGCGGTCGACCGGGCCTGCCGGTTCCTCGGCATCACCCCGGGCACGGTCGCCACCATCCCGCGGGACAACTCCCGCAGCTATGTCCCGCCTGGGTGGCGGCCGACCGTCATCGGACCGGTGATCCGCGCCGGCGCCCGCCTGGGTCAGTTCGCCGCACCGGAGGTCTGGCGCCGCGCCAGCGCGCCGCTGGTGGCGCGCCTGCAGACCGGCGACGGCCCGCGCCCCCGGCTCACGCCTGAGCAGCGCGAACGCCTCGTCTCCGTCTTCGCCGAGGACGTCGCCCTGCTGTCCGAGCTCAGCGGCCAGGACTTCTCCGACTGGCTCTCCCCCGAGCCGAAGGGCTCGTTCGAGGAGCGCCGCCGGGCCTAGTCAGCGGACCAGCGTCACCAGGTCGTGCGCGCCGTCGGGACGGGCGGCCTCGACGTAGAAGCGGGTGCGGCCGTCGGGGAGCGGTACGGCGGAGGCGTAGCGCCAGGCGCCGTCGGAGTACGGCGACGCGATGGGGTCGGTGTCGTCGGCGACCAGCCGCTCGCCGTCCCAGCGCGCGACGCCGGTCGTCTCGAACCAGTTGGACGCCGCGTCGCGGCGGCCGTCGTAGAGGACGGTGAGGGGCTCGGCGCTGAGCACGGTCGTCACCCGGGCGCCACGCTCGTCCCACTGACCGGGGCGGCCGGCCAGCACCTCGCCGCGGTCGGTCCAGTCGAGCCCGTCGGGGCTGGTGAGCAGCCGCGTGGTCATCCGGTCCTCGTGGCCCGCGTCGGTGAGCGGGTGGCAGCACAGCCACATCCGCCAGCCGCCGGGGCCGCCCGCGGCCGGGTGCTCGACGACCGGGTCCTTGACGGCCATGTCGTCGTCACCGGGCAGCACGACGCGGCGCTCGCCGGTCGGCAGCTCCTCCGGCGTCGCGGCGGTGAGGCTGTCGACCCACCAGTGCTTGGAGCCGGGGGTGGCGCACGAGAGGTAGAGACGCCAGCCGACCCCGGGCACCGGCACCAGGACCGGCCGCTCGAAGGACTCGCAGCCGAAGGCCTCCCGGTTGACGACCGCGACCTCCTCGAAGGTCACGCCGTCGGCCGAGCGGGCGACGACCACCGAGACGCCGCGCCCCTCCGAGAGGGGCCGGCGCACCCGGTAGGTCAGCCAGAAGGTCCCGTCGACGAGCACCGCGCTGGCCGCGCCCGCCCAGTTGCCCGGGCCGACACCCGGCGCAGGGACGACGATTTCGACGTCGTCGTACGACGGGAGCGGCGGCAGCGTGTCGACGGACATGCGGCCAGCATAGTCGAGCGCGTCGGTACGATTTAGCAGCCGCAGCTGTAGTAGAGGACGTCCCAGTGGTTGCCCTCGTCGGCGTAGACGTTGCCGGAGGCGGCCGTGTAGAGCGGAGTGCCGTCGCTGCGGGTGCCGGAGTACGTGTACGTGTTGTGCACCCAGCTGGTCAGGCAGGTGGTTCGCGAGAAGTCGAGCTTGTAGCCGGTGCCGTGGCTGTAGGTGCCGCCCGCGTGGCCGGTCTCGGTGCCGCCGGTGATGGTGAGGCCGCAGCCGCTGGCGTTCTTGAGCGTGATCGCGCCGTCGATGGTCGCCTGACGGATCCCCTCGAACGACGTGCAGGTCGAGTTGCCGGGATCGCTGCAGCCGCCGGACGAGGTCCAGCCGATGCCGGCTGCGGAGAACTGCGACGCGGCGCTCGCGTGCGTCACGGCGGTCGCCGTACCGGCTAGTCCGAGCGTGCCGACGACCGCGAGCAGCAGGGCAGCCAGCACGGAGCCGGTGCGCAGGCGCAGGGTGGGTGTGGACAGGGTCATGGTGTCTCCCGAGATGGATTCCATGCAGGTCCCCTGCCCGGGCCGGGCACCGAGAAACGTCGACGTCGAGAGACCCGTCAGCGGCGCAGCCACCACTCCATGCGCTTGGTCACCCACGGCAGCGCGAGGTAGGTCATCACCGGCGTCATCACGAGGACGACGGCGAGCACGCGCAGCGGCAGCGGCCAGTCGGCGACGAGGTGCCCGGCGACCCAGTTGGCGAGGACGCTGAGGGGGTAGAAGACCAGGAAGATCACCGTCGCCTGCTTCCACCGCGGCGGCGCGGGCGCCGGCGGGCGCAGGTCCTCGACGTCGTACGTCGCCGGCGGGTCGAACCAGCCCTCGATGCCGGTCCGGCGCTCGATGCTGGACTCGCCCACCAGGCCCTGGGCGGCGCCGAGCCACCACTCGCGCTGCGGCGAGGCCTCCCAGGCCGCGAGCGAGGAGTCGTCCGCGAAGCGGTAGAGCATGTGCCACTCCTCGGACTCGGTCGAGGGGCGCACCCAGCCCGAGCCGAGGAACCCCTCGAAGCGTGCGGCGAGCGCGGAGCCCGCCCGGATCCACGCGACCATCTCGTCGTGGTGGCCGGCGTTGACGGTCCGGGTGATCGAGACGGTGACGGGACTGGGCATGTGCTGATGGTCCGGGGGTGCTGGCGAGCGGCGCAAGTCGGGCTGGCACAGTGTCGCCATGCCGGAGTCTGCAGCCGAGATCCACGCCCGCGTCGTCGCCGCTGCCGGAGACCAGCGTCTGCCCGCCCCCTCGATGACCGAGTGGGAGATCTTTCCCTGGGAGGTCGTCGACGGTGCCATCGCACCGAAGGCCCTGGCCGCGCCGGGCACCGAGGACCCGCGTCAGGGCGACGAGGGCGGCGCGCCGTGCGACGCGTGCGCCGGCTTCGACCCCGAGCGGATCGTGTGGGAGGACGAGCGCTGGGTCCTCTTCGCGCCGTCGGCACCGACCGGTCTGCCGCTGGTGATGACCCTGTGGACACGGGACCACGAGGACGCCGGCCAGATCGACGACGACCTGGCCTCCGAGTTCGGCCGGATCTCCAACCGCCTGGTGCGGATCATCGAGAGCCTGCCCGGGATCGGCCGCGTGCACGTCAACCGTTGGGGTGACGGCTCGGCCCACTTCCACGTCTGGTTCTTCGCCCGCCCCGAGGGCTTCGCCCAGATCAAGGGGTCGTACGCCGTGGAGTGGGACGACATCCTGCCGGCCGTCGACGACGCCGTACGCCGCGCCGACCTGCACGCCGTCGCCACCAAGCTCGCCAACTGGGGCGGTCACGCCCGCGCCTGATCCGTACACCCCCGATCCGCGGCGGTGGCGGATCCTCGGTGTCTCGTTGGTCATCGGCTTCATGGCCCTGCTCGACGTCTCGATCGTCAACGTCGCGATCCCGTCGATGCGCGCGGGGCTGCACACGTCGGCGGGCACCATCCAGTGGGTCGTCTCGGGCTACGCGCTGGCCTTCGGGCTGACGCTGGTCGCCGGTGGCCGGCTCGGCGACGCCTACGGCCGGCGCCGGCTGATGCTCATCGGGCTGACCTGCTTCATCGTCGCCAGCGCCGCGGTCGGCCTCGCACCGAACGCCGCCCTCGTCATCCTGGCCCGACTCCTCCAGGGCGCCAGCGCCGGGCTCCTGACGCCGCAGAACTCCGGGCTGATCCAACAGCTCTTCCGCGGTCGCGAGCGCGGCCGGGCGTTCGGGATCTTCGGGCTGACCGTGTCGGTCTCGTCGGCCATCGGGCCGGTGCTGGGCGGCCTGATCATCGCGCTCGCGGGCGAGGACGACGGCTGGCGCTGGCTCTTCCTGGTCAACGTGCCGATCGGGCTGGCCGCGATGGTCGCCGTGATGGCGATGGTCCCGCGCCGCCCACCGAGCACGGAGAAGACCGACAACCGGATCGACGTGCCCGGTGCCCTGCTGCTCGGCGCCACCGTGCTGTGCCTGCTCTACCCGGTCGTCCGGCTCGAGGGCGGGCACCGGCTGCCGCTGCTGCTCCTGGTCGGGGTGCCGGTCTTCGGCTGGGGCTTCGTGGCGTGGGAGCGGCGTACGGCGCGGCACGGCCACCCGCCGCTGCTCGACCTGGCGCTGCTGCGCAGCCTGCCCGGCTACGTCAACGGGCTGGCGGTCGGCGCCCTCTACTTCACCGGCTTCACCGGGGTGCTGCTGGTGACGTCCCTCTACCTCCAGGAGGGCATGGGGCTGTCACCGCTGCAGGCGGGACTGATGCTGATGCCGTTCGCCGCCGGCTCGGCGGTCAGCGCCCCGCTCGCGGGCCGGGTGGTCGCGGACCTCGGCCGGCGGCTCACCGTGGCTGCGCTGGCGACGATGATCACCGGCGTCGTGCTGGTCGCGGTGCTGGCCCCGGGCCACGACCCGCTCTGGCCGTGGCTGGCGCCGACGCTCCTGGTCGCCGGCCTCGGCGCGGGCGCGGTCGTCTCGCCCAACATGACACTCACGCTGGCCGACGTGCCGCCGCGGATGGGCGGCGCGGCAGGAGGAGCCCTCCAGACGGGACAGCGGATCGGCGCCTCCATCGGCGCCGCCGTGCTGGTGACCGTCTACCAGGTCGTCGTGGCGGACTCCTCCCCCGACGCCGCCATGCGGGCCGCGCTGCTGACCGGTGCCGCCCTGGTCAGCCTGGCACTGCTGATGGCGATCCAGGCGCTGCGCCAGGCCAGGACCCTGCAGTCGCTAGAGGATGCCGCCAGGTGAGTACGCCGCGGCCTCGGGATGGCGGGCGGTGACCTCGGCGACCCGGCGTACGACCGCCTCGACCTGGGCGACCGCGGCACCGGTGAACGTGATCGGCTCGGCGACCAGGCTCGCGAGCTGGGCCTCCGTCAGGCCGAGGCGCGGGTCGGCGGCGAGGCGGGCGAAGACGTCGTTGTCGGCCTGGCCCTGGCGCATGTCGAGCGCGGTGCCGACCGCCGCCTCCTTGATCGCCTCGTGCGCGGCCTCGCGCCCGACGCCGTTGCGCACGGCGGCCATCAGCACCTTCGTGGTGGAGAGGAACGGCAGGTAGCGGTCCAGCTCGCGCTGGATCACGGCCGGGAAGGCGCCGAACTCGTCGAGCACCGTCAGGAAGGTCTCGAAGAGGCCGTCGGCGGCGAAGAACGCGTCCGGCAGGGCGACGCGGCGTACGACCGAGTCGGAGACGTCGCCCTCGTTCCACTGGTCTCCGGCGAGCTCGCCGATCATCGACAGGTGGCCGCGCAGCACGACGGACAGGCCGTTGACCCGCTCGGCGGAGCGGCTGTTCATCTTGTGCGGCATCGCGGACGAGCCGACCTGGCCCTCCTTGAAGCCCTCCGTCACCAGCTCGTTGCCGGCCATCAGCCGGATCGTGGTCGCCAGGTTGGACGGGGCGGCGACCAGCTGGACCAGCGAGGACACGACGTCGAAGTCGAGCGAGCGGGGATAGACCTGGCCGACGCTGGTCAGGACCCGGTCGAAGCCGAGGTGGTGCGCGACCCGCTCCTCGAGCTGCTGCAGCTTGGCCTCGTCGCCGTCGAGGAGGTCGAGCATGTCCTGGGCGGTGCCCATCGGGCCCTTGATGCCGCGCAGCGGGTAGCGGTCGAGGAGGCCCTCGATGCGCTCGACGGCGATCAGCATCTCGTCGGCGATGGTCGCGAATCGCTTGCCCAGGGTGGTCGCCTGCGCGGCCACGTTGTGCGAGCGGCCCGCCATCACGGTGGCCTCGTGCTCGGCGGCGAGCCGGCCGAGCCGCGCCAGCGCCGCCACGGCCCGGTCCCGGACCAGCGCCAGGGACTGCTTGACCTGGAGCTGCTCGACGTTCTCGGTCAGGTCACGCGAGGTCATGCCCTTGTGGATGTGCTCGTGCCCGGCCAGCGCCGAGAACTCCTCGATCCGCGCCTTCACGTCGTGGCGGGTGACCCGCTCGCGGGTCGCGATCGACTCGAGGTCGACCTTGTCCGTGACGTCGCGGTAGGCCTCGATCACGCCGTCCGGCACGTCGATGCCGAGGTCGCGCTGCGCCTCGAGCACCGCGATCCACAGCTGCCGCTCCAGCACGATCTTGTGCTCGGGGGACCAGATCTGGGCCAGCTCGGCGGAGGCGTAGCGGGTCGCGAGGATGTTCGGCACGGTCACGTGCCTCATCCTCCCACGGCCGCCACGGCGCTTGTAACGCCCTGTTACTGGCTGTACCAGGGGGGTTGCAGCAGGGTGGGAAGAGTCAGTAACCCGGCGTTACAGCCGCAACGAGGCACCCTCGACGACACCGAGCGGCTCGGCGGCGATGTCGGTGCGGCGCTGCCTGCCGGGGAAGGAGATCAGGTCGGCGGCGGCGTACGCCGTCGCGCGAGCATCGGCGACGTCGGTGCCGACGGCGCGTACGGCGAGGACGCGGCCGCCGGCGGTGACCAGGTCGTCGCCGGAGAGCGCCGTGCCGGCATGGATGACGTCGACCCCGTCCCAGGCGGCGGCGAGGTCGACACCGGTGATGACGTCGCCCGTGGACGAGGACTCGGGGTAGCCGGCCGAGGCCAGCACGACCGTCACCGCGGCGCCGTCGCGGAAGACCGGCGCCGGCACGGAGTCGAGGCGTCCGGCGGCGGCCGCCATGAGCAGCTCACCCAGCGGGGACTCGAGCACCGCGAGGACGGGCTGGATGTCGGGATCGCCGAAGCGCACGTTGAACTCGATGACGCGCGGCCCGGACTCGGTCAGCGCGAGGCCGACGTACAGGCACCCGACGAAGGGCGTCCCGCGACGGGCCATCTCCCCGAGCGTCGGCCGCACGACCGACTCGAGCACCACGTCGGCGAGGTCGGGCCGGGCCCAGGTCAGCGGCGTGTACGACCCCATGCCGCCCGTGTTGGGCCCGCGGCCGCCGTCGAAGATCCGCTTGAAGTCCTGGGCGGGCTGCAGGGCGTACGCCGTGGTGCCGTCGCAGACCGCGAAGACCGACACCTCGGGCCCGTCGAGGAACTCCTCGATCACCACCCGCTCGCAGGCCGCCGCGTGCGCGAGCGCCTCCGCGCGGTCACGGGTGACGACGACGCCCTTGCCCGCGGCCAGCGCGTCGTCCTTGACGACGTACGGCGCCCCGAACGCGTCGAGCGCGGCCTCCACCTCGGCCGGCTCGGTGCAGGTGCGCGAGCCCGCGGTCGGTACGCCGGCGACCTCCATGACGTCCTTGGAGAACGCCTTCGACCCCTCCAGCTGTGCCGCTGCCTGCGAGGGCCCGAAGACCGCGATGCCGCGGTCCCGCACGGCGTCCGCCACCCCCGCGACCAGGGGCGCCTCGGGGCCGACGACGACCAGGTCCGCGCCGATCTCGACGGCCAGCTCCGCGACAGCGGGACCGGACATCGGGTCGACGTCGTGCAGCGTCGCGACCGCGGCGATCCCGGGGTTGCCGGGGGCGGCGTGCACCTCGGTCACCGAGGGATCCAGGGCGAGTGCGCGGGCGAGCGCGTGCTCGCGGCCGCCGGTGCCGATGACGAGAGTCCTCACGGGCCTCAACCCTAGGCGGTGTCAGACCCGGCGGCTGATCGACTCCGCGTAGGCGGACGGCCGGAACCGGAGGATCGGGTCGTCCGACAGCTCGATCCCGTCGACGACCCGGGTCGGGTCGAAGACCGTCGGGCTGCCGCCCGCCTCGGGGTCGGGGAGCTCCTCGGTCACGACGAGGTGGCCGGCGAGCAGCTTGCGGGCGCCCTTCCACACCGACACGGCCGAGTGCGGGTCGTGACCGGGGCCGGCCAGCTGCACCCACACCTCGAACGTGACCGGGCCGCGCGCGAGCCGGGCCGCCATCTCCTCGCTCAGCCGGTCGGGGCCGGTGAACGTCCTCGCCAGCCGGTCCGCCCCGGTCGCCACGGGCCGGAAGACGTAGCGGACCCAGGTCCGCGTGCCTTCCGCGTCGAGCCAGCCGTAGGCGTGGATCGGGTAGTACGCCGGCTCCGCGAAGCTCACGTGCGCCGCGACCCCTCGCGCCCGGATCCCGGCCACGATGGCCGGCAGCATCCGTGGGTGCTGGGCGAGGAAGAGCGGCATCGACCGCGGGTCGAGCGACGCCTGGGTCAGCGCGACGAACTCCTCCGGCACGTCCGTCGGGAACCGCGGCGACGTCTGGCTGAGCAGGTCGGTCGAGGTCCCGTCCGCGAGCCGGAACTTCACGGCCATGCCCCGGATGTCGGGCTGGGTGTCGGGTACGTCGGCGTTGCCTCCCGCGCTCGACCACCGCACGACGACCGGGGTGGGCGCGCCGCTCAGGTGGCCGGCGCGGCACAGCGCTGCCGCCCGCGTCGTGGCCGTGAAGGTGCCCCCGTAGAAGCGGCCCTTCGCATGCAGGGTCCGGTGCTTCGCCGGCCCCCGGAACGCTGCCCGGAGCCGGTCGATCGCGACGATGGGGTCGATCACGGTCAGATCAGGTCATGGATCACGACGGTGGCGTCGCGGGACGGGCCGACCCCCACGGCCGAGATCCGGGCCCCGGACATCTCCTCGACGGCCTTCACGTACGCCTGCGCGTTGGCGGGCAGGTCGGCGAGCGTCCGCGCGCCGGAGATGTCCTCCCACCAGCCGTCGAGGTACTCGTAGATCGGCACGGCGTGGTGGAAGTCGCTCTGGTTGACCGGCATCTCGTCGTGGCGGGTGCCGTCGACGTCGTACGCCACGCAGACCGGGACCTTCTCGAGCCCCGTCAGCACGTCGAGCTTGGTGAGCACGAAGTCGGTGACCCCGTTGACCCGGGCGGCGTAGCGGGCGATCACGGCGTCGTACCAGCCGCAGCGACGCGGCCGACCGGTCGTGGTCCCGAACTCGGCGCCGATCTTGCGCAGGTGCTCGCCGTACTCGTCCTCGAGCTCGGTCGGGAACGGGCCCTCACCGACGCGCGTGGTGTAGGCCTTCACGATCCCGATCACCTGGTTGAGGCGCATCGGCGGGATGCCGGAGCCGGTGCAGGCGCCGCCCGCGGTGGCCGAGGACGACGTGACGAACGGGTAGGTGCCGTGGTCGACGTCGAGCAGGGTAGCCTGGCCGGCCTCGAGCAGCACGGTCTCGCCACGGTCGAGGGCCTGGTTGAGCAGCAGCCCGGTGTCGCAGACCATCGGGCCCAGCCGGTCGGCGTACGCGAGCAGCTCCTCGACCGTCTGCTCGACGGTGGCCGCGCGGCGGTTGTAGATCTTGGTGAGGATCTGGTTCTTGAGGTCGAGGGCGCCCTCGACCTTCTGGGTCAGGATCTTCTCGTCGAAGATGTCCTGGATCCGGATGCCGATCCGGTTCATCTTGTCGGCGTACGTCGGGCCGATGCCGCGGCCGGTCGTCCCGATCCGGCGGCTGCCGAGGAACCGCTCGGTGACCTTGTCGACCGTGCGGTTGTAGTCGGCGATGACGTGGGCGTTGGCGCTCACCTTGAGCAGGCTGACGTCGACCCCGCGGGCGATCAGCGCGTCGAGCTCCTCGAAGAGGACGGCCAGGTCGACGACGACCCCGTTGCCGATCACCGGCGTGACGCCGGGGCTGAGGATGCCGCTGGGCAGGAGGTGCAGCGCGTACTTCTCGCTGGAGCCGTCGGGCTGGCGGATGACCACGGTGTGGCCGGCGTTGTTGCCGCCGTTGAACTTGACGACGTAGTCGACCCGGCTGCCGAGGACGTCGGTCGCCTTGCCCTTCCCCTCATCGCCCCACTGGGCACCGATGATGGCGATCGCCGGCATGACTCTCCTCTGGCAAAAAGAAGCAGCTCCGGCACAAGCGCACCGGAGCTCTTGCGGCCACACGCTACCAAAGGGTGATCCGCACCTCGGGGTCGTCGGTTACTGTCCGGCACGTGGATCCACTCCTCGTCATCACCAACTCCGAGGCCGGCACCTCGGACGAGGAGCGGCTCGAGGAGGCGCTCGCCGTCCTGCGTGAGCACGTCTCCGTGGAGGTCACGGCGACCGCCAACCCCGGCGAGCTCGACGGCGTCCTGCACCGGGCCGGGTCGCGTCGCATCGTGGTCGCCGGCGGCGACGGTAGCCTGCACGCGATCGTCGCGGCCCTCTACCGCCGCCGCGAGCTCAAGGACGCCGTGCTCGGGCTGATCCCGCTCGGCACCGGCAACGACTTCGCCCGCGGGACCGAGATCCCGCTGGACCCGGCGGAGGCGGCGCACGTCATCCTGGACGGGACGCCGCGGCCGATGGACCTGATCGTCGACGAGGTCGGCGAGATCGTGGTCAACAGCGTGCACGTCGGCGCCGGCGCCAACGCGAGCCGCCGCGGCGCCCGGTGGAAGGAGCGCCTCCACTCGGTCGGCGTCGGCAAGGCCAACCTCGGCAAGCTCGGCTACCCGATCGGTGCCGCGATGACCGCGTGGAAGCCGCCGATCATCCGGGTCCGCATCGAGGTCGACGGCGAGGTGGTGGTCGACCTCGACGAGCCGATCCTGATGGCCGCGGTCGGCAACGGCTCGTCGGTCGGCGGTGGCGCCGAGCTGACGCCCGACGCCGACCCCGAGGACGGCCGCTTCGACGTGATGGTGTCGCGGTCGACCGGTCCGATCGCCCGGTTGGCGTACGCCGCGCACATCGGCCTCGCGTCGCACCACAAGCGCGACGACGTGACCTACCTCCGCGGCACCCGGGTGTCGGTGTCGGGCGGGCCGTTCTGGTGCAGCGCCGACGGCGAGATCTACGGCCCCGAGCGGCAGCGCACCTGGCGCCTCGAGCCCGAGGCGTACCACCTCCTGCTGCCCTGAGGCCGACCGCTCACAGCCAGCCCCGCCGGGCGGCCTCGACCCCGGCCTGGAAGCGCGAGTCGGCGCCCAGCTCGGTCATCAGCGCCGAGACGCGTCGCCGTACGGTGCGCAGGCTGATGCCGAGCTTGCGCGCGATCTGCTCGTCGTGCGCGCCGGCCGCGAGCTGCTCGAGGAGGAACTGCCGCAGGTCCATCCGGGGCCCGGTCTCGGCGAGCGCCGGCACCGCCGCCCGGCCCCAGAGCTCCTCGAACCACCACGTCATCGCCTCCACCACTCCCCGCTGGCGGACCACCGCGAGGGGCAGGTCGGCGAGGCCGAGCGGCTCGGGCACGATCGCGTGGGAGTCGCCCACCACCAGCAGCCGGGTCGGCATCTCCGGCAGCAGACGGACCTCCTCGCCCACCGCCAGCCGCGCGGCGAGCACCTCGGGCGCGTCGTGCAGCGCCCGCACCGGGTAGATCGCCCGGGACCGGCGACCCTGCGCGACGACCTCCGCGACCAGGTCGACCATCCGCTCCTCGCGCGGCCCGCGCCACTGGTCGGGACGCAGCCAGACCAGGTCACCGGTGCTGCCGAGGAGCGTCGTCCGGACCATGTCGAAGACGTCGCCGCCGATCCACACCTCGCCCTCGACCGCTCGGCTGTCGCCGGGCTCACCGGTCACCGACAACCGCTGCTCGGTGGCCAGGATCTCGATCGCGCGGCCGACGCCGTCCAGTCCGACCTGAGCCCGCCGGGCGTACGCCGCCTGCACGCCGACCACGCCCCGCAGCACCTCGACCGGCGTGGCGACCTGGAGCACGGCGCCGTCGACGTGGACCGCACCGATGTCGAGCAGCGGCGCGATGTCGTCGAGGAGCTCGTCGGGCGAGCGCAGCATGGCGGCCGCGACCCGGGTCAGCTCGCGGCCGGACTGCGGGCGCAGGCGCTCGTAGGTGACCTCGAGCTCGGGCGTGAAGCCGAGCGCCGTGAGGACGCCGGTGCGGGCCGGGGTGCGCGGCATGATGGCATCTTAGTGCCAGCGGCCACTTCGCTCGCTGTGGCACGGACCGGTCAGTGCCATGATCCCGCCACGCGCGCCCGGCCGCGCACGACCCACATCGGGGGATGAGGTCGTGACCGGAGGGCAGTCGTCGCGCACGTGCCGGGACCACCACTGGGCGGTGGTCCCGGCACGTGCCGTTTCCGGCGCCCGCCGCCGCCCCCGGTAGCGTTGGCGACATGCCCGACTCCCCGCCGCACGACTGGGTCACCCGCGCGGCCGACGACGCCATCCGCCACGCCGAGCAGCGGTACGGCGGTGAGCTGGGCGACCACGTGATCACCTGCGCCTCCGGCGCCAGCCCCTCGGGGCCGGTGCACCTGGGCAATCTGCGCGAGTTCCTGACGGTCCACTTCGTGGCCGAGGAGATCAAGCGGCGCGGGATCGCGGCCCGCCACCTGCACAGCTGGGACGACTACGACCGCTTCCGCAAGGTCCCGGCCGGTGTCGACCCGTCCTGGGCCGAGCACATCGGCCGGCCGCTGTCCGGCGTACCGGACCCGTGGGGGTGCCACACGTCGTGGGCCGAGCACTACAAGGAGCCCCTGGTCGCGTCGCTGCGTGAGCTCGGCGTCGAGATGGTCGAGGTCTCCCAGACCGAGATGTACCGCGCCGGCGCCTACCGCGAGCAGGTCCTCACCGCCGTCCGCCGTCGCGACGAGATCGAGCAGGTCATGTCGCGCTACCGGACCAAGCAGCTGGAGGGGGCAGCCACCGCAGCACCCGAGAGCGAGGAGGAGGCCGCCGCCCTGGCCGACTCCGTCGCCAACGACGACGAGTCCGGGCTGACCGGCCTCGGCGCCACCGACGACCTCGCGCGCTTCCCCTATAAGCCCTACTGCCGCGACTGCGGCCGCGACACGACCATCATCACGTCGTACGACGAGGACACCACCGACCTCGCCTACACCTGCACCGCGTGCGCGTACGAAGGCGTGACCAACCTGACCACGGACAGCGAGGGCAAGCTCGTCTGGAAGGTCGACTGGCCGATGCGCTGGGAGTTCGAGGGCGTCGACTTCGAGCCCGGCGGCGTCGACCACGCGAGCCCCGGCTCGTCGTACACGGTCGGCAAGGAGCTCGTGAAGATCTACGGCGGCCGCGCGCCGTCGTTCGTCGGCTACTCCTTCGTGGGCGCCGGCGGCCAGGTGAAGATGTCGTCCTCGCGCGGCGGCGTCCCGACCGCGGCCGAGGCCCTGAAGATCCTCGAGGCGCCGATCCTGCGCTGGCTCTACGTGCGCCGCGCGCCCAAGCAGGCGTTCAACGTCGACTTCGGCCAGGAGGTCGTGCGGCTGTACGACGAGTGGGACGCGCTGGGCAAGAAGGCCGCCAACCCCGCGAAGCGGGACGCCCAGGTGCTCGCCTTCGAGCGCGCCTCGTCGACCACGTCCGCCGGGACGCTGCCGACGCCCGCCGTGGTCGTGCCCTTCAAGCTGCTGTCGTCGGTGGCCGACGTGACCGCCGGCAGCGCGGAGCTGATCAGCCGCATCGTCGGCGACCTGGGCTACGAGCACGCCTCGGTCGCCGACCTCGAGCCGCGGCTGTCGCGGGCGATGACGTGGATGTCCGACTTCGTGCCGGAGGAGGACCGCACGACGGTCCGGGAGACGCCGGACGCGGCACGCCTCGCGGCGCTGAACGAGGACGAGGAGCTCTGGCTGCGCCAGCTGCTCGACCGGCTACCGGACCAGCTCGAGCTGGAGCCGATCACGTCGCTGATCTACGGCGTGCCCAAGCTCGCGCGCGGTCTCGGCCTCGACGACGCCCCGACGGACGAGGTCAAGCAGGACCAGAAGGCCTTCTTCCGGCTGCTCTACCAGCTGCTCGTCGACGCCGAGCGCGGCCCCCGGCTGCCCACGCTCTTCCTCGCGCTGGGCGCCGAGAAGGTCCGCCTGCTGCTGACGCCGCCCGCCTAGGAGTCACTCCTCGTCGGCGTCGCCCAGCAGCTCGTCGTACGCCGTCGGGCTCGAGTCGCGCAGGAACTCCGAGCACCGCTCCCACTCCGCGTCCTCACCGATCGCGCGGGCCGCGAGCGCGAGGAGCGCCAGGCAGGTCAGGAAGCCGCGGTTGGGCTCGTGCTCCCACGGGACCGGGCCGTGGCCCTTCCAGCCGTTGCGGCGGAGCATGTCGAGGCTGCGGTGGTAGCCGACGCGGGCGTAGGCGTAGATCGTCACCGCGTCGTCCTCGGCCTCGGCGGCCAGGGTCGCCAGCGTCGCCCAGGCGACCGGCGACTCGGGGTGCTGGCGGACGACGTCCATCGCGTCCGCGCCCGGCACCAGGTCGGCCGATGCGGGGTCCTCGGGGAGCAGGGTGGGCGGGGGGCCGGCCATCAGGTCGTTGCCAGTGAAAGAACTCATGGAGTGATTGTCCATGGTCGGGTGTTGACTTGCTCCGTGACTCAGTCCTCGTCCACTCCGCAGACCGTCGACCCGACCGGAGGCAAGGAGCCGTGGCCGGCGCTCTTCGCGCTGTGCATCGGCTTCTTCATGATCCTGGTGGACACCACGATCGTGTCCGTCGCGACGCCGGCGATCATCGACGACCTCCAGGCCGACGTCAACGACGTCGTCTGGGTGACCAGCGCCTACCTGCTCGCGTACGCCGTACCGGTGCTGATCACCGGGCGTCTCGGTGACCGGTTCGGCCCCAAGAACCTCTACCTGGTCGGCCTCACCGTCTTCACGCTCGCCTCCCTGTGGTGCGGCCTGACCGGCAGCATCGAGACGCTGATCGCGGCCCGGGTGCTCCAGGGTCTCGGCGCCTCGATGATCACGCCGCAGACGATGGCGATCATCACCCGGATCTTCCCGGCCGAGCGGCGTGGCGCCGCGATGGCCCTGTGGGGCGCCACCGCCGGCGTCGCGACCCTGGTCGGCCCGATCCTCGGCGGCGTGCTCGTCGACGGGCTGGGCTGGGAGTGGATCTTCTTCATCAACGTGCCGGTCGGCGTGGTCGGCTTCGTGCTCGCCTGGCGGCTGGTGCCCACGCTGCCGACCCACACGCACCGGTTCGACTGGCTGGGCGTGGCGCTCAGCGGCATCGGCATGTTCCTGCTCGTGTTCGGCATCCAGGAGGGTCACCAGTACCACTGGGACGCGGCGATCTGGGCGATGATCATCGCCGGCATCGTCGTGCTGGCGCTCTTCGTCGGCTGGCAGGCGATCAACAAGCAGGAGCCGCTGGTCCCGCTCGGCCTCTTCCGCGACCGCAACTTCTCGCTGGCCAACGTGGCGATCACGGTGATGGGCCTGTCGATCACGTCGCTGGCGATCCCGATCATGATCTGGGCGCAGGTCGTCCGCGGGCTCAGCCCGACCCGCTCGGCGCTGCTGCTGGTGCCGATGGCGCTGATGACGATCCTGCTCGCCCGGACGGTCGGCGGGCTGACCGACCGGATCCACCCGCGGATCATCACCGCCTTCGGCTTCGCCTGCCTCTTCCTGGGCCTGTTGTGGCTGACCTTCGTGATGACGCCCGACACCTCGATCTGGTGGACGGTGCCGCCGATGGTGGTCTTCGGCGTCGGCAACGCGTTCGTCTGGGCGCCCAACAGCGCGACCGCCACCCGCAACCTGCCGGTGCAGCTCGCCGGCGCCGGGTCGGGCGTCTACAACGCGACCCGCCAGGTCGGCGCGGTGCTCGGCTCCGCGGCGATCGCCGTGCTGATCGACGCCCGCCTCGCGGCCGAGGGGCTGCCGGCGTTCAAGGGCGAGGGCTCCTCCGGCGGCAAGCTGCCGCCGGAGGTCGCCCAGTCGTTCAGCGACGCGATGGCGAGCGCGGTGCTGCTGCCGACGTTCGCGTTCCTGATCGGCTTCGTCGCGGTGCTGTTCTTCGAGAAGCCGCGCCACGCCGGGTACGCCGCGGCTGGGGCCCCCGCGCCGGCAGCACCCGTCACCGACTGACGCGTCCTCCTCAGCCGATCGAGGCGCCCGCGGACCGCAGGTTCTCGCACGCCTCGACGACGCGGGCGGCCATGCCACCCTCGGCGGCCTTGCCCCAGGCGCGGGGGTCGTAGAGCTTCTTGTTGCCGACCTCGCCGTCGACCTTCAGCACGCCGTCGTAGTTCTGGAACATGTGGGCGGCGACCGGCCGGGTGAAGGCGTACTGGGTGTCGGTGTCGACGTTCATCTTGACCACCCCGTAGTCGACTGCCTCGGCGATCTCCTCGGGCGACGAGCCCGAGCCGCCGTGGAAGACCAGGTGGAAGGGCTTCGATCCGGGCTCGAGGCCGAACTCGGCGACGACGGCCTCCTGCGCCTCCTTGAGCACCGAGGGACGGAGCTTGACGCCGCCCGGCTTGTAGACGCCGTGCACGTTGCCGAAGGTCAGCGCGGTCATGTAGTAGCCACGGTCGCCGTACCCCAGCGCCTTCGCGGTCGCGATCGCGTCCGCGGGGGTCGAGTAGAGCTTGTCGTTGATCTCGGCCTCGACGCCGTCCTCCTCGCCGCCGACGACGCCGACCTCGATCTCCAGGATCACCTTCGCCTTGATGGCGCGGTCGAGGAGCTCCTCGGCGATGACGAGGTTCTCCTCGAGCGGTACGGCGGAGCCGTCCCACATGTGCGACTGGAAGAGCGGCGCCTCGCCCCGGTCGACCCGCTCCTGCGACAGGGCGAGCAGCGGCCGGACGAAGCCGTCGAGCTTGTCCTTGGGGCAGTGGTCGGTGTGCAGCGCGATGTTGACCGGGTAGTTCTTCGCGACCTCGGCGGCGTACGCCGCGAAGGCGACCGAGCCGGTGACCATGTTCTTGATGCTCGGCCCGGAGAGGTACTCGGCGCCTCCGGTCGAGACCTGGATGATGCCGTCGGAGCCGGCGTCGGCGAAGCCCTTCAGCGCGGCGTTCAGGGTCTGCGAGGAGGACACGTTGATCGCCGGGAACGCGAAGGCGCTCCCCTTGGCGGTGTCCAGCATCTCGGCGTACTTCTCGGGGGTGACGATGGGCATCTGTCTGCGCTCCTCGGACTGGCGACTGGCTCTGCTACCGACCCTAGTGGCTATCCGTGACAACCGGACCGCCGGACGTTCCGTTCTGGAAGTGTCAGGACGAGCAGGCAGGAGAACGCGATGAGCACGGACATCGACGAGTGGATCGGCACCGAGGTGGAGCGGTCCTTCGGGACGGAGCCGCCGCTGCGCGACCCGCTCCAGTACGCCGTACGCGGCCGGCGGGCGGCGCGCCGGCGCCGGGCCGCAGTGGCCGCCTCCGTCGGCGTCGCCGCCGTCGCCGTCGGGGCGTTCGCCGCGAGCATCGGTGGCGCCGGGTCGGCCGGGCGCGACGTCGAGCCGGCGGGACCTCCGGGCGTCGTCCCGGTGCACGTCACCGATCCCGTGCCGGTCGACCCGGACACGGCGCGGGAGTGCCGCGCCGGCACCCTGGGCGACTGCGGCCTGGCCATCGGCTGGGACGACATCCACCTCGACGACCACGGGAAGGTCGTGCGGGGCTACCCCGAGGTGAAGGTCACCGGCTACTACGACCACGTGCTCGGCGACGCCTTCGGCACCTCGGCGGCACTGGAGGTGGTGACGACCCACGGGGACACGGTCTGGCTCCTGCTGACCGCGACCCGGGATCACCGGATCAGCGGGTTCCAGTCCGAGCTGCCGGACCAGACGCGCACCTTCGACGAGTGGGTCGCCGACAGCGTCGGGTCGCACTCCTGGTTCAGCTACCCCGAGCTGCCGCCGGCGGGAGGCACCTCCCGATGAGGGCGCACCTCGAGGAGGAGTACGTCGCGTTCGTGGCGGCCCGCCAGCAGCACCTGCGCCGCATCGCGTACGCGATCTGCGGTGACTGGCACCGCGCCGACGACCTGCTCCAGACGGCCCTGACCAAGCTGTACCTGGCCTGGCCGCGGCTCCAGCACGAGGGGGGCGAGGAGGCGTACGTCCGCACGATCCTGGTCCGCGCCGACATCGACGAGCACCGCCGGCCGTGGCGTCGCGAACGACCGACGACGAGCCCGCCCGAACGCACCGCCCCCGCCCTGCTCCCCTTCGAGGAGCGGTCGAGCCTCCTCGACGCGATCCGGCTGCTGCCGGACATGCAACGGCGGACCGTGCTGCTCCGGCACTGGCTCGGGCTGTCCGTGGAGGAGACCGCCGCCGAGCTCAGGATCAGCGAGGGCACGGTGAAGAGCCACACCTCGCGCGCCCTGCAGGCGCTGCGATCGGTGCTCGCGGAGGACCGCCACTGATTTCGGGGTTCTCCGACCAAGGCCGAGGTCGGCCGCTTACGGTGATCGCCGCACCACCGACCACGATCTCGGGAGAGACCTCATGACCCGCGCCCTGCGCCTCCTCGGCGTCACCGCCGTCCTCGTCCTGCTCGCCGGCCTCCTCGGCGTCGGCACTGCCTCGGCAGGCGAGACCGACCCGGATCCGCTGGCCGGGGCCCCGGCAAAGGGCGCGTGCTACGACCTGACCTACAAGCAGGGCTGGGAGCACTCCGTCCCGGAAGCGCCGGTCGAGTGCTCCGACGACCACACGACCGTGGTGATCGCGGTCGGTCAGCTGAAGGCCGGCGTCACCTGGGACTCGCCCGAGAAGACGATCTCGAAGAACGTCGGAGCCCAGTGCGGCGCTGCGTTCGCCGCCAAGATCGGCTCGAAGCCCGCGCTGCTCATGTACTCCCAGTACAACTGGTTCTGGTTCGCTCCCACGGACGCGGAGCAGGAGGCCGGAGCTCGCTGGTTCTCCTGCCACCTCGCCTCGCTCGAGGACAACGCGCTCAGCGACCTCCCGGACAAGCTGCCCCGGGCCGGCCGCAACCTGCCCGACGTGCTCGCACGGTGCTACGTCGGGCGCAAGTACGCCGCGACCACGTGCGCTGACCGTCACGACTGGCGGCTGTCCTACGCCACCGTGGTGCGGATGAAGCCGACCGCGAAGAACCTCGACAAGGCCGCCAAGCGGATCTGCCCGCGCCACGTGTCCAGCCGCGTCTGGCTGCGGTCGGCCGTGCCGATCGACCGCAAGTCCTTCGCCATCGGCTGCTCGACCAAGACGCACCGATGACCCGCGCCCTGCGCTGCCTCGGCGTCACCGCCGTCCTCGTCCTGCTCGCCGGCCTCCTCGGCGTCGGCCCCGCCTCGGCGGGCGAGACCGACCCCGACCCGCTGGCCGGCGCCCCGGCCGTGGGCGCCTGCTACGACCTCACGCTGAAGCAGGCCTACGGGCACTCCTCACCGAAGCCGGCGGTGGAGTGCACCGGCGACGAGACCATGTTCGTCACCGCCGTCGGCGAGGTGCCGGCGTCGTTCGACTGGGCGGACGTGAACTGGAAGAAGTTTCCCGCGGCCATGTCCCGCAAGCTCACCACCACCTGCGACCCCGCGACCAAGAAGCTGCTCGGCACGCCGACGCGTCGTGCGCTGACGCTCTGGGACTCGTACTGGTTCGCACCGAACAAGAGGGAGATCGCGGCCGGCGCTCGGTGGTTCAGCTGCTCCGTCGCCCTCACCTCGTCCACCAAGCTGCTCGACCTCCCGGCAGCGGGGCCGGCCAAGATCACCGGCTCGATCCCTGACGCCGTGGCGCGCTGCGCCAAGGCGGTCAAGGGTGGGTTCGCGGCGGTCGCGTGCTCGGCCTCTCACCAGTACCGGACGACGTTCTCCAAGGTGGTGCGCGGCAAGGCCACCGACAAGAGCGTGCTGAAGGCAGCGAACCGCACCTGCCCACGCCACGTCGTCTCGCGCGAGTGGCTCTACCGCACTTCCTGGGTGACACGGACGACGTTCGTGCTCGCGTGCTCGAACAAGACCCGGCACTGACCCAGCTCAGCCCCGCCAGGCGCCGTCGCCCGAGAGGTCGGCGTGCTCGCGCACCCAGGAGTGCATCGCGATCGCGCCGGCCGCCGAGGCGTTGATCGACCGGGTCGACCCGAACTGGGCGATCGAGAACGTCGCGTCGCACGCCTCGCGCGCGCCGTCGGAGAGCCCCGGGCCCTCCTGGCCGAAGAGGAAGCACACCTTCCTCGGCAAGGTCGTCGTCTCGAGGTGCAGCGAGCCGGGCAGGTTGTCGACGCCGTACAGGACGACGCCCTGCTCGTGGAGGTACGCCGCGAGCTCGGTGACGCCTGCGTGGTGCCGGACGTGCTGGTAGCGGTCCGTCACCATCGCGCCACGCCGGTTCCAGCGGCGGTTGCCGACGATGTGCACCTCGGCGGCCAGGAACGCGTTCGCCGTGCGGACGATCGAGCCGATGTTGGCGTCGTGCTGCCAGTTCTCGATCGCGACGTGGAAGTCGTGCCGCCGTGAGTCGAGGTCGGCGACGATCGCCTCCATCGTCCAGTACCGGTAGCGGTCCACGACGTTGCGCCGGTCGCCAGCGGCGAGCAGCTCCGCGTCGTACCTCTCCCCCTCCGGCCAGGGCCCGACCCACGGGCCGACCCCGACCTCGTACGGCGCGCGCTCGTCCATTCGGGGAACGTTAGGGGATCGGCCCCACGACATGCGGACCCGGCAGGTACCGTTTGTACGTGACCGCGCTCCTCGCGTCCCCCCACCTGAACCCGATGCTGTTCGGCATCAAGTGGATGGACCCAGACTGGCTCCTCTCCGAGTTCGGGTCGAGCCTGATCTGGCTGAGCCTCGTCATCGTCTTCATCGAGTGCGGGTTGTTCTTCCCGTTCCTCCCGGGTGACACCCTGCTCTTCGCCCTCGGCCTCTTCATCGCCGGCGAGCAGATCCACATCCTCGGCGTGGGCTCGCCGTTCCTCGAGCTCGTGATCGCCGTGCTGCTGCTGACCACCGCTGCCCTGCTGGGCAACGTCGTCGGCTACGAGATAGGCCGGGCCATCGGGCCTCCGCTCTACAACCGCGACGGCCGGATCCTCAAGCGCAAGTACTTCGACGACACCTCGGCGTTCTTCGAGAGGCACGGCAGCAAGGCGCTGGTCATCGGCCGGTTCGTGCCGTTCGTGCGGACCTACATCACCGTGGTCGCCGGTGTGACCCGGATGGACCGGCGCAAGTTCTTCTCCTGGAGCCTGGTCGGCGCCGCGCTGTGGGTCGTCTCGATCACGCTGCTCGGCTACTTCCTCGGCAACGTGCCGCGGCTCGGCCCGTTCCTCTCCGAGAACATCGACTACGCGATCTTCGTGATCCTGCTCTTCACCGTGATCCCGATCGGCTTCGAGGCGATCAAGCGGCGCCGGACCCACCACGCCGAGCGTGAGGCCGCGCGCAACGCCGTACCGGTCCCCGACGTGCCCGAGGAGTCACCCGCGGGCTGAGTCCAGCTGCGCCTTGGTCAGCACCGGGCGCACCTCGAGCCCGACGTCCGCGAGCGGGTTCTGGTCGACCGGGCTGCGGTCGATCGCGCAGACCACGACCTCGACCGTCGCGCCCAGCGCACGCAGCGCGTTCGTCGCGTCGCGAACGGCGCCGCCGGTGGTGATCACGTCCTCGATCAGCGTGATCCGGCGGCCGGCCACGTCCGGACCCTCCGCGAGCTTGTTGGTGCCGTAGGTCTTCGCCTGCTTGCGCACGAACAGCGCCGGCCGGCCGGTGAGGCTGCTGACCATCGTCGCGATCGGGACGCCGCCGAGCTCGAGCCCACCGAGCAGGTCGGTGTCCTCCGGGAGCAGCCCGACCATCTCGCGCGCGACCCGGAGCAGCAGCGCCGGGTCGGCCTCGAAGAGGTACTTGTCGAAGTACTCCGTCGCCTGCTGACCCGAGCGGAGCGTGAACTCCCCCGTCAGTCGGCAGATCGCGTCGATGTCGGCAGCCAGCGTCTCGTCCACGCCGCAGAGCGTAGTCGGGGACGCCGGTGGTTGAGGAGGCGCGCCAGCGCTGTCTCGAAACCCCCGCAGCCGAGGCAGGGGCGATGGCGCCAGGCCCGAGGCTCGAAGCCACCACCCACCGGCGGGTGATTGGAACCGCTTCGTCTGAAAACTTTACTCGAACATATGTGCGAATCGTGGTAGGCTGTGGTATGGCCACTCGGACCCGCCGTACCACCCTCGACCCTCAGGTCGAGACGGTGCTGCGCGCCGCCGAGGTCACCCACCACGCCGAGATCATGGCGGCGGCACGGACCTACGAGCTCGCCGCCACCTGGGCCGAGCTCCACCCCGGCGACGACGTCGACCCGGTCGTCGACGACGACGGCAACCTGGTCATGTACGGCGATCAGCCCCTCTCTCTCGCCGGCGAGGGCGCGCCCACCGTCGCCGAGTTCGCCATCCCCGAGTTCGCCGCCGCGGTCGGCCTCTCCCCCGTCGCCGGCCGCAAGCTCGTCGGCTCCGCCCTCGAGGCCAAGCACCGCCTCCCCCGGCTCTGGGCGCGCGTCATGACCGGCGAGGTCCCCGCCTGGAAGGTCCGCCGGATCACCGAGCACACCCACCGCCTGCCCGCGGGCGGCGCGCAGTACGTCGACGCGGCGCTCGCCCCGATCGCCCACGACTGCTCGTTCGCCCAGATCGAGTCCACAGCGATGACCGCGGTCGAGCAGTACGACCACGAGCGGTTCGAGGAGCTGAGGCGCCGGCGCGCCAAGCACCGGCACCTCGACATCGCCCTGGGCGACGCCGCTCTCAACGACGGCCTCGTCCCGGTGACCGGGCTCCTCGACCTGGCCGACGCGCGTGCTCTCGAAGCCGCGGTCAAGACCAAGGCCCACGCGCTCCTCACCGAGCACCCCGAGCTCGACCTCGACACCCGCCGCGCCATGGCCCTCGGCCACCTCGCCGACACGTCGCTGGCCGGCGGCGGCAGCGGTGCCCGCGAGCTCGTGATCTACGCCCACCACGACTCACGCCAGACCCACGGCGTCGTCAACGTCGAGGGCGGCAGCTCCCCGATCACCATCGACCAGCTCGCCGAGTGGTGCCGCCAGGCCAACACCCGGGTGTCGATCCGCCCGGTCCTCGACCTGAGCGAGCACCTCTCGACCGACGCCTATGCACCCGGCTCGCGTCTCCGCGAACAGATCGTCCTGACCTGCCCCACCTGCGTCTTCCCCGGCTGCGGCCGATCCGCCCGTCGCTGCGACCTCGACCACATCACTCCCTGGCATCGAGGCGGCGCCACCACCTCGCGGAACCTCGCACCCCTCTGCCGACTGCACCACCGCCTCAAGACCCACGGCTTCTGGACCTACCGCAGGCTCACGATGACCTCCTTCGAGTGGACTTCACCCATGGGACGCGTCTACCTCAGCGACCTCACCCACAAGCGACGACGAACCCACTGACGCCACCCCGCCGGCCCCGCCGGCGGGGTCACAGCCATGCCTCGGGCCACTTGGTACGGTGCGCCCCGACCGAACGCGCCTTCCACTTCGCCGGTCGACCACGGCGCGGCGCTACTGTCGGCCGCATGCTCGCGCACCGACTCGAGGGCATCGCGCCCACGATCTTCTCGGAGATGTCCGCCCTCGCCGTCCGCACCCAGTCGGTCAACCTCGGCCAGGGGTTCCCGGACGTGGACGGACCGCCGGAGGTGATCGCGCGGGCGGTGCACGCGCTGGAGAGCGGGCTCAACCAGTACGCACCCGGGCCGGGGACGCCGCCGCTGCGCCAGGCGATCGCCCGCCACCAGCAGCGCCACTACGGCATCGACCTCGACCCCGACAGCCAGGTCGTGGTCACCACCGGCTGCACCGAGGGCATCGCGGCCGCGCTGCTGGGGCTGGTCAATGCCGGGGACGAGGTCGTCGTCATCGAGCCCTACTACGACTCCTACCCGGCCATGCTCCAGATGGCGGGCGCCGTACGGCGTCCTGTCACGCTGCGGTCTCCCGACTTCCGGTTGGACGTCGACGAGCTGCGCGCGGCCGTCACGTCGCGGACCCGGTTCGTGCTCCTGAACTCGCCGCACAACCCGACCGGCACCGTGCTCACCCGCGACGAGCTCCAGGCGGTCGCCGACCTCGCGATCGAGCACGACCTGGTCGTCATCACCGACGAGGTCTACGAGCACCTCGTGTACGACGGTCGCGAGCACGTCCCGCTCGCCACCCTGCCGGGGATGTTCGAGCGCACGCTGACGCTCTCGAGTGCCGGGAAGTCCTACTCGTTCACCGGGTGGAAGGTGGGCTGGGCGACCGGACCGGCCCATCTCGTCGGCGCCGTGCTCGCGGCCAAGCAGTGGCTCACCTTCACCTCCGGCTCGCCGCTTCAGCCGGCCGTCGCGTACGCGCTCGACGAGGAGCCCGACTTCCCGCTGGCGCTGGCGGCGGACCTGCAGGCCCGCAGGGACCTGCTCTGCACGGGGCTCACCGACGTCGGCCTCGACGTACGGGTCCCGGAGGGCACCTACTTCGCCACCACCGACATCTCCGCACTCGGTTGGACGGACGGAGCGGCGTTCTGCCGTGCGCTGCCCGAGCGGGCCGGGGTCGTCGCGATCCCGACCCAGGGCTTCTACGACTCCGACGCCGGCCGGCACCTGGTGCGCTGGGCGTTCTGCAAGGAGCCGGCCGTCATCGCAGAGGGCCTCCGACGCCTGGCGGCGGCGGACCTGGCGGGGTAGCGCGGGCGAACCACGGGCGCGTGTCGGCCCGCAGCAGCATCCCGATGCACGCGACGCTGGCGAGGAGCGGCAGGACCAGCAGGAAGGCGCCGACGGCGACACCGACCAGGCAGAAGACGGCGCAGGTGGCCGCCGAGACGATCAGCACGATCCGGGCCCAGTCGATGCGGCGGAAGACGAGCACGGCGAGGACCGCGGCGGACAGGGCCCACAGGACGAGGCCCGCGAGCACCAGGAAGGTGAACCCGATCAGCACGGTGTCCGAGACGCCCTGGTCGGCCAGGTCCGGGTTCTGCCGGTGCGCCTCGTCGAGCATCAGGTCCGGCGAGACGGCGAGCACGACGGCGGTCGCCAGCAGCCCGACCACCACCAGCCCGCTGAAGACCCAGGTCAGCACGCAGGCCCACAGGACCGTCGGGGGCCGCTGCGCGTCCGACGGCGCCACCGTGGCCGGCGCAGCCGGCGCCAGCGCCGTACGGCGCTCCGGGATCGGGTCGCCGTTGAACCACGCACGCGCGGGCTGGAGCCACAGGATCGCGGCCGAGGCCGCCACCACCGAGGTGATGAAGCCGCCGGTCACCGTGCCGGCGAGGAAGAGCGGTACGGCGAGCACCGTGACCGCCGCCCGGGCGCTCCGGCTGCGGCGTAGCACCTGGTAGCCCAGGATGCCCGCGGCGGTCGCGCACCCGGCCGTCACCATCGCGAGCGTGCGGATGCCGGAGACGACCGTGTCGCTGCCGATCCCCAGCTCCGACCCGGGCGAGGTGGCGAGGAAGGCGTTGATCTTCTGCTGGGTCTCCAGCGTGTGCAGCCCGGAGAGCCGGTCGATGACGAGCCCCAGCGCGAAGACCGACCCGACCATGATCAGCCACCCCGCCATGGTCACCTGGCGGGGTCGCGTCGGGGTCGGGTCGCTCACGCCGACCATTTCATCACGCCGTCGTCAGCTGCAGACCATCGCCGGACGGCGCCCGCTCGATGGTGACGCTCCCGCCGTCGGCCACCTCGCCCGCGATCAGCGCCTTCGCCAGCGGGTCACCGATGGCGTTCTGGATCAGCCGCCGCAGCGGACGGGCGCCGTACGCCGGGTCGTAGCCGGTGTCGGCAAGCCAGCGCTTCGCGTCCTCGCTGACCGAGATCGTGATCCGGCGTACGGCGAGGCGCTTCTCGAGCAGCGCGAGCTGGAGGTCGACGATGTGGGTGAGCTCGTCGAGGGTCAGCGCGTCGAAGATGACGATCTCGTCGAGCCGGTTGAGGAACTCCGGCTTGAACGAGCCCCGCACGGTCGCCAGCACGGACTCCCGCTTCTGCGTCTCGTCCAGCGAGGGGTCGACCAGGAAGTTGGAGCCCAGGTTGCTGGTCAGGATCAGCAGGGTGTTGCGGAAGTCGACCGTGCGGCCCTGGCCGTCGGTGAGCCGCCCGTCGTCGAGCACCTGCAGCAGGATGTCGAAGACCTCGGGGTGCGCCTTCTCGACCTCGTCGAGCAGCACCACCGAGTAGGGGCGGCGGCGCACGGCCTCGGTGAGCTGGCCGCCCTCGTCGTACCCGACGTAGCCGGGAGGGGCACCCACGAGCCGGGCCACCGAGTGCTTCTCGGAGTACTCGCTCATGTCGATGCGCACGATCGCGCGCTCGTCGTCGAAGAGGAAGTCGGCGAGCGACTTCGCGAGCTCGGTCTTGCCGGTGCCGGTCGGGCCGAGGAAGAGGAACGAGCCGGTGGGCCGGTTGGGGTCCGAGAGCCCGGCGCGCGAGCGGCGTACGGCATCGCTGACGGCCGTGACCGCGCCGCGCTGGCCGATCAGGCGCTCGCCGATGACCTCCTCCATCTTGAGGAGCTTGGCGGTCTCCCCCTCGAGCATCCGGCCGACCGGGATGCCGGTCCACGCCTCGACGACCTCGGCCACCTGCTCGGCGCCGACCTCGTCACCGACCAGCGGGTCGATGGTGGAGTCCTCGGACTCCGCGGCGGCCGCGAGGGCCTTCTCGAGCTCGGGGATCTTGCCGTAGAGGAGCTCGCTCGCCTCGTCGAGCTTGCCCTCGCGCATGAGCCGGTCGGCGTGCACCTTGACGCTGTCGAGGCGGCGGCGCAGCTCGCCCTCGCCCTCGAGGGACGACTTCTCGTGGTCCCACCGGGCCTCGAGCGCGCGCAGCTGCTCCTCCTTGTCGGCCAGGTCCGCACCCAGCTTCTCGAGCCGGTCCTTGGAGGCGGCGTCGCTCTCGCGGTTGAGCGCGAACTGCTCCATCTTCAGCCGGTCCACCTGCCGGCGGAGCTGGTCGATCTCCTCCGGGGAGGACTCGATCTCCATGCGGAGCCGGGACGCGGCCTCGTCGATCAGGTCGATCGCCTTGTCGGGCAGGTTGCGCCCGGTGATGTAGCGGTCGGACAGGGTCGCGGCGGCGACCAGCGCGGCGTCGGTGATCCGGACGCCGTGGTGCGCCTCGTACTTCTCCTGGATGCCACGCAGGATCTGGATGCTGTCCTCGACCGACGGCTCACCCACGAAGACCTGCTGGAAGCGGCGCTCCAGCGCCGGGTCCTTCTCGATCCGCTCGCGGTACTCGTCGAGGGTGGTCGCGCCGATCATGTGCAGCTCGCCGCGGGCCAGCATCGGCTTGAGCATGTTGCCGGCGTCCATCGCGGAGTCGCCGCCGGCGCCCGCGCCGACGACCGTGTGCAGCTCGTCGATGAAGGTGATGATCTGCCCGCCGGCGTCCTTGATCTCCTCGAGCACGGCCTTGAGCCGCTCCTCGAACTCGCCGCGGTACTTCGCGCCCGCGACCATCGCCGCCAGGTCGAGGCTGAGCACCCGCCGACCCTTGAGCGAGTCGGGGACGTCGCCCGCGACCACGCGCTGGGCGAGGCCCTCGACGACGGCGGTCTTGCCGACGCCGGGCTCGCCGATCAGCACGGGGTTGTTCTTGGTACGCCGGGACAGCACCTGGATCACCCGGCGGATCTCGGAGTCGCGGCCGATGACCGGGTCGAGGCGGCCGTCCTCGGCGGCCTCGGTGAGGTCGACGGAGTACTTCTCCAGCGCCTCGTACGTCGACTCCGCGTCCTGGCTCGTCACCCGGCGGTTGCCGCGCACGGCCGTCAGGCCCTCGCGCAGCCCGGCCTCGGTGAGACCGGCGTCCAGCAGCACCTTCTGCGCGCTGCTCTCGACGCCGGCGAGCGCGATGAGCAGGTGCTCGGTCGCGACGAAGTCGTCCTTCATGCCGCTGGCGAGGTCGAGCGCGGCGGCCAGCACCCGCGTCAGCGACGCCGAGCCGGACGGCTGCTGGACGGTCGCGCCGCTCGCCGTCGGCAGCGCGGCGAGCGCGGCCTCTGCGCGGGCGGTCAGCTGCTTGGCGTCCACGCCCGCCTTGGTCACCAGGTTGCGCGGCGTACCGTCCTCCTCGCGCAGCAGCGCCACGAGCAGGTGGATCGGCTCGGTGTGCGTGTGACCGGCCGTGGTCGCGGCCACCTGGGCGGCCTCGATCGCCTCACGGCTGCGGGTGGTGAACTTCTCGGCTCCGAAGGTGCTCATGCTTCTCCCTGCTAACGGCCTCGTCGCCACACGACGACGGACTGACCTGGCTCTGGTCGGCGGAGGACCGGCAGCTTGTTGACCGGTCCGTCGGTACGGCGCGCCGCGGCCGCCTGCCGCAGCGCCTCCCGGGTCGCGGCGAGCTCGGCCTGCAGCTCCTCGTTGCGCTGCACGAGGGCGGCGACCCGGTTCTCGAGGTCGAGGATCCGGCGGACGCCCTCGATGCCGATGCCCGCCGAGGTGAGGTCGCTGATCTCGCGGAGCAGCTCGACGTCACGGTGGGTGTAGCGGCGACCGCCGCCTCCGGTGCGGCCGGGCATGATCAGCCCGAGCCGCTCGTAGGTGCGCAGCGTCTGCGGGTGCAGCCCGCTCAGCTCCGCGGCGACGCTGATGACGTAGACGGCGCTGTCCGGACCCGGCGGCTCGTAACGGGGACGCCCGGCCACGGGATCAGGCCTCCTCGAAGAGCTTCGAGCGCAGCGGCTTGGCGGCGGTGGCGGCCCGGTAGGCCTCGACCGCCTCTCGGGCGGCCGGGTCGAGCACGGCCGGCACCTGCACCTCGACGGTCGCGAGCAGGTCGCCCTGCGTGCCGTCGGACTTCTGGGCGCCGCGACCGCGGACCCGGAAGGTCCGCCCGTTGGGGGTCCCGGCCGGGACCTTGAGGGTCACCGGGGAGCCACCGAGGGTCGGGATCTTGATCTCGGCGCCGAGCGCGAGCTCGTCGAACGAGACCGGGACCTCGAGGAGGAGGTTGTCGTCCTTGCGGCCGAAGAGGCGGTGCGGCGAGACCTTCACGGAGACGTAGAGGTCACCGGCCGGGCCACCGCTCTCGCCCGGTGCGCCCTTGCCGCGCAGCCGGATCCGCTGGCCGTCCTTCACCCCAGCGGGGATGCGGGCCTGGATGGTGCGGGCCGACGTACCGCGACCACTGCCGTGGCAGGTCGGGCAGGACTCGTCGTAGACGAGCTGCCGGCCGCCGCACATCGGGCAGGTCTCGTTGATAGCGAAGGCGCCTCCGGCGGACGCGACCACGAAGCCCGCGCCGTCGCACTGCGGGCACACGTGCGGCTTCGTGCCGGGCTTGCCGCCGGTGCCCTTGCAGTCGGGGCACGCGGAGTCCGAGGTCATCCGCAGCGAGACCGTGACGCCGTCGAGGGCGTCGGCGAAGCTGATGGTCGCGGTCGTCTCGACGTCCGCGCCCTTCTGCGGGCGGACCCGACGACCGCGAGCGCTACCACCGCCGAAGAGGTCGCCGAACATGTCGCCGAACCCACCGCCGCCGCCACCACCGGTCCGGTCGCGGAGCAGGTCGTTGAGGTCGAAGCCGCCACCCCCGCCCCCGCCGAAGCCGGTGGGGTAGCCGCCGCCGTAGACGCGCATCTCGTCGTACTTGGCGCGCTTGTCGGCGTCGCCGATGACGTCGTACGCCTCGGCGACCGCCTTGAACTTGTCGTGCTTCGCGCTGTCGCCGGGGTTGGAGTCGGGGTGGTTGGCGCGCGCCAGCTTGCGGTAGGCCTTCTTGATCTCGTCGGCCGTCGCGGTCTTGCTGACGCCCAGCTCGGCGTAGAAGTCCTTCTGGGCCCAGTCGGCCCGGAACCCGTCATTCGTGCTCATGCGCGCACCTCCCTTCTCGTCTTGTTATGCGGTCGGCCCGCTGGGCGGGTCGACGACCAGCACCTGCGCGGCCCGGACCACCCGGTCGCCGATGCGGTAGCCGGCCTTGGCGACCACCTTGCACGTCGTCACCTCGACCTCGGGGTCCTCGCCGATGTGGGAGAGGGCCTCGTGGATCGTGGGGTCGAACGCCTCGCCGGGCGCACCGAACTTGGTGAGCCCGAGCCCGGCGACGACCCGCTCGAGCTGGTCGGCGACGGTCTGGAAGCCGGCGTCCAGGTCGCCGTGCTCGCGGGCCCGGTCGATGGTGTCGAGCACCTCGGTGATCGGGGCGAGCGCGGCGTACGTCGCGTTCTCCCGGATCAGGTCGCGGTCGCGCTCGACCCGGCGCTTGTAGTTGACGAACTCCGCCTGCAGCCGCTGGAGGTCGTTGGTCCGCTCGGCCAGCGCGATCTGGGCGAGGGTGAGCTCGTCCATCCCGGCCTGCTCCGCGGGCTCGACGACCGGCTGCTCGGCCGGAGGCCCCTCGGGCTGAGGAGCAGGGGTCTCCTGCTCCTCAGCCGCCGGAGTACCGGGCTCGCCCTGGGACGGCTCGGTCACTTGGTCTCGCCCTCGGGACCCTCGTCGACGATCTCGGCGTCGACGACGTCGTCGTCGGACTCGCCGGTCGAGCCGTCCGAGCCACCGGCCGCAGCCTGCTCGGCCTCGGCCGCGGCGTACATCGCCGCGCCCATCTTCTGGCTCGACTCGTTGAGCTTGGTGACACCGGCCTGGATCGTCTCGGCGGACGCCTCGGCGTCCTCGAGGATCGCCTTGAGCGCGTCGACGTCGGCCTGGACCTCGGTCTTCACGTCCTCGGGCAGCTTCTCCGTGTTGTCGGCGAGGAACTTCTCGGTCGTGTAGACGAGCTGGTCGGCCTGGTTGCGGGTCTCGACCGCGGCGCGCCGGTTGGCGTCCTCCTCGGCGTACTGCTCCGCCTCCTTGACCATCCGGTCGATGTCGTCCTTCGACAGCGCGGAGCCGCCGGAGATCGTCATGGACTGCTCCTTGCCGGAGCCCTGGTCCTTCGCGGTCACGTGCACGATGCCGTTGGCGTCGATGTCGAAGGTGACCTCGACCTTCGGCACGCCGCGCGGGGCCGGCGGGAGGCCGGTCAGCTCGAAGTTGCCGAGGGGCTGGTTCTGCGACCACATCTGGCGCTCGCCCTGGGCGACCTTGATCTCGACCGACGGCTGGTTGTCGTCGGCGGTCGTGAAGATCTCGGACCGCTTGGTCGGGATCGTCGTGTTGCGCTCGATCAGCGTGGTCATCACGCCGCCCTTGGTCTCGATGCCGAGGGACAGCGGGGTGACGTCGAGGAGCAGCACGTCCTTGACCTCGCCCTTGAGGACACCGGCCTGCAGGGCGGCGCCGACGGCGACGACCTCGTCCGGGTTGACGCCCTTGTTGGGCTCCTTGCCGCCGAGCAGCTCCTTGACGACGTCGCTGACGGCGGGCATCCGGGTGGAGCCACCGACGAGCACGACGTGGTCGATCTTGTCGACGGCGACGCCGCCGTCCTTGAGGACCTGCTGGAAGGGCTTCTTGGTGCGGTCGAGCAGGTCGGCCGTCAGCTTCTGGAACTCGCTGCGGCTGAGCTTCTCCTCGAAGTGCAGCGGGCCGGACTCGCCGTGCGTGATGTACGGCAGGTGGATCGTGGTCTCGGCGGACGAGGACAGCTCGATCTTCGCCTTCTCCGCAGCCTCCTGGAGGCGCTGCTTGGCGATCTTGTCGGCACCGAGGTCGACGCCGTTGTTGTCCTTGAACTTCTTGACCATCCAGTCGACGACGCGGGCGTCCCAGTCGTCACCACCGAGGTGGTTGTCGCCCGAGGTCGCCTTGACCTCGACGACGCCCTCGCCGATCTCGAGGAGGGACACGTCGAACGTGCCGCCACCGAGGTCGAAGACGAGGATCGTCTGGTCGTCGCCCTTGTCGAGGCCGTAGGCGAGCGCGGCCGCGGTCGGCTCGTTGACGATGCGGCTCACGTTGAGGCCCGCGATCTCGCCGGCCTCCTTGGTGGCCTGGCGCTGCGCGTCGGAGAAGTACGCCGGGACCGTGATCACCGCGTCGGTGACGGTCTCGCCGAGGTAGGCCTCCGCGTCGCGCTTCAGCTTCTGCAGCACGAACGCGCTGATCTGCTGCGGCGTGAAGTCCTTGCCGTCGATGTCGGTCTTCCAGTCGGTGCCCATGTGCCGCTTGACCGAGCGGATCGTCCGGTCGACGTTGGTCACGGCCTGGCGCTTGGCGACCTCACCGACCAGCACCTCGCCGGACTTGGCGAAGGCGACGACGGACGGGGTCGTCCGGGCGCCTTCCGCGTTTGCGATGACGGTGGGTTCGCCACCCTCAAGGACGGCGACGACGCTGTTCGTCGTGCCGAGGTCGATGCCGACCGCACGTGCCATGTCTGTAGTACCTCCGTGTTGAGTCCTGCGTGACGACCATCTTGCGTCGCCGGATGCAGTCTGCCAAATGAGTTGAGTCCGATCAACTCAACTTTGCTTACTTGGCTCAACGGAGGTCTGGCGCGATCCATTCCCCGGCGCGAAGGATCTGCGCATCTGATCCATGAGTCCATCCTCACTCGCGGGAATGTTCGACCCCCCGAACGGAGATGGAACGTGTATGACCGTTCCCACTGTCGCCCTGAACAACCAGACCACCATCCCCCAGCTCGGCTTCGGGGTCTTCCAGGTCCCGCCCGAGGAGACCGAGGCCACGGTCACCACCGCGTTCGAGGTGGGCTACCGCCACATCGACACCGCGCAGATGTACGGCAACGAGGCCGGCGTCGGCGCCGCCATCGCGAACGCCGGCATCCCGCGCGACGAGCTCTACATCACCAGCAAGCTCAACAACACCTTCCACGAGCCCGACGCCGCGCGCCGCGAGTTCGAGCGGACGCTCGAGCGGCTCGGCCTCGACCGGATCGACCTCTTCCTCATCCACTGGCCGCTGCCGACGCGGTACGACGGCGACTACGTGTCGACCTGGCGGACCCTCACCGAGTTCGTGGCCGACGGCCGCGCGACCTCGGTCGGCGTCTCCAACTTCCAGCCGGACCACCTGGACCGGATCGTGGAGGAGACCGGCTTCGTCCCGGCGGTGAACCAGATCGAGGTGCACCCGTACTTCACCAACGAGGCGGCGCGCGCCGCGTCGATCCGGCACGGCATCGAGGTCGAGGCCTGGTCACCGATCGCGAAGGGCAAGGTGATCGACGACGCCGTCATCGGCGAGATCGCCGCGGCCCACGGCAAGACGCCGTCGCAGGTCACGCTCCGCTGGCACCTCGACCGCGGCGACATCGTCTTCCCGAAGTCGATGCGCGAGGAGCGGATGCGCGAGAACTTCGACCTCTTCGACTTCACGCTCACCGACGACCAGGTCGCCACGATCAGCGCGCTGGACCAGGGCGAGGCCGGCCGCACCGGCCCCAACCCGGACACCTTCGACTGGATCCCCAGCTGATCGGCAGCTAGTCGTCGAGGGCCCGGCCCCAGGACTCAAGGGTCCTGGCGAGCCGGGCCCGCTCCGTCTCGTCGATCATCCCGACGAGCCGGTGCTCGTTGGCCAGGTGGGCGACGAACGCCCGGTCGATGAGGTCGCGCCCGGCATCGGTCAGCGCGACCACCCGGCCGCGGGCGTCGTCGTCGCTGACGCGACGGGTGACCCAGCCCTGCTCGACACAGCGGTCCACGCGCTTGGTGACCGCTCCGGACGAGACCATCGTCCAGTCGGCGAGGTCGCCGGGCGTCATCTCGTACGGCGCGCCCTCGCGCCGGAGCGTGGCCAGGACGTCGAACTCGCCCTCCCCCAGACCGAACTCGCCGTAGACGGCCACCAGCTCCTCGGTCAGCCGGGCGGCCAGGCGGTGCAGGCGCCCGATGACGCCCTGCGGTGAGACGTCGAGGTCGGGCCTGGCGACGTGCCACTTCACCATGATCCGGCCGACGTGATCGAGGTCGCCCTCGTCCGGTGCACCCATGCCTGGAATATATCTTACGCGGAAACTATTATGTCTTCCGTGGAAACTAAATCTTCCGCCCGCTGGGGCGTCCTCGCCCTCACCGCGCTGGCCCCGATCGCGTGGGGCTCGGGGTACTACGTGACCGAGACCTTCCTGCCCCCGGACCGCCCGCTCTTCGGCGCGACGGTGCGCGCGCTGCCGTTCGGCCTGCTCCTGCTCGCGTTCCGCCCCCGGTTGCCGCAGGGCATCTGGTGGTGGCGGACCCTCGTCCTCGGCACCCTCAACATCGGCGCCTTCTTCGTGCTGATCTTCATCGCCGCCTACCGGCTGCCCGGCGGCACCGCCGCCACCCTCACCGCGACCGCGCCCATCGCGGTCATGCTGGTCGCGTGGGGCCTGATCGGCGAACGACCCCGCGCCGCCTCCCTGGCCGGCGCTGCCGTCGGCGCCGCCGGCGTCGCCCTGCTCGTGCTGCGCGCCGACTTCGCCGTCGACCCGATCGGGGTCGCCGCGTCCCTCGGCGCCGTCGCCATGTCGTCGCTCGGCTTCGTGCTCGTCAAGCGGTGGCAGCCGCCGGTCGACCTGCTCACGTTCACCGCCTGGCAGCTGGTCGCCGGTGGGCTCGTGCTGCTCCCGATCGCGCTCGTCGTCGAAGGAGCCCCGCCCGCCCTGAGCCCGAGCGCGATCGGCGGCTTCCTCTACCTCGGCGTCGCCGGGACGCTCGTCGCGTACGTCGTCTGGTTCCACGGCCTGCGGCGACTGCCCGCGGGCGCGGTGTCGCTGGTCGGGCTGCTCAACCCGGTGGCCGGCACCGTCATCGGCGTCGCGCTCGCGGGCGAGTCGTTCGGCGGCAGCCAGGCCCTCGGCCTGCTGATGGTGCTCGCCGGCATCCTCGCCGGCCAGCGCCGCTCACCCCGTGACGGTGACCCGGACCTCGCCCGACTTCAGCCCCGAGTCGGTGTCGACCACCCGGAACCGGTTCACGCCTGACTTGCTGGTCTGCACGGCGATCTGGAAGGCCTCGCCGCTGACCGAGCCGGTCGCGGGGAAGTTGACCCAGGTCCCGTCCTGGAAGCGCTGTACGGTCAGGATCGCGCCCTCGCCCTCGGGATAGACGCCCGTCAGGTTGAACTGCTCCATCGGGCCGACCTCGACCGTCGAGGACGACAACGAGATCTCCCGCTCGGGCGACTCGCTCGGCGACTCGGAGGGACTCTCGGACGCGCTCTCGGTCTCGCCCGGCGCCAGCGTGATCTCGGGGTCCGTCGCCGCGCTGGTCTTCGACGGCGTCGGCAGGTAGAGGCTGGCCCGCCCGTTGGCGCTGGAGCCCTCGTCGTCACCGCCGATGCCGAGCACCTTGGTGCCGGCCAGCACGACGAGCCCGATCACCAGCCCGACGA
Organism: Nocardioides conyzicola; assembly: GCF_039543825.1. Lineage (NCBI taxonomy): Bacteria > Bacillati > Actinomycetota > Actinomycetes > Propionibacteriales > Nocardioidaceae > Nocardioides > Nocardioides conyzicola. Next base: position 2,229,953 of record NZ_BAABKM010000002.1, on the reverse strand, counting down.
CCAGCCCGACGCCCACCAGGGCCACCAGGCCCGCGATGATCGGGTGCTCCTCGCTGGGTCGGTCCGGCAACTCGTCGGCCACGTCGTTCCTCTCCCGGTGCTAGGCGTACGCCGCCATTCTCACCCAGCGAGGCTAGATCCCGCGCTTCCAGACGATCTCCTCGTGCAGCTTGCGACTGCGCCAGCCGTCCGCCGTCCGGGTCATCGTGTGGTGGTAGAGCCCGCCGAACTCGACGACCTTCTCCCCACCCTTGCCGTCATCGAGAGGCATCGGGTTGTGGAAGTACGCCGAGCAGCTCGCCTCGTCGCCGTCGATGGAGATGTCGAGCTGGTGCAGGGAGTGCATCCGCTTCGGGAAGAAGGCCGGCAGCACCTCGGCGAGCCAGCTCTTCACGGCCGGGTAGGCGTCGGCGATCCCGCCGGACTCGGTGTAGTCGATCTCGGCGTCCTGGGTGAAGACGGAGTCGAGCAGGTCCCACGCACCGGTGTCGATGCCCCGGGTGTAGCGGATGACCACGCCCTCGATCTCGAGCCGGTCGCTGATCTCCTGGAGGTCCACGGGACCAACTCTGGCAGAAAAGTGGAACACGTTCTAGTCTGACCCGCATGCGATTCAGCTACGCCGAGGCGATGACCCAGGCGACGTACTACGCACCGTTGGCCCAGGCGGCAGAGGCCGCCGGCTACACGAGCATGACCGTCGCCGACAGCGTCATCTACCCGCAGGACTCCGACTCGAAGTATCCCTACACCGACACGGGGGACCGCGAGTTCCTCGACGGCAAGGAGTTCATCGAGACGATGGTGCTGTGCGCGCACCTCTTCGCGGTGACGACCACGCTGCGGCTGACGCCGTTCGTGCTCAAGCTGCCGATCCGGCCCCCGGTGCTGGTCGCCAAGCAGGCCTCGTCGCTGGCCTTCCTCTCCGACAACCGCCTCGGCCTCGGCGTCGGCATCTCGCCGTGGCCCGAGGACTTCGACGCCATGGGCGTCGACTGGGCCAGGCGCGGCAAGCGGATGGACGAGTGCATGGACATCCTCCGCGGCCTGACCACCGGTGAGTTCTTCGAGTACCACGGCGAGTTCTACGAGGTGGACGCCCTCAAGCAGTGCCCCGGCGCCACCGAGACGATCCCGCTCCTCGTCGGCGGCCACGTCGACAACGCCCTGCGCCGCGCGGTGCGCAAGGGCGACGGCTGGATGCACGCCGGCGGCGACGGCGAGGAGCTCGACCGGCTCCTCACGCGCCTCGCCGAGATCCGCAAGGAGGAGGGTGACACCCGCGACGACTTCGAGGTGCACGTGATCTCGTACGACGCCTACACCCCCGACGGCATCAAGCGCCTGGAGGACAAGGGCGTCACCGACTGCATCGTCGGCTTCCGGGTGCCCTACATCAAGGGCCCCGACACCGAGCCGCTCGACAAGAAGATCGCGCACCTGGAGCGGTACGCCGAGGACGTCATCCACAAGGTCAACGGATGAGCGAGAGCTACGGACTGACCAAGGTCCTCCAGGACGCCATCGCGGAGGCCGAGGAGCTGGTCGCGAACGCGCCGTTCATCAGGACGGAGCAGGACCGGCTGGAGGGCTACGACTACCTGTCGGGCCGGATCCGGATGGCCATGCAGATGGCCTTCGACCACGACCTCGACCGGACGCTGTTCATCAACCCGACCCACCAGTTCTCCCGCCAGGGCCTGGACAACCCGGACGCGATCTACTTCAACGCCTACCTCAAGGAGGGCGTGGAGTACGTCGTGCGCGGTCGTCGTGGCACGACGGCGGACCTGTCCTTCCAGGTGATGGGCGGCGCCTACTCGGCGACCACGGCGGCCACCTCGATGCTGGCCTTCGACGACCGCGAGCTCGAGAAGGACGCGGACGGCAACTTCGAGTTCACCTACACCGCCGAGCCCGGCGCGAAGACGATGATCGTGCGCGAGGTCTACAACGACTGGGACACCGAGGAGCGTGGTCTGATCACCATCGAGCGGGTGGACACGCTCGGTCAGCCGGCGAAGCCGCTGGAGCGCGACCGTCTCGCCAAGCGCTACGAGGTCGCCGCGCGCAGCCTCGTCGGCTCGATCCAGACCTGGTTCGCGTTCCCGGAGTTCTTCCAGAACAAGGAGCCGGTCAACCAGCCGACCGCGCCGCAGTCGACCCCGGGCGGCCTCGCGTCGCAGCGCTCGTCGATCGGGCACTACGCGATCGCGGAGGACGAGGCGCTGGTGATCACCGTGCCGGAGTGCACGGACTGCGCCTACCAGGCGATCCAGATCGGCTCGGACTGGTATGCCTCGACCGACTACGAGACCCACCAGACCTCGCTCACCAAGGCGCAGGCCCGGACCGATCCCGACGGCAAGATGCGGTTCGTGATCTCGGAGACGCCGCCCGGCGGCACCCCGATCGCCAACTGGCTGGAGACCACGGGCCACCGCACCGGCGCCCTGATGCTGCGGTGGCAGCGGCTGACCCGCGACCTCGGCCCCGAGGACGGGCCCGTCGCCGAGGTGATGCCGCTCGCCGACGTACCGTCCCGGGTCCCGCACTTCACCCCCCTCACCACGGAGCAGTACGCCGAGCGCATCGCCGCCCGGCAGCGCTCCGTGGCGCGGAGGATGATCAGCTGACCCGACCGGTCAGACCTTCGCCAGGATGCCCGCGTCGACGGGGAGCGCCACGCCCGTGATGTAGCGGGCCTCGTCGGAGGCGAGGAACAGCACGGCGTTCGAGACGTCGCGCGACTCGACCCACGGCACCGGGAGCGCGTTGGTGGCGGTGGAGACGTCGACGATGTCGTCACGCCCGGGCGACTCCAGGTCGGGTCGGAACATGCGGAAGATCTCGTCGTTCATGATCATCGGCGTGTCCACCTGCGTGGGATGGATGCTGTTGACCCGGATCCAGTGCGGCGCGAGCTCGTTGGCGAAGGTCCGCATCAGGCCGGTCACCCCGTGCTTGGCGGCCACGTAGTGGGCGAGGTTGGGCGTGCCCTGGAGGCCCGCCGCCGAGCTGGTCAGCACGATCGAGCCGCCGCGGCCGGCGGCGACCAGGGGCGGCACCGCCGCCTTGATGGTGTGCCAGGTGCCCGTCAGGTTGATGTCGATCATCTCCTGCCACGCGGCCTCCGAGATCTCGTGCCCCGGTGCGTAGCTGGCGATCCCGGCGTTGGTCACCACGATGTCGAGCCCTCCGAGGGACTCGATGCCCGCCGCGAGCTCCCTCGAGAGCGTCTCGAAGTCGCGGACGTCGACCACCGCGGAGCAGACGTCGCCGCCGGCCGCGCGTACGAGCTCGCACGTCTCCTCGAGGTCGTCGCGGCTCGCCATCGGATAGCTCACCGACGCGACGGGGGCGCAGATGTCGAAGGCGATGACCGACGCGCCCTCCTCGGCCAGACGGATCGCGTGGCTGCGCCCCTGACCGCGTCCCGCTCCCGTGATCAGGGCGACCTTGCCCTCGACGCGGCCCATCAGCGGACTCCCACGATCGCCTCGGCGATCGAGAGGTAGCGGTCGAGCAGCGGGTCGAAGCTGAGCGGCGCCTCCGGTCGGTACCACGTGGCGACACCCGCACACATCGACGCGATCGCCCGGCCGGCGTCGCCCGGGTAGGGCGTGTCGAAGGTGCCGGTCGAGACACCCCGGTCGATGATCCCGTCGAGCATGGCCTGCAGCTCGTCGCGCCGCTCGAGGTACTTGCGGCGGTTGCCCGGCTCCAGGCTGCGCAGCTCGCTCGTGGAGACGATCGCGCCCTTGCGGCGGTAGACGTGGAAGAGCAGCATGCTCGACACCAGGGCGTCGAACTGTGCGCGCGGCTCGTCGGCGGCCTCCGCGATCGCGAAGCGGCTGCGCTCGATGAGCTCGTCGACGATCACCATCATCAGGTCGAGCAGGATGTCCTGCTTCGACTTGTAGTGGTGGTAGATCCCCGGCACCGACAGCCCCGACCGGTCGGCCAGCTGGCGCGTCGTCGTGCCGTGGTAGCCCTTCTCGGCGAAGACGTCGAGCGCCGCGCTGAGCACCCGCGGCAGGTCCTGCTCGTGGTAGATGCGCCAGTCGTCGTACGCGTCCGTGGGGAGGATCCGGGAGACGTCGGAGACGCCGTTGCGCTTGTTGGCGAAGTCGATCAGCCACTTGAGCGCCTCGACGTCGTCGACGGCGCCCATGCTCGCGACCCGTCGCGGTACGGCGCCCTGCAGGATGCGCTTGACGGGGACCTCGAGGCGCTTGCCCGTGCGCGTGTGCGGCAGGCTCGGCACCAGGATGATCTCGTCGGGCACGTGGCGACGCGAGGTCCGGCCGGCGATCGTCTCGACGATCCGCGCCCGGAGCGCGTCCTCGTCCCCCGCCGCGTCGGCGACGACAAACATCGGCATCCAGTAGCCACCCTCGGCCAGCTCGACGCCCACGACGAGGCTGTCGGTCACCTCCGGCAGCGACTCGACGGCCTCGTAGATCTCGGCGCTGCCGAGCCGCACCCCGTTGCGGTTGAGCGTCGAGTCGGTCCGCCCGTGGATCACGATGGTGCCGCGCTCGGTGATCGTGATCGAGTCGCCGTGGCGCCACACGCCCGGGAAGACGTCGAAGTACGCGTCGCGGTAGCGCTCGCCCTCCGGGTCGTCCCAGAAGGCGATCGGCATCGAGGGCATCGGCTGGGTGATGACCATCTCGCCGGTCTCGCCGGGCGGCAGCCGGTTGCCGTGCTCGTTCCAGACCTCCAGCGCCACCCCGAGGGCCGGACCGCTGATCTCGCCGTCGTAGACGGGCAGGTTGGGGGCGCTGGCGACGAAGATCCCGACGATGTCGGTGCCGCCGCTCATCGAGCCGAGCTGGAGGTCGGCGCCGACGTGGTCGCGAACCCACTGGTTGCTGCTGGCGGGCAGGACCGAGCCCGTGACGCCGATCAGCTTGAGGGCGGTCAGGTCCTGGTCGCGGCCGGGCTCGAGCCCGTCGCGGGCGCTCGCCTGCAGGTAGCCCGGGCTGGTGCCGAAGACGGTGACCCCGAGCTCCTCGACCACCCGCCACAGCATCCCGGTGTCGGGGTGCGTGGGGCTGCCGTCGTACAGCACGATCGTGGCGCCGTGGAGGAGCCCGCAGATCTGGGCGTTCCACATCATCCAGTTGGGCGTGGTGAACCAGAAGAAGACGTCGCCCTCGCCGAGGTCCATGTGGAAGCCGGGGGAGATCAGCTGCTCGAGCAGGGCCCCGCCATGACCGTGGACGATGCCCTTGGGCCGGCCGGTGGTGCCCGAGGTGAACAGCACCCACAACGGGTGGTCGAACGGCACGTTGACCGCGGTCGTCACCGGCTTGCTGAAGTGCTGGAGCTGCTCCCAGGTGACGTCGTACGGCGTGGTGTCGTCGCGCGGCACGCCACCGGTCTCGATCGAGACGACGAGCGCGTCCACCGGCAGCAGCACGCGGAGCTCGGCGACGGCGTCCCTCCGGTCCTGCTGCACCCCCTTGAAGAGGTAGCCGGTCCCCGCGATCAGCACGGTCGGGTCGAGCTGTCCGAGGCGGTCCATGGCCGCGGTCGGCGCGTAGTCCATGCCCGTCTGCGACCAGACCGCACCGATGGTGGCGGAGGCCAGGAAGGCGACGACGCCCTCGATGCAGTTGGGCAGGTAGGCGACCACCCGGTCGCCCTGCCCGACGCCGCGGTCGGCCAGGGCACCCGCCACGGCGGCGACCTGCTCGCGCAGCTGGCCGAAGGTCACCGACTCGCGGTGGCCGTCGTCCCGCACCAGGACGATGGCGTCCCGCTCGGCGTCCCCGTGCTTGAGCATCTCCCGCGCGAAGTTCATCGACGAGCCGTGGAACCACCGGGCCCCGGGCATCTCGCGCGACGACAGCACCTCGGCGGCCTTGGCCCCGAAGTCGACGCCGAAGTAGACCGTCACCGCCTCCCAGAAGCGAGCCGGCTCGGCGGCCGACCACGCCTGGAGCTCGCGGTAGTCACGGGGGTCGTCGAGCGTGACGATGCCCTGGCTTCCCAGCCACCGGGCGAAGTGGACCACCCGCGAGCCATCAATCTGTTCGTCCGTGGGCATCCACCCAGCTTCGACAGTCACGTCCACACCTCCCCGCTCACTCGCACCTCTCGTCTGGCTGATCATCGTCGGTTCGGCAGCAGCGACCCGCGGGTGATCACGACGTCGATCGCAACGGCAAGGATAAGGACGCCACCGGTCGCGAAGCTCTGCACCTCGGTGGACAGTCCGAGCAGCTGGACGCCGTTGTTGATCGACCCGATCACCAGTGCCCCCAGGAGCGCGGCCCACACCGTGCCGCGGCCGCCGAAGAGGCTGGCACCACCGACGACCGCCGCGGCGATCGCGTTGAGCATCAAGGGTCCGCCGCCCGACGAGTTCGACACCGCCAGCAGGCGTGAGGCCTCGACGACGCCGGCCACCGCCGAGCAGACGCCCAGCACCAGGAAGGAGTGGACGACCATCCGGGAGACCGGGATGCCGGCGCGCTGCGCCGCCTCGCGGTTGCCGCCGACGGCGTACAGGTGCGCGCCGTACCGGGTCTGGCTGGTGAAGTACGACGCGATCAGCAGCATCGCGACCAGGATCAGCACCGGCAGGGGGATCCCCTGCTCGGGGCTCAGCACGGCCACCGTCGCGGCGATCACCACGCCGCTGATGAGCGCGGGCACGCCGACCGAGACCAACGTCGAGGACGTCGCGGCGGCGCCGCGCTGCCGGTGGCTGCGGTAGCGCGCCACGCAGTAGAGCAGCCAGCCCAGGCCGGCGAGCGCGAAGCTCCAGCCCGCCGGGATGTAGGTGGACGAGATCTTGGCCATGTCGGTGCCGCCGATGTTGATCGTGAACTCGGGCGGCAGGACGACCAGCAGGAGGCCCTGCAGGATCACCATCCCGCCCAGCGTCACGATCAGCGACGGCACCCCGAAGATGATGATCAACGCCTCGGCGAACACGAAGAGCAGGCCGACGGCGACGGCGCCGAGGATGGCGAGCCAGAGCGGCCAGCCGCTCTTGATGGCGAGCTGGGCGGCCACGGTCGCGCACACCCCGGAGAGCATCGCGGAGGACAGGTCGATCTCGCCGACCAGCAGCACGAACACCACCCCGAGCGCGAGGATGGCCGTCGTGACGATCTGCAGCGACAGGTTCCTGATGTTGTTGGACGTGAGGTACGCCGAGTTCTGCGAGTAGAAGTAGATCCAGATCAGCGCGAGGACGAACAGCACCGGGATGCTGCGGTAGGGCCCGCTCAGTCCCGCGACGATGCGGAAGGACAACGGCGTACGCGGGTTGTCGCTGGTGGCGGCGGTCATCGCACTTCTCCGTTGTCCCGAGGAGCCTCGTGGGCTCCGGTGATGGCGGCGACCAGGTCGCCGGACGAGTAGTCGCCGCGCCCGAACTCGGCGACCTTGCTGCCCAGGCGCATGACCACGACCCGGTCGGCGACCTCCTGGACGTCCTTGAGGTCGTGGGAGATCACCAGGACTCCGCGGTTCTGGGCCCGGAGCCGGACGATCAGCTCGAGCACCTCGGTGCGCTGCGAGACGCCGAGCGCGGCGGTCGGCTCGTCGAGCAGGACGAGGCTGGGGTCGGAGATCAGCGCACGCGCGATGGCGATGCCCTGGCGCTGCCCCCCGGACAGCCCCCCGACCGGCGTCACCAGGGAGCGGATCTTGACCGCGAGGCTGTCGAGCAGCGCAGCGGCCTCCGTCTCCATGCGGTGCCGGTCCAGTCGGCGGCCGCGCAGCACGCCGCCCGCGACCTCCTGGCCGAGGAACACGTTGCGCACCGCGTCGAGGTTGTCGCACAGCGACAGGTCCTGGTAGACGGTGTGCACACCGGCGGCCTGGGCCGCGCGGGGGGTCTCCAGCCGGATCGACTCCCCTCGGACCCGGATCTCGCCCGAGTCGGGGTGCTCGACGCCCGAGATCACCTTGACGAGGGTCGACTTCCCGGCGCCGTTGTCGCCCACGAGACCGACGACCTCGCCCCGGTAGAGCCGCAGGTCGACGTCGTGCAGGGCACGGACACCACCGAAGTACTTCGACACCTGGCTGAGCTCGAGCAACGGCTCCTCGGCGACGTCGCGCATGTGTTCCTCCTTCGTGAGGGGTGGCCGCCCGGACGGGCGGCCACCCCGGTCGCGGTAGGTCAGCCGACCTTTTCCTTGCAGGTGGGCGTGTCGGCGGCCGGGCCGCCGTCACAGATCTGCTCCCAGCTGAAGATGCCGAGGTCGACGGCCTGCTGGACGACCTCGCCCGGGTCCTTGCCGTCCTCGAGGTGGATCAGCGTGGTGTCGAGCTTGGCGGTCGGGATGTCGTCGGTGCCGTTGTTGACGACGTCCTTGACCAGGTCGGACGGCGGGTCCTCGCCGTTGATCGCGGCGAGCGCGATCTTGGCGGCCGCCTCGGCCTCTACCGAGAAGGCCTTGAGGACGTCGTCCTCCTGGTCGCCGGTCAGCATGTACTGCAGCCCGGTCAGCTCGGGGTTCTGGCCGCCGTACACAGGGATCTTGACGTCCTTGCCCTTGAGCGCGGCGATGATGCCGGACGCGTTGCCGTCGTAGAACCCGAGGAACGCGTCGACCTTGTTGGAGGTCTTGGTCAGGCACTGCTCGGCGGCCTTCTGCGCCTCGGCCGGGTCCCAGTTCTTGATGTAGTCCTCGCACACGACGTTGATCGTGCCGTCGTCGATGAGCGGCTTGAGGACCTCGTCCTGCCCCTTCAGCATCTCGGTCGTGTAGACGTCGCCCTTGTTGCCGTACTGACGGGCCAGGTCGACCGCACCGTCACCGAAGGCGCCGGCCTCGACCTGGCTCTTGAAGTACTCACCCTGCTGGACGCCGACCTTGTAGGGGTCGAAGATGACCTGCGCGTACATGGGTCCGTTGAGCGGCGGGTTCTCGTAGCCGATCACCGGCACCTTGGCGGCGTCGGCGGCCTGCAGGAGGCCGGCACTGGTGTTGGGGTCGGCGGCCACGACGACGAGCGCCTTGGCGCCGGCCGAGATCGCCGAGTTGGCCTGGCCGAGCTGGGTCGCCGAGTCGCCACCGCCGTTGACGAACTTGACCTCGATGTCGGGGTCGAGCGCCTCCAGCGCCTTCTTGAAGTCCGGGCCGTCCTGCTCGATGTAGCGGGTCGGCGTCGTGTTCGGCGCCATGAAGTAGACGAGCTTCTTGCCGCCTCCCGATCCCTTGTCACCCGAGTCGCTGCCATCCCCGCCACAGCCGGCCGCTACCAGGCTGAGCCCGCACAGGATCGCCACGACGCCGAGGCCGGACCTCGTCCTCTTGCTGCTGACTTGCATCACTTCTCCTTTGATGAAGCGCCCGGGCCTCGCGGTCCGGGCATGCGTGAGCGCTGGGGGCAGCCCTCATCGGATGACCGTGGAACGGTCGGACCTGACCAGCTGCGGTCAGGGTTGGTGCACAGCCCCGAGAAAGTCAGGGTGAGATCCCGGCCTGGTCGGCAGCGATCTGGAGTGCCAGGTGCTTGGAGTAGACGCGGACCCAGGCCAGCGGTCCGCCCATGTACCAGAACCCGTCCTGGCCGGTACGTCGGTAGAGCCCGCCGATCTCCCCGTCCTCGCCGATGCCGAGCACGAGCGGCAGCTTGTCGGCGACCTCGCTGCCGAACAGGCGCCGGGCCGTCTCCCGCATGTTGGAGTAGCCGGTCGCGAGCACGACCAGGTCGGCGTCCAGCTCACGGCCGTCGGCCAACCTGATCCCGGTCGGCGTGAACTCCGCGAGACCCGACCCCTGGGCGAGCGCGATCTGGCCGGTCGCGATCAGACCGGAGGCACCGACGTCGATGTAGTAGCCACCGCCCTTCGCCAGCGCGAAGCCCATCAGCCCGGTCCCGTCCGGGCCGTCGTTGAGCTTGAACCCGACGGCCTCGAGCGAGGCCAGCAGCGCGGCGTCCTTCTCGGCCGTGTCGCGGACGCCCTGCTTGGCGGCCTCGAGCACCAGCGGCCACGGGAACGCGGACGCCAGCAGGTCGGCGTACTCCGTCGGCGGCCCGGACTCGGTGAAGTTGGCGCCGAAGATCGCCGGGATGCCGTGCTCCTGGCTGATGATGTGGGTCGAGGACCGCTGCACGAGGGTGACCTGCGCGCCGGCCTCGTGGAGGTCCTGCGCGATGTCGTGCCCGCTGTTGCAGGCACCCACCACGATCGCCTTCTTGCCCGACCAGTCGCCGCCGGAGCGGTGCTGGCTCGAGTGGTAGACCGTGCCGCCGAAGGTCTCCCTCCCCGGGAAGTCGGGGACGTTCGGCTCGCCGGCGGCCCCGGTCGCGAGGACGACATCGCGGGTGGTGAGCGTGCGCTCGCCCTCCGGCGTCCGCACCGTGAGCGTCCAGGTGCGCGTGCCCTCGTCGTACGACGCGCTCGTCATGTCGGCGCTGCACCACACGTTGAGCTCCATCGCCTGCGCGTAGAACTCGAACCAGTCAGCGATCTTGTCCTTCGCCGAGTAGATCGGCCAGGACTGCGGGAAGGGCAGGTAGGGCAGGTGGTCGGCCCACACCGGGTCGTGCAGCACGAGCGAGTGGTAGCGCTTGCGCCAGCCGTCGCCGACGCGCTCGCTCTTCTCGAGGATCAGGGCGTCGACGCCCATCAGCCGCAGGTTGGCCGCGAGCGCCAGGCCGCCCTGGCCCGCGCCCAGGATCACGACGTCGGGGTCGTGGTCGGCGTACGTCGCCGACGCCTCCCGCTTGTCCTTCCAGTTGCGCTGGGTCGTGGCACCGGTCTCGTGGCGCGGTCCCGTGGGCCGGCGCTGGCCGAGAGCCCGCTCGTGACCCTTCAGGTCCTCCGCCCCGGTCATCACCGTCCACGCCCGCCAGACGCCGTCGACCTGGCGGATCCGGGCGACGCCGCGGCACCAGGCGCGGGGCGTCTGGAAGGTGAAGAAGCCCTCGATCGTGCCGGGGCCGTCCTCCTCGGCGACGAACCGCGGGCCGAAGTCGGCCACCAGGGCCACGTCGGTCACCGCGGCCGACTTGAGGTGGTCGTCCAGGAGGCCGGCGATCCGCTCGGTGCCGTGGTAGGTCCCGAGGTCCCAGCTGAGCGCGAGCAGGTCGCGCCACCAGCAGTCCGGGTCGATCGCGTCCGCCACCGCGGCCGCGTCGGCGTTCTCCATCGCCCTCGCGAAGGAGTCCAGCCAGCCCTGGAACTCGGCTGCCACCTGAGCCGGTGGCGACTCCACTCCAACCGTCACGATATTCCCTCCTCAAACCCGACCGAGCGATCGCTCGGTCGTGAGTGTTACACACGTCACACGGCTTGGAAAACCCCTCTGGACCAGTTTTCTGACGCGCTCTCGACCAAAACTGGAACAGGTTCTACTCTGTGGGCGTGACCACCGAACTTGGATACGCCGAGGCCCACGACACCTCCATCGAGGAGCGCTACAGCGCCGTCCCGCTGCTGAAGGGGAAGGTCGTCGTCATCTCCGGCATCGGCCCCGGCCTGGGCCGGTCCCTCGCCGACGAGGCCGCCCGGATGGGTGCCGACCTCGTGATCGCCAGCCGCACGGAGTCCCGGCTCCTCGAGCTGCAGGCGGAGCTCGAGGGCCACGGGGTGAAGGTCGTCAGCGTGGTCACCGACGTGACCGACGAGGACTCGCGGGTCAACCTGCGGGACAGGACGCTCGAGGCGTTCGGCCGCGTCGACTGCGTCATCAACAACGCCTTCACGATCCCGCCGATGGACCCGATCACCCAGATCAGCCCGCGCAAGCTCGCGAAGGTCAACGAGACCAACGTCTTCGCCCCGCTGCGGCTCTCGGCGCTCTTCGCCGACGCCCTGGCGGAGTCGAAGGGCTCGATCATCATGCTGAACTCCTGCGTCTCCTTCTCCTCGCAGCCCGAGTACGCCGGCTACAAGCTCTCCAAGGGCGCGCTCGAGCACCTCGCCTCGTCGCTCGCGACCGAGCTCGGGCCGCGCGGCATCCGCGTCAACAGCGTCGCGCCGTCGTACATCTACGAGGACGTCAACCGCGGCTACTTCGACTTCCTCGGGGCGGTCGAGGACAAGACGCACGAGCAGGTGTACGCCGAGAAGGCCGCGCCGACCGACCTCAAGCGGCTGGCCTCCTCCGAGGAGGTCGCCCGCGCGACGCTCTTCCTCGCCAGCGACCTGGCCTCCGCGGTCACGGGTCAGATGCTGACCGTCGACTGCGGCGAGTTCCACAGCTGACGGTGGCCACCTCATGAGCGACAACATCATGGTGCGGGAGCGCCCGGACGTCGGGTCGTACGACGACATCGTCGCGGCGGCCGTCCGGACGACCGGCATGTCCGACTTCGGCGGGACCGCCCACGAGGAGGGCCTGCGGGTCCTCACCGAGGACCTGAGCTCGCCGGAGGCCGGGCTGACGCCGCGCGGCAACTACTTCCAGCGCTCCGAGGTGAAGTCGGCGCTGGTCGGGGTGCTGCTCACGCAGGCACAGTTCACCGCGCACCCGGAGCACGTCGACGTCCCCATCGAGCGACCGATCTTCCTGATGGGGCTGCCGCGGACCGGCACCACGGCGCTGCACCGCTACCTGCACGCGGACCCGGGCTCGCAGGGCCTGGAGATGTGGCTGACGCAGTACCCCCAGCCCCGGCCGCCGCGGGAGACGTGGGAGTCGGACCCGATCTTCACCGCCATGCAGCAGGCGTTCTCGGCGCACCACGTCGAGTCCCCCGAGTTCATGGGGATCCACTACATGGATGCCACGACGGTCGAGGAGTGCTGGCGGCTGCTGCGGCAGACCGGCAAGTCCAACTCCTACGAGTCGCTGGCCAACCTGCCGCGCTACACCGAGTGGCTCAAGCAGCAGGACTGGACCGACGCCTACGCGCGGCACAAGGAGAACCTGCAGCTCGTCGGGCTCAACGACGTCGGCAAGCGCTGGATCCTGAAGAACCCGTCGCACATGACGGCACTCGACGCGCTGATGACCGTCTATCCCGACGCCCTGATCATCTACACGCACCGCGACCCGGTCACCTGCATCGCGTCGTCGTGCTCGCTGTCCGCGGAGACGACGGTCGGCCACAGCTCGACGTACGTCGGCGGCGTCATCGGCCACACCCAGCTGGACCTCTGGTCCCGGGCCTTCCACGCGTTCCACGACGCGCGGCCGGCGTACAACCAGGACCAGTTCATCGACATCGCCTTCAAGGACCTGGTGACCGACCCGCTCGGAGTGACCCGGCGGGTCTACGACCAGTTCGGTCTCGACTGGACCCCCGAAGTGCAGGCGGCGATCGAGGAGATCGACCAGGAGTCCAAGCAGGGCAAGGCCAAGCCCTCGCACACGTACACGCTCAAGGACTACGGCCTCACCGAGGACCGGGTCCGCGCCGCTTTCGACCGATAGGACGTCATGGACAAGAAGCGCGTGGTCGTGTGGGGCACCGGTGTGGTCGGGTCGATGGTGATCGCCGAGATCGTCGACCACCCGGTCTTCGAGCTCGTCGGGGTCGGCGTCTCCAACCCGGCCAAGGTCGGCGTCGACGCCGGCACCATCTGCGGCATCGCGCCGACCGGGGTGATCGCGACCGACTCCGTCGAGGAGCTCATCGCCCTGGAGCCGGACGCATTGGTGCACTACGGACCGACGGCGCAGTACGCCGACGACAACATCCGCGTGATGTCCGCCTTCCTGCGGGCCGGCATCGACGTCTGCTCGACCGCGATGACCCCGTGGGTGTGGCCGACGATGCAGCAGATCCCGGCCAACTGGGTCGACCCGATCACGGAGGCGTGCGCCGCCGGTAACGCCTCCTGCTTCACGACCGGCATCGACCCGGGCTTCGCCAACGACCTGTTTCCCCTGACCCTGATGGGGTTGTGCGGCCGGGTCGACTCCGTGCGCGCGTCGGAGCTGCTCGACTACACCGACTACGAGGGCGACTACGAGGACGAGATGGGCATCGGCCGCTCGCCCGACTTCACGCCGCTGCTGGAGATCCCGGAGCTGCTGATCATGGCCTGGGGTGCGACCGTCCCGATGATCGCGCACGCCGCCGGCATCGAGCTCGACGACATCACCACGACCTGGGAGAAGTGGGTGACGCCGACCGACCGCACGACGGCCAAGGGCGTCATCTCCGCGGGCGACGTGGCCGCCATCCGCTTCACGATCAACGGCGTCTTCCAGGGCCGCGAGGTCATCTCCCTGGAGCACGTCAACCGGATCGGCCTCGACGCCGCACCGGACTGGCCGGCCGGCTCGGCCGACGACGTCTACAAGGTCGAGATCCACGGCTCGCCGTCGATCACCCAGGAGACGGCGTTCCGCTTCACCGACGGGTCGGGCCGGGCGCCGGCGGTCGCCGGGTGCCTGGCCACCGGGCTGCGCGCGCTCAACGCCGTACCCGCCGTCAACGACCTGCCCGCGGGCTGGGTCACCGCCCTCGACCTGCCGCTCATCCCCGGGGTCGGGACGATCCGCTAGGCCACCAGCGCGCGGTGGTCGCGCGGGCTGACGCCGTACGCCCGCTTGAAGGCGGTGCTCAGGGCGAACGGCGTGGAGTAGCCGACCTGCCGGGCGACCGTCGCCAGCGTGGCCGAGGGCTCGCGCAGCAGATCGGCGGCGAGCGCCAGGCGCCAGCCGGTCAGGAACGCCATCGGGGGCTCACCGACGACGTCGCTGAAGCGCCGGGCGAACGCGGCGCGGGAGACCCCGCCGGCCGTGGCCAGCTCGGCGACGGTCCACGGGTGCTCGGGGTGGTGCTGCATCAGCCGTAGCGCCGGACCGACGACGGGGTCGCCCTGCCCGGCGTACCAGGCGGGAGGCGAGGCCTCGGGCCGCGCGAACCACGCTCGCAGGACGGCGATCAGCAGGAGGTCGAGCAGGCGGTCGAGCACGGCGTCCTGGCCCGGGTCGTCCTTGACGATCTCGTCGGCGAGCAGGGCGACCAGGGGTGAGCCGAGCTCACGCTCGCTGAGCACGACGAAGCGCGGCAGCGCCCGCAGCAGCCGACGGCTCACCTCGCCCTCCAAGAGGTAGGCGCCGGTGAGCATCACCGTCTCGCCGGTGGCGCTGTTGCCCCAGCTGCGCACGCCCTGGTGCATCTCCTCCTCGAGCGACTGCCCGTCGAGCGTCGTGCAGTGCTGGCCGGGGTGGATCACGACCTGCGGCTCGGTCGCGAGGGAGTCGGCGATCGTCCAGTGGTCGGGCCCGAGGCCGATCACGACGTCGCCGGCCTCGAGCCGGAACGGCTCCCCCACGTCCGGGATCGCCCAGAACCCGCCCCGCACGACGGCCGTCAGCGACAGCGGCGACTCGTCCTCGAGCCGCACCGCCCACGGTGGGTCCATCAGGCAGCGCAGCAGGAACGCGCCGCGGGCGCGGGGTCCGTCGAGGAGCGCGGCCAGTCCGTCCATGTCGTCACGGTAGACCTGGACGCTCGCGTATGGAAGAGCGCCGTACGACGATGGATCGTCTCACCGATCCGCGGTCTGCTGGTTCCATGAGCGATCTCCTCGACACCGTCCGCGGACCCGTCCTGCTGGCTGCCACCGTCGCCGCCGGCCTCCAGGCCGGGACCTACTACACCTGGGCGAGCGGCGTGATGCCCGGCCTGGCCCGCACCGACGACCACACGTTCACGTCGTCGATGAACCACATCAACGTGGCGATCGTGAACCCGGTCTTCATGCTGACCTTCCTCGGCGCCCCGGCCCTCGCCGCGGTCGCCGTCGCGACCACCGGGTCCGGCGCCCGCGGCTGGGCGATCGCCGGGCTCGCGCTCGCGCTGGGCACCGTGGCCGTCACCGCCGTCGGCAACATCCCGCTCAACGACGCGCTCGCTGCGGGCGGCTCGCGCGCCGACTTCGAGACCGCGTGGGTGCGGTGGAACGTCGTGCGCACCCTCACCTCGACCGGCGCGCTCGCCTGCCTCGCCTGGGCGGCGTGGAGGTCCTAGACGGCGTCACCCGCGAGCCAGCCGCGCAGCGCCGGGAACGTGCCGGCCCCGACGTCGGCCGTGACGGACGCGGCGAGGTCGGCGACGGTCACCTCCTTCAGGGAGGAGCGCCAGGCCTGCTCGGCGGCGTACATCACCCGGGCGACGCCGCACGGCTTCTCGCAGACGGCACCGGTGGCGGGGAGCGGACCGTTCTGCCGGATCTCCGTGCACCGGAAGGCCTGCTCGCGGCCGTCGACGGCGAGCACGATGTCGAGCACGGTCACCTGGTCGGCCGGCCGGGTCAGCACGTAGCCGCCGACCCGTCCCTCGGTCGAGCTGACGATGCCCGCTCGCGAGAGCGCCTGCAGGTGCTTGGCCAGGTAGGTGCGCGAGATGCCGTGGAACTCGGCGAGCCGCTGCGCAGGCACCGGACCCTCGGCCTCGCTGAGGACCACGCAGCAGTGCACGGCCCACTCCACGCCCCCGGACATCTTCATGGCGGCATCCTACGCGAATCATGGATGACAAGTGTCCGCGTTCTGTGCTCTAATCACGGATATCTACTATCCGCGTTAAATTCGCAGAGGAGACCACCATGAAGATCGCCATCGCCGGCGCCACCGGCCGCATCGGCTCCCAGCTCACCGCCCTCGCCCGCAAGGAAGGTCACGAGGTCGTGGAGATCGCCCGCGAGACCGGCTTCGACCTGCTCGCGCCGGGCCCCGAGCTCGAGGCCGCGCTCGCCGGCGTCGACACCGTCGTCGACGTGACGGCCTGTCCGCTCGACCAGGCGGCCACCTTCTTCCCGACCGTCGCGCGCACCATCGGCACCGCCGCGACGGCGGCCGGCGTACGCCGCACCGTCGTGCTCTCGATCGTCGGCGTCGACCGCAGCCCCGACTACGACTACTACGTCGCCAAGCTCGACCAGGAGCAGACCTACCGGGCGACGGCTCCGGGCGTGGTGGTACTCCGGGCGACCCAGTTCCTCGACTTCGCCTCCCAGATGCTGCAGTGGAACACCCAGGACGGCGTCGCCTCGATCATCGACGTCCCCACCCAGCCGGTCGCGACCGGTGAGATCGTCCAGATGCTCCTCGACGTCGCCACCGGCGTGATCGAGGGCGATGTCGAGCTCGCCGGGCCGCACCAGGAGAACCTGGTCGACCAGGTGCGCCGTCTCGTCGAGAGGTCCGGCGAGGACGTGCGGGTCGAGGCCGTCCCGGCACCCGAGAGCCTGGCCAAGGGCGCGATGCTGCCCGGACCGGACGCCCTGCTGCGCGGCCCGAGCTTCGAGACCTGGCTCGCCGAGCAGGCCTGAGTCAGCGGTCGCCCTTCACGGTGGCGCGATCGGGTTCCCTCTCAGCGCCGTACGACGGCGACCACGGTGTCACGGCGTGCCGATGCGTGCGAGGACGTCGCCCGGACCCGGAACGACCGGCTGTCACCGACCCGGGCGGCCTTGGTCCTCGAGACCTTGACGGTCACCAGCATCGACGTGCCCGGCGCGAGGCTCCTGGTCCGGTAGGTGCCCGCGGTGACCGCGCGCGTCACGTCGTGGGTGCCGACGAGGTAGGCGACCGTGAACTTCTTGCTCCGTGGTGTCCCGAGCAGCGCCATCGCGTCGGGCGCGTCACCCCGGTTGGTCAGCCGCACCTGGAAGGTGGCTCGACGAGCGTGCTTCGCGAGCTGGTCGACCACCCGCTGGCCGGCGGCGTAGCTGCCGACACCGACGAAGGAGCCGTTGGTCACGCGGATGGCTGCGTCGGGCTGGTAGCGGTAGCCGGGGTCGCTCGGCCCCGGGTTGCCGATGGTGAGCACCTGGGTCGCGGTGCCGGTGTTCTGCGCGGCGTCCGTCACCGAGGCCACGACCCGGTAGCGGCCGTCGCGCAGGGAGGCCGCGCTGACGCCCCAGGTGCCGCCGGCGTGCACCGTGGCGGTGAGGTCCTGGCTGCCCACGCTGACGTTCACGATCGTGCCTGCCTTCTCGGCGGTCGTGCCGTAGGTCCACGGGGACGTGTCCGACGTCGACCTGCTCGCCCCGCCGTCGATGGCCACGACCGGCACCGTGACGTCCACGGTGAGGACCTGGGTCGCCGTGCCGGTGTTGCCGGCGACGTCATCGATGGAGGCGACGACCTGGTGCGAGTTCTCGGTGAGGGCTGTGGCCTGGACGCTCCAGGCTCCGCCCGCCGCCACCGTGGCGGTCCGGGTCTGGTCGCCCACGTCCACGCTCACCGTGGTGCCGGTCGGCGCGTCGCTCGTGCCGGCGACGGCGGGGGTCCGGTCGTTGGTGGACCGGTGGGCGCCCCCGCTGATGATCACCTGCGGCGCCGTCACGTCGATCGTCAGGACCTGCTGGGCGGTGCCCGTGTTGCGGGAGCCGTCCGTGACCGACGCGGTCAGGATGTGGGCGCCGGCGGGGAGAGCAGATGTGCTGACGCTCCAGGCTCCCCCGGCCCCGACCGTGGTGGTCAGCGACTGGCCCGCCACCGTGACCGACACCGCCGTGACCGCCGGCTCGTCGGTCGTGCCCGCGATCGCCGGCGTCGGGTCGTTGGTGGAGCGGGCCGCTCCGCCGTCGATGGTGACCACCGGAGCGGTGAGATCGTCCTTGGCTCTGGCGAACGGGCTGTTGGCCAGCCCCACGGTGGAGGGCGTCAGCGCCCGGCCCTTGATCGAGGCGCCCTCGCCGAACGAGATCGCGCCCGCACCGAGGAAGGTCCCGACGACCTTGGCCCCGGCGCCGAAGGACACCGCCCCGACCACCTGCCAGTAGACGTTGTTGGCGAGCGCGCCGTCGGTGACGACGATCTTGCTCGCGGCAGCCGAGCTGAAGGCCGCGCCGACCTGGAAGACGAAGACGGCACTGGAGTCGCCGTCGGCGTCGAGCGTCATCGTGCCGGTGTTCGTGACGGCCGCGGTGCTCGTGTGGACACCGGGCTTGAAGACCGCCCCGGCCTGGTCGCCCGCGAACGGGGTGCCGCCGGTCTGCCTGGCCGCGGCGTCGTACGCCGCCTGCCGGTCCTCCTGCGCGGTGGCTGCGGCAGCGTCCTTGTCGTGGATCACGCCCTGGGTGGTGCCAGGTGGGAACCCGGCGATCGCGCCCGCGGGACTGAGCCCGAGGTCGCCGGCGAGCACCGTCGCGGTGCCGGTGTTGGTCACGCCGGCACCGGCGAGCACCGAGTACGACGCGGCGCTGCCGAGGTCGACGAACGTGGCCGGTGCTGCCGCAGCGGCGTACGGCGTCGGCGCGAACGGCCCGACCACGAGGAGCGCGCAGGCCCCGACAGCCGCCCGCGCGATCCTGGAGGGAGTGATGATCGGACGTCGACGCAGCATGCGGTGCCTTCGGTTCGAGGCACCTGATGGTTGCTGGTCACCGGTCGAGGACGTCTCGACGGTTGCCTTCTCGAGGAGGGTTCCCCGAGGCGAGGAGAACTACTCCTCGCCGGCCGCCGCTCGGGTCGCGCGCTCGGCGACGGCGTGCTCGTCGACGCGGCTGTCGTAGGTCCAGAAGTCGCGCAGCCAGGCGGCCGTGATGCCCACGCCGGCGACGCAGGCGAGGCCACCGCTGGTCACCGCGCCGCGGACCGACCAGAGGTCGGCGGTGACGCCGCCGCGCACCTGTCCCGCGAGCGGGCCGATCGAGTAGGACAGCATCTCGATGCCGGCCAGGCGCCCGCGCATCGACTCGGGGATGGTCTGGCTCCAGACCGTCGCCCGGAAGATGCCGGAGATCATGTCGGCCGCGCAGGCCAGGGCGAGGAAGAGCGCGACCAGCCAGATGTTCGGCATCAGTCCCGCCAGGGCGACCATCGCCCCGAAGGTCGCCGCCGCCAGCACGATCGCCCGCCCGTGGTGGTGGACCCGCGCGGTCCAGCCGCTCAGCGCGGTCGCGGCCATCGCGCCGACGACCTCGGCGGTGTAGAGCATGCCGAGCAGCTGCGGCTGGCCGAAGACCTGCTCGGCGAGCGCCGGGAAGAGCACCACGGGTGCCGCGAACATCATCGCGACGATGTCCACGAAGTAGGTCCCCAGCAGGTCGCGGCGCCCGAAGGCGTAGACCATGCCCTCCTTGATGCCGGCCAGGCTCGGCGGGGTCGTCTTCTCGCGGTGCGGGTAGGAGCCCATCAGCAGGTAGAGGTACGACGCGACCAGCAGCGCGCCCACGTCGATCACGAAGCACCAGCCGATCCCGACGTACGCCGCGAGCAGGCCGCCGACCGCCGGTCCGACCAAGAGCCCGAGCTGGATGCCGAAGCTCGACAGCGCGTTGGCGGCGGGCAGCTGGTCGTGGGCGACCGTGCGCGGCAACAGCGCCTCGCGGGACGGGCGCTGCAGCGCCGAGCAGGAGGCCAGCGCGACCGCGACCGTGAAGATCACCCAGACGTCCGGGTCGGCCCGGAACGCGTTGTAGGCGAGGACCGCGGTGAAGACGGCCTGCCCGACGCCGGTGGAGATGAGCAGCTTGCGGCGGTCGACGTGGTCGGCCAGCGCACCGCCGTACAGCCCGAAGACGACGATCGGCGCGAGCTCGACCAGGCCGATCGCGCCGACGGCGAAGTTCGAGCCGGTGAGCTTGTAGACCTGGAACGGGATCGCGACGTAGCTGACCATCGCGCCGAAGTAGAAGACCGTGCCCGCCAGGAAGAGCAGGCGGAAGTCGCGGGACGCGCGCAGCGGCGTGGTGTCCATGCGCAGCGCGCGCAGCCGGTCGATCACAAGGTGCGAACCTATCGCGTGACCCGGATCCGAGCTCCGCGCCGCGGGACGCTGGTGATGTTGCGGACCTGGGGCTCGTCGTCGCCGACGGCGGTGACGTCGTACGCCGCGAACACCTCGCGCAGCACGGCGACGCCCTCCATCAGCGCGAAGCCCGCGCCGATGCAGCGGCGCACCCCGCCCCCGAACGGGATCCAGGTGTTGGTGGGCGGGTTGTGGCCGAGGAAGCGCTCGGGTCGGAAGACCTCCGGGTCCTCGTGGTTGTCCTCGCGCTGGTGGGCGATGATGATCGACGGCCCGACGGTGGTGCCCTTCGGCAGGTCCCAGCCGCCGATCGTGGCCGGCTGCATCAACGTGCGGACCACCATCGGGATCACCGGGTGCAGCCGCATGGACTCCTTCATCACGGCGTCGAGCAGGTCGTCGTCGCCGTCCGCCGCCGCGCGGCGGCAGCGTGCGAGCAGCTCGGGGTCGCGGCCCACCTCATAGAGCGACCAGGCGAGCGCGGTCGCCGTGGTCTCGTGGCCGGCGAGCAGCAGGGTGACCAGCTGGTCGCGCAGCTCGGTGTCGGAGAGGGCGTCCCCGTCCTCGCCCTGGACGATCAGGCGGGAGAGCACGTCGGTGCGGTCGGCCAGGTCGGGAGCGGTACGCCGCTCGCGGATCTCGGCGTACATCAGCCGGTCGAGCTCGCGCTGGTTGTCGACGGTGCGCTTCCAGGGCCCGAACTTCTGCAGCCTGGGGTAGCCCCAGCCCAGCAGGATCGCCGGGCTGATGTTGACGGTGGCGTTGACGCACGGGCGCAGCTGGGCGAGCCGGGTCTCGTCGGTGACGCCGAAGACGACGCGCAGGATCACCTCGAGGGTGAGGGCGTTCATCCGGTCCAGCGAGCGGAACTCCTCGCCGTCGTGCCAGCGGCCGACCTCGGCCCGGGCCACCTCGGTGACCAGCGCCTGGTACTCGCGCAGCGCGTGGCCGTTGAACGCCGGCATCAGGAGCTTGCGGGCGCGCTTGTGCTGCGAGCTGTCCTGGAGGAGCAGCGAGTGCTCGCCCATGATCGGGCCGAGGATGCCGTTGGCCTTGCCCGCGTGGAAGACCTCGGGGTCGCCCGCGAAGATCTCCTTCGCGTGCTCGGGCCGGGTGAAGAACACCAGCGGCCGGCCACCCGGGGCGAGCCGCACGGTGAAGACGTCGCCGTACTTCCGGCGCATGTAGGGGTGGAACCGGTGCCGGAACCGCAGCAGCCCGGCCGTCTGGATCAGCACCGGCCAGCGCGGACCCGCCGGCAGCCCGCTGGCGTCGACCGGCGGCAGCTTCGACTGGTTGCCGGGGCTCATCCTCCGGAACCGCTGGGTGGTCAGCTGGTCGACATCGTCCAGGGTCGTCACGCTGCCGACCGTACGCCCGCTATTGAACACTCGTCAATAGACGAGTTTCGCCATTCTGCCCCCGCGCGACGCCTGAGCGTCCTAGCGTGGAGACGGCCTTGTGACACCCGCTTGGGAGGGTGGTCGTGGAGGACTCGGATCTCCAGCTCGTCACCGCACCGACGGATGCCGGCGCGGACACCGCGGCGCCCTCGGCCGTGCCGGACGGCCCCCGCTCGCCGGTCCCCCTCCCCGCCCGGCCGAGCGACCTCGTGGTGGGTCACGCCGAGGACCCGGCCGAGGCCGACGCGGACCGCAGGGCCGACGCGGCGCTGGCCCGGCTGGCGCCGCTCGACCGCCATGTCCACGGACCCGGCTGCGAGCACCTGCGTCGCTCGCCGGCGCCGGGCGACGCACCCGCCGTCGGGTACGACGGCGGCGCGGTGCCCGAGGAGGTGGCCGGCCGGATCGAGCGGCTCCGCGGGTCCGGCGGGTCGCTGCCGGCCGCGACCCGGGCGCGGATGGAGGAGGGGTTCGGGGCCTCGTTCGCCGGCGTGCGGGTGCACGTCGGGGACGAGCCGGCCCGGCTCAACCGCCTGGTCTCCGCGGAGGCGTTCACCGTCGGCCGCGACGTCTTCCTCGGCGCCGGCGTCGACCCCGGCTCGCCGGGCGCCGAGCGGGTGCTCGCGCACGAGCTGGCCCACACCTTGCAGCCGGCGGCAGCGGTCCGCCGCAAGCCCACCGCCCTGGCCGCGGACCCCACCGCGACCAACGCCGACCTCGTCACCGACGACCTGGCGTGGAAGGCGCTTCGCGACGCGACCCTGGTCTACGCCGCCCTCGCGGAGGACCAGTACGACCTCCGAGCCGCCAAGATCGTCGAGATCGAGAAGCTCGCCGCGGACTGGGAGAAGCTCGTCCTCGCTCCCACCGAGGACGAGGTGGTGCTGCAACGGCGGGCCGCCCGCGCCAGCGCGCTCAGCAGCCTGAGGTCCCTGGTCGCGATCGAGCACCGCGAGCTGGCGGCCGCCGGGGTCAAGCCCAACGAGAAGACCCAGAAGGTCCAGGCTCCACGGTTCAAGGGCGACTACCTGCTCGAGCAGGTGATGGCGGGGACCGCGGTCCTCAAGGCCGGAGACACCGGGCTCTACGTCACGAAGATCCAGCAGGCGCTGGAGGACCTGAACTTCCTGATCGGGACCGAGGTCACCGGCACGTTCGGTCCGGAGACGACCGCCGGGCTGAAGGCCTACCAGAACGGGAAGAGGCTGCCGAAGACCGGAGAGCTCGACGCGGCGACCTTCGCGACGCTCGACACCGCCTTCACCACCCACGATGTCGAGGCACGTCACGCGAAGGGATCGAAGGCACCAGTTCGGACGAAGACGGGTGAGTACGCCCTGGGCACGGCCCCCGCGGCCCTGCTCGAGGGGACCCGGACACTGAGCGACGAGGACGCTGCGGCGGCGAGGAATGCGGTGAAGACCACCCAGCAGGCCGGCCCGGGCGGCGTGCTGCCGACCTTCGTCGAGGACCTGCCCTCGAAGGGCACCTACGAGGCGCGCCTCCTCAAGATCATCGAGGACGAGGTGGCCTGGCAGTTCGAAGCCCTCGGGAAGGGCAAGGCGGCCAAGCGCAAGGAGAAGGACCTCGTCGGGTGGCCGCACATCGAGAAGGTCGCGGCCCGGTCCAAGGCCGCGGTGGATGCCGTCTTCGGCAAGTTCACGATCGGCCCGCCGCTCAAGAAGGGGGCCGGCATCCACGACGGCTGGGACACGAAGGTGAGCATGCTGTCCAAAGGGGGCAAACCCGCCCAGGACGAGTCGGCGACGTGGCGGGTGGACAAGCTCCTGACCGGAAGCCCGGACGTGATGAAGCTCGACAAGGAGCACGGGGCCATCCAGAGCCGCGGCCCGGAGAAGGCGATCGTCGACCGGGTCCGGGCCAAGGTCGTCAAGGACCACTACGCCGAGCTGATCGAGACCCACAAGGGCTGGCCCGGGTTCGCGAGCGGTGGGCAGATCAACATCCAGCGCTTCAAGGCCGACGACGACGCGACCAACCGGACCGAGATGTGGGACCTCTTCCAGACCGTCATCCACGAGTACCTCCACACGCTCGAGCACTCCGCGCACAAGGCCTACCAGGGTGGCCTGGGGCAGCAGGAGGGGTCGATGACGCTGCGCGAGGGCGTGGTCGAGTACTTCACCTTCACCGTCCTGGAGACGGTGAAGTACGACGAGGCGCTGCGTCGCGAGGTCGAGGGCGAGTTCCACGAGGAGGGGGTCGAGCACCCCATCCCGAAGTACCGGGGGTACGGCGAGCGGGCCCAGGCCGAGAAGCTCGCCGGCATCGTCGGTGCCCGTAACGTGATGGCAGCCTTCTTCCTGGGCGACGTGGCGAAGATCGGAAAGGCACCATGACGACGGACGACGACCGGGCGACCGAGCTGCTGGACGCCGTCGTGGCCCGCGACCTCGCGACCGTGGCCAGGCTCGGCGGACTCCCACCGGCCCTCCCGGCAGAGTGGGTCGTCACCAGGCTCGGGGGCGACCCGGAGGCCTACGTCCGCTTCTTCCTGGGCGACCCCGTCCAGGAGGCGTTCTGGTCGCCGACCTCCCCGGCGGGCTTCGACCGCCTGAAGGTGTGGTTCCGCGACGACGCGGTGGTCAAGCTGGAGGGCGAGTGGCCGGAGCTCGACCCGGCTGCCGACAGCGTGCTCGGTCCACCGGAGCGCCGGTTCGAGGACCGGCACGAGGACGTCTGGGCGAGCGTCGGCGTCGCCCTCACCCG
This sequence comes from Nocardioides conyzicola, assembly GCF_039543825.1. Taxonomy (NCBI): domain Bacteria; kingdom Bacillati; phylum Actinomycetota; class Actinomycetes; order Propionibacteriales; family Nocardioidaceae; genus Nocardioides; species Nocardioides conyzicola. The sequence continues at coordinate 2,205,174 of NZ_BAABKM010000002.1, read as the reverse complement.
CCAGGAGCCTGGCGGCCGCTTCACCGCGCTGTCGGTCTTCGCGCCGACCACTCCGGACGAGTACGGACGCGACCTCGCCGCGCACGAGGAGTACCGCGAGTGGGACTGACCCCTCAGGCCTGACCCAGCACCCGGGTCAGGAACGCCACCTGGTGGGCGACGACGGCGTCGTGCCACCGCTTGCCGGCGTACACGTCGAAGTGGTCGCACGGGTAGTGGCGGACCTCGGCGCGGGCCTTGAAGGCAGCCTTCATGGAGGAGTGCGGCGGGGCGCTGCGGTCGAAGTCGGCGACCTGGAAGAGCGCCGGGCAGGTCACGTCGCCGGCCTGCTTGATCGGCCGGTGGCCGCCGAGCTCCATGCCGACGGTCGCGTCGAGCTCGTTGCGCCAGGTCGGCCCCGCGATCGCGAGGTAGTCGTCCATGGAGCCCTCGATGGTCATCGCGCCGAGCTGCCCCGGACGGGCGACGACCGGCATCATCACCGGCTTGCCGAGCTTGCTGCGGAAGCCGGCGACCGTCGAGCGGAGCATCTCGGCCTTGGTGTGGGTCGCCAGCGCGTGCCGACCGGCGGCGAGGCCGTCGACGAGCGGGGTCAGCGCCACCACGGCGGCGACGTCGTCCCGGCCGGCTGCGGCCGAGATGGCGTGGCCGCCGGCGAGCGAGACGCCCCAGACCACCAGGCGCTGCGGGTCGACCCCCGGGAGCCGGGCGGCCGCCGACATCGCGGCGCGGTAGTCCTCGAGCTGGCCGGCCATCGAGACGGTCTGGCGCGGAGTGCCGTCGCTCGCGCCGAAGCCGCGGTAGTCGAAGGCGAGGACGTCGAGGCCGGCGCCGGCCAGCGCCTCCGCGAAGGGCTGCAGGCCGGAGTCCATGGTGCCCGCGAGCCCGTGCGCCATCACGACGACGGGCCGGCCGGCGTCGGTGGCGAGCGCGTCGCCCTCACCGGTGAAGTGCCAGGCGGCGCAGTCCACGCCGCCGGAGACGAACGTCAGCTCAGCGTGCTTCACGCGGTCCTCCCGTAGATGCTGGACAGCCAGATGTGGACGACCGCCTCGACGTGCCGGTCCCAGTCGAAGTCGGCCGGCGCATGGACCAGCCGCTCGAGGGTCCGGTCGTTGAGGTCGAGCAGCGCGGTGGCGATCGCGGTCGGGTCGGCACCCGCGGGCGCGACGCCGGCGGTCCGCTCGCCCTCGATCACGGCCGCGAGCACGACGACGAAGGACTCCTGGAAGGAGTCCCACTGCTCGCGTACGGCGGGGTTGCCGGCGCGGGCCTCGAGCATCGCGCGGTAGATGTGGGTGCGGTGCGACCAGCCCCGGAAGATCGCGCGGATCGCGCTCGTCACCCGGAGCTGCATGCCCTCGTCGTCGTCGCCGTCCAGCTCGGCGGCGTCCCAGGCGTCGTCGTACATCTCCTCCATCAGGGCGGCGACGGCCGCCGCCTTGTTGTCGAAGTAGAAGTAGAAGGCCGAGCGCGTGACGCCCGCGCGGCGCGAGAGGTCGGCGACGTTGATGGCGTCGAGGCTCGCGCCCGGCCCGGCGTCGCGGAGGTGGTGGTCGAGCGCCTCGAGGAGCGCGGCGCGGCGGCCGTCGCCCTTGGTCGCGGCCCGGTTCACGAGGCCCGACCCGCCAGCACCGGCGCGCCCTGTGCCTGCGCGCGGGCGCGGCCGCTCGGGAGCTCCTTGGTGCGCATCTGGTGCTCGTAGACGAAGTAGTCGAGCTGGTGGGTGTGCCGCGGTCGGTCGAGCATGTGGCCCATGTAGAGCTCGTCGTCGGCCTTGATCACCGCCTGCATCTCCTCGACCGACGGGGGCACGTACTCCCCCACGGCGTACGCCGCGATCAGCCGAGCCTGGCTCTCGACGAACGGGAAGAGCGTCGGCGTCGACTGGGCGAACCCGGCGAAGAGCAGGTCGTCGACGCCCGGCTTGATGATCCGCTTGTAGAGGTCGATCCGGTTGTCGGGCGCGTGCAGGAACGCGGGGTCGAAGAAGGGGAAGGTCAGGTTGTAGCCGGTGGCGTAGATGATCACGTCGAAGTCCGCCGACGTGCCGTCCTCGAAGTGCACGGTCTCGCCGTCGAGGCGGGCCACGTTGCCCTTCGGGGTGACGTCACCCGACTTCAGCCGCAGCGGCAGCTCGCCCGACTGGGTCGGGTGCGCCTCGAAGAACTTGTGGTTGGGCGCCGGCAGGCCGTAGAGCGTCGGGTCGGAGTAGGTGAAGCGCTGGCCCCACTGGGCCGCCTTCCGCTGCCAGGACAGCGGGATCTGCGGGATGGTCCGGTAGTTCATGTCGGCGGCCTTGCCGCCGACCAGCTTGGGCACGATCCAGGCGCTGCTGCGGGTCGACAGCGTGACCTCGTTGCGCAGCGACCGCTGGGACAGCTCGACGGTGACGTCGGCGGCGCTGTTGCCCAGGCCGACGACCAGGATCCGCTTGTCCATCAGGTCGAGCGGCGTCCACGGGTCGATGTAGTGGTGGGAGTGGATCGACTGGCCGGTGAACTCGCCGGGGAAGTCGGCCATCCGCGGGTCCCAGTGGTGGCCGTTGCCGACGACGAGCAGGTCGAAGCGCCGGGTCTGCCCCGCCTGGTCGAGGATCTCCCAGCCACCGCCGGGGAGGCGCTCGGCGTGCACCACGCCGTTCTGGAACTCGATGCGCTCGCGCAGGCCGAACGCGTCGGCGTACGAGTCGAGGTACTCCTTGATCAGGGTGTGGTGCGGGAAGTCGGGGTAGTCGTCCGGCATCGGGAAGTCCCGGAAGGACAGCTGGTGCTTCGACGTGTCGATGTGCAGAGAGCGGTAGGCGCTGCTGTGCCCGTTGGGGTTGCCGAACGCCCAGTTGCCGCCGACCCGGTCGGAGGCCTCGAAGGTCGTGTACGGCACCCCGTAGTCCCCGAGCATCTTGCTGGCCGTGAGCCCGCTGATGCCCGCTCCGATGACTGCTGTGGTGGGTAGCACGCTGGGGACGCTAGGCCCTAAGTTGACACGCGTCAACTAACGCGTCACCTGGGAGAGGGTCCACATGAGCGAGGAGTCCAGCCGCATCGCGGTGGTGTTCGGAGGAGCGTCGGGGATCGGTGCGGCGATCGCCACCCGGTACGCCGCGGAGGGGTGGCGGGTCGAGGTCGCCGACCTGCCCGCCGTCGACGTGACCGACGAGGCCACGGTCGCGGCGTTCCTGGACGGGGTGCTCGCCTCGCACGGCCGACTCGACGTCGTGGTGAACAGCGCGGGGGTCTCGACCCTGGGCCTGGTCACCGACCTCGACGTCGCCGAGTGGCGCCGGGTGGTGGACGTCTGCCTGACGGGCGCCTTCATCGTGATGAAGCACGCCGGTCAGCGGCTCGGCGCCGGCGGCACGATCATCTCGCTCTCCTCGCTGAACGCCCGCCAGCCGGGGGCCGGGCTCGCGCCGTACTGCGCCGCGAAGGCCGGCCTCTCCATGCTGACCGAGGTCACCGCGCTCGAGCTCGGGTCGCGCGGGATCCGGGTCAACGCGATCGCGCCCGGCCTGGTCGTCACGCCGCTGACCCAGCCGGCGATGGACATCCCGGGGATCGAGGACGACTACGTCGCCAACACCCCGCTCGGACGCCCCGGCACGCCCGAGGAGATCGCCGACGCCGCCGTCTACCTGGCCACGGCGGCGTGGATCACCGGCGAGGTCCTGGACATCAACGGCGGCGCGCACCTGCTGCGCTACCCGGACCTCAACAAGCACGTCATGGCGCTGTTCGGCTGAGCTCCGAGTCGGGGTCCGGGCCTGGGTCGACGAGCCGCATCAGCGGCGAGGCGAGGGCGCCGTGCACGAGCACAGAGGCGACGATCGTGAAGGCGACCGTCGACCACAGCCAGTCGGTGCCCAGCTCGGCCGACTCTCCGGAGGCGTACGCGAGGTAGTAGATCGAGCCGACCCCGCGGACGCCGAAGAACGCGGCCGCCCAGCGCTGCCGGCCGGTCAGCTGCGACTCCCAGGGACCCATCGGCGACAGGGCGACCAGCCCGGCGACAGGTCGGACGACGAGGATCAGCCCGAGCCCGATCGCGACGCCGCGCCAGTCGAGGCTGGCGAGCAGGCCGCGGGACAGCGCGATGCCGAGCACGAGCAGCACGAAGAGCGTGAGGAGCCGCTCGAGCCGCTCGGCGACCTGGTGCATCGCCGCGTGGTAGTCGTGGGCGCGCTCGGCGGAGCGGAAGGTCATCGCGCAGACGAAGACCGCGAGGAAGCCGTAGCCGCCGATCACCTCCGCGACGCCGTACGCCGAGATCAGGGCGGCGAGCGCCAGGAGTGACTCGCCGCGCTCGGCCACGCGGAGCGACGGGCTGGCGGACCGGAAGGCGACGTACGCGAGCACGCGACCGACGACGATGCCGGCGAGCACGCCGAGGACGATCTTGCCGACGAGGTAGAAGCCCACCCACTCCAGCGCCCAGTGGTGCACGGCACCCTCGGTCGCGAGCAGGATCGCGGCGTACACGAACGGGAAGGCCAGCCCGTCGTTGAGGCCGGCCTCTGAGGTCAGGGCGAAGCGGAGCTCGTCGGACTCGTCGACCTCCTCGTCCTCGCCGGTCTGCGGTCCGGCCACCTGGACGTCGGAGGCGAGCACCGGGTCGGTGGGCGCGAGGACCGCGCCGAGCAGGAGGGCGGCGGCCGGGGCCACGCCGGCGCCCCACGCCAGCAGGGCGATCGCGCCGATGCACAGCGGCATGGTGATGCCGAGGAGCCGCCAGGTGGAGCTCCACTTGCGCCAGGACCCGCGGTCGCGGAACGACAGCGGACGGTCGAGCGCCAGCCCGACCCCCATCAGGGCGACCAGCACGGCCAGCTCGGTGACGTGCTCGATGGCGGCCCGGTTGGCCTGCGGGTCCAGGGGCATGCCGTCGGGCAGCGAGGTGAACCCCAGGCCGATGCCGACCGCGACCAGCACCATCGGCGCAGAGATCGCCCACCGGTCGAGCAGCGCAGGCAGCACGATCGCCAGCAGGAGGCTGCCGCCGGCCACGAGGTAGACGAGGTCCGCGGTCACACCTCTGGGTACCCGTCACCGACGGACGGAAACGGTCAGTGGTGCTCGAAGACCGCGCCCGGGTTGAGGATCCCCTGCGGGTCGAGCGCGTTCTTGACCCGCTGGTTGAGGGCGAGGACGTCGGGCCCGAGGTAGTCGCCGAGCCAGGGTCGCTTGAGCCGGCCCACCCCGTGCTCGCCGGTGATGGTGCCGCCGAGCGCGATGCCCAGGTCCATCACGGCGCCGTACGCCGCGGACGCCCGGGCGGCCTGGTCGGCGTCGGCGGGGTCGAAGACCACCAGCGGGTGGGTGTTGCCGTCGCCGGCGTGCGCCACGACGGCGATGAGGACGTCGTGCTCGGCCGCGATCCGCTCGATGCCGCGGACCAGCGCGCCCAGCTGCGGCAGGGGGACGCCGACGTCCTCGAGCAGCAGCGACCCGCGCGGCTCCATCGCCGGGATCACCATCCGCCGGGCGGCGACGAAGGCCGCGCCCTCCTCGGGGTCGTCGGTGTGGAACACCTCGGCCGCGCCGTGACCGTCGCAGATCTTCGCCATCTCGGCGATCTCCTCGGCGGCCCGCGCGCCGGGCTCGTCGGACTGCATCACCAGCATCGCCTCGGCCGAGCGGTCGAGGCCCATCCGGGTGAGGTCCTCGACGGCGTTGATCGAGGTCCGGTCCATGAACTCGAGCATCGACGGCCGCAGCCGCCGGGTCAGGTCGAGCACCGCTGCGGTCGCGGCGTCGAGCGACCCGAACGTCGCCACCAGCGTCGACGGCGCCTGCAGCGCGGGCACCAGCCGCAGCACGACCCGGGTGACGATCCCGAGCGTGCCCTCGCTGCCGACGAAGAGCTTGGTCAGCGACAGGCCGGCGACGTCCTTGAGCCGCGGCCCGCCGAGGTCGACCGCGGTCCCGTCGGCGAGCACCACGGTCAGCCCGAGCACGTAGTCGCTCGTGACGCCGTACTTCACGCAGCACAGGCCACCCGCGTTGGTCGCCACGTTGCCCCCGATGGAGCAGATCTCGTACGACGAGGGGTCGGGCGGGTACCAGAGCTCGTGCTGCGCGGCCGCCTGCTTCACCGCGACGTTGAGGGCACCCGGCTCGACGACCGCGATCCGGGTCGTCGGGTCGATCTCGATCGCGGTCATCCGCTCGGTCGAGACGACCAGGCAGCCGTCCTGCGCGGTCGCGCCGCCGGAGAGCCCCGTGCCGGCACCGCGCGGGACGACCCCGATCCCGTGCTCGGCCGCGAACCGGACCGCCGCCTGCACGTCGGCGGTGCAGGTCGCGCGCACGACGGCGAGCGGCGTACCCGCGGCCGGGTCGAGGGCCCGGTCGCGGCGGTACTTGTCCATCCGCTCGGCGTCGAGGACGAGCGCGCCCTCGGACAGCGCGGCGGCGAGCGGTGCGAGGTCGACGTGGTCGGGAGTGACGGCCATCACCCCAGTGTGCCCGTCGGGCCCGGCCGGGGTCAGGACCGGCGGCTGAGCGACACCAGCTCGTGGGCCGGCACCGGGTTGTCCCGGCCGGCCTTGCAGGTCAGCCGCGCCGTCGTGGCCCGGACGGTGCGGACCCGCACGTCGTACGTCGCGCCCGCGACCGCGAACGTCGCGGTCGTGAGGTCACCGTCCGTCACCCGACCGGTGAACACGACGTCGTCGCGGCGCGTGACGCCGAGGTCGCGACGCAGGTGGACCTCGGCCGCCTGGACGGGCATCGGGTAGGACGACCGGCCGCGGAGGTGGTCGAGGTCGAGCTCGCCCGCGAGGTGGGAGCCGGCGACGGTGATCGCCGACACCGGGTCGAGTCGCCCGTAGTAGAGGCCGTGCGGCAGCACGACCATGTTGGCCGCGAACCGGTCGCCGCCGATGTGGGAGACCTCCCAGGTCTCCTCGGGGTGGGCGGCGTCGAGCGCCTTGGCGACCGGCCGGCCGCGCTCGGCGCAGCAGGCGTCGTGGCGGCCGTTGGTGCAGACGCAGAAGACCGATCCGTCGTACGCCGCCAGGCCGCTCGTGCCGCCCCGGCGGAGCGACCCGAGGTCGACGTCGAGCACCTCGCGCGGGTCGGCGAGACGGCCGGCCTCGAGGCGCGGATGCTCCGGGTCGGCGTACGCCGCGAAGACGCGCAGCCCGTCGCCGTCGGGCGTCGAGCTGAAGCGCCGGATCAGCAGGATCTTGGCGCGGTGCTCGGCCGCGCGTCGCTGGAGCTCCGCGCCCAGCCCGTCGGGCAGGCGGGCGTCGCGCAGGGCCTTGTCACCCCACGGTCCGACGTGCTCGAGGAGCAGCCAGGTGCGGACGTGGGTGGCGGTGCCGGCGGGGGGTTCGTCGCGCAGCAGGCTCTCGGCCGCGCATCGGAACCCAGCTGTCGGCTGGCTCACCCGGGGTCCCTGCGGAGCCGCGAGCGAAGCGAGCGGCTTCGTGGGGTGTTCATGCGATCTCCAAGAGACCCTCGCGGACGAGACGGCGGCAGAGGACCAGCGCGCTCTGCGGGTCCAGCGGCAGGTCGGCGGGGGTGAGCTCGCCGCGCGCCCGGATCTCGTCGACGGCCGGGCGGACGCGGGCGGGCATGGTCAGGCTGCGGTCGCCGAGCAGCACCTCGACCTGGTCGCCGCGGTCGAGCAGGACGCAGGGGTGGCCGATCCGGCGGCGCAGCCGGGTCGTGGCGTCGATCGACTCGCGACCGAGCACGTCGTGCAGCCCGCCGGCCAGCCGCGGCGGCCGGGTGGTCAGGAACCGCCGGATCTCGGCCTCGACGGCGGCAGGTGCGTCGACCCGGCGTACGGCGTCGGCGAGCTCCTCGAGCCGGTCGGCGAGCGCGTCGGCGAGCAGCGATGGGTCGTCGAGGTAGCCGGCCGGCAGGTGCTCGTCGGCGACCTCCGCGAGCACCGGCTGGACCGACCGCTCGACCAGGCCGCGCCAGGTGAGCTGGTTGATGCCGAGGGTGACGTGAAGGGAGACGGTGTCCTGGGCGCGGGCGGCGTGCGGGGTGCCGGTGGGCAGGTACATCGAGAGGCCCGGCTCCAGCAGCACCTCGTCGGGGCCGTCGGGGCCGTGGACCTCCCACAGCTTGGAGCCGGCGGTCTGGAAGACGAAGACGTCGTGCGAGTCGGAGTGCACGGCGAAGCCCTGCGACCCGGGCGGGGTCAGGTAGGCGTTGGCCTGGCAGGGGTGGCCGAGCTCGAGCTCGAGCTCGGCGATCAGCCGGGTCAGCGGCGGCCAGTAGCGCTGCAGCCCCTGGAAGACGACCGTCGCGCCGCCGTCGAAGAGGGCGAGCACCTTGCGGGCGTCGACCAGGCCCGTGACGGGCTTGCCGGCGAGCGTCGCGTTGCGGGTGTACGACGACTCCGGGAGCACCGAGCCGTCCTGGGCGACCCGGACGGCCGGCGTACGGATGGCCGTCGAGGTCAGCAGGTGGTCGGCGTCGTCGAGCGAGAGCAGCCCGACGAGGTCGGCCGGGTCGGTCCGGTGCAGGTGCACGCGGGACGCCCAGACCTTCGCGAGGAAGGTCTGGGCGTCACCGCTGAGCAGGTCGAGAGCAGTCACTCAGGAGTCGGTGCCGTCGCTGTCGCCACCGTCGGTGCCGTCACCGTCGCTGCCGTCACCGTCGGTGCCGTCGCTGTCGCCGCCGTCGCTGCCGTCACCGTCCGTGGTGTCGGTCGCGTCGCCGTCCGTGCCGTCGCTGTCGCCACCGTCGGTGCCGTCGGCGTCGCCGCCGGGGACGGCGCCCGTGCCGGTGCCCGAGGTCGTGATGTCGTCGTCGCTGAGCGGCTCTTCGGGAGTGTTCGTCATGCGTCCTCCTGGGTGTCGATGTGTTCGCCAGTCTGCTGCGGTGCCGACTCCGCCACAAGGCGGGGCGGCACCAGCCGTGCGGTACCCACCCCGTCCGGGGCTCACGCCCGTCCGGGGAGCGGCTAGATCAGCCCGCGACGACGCGCGATGGCGGCGGCCTCGGTCCGGCCGGACGCCTCGAGCTTGGCGAGCACGTTGGAGACGTGGACGGAGACCGTCTTGGCGCTGATGAAGAGCTGCTTGGCGATCTCGCCGTTGGACCGGCCCTCCGCCACCAGCGTCAGGATCTCGGTCTCGCGCGGGGTGAGCGTGTCGGTCGCCGTCTCCGCGCGGACCGGCGCCGAGCCCAGTGCCCGGAGCTCGTCGAGCAGCGGCGTCGCGCCCAGGGCGTGCGCCGCCTCGCGGGCGAGGTCGCCCTGCTCGCGGGCACCGGCGGTGTCGCCCGTCGCACGGAGGATGCCGGCCAGGATCGTGCGGACCCGGGCCAGCTCGTGCACGTTGTCGAAGTCCTCGAACGCGATGACGGTCTCCCGCCAGGTCTCGACGAGGACGTCCTGCGGCGGCGCGTCGATGCCGGCCAGCCAGCGCACGCGCAGCGTCTCGGCGTCGAGCCGCTTCTTCCAGGCCCGACCCTCCGGGCCCCAGTGGCCGGAGGGGTCGGAGTAGCGCTGCACGACGGTGTGCCCGTCGTCGCTGATCTGCTCGACGCGGTGGAGGTACGCCGCCCGCTCGGCCCCGGACAGCGCCGGCATCGTCTGGGCGACCGCCCCGATCGCGATCGCGCCGAAGCGGATCCGGGCGCTGAACCACTCGTGCCACATCCGACCGAGCACGGCCACCACGTCGTCGTACACCTGGATCGCGGCGCCGGGGTCGCCGGCCCGGCCGGCCTGGACCATCTCGAGCGCGGCCGAGTGGACGGCCACCGCACCCTCGCGCGACCAGAAGCGGCGCAGCTTGCGGGCAGCGGCCGCGACGTCGGCGCCCCGACCCTGCTCGACGGTCATCCGCAGCGCGTCGAGGATCGCCCGCGGGATCGGGGGCGGCGACTCCTGGCGCAGGTCGGTGAGCTCGAGCACGTCGTCCCAGCCGCCGCGCACCATCCGGATCCAGGTCAGCTGCACCCGGCACTCGAAGGCGTACGGCGCAAACGGCACCCCGGCCGCGACGGCCCGGTCGATCCCGCTGCGGAACCACGCCTCCGCCTGGTCGAACTCCGCCCAGTCCTCGAACGACCGACCGAGCAGGAACCGGCCGCGCAGCTCCGCCTGGACGGCGTCGGCCTCCTCGGCTCGGGCCACCGCCTCGACCAGGGCCGAGCGGAGGCCCTCCTTCGGCCCGGTCTTCTTGAGGCCGCTCAGGGTGGTGATCACCTCGGAGGCGAGCTGGTTGAGGTCGAGCCGCTCGTTGAGCGCCAGCGCCTCCATGCCCACGGCCTGCGCCTCCTCGTAGCGGCCCATCCCGGCGAGCACCCGGGCGTGGGTCGTGAGGGCGCGGGCACGCCAGTGGTTCTCGCCCTCCGGGGCCAGGGCCAGCGCCTCGGCCGAGATCTCGACCGGGTCCTCGTCGGTGTCGACGACGATCATGATCCCGGCGCGCATGGTCAGCATCCGCGAGCGCCACTCGGGCGGCGCCTCGGCGGGCAGGCGGTCGAGCTGCTCCTGGATCAGTGCCACGGCCCGCTGCGGGTCCCCGCTCTCGCTCAGCGCGTCGGCGGCGTTCGTGACGAGCTTGGAGATGTCGACGTCGGCCCGCTCGCAGCGGCGCGGGTCGGCGAGCAGCTCCAGCGCCTGCTGGTAGTGGTACGCCGCCTCGTCGGGCCCGCCGACGTCCCAGGCCTCGTGCCCGGCCCGGATGCTGGCCGAGAGCGCCGCGTCGAGGTCCATGGCGAGGCGGGCGTGCCGGGCCAGCTCCGCGGCCGTGCCGCGGGCGGCTCCCGACTGCAGCGCCGCGACGTACTGCGCGTGCAGCCGGACCCGCTCGCCGGGGAGCAGGTCGTCGTACACCGCCTCGCCGAGGAGCGCGTGCCGGAAGCTGTAGCGGCCCTCGCTGGCGACCAGGACGTTCATCTCGACGGCCTTGCGCAGGCCCTCGTCGAGCTCCGCGTCGCCGAGGCCGGAGGAGGCGGCGAGCATCTCGTGCGAGACCTTGCGGCCGGACGCGCTGGCCGCCCGGACCACCTGGCGGGCGTTGTCGTCGAGGCGGTCGAGGCGGACGAGCAGCACGTCGGCGAGGTCGGCCGGCACCCAGCGGCCGGGTCCGGCGGCGGCGCTGCTGAGCTCCTCGACGAAGAACGCGTTGCCCTCGGCGCGGTCGACGATGTCGGCGAGCTCCTTCTCGGCCAGCCCCTCCGGGACCAGCTCGGCGATCAGCGCACGGACGGCGTCGTCCGGCAACGGGGACAGCGCGACCCGGTGGACGCCGCGGAACCGCGACCACTCGGCTACCTGACGGCGGAGCGGGTGGCGGCGGTGCAGGTCGTCGGAGCGGTACGACGCGACCACGGCCACCGGGCCGGTGAAGGGGCGGGAGAAGAGGAAGCTGAGGAGGTCGCGGGTCGACTGGTCCGCCCAGTGGGTGTCCTCGATGACCAGCAGCACCGGCGCCTTCTCGGCGGCGGTCTCGAGGAGCACGTGCACCGCCTCGAAGAGGTCGGAGCGGTCGAGCGCGGAGCCCTGCTCGGTGTTGCGGTCCTCGCCGCCCATGACCCGACGGCCGGGCTGGAGGCGGGCGAGGGCGGGGTACTGGCCGGCGACGCGCTCGACGACCTCGGGCAGGTCCACGGCGAGGCGGCCGAGCACCTCGGAGAACGGGAGGTACGGCAGCGCGCTGTCGCCGAAGTCGAGGCAGTGGCCCGCGAAGACCTGCCAGCCCTCGGTGAAGGCGAGGTCGCGCAGCTCCACGAGCAGCCGGGTCTTGCCGACGCCGGCGTCGCCCGAGAGGAGCACCACGCCCGTCGTACCGTCGTCGGACGCGGAGACGCCGAGCGACGATGCCACTTCCGTCAGCTCGGCGTCTCGCCCGACCAGGGTGCGACTGGTGTGTGCCACGTCGCCCATGATCCCGTTTTCTGTTGTCGTCTGCTGGGCCATTTCCGCGCGCCTCTCAGCGCACCTTGGTCCAGCTCAGTCCGTCGGCGTCGTCGACCCGGCTCATCCGGCGCCTCTTGCGGCGCCCGGCGATGTCGGACTGGATGCGGTTGAGCCGGTACTCCAGCTCGGACTTCACGTACTCGCGGTGGATGGTGTTGTCGTACATGGTGGGCTCCTCAGCTCCTCGGTGATGAGACGAGGTTCGTCGTCTGAGGTAGGCCGGCACATCGGGCAGGAGCCCTATCTGAGGTCCCCAGCGGCCTTAGAGCGCCTCAGAGGCGGTGCCACTGCCCCTCGGAGACGACGTCGACCTCGCCGTCGACCACGCGGACGGCGCTCTCGTCGTCGAGGACGTACGCCGGCCCGCCGATGCCGGCGGCCCACTCGTGCGCTGCAGCCAGGGTGTTGTCCGGGAACACGTCCAGGTGCGGGAAGATCGAGAAGTCGACGACACCGAGCGTGCGGTCGTCCGGTGCGCCCGCCCACTCGACGAAGAGGTCGCCGATCCGCGGGGTCAGCACCATGCTGCCGGCGCTGACGCCCACCCACACCGTCTCGGTCAGGGACGGCAGCAGGTCCGCGAGGCCGGACTCCCGCAGCCAGTGGCAGAGGTACGTCGCGTCGCCCCCGTCGACCAGCAGGACGTCGGCCTCACGGACCCAGGGGACCCAGCGCTCCGGGTCGATCGTGGGCAGCGCCGTGAGCTCGAGCAGGCCCACCGACCCCCAGCCCAGGTCCGGCAGCCCGCCGACGACGAACCGCCGCACCGAGGTGGGACCGCACATCGGGTGTCCCCACTGCGCGGTCGGGACGCAGAGCGCGGTGGCGTCGGCGATCGGCTTGCCCAGCAGGTCGACCAGTGCGGCCTCGATGGACGGGTTGGTGACGCCACCGGAGGTGAGGAGCAGCTTCATGGACACCATGATCGGTGGAGCAGGCGAAACTCATCGGTGCCCACGCGGCTCACCCTCCGGTGACGACGGGGCGGCCACCGACCCAGGTGGCGGCGACGAGCGGGACGCCGGGGCGGTAGGCGAGGTGCACGTGGCTCGGGGCGTCGAGCACCATCAGGTCGGCGCGACTGCCGACGGTGAGGGTGCCGACGTCGTCGCGGTCGAGGGCCTGGGCGCCGACGTACGTCGCGGCGTGGACGGCCTCGGCGGGCGACATGCCCATCTCGCGGACGGCGAGGGCGATGCAGAGCGGCAGCGAGCTGGTGAAGCAGGAGCCCGGGTTGCAGTCGGAGGCGAGCGCCACCGTCACGCCGGCGTCGATCAGCCGCCGCGCGTCGGGGTAGGGCTGCTTGGTCGAGAACTCGACACCGGGCAGCAGGGTCGCGATGGTGCCGGAGTCGCGCAGCGCGGCGACGTCCTCGTCGGCGAGGTAGGTGCAGTGGTCGACCGCGACCAGGCCGAGCTCGGCGGCCAGGCGGACGCCCGGGCCGTAGGTCAGCTGGTTGGCGTGCAGCCGCCCGCGCAGCCCGGCAGCGGCACCGGCGGCGAGGATCGCGCGCGCCTGGTCCTCGTCGAAGGCGCCCTGCTCGCAGAAGACGTCGATCCAGCGGGCGTGCTCCTTGGCCGCGTCGAGCATGGGGCCGGTGACGAGGTCGACGTAGTCCCCCGGATCTCCCTCCGGCACGACGTGGGCGCCGAGGAACGTCGTCTCCTCGGTGAACTGCCGCGCGACGGCGAGGCTCCGGGCCTCGTCCCGCACGGTCAGGCCGTAGCCGCTCTTGATCTCGACGGTGGTGGTGCCCTGCCGGCGCATCTCCGCGACCAGGCGGGCGACGTGGGCGGTGAGCTGCTCGTCGGTGGCGGCGCGGGTGGCGGCGACGGTGGTGCGGATGCCGCCCGCGGCGTACGGCGTGCCGGTCATCCGGGCCGCGAACTCCTGGGACCGGTCGCCGGCGAAGACCAGGTGCGAGTGGGAGTCGACGAAACCGGGGAGGACGGCGCGGCCGCCGGCGTCGTACTGCTCGTCGGCCGGCGGGGCGTCGGCGGCCGGGCCGACCCAGGCGACCTTCGTGCCCTCGATGACGAGCGCCGCGTGCTCGATGGCGCCGAGGAGGTCCGTGGCGTCCGGGTCGTTGGTGACCAGCTCGCCGATGTGGGTGATCACGGTGCTCGTCATGGGAGCAGTCTGCCGATCGCGGCCGCGAGCTCGCGGCCGATGTCCTCGTGGTCGTCGCGGGTGGCGACCACCTGGCCGTCGACGACCACGTGCGTGACGTCGGCGGCGGTGGCGGCGAAGACGGCGGTGGCCTCGTCGGCGCCGGTCCCGGCGGTCCGCGTGCTGGTGGTGTCGATCGTGACCAGGTCGGCGCGCTGGCCGACGGCGATGGAGCCGGCGTCCGCGAACCCGATCGACTCGTGGGCGGTGCCCGCGGCGAGCAGCTCGGCGGCGGTCCAGTGGCCGCGCTGCTGGGTGGCGAGCCGCTCGTCCATCTCGAGGGCGCGCATCTCCTCGAGGAGGTCGATGACCGCGTGGCTGTCGGAGCCGAGGGTGATCGTCGCGCCGGCCCGCTCGAGGGCGCGGCCGGGCCCGATGCCGTCGCCGAGGTCGCGCTCGGTGGTCGGGCAGAAGCAGGCGCGGGTCCGCGTGGTGCCGAGGTGGGTGATGTCGGCACCGGTGAGGTGGGTGGCGTGCACGGCCGTGGTGCGGGGCCCGAGGGCACCGGCGTCGTGGAGCAGCTGGGTCGGGGTGACGCCGTACGTCGCGAGGCAGGCGTCGTTCTCGGCGACCTGCTCCGAGAGGTGGACGTGCAGCGGTCTCCCCTGGGCCGCCTCGACGACCGTCGCGAGCTGCTCGCGCGGCACCGCGCGGACGGAGTGGATCGCGGCGCCGACGTGCGGGTGCTCGATCGCGGCCATCCGCTCCGCCCACCGCGCGGCGTCGCCGTCGGTGTAGCGGACCTGGGCCCCCTCGGGCGCGCGGCCGAACCCGCTGCTGAGGTAGCAGGTGTCCAGCAGGCTGATCCGGATCCCGGCCTCCTGCGCCGCCATCACCAGCGCGTGCCCCATCGCGTTGGGGTCGGCGTACGGCGTGCCGTCGGGCTGGTGGTGCAGGTAGTGGAACTCCCCGACGCTGGTGATCCCGGCCGCGACCATCTCGCGGTACGTCGCCCGGGCGAGGGCGAAGTAGCTGTCCGGGTCGAGCCGCCCGGCCACGCCGTACATCTGCTCCCGCCAGGTCCAGAACGTGCCGCGCTCGCGCTGGGTCCGCCCCCGCAGCGCGCGGTGGAAGGCGTGGCTGTGGCAGTTGGCGAGGCCAGGGAGAGTGAGGCCGGGGAGCCTGCGGGTTTCACCGGTCGGCCGCCGACCCCCGCGCGACACGCCGTCGCCGCTCGGCGTGTCGTGCGGGTTTCGGCGGTCAGCCGGTGAAACCCCCACGAACCGACCGTCCTCGATCTCCACCAGCACGTCGTCGAGGACGGCGCCGTCCACCCAGGCGCGCTCCAAGAGGTACGCCGAGCTCATGCGGTCAGCCTCTCCAGCGTGTCCGCGAGGGCGGAGACACCCACCAGGCAGTCGGGGATCGACGCCTGCTCGAGCGGGGAGTGCGAGATCCCGGTCGGGTTGCGGACGAAGAGCATCGCGGTCGGGATGCCGGCCGCGGACAGGATGCCGGCGTCGTGACCGGCCTGGGTCGGGATGACCGGCCAGTCGCCGCCCTCGTGGTCGGCGGCGACGGCCGCGGCGAGGGCGGGGTCGAACGCGACCGACGACGACACCGACTCGGCGGTCACCACCAGCGACGTGCCGTCGCGCGACGCCCGGTCGGACGCCTGGGCCGAGATCACCGACACCAGCTCGGCGAGCGCGTCGTCGGTCGAGCAGCGCGCGTCGAGCCACGCGGTCACGCTCGACGGCACGGCGTTGGTCCCGTTGGGCTCCACCGCCACCCGCCCGAAGGTCGCCCGCTGGCCGGCCAGCCGCGCCTGCTTGTTGGCCGCGAGCACGGTCATCGCGTAGGTCAGCATCGGGTCCTCACGGTCCTCCATCCGCGTGGTCCCGGCGTGGTTGGCGGCCCCGGTGAAGTCGAAGCGATAGCGCCCGTGCGGCCAGATCTCGCTCGCCACCCCGACCGCTGCCCCCCGGTCCACGAGGTCGCGGCCCTGCTCGACGTGCAGCTCGACGAAGGTGCCGACGGACGCCAGCAACGACGACGACCCGCCCGCCACGACGTCGCCGAGCGCCACGCCGTCACGGTCGGTCAGCACCCGCGCCGCGTCCCAGTCCAGGACGCCCGTCGCCAGCCGCGACCCCAGGCACGCGAGCCCGAACCGCGACCCCTCCTCCTCCACGAACACCGACACGCCGACCGGGCGGGTCGGCACGACGCCACGCGCGCGCATCAGGTCGACGGCCGCCAGCGCGGAGACGACACCGAGCGGGCCGTCGTACGCCCCGCCGTCGAGCACCGAGTCGAGGTGCGAGCCGGTGAGGACCGCAGGGCCGGAGCCGGTGTCCCACCAGCCGACGACGTTGCCGAAGTCGTCGCTCTCCACCCGCAGTCCGCGGGCGGTGCACTGCTCGACGAACCACGCCGACAGCTCGCGCTCCGGGGTCGTGAACGGCTGCCGGAAGTAGCCACCGGAGGCAGTGGACCGTCCCACCGGGGCGAGGTCGGTCCACATCCGCTCGAAGTCGTCAGGCACTCTTCACTCCATGGAATTCCAGGACGTCGTCCGTCACCGCAAGATGGTCCGCAACTACACGACCGACCCGGTCGACCCTGCCATCGTGGACCTGTCGCTGCGCAACGCGACGCGCGCCCCCAACGCGGGCTTCAGCCAGGGCTGGGCGTTCCTGGTGCTCGACACCCCCGACGACGTACGGCGGTTCTGGGTGGCCGCCGCCGACGACATCGACGAGCCCGACGAGTGGCTGACCGGGATGATGAAGGCGCCGGTCGTGATCCTGCCGTGCTCCAGCAAGGCCGCCTACCTGAGCCGGTACGCCGAGGGCGACAAGGGCTGGACCGACGAGGACGAGGCGCGCTGGCCGAAGCCGTTCTGGGACATGGACACCGCGATGGCCGCGCTCCTGATCCTGCAGACGGCCACCGACGCCGGGCTCGGCTCCTGCTTCATCGGCATCCCACCGGAGAAGGACGCCGCCGTGCGCGAGACGTTCGGCATCCCGGACGACTTCGACCCGGTCGGCGTCGTGACCATCGGCCACGCCGCGACCGCCGAGGGCGCGAAGGGCTCGCCCACCCGGCGCGCCCGCAAGCCGATCGCCGACCTGGTCCATCGCGGCAGCTGGGGGCACCCCACCAGTCCATCGGCGTAGCGACCGCCGGTCAACGAGCCACACCGACCCACGGTCTCGCATCCGAGACCCTCGGGCGGTCTACTGTGCTCGCGTGATCGATCCCGCCGTCGCCCAGCTGCAGGCCCTGGTCCGCATCCCCACGGTCTCCCACCGGGACCCGGACCTCGTCGACGTGGCCGCGTTCGACGCGTTCGTCGCGGAGCTCGCGCGGCAGTTCCCACTGCTCCACGAGGAGCTCGAGCTGACCCGCGTCGACACCCACGGCCTGCTCTTCCACTGGGCCGGCCGCAGCACCGACCGACCGGTGGTGCTGATGGCCCACCTCGACGTCGTCCCCGTCGAGGAGGACGCGCCGTGGCAGCACCCGCCCTTCGGCGCGGAGATCCACGACGGCGCCATCTGGGGCCGGGGCACCCTCGACGACAAGGGCGAGCTGGTGGCCATCTGCGTGGCCGTCGAGACGCTCCTGGGGCAGGGGTTCGTCCCGGAGCAGGACGTGTGGCTCTCGTTCGGCTGCAACGAGGAGGTCTCCGGCACGTCGGCCGTCCTCGCGGTCGAGGAGCTGCGGCGCCGCGGCGTCACCCCGTGGTTCGTGGTCGACGAGGGTGGCGCGATCGCGTCCGAGGCGTTCCCGGGCGTCTCCGCCCCGGTCGGCGTCGTCGGCGTCACCGAGAAGGGCGTCACGTCGCTCGAGCTCCGCGTGGACGGTCGCGGCGGTCACGCCTCGACCCCCCAGCGCAACGGCCCCACGGTGCGGCTGGCCAAGGCACTCACCCGGCTCGACCGCCACCAGATGGCCGCGAGCGTCCCCGACCCCACTCTCGAGCTGCTGCGGCGGATGGCCCCCCACGCCTCCCGCCCGCTCCGGCCGCTGCTGGCCAACGCCGAGAGGATGCGGCCGGTGCTGACCCGCGCCCTCATCGCGGCCGGCGCCGAGCCGGCTGCGATGACGCGGACCACGTTCGCGATCACCACGCTCTCCGGCTCCCCCGCGCTCAACGTGATCGCGTCGACCGCCAAGGCCGGCGTCAACATCCGGATCATGGTCGGCGACACCGTCGCCGGCGTGCTCGAGCACGTCCGCAAGGCGATCGACGACGACCAGGTCCAGATCACGGTCGTGGAGGAGAACGAGCCGAGCCCGGTCTCGCCGTACGACGACGAGGCCTTCGGCCTGATCGAGTCGACGATCACCGAGGTCTTTCCCGACGCGATCCCGTCGCCGTACGTCATGATGGCCGCCACCGACTCGCGGTTCTTCACGGAGATCTGCTCCCGGGTCTACCGGTTCGCCCCGTTCCGGATGACCAAGGCGCAGCGTGAGTCGATCCACTCGTACGACGAACACCTCGGGGTCGACGCCTTCGTCGACGGCGTGCGCTGGTACCAGCGCCTGATCGAAAGGATCCCGGGATGACGACGCTCACCGATCCGCGGACCAAGGGCCTCTTCGCGATCGTCGGCTTCCTGGTCTGCGTGGAGCTGGCCAGCGGCATCCTGCAGGGCTACTACACGCCGATCTTCAGCGACATCGCCGACCACCTCGACATCGCCGACGCGGACGTCAACTGGTTCGAGGCGGCGCAGCTCATCGTCTCCGCTCTCGTCGTGCCGCCGCTCGCCCGGATGGGCGACCTGGTCGGCCACAAGAAGGTGCTGCTGCTCTCGACCGCCGTCACGGCGCTCGGGTCGTGGACCATGGCGTTCGCGCCGTCCTTCGCCACCTTCCTCGTCGGCTCCGCGCTCCAGGGTGCGTACGTCGTGTGGCTGCCGCTCGAGGTCGCGATCATCTACCGGCGTACGGCGGGCACCGGGCGCCAGCACCACCTCACCCGCCGGTCCGCCGCGATCCTGGTGGGGGCGCTCGAGCTGGCCGTCATCATCGGGGCGCTCACCAGCGGCGCGCTGGTCGGGGTGATGTCGATGACGGCGCTGCTGTCGCTCCCGGCGATCGCCGTCACGCTGTGCTTCGTCGTGATCTGGTTCGGCATCGAGGACATGGAGGGCACCGCCACCGGCGGCATCGACGGCGGTGGTCTCGTCCTCCTCACCTCCTCGGTCGGCCTGGTGATGGGCGGCCTGATCGCCATCCGGCTCGAGGGCCCCGGCAGCCCGCTCCCCTGGGCGCTGATCCTGCTCGGCCTGGTGGTGCTCTACGTCTTCGGCCGCTACGAGCTCGGTCAGGGCGAGCCGCTCGTCGACGTACGCCTGCTGCGGACGCCCGGCCAGTGGCCGGTGCAGCTGACGGCGTTCCTCTTCGGCATGTCGGTGCTCGGGGCCCAGATCCCGCTGTCGACCTTCGCCCGCACGGACCCCGACGTCGCCGGCTACGGGCTCGGCGCGAGCGCCGGCTTCGTGTCGACGCTGATCGGGGTCTACGTCATCTTCCTCGCGATCGGCGCGTTCACCCTGCCGTTGACCGCGCGCCTGCTCGGGCCGCGCAACGCCCTCGTGATGTCGTCGGTGCTGATCGCGGTCGGCTACGCCCTGTGGCTGCCCTTCCACCACGAGACCTGGCAGGCGCTGATCAACATGGCGGTGGCCGGCCTCGGGTCGGGCGCCCTCGTCGCCGCCCTGCCCGCGACCGCTGCGGCGGCCGCTCCCTCCGAGCGCACCGGCTTCGCCACCGGCATGACCAACGCGACGAAGACCATCGGCGGCGCGATCGCCTCCGCCGTCTTCGCCATCGCCCTGTCGGCCACCGGGTCGATCGACGACCCGACCGAGGGCCACGCGCCGCTGTCCGGCTACATGACCGTGTGGACGATCTGCGCGGTCGCCGCGCTGCTCGCCGCGCTCGCCCTGCTGATGATGCCGAAGCAGATCGCCGAGGAGCCAGCGCTACCGCTGGTTCAGTAACCTGGGTCGGGCAGGAGGTGATGCCCGATGCCGCAACCGGACGACCAGGACCAGGACCGGGCCCAGCCGCGCAGTCGCGAGGCGGACCGGGCGGCCGCGGCCGCCAGGATCCAGCACCAGAGCACCTGGGTGGACCTGCAGATCCGGCAGGCGCAGGAGCGCGGGGCCTTCGACAACCTCGCCGGCGCCGGCAAGCCGATCGAGGGCCTCGGCGGCGAGCACGACCCCGACTGGTGGGTCAAGAAGCTGGTCGAGCGCGAGCGGATCGTCGTGCTCCCGCCCAGCGTCACGCTCCGCAAGGAGGACGCGGAGCTCGACGGCCGGCTCGACAAGCTCAACGTCGAGAAGGACGTACGCCGCGAGGTGGAGGACTTCAACGAGCGCGTGATCAAGGCGCGCTACTCGCTTCCCGCCGGCCCGCCGCTGGTCACGATGCCGCGCGACGTCGACGCCACGGTCGCCGCCTGGCAGGAGCGGCGGGCGGCCCGCCGGGTCCCGAGGAGCGCACCCGCTGCACCGCCGCCGAAGCGGCACTGGTGGAATCGACGTACTTCTGGAGAGGGAGACACATGAAGAACGTCGCAGTGGTCGGTGGTGGCCTGATGGGGTCGGGCATCGCCGAGGTCAGCGCCCGCGCGGGGCATGACGTCATCGTCGTGGAGTCCAACGAGGAGGCCGGCAAGGCGGCGCTCGCACGGCTGGAGAAGTCGCTGCAGCGCGCCGAGGCGAAGGGCAAGATCGACGCCGCCGGCGACGTGCTCGCGCTGATCCGGGTGGAGACCGACCTCGGCTCCGTCGCCGACCGCGACGTCGTGGTCGAGGCGATCGTGGAGGACGAGGCGGCGAAGGTCGCGCTCTTCAAGCGGCTCGACGAGATCGTCGAGGCGCCGGACGCGATCCTGGCGTCCAACACCTCGTCGATCCCGATCATGAAGCTGGGCGTGGTCACCTCCCGCCCCACGCAGGTGATCGGCATCCACTTCTTCAACCCGGTGCCGGTGCTGCAGCTCGTCGAGCTGGTGCCGTCGCTGCTGACGTCGCCGGACACGACCGCGCGCTCGCGCGCCTGGGTCGAGGGGTCGCTGGGCAAGCAGGCGATCGACTGCCAGGACCGGGCGGGCTTCGTGGTCAACGCGCTGCTGATCCCGTTCATCCTCTCGGCGATCCGGATGTTCGAGTCCGGCTTCGCCTCCGCCGAGGACATCGACCGCGGGCTCGTGCTGGGTGCCGCACACCCGCAGGGACCGCTCGCCCTCGCCGACCTGATCGGTCTGGACACCACCAAGGCCGTCGCCGAGTCGCTGTACGACGAGTTCAAGGAGCCGCTGTACGCCGCCCCGCCGCTGCTGCAGCGGATGGTCGACGCCGGGCTGCTCGGTCGGAAGACCGGCCGCGGGTTCTACACGTACGCCTGACTGTCAGATCGGTCATACCGGCGGGTAGCGATCCGCTGCTACGTTCCGCCCCATGAGTGGATCGCAGAGCCCGAAGGACTTCTTCCGACCCCTGGCCGTGGGCGCCCCGACGCCCCTGACCGACATCCCGGCGAGGCCGAGCCGGGCGATCCATTTCTTCGACCCCAGCAACCCGAAGATGGCGGCGAAGATCCCCGACATGGTCGGGACCGTCGACGTCCTCCTCGGCAACCTCGAGGACGCCGTCAAGGCCGACAACAAGGTCGCCGCGCGCGAGGGCCTGGTCGAGATCGCGCAGCGGACCGACTTCGGACCGACGCAGCTGTGGACCCGGATCAACTCGCTCGACAGCCCGTGGGCGCTCGACGACCTCACCACACTGGTCCCCGCCATCGGCGACAAGCTCGACGTGATCATGGTGCCGAAGGTCCAGGGCGCCGAGGACATCCACTACGTCGACCGGCTGCTCGCCCAGCTCGAGGCCAAGGCCGGCCTCGACCGCCCGATCCTGGTCCACGCGATCCTCGAGACCGCCCGCGGCGTGGCCAACGTCGAGGAGATCTGTGGCGCGTCGCCGCGGATGCAGGGCCTGAGCCTCGGCCCGGCCGACCTCGCCGCCGACCGCCGGATGAAGACGACCCGGGTCGGCGGCGGCCACCCCGGCTACCTGGTCCGCCAGGACCCGCCCCGCAACGACCTCGGCGTCACCGACTACGACGCCCCGCGCGCGACGTACCAGCAGGACCTCTGGCACTACACGATCGCGCGCATGGTCGACGCCTGCGCGATGCACGGCATCTACCCCTACTACGGGCCGTTCGGCGACATCACCGACGTGGTCGCCTGCGAGGACCAGTTCCGCAACGCGTTCCTGCTCGGGTGCGTCGGCACCTGGAGCCTGCACCCCAAGCAGATCGCGATCGCCAACCGGGTGTTCAGCCCGAGCGTCGAGGACGTCGCGCACGCCCGCCGGGTCGCGGCGGCCATGGGCGACGGCACCGGCGCGGTGATGCTCGACGGCAAGATGGAGGACGACGCGTCCCTCAAGCAGTGCCTGGTGATGGTCGAGCTCGCCGAGCAGCTGGCGGCGATCGACCCCGAGCTCAAGAAGGCGTACGACGCCATCGAGGTGGAGAGCGCATGACCGAGTTCACGCCCCTGCGCAGCGTCCTCTACATGCCCAGCTCCAACGCCAAGGCGCTGGAGAAGGCGAAGACCCTGCCGGTCGACGCCGTCATCTTCGACCTCGAGGACGCCGTCGCACCCGACGCCAAGCCGGCCGCCCGCGAGGCCGCTGCCGCAGCCGTGTCCTCCGGCGACTACGGCCGCCGGACCCTCACCATCCGCGTCAACGGCATCGGCACCGAGTGGCACGACGACGACCTCCGAGCCGCCGCCCAGGCCGGCCCCGCCGCGGTCGTCGTCCCCAAGGTCAACAGCGCCGACGAGGTCGTCCGGCTGGTGTCCGCCCTCGAGCAGCACGGCGCGCCCGAGCACACCAAGCTCTGGGCGATGATCGAGACGCCCGTCGCCGTCCTCGACGTCCTCAGCATCGCCCGCGCGTCGGCACGGCTGAGCTGCTTCGTGATGGGCACCAACGACCTGGTCAAGGAGCTGTACGCCGAGCACGTGCCCGGCCGCGCCCCGATCCTGCCCAGCCTGCACACCGCGCTCCTCGCCGCCCGCGCCGCCGGCATCTCGATCCTCGACGGCGTCTACAACGACGTGAAGGACACCGACGGCTTCCTCGCCGAGTGCGACCAGGGCCGGCAGCTGGGCTTCGACGGCAAGACACTGATCCACCCTGGCCAGGTCGAGGGCGCCAACGCCGCCTTCGCGCCGAGCGAGCAGGCGGTCGAGGACGCCCGCGGGCTCATCCAGGCCTTCGAGGACGGCAGGGGCTCCGGCGTCGTCACCTACCACGGCCGGATGGTCGAGAACCTCCACGTCGAGTCCGCCCGCCGCACCCTCGACATCCACGACGCGATCCAGGCCCTCCAGGGCTGATGCGCGCGGTCGTCCAGCGCGTCCTCGGCGCCAGCGTCACCGTCGACGGCCAGATCGTCGGCGCGGTCGAGGGACCCGGACTGCTCGTCTACCTCGGCGTCACCCACGACGACGGCCCGGCCGACGTCGCCTGGACCGCCCGCAAGATCTGGGACCTCCGCCTCCTGCGCGAGGAGCGGTCGGCCTCCGACGTCGCGGCGCCCGTGCTCGTCGTCAGCCAGTTCACGTTGTACGGCGACGCCCGCAAGGGCCGGCGTCCCACCTGGCAGGCCGCCGCCCCCGGCCCCGTCTCCGAGCCCCTGTACGACGCTGTCTGCGCCGCCCTGCGCGAGCTCGGCGCGCACGTCGAGACCGGCGTCTTCGGTGCGGACATGCAGGTCGCTTCGGTCAACGACGGGCCGGTCACGATGATCCTGGACAGTCCTCGCTGAAGGTCGCGTCCCGGAGGCACCATCCCGTCTATGTGCAGCGATATCGCTCCGGCCAACGGCTGTTGTCGACTACCGTGTCGCCACCCTGTCACCGTTCTCGGGAGCTGTTGATGCGCCGCACCCTCCTCGTCGTCTTGGGACTGGCGCTCCTGGGGCTGCCACCAGTCCTCCCGGCCGGAGCCGACGACACGGCACCGGTTACCGAGGTGTGGCGGGCCGGGATGCCCGACGGCCTCACCTTCACCGCCATCGATTGTGCGAAGCCCGAGACTTCGTCGATCGGGCCCTACTACTTCTACAGCGACGACAGCCTGGTGTTGACGGCGAGTGACACCACCGCCGTCGGACTGTCCTTCGGGGTCGCCTCGCTCTCCTCGCTGTCGGCGTTCGAGCCCACCGTGACGACGGGCCTCGGGGATCCGGTCCGAGTTCAGGTCTCGATCCCCTCTCGTGAGATCACCGGTTCCGCTCTGGTGCCGGGCGCGTACATCCATCACTGGGCCACGACCGACGTCTTCGCCGATGTCTTCTTCGACTGGTACGACGGGCACGGCGGTCAGACGCGGTCGACGCTCGCCGACTACATCACCGGACACGCCGAGGCATCGGAGCCCGCATCGATCTCGCTCGCGGGCGGCTGCGCGCCAGGCACTGCCGACGGGTACCAGGTCAGCCGGCTCCACCTGGCTGTCGCCGGTGTCGACCGCGTCCTCGAGTTCAAGCAGCGTGTGACCCCGTGGGTGGTGGGCGATCGCGAGCTCGGCATCACGTACGGGCGCCAGGTGACGCTGCGATCGATCGCCGACGGTGACGGTCAACCGGGCACGCCGTTCCAGCTCTGGGGACGACCCATCCGTTCGAAGAAGGAGCGGCTGATCACGACCGCGACCACCGACGCCGACGGCGTTGCGACCGCGACCGTTCGCCCCGAACGATCGATGCGCTACCGCTGGAGGTACGCCGTCCCCGACGACCACCCCATCACGACCTCGATGGCGACGATCCGCGTGCGCGTTGCCGCCAAGGTGACGCTCCGCCTTGCCCGCACGCCCCGGCCCGGTCGCCCGGGCGTCGCCGTCGTCACCGTCGCCCCTTGCGGGGGACAACAGGTGTCGCTGCGAGCCGTCACCGCGTCAGGGCATGACGGCGCCCGGCTCGCACGGACACGGCTCGTGGGCTGCCGCGCTCGACTTCCCTTCGTGGTGCCGGCATCGGGAGTGCGGCGGCTCACGGCGATCGTGTCGCCCGCCAACGGCGTCTCCGGAGTTCGCGTCCGACCGATCCCACTCCACCTGGCTCGCTGACACGTCCCTCGTCCGCGGGTCACGATCGCCCTCACGAGCACTTGGCACTGGGGGCCTACGCGGAAAGAGCGCCAGACCCACGTGGGCCCCCAGTGCCAAGTGTCAGCGAGTTCGGTCTCCTGGCGCCCGGGGGCCACGCGGTTCCTCGCTGAACACCGCGTCCCTGAGGAAGGCCAGCACCTTCTCCGCCGGCATCTCGCACGGTCGCAGCTCCTCACCGCTCGTCGTGACGTAGACGTTGGTGCTGACCACGTCCGTGCCGCCGAGCTCCTCGGCGTAGACCGAGATCGCGCGGCCGTCGGCCCGCGTCTCCTTGGTGACGCCGTACCGGCGCCCGGCGTACGTCGCCACCGACCAGCCGTCGGGGACCCGGTCGACGAGGGAGCTCACGACTCCGGCACGACCACGACCGGGACGGGAGAGTGCCGGATGATCCGGCTGGCGTGGGACCCGATGAAGACCCGGGCCAGGACGCCGCGCGGAGACGAACCGAGCACGAGCACGTCGTCGTGCCGCCACTCCAGCCGGCCGACCGCCGACGCCCAGTCCGGTCCCGTGGCGACGACGTGGTCGACCTCGCGCAGCCCGGTGGCGGCCGCGGCTTCCCGCAGCGCCGCCTCGGCCTGCTCGACGAACGAGGCGAGCACGTCCTGCTCGCCGCGGACCTCGGGCGGGTACATCGTCTTGCCGAGCACGCCGAAGGTCGCGATCCGGACGGCGGCGCCGGCCGACGCGCAGATCTCGGTCGTCCGCCGGAGCACCTCGGCAGAGGCACGGTCGGCTCGGAAGGCGCAGGTCGCCCGGGTGAAGCGGGGGACGGCATGGGTGGCGAAGCCGCGCGGCGCCACCGCGACCGGCACGTGGGCGGAGTGCAGCAGGTGGTCCGCGGTGGAACCGAGCGCGACGCGCTCCCACGGCCCGTCCGCGGCGGAGCCGACGACGACCAGGCCGGCGTCGACCGAGCGTGCCTGCTCCAGCAGGGCTGCTGGCACCGATCGACCCGGGACGGCGACCGCCCGTGCCTCGAGGTCGCCGGCCACCTCCGCCAGCACCCGCTCGGCGTCGGCGACGGCCGCGGCTCCGACCTCGTGCGCCCACGCGGCGTATTCACGGTCCACGTTGCCGGCGACCAGGGTCGGCCACTGCGCCGGCACGACCGAGACCACGAGCAGGTCGGTGCTCAGGGACCGGGCGAGCATCGCGCCGAGGGACACCGCGGAGCGGTCGTGCGTCCGGGTCGGGTGCCCGACGACGATCGTCATGACTGAGGCACCTCGGTGTCGGCGACGACGCCGCGGTTGAGGGCGGCGTGCCGCCGTCCCCACAGGAAGTAGAACGCGAGCACGACCAGCAGCCAGGAGCCGAAGATGAGCCACGTGACGCCGGCCAGCCCGGACAGGATGTAGATGCAGACCGCGACCGTCAGGATCGGGACGAAGGGGAACAGGGGGACGCGGAAGGGTCGCTCCAGGTCGGGTTGCGTACGACGGAGCACGATCACCCCGACCGCGACGACGATGAACGCCATCAGCGTGCCGATCGACACGGTGTCCCAGAGGTAGTCGGCCGGGACGAACCCACCGATCAGGGCGACCACGATCGCGACGACGATCGTGTTGAACGTGGGCGTGAGCGTGCGCGGGTTCACCGACGAGAACCTCTCCGGCAGCATGCCGTCGCGGCCGATCGCGAAGAGGATGCGGGTCTGGCCGTAGAGCGTGACCAGCGTGACCGAGAAGATCGAGATCACCGCGCCGGCCGCGAGCACCGTCCCCCACGCGGCGTGCCCGGTGACGTTCTCCAGGATCACCGCGAGACCGGCGTCCTGCTGCTCCGGGTCGGAGAACTCCGAGGCGGGCTGAGCCGCCAGCCCGGCGATCGCCACCAGCACGTAGACCGTGACCACGACGGCCAGCGCCCCCATGATCGCGCGGGGCAGCGCCTTCTGCGGGTCCCGCACCTCCTCACCCGCCGTGGAGACGGCGTCGAGGCCGATGAACGAGAAGAAGATCGTCCCGGCAGCGGCCGAGATGCCGGCCGCACCCTTGTCCCAGAAGCCGTCGAAGTGGTCGCCGTTCCAGGCCGTGAGCCCGATGACCACGAACATCAGCAGGACGCCGAGCTTGATCAGCACCATGACCGTGTTGACCCGCGCCGACTCGCTCGCGCCCCGGATCAGCAGCACCATGCACATCATCACCAGCACGACCGCCGGGAGGTTGATGAGGCCGGTGGTGTTGTCCTCGTAGGGGATCGGGGAGTACGACAGGGCGTCCGGCAGCGAGAAGCCGAAGACGTTGTCGAGCAGCTCGTTGAAGTAGCCGCTCCAGCCCACGGCGACGGCCGCGCTCGAGACGCCGTACTCCAGGAGCACGCAGGCGGCGATTACCACCGCCACCAGCTCGCCGAGCGCGTGGTAGGCGTAGGAGTAGGTCGAGCCGCTGACCGGGATCGCGCTCGCGACCTCCGCGTAGCAGAGGGCCGACAGCCCGGCACCGAGGCCGGCGACCAGGAACGAGATGATCACCGCCGGCCCGCTGTCCGGCACGGCCTCCTGGAGCACGAAGAAGATGCCGGTGCCGACGGTCGCGCCGACGCCGAACATCATCAGCTGGAACGTGCCGAAGCTGCGCTTGAGGTCGGGTCCGTCGTGCGGGCCGCTCTGGAGCTTGATCGGCTTGCGCCGCACGAGCTGCTGGCCGAGGGTGGATCCGGTTCCGGTGTCGGCGCTCATGGCGGGCTCCTACCCGAGCGGGGCTGGTCCTGAACTCGTCACTCGTCGTTGCGGCGGAAGGTCTCGTCCAGCCAGACCTTGGCGCTGCCGAGGAGGCCGGCGACGTCGTGCACCATCTTGCCGACGGCGTCCTGGCTCTGCTTGAAGCTCTCGGAGTAGCTGCGGGCCGCGGCCTTCGCAGCCTCCGAGACCTTGGCCTCGTCGTCGTCCTGCCGGCGCGGGTATTCGCCGGCGAGGATGCGGGTGTACTCGCCGGAGTCGACCCAGCGCCGCAGCTCGGTGGCCCGGACGACGAGGAACGGGTGGGAGCGGTTCTCGACCAGCAGGATCTTGAGCACGGAGTCGCGCAGGTCGGCCTCGTCGTACTCCTGGCCCTGCGCGAAGAACGAGGTCGCGTCGAGGTCCTCGAGGTGGCCGCCGCTGGCGAGCTTCATGTGGACCCGGAACGCCGTCGCCGGGTCCTGCGTCGCGAGCAGGCCGGCGCGGTCGGCGGACAGCTCCGACTTGCGCGACCACTCGTAGAGCGCCGCGACGATCGCGCGGATGCCGAGGCCGGTCAGCGGGATCGCGGTGAGCACGCCCGAGAACTGGATCAGCCGTTGGAGCAGCGTCTGGTAGACCGCGTGCCCGCTCATCGCGTGGCCGAGCTCGTGCGCGACGACGAAGCGCAGCTCGTCCTCGTCGAGCAGGTCGACCAGACCCGAGTTGAGGACGATGAACGGCTTGTTCATGCCGATGGTCAGCGCACCCGGCACCGGGTTGGCCACGACGTACAGCTCCGGCAGCTCCGGGGCGTCGAGCGTGCGGCCGACCTCGCCCAGGAGCCGGTGCAGCCGAGGGAACTGCCGCTCGTCGACGCGGATCGCGGACCCGAGGAAGACCAGGCGTACGGCGCGCTCGTTGAAGAGGCCCGACATCGCCTTGAGCACGGTGTCGAAGCCCTTGAGCTTGCGGAGCGCCACCAGCGCGCCCTGGTCGGCGGGGTGCTCCCAGGCGCGGGAGCTGATGTCGGTCAACGTTGCCCGAGAACGGGCCGGCTGCTGGCTCACGCGCTCACTGTGGCACACGGCCGAGCACCGCACCGGCCGAAATCAGAAGCGGCATGACCGGCGCGGGTGCGCCGGTCATGCCGCTGTCGGGTCGAGCGGTCAGCTCAGGTTGTTGGCCGCGAGGAAGTCCTTCGCGACGGTGACCGGGTCCTGCTTGTCGACCTGCACCTTGGCGAGCGCCTCGGTGAGGTTCTCGGTGGTCAGCGCCTCGGAGAGGGCGTTGAGCGCCTTGGTCACCTCAGGGGTCACGACGTCCGACTGGATCAGCGGGACGATGTTCTGCGACGTGTAGAGGTTCTTCGGGTCGCCGAGCACCACCCAGTCGTTGGTCGAGATCGCCGAGTCGGTCGAGAAGACGTTGCCGACGTCGATGGAGCCGTCCTTCAGCGCGGCGATGGTGAGCGGGCCGCCGGAGTCGAGCGGCTTGAACTCCTTGAACTCCACGCCGTACAGCTCCTTGAGGCCGATCAGGCCCTGGTAGCGCTCACGCCACTCCGCACCGGCGCCCACGACGAGCTTGTCGGCGACCGGCTTCAGGTCCTCGATCGTGGACAGGCTGTACTTGTCGGCGGTCTCCTTGGTGACCGTCAGCGTGTCCTTGTCCTCGGCGGCCGACTGCGGGAGGGTCTCGCTGCCGTCGGGCAGCACCTTCTGCAGCGCGGCGTAGACGTCCTCCGGGGAGGTCGTGCCCTCCGGGACGCCGTCGGGCGACAGGTAGGACAGCAGCGCGCCGTTGTACTCCGGCAGCAGGTCGATGTCGCCGGACTCGAAGGCCTTCATGTAGATCTCGCGGGCGCCGATGTTGGGCTTGGTCTCCACCTTGGCGCCGGCGGCCTCCAGGGTCTGGGCGTACATCTGCATGAGCAGCTCGCTCTCCGGGAAGTTCGCGGAGCCGATCACGATGGTGCCCTTGTCACCCCCGCCGTTGGAGAAGGGGTCGTCGGCCTTGCTGTCGTCGGACCCGCAACCGGCCAGCGCGAAGGCCGCGACGGCGGCCAGGCTGACGAGTACGGGCAATCGCTTGCGTCGGAACATGGTGGACCTCTCGGGTGTGTGCGGTGCGGATGGTGGTGGTGCGGAGTCAGGCAGGTCGGGCGGCCTCCTCGGTGGTCACGGACAGCGCGGGGCCGGTCGCGGCTGTCCGACGCCGGCCCTTGACGGCGCGGCCGTCGACGCCGGGTGAGACGACCAGGCGCTGCACCAGGCCGAGCACCAGGTCGATGATCACCGCCAGCAGCGCGACCAGCACGGAGCCCGCGACGATCCGCGGGTAGTCGTAGAGCGCGAGGCCGTCGAACAGGTAGCGGCCGAGACCGCCCAACCCGACGTACCCGGCGATCGTCGCGGTCGAGATCACCTGGAGCGTCGCGTTGCGGATCCCGCCGAAGATGATCGGGAGGGCGATCGGCACCTCGACGTCCTTGACGATCTGCCACTCCCGCATGCCGACCCCCCGGGCGGCGTCGACCGACGCGTCCGAGACCGAGCGGATCCCGGCGTACGTCGTCGTCAGGATTGGCGGGATCGCCAGGATCACCAGCGCGACCGTGACCGGGACCAGGCCGGTGCCGACCAGCGCGAGCACCAGCATCAGCACGCCCAGGGTCGGCAGCGCGCGGCCGGCGTTGCCGACGTTGATCGCGAAGAAGGAGCCGCGGTTGGTGTGGCCGATGAGCAGCCCGATCGGGAACGCCACCACGAAGGCGATCGCCAGGGCGACCATGGAGTACTGCAGGTGCTCGACGATCCGGTGCGGGAAGCTGTCGTAGTTGCTCCACGTCCAGTAGGACCCGTTGAAGAGGAAGTCGAAGGTGCTGGCGTTCATCGGGCACCTCCCGCCCGGGTCCACGGAGTGGCGACGCGCTGCACCAGCACGATGATCGTGTCGGCGATCAGGGCGAGCAGCACCGAGAGCACCAGGCCGATGGCGATCGGAGGCGCGTAGAACTGCAACTGGAAGCCGCGGGTGAAGAGCTGACCGAGGCCGCCGATCCCGATCAGCGCTGCCACCGACACCATGCTGATGTTGGCGACCGTGGCGACCCGGAGCCCGGACAGGATGACGGGCAGCGCCAGCGGGAGGTCGACGGTGAACCAGCGCCGGGCCGGCCGGTAGCCCATGGCGGTGGCGGACTGGACGACCTGGTCGTCGATCGACTCCAGCCCGTCGACGACCGCCCGCACCAGCAGGGCGAGGCTGTAGAGCGTGAGCGCGATGACCACGTTGAGCGGGTCGAGGAAGCTGGTGTGCAGGATGCCCGGGAGCAGGAGCAGGAGTGCCAAGGACGGCACCGTGTAGATGATGCTGCTCAGCGTCAGGACCGGGTGGCGGACCCAGCCGAAGCGTGCCACGGCCCAGCCGATCGGCAGCGACAGGGCGAAGGCGATCGCCACCGGCAGCAGCGCCAGCCAGATGTGCTGGACCAGGGCCTGGACGACCGTCTCGTGGTTGATCCGGAGGTACTCGCGGACCTCCTCGAAGAAGTTCACCTCACGCCTCCGCCGACCGCAGACGGCCGAGCTGGCGCTCCCGGAGGTACGCCGAGAGCGCGCTCTGCCGCACGATCCCGTCGGCCCGGCCGTCGGCGTCGACGCGGACGGCGGCGCCGGCGGGCGACAGCAGCGTCAGGTCGGTGACCACCCGCAGGCTGTCGCCGACGTGGTAGGTGCCCTCCGTCGGGAGGAGGCCGCCCGACCCGGCCCAGCCCAGCGGCCGGCCGGCGTCGTCCAGCGAGAGGCGCAGGCCCTCCACCTCCGCGGTGACCGGCTCGACGGCGAGGTCGGCCGAGCCCGCGAAGGACAGGCCGCGGTAGCCGCGGTCGCGGCCCACGAAGCCGGCGACGAAGTCGTCGGCGGGCTGCGACAGCAGGTCCTCGGGCGTCGACAGCTGGGCCAGGCGGCCGCCCTCGGCGAAGACCGCGACGTGGTCGCCGAGCTTGATGGCCTCGTCGATGTCGTGGGTGACCATCACGATGGTCTTGCCGAGCTCGCCCTGCAGCCGCAGGAACTCCTTCTGCAGGCCTTCCCGGACCACCGGGTCGACGGCCGAGAACGGCTCGTCCATCAGCATCACCGGCGGGTCCGCCGCGAGCGCGCGGGCGACTCCGACCCGCTGCTGCTGACCGCCGGAGAGCTGGACCGGGTAGCGGTCGGCCATGCCGGCGGTGAGGCCGACGCGCTCGAGCAGCTCGTAGGCCTGGGCCCGGGCCTGCTTGCGCGGGAGGCCGTTGAGCACGGGCACCGTCGCGACGTTGTCGACCACGGTGCGGTGCGGGAAGAGCCCGGCGTGCTGGATGACGTAGCCGATCGAGCGGCGCAGCAGCGCCGGGTCCTGGGACGTGACGTCCTGGCCGTCGATCCGGATCGTGCCCGAGGTCGGGTCGATCATCCGGTTGATCATCCGCAGCGACGTGGTCTTGCCGCACCCGGAGGGACCCACGAGCACCGTGATGGCGCCGGTGGGGATGGTCATGGAGAGGTTGCCGACGGCAACGGTGCCGTCGGGGTACCTCTTCGTGACGTCGTCGAACTCGATCACCGGTGTCCTCCTGCCGAGGGGCTGATGTTGAGGAGCATGTCGAAGGAGTCTATGTGAATGAAGTTATTCGACTTAGCGAGTCCGCTGAATAGGATGCGGCCATGACGTCGACCACGCGGCACATCGCCTCGCCGGGCCTGCGCCCGGCCGACGTCGCGGCCTACGCGGCCGACCCCGGCACCGCCGGGATCGAGGTGCGGCTCGAGGAGTACGACGGCGACGCGCTGGCCCCGGTCCGTCGGGCGCGCGCGGGCCTGGACTCCGCACGTGCCGAGGGCGCGGTCTACGGCCTGACCACGGGCGTCGGCGCGTTGCGTCACGTCACCATCGAAGCAGAGCCCGCCGACAACGACAGCCACACGCTCAGACTGTGGCGCAGCCACGCCGGCGCCTTCGGGCCCGAGCTGAGCGACGAGGTCGCCCGCGGGACCATGCTCGTGCGCCTCCACCAGCTGCTCCGCGGCGGCTCCGGGGTCGACCCGGCGCTGGTGCAGACGTTGGCCGAGGCGCTCGCCGTCGGCGCCGTGCCTCGCCTCCACACGTACGGCGGCATCGGCACCGCCGACCTGACCGCGCTCTCCGAGCTGGGCCTCACCCTGGTCGGCGAGCTGCCGTGGCGGCACGGGTCCGCCGCGGCCGCCCCCGTCGCCGACGGCGACGCCCTCCCGTTCGCGAGCAGCAACGCCCTGACCGCCGCCGTCGGCTCGATCGCCGTGACCGGCCTCGCCGCGCTGGCCCGGGCCGCTGAGCAGACCGCCGCGCTGTCCCACCTCGCCCTCCGGGGCTCCCTGCAGGCCTACGACCCGCGGGTGCACGCCGCCAAGGACGACCCGTACGCCGCCGAGGTGGCCGCCCGCCTGACCTCGCTGCTCACCGGGCCGGCGCGTGCGTCCGCCCGTCTCCAGGACCCGTTCGGGCTGCGCGCCGTGCCGCAGGTCCACGGCCCGTGGGAGGAGGCGCTGGGCGCCGCCGACCGGGCCCTCGCCGCCGAGATCGGCGCCGCGGCGGAGAACCCCCTGGTCGTCGACGGCACCACGTTGCACCACGGCCAGTTCCTGACCCAGCGGCTCGCGGCCGCGCTCGACGCCGTGCGCGCCGCCGCCGTACCGGCCCTCACCCTGTCGACGGCGCGGCTCGCGGCGCTGCTCGAGCCCGACCTGACCGGGCTGCCGAGCTTCCTCGCCGACGGCCCGGCGGGCAGCTCGGGGCTGATGATCGTCGAGTACGTCGCGGCCGACCTGCTGGCGCGCATCCGGGCGACCGCCGCTCCGGTCACCGCCCAGCGTGCCGTCCTGTCGCTCGGCCTCGAGGAGCACGCGAGCCACTCGACGCAGGCCGCCTGGGCGAGCCACGACCTCCTGGGGCTGCTGCCCGAGCTGCTCGCCTGCGAGCTGGTCGCTGCGGTGCGCGCCCTGCGCCTCGACCCCGGCCGGGTCGTCGACTGCCCGGCGGCCGACCTCTTCGCGCGCGCCGACGCGGCGCTGCCCGACGTACGGCGCGACCACGTGGTCGGTCCGGAGCTCGAGGCGGCCGTGGAGCTGCTGCGCAGCCTGTAGCTAGTCGCCCACCAGCGGGCGGAGCTCGTCGGCGTACGAGACGGAGTAGCGGCGCATCACGCCGGACGAGCTGATGGAGTACTGACCCATCCGCCACAGCGGCGGCGAGTAGGCGTGGATCGAGACCGAGCCGTCGATGGCGCCCGCCATCCGGTGGATGTGGTCAGGGCCGAACGCGAACGACCGGCCCGCGCCCACCGTGCGGGTCGCCGGCTCGCCACCGAGGCGCGGCCGGTTCTCGACGACCGCGCCCTGGGTGACCGCGACCGCGCCGGACGACGTGTCGTGGTCGTGCCAGCCGGTGTCGTCGACGGTGTTCCAGCACAGCAGCCAGACGTCGATGTCGGCGTCGCGGTAGAGCGACACGAAGTGCCGGCCGTCGGTGTCGTGCCGGACGTGCTGCTCCCAGAGCTCCGGGTCGGCGGCCAGCTCGCGCACCCAGGCGAGCAGCTCCTGCGGGTCGAGGACGCGGCCGGGCAGCGACGGCAGCTGGTCCGCGGTGAGCGCACACGCGGCGACGGCCGAGGGCTGTGCAGGGGCGAGGGTCATCGCGGTGCTCCGTTCATGAGGTGGGCGGGATTGGCGACGAACAAGGCGTGGCTGAAGGCATCGCCGAGTCCGGGATCGGTGGGGAGGGCGTAGGGCCGGTCGGACCCGTGCACGATCGGGTCGATGCCGACGACGCGGATCAGGGCGTCGATCGCGCGCATGCCGTACGACGAGGTCTCGTAGTGCACGAGCGGGTCGATCGGCCCGAGCGCTCCGCCGCGCTGACCGAGGCGCTCGTGGTGGAGCGGTGCGAGACCGGCGAGGCCGACGAACGCGATCCGCAGCTGGGGCAGCAGCGCGCGGCCGGCGACGTGCCAGGCGAACCAGGCCGCCGTGAGCTGCGCGGTGTACGACGTGAGCGCGGGCCACCAGCCGGGGACCAGGTCGGACGCGGTCGCCGGGCCGGGGTGCACGAGCACCGGCAGGTCGGCCGCCTGCACGACGGCGAGCACCGGCGCCAGCCGCTCCAGGGCGGCCGGGTCGAGGAGGGCGGTCGCGGGCACCTGCAGGCCGCGCACGCGCGGGTGCCGCAGCGTCGTCGCGAGGGCCGCCAGGTCGGGCTCGACGACGTTGACGGCCGCCCAGACGGCGTACCCGTCGACGTCGCGGCGCTCCAGGTCGTCGGCGAGGTCGTGCCAGGCGTCGAGCAGGGGCGCGGCCTCGTCGGGGGCCATCGTCTCGATGCCGAGGGGGCTGGACAGCGAGAGCACGGTGAGGTCGATGCCGTCGGCGGCGTCGATCGCGCGCCGGGCGGCGAGGTCGTGGGCGGCCGGGTCGACGGCGTACGCCGGCTCGCCGTCCAGGAGCAGCTCCCAGCCCCGGAGCCGGGGGCCGTGGGAGCGGCGACGGAGCTCGTCGATGAAGGCCTCGGGCCAGAGGTGCTGGTGGCAGTCAGCGACGGGTCCGACCGCCAGCTGGGTCCCGCCGCCGGCGCTCTCCGGGGAAGTGAAGCGCTTCATATTACCTACTAAACCACTGCACTTAACGAAGCGCAAGCCCACACGCCGAGGAGTGTCGGCGGCGCGCCATATGCTCGACCCGTGCCTAAGCGCCCCACGCTCCAGGACGTCGCGGACGCCGTCGGCCTCGCGCCGGCGACCGTCTCGTACGCGCTCCGGGGCGAGCGCGGCTCGGACGACACGGTCCGGCGAGTGCAGGAGGCCGCGACGGCCCTCGGCTACCAGATCAACCCGATCGCCTCCGCGCTCGCGAGCGGACGTTCACGCACCGTCGCCGTGCTGTGCGGCTCCACCCGCGACCTCTGGCAGCAGTCCCTCACCGCCGACCTCGCCCGGGCGCTGCTCGCGCAGGGTCGGCACTCCCTGGTGGCCGATGCCGACGGCCACCCGGAGCGCGAGGAGGCGCTGCTGGCCCGGCTCCGCGACCAGCGCCCCGACGGGCTGATGGTCGCGCCGCTCGACCCGTTCGCCCCGCAGTGGGAGGACCTGGCCCGCCAGCTCCCCGTGGTCGCGATCGGCGACCGCCTCGCCGAGGCGCCCTCGGCCGGCGCCGTCGTCTTCGACAACGCCGCCGGCTTCGCGCTCGTCTTCGACCACCTCGCCGGGCTCGGCCACCGCCGCATCGCCGCCGTGCTGCCCGAGCGGCCCAGCACGCCCGACCGCCCGGCGGAGCGACTGGTGGCCCGCGAGGCCAAGCGCTGCGGCATGGTCGTCGACCTGGTCCGCACCCCGCCCGCGACCGCCGACCCCGCGACCATGACCAACCACCTGGCGGCCGCGCTGACCGGACCGGACCGGCCGACGGCGGCGTTCTGCCTGACCGACTCGTTCGCGTTCGGCGTGCTGCGCGCCGCCCGGGAGCTCGGGCTCGACGTGCCCGGGGACCTGTCCGTGGTGGGCTTCGAGGACGTCGAGTTCGCCGACCTCGCCGGTCCGGGGCTGACCACGGTGGACTGGGGACGCGGTGCGGTCGTCGACGCGGCCGTCGGTCAGCTGCTGGCCGCCATCGACGACGACCAGCCGCTGCGCACCATCACGATCTCGCCGAGCCTGGTCGTCAGGGGCTCGACGGGCGCTGCGCCCAGCCGCTCCTGAGCAGCTCGCGGAGCCGCTCGACGTCCTCGCCCCAGGGCCGGTCCTCGATCCCGGCGGGCAGCACCTCGGACACCTGGTCGAGCAGCAGGGACAGGTCGCCCCGGGCCGCCCCCATCCGCTCCGGCGCCAGCAGCCGCGCCTGGTGCAGCGCGAGCAGCTCGCAGGCCAGCACCGTCTCGGCGGCCTCGAGGGCGAGCCGCAGTCGTTCCGCGGCCTCGAGCGCGAAGGTCTGCACGTCCTCCTGGCCGTTCGAGGTCTCCATCGGCGACACGTGGGTCGCGGGCCAGCCGGCGACCTCGTGGACGACGGCGACCGCACGCTTGTGCACGGGGGTGAGCCCGGCCTGGGGCCCGGGGTCGGCGCTGAGCTGGGCCGGGAGCCCGGTCACCGCCGGGTCCAGGAGCCGGTGCAGGCGGGCGGCGCCGACCGCGGCCGCGTGCACCACCGCCGCACGCGCGGCGTCGAAGCCCGCGGCGTGGTCGAGCCCGTGGAAGCTCGGCGTCCCCACGAAGCGCTCGCCGTCCTCCGTCGAGAGGTACGCCGGGGAGTCGGCGACGGCGGCGAGCGCCCGGTCGACCACGTCGCCCAGGCGGGCCTCCTCGCGCCGCAGGTGGGCCAGCACCGGCCCGGCGACCCGGACCGAGACCGGGGCCTGCAGGTGCCGCGGCTCGGCGAGCGGGCCGACGTACTCCCCCAGACCGGCGAGGACCGCGGCGAGCTCGGCGTCACCGCGGGCGACCGCCGGCAGGTAGGGGTCGCGGCTCGCGCCCAGCAGCACGATCCCGGCGGCCGCGACCACCGTGGTCTGGGCGACCAACCGGTCCAGGTCGGTGCCGCGCAGGGCCGCGAGCGCCGTGGCCGTCGGGACGCCGGCGAGCAGCGCGATGCCCTCCTTGGGGCCGAGCCGCGGCGGCTCCGCGCCACCGGTGTCGAGCGGCCGACCCACGCCGGCGAGGTGTCCCCAGGCATGGGCGAGCGGCAGGATCTCGCCCGCCGCCCCGGAGCCGGTGCGCGGCACGTCCGGCAGCGCGTCGTGGTCGAGGAGCGTGACCAGCCACGAGCACAGCCCGGCCGACACGGCCGCGTCGCCGGCCAGGAACATCCGCAGGCGCACGGCGAGCAGCGCGCGGGTCTCGGTGCGCGACAGGTACGGCGGACCGCCGACCGCCCGGGCCAGCATCAGCCGCCGCGAGTGGTCGGCCTGCTCGGCGGCGTCGAGCCGGGTGTCGCTCAGCGCCCCCATGCCGGTCGTGACGCCGTAGACGTCGGGCCCGTCGGCCAGGGCCGCCAGCGCCGTACGGCGGCCCGCGGCCAAGCGCCCGAGCAGCGCGTCGGTCAGCCGCACCGGTGCGCCGTGCGCGACCGCGAGCACGGCGCGGCGGTCCAGGTCCTCCGGCCCGTCGACGACGACGGTCATCGGAACCGCACCATCGTCCCGAGGTCCGCGGCCTCCGCGCGCTCGAGGATGAGGTGGCCGACGGCGACGTCGAGGATCGACAGGCCGCGGTGCCAGAAGAGGATGCGTTCCTGGTCGTTCTCGCGCCCCGGTCGTGCGCCGGTCACGACCTCGCCGAGCTCCGCGTGCAGGGTGCCGCGGGTCAGCGCACCCGATCGCAGGTGCGGACGCAGGGCGCCGAAGCTGCCGGCCTGCGCCTCGCGCCAGTCGTCCACGACGACCTTGTCGACGACGTCGAGCAGGTCCGGGTCGAGCGCGCTGATCGTGCCGTAGGGCACCAGCAGGGAGCCCGGCGCGAGCAGGTCGCCGGTGATCAGCGACGCCGGCTCGCGCAGACGCGTCGCCTCGACGGCGATGTCCGCGCCGTCGATGGTCTCGGCGGCCGACTCGGTGACGACGACCGGCGTGGACAGCTCCGCGCGCAGCTGCTCGGCGAACGCCTCGCGCGACTCGGGCCGCCGGCTGGTCACCCGGATCTCGTCGAGGTCGAACATCGCGTCGAGCATCACGATGTTGGAGTGCGCGGTGCCGCGGGCGCCGATGTGGCCGAGCACCTTGGCGTCCGGGCGGGCCAGGTGCCGGGCGCCCACCGCGGTCATCGCACCGGTGCGGGCCTCGGTGATCAGCGTGGCGTCGAGGATGGCCCGGGGCACGCCGGTCCACGGGTCGTAGAGCGTCAGCAGCGCGAGCTCGCTCGGCAGCCCCACCTCGTAGTTGGACACGAAGTCGCCGACGACCTTGATGCCGCTGACCCCGTGGTCGCCCAGGGTGGAGACGTGTCCGCGGAGCACGTTGAAGTGACCGCGGCCGTCGTTGTCGGGCTCGAGGTGGGTGCGCGGCTCGAACACCGTCTCGCCGCGACCGTGGGCGGCGACCACCTCGGACGCGGCCGCCACGATGTCGGCGGGCGTCAGGCCCAGGGCGTCGATGTCGGGGCCGGAGACGAAGCGCAGCCAGAGGCCGTCGCCGCTCGTCGTCATGGATGCCTCATTTCGTAGGGGGCGGGACAAGCAAGGATGGGACCCGGCGCAACCGTCGCGCCGAGGTGGGCCGAGCTGGAGGAGGGACGTGTGACGCAGCGTGCCGGCGAGGACGGCGGCTTGGACCCGGTCCGCAGTGCGACCGCTGCCCGCCAGTGGCTGGTGGAGCAGTGTCGCAGCCACCGGCTGTCGCCGACCCAGCGCCGGGTGGCGCAGTCGTTCATGGACACCATGCCCGATGCCGCCTTCCTCTCCACGTCCGAGGCCGCCCTCCGGGCCGGCGTCAGCCAGCCGACGGTGACCAGGTTCGCCTCGACGCTGGGCTTCGCGACGTACGCCGACTTCCGGGCCGCGCTGCGCACGGTGATCCTCGGCGGCGGCCCCGAGCCGCACGACCTCGCCCCGGCCGACCCGGTCGCCGAGGCCGAGGCCAACCTGTCCGCGCTGCGCGGCACGCTGGGCTCGCCCGCCATGACCGCCGCCGTCGCCACGCTCGCCGACGCCCGGGTCCTGGGCATCGTCGGGATCCGCGCCTCGGCCGCGCTCGCGTCGTACGCCGCCTACTTCGCGCGGCGCATCGTCGACGACGTCCGGCTGGTCACCGACGCCGACACCGCGACCGACGCCCTGACCCAGATGCACCACGCCGGCGGCGCCGCGGTGGTCGTGGTCGCCATGCCGCGCTACCCCGCCTCCACCGTCCGGGCGCTGCGGCACGCGCGCGACCTGGGCATCCCGACGGTGCTGCTGGTCGACACGCCGTTCGTCGACTTCGCCGACGACGCCGACCACGTGCTGGTCGCTCCCGTCGGCACCGGCATGGTCTTCGACTCCCACGCCGCACCCGTCGTGCTGGCGATGGCGCTGCTGGACGGCGTCGCGAGCACCCACCCCCGGCGTACCCAGGACCGGCTGGAGGCCTACGAGGGCCAGGTCGACACCTGGCTGCACCAGCCGGGCTCCGACCCGGACTGAGGCACCGCACCCGGCGCTGGATACACCCCAGACGGGTCATGTGCGTCCCGGGAGTGCGGCGCACCGTTGGCAGATGCCCACCAACTCAGCCCCCCGCACGGGGAACCGGGTCGCCGTCGTGCTGTCGGCCGCCGCCCTGATCACGTCCGTCGGCCTCGCCGGCGGTCCGGCCATCGCCAAGGCACTGAACGCCGACACCGTCGACCACAAGCACGCCGTCGGCTCGGCCGCCAGCATCAAGGCCCGCAAGGGCAAGCTGGTCGCGACCAGCAAGCGCACCGGCCGCCTGCCGAGCAACATCGTCGGCACCGTGGCCAAGGCAGCCAGGGCCACCGACGCCGACCGGCTCGCGGGGTCGCCGGCTGCGGCGTACCTGACGAAGGCCGAGGCCAACCAGGTGGTCGGCCTCGGCGGCAGCGCGACGCTGCCGGCGGCGGGGGTGACGACGTCCGCCGCGACGTTCACGACGACGAAGGCGGGACGCCTGCTCGTCGACTTCACCGGGAGCGGGCAGCTCCAGTGCCCGTCGTCCAGCTTCGTGCGGTGGTGGATCGCGGTCGACGGGACGCCGGTCGTGTCCAGCTCGATGCAGCTCGGCGAGGCGGTCTCGATCAGCTTCGACTACGCCGGCTTCCCGGCGATCCACCTCGCGGGCATCACCGACGGCCCGGTCCCGGCCGGTGACCACACGGTCAACCTCTCCGGCGGCTGCACCTCGGGGGCGAGCGGCGGCAGCGCGACCAGCGGCACCCCGGGTGTCGGCTCCGTGACCGTGCTGGACGACAGCGCCACCGTCCCCGCCGCGGCACGCAAGGGCACCGCGCGCAAGTCGTGCGTGAGCGGCGGCGGGTGCCGGTGAGGGTCAGCCCTCGCGCACCGGGATCCGGACCCCCCGCTCCTCGGCGACCTCGACCGCGCGGTCGTAGCCCGCGTCGACGTGGCGGATCACGCCCATGCCGGGGTCGTTGGTGAGGACCCGCTCGATCTTCTGGGCGGCGAGCTCGCTGCCGTCGGCCACGCAGACCTGGCCGGCGTGCAGCGAGCGGCCCATGCCGACGCCGCCGCCGTGGTGGAAGGACACCCAGGACGCGCCGGACGCCGTGTTGACCAGGGCGTTGAGGATCGCCCAGTCCGCGATGGCGTCGGAGCCGTCGAGCATCGCCTCGGTCTCGCGGTACGGCGAGGCGACCGACCCGCAGTCGAGGTGGTCGCGGCCGATCACGATCGGCGCCTTGAGCTCGCCGGACGCGACCATCTCGTTGAACTTCAGCCCCGCGAGGTGGCGCTCGCCGTACCCCAGCCAGCAGATGCGCGCGGGCAGACCCTGGAAGGCGACCTTCTCCCCCGCCATGGTGATCCACTTCCGCAGCCGCTCGTTGTCGGGGAAGAGCTCGAGGATCGCCTTGTCCGTGGCGGCGATGTCCGCCGGGTCGCCGGACAGCGCGGCCCAGCGGAAGGGGCCCTTGCCCTCGCAGAAGAGGGGTCGGATGTACGCCGGCACGAAGCCGGGGAAGTCGAACGCGCGGTCGTATCCGCCCTTGCGGGCCTCGTCGCGGATCGAGTTGCCGTAGTCGAAGACCTCGGCGCCCTTGTCCTGGAACTCGACCATCGCCCGGACGTGGGTGGCCATCGACGCCTGCGCGGCCTTGGTGAACCCGGCCGGGTCGGCCTCGCGCTGCGCCTGCCACTCCTCGAACGGCACGCCGACCGGCAGGTAGAAGAGCGGGTCGTGGGCCGAGGTCTGGTCGGTGACGATGTCGATCGGGGCGTCCGAGTCGAGCAGCGCGGGCAGCATCTCCGCCGCGTTGCCGAGGACGCCGATGGAGAGCGGGCGGCGCTCGTCGCGGGCGGCGACGGCCATCTCCACGGCCTCCTCCAGCGACGCGGCCTGGACGTCGAGGTAGCGGTGCTCGATCCGGCGCGCGATGCGGCTCTGGTCGCACTCGATGCAGATCACCACGCCGTCGTTCATGGTGACGGCGAGCGGCTGGGCCCCGCCCATGCCGCCGAGGCCGGCGGTCACGGTGATGGTGCCGGCCAGGGTGCCGCCGAACCGCTTGTCGGCGACGGCGGCGAAGGTCTCGAAGGTCCCCTGCAGGATCCCCTGGGTGCCGATGTAGATCCAGGACCCGGCGGTCATCTGGCCGTACATCGTCAGCCCCAGGTCCTCGAGCCGGCGGAACTCCTCCCAGTTGGCCCAGTCGCCCACCAGGTTGGAGTTGGCGATCAGGACGCGTGGCGCCCAGGGGCTGGTGCGCATCACGCCGACCGGCTTGCCGGACTGCACGAGCATCGTCTCGTCGTCCTCGAGCGTGGTGAGGGTGCGCACCAGGGCGTCGTACGCCTCCCAGCTGCGCGCGGCCTTGCCGGTGCCGCCGTACACGACGAGGTCCTCGGGACGCTCGGCGTTCTCGGGGTCGAGGTTGTTCATCAGCATCCGCAGCGGCGCCTCGGTCTGCCACGACTTCGCGGTCAGCTCGGTGCCGTGCGCGGCATGGATGGGCAACCGGGGGTTCCGGGGCGAGTCGTTCATCGCGGCTCCTCTGGGACGGGGATGCCCCCATCCAACGCCTGCCTCCCGAGACCACGCCAGCACCGGGAGGCGAGCAACGTCTCGGATCCCAGACCTCGACTGTTACCTTGCACGACAAGGTACCCGGCACTACCCTGCATCTGTGCCCCCGATCGACTCCGCCGTCGCGCAGCTCCGGCGGGGCGTCCTGGAGCACTGCGTGCTGGCGCTGCTCGCCGACGAGGAGCGCTACGGCTACGACCTGGTGACCGAGCTGTCGGACGCCGGGCTGGTCGCCAGCGAGGGCACCATCTACCCGCTGCTGAGCCGGCTCCGCAAGGACGAGCTCGTCGCCACCAGCTGGCAGGAGTCGCCGAGCGGCCCGCCGCGTCGCTACTACCGCCTCACTCCACGCGGCCGCCGGGCGCTGGAGCAGTTCCGCGGATCGTGGACGGACTTCAAGAAGGCCGTCGACGAGGTCCTCGAAGGAAGGAACTCATGAACACCGACGAGCTGCACCCCCTGGCCTCGGCGTACCTCCAGGAGCTGGAGGCCCGGGCCCGGCAGCTGCCACCCGACCAGGCGCGCGAGCTGGTCGAGGACATCCGGGAGCACCTCGTCTCGGCACTGCGACCCGAGAGTGGCGAGGCCGACGTACGGACGACGCTCGACCGGCTGGGCCCGCCCGCCGAGGTGGTGGCGGCCGCCGGCCCTCCCGTGTACGTCGCGCCGCCCGCACCTCGGGCGTCGCGGACGGTGGAGACCAGCGCGATCATCTGCCTGGTCGTCGCCGAGCTGCTGTTCATCCTCTGGCCCCTCGGCGCGGTCGCGTGGGTGGCCGGCATCGTGCTGCTCGCCGTGTCGAAGACCTGGACCGGCCGGGAGAAGGCGCTGGGCCTCGCCGGCCTGGCCACCGGCTTCCCGCTGGTGTTCGTGGTCCTGGTGGCGTCGTTCACCACCAGCTCCTCGGACGGCAGCTGCTCCGACCCCGTCCGGGTCACCGAGGGCAGCCAGGTGACGGAGTCCTCGACCTGCTACG
The DNA here is from genome assembly GCF_039543825.1 of Nocardioides conyzicola. Taxonomy (NCBI): domain Bacteria; kingdom Bacillati; phylum Actinomycetota; class Actinomycetes; order Propionibacteriales; family Nocardioidaceae; genus Nocardioides; species Nocardioides conyzicola. The sequence goes on along the minus strand of NZ_BAABKM010000002.1, from coordinate 2,161,548 downwards.
TGGGCTCGCCCGGCGGACACTCCTACGCCTGGCTGGCGCTCGCGCTCGGCATCGCCTACCTCGCGTTCCAGGGCTACACGATCTGGCGCCTCACCCGCCTCCGTCGCCCCTCCTGAACCGTCTCCCCGGGAGGCGATCTCTGCCACACTGACCGGGTCCTACGGGGAGGTGGCAGATGCGGATGCGGGTCATGCCTGCGCTGACGGCGGTGCTGCTGCTCGCCGGTCTGTCGACGAGCACGACCGGGCCCGCAGAGTCCCGGGACCAGCCCGAGGTGTTCCGGACGGACACCGTGCCACGTCCGATCCCCGTCGTCCACGGACGTCCCGGCAAGCCGGTCACCCTCAAGCACCGGGCAAGGAAGGGCGACGTGGTCCAGGTCTTCGTGCAGCCGCTGCCGATGACCTCCTGCACCCAGACCTTCACCCTCCGCGGCCCGCGCGGCGCCACGCTCGCGATGGCCACGCTCGACCCCACGACCCGGCTGTCGAGGACCGGCACCTGGTCGTGGACCTACAGGCCGTGCCCCGGCGACGAGGCCGCCTACTCGCTGCGGGCGGTGCCGTTCCGGGACCTCCGGCTCGAGCCCAACGGCGCACCCGTCAGGCTCCGGGAGCACAAGGGGTACAGCGACGCGGCGAGCTTCGTCCCGCCGGAGAAGGGACGCGTGATCCTGCTCGGCCGCCACGCCGGCGTGGTCGGCCCCGACGGCAGCCGGGCGGTGGGCTACGGCGACCGCCTCGTCTTCGAGGACGGCAGGCTGCTGGTGCCCGTGCCGCCGAGGAAGCGGGGCAGGTACACCGTCGTCGCCGCCGGCGCCCGGGTCTGCCTCGTCACGCCGACGAAGCTCGCGGGTCAGGTGGACGGGCCGCCGGTCAAGCTCGCGCCGGTCGGGGGCCGGCCGGTGGGTGAGTACGCCGTCCGCTTCTCCGTCGCCGACGACACGTGGATCTCGACCGGGCCCGGCCCCGTCGACGTCGAGCCGCTCGGCGGGCAGCCCGACCCCACCCGCACGGGAGGTCCGTGGCACCTCGCTCCGGGCGCGTACGTCGCCCGCGTCACGCCGAACACCCCCCGCGCCCAGGGGTCGCTCACGCTGAGGAGCGTCGACCCGGGACACGTCGACGGGTCCGGTGATCTCGAGCTGACGGCCGGCCACGACCTGGCCGGACTGGCGCTCTTCGACCTCACCGGCGACCACTCGATCGAGGTGGTCGGGCCCGCCGCGACGACCGGCTGGACGCTGACCTGGGCCGCGGACGCTCCCCCGGCGCCGTGCACCAGCGTCCTCAGCTGCCTGGGGACGCGGCCTCCGTCACTGCCCCACGACGTCGCCCGGACGATCTCCGGCCAGGGCTACCTGGCCCTCGTGTCAACCGACGGAGCGAGCCACACCGTGACCGTCCGCATCGGCGACAGCTAGGCCAGCTCGCCGACCACCGACTCCGCGGCTGCGAGCACCGCGCCGGTCCGGACGAGTGCGACCGCAGCCTCGATCTCGGGCGACAGGTAGCGGTCGGGGCCCGGCCCCTCGATGCCGGACGAGCGCAGCAGCGCGACGACGGCACCGGTCGCGGGCGACGGCTCGAGCGGGCGCCGGAAGTCGAGCGCGCGGGCGGCCGTGAGCACCTCGATCGCGACGACCCGGGTCAACCCGTCGACCGAGCGGCGCAGCTTGCGCGCGGCCGACCAGCCCATCGACACGTGGTCCTCCTGCATGGCGCTCGACGGGATCGAGTCGACCGAGGCCGGCACCGCGAGACGCTTCATCTCCGAGACGATCGCGGCCTGGGTGTACTGCGCGATCATGTGGCCGCTGTCGACGCCCGGGTCGTGGGCGAGGAACGGCGGGAGTCCGTGGTTGCGGGCCTTGTCGAGGAAGCGGTCCGTACGCCGCTCGCTGATCGACGCCACGTCCGCGGCGACGATCGCGAGGAAGTCGAGCACGTACGCGACCGGCGCCCCGTGGAAGTTGCCGTTGGACTCGACCCGTCCGTCCTCCGCCAGCACCACCGGGTTGTCGACCGCTGACGCGAGCTCGCGGCCGGCCACCATCGCGGCGTGCTCGACGGTGTCGCGGGCGGCACCCTGGACCTGGGGCGAGCAGCGCAACGAGTACGCGTCCTGGACCCGGTTGCAGTCGGGACCGCGGTGGGACGCGACGACGCCCGAGCCGGCGAGCAGCGCGACCAGGTTGGCCGCCGACAGCGCCTGCCCGGGGTGCGGCCGGATCGCCTGCAGCTCGGCAGCGAAGACCCGGTCGGTGGCGAGCTGGCCCTCGACCGACATGGCGGCCGCGACGTCCGCCGTCCGGAGCAGCATCCGCAGGTCGGCGATCGCCATCACCAGCATGCCGAGCATGCCGTCGGTGCCGTTGATCAGCGCCAGGCCCTCCTTGGCGGCCAGCTCGACGGGCGTCAGCCCGGCCGCCGCGAGCGCCTCGGCCGCCGGCATCAACGTCCCGGTCGCGTCGCGCACCTCGCCCTCGCCCATCAGCGCCAGGGCGCAGTGCGACAGCGGCGCGAGGTCGCCGGAGCACCCGAGCGAGCCGTACTCGCGCACCACCGGGGTGATGCCGTGGGACAGCAGCCCGGCGAGCAGCTCGGCCGTCTCCCGGCGTACGCCGGTGTGGCCGGTCGCCAGCGTCGAGAGGCGCAGCAGCATCAGCGCGCGCACCACCTCGCGCTCGACCTCGGGACCCGAGCCCGCCGCGTGCGAGCGCACCAGCGACCGCTGGAGCTGGGCGCGCATCTCGGTCGGGATGTGCCGGGTGGCGAGCGCGCCGAAGCCGGTCGAGATCCCGTACGCCGGGGTCGGCGCGCCGGCCAGCTCCTCGACGACCGCCCGGGCGCGGTCGATCGCGGCCAGGGCGTCCTCGGCAAGACGCACCGCGGCGCCGTACCGGGCCACCGCGAGCAGGTCGTCGAACGACACGGCACCGACGCCGACCTCGATGGTCGTGGGCAGGTCAGGGGCGCCGGTCGTCATGCCCGCCATCCTCGTCGCCCGGTCGGACGGCGGCCAGGGCCGGCGACCCGGTCGCCGTCTGGGATCCGAGACGTGATGTGCGTCACCCGTCACCCCAGACCCCCGGCAGGAGTTGACCTGGGGAATGGGGGGAACACCACGCACTACTCGCTCGGGCGGAGAGTTCCTGGGTGAGCCTTATCGGGAGGGAAACCCACATGCGACTCAAGACTCGCACCACCGTGGCCGCGCTCGCGGTCCTGGCGGCGGCCGCACCGGCCACCGTCGTCATCGCTCCGGCCTCCGCCGGACCCGGCACCAGTGACCGGTCCTCGGCCCACAAGCCCAAGGACCCGAACGCGACGCCGTTCGCGCTCCGCGCCTGGGGCTACAGCACCCGCGCCACCGGCGGCGACGTGCCCACCGACTCGGGTGGCACCGCCTGGGAGGTCATCGGCTGCACCAACCGAGCGGGCCTCCACCACACCAACAACATCGCCGGCGTCACCCTGCCCGGCCTCGGCACCATCAGCGCGGCGAAGACCCGCGTGTGGACCACCCGCAAGGGCGGCGTCGTCTCGTCCTGGGCGCGCAACACGATCGGCAAGGTCGTGCTCAGCGACTCCCCGCTCGGCACGCTCACCCTGAACGCCGTCTCCTCGACGGCCCGCGCCTACCACGACGGCTCGAAGTTCAAGACGTCGACCAACACCGACCTCGCGCGGCTCACGTTCGCCGGCCCGGTCGGTCCCGCCCAGGACTTCCCGATCCCGGCCCCGGGACGGCCCGTCACGATCCCCGGCTTCGCGAAGGTGACCGTCGCGGCGTCCAACACCCCCACGACCAAGAACGGCGCCCGCGCCTACTCCAACGGCCTCAAGGTGGAGCTGTTCGCGACCCACAGCACCGTGCGGGTCGCGCACGCCGTGGCGCAGATCCTGTCCGGCGTGCAGACCGGCCTCTTCAGCGGTCAGTCGGCCGCCGTCACCGGCAACGCCGCCTCCGGCGTGGTCGGCCTCGGCCGCAACACCCTGCTGAAGATGCCCTGCCAGGGCACCGACGGCGTGGTCAAGACCCGCTCCGCGTCCTCCACCGACCTCGGCGGGCAGGTCGCGGTCGGCGTCGCCAAGAGCGAGGAGATGGCGAAGCAGAACGGCAAGAAGGCGTGGGGCTACACGCGCAGCCGCGTCGCCTCCTTCAGCCTGGGTGACCAGCTCCGCATCGAGGGCATCGTCGGCCAGGTCAACGTCTCCCGCACCGGCTCCCACCTGCGGAAGCTCAACCGGAGCACGAAGGGCACCACGATCGGCACGATCGTGGTCAACGGTGAGCCGCGGAAGTTCCCCGACACCGGCGTGCTCGAGATCCCCGGCGTCGCGAAGCTCCAGCGGTCCGTGACGGAGAAGTCCAAGAACGGCCTGTCCGTGATCGCGCTGCGGATCAAGCTGCTCGACGGCACCGGCGCCGTGATCGACCTCGGCAATGCCCGGATGCAGGTGCGCCGCAGCGCCCACTGACCGGCAGCCACTGGGTCGGCCATCTCACAGGCCACCCTGCAAGACGTACGACGACCTGAGGGCCGGCGCGGCGTTGACTGAGGGCGTGTCCCTCCGTCAACAGGCCGCGCCGGCCCGCAGCGTCTCCACCGCACGGCGGTGGACGATGCTCGCCGCCAGCACGCTCGCGCAGGCGGCGGCCGCCGTGATGATGCACGGACCCGCGTTCCTGATCCCGACGCTGCACGAGCAGGGCGGCCTGAGCCTCGCGAGGGCGGGCCTGGTCGCGGCCGCGCCGACGATCGGCGTGATGCTGACCCTGGTCGCCTGGGGCTGGGTCACCGACCGTCGGGGGGAGCGGTTCGTGCTGCTCGTCGGGCTGTCGGCGACCGTCGCCTTCGGCGTCGCCGCCGCGCTGACCGGCGGTCTGGCCCTGCTCGTCGTCACCCTCTTCCTCGCCGGCGCCGCGGCGGCCAGCACCAACGCCGCCAGCGGCCGCGTGGTCGTCGGCTGGTTCCCGCCCGAGCGACGCGGCCTGGCGATGGGCATCCGCCAGATGGCGCAGCCGGTCGGCGTCGGCGTCGCCGCGATCTCGATCGCCGTCATCGCCTCCGCGCACGGCGTCCACGCGGCGCTGTGGGTGCCGACGGTCGCCTGCGCCCTCGCAGCCGTCCTCGTCGCGGCCGTCGTCGTGGACCCCCCGCGTCCCGAGCGTCGCGCGGGCACCGCCGTCGTCAACCCGTACCGCCAGGACTCCTACCTGGCCCGGATCCACGGCGTCTCGGTGCTGCTGGTCGTCCCGCAGTTCCTGGTCTGGTCGTTCGCGCTGGTGTGGCTGGTGACCGACCGCGACTGGTCACCGGCCGCAGCGGGCGCGATCGTCGCGGTCGCGCAGGTCGCCGGAGCCCTCGGCCGGATCGGGGCGGGCCACCTCTCCGACGTCGTCGGCGCCCGGATGCGGCCCCTGCGCTGGGTGGCCCTCGCCGCGGCCGCCACGATGGCGCTGCTCGGCCTGACCGCGGCCCTCGACCTGGCCGTCGCCGTGCTCCTGGTCGTGGTGGCGACGCTGGTCACCGTGGCCGACAACGGCCTGGCGTTCACCGCCGTGGCCGAGCGGTCCGGGCCGTTCTGGTCCGGCCGGGCGCTCGGGGTGCAGAACACGGCCCAGTTCCTCGCGGCCTCCGCCGTACCCCCGCTCGCCGGGCTCGCGATCGGGCAGTGGGGGTACGCCGCCGCGTTCGCGCTCGGCGCCCTCTTCCCCCTGGTGGCGGTGCCGCTGATCCCGGTGCGCGAGGAGCGCGCGCTGTCCTGAGGAGTGCTTCCGCGTCCGTCGGGTACCAGCCGGGGTATGACCTACCTCATCATCGCTGTCGTCGTCATCGTGCTGCTGATCGCAGTCGTGGCCTACCTGGCCAGCCGGCGCCGGCAGACCAAGCACCGTCAGGTCGCGGCCGAGATCCGGTCCGAGGCCGACGTCCACCGCACGGAGATCGACCAGTCGGGCCAGCAGGCCGCCGAGGCCGCCGCCCGCGCCGACCTCGCCCGCGCGGAGGCCGAGCGCGTCGAGCAGGAGGCCGCCGAGGCGCAGCGCCAGCTCGAGATGGACCAGGCGCGCCACGAGGACGTGCTGCGCCAGGCCGACGCGATCGACCCGGACGTCGACCACCGCGCCGACGGCTACCAGCCCGGCGATGCGGGTGGTCGCACGCTGTAGGACCGCCCGTCTGGCCGTAGCCTTCGGGCATGAGCCAGGTGCCCGCAGCGACGCGCGCGATGCGGGTGCTGCGGTTCCTGGCCGGCCAGCCCGACCCGGTGCCGCTCGACCGGATCATGCGCGCCTGCGACCTGCCCCGGAGCACGACGTACCACCTGCTCAACGCCATGATCGAGGAAGGCTTCGTGGTGCACCTCGCCGAGGAGCACCGCTACGGTCTCGGGCTCGCGGCGTTCGAGCTCGGCAGCGGCTACGCGCGCCAGGAGCCCTTGCAACGACTGGCCCGACGACCGTTGGCCGCGCTCGTCGACCGGCTCGGGCAGTCCGCCCACCTGGCCGTCCTGCACGGGCGTGAGGTGCTGTACGTCGTGGAGGAGCGGGCGCCCGGCCGGCCGCCGCTCGTCACCGACGTCGGCGTACGCCTGCCGGCGCAGCTGACCGCGAGCGGCCGCGCGATCCTCGCCCAGCTGCCCGCACCCCAGGTGCGCGCGCTCTACTCGCAGCCGTCGGACTTCGTCGACCGGCACGGGCTCGGGCCGAGCACGCTGAGCGCGCTGCGGCGGCTGCTGACCGACACCCGCCAGCGCGGGTACGCCGTCGAGGACGGCGAGGTGACGCCGGGGCTGTCCAGCGTCGCCGTCGCGGTGGCCGACCACAACCAGCACCCGGTGGCCGCCGTGGCCGTCACCTACCCCGACACCGACGATGGCCCGGACGCTGCCGCCCTGGCCGCCGACGTCACCGCCACGGCGACCAGCATCACGCGTCGGATCGGCGGGTGGACCGGCTGAGCACGACACCCCCTCGCGCGGGCCTCGGCCTGCTCCAGATCTGTCTCGCCGGCGTCCTGTGGGGCACCGGCGGCCTTGCGGTCCACGTGATCCGAGAAGCCCAACCGATGTCCGTCGTCACGATCAGCGCGTGGCGGATGGTGATCGGCGCGGTCGCCCTGCTGGTCGCGGTCGGCCTCGTCCGGCAGCTCGGCGCCCTGGGCGACCTCGTGCGCCGGCACCCGGGGCGGGTCCTGGTGATCGGCGTCGCCACCGCGACGTACCAGGCCCTCTACTTCGCCGCCGTCGTCGCCGTCGGGGTCACCGTGTCGACGGTGGTCAGCCTCGGGCTGGCTCCGATGATCGTGACGGTGGTCGAGAGCGTCCGGCACCGGCGGCGACCGGGCACCGGTGACGTCCTGGTGCTCGTCGCAGCCCTCGTCGGCCTGGTCCTCGTCAGCGCCTCCGCCGGGTCGGCCGGGGGTCCGCACCCGGTTGCCGGCGTGCTGGCGTCGATCGGCTCCGGTACGGCGTACGCCCTGACGACGCTCGTCGGCCACGGGCTCGCCCGGTCGACCGGGCCGCTGTGCCTGGCCACCGCCAGCACGACCGTGGGCGCTATCGCGCTGACGCCGCTGGCGCTCGTCACCGGGCTGGACGTCGGCGCGTGGGGCGACCCGGTGGTCGCGGGGACCCTCGTCTACCTCGGCGTGCTCACGATGGCGGTCGCCTACCTGCTCTTCTACGCCGGGCTGCGCACCGCCCCCGGCAGCTCGGCGGTCATCGCGACCCTGCTCGAGCCGCTGACCGCCGCCGTGCTGGCCTCCGCCCTCCTCGACGAACGGCTCGGACCGGCGGGGGTCGTCGGCGGCGTGCTGATCCTGGCAGCGGTGGCCGGCCTCGGCTGGCGGCCTGCCACGACGCCGATCGCGAGCCCGGCGCCCTAGACATCCGATGGACCCAGGTTCAGGGCGGGTGACCCCGGGGCATCTGTGTCGTTGGAGTGGCCAGCAGCCCTGAAGGAGCGCCACATGTCGAGTGAGCCCACCCGTTCGAGCCGCCGCATCGTCGTCGCGGTGGCCACCGCCGCCGCTCTCGTGGCGACCGCCGTCGCGCTCGGCGGCCCAGCGGGGGTCCGCGAGGGGAGCCTGTCGGGCCGCTACGCCTACGCCCAGAACGCCCTCGCCGGCATGAAGGCCGACAAGAACGCGCTCTCCCGGGCCGGCGACCTCGGCAAGTCGACCAAGGACCCGACCACCGCCGCCGACCGGGCCGCGAGCGCGTCGTACGTCGAGAAGGAGCGCGGGCTGCCCGACCCGAAGCTCACGACGGCCGCGGTCACGCGGCCCCGCAAGAAGCACCCGCAGGACCGCTACGCGATGGCCAACGGCTGCTACTCCCTCGCCGGCGACCCGATCTTCTTCAAGCCCACCGACCTGGGCGACTACCTGCTCTACGACGCCGACCGGGCGTTCGTCATCGCCGGCGGCAAGAGGGCCACCGCCCCGGGCGCGACCACGGTGTGGACCGCGCGTCGGTCGGGCGACCGCTTCACCTTCGCCAACCACGGCTCGCCGCTGACCATCGGCGGCAGGTCCTCCTTCGCGCTGACGCGCACCACCGGCTGCGCCGCCTACCCCGAGTCGCAGATCGACGTCTCCGGGCGCCCGCACGCCGGCGTGACGCCGTACCAGGAGGTGCGCGGGTACGTCGACGCGCACACCCACGGCATGGCCTTCGAGTTCCTGGGTGGAGCCGCGCACTGCGGCAAGCCGTGGGACCAGTACGGCGCGCCGTACGCCCTGGTCGACTGCCCGGACCACACCACGACCGGCGGGTACGGCGGCGTCCTGGAGTCGGTGCTCTCCGGCGAGGCGCACCACGACCCGATCGGCTGGCCGACGTTCAAGGACTGGCCGGCGCCGGAGTCGCTGACCCACGAGGGCACCTACTACCGCTGGCTCGAGCGGTCCTGGCGCGGCGGCCAGCGGATCTTCGTCAACCTCCTCGTCGAGAACAACAAGCTCTGCCAGGTCTACCCGCTCAAGAAGAGCGCCGCGTACGCCAAGTGCGACGACATGACCACCGTGCGCCGCGAGGCGCAGGACATGTACGACATGCAGGACTACATCGACGCCCAGTTCGGCGGGCCCGGCAAGGGTTTCTACCGGATCGTCAAGACGCCCTTCGAGGCGCGCAAGGTCATCAACGCCGGCAAGCTCGCCGTGGTGATGGGCATGGAGACCAGCGTCCCGTTCGGCTGCACGATGAAGCTCGACGTGCCGCAGTGCGACATCGGCGACATCGACGCCCAGCTCGACAGCCTCAAGAAGCTCGGCGTGCGCCAGGTCGAGCTCGTCAACAAGTTCGACAACGCGCTGTCCGGCGTCGCCGGCGACAACGGCGCGGTCGGCGTCGCCGTCAACACGGCCAACTTCCTGGAGACCGGCTCCTTCTGGGACATGCGGCACTGCGAGCCGGCCGACGGCGAGTCCCACGACCGCGACCAGGTCGCGGCGCCGGAGATCTCCGCTGAGCAGCAGGACGCGCTCTTCGGGGCCATCGGCCAGCTCTTCGACAACCTGCACACGGCCCTGCCGGTCTACGGCCCCGCGCACCACTGCAACTCCCGCGGCCTGACCACCCTCGGCAAGCACACGATCCAGGCGCTCGCCCAGCGGCACATCGTCTTCGACCCCGACCACATGAGCGTGAAGGCCCGCGCCTCCGCGCTCGACCAGATCGACGACCTCGGCTACCACGGCGTGGTCTCCAGCCACTCGTGGTCGACGCCCGACTCCTACCCGCGGATCTACCAGGAGGGCGGCTTCATCACGCCGTACGCCGGCGACTCGACGGGCTTCGTCGAGAAGTGGCGCACGCACATCGGCTGGGCGGACAAGCGCTACTACTGGGGCATCGGCTACGGCGCCGACATGAACGGCCTCGGCGCGCAGGGCGACCCGCGCGGCACCGACGTCGCCAACCCCGTCACGTACCCGTTCAAGGGTCTCGGCGGCGTGACGGTCGACAAGCAGCACGCCGGCCAGCGCGTCTACGACATCAACGCCGACGGCGTCGCCCAATACGGCCTCTACCCCGACTGGATCCAGGACCTCACCAAGGTGGCCGACAGCCAGAAGAAGGGTGACGGCGCCAAGATCGAGGACGACATGGCGCGGGGCGCCGAGGCCTACCTGCAGATGTGGGAGCGGGCCGACGGCGTCGACCCCGACTCGTGCCGCAACCCGGGCCTGCGCAAGCGGGTCGCGAAGGTCGAGAGGCTCCTCCACCGCGGGATGTCGACGACCGCCGTGATGAAGGCCGTCGGCCAGCCCTACGAGCGGCTGGGCACGACGTACTCCTTCTGTGCCAAGACGGGCTCGGACCCGAAGGTGATGATGAAGGTGCGGTTCTCCAAGGCCGGCAAGGTCGCTGCGATCAAGCGGGCCTGACACACCCCCTGAAGTTACCTGCCGGTAGGATTCTTCTCACGCCAGGCGGGACTGACGTCGAGGAGCACGGGGAACTAGGCTCACGGCGCGCCGTACGGCGTCGCACCACACGCCCGACTGCCGCCCGTCGAGGGAGTCCCGCTCCATGCAGATCTTCGCCATCGTCGTCTCGCTCGCCATCACGGCCGTCGCCGTCGTCATCCTGACCCGGGCGGTGCGCCAGATGCTGGCGGTGCTGCGCCAGGGCCAGTCGGTGACGGGGCGCACCGACCAGCCGTACAAGCGCAGCCTGACGATGATCAAGGAGACGTTCCTCCACACCCGGATGCTGCAGTGGCACTGGGTCGGCATCATGCACTGGTTCGTGTACGCCGGGTTCATCGTGCTCAGCGCCTCCGTGCTGACCGGCTACTTCCAGCTCTTCAGCCCCGAGTTCGCGCTGCCGATCATCGGCCACTTCTTCCTCTACGAGTGGGTCATGGAGTCGCTCGGCGTGCTGAGCACGGTCGGCATCGTCTTCCTGATCGTCTACCGCCAGCTCAACCACCCGCGCCGCAAGGGCCGCGACAGCCGCTTCTACGGCTCGAACTTCTGGCAGGCGTACTTCGTCGAGGCGATGGCCCTGCTCGAGGGCTCGGCGATCCTCTTCATCCGGGGTGCGGAGTACAAGCTCGACCCCGAGGCCAGCCGCTTCCACTACCCGGTGAGCGCCACCTTCTCGAACCTCTACCCCGACGGCCACGACACCCTCGAGAACATCGTCTACGGCATCGCGATGTTCAAGATCGTGCTCGCGATGGTGTGGCTGCTCGTGATCGCCCGCAACCTCACGATGGGTGTCGCCTGGCACCGGTTCACCGCGTGGTTCAACATCTGGTTCAAGCGCGAGGCGACGGGCCGCGACACCGACGGCGCCACGACCGCGCTCGGCGCGCTCAAGCCGCTCACGTCGGACGGCAAGGCGATCACGCTCGACGACATCGACGACCTCGATGAGGACGCCACGCTCGGCGTCGGCTCGATCGACGACTTCAGCTGGAAGGGCATCCTCGACTTCACGACCTGCACCGAGTGCGGTCGCTGCCAGTCGCAGTGCCCGGCCTGGAACACCGAGAAGCCGCTGTCCCCCAAGCTGATGATCATGGGGCTGCGCGACGCGGCGTACGCCCATGCCGGCGCGGCCGAGGGCGACGAACCCCGCGCCCTGATCGGCAAGACCGACGCCGACCCGGCTGCCGGGTCGGGCACCGACGTCGCCGACTGGTTCTACAACCCGACCGACGGCGCCTTCGTCATCGACGAGGACGTCCTCTGGTCCTGCACGTCGTGCGGCGCCTGCGTGCAGCAGTGCCCGGTCGACATCGAGCACGTCGACCACATCGTCGACATGCGGCGCTACCAGGTCCTGGTGGAGTCGAACTTCCCGGCGGAGCTCAACGGCCTCTTCAAGGGGCTGGAGAACAAGGGCAACCCCTGGAACATGTCGCCCAACGCGCGCCTGGACTGGGCGAAGGGCCTCGACTTCGAGGTGAAGGTCGTCGGCGAGACGATCGAGTCGCTCGACGAGGTCGACTGGCTGTTCTGGGTCGGCTGCGCCGGCGCGTACGAGGATCGGGCCAAGAAGACCACGCGCGCCGTGGCCGAGCTGCTCGACATCGCGGGCGTCTCGTTCGGTGTGCTCGGCAACGGCGAGACGTGCACCGGCGACCCGGCTCGACGGGCCGGCAACGAGTTCGTGTTCCAGGGCCTCGCGCAGCAGAACGTCGAGACCTTCAAGGAGTACAAGGTCAAGAAGGTCGTGTCGACCTGTGCGCACTGCTTCAACACGCTCAAGAACGAGTACAAGGAGTTCGGCGTCGAGCTCGAGGTCGTGCACCACACGCAGCTGCTCAACCGCCTGGTGCGCGAGGGCAAGCTGACCCCGGTCGCCGACGGCCCGGGTGCGCACAAGCGCTCGATCACGTACCACGACCCCTGCTACATCGGCCGTCACAACGGCGTCTACACGCCCCCGCGCGAGCTGCTCCAGATCCTGCCCGGTGCCGAGTTCGTCGAGATGGAGCGCAACTCCGAGAAGTCCTTCTGCTGCGGTGCCGGTGGCGCGCGCATGTGGATGGAGGAGAAGCTCGGCGAGCGGATCAACGTCAACCGCACCAAGGAGGCCGTCGGCACCGGCGCCGACCAGATCGCGGTCGGCTGCCCCTTCTGCCGGGTGATGCTGTCCGACGGCCTCACCGCCCAGCAGGCCGCCGGCGAGGCGCGCGAGGAGGTCGAGATCCTCGACGTCGCGCAGATGCTGCTGTCGTCGATCAAGGGCGAGATGGCGACCAAGCTCGCACCCGGTGCCAGTCCCGAGACGAAGCCGGTCGAGACGAAGGCGGTCGAGACGAAGGCCGAGCCTGAGGCCGGCGACGAGACCATCACCGAGGACACGGTGGTCGAGACCGCGGACGCCGGCCCAGCCGCCAAGGCCTCCGGCGGCTCGTCCCTCTTCGACGCGCCTGCCGACGACGCACCCGTCGAGAAGCCCGCACCGTCCGGCGGCTCGCTCTTCGACACCCCCGCCGAGGAGGTGGCCGAGCCCGAGACCGAGACCGCTGCCGAGACCGAGCCCGAGCCCGAGCCGTCGAAGGCTGCCTCCGGAGGTGGCTCTCTCTTCGACATCGCCGCCGACGAGCCGGCCGCACCCGCAGCGAAGTCCTCGCCGGAGCCGGAGCCGAAGGCCGAGGCGGAGCCCAAGGCCGAGCCGAAGGCCGAGGCAGCTCCCGCCGCAGCCGTCCCGGAGAGCGGGTCGCTCGTCGACATCGCCGCCCCCGAGCCGGCCGCGCCCGCTGCAAAGGCGGAGACACCCGCTGAGCCCGAGTCGGAGCCGGAGGCCCCTGCCGAGCCGGAGGCGAAGGCCGAGCCCGCGCCGGCCGCAGCTCCCGCCGCCTCGATCCCGGAGAGCGGATCCCTCTTCGACATCGCCGCCCCCGAGCCGGCCGCGCCCGCTGCGAAGCCGGAGACACCCGCTGAGCCGGAGCCCGAGACGGAGCCGGAGCCGGAGCCCGAGGCCCCTGCCGAGCCGGAGGCGAAGGCCGAGCCCGCGCCGGCCGCAGCTCCCGCCGCCTCGATCCCGGAGAGCGGGTCCCTCTTCGACATCGCCGCCCCCGAGCCGGCCGCGCCCGCTGCGAAGCCGGAGACACCCGCTGAGCCCCAGCCCGAGCCGGAGCCGGAGGCGGAAGCGAAGGCAGAGCCCGAGGCCGAGGCACCGACCGGGGTCCCCGACGGGGCGGCTCTCAGCGCGGCGGCAACCGCCGCCGCAAGCGACGAGCCCGTAGCCGCTGAGGCACCCGAGCCCAGCGCATCGCCCGAGCCGGAGCCCGCCGCCGAGCCCGAGCCGGAGGCAGCGGCCGAGGCCGAGCCCGAGGCCGATCCGGAGGAGAAGCCGAAGCCGGCGTCCAGCGGCGAGGCCCACCAGCCGAAGACCGACGTCGACATCCACGGAGCCGGGTCCCTCTTCGACCTCTGACCGCTGGGTTGTCGGCCGAAACCCGCACGACACGCCGTACCGACCCGGCGTGTCGTGCGGGTTTCACCGGGCACCCGGTGAAACCCGCACGGCCCCCATCCAGGCGTAGCGTCGGCTCCGAACAGGAGTCGGCATGGATCCCCGGGAGTATCGCGACGCACGGTGGCACACGCTGCTGCGCACGGCCGAGGATCTCGGGGTCGAACCGGAGCAGGCGCCGACGGTCGTCGAGCAGGTGCTGGCCCGGCAGCAGGCCCGGATCAGGCGCGCGGAGGACCCTGACCTGCTCGTCCGCCGAGCGCTCGCCGACGCGGTCCTCGGCCCGCCTGACCGACCCCGCAGCAGACGCTGGCCGGCGGTGGCCGCGCTGGCCATCGTGGTGGTTGCGGCGGGGGCGGTCTTCGCGCTGGCCCGACCGGACGCCCCGCCCGCCGACCACCTGCGCGCCGACCAGATGCCCTCGCTGTTCGGGTACGACGGGGCCGCGGCGAGCACGCTGCTGAAGAAGCGCGGTCTCGAGGTCCAGCAGCGCCCGTTCCGGTCCTGCGAGGTGCGCGACCGCGTCGTGGCGAGCGAGCCCGCCGCAGGCGCGGAGATCAGCCGCGGCGACCACGTCGTCGTCTACACGGCACTACCGGCCGACGTCTCCTGCCTGACCGACTACGCCGAGCGGCAGCTCGCTTGGGAGGTGCTCGACTGGGCCAACGGCCATGGGCCGGCGCCGTCGTTCGCCCCGCGCGTGTGGGTCTACCCCAGCGACGGGTCGGCACAGCTGCTGACCGGCGCCGAGGCCGCCGACCCGGACTCCTGGCGGGCGAGCCACGTGCTGACGGCACTGCGGCGCGCCACCGCCGACGTCGCCCTGGTGCAGGAGCACCCGTTGACGTACGCCGTCCCCGCCCTCCGGATCGTCGCGCCGACCGACGGCACCAACCAGTGCGGCGAGCCCGACCCGTCCATCGGGGCCAAGACGAACGTGGTGGCCTTCATCATCCGGTCGGCCGACCGCACCGGCTGCCCGCTGCGCGTCGAGCTCTACCGCGACCGGGGCGAGCGGATCGAGAGCGTCGCGCTCTACCCCGCGTCGTCCTGACGCTCCTGGGTCGGGTGCTCCGGTACGACGACCGGGCGCACCCGCGCCCAGACGAGGAAGGCGGCGCCGATGGCGAGCATCACCAGTCCCGCCCACAGGTTGGCGTTGACGCCGCCGGTCTTGTCCTGCTCCTGGTCCCCGACGAGGCCCATCACCGTGAGGATCACGCCGTAGACGCCGATCAGGCCGCCGATGATGTTGCGGATGTCGAAGGCACCTGCTGTGTGCTGGTTCTCTGCCATGACAGGCTCCTCAGAAGATCAGGTTCAGGATGATGACCAGCACCAGCGCGATGCCGGCGAGCGGCAGGGTGCGCTGGTACCACGGACGCGCGGCCTCGTCGGGATCGACGAGATCCTCGCGCGGAGTCTCGGAGTAGACGAGACCCCGGAGCTCGGACGCCTCCTTCGGCTTCGTCACCAGCGAGACCACGATGCTGAGCAGGATGTCGACCACGAAGGCCGCACCGGCAGCGACGAACGACGCACCCTGTCCCCCGATGGGGATGGCGCCGGTGCTCCACGAACCGAAGGCGTCCTCGCTCAGGAAGGCCACGGCGACGGCGGAGACGGTACCGGCCACCAGACCGACCCATCCCGCGGTCGGCGTCATCCGCTTCCAGAACATACCGAGGATGAAGGTGGCGAAGAGCGGTGCGTTGAAGAACCCGAAGAGCGTCTGCAGGTAGTTCATGATGTTCGAGAAGTTCGACGCCAGGCTGGCCGTGAAGATCGCGATCACGACCGCCGCGACGGTGGCGATGCGACCGACCAGCAGGTAGTACTCGTCGCTGCGGTCCTTGACGACGTACCGCTGCCAGAGGTCGTAGCTCCAGACGGTGTTGAACGCCGAGATGTTGGCTGCCATACCGGCCATGAACGCCGCCAGCAGGCCCGCGATCGCCACGCCCAGCAGGCCGTTGGGCAGGACGTCCCGCATCAGCAACAGCAACGAGTCGTTGTACGTCACTCCCTCCCCCGAGGCCCCGCCTGCGACCGCCTCCCCCGCCTTGACCTTCGCGATGTCGGTGACCAGCACCGCCGCGATCATGCCGGGGATGATCGTGATGAAGGGGATGAACATCTTCGGGAAGGCGCCGATGATCGGGGTCTTGCGCGCCGACGAGATCGAGTTGGAGGCCATCGCTCGCTGGACCTCGACGAAGTTGGTCGTCCAGTAGCCGAAGGAGAGCACGAAGCCGAGGCCGAAGACGATGCCGACGACCGACCAGAAGTCCGAGGTGAAGCCGGTCAGCGCGTTGCCCGGCCAGGAGTTGAGCTGGTCGGCAGCAGGCGCCACGGTGCCGGGGTTCGCGTCGGCGGCCTTGGTGATGCCGTCGGTCAGGCCGTCCCAGCCACCGACCCGGTGCAGGCCGATCAGGGTGAGCGGCAGCAGCGCGGCCACGATCACGAAGAACTGCAGCACCTCGTTGTAGATCGCGGCGCTCAGGCCGCCGAGGGTGATGTAGGAGAGCACGATGACGGCGGCGACGATCAGGGCGACCCACAGCGGCCAGCCGAGCAGCGCGTGCACGATGCTGCCGAGCAGGAAGAGGTTGATGCCCGCGATCAGCAGCTGCGCCACCGCGAACGAGATCGAGTTGACCAGGTGGGCGCCGGTGCCGAACCGGCGGAACATGAACTCGGGGACCGAGCGCACCTTGGAGCCGTAGTAGAACGGCATCATCACGACGCCGAGGAAGAGCATCGCGGGGATCGCGCCGACCCAGAAATAGTGGACGGCCGGCAGGCCGAACTGCGCGCCGTTGGCCGACATGCCCATGATCTCGACCGCGCCGAGGTTGGCGGAGATGAACGCCAGGCCGGTGACCCAGGCGGGCAGTGATCGCCCGGACAGGAAGAAGTCGAGCGAGTCCGAGACCTGGCGTCGGGCCAGCAGCCCGATGCCCATCACGACCCCGAAGTACAGAAGGATGATCAGGTAGTCGACGAACTTGGCGTCGATGAGCGTGCTGGCCAGGACTGTCGGACTCGACATTGAGTGCGCCTCTCGTGCACCGATCCGGTGGTGAACTCCCGGAGGGACCACCGGACCTCGTGCCCATCAGCCTCCGTCCACAAACCCATCGGCGCCTCGCCCACGTCGGGTGAAGCCAGGTGACGTCACCTGGCGTCATCTGACGTCACTTCACACTTGACGTGACGTCACGATGATGTCATCGTGGTGCACATGGACATCACCCCGTACGTCGAGAGCCTGCGTCGCGACCTGCTCGCCGCCGCCGACGCGGCCGGCCCGGAGGCGCGCGCCGTCACGGAGCGCCTCGCCTTCGCCCTCGACCCCGCCGCCCGACTGGCGCTCATGGAGGCCGTGTCGCAGGCAGCCGCCGAGATCACCGCGGAGCTCCCGTCGGGCGGCGTCGACGTCCGGCTCAACGGCCGGGAGCTGGAGTTCGCGGTGCACGCCCCGCCGCCCGCACCGCCGGCCGCTCCGGCCCCGCCCCCGCCGCCCGGCGTCGACGAGACCGAGGACGACGGCAGCGTCGCCCGGATCACGCTGCGCATCCCCGAGTCGGTGAAGACCCGGGCCGAGGAGCTCGCCAACCGTTCCGGCCACTCGCTCAACACCTGGCTGGTCAACATCGTCCGCGGCGCCACCCGCGAGGGCGCGATCAACGTCGACATCGACCTCTCGAGCATCCCGTTCGTCGGCGGCAACGACCCGTTCGGCGGCACCGACCCCTTCGGCGGCAAGCGCCCCGGCAAGCGCATGTCCGGGTGGGTCTGACCCCCGCCCCCTAGCAATCACTCCATCTCCGGGACCGGCACCGCCGGCCCCGTGGACGACCACACCCTCATCCAGGAGCAACCGACATGACCCAGCACCAGTTCGACACCCCTCACCCCGTCGAGCTCTTCGTCGAGATCGGCAAGGGCAGCCTCGACGTCACGGCCACCGAGACCGCGGAGACCCGCGTCGAGGTCACCGGCCGGGACGCCGACCAGGCGTCGGTCCGGCACGACGGCAACCAGATCACCGTCATCGGCCCCAAGCGCGGCGGGCTCTTCGGCGGCGACTCGCGCCTCGACGTACGCATCACCCTGCCGACCGACAGCAACGCGGTCGTCCGCACCGGCAGCGCCGACGTCGCGGTCCGCGGCACCCTCGGCACGGCCCAGGTGAAGAGCGGCTCCGGCAACGTGCAGCTCGACGCCGTCACCGGGCCGCTGCTCACCGAGACGGGCTCCGGCGACATCCGGATCGAGGCGGCCGGCGGCGCCCTGAAGATCAAGAGCGGCTCCGGCGACATCGTCATCGGCGAGACGCGAGCCGTCACCTCGATCTCGACGGGGTCCGGCGACGTGCGGATGGCAAGCAGCAACGGCCAGACCGTCGTCAAGACCGGGTCCGGCGACCTCGAGGTCGGCGACTCGACCCTGGACGTCTCCCTGACCACCGGCTCCGGCGACCTGGTGGTCGCCCGCGCCCACCGCGGCCGGGTCAGCGTCAAGGGCGCGTCCGGGGACGTCCGCATCGGCATCCCCGCCGGCGTCCCCGTGTGGACCGACATCTCGACCGTCACCGGCGCGATCCGGTCCGGGCTCACCAGTGCCGGCAAGCCCGAGGAGGGCGCCGACCACGTCGAGGTCCGGGCCCGCACCGTGAGCGGCGACATCCTGCTCATCGAGTCCTGAGCACCCCGTCCGATCCCCGTCCGACCAAGCACCAGAGGAGCACTGCCATGGAGTACAGCAACGTCGTCCTCGACGCCGAGGTCAACCGTCAGCAGATCGCCGAGCGGATCGCTCGCGCCAGCTCACCGAAGATGCCCGCCAGCTCGCACCGGCACCTGCTCGCCCTGCGGCTCCGCCGGTTCGCGGACCGCATCGACAACTGAGTCTCAGGAGGCCATGGAGACGCCGCGGCGCCAGTAGCCCATGAAGGCGACCTGGCGGCGGTCGACCTCGAGGTCCTTGACGAGGACCCGCCGCAGGGCGGTCACGACGCCGGACTCGCCGGCGATCCAGGCGTAGATGCCGTCCAGGTCGTGGCCCACCACGGTCGCAGCGGTCTCGACCTCCTCCCCGGACGACGAGTACGTCGGGGTCTCCCACAGGTCGGGGTCGACCTCGTCGGGCTCGTCGATCGGCGCGCCCCCGACGCCGAGGTGCTCGAGCACCGCCCGGTGGAGCCGGGCGCCGTGGGGCTCCCCGTCGCGGGCCACCCACACCACCTCGACGCCCTCCGGGTGCTGCACCGTCAGCACGTCCGCGGAGGACGGCACCTCGAGGTACGCCGCGCCGACGGCGTCGTGACGCAGGTCCTCGAGGATCGAGCAGATCGCCGGGACCGCGGTCTCGTCGCCCACGAGCAGCAGCCGCCTCGCCGTACCCGGGTCGAACTCGATGCCGCCGTAGAGCTGGCCCCGCCGCGGCGCGATGACGACCAGGCGGTCACCGACCGCCGCGCGGGCCGCCCAGGCGCAGCCCGGCCCCGGGGCGCCGTGCTCGTCCGGGTGGACGACGATGTCGACGACCAGGCGCGTGTCGACGCCCTCGCCGCGTACGTCGCGGATCGTGTAGGTCCGCATGTGGCCGCGCTCCTCGACCGGGCGCTTCAGCCAGGTGTCGTACCAGGAGTCGTCGGCCCCGGCGAACGACGGCGGCGGGCCGCCGGGCACGCCCGGGAAGACCAGCTTGATCCGCTGGTCGTAGAGCGGTCCGTCGACGCCGAAGTCGGCCAGGCACGCGCCCCCCAGCTCGAACCGGACGAACGACGGCGACAGCCGGTCGACGCGCACGACCTCGACCTCGTCGAGGATCATCGGCAGGGACTCCTGGGTCGTCGTCATGCAGGTTAGGCTAACCTAACTTGCATCGACCCACCTAGATCGGGGTGCGGTGGAAGTTCTGGAACGAGCGCGACGGGGTCGGTCCGCGCTGGCCCTGGTAGCGGGAGCCGTACTTCTCCGAGCCGTACGGGTGCTCGCTGGCCGAGCTCAGCCGGAAGAAGCAGAACTGCCCGATCTTCATGCCGGGGTAGAGCTTGATCGGCAGCGTCGCGACGTTGGCGAGCTCGAGCGTCACGTGCCCGGAGAAGCCGGGGTCGACGAAGCCGGCGGTCGCGTGGGTCAGCAGGCCCAGCCGGCCCAGCGAGGACTTGCCCTCGACCCGGGCCGCGATGTCGTCGGGCAGCGTGACCACCTCGTACGTCGAACCGAGCACGAACTCCCCCGGGTGCAGGATGAACGGCTCGTCGCCCTCCGGCTCCACCTCGCGCGTCAGGTCGGACTGGTCGGCCGCCGGGTCGATGTGCGGGTACTTGTGGTTCTCGAACACCCGGAAGAACCGGTCGAGGCGCACGTCGATGGACGACGGCTGGAGCATCGCCGGATCCCAGGGTTCCATCGCGATCCGGCCGTCGTCGATCTGGGCCAGGATGTCGCGGTCTGACAGCAGCACGCGCTCAACCTACCGGGACGCGACGCCGAAGACTTCCCGACTCAGATGCCGGATCGCGCCGAGGTGCGTGGGACCCTGAGCCGTGAACCTCGCCCAACGGGTCGCGCGCGTCACCCGCACCGGCCTGCTGGTGGTGGCGGTCGCCGCCATCGTCAACATCTCGCTGTTGAGCTATCTCGGCCTGGTCCTCGGCCCCGACACCTCCCGGGCGACCAGCGGGGCGCGCGAGCTGCGCAAGGCCCACCTCGACATGCTCGACCAGGAGACCGCGCTGCGGGCGTACCTGATCACCGGTCAGGACAGGTTCCTCGAGCCCTACGAGAGCGGCCGCGCCGATGTCGAGGTCCAGCTCGCGGCGGCGGCCGACGACCTGTCCGGCGATCCGGAGCTCGAACAGCTGCTCGCCGCGCAGCAGGAACGTCAGGACGAGTGGACGAAGCGGTGGGTCCCCCGAGTGCTGGCCGAGGCACCGACGTTCGCCGACGCACCCAGCAGCGAGACCGAGATCTCTCTCGTCAGCATCGGCAAGTCGCTCTTCGACAACTACCGCTCCGCGCACGAGCGGGCCCAGGCCGCCGCCGACGACGCCAGCGCCACCCTCGAGGAGCGTCGCACCCACGTCCTGCAGATCGCCCTCGCCCTCGGCCTCGCCCTGCTCGCGGTCGGCATCGTCGTGATCGGGCTCCAGTCCCGACGGCTCCAGGCCGCGGTGGTCAAGCCCGTGGACGCGCTGCTGGTCACGATCGGCGAGCTGCGCGACGGCGACCTCACCGCGCGCAGCCCGCAACGGGGTCCCGACGAGTTCCGCGCGATCGGCCGGGGGCTCGACGAGATGGCCGCAGCCCTGGACGCCCAGCGGCTGGAGGCGGCCCGACGCGAACGCGACCTCGTCGTCGCGCGCAGCGCGGCGGAGGACGCCAACGCGGCCAAGTCGGCCTTCCTGGCGACCATGTCCCACGAGATCCGCACCCCGATGAACGCGGTCATCGGGTTGACCGGGCTGCTGCTCGACACCCCGCTCAGCGAGGAGCAGCGCGAGTTCGCCGAGACCGTGCGTCAGAGCGGCGACACCCTCCTCACGATCATCAACGACGTCCTCGACTTCTCGAAGATCGAGTCCGGCGAGCTGGTGCTGGAGGAGCAGCAGTTCGTGCTGCGCGACCTCGTCGAGAGCTCGCTCGACCTGGTCACCCCGCAGGCCGCGGCGAAGGGTCTCGACCTGGTCGCCCAGATCGACCCGCACGCGCCACCGGTGCTGCGCGGCGACGTCACGCGGATCCGCCAGGTCCTGGTCAACCTTCTGGGCAACGCGGTGAAGTTCACCAGCACCGGCGAGGTGCTCGTCACCGTGCAGGCCGAGGAGACCGCCGACGACGTACCTGGACGGACCGAGGTCTCGTTCGCCGTCAGCGACACGGGCATCGGCATCCCGGCCGACCGGATGGACCGGCTGTTCCGGTCCTTCAGCCAGGTCGACGCCAGCACCACCCGGGTGTACGGCGGCACCGGCCTCGGGCTGGCGATCAGCCTGCGGCTCGCGGAGGCGATGTCCGGGCGGCTCGACGTCGTCAGCGAGCTCGGCACCGGCTCGACCTTCACCCTCGTCCTGCCCCTCACCCCCGGGCAGGAGCTCGTGGACCAGGTCCGCATCGCCCCGGCGGAGCTGCCCGGCCGGTCGGCGCTCGTCGTGGACGACAACGACACCAACCGCCGGATCCTGCGGGCGCAGCTCGAGGCCTGGGGGATGAACGTGGTCGACTTCGCCGACCCCGTCGACGCCCGCGCGCACGCCGGCGACCCGGCCCACCGCTACGACGTCGCCATCCTCGACATGCACATGCCGGTCCTGGACGGGATGCAGCTGGCCACGGAGCTCCGCGCGCTCCCCGACTGGCGAGCGGTGCCGTTCATCCTGCTCACCTCGCTCGGGGACGGGGTCCCGGGTGCGGCCGAGCTCGGGCTCGTGCACCTGACCAAGCCGGTCAAGGCCAACGCCCTGCGCACGCACGTCGCCCAGGCCCTCGGCGCCCGGAACCTGCCGGCGCCCGACGCGAGCAACCAGGACACGATCCGGTCGATGCGGGTCCTCCTCGCCGAGGACAACGTCGTCAACCAGCGGGTCGGTGTGCTCATGCTCGAGCGCCTGGGCCAGCGGCCGGTCGTGGTCAGCAACGGGGTCGAGGCACTGACGGCTGTGCGGGCGACGACGTACGACCTGGTGCTGATGGATGTGCAGATGCCGGAGATGGACGGCTGGGAGGCGACCCGCAGGATTCGGGCCGAGCTCCCGCCCGAGCGCCAGCCCCGGATCGTCGCGATGACGGCCAACGCGCTCGACGGCGACCGTGAAGCCAGCCTCGCGGCGGGGATGGACGACCACCTGGCCAAGCCGGTGCGGGCCGAGGAGCTCGCCGCCGTGCTCCGCAGGGTGGGCTCGTCGGTCGCTCCTGCCGTCCAGGTGGCGCCGACTCCCTCCGATCGCGACGCCGTCGACCCCCGCGCCCTCGACGAC
This sequence comes from Nocardioides conyzicola, assembly GCF_039543825.1. NCBI lineage: Bacteria > Bacillati > Actinomycetota > Actinomycetes > Propionibacteriales > Nocardioidaceae > Nocardioides > Nocardioides conyzicola. Next base: position 2,138,607 of record NZ_BAABKM010000002.1, on the reverse strand, counting down.
CTCACCGGGCACCTCGGCGCGGCGGGTGCGGACTTCCGGACCAAGCTGGTCTCCACCTGGCGGGTCGAGTCGGCCCGCCAGCTCGTGGCGCTCGACGCCGCCGCGGTCGCCGGCGACGGGGCGGCCGCGGAGCAGGTCCTCCACAGCATGCGGTCGGCCAGCGCCGCGCTCGGCGCCGTCCGACTGGCGACGCTGGCCGAGGCGATCGAGGAGCGGCTGCGCACGGGCGCGCCGGGTGACCTCGCCGCCGACGTCGCCCGGGTGCGGGGCGAGGTCACGGCCGCGTCCGCCGGCTTCGACCTGCCCGGCTGAACCGGGCCCGCACACCGGCGGGGAGACTGGTCCCATGCCCGACCGTTTCCACCGCTACGTCGCGATCGGCGACTCGTTCACCGAGGGCGTCGGTGACCCCGATCCCGCACGTCCCAACGGCCTGCGCGGCTGGGCCGACCGGGTGGCCGAGGTGCTGGCCGGTCAGACCGCCGACTTCGGCTACGCCAACCTCGCCATCCGCGGCCGCAAGCTCGCCGGGATCATCGGCGAGCAGGTCGATCCGGCGATCGGCCTCGCGCCCGACCTGGTGACGATCTACGCCGGCGCCAACGACATCCTGCGACCCAAGGTCGACATCGACGGGATCGTCGAGAGGTACGACGCGGCGCTGGGTCGGCTCGCGGCGACGGGCACCCGGCTCGTCGTGTTCACCGCGTTCGACCCCGGCGGCTCGGCGATCTACCGCCCGCTGCGGGGCCGGTTCGCCCTCTACAACGAGCTGGTGCGCACCAGCGCCCGGGCGCACGACGCGACCGTCGTCGACTTCTGGACGATGCGGGAGTACCGCGACTGGCGCTTCTGGGACCCCGACCGGATGCACCTCGGCCCGGCCGGCCACCAGCGGATGGCCATCGAGGTGCTCGACACGCTCGGCGTCCCACACGACCTGCAACCACTGCCCCTCGTCGACCTCCTCACCCTGACCCGGGCCGAGCAGCGCCGCGAGCACGTCGCGTGGTTGCGGGGCTCCGCGGCACCCTGGGTGCACCGCCGGCTGACCGGCCGATCGTCCGGCGACGGCCTCGACCCCAAGCGCCCCACGCTCGCGCCGATCGACTAGTATCGCCGCGTCCGAGGCTCCGGCCCCGGTCGTGCGGATGTAGCTCAGTTGGTAGAGCGCGACCTTCCCAAGGTCGATGTCGCGAGTTCGAGTCTCGTCATCCGCTCCACGTTCGTCGAGTGACGCGAAACGGCCCTCAGGATCACCTCCTGGGGGCCGTTTCGCGTCACTCGACGGCTCCCGCGACCTCCGCCCGGGTCCGGAGCCTCGCCCGCCGAACACCGCGCTCACCTGTGACTGGTGTGACTCGTGATGCGCTTGACTATTCAAGTGGCCGGGGTGACAGTGGACGGGCCGCGTCCCCTTCCCCGATCGGACTCGAGGTCCTGATGTCCCGCCCCCGCGCCATTGCCGTTGCCGTCGGCGTCCTGGCCCTGCTGCTCGCGCTCACCCCCTTCGTCCCGCGCGGCGATGACGACAAGGGGTCGCTGCGGCCGTCCGGTGACCGGGTCGGCGCCAAGGCCGCCCTGCTGAGCGCCAACACGGTCGGCCGGTCCCGGGTGACGCCCGCGATGCAGGCCGAGATCGACCGCGTCGTCGCGGCCGGACGGGCACTGGGACGGACCGGCACCAAGGCCGGGCTGGCCCGCCGCGCCGCCGAGCTGGTGCGGTGCGCCGAGCTCGACGGGCAGCGCTACTGCCTGGGCGTCGGGTGGACCGACGACACCGAGGCCGACGTACGCGCCCGGGTGGCCACGGCGGCCCGGGTCGCCGCGCGCTCCACCAGCACCACGACAACCGGCGACCTCGACGCGTCCGACGCCCTCGCCCGTACGGCGAGCATGAAGCCGGCCGCGCGGGCGGCGGCCGAGCGGGCCGAGCTCGAGTCGGCCGCCCGCTCCGTCGCCAAGGTCTGGCTGCTGCGGCACGAGATCCAGGGCGTCGCGCTGCCGGCCGACTTCCTCGCCCGGCACCCCGAGGCACGGGCCGCCGCGCCCACCTCCAGCCGGACCACGAAGCCGACGGCGACCCCGACCCCGACCGCCTCGGCGACGCCGACGCGCACCCCCAAGCCCACCGCGTCCGCCTCGCCGACGGCCGTAGCGCCCTCCAAGACCAAGAAGGGTCCTGACTACCCGCGCCGCGCGGCGATCCTCAACCCGCACCGGGTCGCCGAGCAGACCCGCACCTACTGGTGCGGCCCGACCTCGATGCAGATGATCGCCTGGGGCTGGGCGGGCAAGGCCCACAGCCAGGACTACTGGGCGAAGAAGCTCGGCACGACCACGAGCGGGACCGGCATCACCGCCATGGTGCAGACCATCAACCGCAGCACGGGCTGGGACAGCACCAAGTACGCCGGCAGCTACATCACACTCGACATCGGCGACTGGACCTACAAGCAGTGGATGCTGCTGATGATGCGCCACATCGTCGACTACCGGGCCCCGGTCGTGCTGCACCCGATCCTGCACAAGGCCTACTACCCCTACCTCGACGACGACGGCTCGGGCCACTACCAGGTCGGTCGCGGCTACGACAAGAACGGCAAGAAGCCGGCGCTGCTCGGCTACTTCGAGCCCTGGAACCAGCAGCGCTTCGACCCGTCCGAGCCCTACATCGACCGCGTCCAGTGGCGCAACGCCTACAAGAGCTACCGCGCCAACGAGGCCCACTACCTCCACAACATCGGCGTCTGATGGGGCGGCGTACCCGCGCTCTCCGGTACGCCGTCGTGGCGGTCTCGCTGCTGACGCTGGCTGCCTGCGACTCGGACGACGAGCCCGGGGCCGAGCCGACGGCGAGCACCACGCCGGCCGACCCGTCGACGTCGTCCGCACCGTCCAGCGCCACCCCCTCGGCCAGCCGGTCGGCCGGCGGCACCGCGGATGCACCGGAGGCGCTGACCGCGACCACCGCGCTGCTCGACTGGCAGCAGGTCGAGGGGTCGATCGACGACGCCGTGACCCGCAACGACGCCTGGTCGATCTCGGTCGCCGAGGACGGCTCGACGTACCGGCTCGTGAAGCTGGCCTCCGGCGGCCGCAGCTCGGGCCAGGTCGGCGCCAACCCGGGCTGGCGGGTCAGTGACGCGCTCCTCGACGAGGACTGGGCCGTCGTCGTCCTCCAGGACGAGCAGGAGCAGCGGCCCAGCAGGGCGATGGTCACCGACCTCGAGACCGGCAAGGCCTACGAGCTCAACGGCCGTTCCGACGCACCCACCACCACCGGCGGCACCTGGGCGCTCGGCGACGGCCGCCTGCTGCACGCCACCGTCGACCAGAGCGGCGCCTACTGCCTCGCCTCCGTCGACCTCGAGTCCCGACGGTCGACCGTCGGCTGGTGCGCGCCGAAGCGGAGCGGCTTCAACGCCGCGCACGTCACGGGCCAGGGCGACTCGCTGCTGACCTTCGACGACTCCCAGCCGTCGTGCCGCACCGTGGTGAGCGTCGCCGACGGCACGGCGACCCCGTTCCCCGGCGCCACCGAGTGCAAGTCGTGGGAGGGCCTCCTCCTCGAGGACGCCTCCATCTGGTCGACCATCCCGCGCGAGCGGCGGATCGAGGAGGCCCACCTCTACGCCCGCGTCGGCGACGGCTACTTCGACCTCGGCCCGGGCGTGGCCGGCACCCTCACGGCCTGCGACGACGCGGCGTACTTCGTCCGCGACCCGCAGCAGAAGGGTGACCCGGCGGCCCTGATGCGGTGGACCCCCGACGACGGCCTGACCGTGGCGTACGAGTCGGCCAAGGGGCAGGCGTTCATCGAGCAACCGCGCTGCGGGGGCGACGCGATCACGATCACCGCGCGGACCTCGTCGGGCGACGAGCAGGTGTCGGCGGACCTCTAGCCATCGCCGCCTAGGCTGGCGGGCGTGACCGACGGCTTCACCGGCTTTCCCTCCGCGGGACTGGACTTCTACGACGACCTCGAGGTCGACAACACCAAGTCGTTCTGGGAGAAGCACAAGGCGGTGTACGCCGAGGCGGTGAAGGCGCCGATGACCGCGCTGTGCGCGGCGCTCGAGCCGGAGTTCGGCGCAGCGAAGATCTTCCGGCCCTACCGCGACGTCCGGTTCGCCAAGGACAAGACGCCGTACAAGACCCACCAGGGCGCGTTCGTCCGGGTCGGCGACTCGACCGGTTGGTACGTCGAGCTGTCGCCGCGCGGCATCCGCACCGGCGGCGGGTTCTACGAGGCGAGCGGTCCGCGGCTCGCGGCGTTCCGCGAGGCCGTGGCCCACGACCGCTTCGGCCCGGAGCTCGCGAAGATCCTGAAGGCCCTGGAGAGGAAGGGCTTCGAGATCGGCGGCGACCGCCTCAAGACCACGCCTCGCGGGTACGACGCCGACCACCCCCGCATCGAGCTGCTCCGGCACCGGTCGCTGACCGCCGGCCACCCGCTCGGCTTCGAGCCGGTGATCCAGACCCCCGAGGTGCTCGACCTGATCCGCGAGGACTGGCGGGCGATGCGCCCGCTCGTCGAGTGGTGCGCCCGGCACACCAGCGTCTGAGCGGTCAGGCGGACCGCAGGACGCGCGCGACGAACGTGTCGACGTTGGCCGTGAGTCGCTGCACCTTCTCCTCCACCGTCAGCGTCTCGTAGACCACCGGGCCCGAGGCGGAGAGCCTGCCCCGGACGTAGAGCGAGCAGGCGAGGTCCGCGCACATGTAGGTGCCCGAGGAGTGCCCTCGCTGACCCGCCTTCCCGGCACGCGGCGCGACCATGAGCGAGACCCCGGCGGAGCGCACCGTCAGGCACAGCGAGCACATGCTCGACCGCCGCGCCACGCCGGCCTGCGGCGCGCGCAGCACCAGGCCCACCAGCCGGTCGCCTTGCTCGGTGACGAGGTAGCCGCGCGCCGGCGCCTGCGGGTCGCGCCAACCCAGGAAGTCGAGGTCGGCCCACGGCCGCTCGGCCAGGTCCGCGGGCAGGTTCAGGCGCTGCGCCTCGCCCTTCGAGCAGTTCACGAAGGACGCGCGGATCTCGGCAGCACGGACGGGTCTCACCCCAGTGACGGTAGGTTGCCTATAGGCTTTAGGCAAATCCCTATTGATCTAAGGAGACGCATGCCACGGGCAGGACTCACGAGCGAGCGCGTCGTCGCGGCCGGCGCCGACCTGGCCGACGAGATCGGGTTCGACGCCACGACGGTGTCCGCCGTGGCGCGACGCCTCGGCGTCCAGGTGGCGAGCCTCTACTCCCACGTCGACGGCGCCTCCGGTCTCCAGGAGGGCATCGCCGGCCTGGCCCTCGACGAGCTCGCCGACCGCGCGGCCGACGCGGTCGCCGGCCGGTCCGGCCGGGACGCCCTGGTCGCCTTCGCCTCGGCGTACCGCGACTACGCCCGCGAGCATCCCGGCAGGTACGCCGCCACCCGGCTCCGCCTGACGGCCGACTCCCCCGCCGTGGCGGCCGGGCGCCGCCACGCCGCCCTGACGCGAGCGGTCCTCCGTGGCTACCCGCTCGGGGAGGCCGACACGACCCACGCCGTACGCCTGCTCGGCAGCGTCATCCACGGCTTCACCGACCTGGAGCTCAGCGGCAGCTTCGACCACAGCCGACCTGCGCCGTCCCGCAGCTGGATCCGCGTCCTCGAGGTCCTCGACGCGACCCTGCGGCAGTGGTCGTCTACGGCTTCGTGAACGACGCCATCGTGCGCTCGGGCTCCCAGTAGGCCTTCATCGAGGCGACCCGGCCGTCGTCGTGGATGACGTAGACCATGATCAGCTCCGTGATCGTGTAGCTGCCGTCAGGGAAGGACGTCCTGATCCGTCCGATGTTGGCGCAGGTGTTGCCACCCGGGTTGGCGAACGACTCGTCGATCTCGAACTCGAACTTCTCGATCGGCTCGATGGCCAGCTTCCAGAAGGCCGCGATGCCCTCGTGCCCGCGGTGGCCCTTGCCCTCCGGGTCGAACATCGACGGCCCGACCGGGTCCTCGAGCACCGCGTCCTCGGCGTACACCGTCAGCCACTCGGCGAGGTCTCCCTTCGCGACGGCGGAGTACGAACGCTGCGAGGCCGCCCGCGCGGGGTGGTCGTCGTTCGGCGCGGTCCAGGTGATGGCGTCGGAGGTGATCATGTCGGCATCCTAGGGCTGAACTGGAACACGTTCTACCGTTCAGCGGTCACGTGGTGTTCACCCCGGCGCCGTGCGGCACTGCCACGCTCGCCCCATGGGACGACGCATCGCGTACCTGCACATCGGCCTCCCGGGCAGCGGCGGCGACTTCCTCGAGCAGGAGCTGGCCGAGCACGCCGAGGCGCTCGCAGACCAGGGCGTCCAGGCTCCCGCGGTCGCGCCGGGCGAGATGTCTCGCGCCGCGATCGAGATCCGCCGCGAGCACCGAGCGTGGGGCTACGAGCGCCGCGAGGTGGAGGGCGCGTGGGCCGCGATCTGTCGGCGCGTGCGCAAGGGACCGCGCGTGTCGGTGGTCAGCAACGAGCTGCTCTCCGCGTGCACCGAGGACCAGGCCGTGCTGCTGCTCGACACCCTCGCCGGCATCGAGGTGCACGTGGTGATCACCGCACGACGTGCCGACGCCGCCCGGCACGAGCTGGTGGCCCTGCAGGCGCGCGTGGCGCAGGCGCTCCGGCGACCGGAGCGGGTGCACGTCCTCGTCGTACCGGCCGATGCCGAGCCGCGGGCCTGGATCTGGCAGGCGCTCGGCGACCTCGTGGGGTACGACGTCGCGCGGCTGCGCGAGCCCGCGCTCAGTGGGGCTGCCAGGCGTCCTCGTCGGCAGAGAGCGATGTGACCGCGTCCGGGAGCTTGCGATCGGCGAGGTCCTGGATCGACACCCGCTCGAAGACGTCGCGCAGCGACGCACGGGCCGCGATCCACACGTGCTGGAGCACGTCGGCGGCCTCGTTGTAGGTGACCGCCTCGGGGCGCAGGCCGTAGACGGAGACCAGCGGGCCGTCGACCGCACGGATCACGTCGGCCACGGACACCTCGGAGGCGGCCCGGCCCATCCGCCAGCCGCCGGACTGACCCCGCTGCGACATCACGACGCCGGCGCGACGCAGGTCGGCCAAGATCGCCTGGAGGAACCCGTGGGGGATCTCCTGGAGCCGGCCGAGCTCTTCCGCACTCACGGCACGACCGTCGGCGCGCGAGGCCATCTCGATCAGCGCGCGCAGGGCGTAGTCGGACTTGGCGGAAACTCGCATGCGTCCAGTGTGTCAGATGACTTGACTTGTTCACTCGACCTTGGCGGCTCGTCGCTGCGCCGGTCGCCCCGGTCATCGATGAGGGTCTGGTCACGCCACGTTTGCCGTCGTTGTCTTGCGGGGTTACTGACGGGTACGTACCATTGAAGTTACCGACCAGTATCAAACGCGAAGGTGGGGCCGTGAGCCACTACAAGAGCAACATCCGGGACATCGAGTTCAACCTGTTCGAGGTCTTCGGCCGGGGCGAGGTGCTGGGCGCCGGCCCGTTCGCCGAGGTGGACACCGAGACGGCCCGCGAGATCCTCTCCGAGGTCGACCGCCTGGCTCGCGGGGACCTCGCCGAGTCGTTCGTCGACGCCGACCGCAACCCGCCGGTCTTCGACCCCGCGACCAACACGGCCCCGCTGCCGGAGTCGTTCAAGAAGAGCTACCGCGCGTGGATGGACGCCGAGTACTGGCGCCTCAGCACGTTCGCCGAGCTCGGCGGCACCCCCGCGCCGTCCAGCATCAACTGGGCGATGGGCGAGCTGGTGCTGGGCGCCAACCCGGCGATCTGGATGTACGGCGCCGGCCCGATGTTCGCCGGCGTGCTCTACCGCAACGGCAACGAGCGCGACCGCAAGATCGCCCAGCTCGTCGTGGACAAGGGCTGGAACACCACGATGGTGCTGACCGAGCCCGACGCGGGCTCCGACGTCGGTGCCGGCCGCGCCAAGGCCACCCTCAATGAGGACGGCACCTGGAACATCGAGGGCGTCAAGCGCTTCATCACCTCCGCCGAGGGCGACCTCAGCGACAACATCATCCACATGGTGCTGGCCCGGCCAGTCGGCGTCGAGGGCGTCGGCGGCCCCGGCACCAAGGGGCTCAGCCTCTTCATCGTGCCGAAGTTCCACATCACCGACCTCGAGACCGGCGAGCTGGGCGAGCGCAACGGCGCCTACGTCACCAACGTCGAGCACAAGATGGGCATCAAGGTCTCCAACACCTGCGAGCTCACCTTCGGCGACCCGCAGGTCGGCGGCGGCGAGCCGGCCGTCGGCTACCTGCTCGGCGAGGTGCACAACGGCATCGCGCAGATGTTCCAGGTCATCGAGAACGCCCGGATGATGGTCGGCACCAAGGCCATCGCGACGCTGTCCACCGGCTACCTCAACGCGCTCGAGTTCGCCAAGGAGCGCGTGCAGGGCGCCGACCTCGCGCAGTCCGCCGACAAGACGGCGCCGCGCGTGACGATCACCCACCACCCCGACGTACGCCGCTCGCTGATGACGCAGAAGTCGTACGCCGAGGCGATGCGCGCCCTGATGCTCTACACCGCCACCTGGCAGGACGCGGTGATGATCGCCGAGCACAACGGCGAGCGCGACGAGCTGGCGGAGAAGGTCAACGACCTGCTGCTGCCGATCGTGAAGGGCTACGGCTCGGAGAAGTCGTGGACGCTGCTCGGCACCGAGTCGCTGCAGACCTTCGGCGGCTCCGGCTTCCTTCAGGAGTACCCGATCGAGCAGTACGTCCGGGACGCCAAGATCGACACCCTCTACGAGGGCACCACGGCGATCCAGGGCCAGGACTTCTTCTTCCGCAAGATCGTCAAGGACCAGGGTGCCGCGCTCGGTCACCTGGCCGGCGAAATCTCGAAGTTCATCGAGAGCGAGGCCGGCAACGGTCGCCTCAAGGTGGAGCGGGAGCTCCTGGCGACCGCTCTCGACGACGCCCAGGCGATCGTCGGCCACATGATCAACGACCTGATGTCCGCCCAGGACGAGACCCGCAACATCTACAAGGTCGGCCTCAACACCAGCCGCCTGCTGATGGTGCTGGGCGACGTGGTCTGCGGGTGGCTGCTGCTGCGCCAGGCCGAGGTCGCGCTCGAGAAGCTGGGCGGCGACCCGGGCAAGGACAAGGCGTTCTACGAGGGCAAGGTCGCGGCCGCGCAGTACTTCGCGCAGAGCGTGCTCCCCAAGATCACCGCCGAGCGCCAGCTCGCCGAGGCGACCGACCTCGCGATCATGGACCTCGACGAGGCGTCCTTCTGATCTGATCCACGCCGAGTCGGCGCCAGATTCTGCAATCTGGCGCCGACTCGGCTATTTCAGGGTCGCGGCGGCACGGCGTACGACGTCGGTCAGGCGGCCGAGCACGGGCGAGTCGAGCCGCCAGCGCTGCCAGTAGAGCCGGACGTCGACGTGCAGCCGGGTGCCGAGCGGCACCAGCCGGTCGCCCAGCTGGGGCGCGGGGATCATCCCCCAGCCGAGACCCAGGGCGACCGCCTCGAGGAAGTCCGCCGACGTGGGGACCCGGTGGACGACGGGCGGCGGCCCGACCCCGCGCGCCGCGAGCAGGTCGTGCTGGAGGGCGTCCTTCTCGTTGAAGACCACCATCGGCATCGCGGCCCAGTCGTAGCCGCGCCCGGACCGCCACCGCTCGGCGACCTGCGGCGCGGCGGCGGGCACGTAGCGCAGGTGCCCCAGCGCCTCGACCGAGCAGCCCTGGACCGGCGTCGGCTCGGAGGTCACGGCGGCGAGGACCTCGCCGCTGCGCAGCAGGTCGGCCGAGAAGGCCTGGTCCTCGACGTGCAGCCGGAGCGCGACGTCGGACCACCCGGCGACGTCGGCGAGCGCCGTGCGGAACCAGGTCGCCAACGAGTCGGCGCTGACCGCCACGGGCAGGTCGATGGTGCCGACGTGGCCGTGGGCGAGGGCGTCGCGGACCTCGTCGTGCAGCAGCCGCGTCTGCCGGGCCAGCCGGATCAGCTCCTCGCCGGCCGGGGTCGGCCGGCACGGCGTCGTACGGCGCACGACGACCTGGCCGACCTCGGACTCCAGCGCCCGGATCCGCTGGCTGACGGCGGAGGCCGTCACGTGCAGGTGCCGGGCCGCCGCCTCGAAGGTCCCGTGGTCGGCGATCGCGACCAGGGCGGCGAGCTGGGCGGGCGCGATCTCCATGAAGCCACGCTAATGGTGTTATAGAAACATTCGCTAGCCTTCATCCCGTGCCGGGCCTAGCGTTGCCCGGGTGCTCGACTCCACCGCCGCCGGACTGCTGACCGGCCTGTCGCTGATCGTCGCGATCGGCGCGCAGAACGCCTACGTGCTCCGCCAGGGCCTGGCACGCGAGCACGTGGGCCTGGTGGTCGCGATCTGCGCGCTCTCCGACGTCGTGCTGATCACCGCCGGGGTCGCCGGCATCGGCGGCATCATCGAGCACGCGCCCTGGGTGCTCGACGTCATCCGCTGGCTCGGCGTCGCCTTCCTGGCGTGGTACGGCGTGTCCTCGCTGCTGCGGGCGCGGAAGCCCGAGGCGCTGCGGGCCGACGAGCGGGCGACGGTCAGCCGTCGTGGCGTCGCCGCTCGCGCCCTTGCCCTCACCTGGCTGAACCCGCACGTCTACCTCGACACCGTCCTGCTGCTCGGCACCATCGCCAACCACGAGGGGACGACCGGACGGTGGTGGTTCGCCGTGGGTGCCGCCGTGGCGAGCATCCTGTGGTTCTGCGGGCTGGGTTTCGGGGCGCGGTACGCCAGCCGCTTCCTGTCCAGCGCCCGTGCCTGGCAGGTGCTCGACGTCCTGATCGGCCTGACGATGCTGGCGATCGCCGTCAAGCTGGCGACGGGCTGACCCACCCCTGCGGGTGGGACACCCGCCCAACCCGCACGACGCGACTGCGCCCCCGGATACCCTCGCCCTCAGGATGACCGGGGCAATGGTGGAGGCAGGTGCGGGGCACGGCGACCCGTCGCTGGACCGCTATGCCCGCATGGTCTGCCGGGCCCTCGGCGTCGGCACCGCGACCGTCACGATCATCGAGCCCGGGCGCGCGGTCTTCCCGGGCGCCTGCGGCCTGCCCGAGGACCTCCAGCGTGACCGCGAGAGCCCGCTGTCGCACTCGTTCTGCAAGCAGGTCGTGGTCGAGCAGGGCCCGGTGATCGTCGCCGACGCCCGCGAGGACGACCGCCTGCGCGACAACCTCGCCATCCCGGACCTCGGCCTGATCGCGTACGCCGGCTGGCCCATCTCCGACCACACCGGGACGATCGTCGGCTCGCTGTGCGCGGTCGACGGCGCACCACGTCAGTGGACCGACGCGCAGATCGAGATGCTCGAGGACCTCGCCGCCGCGTGCAGCGCGGAGATCTCGGAGCGCGGGCTGCGCGACCTGGCCGCGATCGGCGAGAGCGCGGCGCAGGACCTGTCCCACCGCAGCCGGGTGCTCCTCGCCCTGAGCGAGGGGCTCTCGGCCACCCGCACGATGACCGACGTCGCCCAGGCGGTCGAGGCGATCGCCATCGACCAGCTCGGCTGCCTCCACGCCGGGATCTGGCTGCGCAACGACGGGGACGAGATCGGCGCCGCGCAGGCGCCGGAGGTCCTCACGTTCGTCGCCCCGCCCACCACGACCTGGGAGTCCGCGCTGCGCAACGCGGTGCTGCCCTTCGACGACACCAATCCGATGGGCGGCGCGGCGGTCCACGGGCACGCGGAGTACTTCAGCGACAGGAGCATCCAGAACGCCCTCTATCCGCACCTCGACACCGTCAAGCAGGTCGGCGAGGCCCGGTCCTTCCAACCGCTGATCACCCGGGGGCAGGTGCTGGGCACGCTGGCGCTGATCTGGCAGGACCCGCACCCGCTCTCGGAGCAGGACCGGGTCACGATCGAGGCGCTCGCGTCGTACTCCGCCCAGGCCGTGCAGCGGGCGGGGCTTCTCCAGGAGCGGCTCGACGCCCTCGTCACCCTGCAGAGCGCCCTGCTGTCGGACCTGCCGGAGTCGGAGTGCCTCGAGCTGGCCGCCCGCTACCGGCCGGCGGCCTCGCGCGACCAGGTGGGCGGTGACTGGTACGACGCCGTCGTGATGCCGTCGGGCGCCACCAGCCTGATGGTCGGCGACGTCGTCGGGCACGACATCGCCGCGGCGGCCGTGATGGGCCAGCTGCGCACCATGCTGCGGACGATCGCGTGGACGCTCCGCGACGGTCCGGCCGCCCAGGTGCGGCGGCTGGACCGGGCGATGGAGGACCTGGACGTCGAGGGCATGGCCACGCTGGTCTACGCCCGGGTCGACGCCGAGGACCCGGACGTCGAGGGCCGCGTCCTGCGCTGGACCAACGCCGGCCACCCGCCGCCGATGCTGGTCACGGCCGCGGGCGAGGTGACGTTCCTCGACGACGGCACCCCCGACCTGATGGTCGGCGTGCAGCCCGACACCGAGCGCCTCGACCGCACGGCGCTGCTTCCACCGGGCGCCACGCTCCTGCTCTACACCGACGGCCTGGTCGAGCGCCGCGGCGAGTCGATCACCGTGGGCCTCGAACGGCTGGCCGGCGCCGCGCAGCGGTACCAGACCCTCGGCGTCGACGCCTTCCTCGACGCCGTCCTGGGCGACCTGGTCGGCACGGAGCTGAACGACGACGTGGCAGTGCTCGCCGTCCACCTCCGCGCATAGGGTGCTGGTCATGACGGACCAGGAGCTGCTCAGCGGATACGTCGACGTCTGGTGGCAGGCGATCAACGACTTCACCGACCTGCTCGAGGAGCTCCCCGCCGAGGAGTGGTCGACGCCGACCGACCTGCCCGGCTGGGACGTCAGGGCCGTCGCCTCGCACGTCGCGCACCTCGAGGGCATCCTCGCCGGTGGCCCGGAGGAGACGGCCGACGTCGGCGAGCCGCCGCACGTGACCGGCTTCCTCGGTCTCTACACCGAGATCGGCGTCGTCACCCGGCGCGACGCGACGCCCGACGCGATCATCAACGAGATCCGGGCGGCGGCCACTGCTCGGCACACGACGCTGCTCGCCGACCCGCCGACCGACGCGGCCGGGCGGCCCGACCCGATCTTCGCCGGGGCGCCGTGGGACTGGCGCACGCTGCTGCGCAACCGGCCGCTCGACGTCTGGATGCACGAGCAGGACATCCGGCGGGCGACCGACCGGCCGGGCGGGATGGACTCGGCGGCGGCACGACACACCGCCGAGTACCTCGCGGAGAGCTTCGGTTTCGTCCTCGCCAAGCGGGTCGGCGCCGAGCCGGGCACGACGGCACTGCTGGAGCTCGAGGGCAGCCAGCCCTTCGCGTTCGCCGTGACCGACGCCCGGCGCGGCGAGCGCCTGGAGACGGCACCGGCCGATGCCTCGGTCACCCTGCGGATGGACCGGGAGGCGTTCATCCGGCTGGCCGGCGGCCGGTGCCAACCCGAACCCGGGACCGTCGCCGTCGCCGGTGACCAGGAGCTCGCCGACCGCCTCCTCGACGCGATGGCCACCACCCCATGACCCGCCCGGACCGGTGGGACCCCGCCGACCTCCCCGACCTGGCCGGCCGCACCATCGTGGTCACCGGCACGACCGTGGGTGGGCTCGGCCACCACACCTCGCTCGAGCTCGCCCGCCGCGGCGCGCGGGTCGTGCTCACCGGCCGCTCGCCCGAACGCATCGCCGAGACCGAGCGCGCCATCCTCGACGAGGTGCCGACCGCGACGCTCGAGGCGATCGAGCTCGACCTGGCCGACCTCTCGTCGGTACGCCGGGCCGCGGCGACCGCGGCTGCCCTCGGCTCGATCGACGTGCTGGTCAACAACGCGGGCGTCATGGGGACGCCGTACCGCCGCACGCCCGACGGTCTCGAGCTGCAGATGGCGACCAACCACTTCGGGCCGTTCCTGCTGACCGGGCTGCTGCTGCCCCAGCTGGTGGCGTCCGCGGACGGCCGGGTCGTCTCGGTCTCCTCGCAGATGCACCGCATCGCCCGGTCGGCGCCGTTGGGCGACCCGCTGGTGCAGCAGGGCCGCTACCGGCCGTGGCCGACGTACGGGCAGTCCAAGCTCGCCAACCTGCTCTTCGCCTACGAGCTCGACCGGCGGCTGCGCCAGGCGGACCTGCCCGTGCGGGCGCTCGCCGCGCACCCGGGCTTCGCGTCCACCCACCTCGCCGCCAACGGTCAGTACGGGCGGTCCAGCGGCGGCATCGCCTCGATCCTGGACGGCGCGATCAAGCTCGTCTCGCCCAACACGGCCGCCCAGGGGGCGTGGCCGACCCTGATGGCGGCGACGGCCGACCTCCCCGGCGCGACGTACGTCGGTCCCGACGGGCTCGCCGAGTGGGCCGGCCGGCCGCAGGTCGTCACGAGCAACAAGCGGTCGTACGACGAGACCGCGCAGCGCCGCCTCTGGGAGATCAGCGAGAGGACCACCGGCATCACCTACCCCTGACCGGCGGGCCGCGACCAAAGTCGCGGTGCCGTCGACCCGGGGCCGATGCGCGCGCGCTGCGGCTCGACGAGCATCGAAGGGTGACGAGCACCCAGGTCTGGCGACTCGACGTCGCCGGGCATGCGCACCGGGTCGAGGCCGACCTGGGCACGTCCCGCCGGCTCCGGTGGTACGTCGACGACGGGCTGGTCGCCGAGAAGAAGTCGATGAGCGAGAAGGTCGGGCTCGAGTCCCCGGCCGGGCGCCTCCGGCTCCGCTTCGGGACGCTCGGCGGTCCTCAGCGCGCGACCCTGCTCGACGACGCCGACGGCCTCGACCTGGTGCCCGACCCCGGATCCCCGGCGGCCCGCTACGAGGACAAGGTGCGCGCCCATCCCGACCGCTACTCCGCGATCCAGGCGGTCGCCGGCGCCGCCCGGGTCGTGATACCGATCGTGCTGACGACGCTGCTCGCCCGGTTCGCGCTCTCGCTCCCGCTCCCCGACCTGCCGTCGCTGCCGCTCCCCTCGCTGCCCAGCCCCGACCTCCCGTCCTTGCCGCTCCCCTCCCTGCCCTCATGGTCGATGCCCGGGTGGGTCGAGCGGGTCCTCGGCGTCGCTCACTACATCTGGCCCGTCGTCCTGGCGTTCGTGCTCGCCCGCGCCGAGATCCGCCGACGCCGTCGCCAGGACGAGAAGCGTGAGCAGGGCGGCGACGACAGCAGCCGCGCCGACGCCTGACGCCACGACAAAGCGGCGCTCGCCCGCGTCCTGGCACCGCGCTGCGATCTGGTCGCCGTCGGGTGGAGGCTCACCGCCCGGGTAGTTGTCGGCGCCGTTGAGCACCGTGTCCCAGGGCGCGAGGCAGGTGTAAGGGTCACCGCGGCTGGTGTTGTCGATGTCCGGGTTGTCGACCATCAGCACGAAGGAAGCGAGGGCCAGGGCCGCCGTGAGGATGAGCAGGGTCCACCCGACCCTCGTGGAGGCGCGCCCCATGGTGTGCATGATCCTCCCGCCGTCACGCGTGGGACGCGAGGAGCTCTGGGAAAGTTGCCGGTCGGCCTAGCACCTGCGGTGGAAGGTGACCTTGCCGTCGGGTTGATGGGTGGTCTCGTACGTCGGGTCGTGGGCTCTCGCGTGGTGTCTCGGGCACAGCAGGCCACCGTTGGATAAGTCGGTGTCGCCGTCGTCGGCCCAGCGGATCCAGTGATGTCCGTGGCAGAGCCAGGGTGGCCAGTCGCACCCGTCGGCGCGGCAGCCGCCGTCGCGGATGCTCATGGCGGTGAGCTGGGCTCGGGTGAAGAACCGCTTGGCTCGGCCGACGTCGAGGACCTCGCTCTTGCCGTTGAGCACGACGGGGAGGATCCGGGCGGTGCACGCGAGACGTCTTACCTGGCTCGGGCTGATCTTCTCGCCGGTGTCGAGCACCCCGGCCTTCTGCAGCTTGCCCGTCAACACGTCGAGGTCGATGTGGATGACGATGGTGGCGTCGGTGCCGCCGACCTTCGGCAGGTCCTTGGCGCTGATGCGTTCGATGAGCTCGGCGAACGCTCGGCCCATCCGCTCCGGGCCGGGGCGGCGTTCGACCCCGGCTCCGTGGGTGGCGGCCTGATGCTTCGGCGCCGCGATCGCCAGCAGCATCTTCTTGAACATCGCCGCCTGCACGGTCGGCATGGTGAACCGGCCGTGGGTCTTCCCGTGCCCGTCGTCGGTCATCGTCAGCCGGGTCGCTTGGGCGGCTTTGGCTTCCTCCTTCTCGAGGAGGTCGGCCTCGTGCTGGTCGGCGAGGTCGGGTGCCACCACCTCGAGGAGCCGGCGGCCGAGGATCCGCAACGTCTTCGCGTCATGCTCGGCAGCGGCATCCACGAGATGCTTCTCCGCCCGGATCACCAGGTCCGGGTCCAGATCCTCGGGTAGCTCCTTGACCGCCCGGACGATCACGACCGCCTGCTCCGGGCGCACGTTGCCGGCGGCGAGGGCGTCGCGGACCACGTCGTGGGTGTCCAGGTCGTAGCCGAGGTGCACCACCCCCGCCGCGGCGGACCGGGTGAGACGGGTCTGGTGGGCGAGCCAGGTCGCGGTCGAGGTGGCACCGGTCTCGGTGCCGACCTGCAGCTCGTCGGCGTGCCGGGCGACCCGGGACCGGAGCTCGACGACCTGCGCCTCCAGCTTCGTCAGCTCCACCAAAGTAGAAGCGGCCTCGGCAGCGGTCATGGACCACACCGACGCGTCCACCACGGCGTCGGCAACAGCGCGCATCCGCGCGGTCGCCGTGGCCACCTGGTGGTGGGGTGTGGTCATCGCTGTCATGGGACTAGCCAAGCACTGGCCACCGACAGTCAGACGCCTCAGAGAGCCTTATCCACAGGGATTCAGATAACGAAGAGATCACGATCGTGGAGCTTCATCCACAGTCGAGCCGACGGCCTGTGGACCGGGCGCCGACCGCAACCCACCGCCCGCCGTACCCGCGTAAGTGCCTGTCGGCGGCCAACCCGGGCGGACCCGCAGGCCACTGACAGTCGGAGGGGTCTCGAGACGGGCCTGGCGGCCCTCCGCAACCCACCAGACACCCGCCGTTCGGCGTACCCGGGCCGGCGGTAGGTTGCCGACATGGACGTGGAACTCCAGGACGGTGCCCTCAGGTTCCGTCTGATGCTCGCCGGACTGATCGCGTTGCTGGTGGTCCTGCCGCTCGCGGCGGTGACCCTCCTCGACCTCGATGCGCGGACGCCGCTGACGATCGCCCAGGACACGCTGCACGACAAGTACGGCCTCCAGCTGGTCGACAAGCGAGGCGACGTCGTGCGGCTGGACTCCTCGCTGCCGACGGTGTCGGAGTTCAGCGTGAAGTCCGGGGCGACGACCGACGACGTCCCCTTCAAGCTCGACGGTCGTGCCGTGACGTGCTCTGTCCACGTCCCGTCGGATCCGCAGTCCGTCACCGCGACCTGCTCCGGTTGACGCCCTAGCGCCGGTCGGCGACCTTGACGAGGCCGCCCAGGACGGGGACGTACGCCGCGCGGTCGGGGCCGAGGGCGACGGCGCCGCCATGGTTGTCGGCGAGGGGGTTGAGGCCGGTACGGCGCGCCCAGGCGAGGCGGCCGGTGCGGAGGTCGAGGGCGCTGAGGTACCACGCGTCGACGCCGAGCCAGCTGTGCCGCTTGGTCCAGACGTAGGCGAGGCCGTCCTCGGTCGAGACGGCGGGGGCACCGCTGGGGGCGTCCATGTCGGTCGTCCAGGCGACCCGGCAGCGACCGCCGACCACGTCGACGCGGGCGATGCCGCGGCTCGTCGTACGACCCAGGAGCGTGGAGCGCGGCCCGTGGTAGCCGTGCGAGTTCTGCACGACGACCCCGCTGCCGGCCGCGACGAGACCGCCGTCGGTGGCACCCTCGTCGTCACCGAAGACCTCGGCCCGGCACACCACGTCGCCACTGCCGGCGCGGTGGAAGACCACCTGCAGGCGGGGGGAACGGTTGTCGGCGACCGCGACCAGCCCGTCGGGGAGCACCACGGGAGCGCTGCCCCGCTCACCACCGTCGTCGTACGGCGAGTCCCAGGCTGCCACGGGCTTCCCGCCCTCGATGACCACCCGGTGCAGTCCCTCGGCGCCCGCGACGTAGACGCCCTCGTCGGCCACGGTCAGTGGACGGTCGACCCGGTCGCCCAGGTCGACGGTGCGCACCCGGTCACCCGCGACGAACCCGACGAGACCGTCCCGGGACGCGAACCAGACCCGCCCGGTCGGGTCCGCTCCGAGCCCGGTCACGCAGTCGCCGGAGCCGAGCTCTCCCGCCAGGTCGACGGACGACTCCACGACGAGGTCGTCGTCCCCGATCGTGAGGATGCGCTGGCCGCTCGACGCCACCAGGTCAGCGCCGACCACCACGAGGCGACCCGCGCAGCCGGCGCCCGGCAGGTCGGTGGAGCGCAGCTGCCGCAGGCTGTCGGGATCGAGCACCCGTAGCACCGGCCGCTCGCCGCCGCAGAGCAGCACCGGGCGACCGTCGTCGTCGAACTCGACCCGGTGGCAGTCGGCGACGCCGTACGACTTCGTCACGACGGTGGGGGACTCCCCCACCGGGCCGCGCTCGGGACCCGCGACCAGCGGCCGGCCGACGTACGCCGGCGTCACCCATCGCCCGGGTCCCGGCGGGATCGGCACCCACCCGTCGGGCACGACCACCGCGAGCCCGGCGAGCACCACCACGACGGCCGCCCAGACGGCGACGACGCGACGGGTCGGCCGCAGCCACGCGCGAGCCGGCGGCCAGAGCAGCGACAGGAGGGCGGCGACCAGCACCAGCGGACCGAACCCGAACCAGAGCAGACCGACGCCCAGCAGCGCCAGCGTGCGTCCGAACCTCATCTCGCCGCGATCGTAGTGCGCCACCCAGCCTTGGCTGCGGTTCCCCGCCGGAGGAGAGTGGGCCCATGAAGCGACTCTCGGACGTGAAGCGGATCGGGTACGGCGCCATGCGGCTCAGCGGCCCCGGGATCATGGGGCCACCCGCCGATCCGGACGAGGCGAGGCGCGTGCTGCAGCGCGCGGTCGAGCTCGGCGTCGACCACATCGACACCAGCGACTACTACGGTCCGTACGTCGTCAACGACCTGATCCGGGAGTCGCTGCACCCCTACCCGCCGGAGCTGGTGCTGGTCACCAAGGTCGGCGCGCGGCGTACGGACGACGGGGCCTGGCTGCCGGCGTTCGCCCCGGACGAGATCAAGTCGGCCGTCCACGACAACCTCGGCCGGCTCGGCGTCGAACGGCTCGGCGGGGTCAACCTGCGCTTCATGGACGGGTGGGAGGGCGGCTTCGAGGCGCAGTGGACGGTGCTGGCCGACCTGCGCTCGCAGGGCCTCATCGGCGACCTCGGGCTCAGCAACTGCACCCCCGAGCAGGTGAAGGTCGCCCAGGACATCGCCCCGGTCGCGATGGTGCAGAACGCCTACAACCTGGCGCTCCGCGACGACGACGCGTTCGTGGACTCGCTCGCGGAGCAGGGCATCTACTACGTGCCGTTCTTCCCGCTGGGCGGGTTCAGCCCGCTCGCGCTGGAGGCCGTCGACGGGGTGGCCGCCAAGCACGCGGCCACGCCCATGCAGGTCGCGCTGGCCTGGCTGCTCCAGCGCTCGCCGACCATCCTGCTCATCCCCGGCACGAGCTCGGTCGCGCACCTCGAGGAGAACCTCGCGGCGGGCCACCTGAGCCTGGACGCCGACGACCTCGCCACGCTGGACGCGATCGGGGGCTAGACGGTCGCCGGGATCGGCACGACCGTGTGCAGCAGGCCTTCCTTGCGGGCGACCAGGACGGCCAGCCCGATGGTGGCGCCGGCGGCGAGCATGTTGATGCTCAGCGCCGAGACGCTCTTGACCAGCACGAACGTGTCGAGCGACGTCGACTGGAGCAGCCACAACGTCAGCCCGGCCTTGATCAGGCAGAGCGTCGCCCACAGGACGGTCAGGTTGCGGAACAGGCGTTGGATGCGTGGGCGCAGGTGGAGCTCGTCGTCCATCGGGTAGAAGTCGCCGGCCAGCCGCGCGACCATCGGCCGGGCCGTGGCCAGCGAAACCAGGAACGCCGTGCCGACGAGCGCGTCGCTGATGATCGGCTGGAGGAAGTAGAGGAACGTGCTGCCGGCGGCCAGCGAGATGGCGGTCCGCGCCGTGATGAGCAGCGCGGTCAGCAGCAGCAGGCCCGACGTACGGCGTCCGGTGAGGGCTCGCCACGCGATCGCACCGTACGACCAGCACATGGCGACGATGATCGCGGTCCAGACGCCGTAGACGCGGAAGCACCCGTAGAACAGCGTGGCCGGGATGACGCACGCGATCAGCAGGCTCAGCGCCACGCGGCGCACGACGGCGCCGAGTCGCGGACAGTGTCGCTCTACGGAGGCGAGCGGCGCGGCCGCAGTTGCTGCAGGTGAGGTCATGTTCCCGGTGACTGTACGGGTGGATCCTGTGAATG
Source organism: Nocardioides conyzicola (assembly GCF_039543825.1). Lineage (NCBI taxonomy): Bacteria > Bacillati > Actinomycetota > Actinomycetes > Propionibacteriales > Nocardioidaceae > Nocardioides > Nocardioides conyzicola. Next base: position 2,118,209 of record NZ_BAABKM010000002.1, on the reverse strand, counting down.
CCATGTCCGCGAGGTTTCGGGCGGCCACGACAGGGGTGAACTACATGTTCCATCGGACGGGTCGTCACAAACCTGAGTCAGTCATGGCGGGCGGTGCATGATGGCCGCATGAGTGACCCGCGCGCGGGACAGCCCGCCCAACCCTCCGACCTGGTCGACGTGGCACACCTGGTGACGGCCTACTACACCGGCGTGCCCGACCCGGAGGACCCCGACCAGCAGGTCGCCTTCGGCACCAGCGGGCACCGCGGGTCGTCGCTGCGGACAGCATTCAACGAGACCCACATCCTCGCGACGACGCAGGCGATCGTGGACTACCGGCGGGAGCAGGGGTACGACGGGCCGCTCTTCATCGGCCGCGACACCCACGGCCTCTCGGAGCCCGCCTGGGCGACGGCCCTGGAGGTGCTGGCCGCCAACGACGTGACCGTGCTGGTCGACGCGGACGACCGCTACACGCCGACGCCGGCGGTCTCGCACGCGATCATCCGGGCCAACGGCGGGCGGCAGTCCGGCGCCGGGCTGGCCGACGGCATCGTGGTCACCCCGTCGCACAACCCGCCGTACGACGGCGGCTTCAAGTACAACCCGCCGCACGGCGGGCCGGCGGACTCCGACGCCACCTCCGTGATCGCGGCGCGGGCCAACGAGCTGATCCGGAACGGGCTCGCGGACGTGCAGCGGGTGCCGTTCGCGCGGGCGCGAGCCGCGGCCTCGGCGTACGACTTCCTGGGGACGTACGTCGACGACCTGCCGCACGTGGTCGACCTGGCCGCCATCAAGGCGGCCGGCGTCCGGATCGGGGCCGACCCCCTGGGCGGCGCCTCGGTCGACTACTGGGCCGCGATCGCCGAGCGGCACGGCCTCGACCTCACCGTGGTGAACCCGCTGGTGGACCCGACTTGGCGCTTCATGACGCTCGACTGGGACGGCAAGATCCGGATGGACTGCTCGTCGCCGTCGGCGATGGCGTCGCTGATCGCCCAGAAGGACCGCTACGACATCGCGACCGGCAACGACGCGGACTCCGACCGGCACGGCATCGTCACCCCGGACGCCGGGCTGATGAACCCCAACCACTTCCTCGCGGTCGCGATCGGCTACCTCTTCGGTGGGGCCCGGCCGGGCTGGCCGGAGACCGCCCGGATCGGGAAGACCCTGGTGTCCTCGTCGATGATCGACAAGGTCGCGGCGTCGATCGGCCGGGAGATGGTGGAGGTGCCGGTCGGCTTCAAGTGGTTCGTGCCCGGGCTGATCGACGGGTCGTTCGGGTTCGGCGGCGAGGAGTCCGCAGGGGCGTCGTTCCTGCGCACGGACGGCTCCGTCTGGACCACCGACAAGGACGGCATCATCCTGGCGCTGCTCGCCTCCGAGATCCTGGCGACGACCGGGAGGTCGCCGAGCGCGCACTACGCCGACCTCGTGGCCGAGCACGGCGACCCGGCGTACGCCCGCATCGACGCCGCCGCCAGCCGCGAGCAGAAGGCGGCGCTGGCCGCCCTGTCCCCGGAGGCCGTGACCGCGACGTCGCTGGCCGGCGAGGAGATCACGGCCAAGCTGACCGAGGCGCCCGGCAACGGCGCGAAGATCGGCGGGCTGAAGGTCACCACCGAGTCGGCCTGGTTCGCCGCTCGCCCCTCGGGCACGGAGGACGTCTACAAGATCTACGCCGAGTCGTTCCGCGGGCCGGAGCACCTCGCGCAGGTGCAGGACGAGGCGCGCGAGGTGGTCAACGCCGCGCTCGGCTGACCGTCTCGGAGGTTTCGCCAACCTGTCACCGAGGTGACGCCGGCTATTGCGCCGCGGACGTGAGCATGGCCTGGCCCCATCCTCTCGGACCCTGGAGCCTCCCGTGCCCAGTATCGATCGTCGCCGCTTCCTGCAGGCCACCGGCGGAGCGGCAGTCGCCGCCACCGTGCTCAACGAGACCGTCGCCCGCGCAGCCGCGCTCCCCGGCCACCACACCCACGGTTCCCTCCAGGACGTCGAGCACATCGTCGTCCTCATGCAGGAGAACCGGTCGTTCGACCACTACTTCGGCACCCTGCGCGGCGTCCGCGGCTTCGGTGATCCGCACCCGGCGACGCTGCCGACGGGCAGGTCGGTCTTCCACCAGCCCGACGGGGCCGGCGAGGTGCTGCCGTTCCGCCCGGACATGGAGGACCTCGGCCTGGTCTTCCTCGAGGACCTGCCGCACGGCTGGCAGGACACCCAGGCCGCCATCAACCGCGGTGTCTACGACCAGTGGATCCCCCACAAGTCGGCCACGACCATGGCCCACCTGGGCCGTCGGGATGCACCCTTCCACTACGCCCTCGCCGACGCGTTCACGATCTGCGACGCGTACCACTGCTCCTTCATCGGCAACACCGACCCGAATCGCTACTACATGTGGACCGGCTGGACCGGCAACGACGGCAAGGGCGGCGGTCCGGTCCTCTACAACGACGAGCTCGGCTACGACTGGACGACGTACCCGGAGCGGCTCCAGAAGGCCGGCGTCTCCTGGAAGATCTACCAGGACGTCGGTCTCGGCCTGGACCAGGAGCACTACTGGGGGTGGACCGACGACGCCTACATCGGCAACTACGGCGACAACTCGCTGCTCTACTTCCACACCTACCAGAACGCCCAGCCCGGAAGCCCGCTCGCCGACCGCGCGAAGACCGGGACCAACGTCGCTGCGTCGGGGGGCTACTTCGACCAGCTGCGCGACGACGTACGGACGGGGCGGCTGCCGCAGGTCTCCTGGGTGGTCGCCCCCGAGGCGTTCAGCGAGCACCCGAACTGGCCGGTGAACTTCGGCGCCTGGTACGTCGCCAACGTGCTGGACGCGCTGACCTCCGACCCCGACGTGTGGAGCAAGACGGCCCTGCTGGTCACCTACGACGAGAACGACGGCTTCTTCGACCACGTCGTGCCGCCCCACGCCAACTCCCCGGTCGTGCCAGGCGCCTCGACGGTCCCGACGGACCACGAGTTCTACACCGGGCAGTACGGCCCCGGCTCGTACGGCCTGGGCCAGCGGGTCCCGATGCTGGTGGTGTCACCGTGGAGCAGGGGAGGCTTCGTCTGCTCGGAGACCTTCGACCACACCTCCATCATCCGGCTGATCGAGCAGCGGTTCGGCGTCGAGGAGCCCAACATCACCCCGTGGCGCCGCGCCGTGTGCGGCGACCTCACCTCGGCCTTCGACTTCTCCCGGCGGACATCTCAGGTGCCGACACTGCCCGACACCTCGTCGTACGAGCCGCACGACCATCAGCGGCACCCCGACTACCGCCCGATGCCGCCGACCCACGGACAGCTCCCCAGCCAGGAGCGCGGCGTCCGGCCGTCGCGGCCGATCGCGTACGACGTCGCCGTCCACGAGCGGTCCGCCCCCGCGTCCGTCGCGGCGACGCTGGTCAACACCGGTCCGCTCGGTGCGCAGTTCCAGGCGCGCTTCCTCACCCCGGCGGCCCCGCCACGGAGCTACACCGTCGGCGCCGGGGACCGCCTCCCGGTCACGTGGCCCGCCGTCGGCGCGTACGACGTGACCCTGCACGGACCACACGGGTTCTTCCGCCGGTTCGCCGGCGACCGCGCCACCGACGCGGTCGACGCGACCCTGAGAGTTGGTCGGGACACCGTGACGGTCGTGCTCCGTGCCCGCAACGCTCCGGCCACCCTCACGCTGACCAACGCCTACACCGGCCGGTCGCGGACGATCACCCTGCGCAGGGGTGCGGTCCGGACGATCCCGGTCGAGTCGCGCGCGAGCGGCGGCTGGTACGACGTCGCCGTGTCGGCGCAGGGCGGCCCGTTCGTCCGCGAGTTCGCCGGGCACCTCGAGAGCGACCGGCCCTCGATCAGCGACCCGGCGTTCGGGCGGTGAGCTTCACAGGTGGTCGGGCACGATCAGGGCATCCGGGTCCTGCCGCACCGGCAGGTGCGACAGCGCGATGGTGACCATCGCGACCCGCGCCTTCACCAGCACGGCACGCCGTACCCGCCCGACGTCGTCGCCGATGGTCGCCTCGACGGTGGACGCCACCTGCGCGGCGGTGAACGTGGGCCGGGTGCCGGCCTCGACCTCGATGTCGGGGAGCGCGACCAGCACCGGCAGCACCTGGTCGCCGAGTCCGTCGAGCAGCTGGAACCGGCCGAACTGGGTGAGCGACTGCCAGGCCTCGTCGACGCTGCGCCTGCCCTTGCGCACGGACTTGTCCTGCGCGGCCAGCACGCTCTTCGCCGCACCCGTGAGTGCCGCCGTCAGCTCCCGCTCGGTGAACCTCATGCGCCGATCATGCCCGGGCGGCGATGACTCTGCCGCTCGGGGCCGGTCTGCACCCGCATGACGACAGCCAGGATCGACCAGCGCTTCAGCGTCCCGGCCGCGACCGCCCTGCCCTGGACGGAGGTGGAGCGGCGGCTGACGGACGCGGAGCTCTACTGGCTCACGACCGTGCGCGCGGACGGCCGACCGCACACGACCCCGCTCGTCGGCGTCTGGCACGACGGAGGGTTCGCGTTCTGCACCGGGGCCGGTGAGCAGAAGCACCGCAACCTCGAGCACTCCCCCCTCGTCACCGTGACCACCGGCGCCAACACCTGGCAGGCCGGGACGGACGTCGTCGTCGAGGGGAGCGCCGTACGCGTCGTCGGCCGCGAGCGGCTGCAGCCGCTGGCCGAGGCCTGGGTCCGCAAGTACGGCGAGGACTGGGCCTGGGGGGCGGACGACGACGGCTTCACGGACGGCGACGGCACCCAGCCGTGGGTGTACGTCGTACCGCCCGCCAAGGTGATCGCCTTCGGCAAGGACCCGCACAGCCAGACGACCTACCGGCCCGGAGCGTCCTGACGCGACACCTCGTCGGCCGACGCGGTGTCGACGACCAGCGCCGACAGCAGCGCGAGCTTGTCGGCGGCCTCACTGCCGGGCACGGCGTGGTAGACGACCAGCATCTGCCCGTCGGTGCCCTCGATCGCGAGCTTGGACAGGGCCAGCTCGAGCTCGCCGACCTGCGGGTGGTTCATCCGGATCGATCGGCTCACGATCGGCTTCACGTCGTGCCGGGCCCAGCCCCGGCGGAACTCCTCGCTGCCGAGCGACAGCTCGCCGACGAGCTGCACGACGCGCGGGTCGTCGACGCGGTCGCCGATCCGGTTGCGGAAGCCGGCGACCAGCCGGGGGGCCGTCCGCTCCCAGTCGGGGTGCAGGTCGCGCTCGGCGGGGTCGAGGAAGACCGAGCGCAGGCGGTTCTCGCCGACCCGGACGTTGGGCGACAGGGCGGTGACGAGCGGGTTGGCCGCGAGCACGTCCAGGTAGCGGCCCTCGATGAACGCCGGGAGCCCGATCACCGTCAACAGCTGGGCTGTCGCGGTCGGCACCGTCTCCGGCCGAGGGCGGCGGGCGCGGTTGCGCGGCTTCGGGGCGCCGAGCCGGAGCAGGTAGTCCGTGGCGGTCGCGTCCAGCTGGAGGACGTGGGCGAGCGCCTCGAGCACCTGGACGGACGGGTTGCGGTCGCGGCCCTGCTCGAGCCGCAGGTAGTAGTCCGCGCTGATGCCGGCCAGCATGGCGACCTCCTCGCGGCGGAGACCGGCGACGCGTCGTACGCCGTGGGCCGGGATGCCGACGCTCTCCGGCGACACCAGCTCGCGGCGGGCCCGCAGGTAGTCGCCCAGCCGGTTGTCGTCGCTCACCCGGACCACGGTAGCCGCGCCCGTCGTACCGTCCCTGTCCCTGTCACTCCCAGGATCACGGGGGCTCTGGGTGTCCTTGCGGGGGCGACGCAAGGTGGAGGCATGACGACCTCCACGACCTCACTCCCCGGCGGCACCTGGACGATGGGCGACCTGACGGTCACCCGCGTCGGGTACGGCGCCATGCAGCTCGCCGGTCCCGGCGTCTTCGGGCCGCCGGCCGACCACGACGGAGCGCTCGACGTGCTCCGGACGGCGGTCGAGCTGGGCATCACCCACATCGACACCAGCGACTTCTACGGCCCGCACGTCACCAACCGGATCATCAAGGAGGCGCTGCACCCCTACGCCGACTCCCTGACCATCGTGACCAAGGTCGGTGCCCGACGTGACGCCGAGGGTGGCTGGCCGCACGCGCGGGCGCCGCACGAGCTGCGCCAGGCCGTGCTCGACAACCTGGAGAACCTCGGCCTCGACACTCTCGACGTCGTCAACCTGCGCCTCGGCGCCGTGGAGGGTCCGGAGCCGGGCTCGTTGGCGGAGCCGTACGGCGCGCTGGTCGAGCTGCAGCAGGAGGGCCTGATCCGGCACCTCGGACTGTCGACGGTCAACGCCGAGCAGGTCGCGGAGGCCCAGGCCATGGCGCCGATCGTCTGCGTGCAGAACCTCTACAACCTCGCCCGCCGCTCGGACGACGAGCTGGTCGACTCCCTGGCCGAGCAGGGCATCGCGTACGTGCCGTACTTCCCGCTCGGCGGCTTCTCGCCGCTGCAGTCCTCGGCGCTCTCGGCGGTGGCCGAGCGGCTTGACGCCTCGCCGATGGCGGTCGCGCTTGCCTGGCTGCTCCAGCGCTCGCCCAACATCCTGCTCATCCCGGGCACCTCGTCCGTCGCGCACCTGCGCGAGAACGTCGCCGGTGCGGGGCTGGTGCTGTCGCCCGAGGACGTGGCCGAGCTCGACGCGATCGGTCGCTGACGGCGTACTCCTCGGGCACTTCGTGAACTCCTCAGGCACTGCAATGCCCGAGAAGTTCAGGGATACCCGGTTAACCGGGTATCCCTGAAGCGGTCAGGCAGCCGTCGTCATCCGACGCGCCTGCTGCTGCAGACGAGCAGCGGCGGCGCGGCGGACCTTCGGGCCCTTGGTGGTCATCGCCCAGAGGAGCTTGGCCTGCTCGGGCGCGTTCTTGACGGTGGTCGTCGCCATCCAGCCGTTGGGCAGCGAGAGCCGGACCACCTTGTGCCAGGCCGAGTAGACCTGCTGCGGCAGCGGCGCCTCGTGGTAGTTGAGGCCGTACTTGTCGAAGAGCGCGTGCACCTTCGGCGCGACCTCGGCGTAGCGGTTGGACGGCAGGTCGGGGAAGAGGTGGTGCTCGATCTGGTGCGACAGGTTGCCGCTCATCAGGTGCATCGCCTTGGAGCCGGAGATGTTGGCGGAGCCGAGCATCTGGCGCAGGTACCACTCGCCGCGGGTCTCGTTCTCCGGGATCGACTTCCGCTCGAAGGTCTCGACGCCCTCGGGGAAGTGACCGCACATGATCACCGAGTGCGACCAGAGGTTGCGCACCAGGTTGGCGGTGAAGTTGGCGGCCAGCGTCGGCAGGAAGCCGCCGAACGGGATCGCGAGCGCCGGGTTGACGACGTAGTCCTTGGTGGCCTGCTTGCGGATCTTCTTGAGCGTCTTGCGGGCATTGGCCTTGAAGGTCTCGCTGCGCTTCTCCTTCGGGACGGCCAGGTTCTTGCCGAGCTCGAGGTCGTACGCCGCGATGCCGTACTCGAAGAAGCAGGCGTTGATGAAGTTCCACAGCGGCTGGGCGAGGTACATCGGGTGCCAGCGCTGGTCCTCGTCGACGCGCATGATGCCGTAGCCGAGGTCGTTGTCCTTGCCCACGATGTTCGTGTACGTGTGGTGGATCTCGTTGTGCGAGTGCTTCCAACCCTCGGCGGTCGACGCGTTGTCCCACTCCCAGGTGGTCGAGTGGATCTTCGGGTCGCGCATCCAGTCCCACTGGCCGTGCATGACGTTGTGGCCGATCTCCATGTTCTCGAGGATCTTGGCGACCGACAGGCCGACCGTCCCGAGCACCCAGAGCGGCGGCAGCGCCGAGCCGAGGAGCACCGCGCGGCTGGCCAGCTCGAGGCGGCGCTGCACGGTGACGATGTTGCGGATGTACGCCGCGTCCTTCTCGCCCCGGCTGTCGAGCACGTCCTGGCGGATCGCGTCGAGCTCGAGACCCAGGGTCTCGATGTCCTCGGGGGTGAGGTGGGCGGTCGGGTTGACGGGCTTCTTGGTGATCGTGGTCATCGTCACTCCTAGTGGTCGATGTGGCACGGCCCGGCGGCCGCGTTGATGCAGGTCTGGATGCGTACGCCGCCGGGCCCGGTCTCGCCGGGGACCGCGACGGTCAGCGCGCCGTTGCGCAGGTCGCGCACGGCGCCTTCCCTCATCGGGACGACGCAGCCCATGCAGATGCCCATCCGGCAGCCGCTGGGCATCAGGACGCCGGCGTTCTCCGCCGCGTCGAGGATCGGGGTGGCGCCGTCGGCCTCGACGACCGTGCCGTTGGCGAAGGTGACCGTGCCACCCTCACCCGCCACGACGGTCGCGGGACGGAAGCGCTCGGTGGTGAGGACGAGCTCGCGGCCGACGTAGTGCTCCTCGAGCGCGTCGAGCAGCCCGGCCGGCCCGCAGGCGTACGCCGTGCGCTCGGCCAGGTCGGGCACGATCTCGTCGAGGTCGTCGACGTCGAGCATGCCGTGGGTGTCGGTGTGCAGCTCGACGAGGCGCAGCCACCCGGCGGCGTCGTACTGCCGCAGCTCGCTGCCGAAGATCACCTCGGCCCGGGAGAGGGCCGAGTGCAGCAGCACGATGTCGGTCTTCGGGCGCTCCGCGCGGGAGAAGAGGTTGCGCAGCATGCCGATGACCGGGGTGATGCCGGAGCCGGCGGTGACCAGCAGGAGCTTGCCGGGGATCGGCTGCGGGAGCACGAACTCGCCCTGCGCCTGGTCGAGCTGGATCATCTGGCCGGCGCGGGCGCCGTGGACGAGGTACTGGGAGACGACGCCGTCGGGGATCGCCTTGACGGTGATGCTGATGCGGCGGTCTGCGCGCGGGCCGTGCGTCAGCGAGTAGGTGCGCCAGAGGCGGACCCCGTCGACGTCGACGCCGACGCGGACGTACTGGCCGGGCACGTGGCCGGACCAGTCGCGGCCTGGCTGCAGCACGATGGTCGCCGACTGGTGGGTCTCGGCGCGGACCTCGACGATCTTGGCCCGGAGGTCCGCGCCGCGGCGCAGCGGGTGGAAGACGTCGAGCACGTCGCTCAGCTCGAGCGGGGTGACCGCGGCCTCCGCGACCCGGCGCAGGCTGTCCCGCAGCGAGCGACCGCGGGTGGACCGCGTCGTGGTGGAGGGGAGGGCGATGCTCATGTACTCCAGTGTGCTGCTCACAGCGCGCAAGAACATGACCGCAACACGTGAAGATCTGTGTCACAGTTGTTCGCAGATGATAAAAAGGACCGATGGTGACCCCTCGACGTACCGCAGATCACGGAATCCGGCTGCCTCCGCTCGCCGTGGAGCGGATGCGCGGGGAGCTGCCCGACGTGGCCGAGCACGTGGTCGCGGCCATCATCGACGAGGTCCCCAGCTACACCGACGCGTTCAGCGGGCCGATGGGCGAGACCATCCGCAACGCCGTGCAGCTCGCGCTCGGCGGCTTCCTCTCGCTGGCCAGCGGCAAGCGCGGCACCGACGTCTCGACACCGGCCGCGCCCGCGGTCGAGGGCGCCTACCAGCTCGGCCGGGGTGAGGCCCGGAGCGGGCGGACGACCGAGGCGCTGCTCGCGGCGTACCGGATCGGCGCCCGGGTCTCCTGGCGCGAGATGTCGACGACGGCGGTGCGCAACGGGCTGGACGCCGAGACGCTGGTCGCGTTCGCGGAGCTGGTCTTCGCCTACATCGACGAGCTGTCCGCGGCCAGCGTCGCCGGCCACACCGACGAGCTCGCGACGACCGGTCGGGTGCGGCAGCGGCGGCTGGAGCGGATTGCCCACCACCTGCTCACCGGCTCCCCGGTGGAGACCGTCCAGGCCGCCGCGGAGCGCGCCGGGTGGGAGCAGCCCGTGACGCTGACCGCGGTGATCGTGCCGGAGTCGCAGCTGCGGCCGGTGCTCGCGTCCGTCTCACCGGGCACGATCGCCGCCACCGACGCACCCGACCTCGAGGAGAGCGTGCTGCTGCTCGTGCCGGACGCGCACGGCCACCGGCGTACGGCGCTGCTGCGCACCCTCGGCACCCGCGGCTGCACGGCCGGTCCTCCCCGGCCGTGGCTCGAGGTGCGCGCGTCGTACGACCGAGCCCTGCGCGCCCGCGCCGCCGGCCTCGACCTGGACACCGAGGCGCACCTGGTGCCGCTGGTCCTCGACGCCGACCCGGCCGCACGCGCGGACCTGCGCACCCAGATGCTCGCGCCGCTCGCCGACCTGCGGCCGGGCACGGCCGAGAAGCTGGCCGACACCCTGCGCTCGTGGCTGCTGCACCAGGGCCGGCGCGAGGACGTCGCCGCCGACCTCTTCGTGCACGCCCAGACCGTGCGCTACCGGATGGGCCAGCTGCGCGAGCTGTACGGCGACCGCCTCGACGACCCGGAGACGGTGCTGGCCCTCACGGTCGCTCTCGGATAGATCTCGAGATTTCTCCATCCGATCCTGGATCGGCTCCGAACCACCGGTGCAACTGCACCTAGCGCGGCCGTCCGGCCGCCGATTTCGGGGAGGGAAACCCAGATGATCAGGAAGCACACCGTTGCCGCCGGCTTCACCGCCGTCGTCCTCGCAGCCACGGGCACCGTGGCCGCCGCACCCGGCGCCCAGGCGGCGTCAGGCACCAGCGAACGAGCGCGTACGACGAGTCTCGCCGACGTGCTCGCCGCCGATGGCCACCGCTTCGACAAGAAGTGGGGGGACTTCGACATCCTGGACGCGGCGGTCACCGCCGTGCTCGCCGAGAAGCCGAAGAGCCCGGTCGGCGTGCTCGCCAAGCGGAAGGCCAAGCTCACGGCGTTCCTGCCGACCGACCGCGCCTTCCGAGCGCTCGCGAAGACGCTCACCGGCAAGACGCCGAAGACCGAGAAGGCGACGTTCAACGCACTCGCGAAGGCCGCCGGCATCGACGTGATCGAGACCGTGCTGCTCTACCACGTCGTCCCCGGCAAGACCCTCGGCGCGAAGAAGGTCCTCGCGGCGGACGGCAAGAAGCTGAAGACCGCACAGGGCGGCAAGATCACCGTCCAGGTGAAGGGCAAGAAGGTCACGCTCGTCGACGCCGATCCCGACCTGGCGAACCCGCGCGTGATCGCGACGGACATCAACAAGGGCAACCCGCAGATCGCGCACGCGATCAACCGGGTGCTGCTGCCGATCGACCTCTGACGCATCGCCGGGACGTCATGCGAATCGTGGCCTTCCGTGGCTCGATTCGTATGACGTCCCCTCAGGGCCGCTCGCCCGGAGGGTCCTCGCCCACCAGCCCGTCGACCGACTCGCGGATCAGGTCGGCGTGGCCGACGTGGCGGCCGTACTCCTCGATCATGTCGAGCACCATGCGCCGCACGTTGGCGTGCTCGCCCTCGTCGTTGGCCGCCTCCGTGAGCCCGCCGAGGCCGCCGTCCGCGATCGCCTCGGCGACCAGCGCCTGACCCTTCGCGACCGACTCCTGGAAGAGCGCCTCGAGCGACTCCGGGGTGTCGTCGTCCTCGACCCGCCAGTGCCAGCCCTCGTCGTCCCAGTCCGCGGTGTCGAACGGCGCGAAGGGCGCGCGCCCGTGCATCTTGAACGAGAAGGTGATCGCCTCGACCACCGCGAGGTGCTTGAGCAGCCCGCCCAGCGTGATCGTCGAGGGGCCGAGCGTGGCGCGGATGCCGGCGGCGTCGAGCCCGCCGCACTTCCACAGCAGGTAGCCGCGCATCCGGTCGAGCGACCCGATCAGGGCCTCGACCTCGGTGCCGGCGAGTGGGGGTTCCTGTCCGATGTTGATCTCCGTCATGTACGGCACACTAGGGTCATTCCCGGACGATCTACTTCCCCGACCGCCCGAGCGTTGCGCGCGCTCGAGCTGATCCAGGCGCGCCCGGGGATCACGGCCGACCAGCTCGGCGCCGGGCTCGGCGTCACCGGCCGCGCGGCCCGGCGGTACGTCGCGATCCTGCGCGAGGCCGACCTGCCGGTCGAGTCGGTGAGCGGCCCGTACGGCGGCTACCGGGTCGGGCGCGGGCTGCGGCTGCCCCCGCTGATGTTCACGGCGGCCGAGGCGACCGGCCTGGTGATGGCCACGATCGAGGGGCACCGTGGCGCGGCCGACCCGGCGGACGTCGTCGGTGGGGCGCTCGCCAAGATCCTGCGCGTGCTGCCGGAGCGGGTCGCCGTACCCACCCCGACGTCGTCGGGTGACACGGCCACGCACGAGCACCTCGAGCGGCTGCTGGCCGCGTGCTCGGCCCGACGGGTGCTGCGACTGTCCTACCGGACCGGCCGGCGCACGTCGGTGATGGAGGTCGAGCCGTGGGCCGTCGTGCTGCGGCACAGCCGGTGGTACCTGCTCTGCTGGTCCCGCAGCCGCGAGGCCCAGCGCGTGCTGCGGGTCGACCGCGTCGAGTCGACGGAGCCGCTGGCGGAGACGTTCGAGCCGCCGGACGACCTGGACGCGATGCGCACCGTCGAGGAGCACTTCTCGCAGGGCTGGAGGTACGCCGTCGAGGTGGTCGTCGAGGCACCGCCGGAGCAGGTCGAGCGGTGGGTGCCGCGCAGCTTCGCCCGGCTGGAGGCGCTGCCCGACGGCCGGACCCGGATGGTCGCGACCACCGACGACCCCGACTGGTACGCCCGCCACCTCGCCCTGATCCCGGTCCGCTTCACCGTCGTCGGCGACGAGGTGCGCGCGGCGCTCGCCGGGCTGGCGCAGCGGTTGGACGCGGCGGCCGGGTCCGCGACCTCCGGTCGTGAGTCTCAGCGGGCGCTGTCGACCTGACGGTCCAGCTCGGCGAGCAGCTCGGCGCGAAGGTCGTCGTGCTGTGGCCCGGTGCGGTGCTCGGCGGTCACCAGGCCCTGCAGATGGTGGAGCTGGGCGGTCCGACCCACGATGTCGGCCGGCTCCCACTCGTAACGGGGCGTGACGTGCGCGTGCAGGAACGCGTCGGTGTTGCCCTGGATCTCCAGGTTGATCCGGCGAAACCGGGGGTCGCGGCGGGCGCACACCGCGGCCACCGTTCGCCCCAGGATCGCCATGTCCTCGAGGAAGACGACCTGCTGCGCCGGCGACAGGTCGATCAGCTGGTCGGCGTCGGGGTCGTCCGTGATCAGCACGCAGTAGCCCGGCAGATGCTGGACGTCCGCGATCACCGCGAAGCCCGCTCGCATGCGTCGGAGCACCATCGGGTTGGTGCCGGCCAGCGCCGTTCCCACGTAGTCGTCGCGGTAGTCATCGGTCATGCGTCCTCCCGCAGGGCCGCGTCCAACGCCGCGTCCACGTGCAGCTGCGTGGTCGGGAAGACCGGCACCGAGGTGTCGTCGGCGCCGACGAGGAGCTCGATCTCGGTGCAGCCGAGGACGATGCCCTCCGCGCCGCGGGCGACGAGACGCTCCATCACCTGGGCGTACGCCGTGCGTGACTCGTCGCGGACGACGCCGAGCACCAGCTCGTCGTAGATCACCCGGTGGACGACCTCGCGGTCCTCGGGCGGCGGCACCAGCACGGCGATGCCGTGCCGCGCGATCCGGTCGACGTAGAAGTGCTGCTCCATGGTGAACCGGGTGCCGAGCAGACCGATCGTCGTCAGCCCGGCACGTCGGACGGCGGCGGCGGTGACGTCACCCAGGTGCAGGAGAGGTACGCCGGTCGCCGCCTCGATCGCCGGCGCCACCTTGTGCATCGTGTTGGTGCACAGCACGAGGAGCTCGGCGCCGGCCGCCTCGAGCCGCTTCGCCTCGCCGGCGAGCACCTCGCCGGCGCGGTCCCAGTCACCGGCGCGCTGGAGCTCCTCGATCTCGGCGAAGTCGACCGAGCTCATCAGGACCCGCGCGGAGTGCAGCCCGCCGAGCCGCTCGGTGACCCCGCGGTTGAGCAGGTCGTAGAACAGCGCCGAGCTCTCCCAGCTCATCCCGCCCAGCAGGCCGATGCGTCGCATGGTCACAGACCCTGCCAGGACGGCTTCCCGGCGTGCACCTCGCGGTAGTAGTCGAGGCGCTCCAACCCGGACGCTGCCTCGGCGTCGAGCAGCACGGTGGCGTGCGGGTGCAGCTGGAGCACGGATGCCGGGCACGACGCGGACAGCGGACCCTCGACCGCGGCGGCGACCGCGGCCGCCTTGCCCGCACCGGTGGCGATCATCAGCAGGTGCCGCGCGCGCAGGATGGTGCCGAGGCCCTGCGTCAGCACGTGCCGCGGCACCTCGTCGACCGAGCCGAAGAAGCGCGCGTTGTCGCGTCGGGTCTGGTCGGTGAGGGTCTTCATCCGGGTGGCGGAGGCCAGCGACGACCCGGGCTCGTTGAACGCCAGGTGCCCGTCGGCACCGATCCCGAGCACCTGCAGGTCGACGCCGCCCGCGGCGACGATCGCCGCCTCGTAGCGCGAGCCCGCGTGCTGCGGGTCGCCGGCATCGGGCGACGCCACCCGGTCGCGGTCGATCCCCAGGTCGTCGGTCAGCTCGCGGAAGATCGTCTCCCGGTAGGTCTCGGGGTGACCGACGGGCAGGCCGACGTACTCGTCCAGCGTGAAGCAACGGACCTCGCCGTACGACGGGCCGGTGCCGGCGCGGTGGCGGCGGACGAGCTCCTGGTACGTCGAGAGCGGGCTCGAGCCGGTCGCCAGCCCGAGCACCGCGGACGGCTGCGCGCGCATCAGCGCCTCGATCGCGTCGGCGGCGAGCTCCGCAGCGACGCCGGTGATCACGACCTCCATCCGAGCTCCTCCAGGTCGATGGTCTCCTCGCGGGCCGGCAGGCCGAGCAGCGAGAGCGGCGTGGTCGTGGCGGTGGCGACCGCGTCCTCGACCGAGCAGCCGGTCTGGGCGACGAGGTGGCGCAGGCACCCGAGCAGCGAGGCGGCCGAGCCGGCGAGGGTCCCGTCGTGCAGGCGGACCGTGCCGTCGGCGACGACGACCTCCTGGTCGCCGAGCCGGGTCGGGCCGTCGGGCAGGCCGAGAGCCGCGGTCGTGTCGGAGACCGAGAGGAAGCGGGTCGGGCCGAGCGCACGCCAGGCCGCCCGTACGAAGTGCGGGTCGAGGTGGTGGCCGTCGACGATCAGGCCGGCGACGAGGTCGTCCCCGCCCATCGCCACACCGACCGGACCGGGCTCGCGCGGCAGCAGCGGCGCCATCGCGTTGCCGAGGTGGGTGACGCAGCGGGCACCGGCCTCGACGGCGGCCACCACGTCGGCGGTGGTGGCCGCGGTGTGCCCCACCGACACGACGATGCCGCGCGCGACGAGCCGCTCGATCACCGCGAGCGCACCGGGCAGCTCGGGCGCGATCGTCACCATCGCGACCCCGGCCTCGCGCGACCAGCCGTCGACCAGGTCGAACGACGGCGCGCGCAGCCAGTGCTCCGGGTGCGCCCCCTTGCGGCTGGGCGCGATCATCGGCCCCTCGAGGTGCAGGCCGAGCGGCTCGGCGCCCACCCAGCCCGCGGGCGGTCCGGCGGCGAGGGTCGCGAGCGCCACCTCGCGCGCGGCGGGGTCGCTCGTGATGACGGTCGGCGCGAACGCGACGACGCCGTACGCCGGGAGGGCGGCCGCGACCTCCCAGAGCCGGTGCGGCTCGGCGGTGAGGTCGATGCCGGCGGCACCGTTGACCTGGAGGTCGACGAGGCCCGGGTGGGTGCTCATCGACCGAGGAACGCCGCGCCGACGGCCGCGACCGGGTAGTCGGAGGGGACGACGCTCAGCCGGCCCGCGAGGTCGAGCGAGGCCAGGAAGGGCGAGCTCGCGGCCTGCTCGAGCAGCGCCTGCGCGACGGCGTCGCGCAGCGGCTCGCCGAGCTGCGCCACGCCCCCGCCGAGCACGATGCTCGCGGGGTCGACGGCCAGGCTGAGCACCCGGATCGCACTCGCGACGCCGCGCGTGAACCGGTCGCGGACCACGACGGCCGACGGGTCGCCCGAGCGGGCGGCCTCGAAGAGCGCCTGGGCCGGCGGGACGTTGCCGGACGGCCACGCCGCGGCCAGGGCCGAGCCCGACGCGATGGTCTCGAGGCAGCCGCGCTGGCCGCACTGGCAGACGTTGCCCTGCGGGTCGACCGGCACGTGCCCGATCTCGCCGGCGGCACCGTGCTCGCCGCGCCGCAGCCGGCCGTCGAGGACCAGGCCGGCGGCGAGGCCGGTGCCGATGCTCAGGTAGACGAGGTCGTCGGCGCCGCTCAGCGCCGCGGCACCGAGGGTGGCGGCGTTGACGTCGTTCTCGAGCACGACCGGGACCCCGAGACGCGCGGCGAGGAGGTCCCGCAGCGGCAGCCAGTCGCCGTCGACGCCCAGGTTGACGGCGTGCTTGACCGAGCCGCGCTCGACGTCGACGAGGCCGGGGATGCCGACCCCGACGGTGCCGGCGAGCGACTGGCCGGTCGCGTCCCGCAACGCGTCGAAGACCCGGGCGGCGGAGCCCACGATGCCGTCGGCGCCGGGCTTGGTCGGCTCGCGCACCTCGGCGAGGATCCCGCCGTCGGCGTCGAGGACGAGCCCGAGAGTCTTGGTCGCCCCGATGTCGAGGCCCACACTCAGCGCGGCGGTCACCGCTCCCACCCGGCCTTTCGCAGCAGTTCGGTCACAGCGGCCGCACCGGGACGAGAGTAGCCGCGCGCGCAGATCCGCGGCACCGGCCCGCCGTACGGTCCAGGCCAGCCCCACTCCACCACGACGGCCGCGCCGTCGACCACGATCTCGGGCCGCCGGTGGAGGTCGCGCACCTGCAGCACGACCGGCCGGCCCGGGGGCACGGGCTCGCCCGGCGCGATCACGACGTCAGGGGTCAGGCCCCAGGGCACCTCGCCGATCGCGATGTTGGCGGCCGAGGCGACGCTGACCACCACGGCACCGCCGAGGTCGGGCAGCTCGCCGTCGACGGTCACCGCGCGACGAGCGCCGTCGAGCTGCGCGTCCGCGTCGACGTCGTACGCCGTGGGCGCGGCCAGCCCGTCGAGCATCCGGTCGATGCGCGCGGCCGCCTGCTCGAGGCGCTCCCGCGACAGCCGTCCGTCGTGCACGGCCGCGACGATCGCGTCCTGCGTCGCGCGGACCAGCGCGGCCGGCTTGTCCGAACCGATGCACAGCAGGTCGGCACCGGCGGCGAGCGAGAGGACGGCCGCCTCCGGGATCCCGCGACCGGCGGACGCGCCGGCCATGTCGAGGGCGTCGCTGACGATCACGCCGTCGTACCCGAGCCGGTCGCGCAGCAGCCCCAGCACCGGTGCGCTGAGGGTGCCGGGCAGCTCCGCGTCGAGGGCGGGCACGACGATGTGCGAGGTCATCACCGAGGCGATCCCGACCTCGACCGCCGCCGCGAACGGCACCAGCTCGCGGGCGGCCAGGGTCGCCAGGTCGACGTCGACCGTCGGCAGCTCGAGGTGGCTGTCCTGGGCCGTGTCGCCGTGGCCCGGGAAGTGCTTGGCGCAGGCGGCGACACCCGCCTCCTGCAGGCCGGTCACCCAGGAGGCGACGTGCGCCGCCACGCGCGCCGGGTCGGTGCCGAAGCTGCGCGTGCCGATCACCGGGTTGTCCGGGTGCGAGTTGACGTCGGCGACGGGGCCGAAGTCGAGGTTGATCCCGGCGGCGGCCATCTCGGTGCCGATCGCGCGCCCGGTGTCACGGGTGAGGGCGAGGTCGTCGGCCGCGCCGAGGGCCGCGGGCCCGAGCACCGGGCTGCCGTCGAGGGCGTGCAGACGGGTGACGTCGCCGCCCTCCTCGTCGACGGCGATGACGGCACGCGGGTTGGCGGCCCTGATCGCCGCACTGAGCTCGGCGACGGCCGGCGGCCCGCCGGCGGTGTTGCTGCCGAAGTAGCAGACGCCGCCGAGGCCCTCGGCGAGCAGCCCGGCGTAGTCGTCGGGGAGCGTCGTACCGGCGAAGGCGGGGAGCTGGACGCGGAGCGCCAGGGTGGGGACCGAGCTCATCCCTTCACCCCGCCCGCGGTGAGGCCGCTGACCATCCGCCCCTGGACGACCAGGAAGAAGATGATGACCGGCACGGCGATCAGCGTGGAGCCGGCCATGATGCCGCCCCAGTCGGTGCCGCGGTTGACGTCGGTGAAGGTCGACAGCCACAGCGGCAGCGTGCGGTGGTCCTCGCGGGTCATCACGATGAGGGCGAGGGAGAACTCGTTCCATGCCTGGATGAACCCGAAGACCCCGGTGGCGACCAGGCCGGGCGCGAGCAGCGGGAAGGTGATCCGGAAGAACGCCTGGGTGCGCGAGCAGCCGTCCATCATCGCGGCCTCCTCGAGCTCGTAGGGCACCCCGGCGACGAAGCCGCGCAGGGTCCAGATCGTGAAGGGCAGGACCAGCGAGACGTAGACCAGGCTGAGGCCGACGACCGTGTTGAGCAGGTCCATGGTCTCCAGCATCTTGTACTGGGAGATGAAGAGGCCCTCGACGGGGATCATCTGGATGACCAGCAGGGTCACGATGAAGGACATCCGGCCGCGGAAGCGGAAGCGCGACACCGCCACGGCGGCGACGAACGCGAAGGCGAGCGCGACCACGATGGTCAGCAGCGTGACCATCAGGCTGATCTTCATCGCGTTGACGAACTGGTCGGTCTCGAAGACAGTCCGGAAGTTGTCGAGGTCGCCGCCGAACGGCACCCAGGTCGGCACCGGGTTGCGGATCTCGTTGCGGTCCAGGAACGAGCTGTTGATCATCCAGTAGACCGGGAAGGCGGCGACCACGAAGGCGACCAGGCCGACGACGTTGGCGGTGACGCGGAGAGGACGGCTGACGGGGCGAGGCATGTCAGTCCTCCCCTTCCTGCTTGAGCATGGACCGGACGTACGGCGCGGTCAGGACCACCGTGAGCACGAGCATGAAGACGGCGACGGCCGCGGCCATGCCGAACTTCCCGCCGCCGATGCCCAGGCGGTAGATGTAGGTGCCGAGCAGGTTGGTGTCCCGGGTCGACCCGCCCGCCTGCTGGAGGATGTAGATCTGCGTGAAGACCCGCAGGTCCCAGATCACCTGGAGCAGCGCGACGACCAGCAGCACCGGGCGGATGGTCGGGAGCACGATGTTGCGCAGCCGTCCCCAGCCGCCGGCGCCGTCGATCTCGGCGGCCTCCATCAGCTCCTCGGGGACCTGGGTGAGCGCGGCGTACACCGTGAAGGCGACGAAGGGGACGCTCATCCACACGACGATCACGGTCGCGACGAAGAAGAAGGAGAGCGGCTGCAGCAGCCAGGAGTGGCCCTCGTAGTCGAAGCCGAGCTCGGTCAGGACGTAGTTGACGACGCCGTACTGGGTGTCGAAGAGCCACTGCCACACGGTCAGCGAGGCGACGACCGGCATCGCCCACGCCAGCAGGAGACCCGTCTGCAGGAGCAGCCGCACCCAGCGCGACATGTGCCGCATCAGCAGGGCGAGCCCGACCCCGATCGCCATCGTGGCCGCGGCGTTCACGAAGCAGAACACCAGCGACCGGAGGGTGACCCGCCACAGGTAGGGGTCGGTGATCAGCTCGCGGTAGTTGTCGGTCCCGACCCACTCCGGCGGCTTGCCGAACTGCTGGGCCAGGCCGAAGTCCTGGAACGAGAGCACGACCTGGCGCACCAGCGGGTAGCCGAGGGCGACGGCGAGCGCCACGGCGGCCGGCACCAGGAGCAGGTACGGCAGCGCGCTGCGGCGGGGCTTCGGCGGGCGGCCGAAGTCGGTGGTCATGTCGGTCATCGTCCCCCCTCCTCGGTGTGGGCATGGCACGGCCGGGGCGGCGGTTCGCACCGCCCCGGCCGTACGTGCTGGGTGTCGCTCGTGGTGGCGGTCAGCCGTTGAGCTGCGAGTTCATCTGCTCGTCGGCCTTGGCGGCCAGCTCGGCGGGGTCGCCGCCCTGCGCCAGCGCGCTGAACAGGTCCTCGAGGACCCGCGATCCCTCGACGTTGGCCCAGCCCGGAGCGGCCGGGGTGAGCTTGGCGTTCGAGGCGGCCGCGATCGTGGCCTGGGCGAACTCGTCGTCACCGAGGAGCGGCGCCAGCGAGGTGAGGGCGGGCGTGAGGCCGGCCTTCGCCATGATCGTCTGGTAGTCCTTGCTGAGCATCAGCGCGACGGCCTTCTGGGCGAGGCCCTGGTTGGCCGACTTGGCCGCGATCGCGATGTCGGAGCCGCCGAGGAGCACCGGGGCGGGCTGGCCGTCCGAGCCCGGCAGCGCGAAGACACCGATCTCCTTGCCGTACGTGTCGGGGCATCCGGTCTTCGGGTCCAGGATCAGGCCCTTGATCCAGCCGGGGGCCGAGACCATGCCGATCTCACCGGCGCAGAACGGCGTCCACGAGTCGGCCTCGTTGCCGTCCTTGGCCGCGCCGGAGGCCTCGGAGAAGAGCTTCTGCGCGGTCTCGAGACCGGCGATCGACTCCTCGGACTCCAGGGAGCCCTTCCACTCGCCGCCGTCGTCGGTCGCGAGGTCACCGCCCTTGTCCCACACGAAGGCCGCGCCGTTGCGCCAGTCCTGACCCGGGAACCAGAAGCCGGAGAAGTTGGCCGGCTTGGGGTTGGCCTTCTTCAGCTTGATCGCGTCGTCGATGAACTCGTCCAACGTGGTCGGTACGGCGGTGATGCCGGCCGCCTCGAAGAGGTCCTTGCGGTAGAAGATGTACTTCGACCCGGCGTAGTACGGGACGGCGTACGTCTTGCCGTCGACCGTCGCGCCGTCGACGAACCCCTGGAGCAGGTCGTCGCCACCGAGCGAGGCGAGCTGGTCGGTCTGGTCGGCGAAGGCGCCGGCCGAGGTGAAGGTCGGGGCCTGGGTGTTGCCGATCTCGACGACGTCCGGGGTCTCGGACGCGCTCGACAGCGAGGTGGTGAGCTTCTCGACGAGGCCGTCCCACTCCTGCTGCTCGACGGTCAGCGTGGAGCCGGGGTTCTGCTCCTCGAAGGTCTTCTTCAGCCAGTCCCGCGCCTCCTGGGGCGTGTCCGTGCCGTTGAGCCAGACCCGGATGTCGGCCTTGTCGGGGCCCTTGCTCGACGAGTCACCGTCGCTGCTGTCGCTGCCGCAGGCGGCCAGGGTCGCCACGGCTGTCGTGGCGATGGCCACGACCGCCAAAGTCTTCTTGATGCGCACCGCTGTTTCCTCTCGTCGAGCTTCTCTTGCCGGGTGTGGTGGTGGTGCTGGTTCCGAGATCTGGTTCAGGAGACGCCGAGCTGTCCGGAGAGGACGAGCACGGCGGCCCCGACGAGGACGACGTCCTCGCCGAGCTGGGAGGTGCGGACGACCAGGCCGGCGGAGCTGACCGGCATGGTCCGCTCGCGGATGACCCGGTCGGTCGCCTCGCGCAGCGCGCCGTCGAGCAGCTCCTGCGGGCCGCTCAGCACGACCTCGTGCAGGTTGAGCGTCCCGACGACGGGCGCGAGTGCCACGCCGAGCTGCTCGCCGACCCGGCCGAGGACCTCGTCCGCGGTCTGCCCGGCCCGGCCGCCCTCGTCGAGGCGGCGGCGGAGGTGGGGGACGGAGAGGATGGTCTCCAGGCAGCCGGTGCGGGAGCACGCGCACCGCTCGCCGTCGGGGTCCACGACGACGTGGCCGATCTCGCCCGCGGCGCCGAGGTGGCCGTGCAGCAGGGAGCCGCCGAGCACCAGGCCGGCACCCACACCGGTCCCGACCCGGAGCAGCATCAGGCCGCCGTCGCCGGAGGCGCCGAAGGTGTGCTCGCCGAGGACGGCGGTGTTGGCGTCGTTGGCCACGAAGACGGGGACGCCGAGGGCGTCCGCGAGGCTGGCCGCCAGCGGGGTGTCGGTCCAGGCGAGGTTGGGCGCGTCGATGACGGTGCCGCTGGCGTCGACGACGCCGGGGCTGCCGACGCCGATGCCGAGCACCGGGCGGTCGGTCATCGCGATCAGCGCCGTGGCGAGCTCGTGGACCAGCGCGACGGCGGCCTCGCCGACGGCGCCGCCCAGCGGCAGCTCATGCCGGGCCTGCACCTGACCCGCGAGGTTGATCACCGCGCCGGTCATCCGGTCCGTGGCCGACAGGTCGATGCCGATCACGTGGGTCGAGTCGGCGGCCAGCCCGACCAGCGTGGGCGGCTTGCCGACCCGGCTCTCGACCGGCGCACCGAGCTCCTCGAGGAGTCCGTCGGTGACCAGCTCGCCCACGAGGTCGGAGACCGTGACCCGAGTCAGGCCGCTCGCGCGGGCCAGGTCGGCCCGGCTGGCCGGGCCCTCCCGGAACAGCTGCTGGAGCAGCAGGGACCGGTGGTGGCGGCGGGTGTCCTCCTGGAGGAGCTTGCCGCGGGGCCGGAGCTGCCGGCCGACCGGGGAGGTCTGGGTCACGTTTGTTAGTTCAGCGCACTTACATATTCGACGTCAAGCGTTTCCCCGAAATTCGCCGGGTCTCGATCCGGCTACGGCGCGAGCGACGGCGCGTCGGGCAGGGACAGCGTGAGCACGGCGTCCTCGACCAGCGGGTGCTTCTCGATGTCGGTCTCGACCTTCCGCAGGCGTACGGCGAGGTGCCCCTCGGTGTCGTCGCCGACCAGGTCCACGGCCGCGACGACGAAGACCCGCGCCGGGCCGACGTACTCCAGGTGCAGGTAGGTCATCCGCTCGACCTGCGGGTGCTCGAGGATGCCGGCGATGACCCGCGACCGGATCTCGGGCGTCGGGGCCTCCCCCAGCAGGTAGTCCATGTTGCGGCGGATCAGGAAGACGGCGACGAAAGCGAGCAGCACGCCGATGGCGATCGACCCGATCGCGTCGAAGATCGCGTTGCCGGTGAGCTGGTGCAGCCCGATGCCCGCGGCGGCGATGAGGATGCCGAGCAGGGCCGAGAAGTCCTCGAAGAAGACGGCCCGCAGCGTCGGGTTCGACGTCTGCGTGACGTAGCGCAGCGGGTGCATGCCGAAACGCTGGGACGCCCCGTGGATCTGGCGGCTGGCCTGCAGGAACGACGTCCCCTCCAGCAGGAACGCGATGCCGAGCACCACGTAGTTGACCAGGTAGCTGGTCTCCTCCACATCGGAGGACAGCTGCGTGACGCCGTGCCAGATGGAGACGACGGCACCGGCCGTGAAGAGGCCGAACGCCGCGACCATCGACCAGGCGTACGTCGCGCGTCCGTAGCCGCGGGGGTGCTCCTCGTCCCGGGGTCGGCTGCCGCTGCGCTCGGCGATCAGCAGGAAGACCTCGTTGCCGGCGTCCGCCCACGAGTGCGCGGCCTCCGCGACCATCGCCGCGGACCCGGTCAGGAGGGCGGCGGCCGTCTTGGCGATCGCGAGCACGGCGTTGGCGGTCAGCGCGACGATGACGGTCAGCAGGGACTCGCCTCCGGTCGACGCAGCGGGTTCGTCGCTGGAGGCCATGGTGGTCAGTATCCGCCCCGCCCGTACCGTCGGGCCCATGCTCCGCGCCTTGATCACCCTGACGCTGCTCGCAGGCGTCCTCGCCGGGTGCGGCAACGACACCGAGGCAGCGCCTGCGCCGGGCCCGGCCCGGACCACCGGCAGTCCCACCACCGCGCCCACGGCGTACGACCGGTACGTCGCGCTGGGCGACTCCTACACGGCGGGTCCGCTGATCCCGCCGACCGACACGAGCACCGCGTGCCTCCGGTCCGCCGTCAACTACCCGGCCCTGGTCGCGCAGGCGATGCCGGGGACCGAGCTCACCGACGTCAGCTGCAGCGGCGCCGACACCCAGGACATGACGGCCGCCCAGCGCGGGATGACCGGCTCGGTGCCGCCGCAGTTCGACGCGCTGCGCAAGGACACCGACCTGGTGACCATCGGCCTCGGCGGCAACGACGGTGGCCTCTTCGGCACCCTGCTCGGCCGGTGCACGCAGCTGCGCGCGTCGGACCCGACGGGCAGCCCGTGCGTCGCCGAGCTCGGCGGCCGGCTCGACCCGACCCTCGAGCGGACCGAGCACAGCCTCGTCCAGGTGGTCGCCGGCGTACGCCGTCACGCGCCGCGGGCGCGGATCCTGCTGGTCGGCTATCCGCAGATCGTGCCGGCGTCCGGCACCTGCGCCGACCTGCCGCTGGCCGACGGCGACTACGCCTTCGCCCGGCAGATCAACCACGAGCTGACCGAGGCGGTCGAGGACGCGGCCGACGAGGCGGACGCCGAGTACGTCGACGTCTGGGCGCCGAGCGCCGGCCACGACATCTGCGCCGACGACCCGTGGATCAACGGCCGGATCACGTCCGCCGACCGCGCGCTCGCCTACCACCCGCTCGCCGTCGAGCAGCAGCACGTCGCCCAGCTGGTGCTCGACGTGCTTGCTAGCGACCGGTAGCGGTCACGTCCAGACGGCGGCCCAGTCGTCCCGCATGCTGACGACGGTCCAGCCGAGGCGGGCTCCGACCGCCGTGATCGGCTCCGGGTCGGCGAAGGTCACCGCCGAGCTGACGTACGCCGTCTCGCGGTCGGCGTCGTCGTGGTCGAGCAGGACCGCGAGCGTCGGACCGTCCCCACCGGTGGCCCACTCGAGCATCTCCCGGTCACCACCGGAGTTGCCCGCCGCGAAGATGGGGCGCCGCCCGAGCTGCATCTGGATGTTGTTGACCTTGGCCGCGCCCTCGTTGGCGGCCGAGGCCAGCTCGTTCGTGCGCCGCAGCCCGGGGCCGCCGGCGTCGGTCGGGACGAACTCGTAGCCGATCAGGCTCCCCACCACGTCCTCCGGAGGTACGCCGTACAGGTCGTGGCTGATCGCCCGGACGAACTCGGTGCCGCCGCCGGTGACGACGCAGACGGTGAACTCCCGCCGGCGCAGCTCGTCGATCAGCTCGAGCATCGGCCGGTAGGTGCGGGCCGTGCCCTTCGCCATGAACTCGTGCACGCGCGCGGTGAAGTCCTCGGGCGAGATGCCCTCGAAGAGACCGGTCAGCGCGTGCGCGATCCGCTCGAGCCCGATCTCGCCGATGGCCGCCTGGTCGCCGCTGATCAGGGCGGCGAACTCCGGCTGCTCGGCGGCACTGGGATCGTCGCGCACGGCGCGCTTCATGGCGTCGACGAAGAAGTCCAGCTGCACGTAGCTCGGCTTCTCGGACCACAGCGTCCCGTCGTTGTCGAAGCACGCGACGCGGCGCTGGACCGGCACCTCGGCTGCGGCGTCGAGGAAGGCCACGATCGCGTCCCGGGTCGCGCCGGGTCGCCACGAAGGGAGGATCTCGTCGCTCATGCGGGCTGCTCCTGTCTCGCGGGTCGTCGTACGCACCGGAAGCCCTGGTGGCTGGTGCCGGTGTCGATCATCTGGGGCCGGCGCGCGGCCGGTCGGTAGCGCAGGCAGTAGCTGTCGGCGCAGAGGTGCGAACCGCCCTTGACCACCTTGCGCGGGATGGCGAACTGCGGCTGCGCCGGGTCGTAGCTCTGCTCACGGGCGCCTGGGCGCGGGTTGCTCGGGATGCAGCAGGGCTTCTCGACGTCCGGCGGGTGGCGCTCCGTCCACCAGTCGTCGGTCCACTCCCAGACGTTGCCCGCCATGTCGAAGAGGCCGTAACCGTTGGCGGGGAAGCTGCCGACCGGCGCCGTGCGCAGGAAGCCGCTCTCCCCGCTGCTGCGCCACGGGAAGTCCGGCCCGTCCCAGGTGTTCGCCATGATCTTCCCGCCGGGCCGGACCTCGTCACCCCAGGTGTACGGCGCACCCTCGAGACCGCCGCGGGCGGCGTACTCCCACTCCGCCTCGGTCGGCAGGGCGGCGCCGGCCCAGTCGGCGTACGCCGCGGCGTCCTCGTGGGAGACGTGGACGACGGGGTGGTCGAGCCGCTTCTCGATGTCGCTCCTCGGGCCGTTCGGGTGCTGCCAGGACGCACCCGGCTTCCACCGCCACCACTGGCTCAGGTGACGCAGATCGACCGGTCCCCTGGTGGGCACGAAGACCATCGACCCCGGCTGCAGGTTCTCGGGCGGCGCGCCGGGGTAGTCGGCCGGGTCGAGGTCACGCTCGGCGACGGTGACGTAGCCCGTGGCTTCCACGAAGGCCGCGAACTCGGCGTTGGTCACCGCCGTCGCGGAGATCGAGAAGGCGTCGACGCGCACGCGGTGGGTCGGCGCCTCCTCCGGGTAGTGGTCGTCGGAGCCCATCGTGAAGGTGCCACCCGGCAGGTCGACCTGCATCTAGCTGTTCGGCATGCCGGCCTTGAGCTTCGCCATCACCTGGTCGACGCTGAAGGTGGCCGGCGTCTGCCGGGGTGGGAAGTCGATCAAGCTCTTCAGCATCTCTGCGACGTAGGTCTGCGCCGGGATCAGCAGCCAGACGTGGTCGAGCATCCAGTCGTAGTAGGTGTTCGAGGTGCCCTCGGCCTTCTCGAAGGGGTCGGTGCGCAGGTTGTAGATCTTGGGCGCGCGCAGCTCGACGTACGGGTTCAGCCAGATGGCGAGCGTTCCGGTGGTGCGCTGCTCGAGGAAGACGAATTTCCAGTTGTCGAAGCGCATCCCGGCGAGGTCGCCGTCGTCGGTCACGTAGAAGAAGTGCTTGCGCGGGCTCACGTCGGCAGCACCGGTGATGTAGTCGAGCTGGTTGTGGCCGTCGAGGTGCACCTGGTACGACGTACCGGCCAGCTCGGTCCCGGCCTTGAGCCGCTCCGCCACGTCCGTGTCGCCGGCCGCAGCCAGCAGGGTGACGAACCAGTCGTTGTGGCTGATGATCCCGTTGCGGACCTCACCAGCCGGGATGTGACCGGGCCAGCGCACCATCGCGGGGACCCGGTAGGCGCCCTCCCAGTTGGAGTTCTTCTCGTTGCGGAAGGGCGTCATGCCCGCGTCGGGCCAGCTGTTCATGTGCGGGCCGTTGTCGGTGGAGTACATGACGATCGTGTTGTCGGCGAGCCCGTTGTCGTCGAGGAAGTCGAGCACCGAGCCGACCAGCTCGTCGTGGTCGACCATCGTGTCGTGGTACTCCGACTGCCACCGCCCGGCCTTGCCGCGGCTGCCGTCCTTGATGTGGGTGCGGAAGTGCATGTGCGTGGTGTTGAGCCACACGAAGAACGGGGTGTCGCTCTCCTGCGCGTCGGACATGAACCGCAGCGCCTCGGGGACGACCTCGTCGTCGATCGTCTTCATCCGCTCCTTGGTGAGCGGGCCGGTGTCCTCGATGCGCTGGGTGCCGTCGCCGTTGGCCCACGAGTGGATCACGCCGCGGGGCCCGAACCGCTTCTTGAAGTCCGGGAACTCCTCCTCGGTCGGGTAGTCGAACTGCTCCGGCTCCTCCTCGGCGTTGAGGTGGTAGAGGTTGCCGAAGAACTCGTCGAACCCATGCATGGTCGGCAGGAACTCGTCGCGGTCCCCGAAGTGGTTCTTGCCGAACTGACCGGTCGCGTAGCCGATGTCCTTGAGCGCGGTGGCGATGGTCGGGTCCTCCGCGCGCAGGCCGAGGTCGGCCCCCGGCATGCCGACCTTGGTCAGGCCGGTGCGGTAGGGATTCTGGCCGGTGATGAACGCCGCGCGGCCCGCCGTACAGCTCTGCTCACCGTAGGAGTCGGTGAACTTCACGCCCTCCTGGGCGACCCGGTCGATGTTGGGTGTCCGGTAGCCCATCAGGCCGTCGCTGTAGCAGCTCAGGTTGCTGATCCCGATGTCGTCGCCCCAGATGATGAGGATGTTCGGCTTGTCGGACACGTGTCGCTCCTCGGAACGGGGCCCGCTTCCCGGCCCTGGATCCGCAACGTAACCGCCTCCGACGGGCTCCGGCTCGCCCGTTCCGTGTGATTAGCGCTCGGTGACGATCCGGCCGGCGACGACCGTCAGCGCCACGGGCATCGAGCGCAGGGCGGCGCCCAGGTCGGCCGTGTCGGCGGCGTCCAGGTCGCGCAGCAGCGGGTCGCGGTCGAGGAGCACCACGTCGCCTCGTGAGCCCGCGCCGACCGTCGGCTGGCCGTCGACCGAGGCCGCGAGCACCTCGCGGACGGAGAGCGCCTGCTCGCCGTGCCACGGTCCCCGCTCGTCGGCGCTGCGGTGCACGGCGGCGGCCATCGCCAGCCACGGGTCCAGTGGTGACACCGGGGCGTCGGAGCCGAGCGCCAGCTCCACGCCGTCCTCCAGCATCCAGCGGAAGGCGAAGCAGCGCTCGGCGCGCTCGCCCCAGATCTTGTCGGTCAGGTCGCGGTCGTCGAGCAGGTGCGCCGGCTGCACGCTCGCGCGGATGCCGAGCTCCGCCATCCGGCGTACGTCGTCGCGTCGGGCCATCTGCGCGTGCTCGATGGACCCGCGGGCGCGGGTGTCGGCGTACGCCGCCAGCGCCTCCCGCACGGCCGCGTCGCCGATCGCGTGGGTGGCGATCTCCAGACCCGCGGCGTGCGCGCGGCCGAGCTGCTCGCGCAGCTCGGCGCCGGAGAGGTTCGGCTGGCCGGCCGGGTACTCGAGCTTGTGCGCGTCGCCGTACGGCTCGCAGCACCAGGCCGTCCGGGTGTTGAGCGAACCGTCGCTGATGATCTTGAGCGGCCCCATGGTCGCGCGGTCGTCGCAGCCCGGCAGCGGGTCGCCGGTGCGGAGGCCGGCGGCGATCACGCCGTCGAGCATGTGCGCGTACGTCGCCGCGCGGATTCGCAGGCGGTCGCAGTCCTGCACCCACCGCTCCGACCACTCCTCGATGCCCGCGCCGAACTCGAAGTCCACCAGCCCGGCGATCCCGCGCCCCGCCGCCTCGTCGAGCATCCGGCGGTAGGCCTCGGGCGACGTGCCGTCGTTGCCGACCAGCGTGACCAGGCGGGGGTACGCCGCGAACCACTCCGTCTCCCGGACCACCGAGTCCCGCACCGGCATCGCGAAGTGCAGCAGCGCCGTCGTGTTCAGCCACGCGTGGTGCCCGTCGCCGCTGATCAGCACCACGGCCGTATCCCCCGACACCGCGTCGAGCTCGGAGACGGTCACCTCGCGGTCCCACCCGGCCGATCGGTGGCCCCACCCGATCACCGGGAGGTCGGGGTAGTCGGCGATCCGCTGCGCGACCGCCCTGGTCGCGTCCTCGGGCGAGCGCGCGCCAGCGAGGTCGAGCCGCTGCGACGACAGCGTCCACTGGGCCAGGTGCGTGTGCTGGTCCCAGAGCCCCGGGATCACCCAGCGGCCGCCCGCGTCGATCTCCTCCACGCCGTTGGGTCGGTCCAGGCCCGGGCCGACGCCCGTGACCACGCCGCGCGCGATGGCGATGTCGACCGGTCCGTCGGGGGTGCTCTCCCCGGCACCGAGCGGCACCAGGCGGGCGTTGCGGATCAGCAGGTTGCTCACGCGCCGCACGCTAGCGCGGAGGGTGGTGGCACTCGTCGCCCCGGGGGTCAGGCGGCGAGGACGACTTCGAGGAGGTAGGTCTCCGCGGGGCTGATCTGCCTGGTCGTCGATGGTGTCGGTGTCGGTGGCGCGGTCGACCTCATGGTGTGGCCGGTGGGCAGCCGGGTCTCGATGGTGTGGCGTTGGTCGGGTGGTCCGTTGAGGGGTCGACTGCGCCAGCCGGGTGCTTGCTTGGTGTGGTTGCAGTGCTCGCACAGCCCTTGGCCGTTGATGCTGGTGGTGGGGCCGCCGGTGGCGTGGTCTTCTGCGTGGTCGCGGTGGCGGATGGGAGCGTCGCACCAAGGAGTGCGGCAGGTGCGGTCGCGGAGCTCGATGAACCGGGCCAATGCAGTGGGGAACTCCCGGGCCACGGATTCCATCGCGACCAGGGACCCGGTGGCGGGCTTGGCGTAGAGCCGCCGGATCGCAGTCAGGTGCTCCGGGTCGACCGCGTCGGCGGGGAGGGGTCCGTAGCCGTGGAGCCAGGCGGGCTCGACGCTGTCGCCGAGGAGGGCCTGGTCGGAGATCACCACGTTCACGACGACGGGGATGGCGGTGGCGTCTGCGAGGCCGGTGATGCGCTCCACGAGGGTGTCCGCCATGACCTGCCCACGGGTGCGGGGGTCGCCGGCGGACCTGGCTTGGTCCGCGATCCGGGTCAGCGTCGCCCACACCGCGACACCCTGCTTCGCGGTCAGCAGGGCGGAGAGGCGGGCCATGGTGTCGGGTGCGGGCCGCATGGAGACGTGGCGGTCCGCTTCCGCCTTGGA
Source organism: Nocardioides conyzicola (assembly GCF_039543825.1). NCBI lineage: Bacteria > Bacillati > Actinomycetota > Actinomycetes > Propionibacteriales > Nocardioidaceae > Nocardioides > Nocardioides conyzicola. Next base: position 2,088,320 of record NZ_BAABKM010000002.1, on the reverse strand, counting down.
CCGGCGGTTGACGACGGCTTGGGCATCGATGCGGATGACGGCCTTCTGGGTCTCCGCGGTCAGTCTGCGGTCGCCCCACCCGTGGAACGGGTAGGTGCCGTCCGGAGCTGGCTGGCAGATCTCCGCATCGACCAGCGCCCGGTCCTGACGGGACAGGCAGGAGGTCTCGCGGGCGATGAGCGTGGCGCGCCACTCGGAGATGACGCCGGCGCGCATTGCGGCGTGCAGGTGGGGTTGTTCGGTAAGGGCGTGCGCCAGCCCCAACAGCCGGGATCCCTTCGCGGGGGACTCGCGGCGGGCGAATGCGATGAGCCCGGCGACGTCGCGGCCCTGCCGAGCAGCGGGGATGCGGTCCTGGGCGTGACGGGCGCGAACGAGGTGGTCGAGCTGCACGGTGAGCTCGGCCTGGGTTGCTGCGATCCGGGCTTTGGTGTCCTCGAGCTCACGGATCTGGTCGAGGAGGGCGCGTTCGTCCGTGGGCGCCGCCGTGGTGGCGGTGTCGGGGACGAAGGGCGTGGCCATGTCTCATTGTATCGAACGTGTGTTCGAATGACAAGTCTGAATCCAGGACTTTTCTTGGTCAGCGAGTTGGGTGCGGGGGTCTCGTCGACGCTCGCTGGCGCTCGCTGCTCGACCACCGGGGTGCCGGCAAGCCGGGAGGCGGCGCCGACCCGAGCCCGCCATGCCCGCGTAGCTGCCTGTCGGTCTGCCACCACTGACCACCAGCAGGCCACGGTCAGCCTTGCGGGGGTCTCGACGACGCTCGCTGGCGCTCGCTGCTCGACCACCGGAAACCGGCAAGCCGGGAGGCGGCGCCGACCCGCGCGCGCCGTGCCCGCGTAGCTGCCTGTCGGTCTGCCACCACCGACCACCAGCAGGCCACGGTCAGCCTTCCGGGGTCTCGACGACGCTCGCTGGCGCTCGCTGCTCGACCACCGGAAACCGGCAAGCCGGCGAGCGGCGCCGACCCGCGCGCGCCGTACCCGCGTAGCTGCCTATCGGTCTGCCACCACTGACCACCCGCAGCCCACGGTCAACCTTCCGGGGTCTCGACGACGCTCGCTGGCGCTCGCTGCTCGACCACCGAGAAGCGGACCCGAGACCGCCGTACCCGCGTAATTGCCTCTCGGTCTGCCACCACTGACCACCCGCAGGCCACGGTCAGCCTTCCGGGGTCTCGACGACGCTCGCTGGCGCTCGCTGCTCGACCACCGGGGAGCCCGACTCGTCGTCGGGCATCGCCATGGGCTTGGGCCGCAGGAAGACCCCGCCGACGAGGGCCGCGAGGGCGGCGAAGCAGGCGCCGGCGCCGAAGGCGAGCTGGAAGCCTCCGTTGAGCGCCTCGAGGGAGCCGGCGCCGTCGGCAAGGAGCGACGACGTGCGGGAGGACGAGAGGCTGACCAGCACGGCGAGGCCGAGGGCGCCGCCCATCATGAAGGACGTGTTGACGACGCCCGAGGCGAGCCCGGACTCGTGCGGCTCGACGTCGCCCATCGCGGCGAGCAGCACGGGGTTGAAGGCGATGCCGGCACCGGCGCCGAGCAGCAGCATCGACGGCAGCACGTCGACCAGGAAGTGCCCGTCGACAGGTGCCCGGGAGAAGAGCGCCAGGCTGACCGCGGCCAGCAGGAGACCGACCACCAGCGGCGGGCGGATGCCGAAGCGCAGCACCAGCTTGTCGGAGACGCGCAGCGAGCAGTAGGCCATCACCACGCTCGTCGGCACGAAGGCGAGACCGACCTCGAGGGCGTCGTACCCCAGCACCTGCTGGAGGTAGAGCGCGGCGAGGAAGAACCACGCGAACATCGCGGCCGCCCACAGCACCCCGACGACCTGCGACACGACGACGTTGCGCAGCCGGAAGAGGCGCAGCGGCACCAGCGGCTCGGCCACCCGCGACTCCCGCAGCACGAAGACGGCGAGGAGGATGACACTGCCGACGATCAGCCACGGCTCGCTCTCGACGATGCCGTAGACCGACAGCATCAGCGCAGCCGTCACGAGGACCGCGCCGAGCACGTCGATGCGACCACGCTGCGCCACGACCTCGTCGGTGGGCAGCACCCGGCGGGCCGCGACGAAGACGCCGACCCCGATCGGGACGTTGACCAGGAAGATCCAGTGCCAGGAGAAGAGGCCGGTCAGCACGCCCCCGAGGAGTACGCCGACGGCGCCGCCGCCCGACATCACGAACCCGAAGAAGCCCATCGCCTTGGCCCGCTCGGCCGGGTCCTGGAAGAGCTCGACGATCAGCGACAGCGCGACCGCGGAGACGGCCGCTCCGCCCAGGCCCTGGACCGCGCGGCCGGCGACGAGCAGCCCGGCGGTCGGCGCGAGCCCGCACGCCACCGAGGCGACCACGAACGCGACGACCCCGCCGAGGAACACCCGGCGGTTGCCGAGCAGGTCGCCCAGGCGGCCCGACAGGAGCAGGAACCCGCCGAACGTCAGCAGGTAGGCGTTGACCACCCACGCGAGCGCCGACTGGGAGAAGCCCAGGTCGGACTGGATGGACGGGAGGGCCACGTTCACGATGCTCGAGTCGAGCACGATCATGAGGTCGCCCAGGCACAGCACGTAGAGCGCCAGCCAGCGGGTCTTGACGTCGTTCATCGGCTTGTCTCCTGGAGGGAAGGGGTTCCGTCACCCCTTCCACGAACGGGGGACCACGAAATCGACAGACCAGCCGGAGCTCCTCGACTCATCGGCGTCCGGTCAGGGCCGCCGGATACGGTGTGCCGCATGAGGGTGCGCTGGATCGGGCTGGCGCTCGCGCTCGTCCTGGTCGGGGGCGCCGTGGGGTACGCCGTGGGTCGGGCGACCCTGGAGCAGCCGCTGGACCTCGTCGGCGCCGAGCCCGTCCCGGCCGTCTCGCCGTCCTACCCCGTCAACGAGTACGTCGTGCTGCCCGACCCGGGTCTCGCCCCGCTGGCGACCGGCCTGCCGCTGCACACGGCGAAGTTCAACGCCGGCGGGATGCCGATGACCGCGTCCGTGCCGGACGGGTGGCGGCGGGCGCCGCTGGAGGGCAGGGACGCGTGGAACTTCGCCGTCCCGGAGAACCCCAGGAACACGTACCTGCTCCGGGTCGGCCTCGTCACCAACCGCATCTCGCTCAAGGTCGCCCTCCAGAGCCGGATCAACGCCCTCGAGGACGCCGAGAGCAACGGCGACCTCGAGCACCTCGTGATCGAGAGCCGCACGGACGAGGGGTTCACCGCGACCTACCTCGACAACGGCCACCAGCGCGTGAGCATGGAGCGGTGGCTGCCGCGGAGCGGATCGAGCCAGGCGTACGCCGCCATCGCGACGACCGGGCGGGAGACCGACCGCGCGGGCATGGCCGACCTGCTCGAGCGGGTCTCGGCGTCCGCTGCCTACTGACCGCTCACATGCCGTGGACGGCGACGTCGTCGAGCACGCGGTTGGCGGTGCCGCGGTCGTGGCTGCGCACCTGCACCCAGAGGAGCTGGTCCTCGGTGACCTGGATGACGCGCTCGACGGTCACCCCGCCCGGGCAGTCGCTGTAGACGACGGTCGCCGACGGGCCGAGCTGGCCGTTGTCCGGGACCCGCGAGCCGGCCTGCCCGCACTCGGGGTGCTGCGGCAGCTGGGCGGGCAGCTCGTCGCCGGGCAGGATCCCGGCGAAGACGCCCTGGGCGCCGGACTGCGGGTCCGTCCAACCACCGGCGGTGCCGAGCGAGACCGCAGGAAGGTCGCCGTCGGCGCCCTCCGGCCGCCACCCGTCCGTCGCGACGTGCCGGTCCCACGCCCGCGGGACGGTCACGCTGATCGAGGACTCGTCGTCGGTCACCGTCACCTCGGGGTCCCCGCGGTGCGCGACGACGTAGCCGCCGACCCCCGACGCCGCGAGCACGACGACGGCGGCCACGGTCCCGAGCAGCCATCGCCTCACCCGCCGCGGTGGCGTCGGCTCGGGCAGCGGGGTGTCGTCGACCTTGATCGACGGCGGCGCGCCGAGCTGCGTCAGGTGCGGGTCGAGCGGCAGCCACGGCTCCCCGATGTCTCCGGCGAGCGGGCCGAGCGCCGACTCCAGCGCGCCGACGTACGACGCCGCGTCCGGCCACCGCTGCTCCCGGTCGGCGGCGAGCCCGCGCGCGACCACGGACTCCACCTCCGGCGGGAACGGCCGCTCCGGCGTCGACAGCGGCGGCGGCGGCCCCGGTGCCGCGGCAGCCGAGAGGGACGCGTGGGAGAACGCCGCCCGGGAGGCGAGCATCAGGTAGGTCAGCGCCGCCAGCGAGTAGAGGTCCGCGCGCCGGTCCAGCGGCTCCCCCTGCGCCTGCTCCGGCGCGACGAACGACGGCGTCCCCGCGATGACCGTCAGCCGCGACGACACCTCCATCGACTTGCCCAGGCCGAGGTCGGCGACCATCGCCCGGACCCGGCCGTCGATCGACCGGAAGAGCACGTTGGCGGGCTTGAGGTCGCGGTGCAGCACGCCGCGCTCGTGCAGCGTCTGCAGCCCGGCGCCGATCTCGCGCACCACCTCGAGGGCCTGCGCCGGCGTCAGCCCGTCGATCTCGAGCCGGTCGGCCAGCGTCCCCTGGTCGGCGTACGACATCACCAGGTAGGGCCGCCCGTCGTCGAGCTCGCCGGCGTCGTACACGGTGACGACGTGGGGGGACTCCACCTTGCGGAGGAAGCGCCCCTCCTCCAGGAACCGCTGGCGGACGGCGAGGTCCTCGCTCCAGTTCTCGGCCAGCACCTTGACCGCGACCGGCGAGTCGAGCTGCTCGTCGTACGCGAGCCAGACCGTCGCGAACGCGCCCGCGCCGATGCGTCGGCGCACCGCGTAGCGACCGAGACGGGCGGGCATGGGCACGACCGCATTATGTCCCGGCCCCAGGGTCCGACCCCGAGAGGACTCGGGGTCGGCTCAGGGATCAGGTGCCCCGTGTCCCCGATGTGGGCGACCCCTCCCGGCCGCGAGGCTCATCACCATGATCAAGGTCGAGTCACTCAGCAAGAAGTACGGCGGCTTCACCGCCGTCGACGATGTCAGCTTCACGGCGCGGCCCGGCCGCGTCACCGGCTTCCTCGGGCCCAACGGCGCCGGGAAGTCCACCTCCATGCGGATCATGGTGGGCCTCACGCCCCCCACGTCCGGGTACGCCGAGGTCGCGGGCCGCCGCTTCGCGGACCTGCCCAACCCCGGGCTGGAGGTCGGCGTCCTGCTCGACGCCTCCGCCCAGCACGCCGGCCGCACCGGCCGCGAGATCCTGACGATCGCCCAGCGCACCATGGGCCTCCCGGCCCGCCGGGTCGACGAGATGCTCGAGCGGGTCAGCCTGACCGACGAGGAGGCGGGCCGCCGGGTCCGCAACTACTCGCTCGGCATGCGCCAGCGGCTCGGCATCGCCACGGCCCTGCTCGGCGACCCCGAGGTCCTGATCCTCGACGAGCCGGCCAACGGCCTCGACCCCGCCGGCATCCGCTGGATGCGCGACCTGCTGCGCGGGTACGCCGACCGGGGCGGCACCGTGCTGCTCTCGTCGCACCTGCTGCACGAGATCGAGGTCATCGCCGACGACCTGGTGGTCATCGGCAACGGCAAGATCGTCGCCCAGGGCACGAAGGCCGAGCTGCTCGCCTCCGCGGGCACGCTGGTCCGCACCCGCGACGTGCCCGTGCTGACCCGGGCGCTGGCCGACGCCGGCCTCGAGTTCTCGGAGATGACCGACGCGCTCCGCGTCGACGCCGACACCGACGTCGTCGGCCAGGTGGCCCTGGCCGCCGGGGTCGCCCTGACCGAGCTCCGCGCCGCCGACGGCGCCGGGCTCGAGGAGATGTTCCTCGAGCTCACCGCAGAGACCCAGCGAGAGGAAGTAGCAGCATGAGCGCCTCCACCATCGAGGGCACGGTCGACACCGTCGCCGAGGTGACCCGCGCGGCGCGACCCGCACCGGCCCGGATCCCCATGTCCCGGCTCCTGTCCGTCGAGCTGCGCAAGTCGTTCGACACCCGCTCGGGCTTCTGGCTCCTCGCGAGCATCGGCATCGTCGCGGTCCTCGCGACCGGCGCCGTGCTGCTCTTCGCGCCGTCGGACGAGCTGACCTACGACACGTTCGCCGGCGCCGTCGGCTTCCCGATGGCGGTGATCCTGCCGATGATCGCCGTCCTGTCCGTCACCGGCGAGTGGAGCCAGCGCACCGGGCTCACGACCTTCACCCTGGTCCCGCACCGCGGGCGGACGATCCTGGCCAAGGCCATCGTGGCGGTCGGCATCGGCGTCGTCTCCATGCTGCTGGCCTTCGCCATCGGCGCGGTCGGCAACCTGATCGGCCCGATGATCACCGGCACCGACCGGGTCTGGGACGACGGCCCGGCGATCCTCGCCAACATCGTCCTGGCCAACGTGCTCGGCCTCCTGGTGGGCTTCATGCTCGGCATCGTCATCCGCAACTCGGCGGGCGCGATCGTCGCGTACTTCGTCTACTCCTTCGTGCTGCCGACCCTGTCGATGGTGCTGGCGGCCAGCCAGGACTGGTTCAAGGACCTGCAGCCGTGGGTCGACTTCAACTTCGCCCAGGGCAACCTCTTCAACGACACGCTGACGGGCGAGCAGTGGGCCCAGCTGGGCGTCACCAGCATCGTCTGGCTCGTCATCCCGCTGGCCGTCGGCCTGCGGATGGTGCTCCGGTCCGAGGTCAAGTAGCACGCTCGACCATCACGGTTGGGTCACCCTTCCCCGGTGCCTGCACAATGTGCAGACATCGGGGAAGGGTGCGTTCATGGCGACCGAAGGTCTGGGACCGGACGAGATCGACGAGCTGGCGCGGCGCGCGCAGGGCGGCGACCGGGACGCGCTCGAGAGCCTCCTGGCGACCATCCGGCCGCGAGCGCTCAACGTCTGCCGGGGCGTGCTCCCCCACCTGCCGGACGCCGAGGACGCCTGCCAGGAGGCGCTGCTCAACATCGCCAACAAGATCGGCTCCTGGAACGGCCAGGGCAGGTTCACCACCTGGATGCACGTGGTCGCGCTCAACAGCGCGCGCTCGACCTACCGCCGGATGAAGAACCAGGCCACACCGCGCGACCCGATGGAGTACGCCGGGGTCGACCGCCCGGACCCGCGCACCACCAGCGTCATCGCCGGCACCCGCCTCGACCTGCTCGAGGCGATGGAGACCATCGAGCGGGACCACCCGCAGTTCGTGGAGCCGCTGCTGCTGCGCGACGTCTACGGGATGCCGTACGACGAGATCGCCCACCTGCTCGGTCTCCCGCTGGGCACCGTGAAGGCGCAGATCCACCACGGCCGCAAGCTCGCCCGCCCCCTGCTGCGGGGCTCGGAGTGAAGGTCGGCCTGGCCGCCCTCGTCGCCGGCGCGCTGCTGCTCACCGGCTGCACCTCGTCGGACGACCAGCCCAACGGCTCACCCAGCCCCGAGCCGTCGCCCTCGACCAGCACGTCCGCGAAGCCGGCGCCCGGCGCCAGCACCCCGGTCGAGGACGAGGTCTACCCCGACGTCGGCGACCCGGGCGTGGACGCGCTGCGCTACCACCTCGACGTCGCCTGGGACCCCGACACCCGCACCATGACCGGCCACGAGACCGTCCGGGTGCGCGCCACCGGCGACGCCGACCACCTGCAGCTGGACCTCGAGGGCGAGCTCACCGTGGACCAGGTCCGGGTCGACGGCGAGGACGCGGACTTCGAGCACCAGGGCAAGGACCTGGTCATCTCCGCCGACGTGCAGGAGGACGGGCACTACGCGCTGGCGATCGACTACCACGGCAGCCCGCAGCCGGTGCCCGCACCGACGAAGCGCAGCGACTTCAACACCCTCGGCTGGACGACGACACCCAGCGGCGAGGTCTGGACGATGCAGGAGCCGTTCGGCGCCTACTCCTGGTACGCCGTCAACGACCAGCCCTCCGACAAGGCGCTCTACTCCTTCACGATCTCGGTCCCGGCGCCGTGGGTCGGGGTCGCCAACGGACAGCTGCTCTCCCGCCGGACCGCCGGCGGCGCCACCGTCACCCGGTGGAAGCTGGACGAGCCGGCGGCGTCGTACCTCGTCACGATCGCGATCGGCGACCTCGTCGAGACCAAGGACGCCTCGGCGTCCGTCCCGATGACCTACTGGACCCCGCGCGGGCGCCCGGGCCTGGTGCGCAAGCTGCGCGAGGCGCCGGCCGGCCTGGCCTGGCTGGAGAAGCGGCTCGGCCCCTTCCCCTTCAAGACGCTCGGCTTCCTGGTCGTCGACTCGGAGAGCGGCATGGAGACCCAGACGATGATCACGCTCGGCGACACGCGCTACGCCACCTCGCCGGACGTGCTGGTGCACGAGATGGCGCACCAGTGGTACGGCGACCAGGTGACGCCGGTCGACTGGCGCGACGTGTGGATGAACGAGGGCATGGCGATGTTCATCCAGGGCGCCTGGACGGCCGAGCGGCAGGGCGCCTCGATCGAGTCGGTCATGGACGAGTGGGCGCCCGGCGAGGCGGAGACCCGGGCCGAGTACGGCCCGCCCGCGAACTACGACCCGGAGGCCTTCGGCGGCGGCAACGTCTACTACGGACCCGCGCTGATGTGGGACGAGCTGCGCCAGCGCCTCGGGGACGACGAGTTCTGGCGGCTCGTGCGTGCCTGGCCGCAGGCCCACGACGACGGCAACGCCGACTACGACGACATCACGTCCTGGTGGTCGGACCAGACCGGCGAGGACCTCTCCGGCTTCTTCGACGACTGGCTGCTCGGCGAGACCACGCCGAAGCGGGGCTAGGCCGGCGCGGCCGCCCACCCCAGCGCCGGACCCAGCCGGGTCGCCATGGCGGTGAGGATCTGCACGTAGTCGGCCTCCTCGAAGGTGAACGGCAGCGCGAAGGCCACCTCGTCGACCTCGCGGAAGGCGGCATGGGCCTCGAGCCGCTCGGCGATCTCGTCCGCCGTGCCGACCAGGTCGGGGGCGAACATCATCCGTGCGGGGCCCTGCGGCTCGCGGGTCCGCGGCAGCCGCGCCTCGGCGTACGCCGTGTAGCGGGCGACCTGGGCGGCGGAGGCGCCGTCGGTCGGGATCACCACGAGCCCCTGGGAGACGCGGGCGCGGTCGCCGAGCGGGTGCGCGGATCGGAACGCCCGGATCTGGGCGAGCTGGACCTGCTCGAAGTCCTCGGACTCCTCCGCCTTCACCACGCTGCTGGTGAGCAGGTTGAGGCCCTGCTTGCCGGCCCACCGGGCGGAGCCGAGCGAGGCCGCGCCGTACCAGATCCGGGAGGCGAGGCCCGGCGAGTGCGGTTGCACGCGGTCCGAGAAGTCCTCGATGCCCTCCCGGCCGCGGAACGGGCTCGCGGGCTCGCCGCGCACGAGCCGCAGCAGCCGCTCGACCCGGGTGTAGGTGAAGTCCTCGGCGTCGCCGGTGTCGGGATAGAGGGCGTCGCGCACCTCGTCGTACCGCATCGGGGGCCCCACGCTGAGCCCCGGGTTGAGCCGGCCCCCGGACAGCACGTCGACCGTCGCCCAGTCCTCGGCCAGGCGGAGCGGGTTCTCCCACCCGAGCGGCGTGACGGCGGTGCCGAGCTCGATCCGGCTGGTGCGCTGCGACGCGGCCGCGAGGACGGCCACCGGCGAGGAGATCCCGTACTGCAGGTGCCGGTGGCGCAGCCACGCGCTGTCGAAGCCGAGCCGCTCGCCGAGCTCGATGATCCGCAGCGTCGACTCGTGCCCGGCGCCGGGGTCGTCGGGGTCGAAGAGCCCGATCGTCAGGAATCCCAGCCTGCTCAGCACCTGCTGCTCCTCTCGGTCTGCTGTGGGCTGAATCGCTTGCCCCCGCGGTTCATTCCCGCAACCGTGGCGGACATGAAGCTCCTGGTGCTCGGCGGTTCCGTCTTCCTCTCCCAGGCGGTCGCGGCGGACGCCGTACGACGGGGGCACGAGGTCACCTGCGCCAACCGGGGCACCTCGGGGCCGGTCCCCGACGGCGCCCGTCTCGTCGTGTGGGACCGGGCGCAGCCGGCGCCCGGGGAGCTGTCCGACGACTTCGAGGCGGTCGTCGACGTCGGCCGCTACCCGTCCTGGACACGGACGGCCGTGGCGGCATTCCCCAGTGCCCACTGGGTTTTCGTCTCGACCGTCAACGTCTACTCGGACGAGTCGACGCCGGGCGGCCGTCCCGGGACGCTGCCGCTGCGCGACGCCCTCCACGAGGACGTCGACCTCGCGGTGGACATGGAGGCCTACGGGCCGATGAAGGTCGCCTGCGAGCAGATCGTGCGCTCCGGAGCGGCGTCGGCGACGGTCATCCGGCCCGGCCTGATCGTCGGCCCCGGCGACCCGAGCGGCCGGTTCACCTACTGGCCGTCGCGGATGGCGGACGGTGGGACGGTGCTGGCGCCCGGTCGCCCGGAGGACAGCACGCAGGTCATCGACGTCCACGACCTCGCGACCTGGATCGTCGACGCCGCCGAGGTGCGGCTGGTGGGTGACTACGACGGCGTCGGGCGCACCACGACGATGAGCGCGGTGCTCTCCGAGGTCGCCGCGGGCTGCGACGCGGAGGTCGAGCTGGTCTGGGTGCCGCAGGACTTCCTGACCGAGCAGGGCGTGGAGCCCTGGGCCGGCCCGGACAGCCTGCCTCTCTGGCTGCCACGACCGGAGTACGACGGGATGACGGCGCACGACGCGACGCCGTCGTACGACGCGGGCCTGGTCACCCGCCCGGTCGCCGACACCGCCCGTGAGACGCTCGCCTGGCTGCGGGCGACGCCGGACGCGAAGGTCACCGGGATCAGCCGGGAGCGGGAGGCCGAGCTGCTCGCCGCCTGGGCCGGTCGCTAGAGCACCGGCTCCCCGAAGCGGGCGCCGTACGCGATCTCGGCGAGCGGACGGCGGGTGCGGGGTGCCAGGTCGCTCACGATCCCCCGCCCGACCGCGATGCCGGTCGTGACCGACCAGTGCGCCGGCACGCCGGCGACCCCCGCCAGGCCGTCGTGGTCGAAGGCCGCGAACTGGTGGCACGACAGCCCGAGCGCGCCCGCCTGGACACAGAGCTGCGCCACGGCCTGACCGAGGTCGTAGGCCGCGTAGTCGGAGTAGACGAGCGCGTCCTCCTCGGGTCCGGACGCGACCTGGTGGAGCGTGAAGACCAGCGCCGAGGCGGCCGGCGCCCACCGCCGCACGCTCGGCGCCAGCAGCGGGACGAAGGCCTCGTGCGCGGCGTCGCCGCGCCGGCCGACCAGGAAGGCCCAGGGCTGCGAGTTGCCGGCCGACGGCGCCCAGCGGGCCGCCTCGAGCAGGCTCGCGAGATCGGCGCTGCCGAGCTCGTGGGTCTCGTCGTACTCACGGACGCTGCGGCGCTCGCGCAGCAGCGGCAGGATCCGGGGTTCGTCCATGCAGTCCGAGCCCGACTCGCCGCGGCGGTATTCCCGAGCGGCTAACCTGCGCTGATGAACGCCCCGACGCCCGCACGGCTCTCGGCCGCCGAGCTCATCGACCTGGTCCTCGACGAGGGCTCCTGGAGCTCGTGGGACGTGCCGCCGTCGTACGGCGAGATCTCGGAGGCGTACGTCGCCGAGCTCGCCGCCGCGCGGGAGAAGAGCGGCGTCGACGAGTCGGTGCTGACCGGCGAGGGGCTCATGCACGGTCGGCGGGTGGCGGTCGTGATGGGTGAGTTCCGGTTCCTCGCGGGGTCGATCGGCCGAGCCTCCGCGGACCGCCTGGTCGCGGCGATCGAGCGCGCCACCCGCGAAGGGCTGCCGCTGCTCGCCGGCCCGATCAGCGGCGGCACCCGCATGCAGGAGGGGACGCCGGCGTTCGTGCAGATGGTCCGAATCACCCAGGCGGTGGCGGCGCACAAGGCCGCGGCGCTGCCGTACCTCGTCTACCTCCGCCACCCCACGACCGGCGGCGTGATGGCGTCGTGGGGGTCGCTCGGCCACATGACGGTCGGCGAGACCGGCGCCCTGATCGGGTTCCTCGGGCCGCGCGTCTACGAGGCGCTCTACGGCAAGCCCTTCCCGGAGGGCGTCCAGACGGCGGAGAACCTGTACGCGCACGGGATCCTCGACGCGGTCCTGCCGCCGGAGGAGGTCGCCGGGATCCTCGACCGGGCGCTGTCGATCCTGCTCGCCCCGCGGCACGGCATCAGCCCCGTGCCCGACCCGGTGCCGCTCACCCCGCTCCCCGACGTCGAGACGTGGGACGCGGTCACGCGGTCGCGGCGGCCCGACCGGCCCGGCGTACGACGGCTGCTGAAGTACGCCGCCAGCGACGTGATCCCGCTCAACGGCACGGGCCAGGGCGAGCGGGACCCCGGGCTGCTGCTCGCGCTCGTCAGCTTCGGCCAGGCGCCGTGCGTGTTCCTCGGCCAGGACCGTCGCGGCCAGACCGCGGAGCACCCGATGGGTCCCGAGGCACTGCGCGAGGCCCAGCGCGGCATGAAGCTGGCCGCCGACCTCGGGCTGCCGCTCGTGACCGTGATCGACACCCGCGGGGCCGCACTGTCGGCCGAGGCCGAGAACGGCGGCATGGCCGGCGAGATCGCCCGCTGCCTCAACGAGCTGGTGACGCTCGCCGCGCCGACCCTGTGCCTGATGCTCGGCGAGGGCAACGGCGGCGGGGCCCTGGCGTTCCTGCCCGCCGACCGGGTGATCGCCGCGCAGCACGCCTGGCTGTCGCCGCTGCCGCCCGAGGGCGCGAGCGCGATCGTGCACCGCGACCTCGACCACGCACCCGAGATGGCCCGCTCCCAGAAGGTCCGTGCCCTCGACCTCCGCGACCGCGGCATCGTCGACCGGATCGTCGCCGAGCTGCCCGACGCCGCCGACGAGCCCGAGGCGTTCTGCCAGCGGGTGGGCGCCGTGCTCGAGCACGAGCTCGCGGCGCTGCTCGAGTCCGGTCCCGGCTCCCCCGCCGACCGGGCCCGCCGCTACGCATGAGCCCTAGACGCGGGCCAGGTTGAGGACGAGCACCACGAGGGCGGCCGCGCCGTACGCCGTCACCGCGGCCAGCACGATCCGGTAGCGGCGCGGCTCGTCGTCGGTACGGCGTCCCAGCAGCCAGGCGAGGCCCGGCAAGGTCGCCGAGCGGCTGGGCGGCAGCGAAGGGCACCCGGGCTACCACTAGAACGCGTTACAGTTCCGGCCATGAGGACGTACGCCGTGAGCGGGGCCGCATCGGGGATCGGGGCGGCCACGACCGCGATGCTCCGGGACCAGGGCCACCGGGTGATCGGCATCGACCGGCCCGGCACCAGCGTCGAGGTGACCGCCGACCTGGCGACGCCCGAGGGTCGTGCGGCGGCGGTGGCCGGCGTACGGAAGCGCACCGACGTCCTGCACGGGCTGGTGCCGGCGGCCGGGATCACCGGGCGCACGGGCGTCGACTCGGCGCTGCTGGTGTCGATCAACTTCTTCGGGGCGATCGCCCTGGTCACCGGGCTCCACGACGAGCTCACGCGCGGTGCGGCCGAGGGCGGCGCGGGCGTCGTGCTGCTCGCCTCCAACTCCATCACCGGCATGCCCGGCTGGAACGCCGCCGTCGCCCAGGCCTGCCTGCGCGGCGACGAGGCGCTGGCGCGCGCGGAGGCCGCGAAGGTGGAGTCGGTCATGGTCTACCCGGCGAGCAAGGCCGGGCTCGCGTGGTGGGCGCGGCGCGAGGGCGTGAAGCCCGAGTGGGCAGGCGCCGGCATCCGGCTCAACTCGGTCGCCCCCGGGGCGACCGAGACCCCGATGGTCGCCGAGATGCGCGCCGACCCGGTCTTCGGTCCGCACATCGACGCCTACCCCAACGCGATCGGCCGGACCGGCAGGGCTGAGGAGGTCGCCGCGACGATCTGCTTCCTGCTGTCCGACGGAGCCGCCAACATCGTCGGCTCGGTGATCTACGTCGACGGCGGCACCGACGCGATCCTGCACCCGATCGCCCCGCAGGGCTGGGAGGTCTCCGGCATCGAGCCGTAGGCTCGACGGTGTGCGCGTCGCCCTCGTCCTCGGCTCCGGCGGTGCGCGCGGCTACGCCCACATCGGCGCGATCGCCGAGATCGAGTCCCGCGGGCACGAGGTCATCGCCGTCGCCGGCTCGTCGATGGGCGCCCTGGTCGGGGGCCTGTACGCCGCCGGCGCGCTCGACCAGTACACCGAGTGGGTCCGCAACCTGAAGCAGCGCGAGATCCTCCGGCTCCTCGACCCGAAGTGGTCGGCGGGCGGCGCGATCGCCGCCAACCGGATCTTCGCCGAGGTCGAGGACCTGATCGGCCAGCAGCTGATCGAGGACCTGCCGATGGCGTTCACCGCGGTCGCCACCGACCTGCGCGCCCGTCGCGAGGTCTGGTTCCAGCGCGGCCCGCTGCTGTCCGCGGTCCGCGCCTCGATCGCGATCCCGGGCGTCATCACGCCGGTGGTCATGAACGGCCGCCTGCTGGCGGACGGGGGCCTGATGAACCCCGTCCCCATCGAGCCCACGGCCGCGTCCGCTGCGGACCTCACCATCGCGATCTCACTGCAGGGCGACCGCAGCGCCAAGGACCCCAGCAGCCCGGCCCGCGAGCCGGCCACACCGACCTGGCGCGAGGAGCTCGTGGACCGGGTGCGCCGTACGGTCGGCCGCGAGCGCGAGGACGTCGAGCCCGAGCCGGTCGAGCCCGACCCGCTGCGGATCTCCGACGTCGTCGGTCTCTCGATGGACGCGATGCAGGGGTTGATCGCCCGCTACCGGATGGCCGGCCTGCCGCCGGACGTGCTCGTCACGGTCCCGGTCTCCGCCGCGCGCTCGCTCGACTTCCACCGGGTCACCGAGATGATCGAGCTCGGCCAGCGCCTCACCGCCGAGGCACTGGACGCCTCCGGCCACTGAGGCTCAGAAGAGCAGCGCCGAGGCCGGGTCCTCCAGGATGCCGGCCACGTCGGCGAGGAACCGCGAGCCCTTCTCGCCGTCGATGTGGCGGTGGTCGAAGGACAGCGAGAGCGTGCACACCTGACGCACGACGATCTCGTCCTCGACCACCCACGGCGCCTTCTTGATGGCACCGAAGCACAGGATCGCGGACTCCCCCGGGTTGATGATCGGGGTGCCGCCGTCGACGCCGAACGGGCCGACGTTGGTGATCGTGAACGTCCCCCCGCTCATCTCGGCGGGCTGCGTCTTGCCGTCGCGGGCCGTCGCGACCAGGGCGTTGAACGCCGAGGCGAGCTCCATCAGCGACAGGTCCTGGGCGTCCTTGACGTTGGGCACCACCAGCCCGCGCGGGGTCGCCGCGGCGATGCCGAGGTTGACGTAGCTCTTGAAGACGACCTCGCCGGCCGGCTCGTCCCACACCGAGTTGATCTCCGGCGTACGCCGCATCGCGAGCATCACGGCGCGCGCGAGCACCAGCAGGGGCGACACCTTCACGTCGCGCCACTCGCGCCGGGTCCGCAGCCGGTCGACGAGCTCCATCGTGCGGGTCACGTCGACGGTCACCCACTCGGTGACGTGCGGGATCGTGAACGCGGAGCTCACCATCGCCTGGCCCATCATCTTGCGGACGCCCTTGATCGGCTCCCGGGTCTCCCGCTCCCCGGCAACGACGGGGGTCCGAGACGGCTGCTGCGCCACCTCCTCGACCACCGTCGACCCCGCGGCAGCGTGGACGTCGTCTCGCGAGACGGTCCCGTCGCGCCCCGTCGGCGTCAGCGTCGAGAGGTCGACCCCGAGGTCCTTGGCCAGCTTGCGCACGGGCGGCTTCGCCAGCGTGCGTACGGCGACCGGCGCGGCAGGAGCAGGAGTCGACGGTACGGCGGGCTCGGGCTCGTCCTCCGCCTCGACCATCGGGGCCGCACCGGACTCGAACGCGGCCTGCGCCTGCATGTGGGCGGCCATCGCGCCCGACGCGACCTTGCGCGCGCGCCGGACCGGGCCCCGGTCGGCCTTGTTGCGGCCGACCAGCGACTCGCCCTCGCCGCCGCCCGAGGCGGCCGGGTTGGACAGGTCGATCTCGGGCTCCGCGGCCGCGGGGTCGCCGATGGCGATGATCGGCGTGCCGACCGGGACCATCTCTCCCTCGGACACCATCAGCGCGGTCACCGTGCCGGCGTACGGCGACGGCAGCTCGACGATCGACTTCGCGGTCTCGATCTCGACGATGATGTCGTTGATCGCGACGACGTCGCCGACCTTGACCTTCCAGCCCACGATCTCGGCCTCGGTCAGGCCCTCGCCCACGTCGGGCAGCTTGAACTCACTCATCGGGACTCCCTGCCTCAGTACTCGAGCGAACGGTCGACGGCGTCCAGCACCCGGTCCAGGTCGGGGAGGTAGTCCTCCTCGATCCGCGACGGCGGGTAGGGCGTGTCGAACGCGCCGACGCGGAGCACCGGCGCCTCGAGCGAGTAGAAGCACTCCTCGGTGATCCGAGCGGAGACCTCCGCGCCCATGCCGAGGTTGACGTGCGCCTCGTGGGTGATGACCGCGCGGCCGGTGCGGCGGACCGACTCGTAGACCGGGGCCATGTCGAGCGGCGAGAGCGTGCGCAGGTCGATGACCTCCACCGACTTCCCCTCGCCGGCGGCCGCCTCGGCGACCTTCAGCGCGGTCTTCACCGTCGGGCCGTAGGCGAGCACGGTGACGTCGGAGCCCCGGCGTACGACGCGCGAGGTGAAGAGCGGCTCGGGCGTCGCGGTGTCGTCGAGCTCGGCCTTGTCGGCGTGGTACTGCCGCTTGGGCTCGAGGAAGACGACCGGGTCGTCGCAGGCGATGGCCTGCTGGATCATCCAGTAGCCGTCGACCGGGTTGGAGCACGCGACCACCTTGAGGCCGGGCGTGTGCGCGAACTGCGCCTCCGGCGACTCGCTGTGGTGCTCGACCGCGCCGATGCCGCCACCGAAGGGGATCCGGATGACCATCGGCATCTTGGACTTGCCCTGGCTGCGGAAGGTCATCTTCGCGACCTGGCAGACGATCTGGTCGTACGCCGGGTAGACGAACCCGTCGAACTGGATCTCCACGACCGGGCGGTAGCCGCGCAGCGCGAGGCCGACCGCGGTGCCGACGATGCCGGACTCGGCCAGCGGGCTGTCGATGACCCGGTCCTCGCCGAAGTCCTTCTGCAGGCCGTCGGTGATCCGGAAGACGCCGCCGAGCTTGCCGACGTCCTCGCCCATGAGCAGGACCTTGGGGTCGTCCTCCATCGCGCGCCGCAGGCCCATGTTGAGGCCCTTCGCGAGCGTGATCTTCTGCGTGTCACTCATGCCCGTGCCCCCTCGAAGCTCTCGAGGTAGGCCTCGAAGCCGGCTCGTTGCTGCTCGAGCTCCTCGGTCATCTCGGTGTAGACGTGGTCGAAGATCGACAGCGGCGACGGGTCCGGCAGGGCCTTGCAGCCGTCGCGCAGCCGGGCACCGAGGTCGTCGGCCTCGGCCTGCACCGAGGCGATGAACTCGTCGTCGGCCAGGCCGTTGCGCCGCAGGTAGACCTCGACCCGGGCGATCGGGTCCTTGAGCTTCCAGCGCTCGAGGTCGTCGGAGAGCCGGTAGCGGGTCGGGTCGTCGGTCGTGGTGTGCGCGCCCATCCGGTAGGTGTACGCCTCGACGAAGGTCGGGCCCTGGCCGTCGCGAGCCCGCTGGAGAGCGGCCTGCGTGACGGCGTACGTCGCGAGCACGTCGTTGCCGTCGACGCGTACGCCGGGGAAGCCGAAGCCCAGCGCCCTCTGGTAGAGCGGGATCCGGGTCTGGCGCTCGATGGGCTCGGAGATGGCCCACTGGTTGTTCTGGCAGAAGAAGACCACCGGGGCGTTGTAGGACGCCGCGAAGATGAAGGCCTCGTTGACGTCGCCCTGCGAGGACGCTCCGTCACCGAAGTGGGCGATGACGGCCGCGTCGCGGTCCGGGTCGCCGGTGCCGACGACGCCGTCGCGCTGCATGCCCATGGCGTAGCCGGTCGCGTGCAGCGTCTGCGCGCCGATCACGATCGTGTAGAGACCGAAGTTGTTCTCGGCCGGGTCCCACCGGCCCTGGTCGACGCCGCGGAAGAGACCGAGCAGGTCGAGCGGGTCGACGCCCTTGCACCACGCGACGCCGTGCTCGCGGTAGGTCGGGAAGACGAAGTCCTGCGGGCGCAGCGCCCGGCCGGCGCCGATCTGCGCGGCCTCCTGCCCGAGCAGCTGGGCCCAGATGCCGAGCTCGCCGTGCCGCTGGAGCGCGGTGGCCTCGACGTCGATCCGGCGGGTCAGCACCATGTCGCGGTAGAAGCCGCGGACCTGCTCGGCGGAGAAGTCGAGGTCGAACTCGGGGTGGTGGACCCGCTCACCCTCCGGGGTCAGGAGCTGGACGAGCTCGGGCCCGCCGTCCTGCTGGGAGGGACCGAAGACCTCCACGAGGTCCGGGCCGAAGCCGTCTCCTGCTGGCTGCTGGGTCACGCGCACTCCTTCGAGGTCACCGGCGTCGGCGGGGTCTCCGCGTGCCGAGGTCATGAGGATCCGGGACATCGGGACGCGGGGGTGGTGCGACCCCTGTGACCCGGAACACAATCGTGCCCCGCCAACCTATCTGGCACATCGTCCGCGTCGCCAATCAGGTGGGGGCCGGATGGTCGGATCGGCCCATCGCGGCTGCGCCCCGACCTCTACGCTTCGGGGCATGAGTGCCTCCGACGTCTCCGCCAGCACCACGATCGCCGCGCCCGCCGCCACCATCTTCGCGATCGTCGCCGACCCCCGGCAGCACGCGCGGATCGACGGCTCGGGCACCGTCCAGGGTGCCGTGGACGGCCCGGAGAGGCTGGAGCTCGGGTCGACCTTCGGCATGAAGATGAAGATCGGGGCGCCGTACCGCACGAAGAACAAGGTCGTGGAGTACGAGCCCGACCGGCTGATCTCGTGGCGGCACATCGGGACCCACCGCTGGCGCTACGAGCTGGAGCCGGTCGACGGTGGCACCAAGGTCACCGAGACCTGGGACCTGAGCCACTGCAACGGCGTCACCAAGTGGGCGCTGGGCGCGATGGGCTACCCCAAGCGGCACCAGAAGGGCATCGAGCAGACCCTGGTGAAGCTCAAGGCGGCCGCCGAGGCCGACGCCGTCTCCTGACCGGTCAGGTCCCGCAGAAGGTCTGGTACGCCGCGCCGAAGTCAGCCGGCGCCGGGGCGGCGTAGGCCTCCAGACCCGCGCGCTCGTCGTACGGCGAGCGCACGGCGTCGACCAGCCGCTCCAGCGGCACGAGATCACCGCCGGTCGCGGCGGCGAGCGCCTCCTCGACCAGGTGGTTGCGGGGGACGTAGACCGGGTTGACCCGGTCCATCGCGTCGCCGTCGGGGCCGGTCGCCAGCCACCGGTCGGTCCAGGCGTCGAAGCCCGCGAGGTCGAGGACCAGGCTGCGGGCGGGCTCGGTGTCGCCCCGGGCGGCGCGGCCGAGCGCCCGGAAGAACGTCGTCAGGTCGACGTGGCCGGCCTGCATCAGGACGAGCAGGTCGTCGACGAGCGGGGCCGCGACCGCGTCGTCGACGTCGGCGGGCAGTCCCAGCTTGGCGCGCATCCCGCTCGACCACGCCGCGTTGTACTGCCGCCCGAACCCGCTCAGCGAGGCCGTCGCGATCTCGACCGCGCGGTCCTGGTCGTCCGCCAGGAGCGGCAGGAGCGCCTCGGCGAGCCGGGCGAGGTTCCACTGGGTGATCCCGGGCTGGTTGCCGTAGGCGTAGCGGCCGCCCTCGTCGATCGAGCTGTAGACGGTGGCCGGGTCGTAGGCCTCCATGAAGGCGCACGGACCGTAGTCGATCGTCTCGCCGGAGATCGTCACGTTGTCGGTGTTGAGCACCCCGTGCACGAAGCCGACGAGCATCCACCGTGCGACCAGCTGCGCCTGGGCGGCGACCACCGCGTCGAAGAGCGCGAGGTACGGCGCGTCCGCGGCCGCGAGGGCGGGGTGGTGCCGGTCGATCGCGAGGTCGGCGAGGCGACGGGTGAGCGCCACGTCGCCCTTGCTGGCAGCGAGCTGGAAGCTGCCGACCCGCAGGTGCGAGCTCGCGACCCGGGCCAGCACCGCGCCGGGCAGCACGGTCTCCCGGTGCACGTCGCGGCCGGTCGCCACGACGGCGAGCGCGCGGGTGGTCGGGATGCCGAGGGCGTGCATGGCCTCGCTGACGACGTACTCGCGCAGCATCGGTCCGACGGCCGCCAGGCCGTCGCCCCCGCGCGCGAACGGGGTGCGCCCGGATCCCTTGAGGTGCAGGTCGCGGACCCGTCCGTCGCGGTCCACGAGCTCGCCGAGCAGGAGCGCGCGGCCGTCGCCGAGCCCGGGGTTGAAGCCGCCGAACTGGTGCCCGGCGTACGCCTGCGCCACCGGGTGCGCCCCGGGCGGCAGGACCGTCCCGGTCAGCAGACCCAGGCCGTCGGCGGTGCGGAGCGCGTCGCCGGCGAGGCCCAGCTCGGCGGCCAGCGGCTCGTTCAGCGCGAGCAGGTTCGGTGCGGGCGCGGGCACGGCCTGCCAGGGCACCGCGAGCTCGGGAACCGTACGCGCGAACCGGTCGTCCAAGGCGATGGTCAGGTCGGGTGCGGATCTCACGGACCGAGGCTACGGGCCGCGCCCTCACCGGACGCAGGTGAGACAGCGGTTGCCAGTGGCGGCGAGCACCCGAACACTGGCCACGTTGACGGAGCTCGGGCAGACGGAGGCACAGGTGGAGCGGCACGACCTACCGACCGGGGTGGGCATGGGTCCGATGACCCTGATGAGCATGGACGCGATCCAGGCGGTGCTGGACGCCGCGGCCGCCCTGCAGGTACGTCGCAGCGAGGCCGCTGCGCAGGCGGCCCGCGGCGAGCTGACGGGCGGTGAGGTCGTCGCCGTGGGGATGGGCGCGATCCAGGAGTGGATCCAGTCCGAGCTGACCACCTGCCACGAGAACCTGTCCGTGCGACCGACGGGTTCCCTCTCCCAGCTGCGCGCGAGCCTGCCGCACAACCGGAGGTTCATCGAGTCCGGCGCCCGGATGGTCAGTGTCTTCGACTACTTCGGGCTCGAGACCGACGCGCGGCTCCTGCTGGCGAACGAGCCGATCGGCGACTACCTCTTCGGTCGCGCCCCCGTCCAGATGAAGATCTTCGACCGCCGCCGCGTCCTCCTGGACGGCCCGAGCGTCGACGGCACGATGAGCCTGATGGTCATCCACTCCAGCGCCTGCATGGAGGCCGCCTGGCGCTACTGGGAGGCGGTCGTCGAGTCGGCGATCCCCGTCGAGGACGCCGGCATCTCCGACCTGGAGGTCCTCTCGAAGCGGCAGCGCCAGATCGTCGCCCTGCTCGCCTCCGACCTCGGCGACGAGGCCGTCGCGGCGTCGCTCGGCGTCAGCGTCCGCACCGTGCGCTCCGAGGTCGCCGCCATCCTGGCCGCGCTGGGCGTGAAGTCGCGCTTCGCCGCCGCGACCCGCCTCGCGCGCCTGGAGGTCGAGTCGTGAGCCTCCCGCGGAGCGAGGACCTGCCGGTCGGCGTCGGCCTCGGGCCGTCGACCCGCCTCGACGCGGCGGCCGTCCAGCGCGTCCTGGACGCGGCCGCGGTGCTGCAGGTGCGCCGCAGCGAGGCCGCGGCGCTGGCCGCCGGAGAGCGACTCACCGAGGGTCAGGTGGTGGCCCGGGGCGTCGCCGGCATCCACGAGTGGCTGCACACGACGAGCGCTGCCTGGCGCGAGAACCTGTCCGTACGGCCATCCGCGTCCACCACCCAGCTGCGCGCGGGCCTGCCGGCCAACCGGGCGTTCGTCGAGTCCGGCGCCCGGATGGTGAGCGTCTTCGACTACTACGGGCTGGACACCGACGCTCGGCTCCTCCTCGCCAACGAGCGGGTCGGCGACTACCTCTTCGCCCGGGCACCGGTGCAGATGAAGATCATCGACCGGGCCCTCGTGCTGCTGGACGGCCCGATCTTCGACGGCTCGGTGAGCGTGATGGCGATCCACGCCGGCCCCTGCCTCGAGGCGGCGTGGCGCTACTGGGACGCCGTCGTCGCCTCGGCGGTCCCGGTGGAGGACGCCGGCATCTCCGACCTGGGCGTCCTCTCGAAGCGGCAGCGCCAGGTGGTCGCACTCATGGCGTCCGACCTCGGCGACGAGGCGATCGCCGCGTCCCTCGGCGTCAGCGTCCGCACCGTGCGCTCCGAGGTCGCCGCGGTCCTGGCCGCCCTCGGCGTGAAGTCCCGCTTCGCCGCCGGGGTCCGGGTCCAGATGTGGGGCCACTCCTGACGGTTTGCAGGAACCTGCAACGGCCGGGACAGCCACGGCCACCGTGGTGTCTGCTGAGCGCGGGTGGAGCCGACCGGTTGCGGGGGAGCTGGTCGGCTCCCTTCTCGCTCAGCCGCCGCGCACTCCCGTCGACCGGCGTACGACGAGCTGCGTCGGCAGCACCCGCGTCGGCGGGTCGTCGACGCGGGACAGCACCTGGGCGGCCACCGCCTCGACCGCCCGGGCACCGGCGTCCTCGGTGCGCTCGGCCAGCGTGGTGAGCGTGGGGCTGCAGAAGTCGGACCCGACGATGTTGTCGAAGCCGACGACGCTGACGTCATCGGGCACCGCGACGCCGCGCTCGGCCAGCCGCAGCATCACGCCGATCGCGAGCATGTCGTTGTGCGCGACGACCGCCGTCGCCCCCGCCGCCAGCACCGCGTCGGCCGCCGCGGGACCGCCGCCGAGCGTCGGCGTGTAGGGCCCGAACCGGGTCGCCGCCAGCCCGCGCGCCTCGGCGGCCACCCGCAGGCCCGCCCACCGGCGCGCACCCGACCAGGACTCCGGGGGGCCGCCCAGGAACACCAGCGACTCGTGCCCCAGGGACGCGAGGTGGTCGACGATCTGGCGGGTGCCGGTGTCGAAGTCGGCCACCACGCACGCCAGACCGGGCGTGGCGCGGTTGACCAGGGCGATCGGGTTGAGCTCGGCGGCCCGGCGCAGCTCGTCGTCCGGCAGGCGCGAGGCGCTGAGCACGAACCCGTCGACCGCCGGTCCGAGGCGGCGGATCAGCTGCTCCTCGGTCGCGGGGTTCTCCTGGGTGTCGCCGAGCACCAGTGTCAGCCCGGCCGCGGCGGCCGCCCGTTCGGCGCCCTTGATCACCCCGGAGAAGTAGGGGTTGGTGATGTCAGGCACCAGCAGGGCAAGGGTGTTCGTCCGTCCCGACTCCAGTGCCCGCGCCGCCGGGTTGGGCGCGTAGCCGAGCTCCGCAGCCACCGCCAGGACGTGCTCCCGGGTGCGGTGGTTGACCCGGTCCGGCCGGGTGAAGGCACGCGAGACGGTCGACGCCGCGACGCCCGCCGCCGCGGCGACATCGGTGATCGTGGCCCGGCGACGCGCGCCGTCCCGACTCCTCGCCCGTGGCATGGACCCAGTGTGGCAAAGAATGGCAAACGCTTGCCATGTGACGCCGGCCACTTCGACACTCGACGGCATGAGCACCCACGAGTCCACCCGCACCCCCGGCAAGGCGGCGCTCGCCGCCTGGTTCGGCAGCGCGCTCGAGTACTACGACTTCGCGATCTACGGCACCGCCGCCGCGCTGGTCTTCCCCGACATCTTCTTCCCGGAGGGCAACCGCACGGCCGCGACCGTCGCCGCGTTCGCGACCTTCGGCGTCGCGTACGTCGCCCGCCCGGTCGGCTCGTTCTTCCTCGGTCACGTCGGCGACAAGCTCGGTCGCAAGAAGGTCATGATCGGCACCATCCTGCTGATGGGCGTCTCGACGTTCCTGGTCGGCTGCCTGCCGACGTACGGCACCGTCGGCATCCTCGCGCCGATCCTGCTCGTGCTGCTCCGCATCCTCCAGGGCCTGTCCGCCGCCGGGGAGCAGGCGGGCGCGAACTCGATGTCGTTCGAGCACGCCCCCGACGACCGGCGCGGGTTCTTCACCAGCTTCACGCTGAGCGGCACCCAGGGCGGCCAGATCCTAGCGCCGGCCGTCTTCCTGCCGCTCGCGGCCGTGCTCTCGGACGACCAGCTGCAGTCGTGGGGCTGGCGGATCCCGTTCTGGATCAGCGCGGTCGTCGTCGTGGCCGGGCTGGTCATCCGGCGCCGGCTCGACGAGACCCCCGAATTCCGGGCCGAGAGCCAGAGCGACGAGACGCCGCGCGCGCCGCTGGCCTGCCTCCTCCAGGACCACTGGCGCGGGGTGCTGCGGGTGTTCTTCGCGGCCTTCATCGCCACCGTCAACACGATGTTCGCCGTCTTCGCGCTCAACTTCGCGACGTCCGACGACTACGGGATCGGGATCAGCAAGGACACCATGCTCTGGCTGGCGATCGTCGCCAACCTGGTCGCGATCGCGGTGATCCCCTTGTGGGCGACGCTGTCCGACCGGATCGGCCGCAAGCCCGTCTTCGTGACCGGTCTGCTCGGGAGCGCGGTGCTCGTGGTCGCCTTCCTCGGCGCCATCGCCCACGGTCAGGTGGTCCTGATGTTCGTGCTCGGCGTCGCCCTCGCGGGCGTCGTCTACTCGATGCCCAACGCCGTGTGGCCCGCGACGTACGCCGAGTACTTCCCGACCAGCGTCCGCCTGTCCGGCATGGCGGTCGGCACCCAGTTCGGGTTCGCCCTCGCGGGCTTCACGCCCACCATCGCCGGCGCCCTGATGGGCGGCGACGCCGACAACTGGTACAAGGTCGCGCTGTTCGCGGCCGGCGCCTGCGTGGTCTCCGCCATCGCCGTCCTCACCGGTCCGAGCGGCACCCACAGGATCCCGACCCGCGAGATCGGTGCGCGCACCCCGGCGGCCTCCCCCACCGCGCCCGTGGCCGTGCACGCATGAGCCGGCCGTCGTACGTCCTGGGCCTGGTGGGCGAGGGCATCTCGGCCTCGCTCACCCCGGCCATGCAGGAGCGCGAGGGCCGGGAGAGCGGCCTGCAGGTGAGCTACCGGATCATCGACGCCGAGCGACGCGGCTTCGGCGCCGACGACCTGGCCGACCTGCTCGACTGGGCGCAGCGGCTGGGCTTCGACGGCCTCAACGTCACGCACCCGTTCAAGCAGGCGGTGCTGCCGCTGCTCGACGAGCTCTCCGACGACGCCGCCGACCTGGGGGCGGTCAACACCGTGGTCTTCCGCGACGGCCGACGGCTGGGCCGCAACACCGACTGGTCGGGCTACGGAGCGGCGTTCCGCGCGGCGCTGCCCGACGCCGTCCGCGACCGCGCCGTCGTGGTCGGCGCCGGGGGTGCCGGCGTCGCCGTCGGGTACGGCCTCCTCGACCAGGGCGCGGAGCACGTCGCCGTCCTCGACAGCGACCCCGAGCGGGCGGAGGCGTGCGCCATCCGCCTCGCCAAGAGGTACGGCGACCACCGGGTCACCCCCGTCACCGACCTCGGCCGCGCGCTCGACGAGGCGGGAGGCGTCGTCAACGCCACCCCGGTCGGGATGAACGGGCACCCCGGCTCGTCGGTGCCGGAGGGACTGCTGCGGCCCGACCTCTGGGTCTCCGACGTCGTCTACTTCCCGCTCGACACCGAGCTGGTCCGCGCGGCCCGGGCTCGGGGGTGCCGGGTGGTGACCGGCGGCGGGATGGCCGTGCACCAGGCCGTCGGCGCGTTCGAGCTCTTCACCGGCCGCGTGCCCGACGCCGCCCGGATGACCCGCCACTTCGCAGAGCTGACGGCATGAGGCGGGGCATCGCGACCGTGTCGCTGAGTGGGGTGCTCGACGACAAGCTGACGGCGATCGCGGCGGCCGGCTTCGACGGGCTCGAGATCTTCGACAACGACCTGATCGCCTCGCCGCTGACGCCACGGGAGGTCGCGCGCCGGTGCGCCGAGCTGGGCCTCACCATCGACCTCTTCCAGCCGGTGCGTGACGTCGAGGGGGTGCCGCCCGAACAGTTCGACCCGGTGCTCCATCGATTTCGCACCAAGCTCGCCGTGATGGCCGACCTCGGCGCGACGACGGTGCTCTGCTGCTCCCACGTGGGCGCCGACGCCGTCGACGACCCCGACCTCAGCGCCGCCCAGCTGAGCCTGCTCGGCGACCTCGCGGCCGACCAGGGCGTCACGATCGCCTACGAGGCCCTCGCCTGGGGCCGGCACGTCAACCGGGTCGGCCAGGCCTGGGACGTCGTACGCCGGGCCGACCACCCGGCCGTCACGCTGGCGGTGGACACCTTCCACCTCCTGTCGCGGGGCGACGACGGCGCCGCGCTCGCCGGGATCCCCGGAGACCGCATCGGCTTCCTGCAGGTCGCGGACGCACCGCTGCTCGACATGGACGTGCTCGAGTGGAGCCGGCACTTCCGGTGCTTCCCCGGGGAGGGCACCCTCGACGTCGCCGGGGTCGTGGCGGCGACGCTCGCGACGGGGTACGCCGGCCCGGTGTCGCTCGAGGTCTTCAGCGACGTGGTCCGGGTCGCCGACCCCGCGGTGACGGCCCGCGACGCGATGCGCTCCCTGGTCTTCCTGGAGGACCAGCTCGGCCGGGCGGGAGCGCCTCCGCCGCCGGCCGGGATCGACCCGGCGTTCCTCGAGCTGCCCGGCTCGCCCGCCGTACCTCCCCTCCTCGGGTCCCTGGGCTTCGCCCCCGCCGGCCGGCACCGCACCAAGCCGGTCACCTGGTGGCGCAACGGCGACGCGCACGTCGTGGTCAACGACGGCACCGCCGCCGACCCGGCGATCGGGATCCTCACCTCGTCGGTGTCCGGCGTCGCCGAGCGGGCCAAGGCGCTGCTGTGGCCGGCCGTCGACCGGACCCGCGGCTCGGGCGAGGCGCTGCTGCCGGGGATCACCTCGCCGTCCGGGCTGCACGTCCTGGTCAGCGACCGCGCGGGCGAGGACGACCACTGGCAGGGCGACTTCGTGGAGCCCGCCGAGCCCACCGGCGACCTGCTCGGGATCGACCACCTCGTCGTCGCCGTGCCCTCCCTGCGGCTCAACGAGGAGGTGTCCTTCCTGCGCACCCTCCTGGCGATGGAGCCGGGCGCCGTCGAGGAGTTCATGGAGCCCCAGGGCCGGCTGCGCAGCCGCGCCTTCCGCTCGTCGCGCGGCTCGTTGCGGGTCATCCTCAACGTCGAGGAGTCCGTCCAGTCGCCGGCCTCCGGCATCACCCAGGTCGCGTTCGCGACACCTGACGTCCGCGCGTCGGTGGGGGCGCTGCGCGCCGCCGGCGTACCCCTGATGCCGGTGCCGGACAACTACTACACCGACCTGGACGCCCGCTTCGGGCTGCCGCCGGAGGTGCTCGACGACCTGCGCGCGCACGGCCTGCTCTACGACCGTGCCGGCGACGGCGAGCTCCTGCACGCCTTCACCCTCCCGCTGGGCACGGGCTTCCACGTCGAGCTGCTGGAGCGACGGGGCGGGTACGACGGCTACGGCTCGGCCGGCACGCACGTGCGACTGGCGATGCAGCGGGCCGGGTAGGTCAGTGGACCTCGCCGAGGTCCTCGTGGTCGCGGTGGGTCTCGGGCTCGACCTGGAAGGTCGAGTGGCGCACGTCGAAGTGCGCGGCCGTGCAGTCGGCCAGCCGGTCGAGGATGCCGCCGACGCCGTGCGCGTCCATCGCCTCCTGGGTGACGGTCACGTGGGCGGACAGGCTGGGCATCCCGCTGGTGATCGTCCAGGCGTGCAGGTCGTGCACGTCGACGACGCCGGGCATCTCGAGCAGGTGCCGCTGCACGTCGGCGAGGTCCATCCCGGCCGGGGCGACCTCGAGCAGGATCGAGGCCGACTCCTTCAGCAGGATCAGCGACCGCGGGAGGATCAGCACGGCGATCAGCAGCGAGGCGATCGAGTCCGCGCGCTCCCAGCCCCACAGCAGGATCACCACGCCCGCGAGCACGGCGAGGATCGAGCCGACCAGGTCGGCGAGCACCTCGTTGGCCGCGCCCCGGAGGTTGAGTGAACCGGTGTCGGAGCGGTTGAGGATCATCATCGAGACCGCGTTGGCGACCAGGCCGACCGCCGCGAACGCGATCATCGGCCCGGCGTCGACCGACGTCGGGTCCGCCAGCCGCGTGATGCCGGCGTACGCGAGGTAGCCGCAGACCACCAGCAGCACCACGGCGTTGACCAGGGCGGCGAGGATCTCGGCGCGGTGCAGGCCGAAGGTCGAGCGCGGACCGGCCGGCCGCGAGGCGACGTACGACGCCCCGAGCGCGAGCACCACGGCGGCGGCGTCGGTGGCCATGTGGCCCGCGTCGGCGAGCAGCGCGAGCGACCCGGTGACGAACGCGCCGACGACCTCGAACGCCAGCACGACGATGGTCACGCCCAGCACCCAGCGCAGGCGGGCGCGGTCCTCCGCCCGCCCGGCGGCGTGCCCGTGGTCGTGTCCCATACCGCCAGCCTAGGGAGTCTCAGCTGCGACCGTGCGGCTCCAGCCAGACCGCGGGATCGGGACCGTCGGGCACGATCTGCGTGGGGTTCAGATCCTTGTGGACGACGTAGTAGTGCTTCTTGATCTGCTCGAAGTCCGTGTTGTCGCCGAAGGCCGGGATCGCGTAGAGCTCGCGGGCGTAGCCCCAGAGGTTCGGCAGCTCGGTGAGCTTCTGCCGGTTGCACTTGAAGTGGCCGTGGTAGACCGCGTCGAAGCGGGCCAGCGTGGTCCAGAGGCGTACGTCGGCCTCCGTGATCGCGTCGCCCATCAGGTAGCGCCGGGTCGAGAGCCGGTCCTCCAGCCAGTCGAGGGCGGTCCAGAGCCGGTCGTACGCCGCGTCGTACGCCTCCTGCGAGCCGGCGAAGCCGCAGCGGTAGACGCCGTTGTTGACCTCGGTGTAGACGCGCTGCATGACCTCCTCCATCTCCTCGCGGAGGTCGGCCGGCCACAGGTCGGGAGCGTCGGCGCGCTGGTGCTCGCGCCACTCGAAGAAGAGGTCGTGGGTGATCCACGGGAAGTCGTTGGTGACGACCTGTCCGGTCGGCACGTCCACGACCACCGGGACCGTGATGCCCTTGGGATAGTCGGGGAACCGCGCGAGGTAGGCCTGCTGGATCCGCTCGATGCCGAGGACCGGGTCGACCCCGCCGGGGTCGAGGTCGAAGGTCCAGCTGCGCTCGTCGTGCGTCGGCCCGGGAGTGCCGAGCGAGATCACGTCCTCGAGGCCGAGGAGCTGGCGCACGATGATCGCCCGGGTCGCCCAGGGGCAGGCCTTCGCTGCGACCAGGCGGTAGCGGCCGGGCTCGACCGGCCACAGGTCACCCTCGACGGGACCGTGCTCGGGTCGCCGTCCGTCCTTCGTGATCCGGTCGGGGATGTAGCTCGCGTCCCGCTTGAACTCACCTGTGGAGACGTAGCCGCCCGAGTCACTCATGCGCCCAGCCTAGGTGAACGCTCAACCAATCACGGCTTCTGGGCGTGCCGCCTCACATGTAGACGCCCGTCGAGACGAACGCCGCGGCCACGACGAGGCTGAGCGGCAGGCTGAGCACGAGCGCGGCGACGGCGACCCAGGGCCGGCGCACGGAGCAGGCCAGCATCGCCAGCGCCAGCAGCACCAGCACCCGGGGCTCCCCGCTGCCGGCCAGGGCGAGGTCGCGGCCCGCGAGCTGGAGGGCGTCGCCGAGCAGGAGCGAGCCGCCGACGGCGAGGCCGACGGCGGCGCGCCAGGGCGAGCGTCCGGCCGCCCACGCGCCGGCCGGCCCGTACAGCGCCCCGGCCACGCCCGCGAGGACCAGCCACTCCATCGCGACCGGTGAGGTCAGGATCCAGCGGTCACCGGCCTGCAGCACGACCTCGGCGAGGTAGTACGCCTCGACGGCGACCGCCAGCATCACGACCGCGGCGACCGCGGCCCGCAGGGCGTCGACCCGCAGGGCCGCACCCAGGGCGAACGCGCACGCGGCCCAGCCCGCGCACGAGTTGGCGACCGACGACCAGGCGGACGGGTGGTAGGTCGACCACCACAGGTCGACGACCCCGAGCACCACGCCCGCGGCGACCGCCGCCGTCAGGACGACCGGCGTCGCCGGGCCGGCGTACGGCGTCGTCCGCTCGGTCAGGACGGGCTGGAGGGCGTGGTCGGTGCTCATGCCGACCAGCCTGGTCACCCGCGGCCCCCTGGACCTCGCCCGCAGGTACCGGACTAGTGGCCGGAGGTACCGCCCGGGTTGGCCAGCGCTGCCACGAAGTCGAGCTTCTCCAGGACCGGCGGCGGGATGACGAACGGGTAGAGGTCGTCCTTGCCCATGCTGCGGTTGACCATGTTGAGCGCGACGGCGAGCGGGACCCAGACGCCTCGGACGACGTCGGCGAAGCTGGAGAACGCCGTGACCGGCGCGACCGCGGTCAGCCCGAACTCGCCGGCGGTCTCGATGGTGTCGCTGATGTGCAGGTAGTGCGCCCAGGTCTCGGCGAAGTCCTCGAAGGGGTGCATGGTGGCGTACGTCGAGATGTACGACCGCTCCCACCCGTCGGGCGGTCCCTCGGCGTAGTGCCGCTTGATCTCCTCCTGGTAGTCCTTCGACTCGTCGCCGAAGAGCTCGCGGCAGCGGGCCATCCGGTCGTCGCCTCGCACGAGCTGCCACTCGAAGTAGTGCCCGACCTCGTGCCGGAAGTGCCCGAGCATCGTGCGGTAGGGCTCGGCCAGCTGGGCCCGGACCTTCTCGCGGTAGGCGTCGTCGCTCTCGGCGAGGTCGATGGTGATGACCCCGTCCTCGTGACCGATCACCACGTTGTCCGCGCTCGACTGCTCGGTGGTGCTGAGCAGGTCGAAGGCCAGGCCGTTCTCGGGGTCGGTGGTCTTGGCGACCACCGGGAAGCCCAGGGTGTCGAGCTCGACGACCAGGTGCCGCTTCGCCTGCTCGGCGAGCCGGAACTGCTCGAGTCCCTGGAGGTCGTCGTCGGCCGGCCGGGTCCGGGTCAGGTCGCAGGCGTCGCACTGCGCGCCCTTCTCCTTCGTGAGCCAGGTGCAGCCGGAGAGGTTGAGGTTGCGGCAGACCCACCAGACCAGGCCGGAGGCGTCGACGTACCGGCCCGTCTCGTCGACGGGCACGATCGCGCGCTCGCCGCGCGAGAACCCGAGGGCCGTGCCGCAGGAGACGCAGACGGAGTTCTCGAAGTAGAGCGGGTTGTCGCACACGCGACAGCGATAGGCCTTCACAGGACCTAAGGTTCCCCGTCGCGCCGGTTCCACGCCATTCGGGACGATCCTTCGACACCAGATTCGCCGTCGGTTACCCACGAGTCGTCTCGGAGGCGCATACTCGGGGTAATGGCTACCTCATCCGGGCGACGGCACCTCGCCAGCAGCCCCTTCAAGCCCAAGGTCGAGCTCCCGATCGAAGACTTCGAGTCGGGCGACCTGGTGTCGCACGACTCCTACGGGGTCGGCCGCGTGGTGGGCGTCGAGTCGGATGCGGTGTCGGTCGACTTCCGCGACCAGACCGTCCGCGTCTCCAGCCCGTACCGGAAGATGACGAAGCTCTGAGCACACCGGGCTGGCAGCTCGCCCTCAGACCGGCGCGACGTCGACCGACACCTTCAGGGTCGACTTCGTCGCCTCGGTGAAGATGACGCCCTTGACCGGCGGGACGTCTCCGTAGTCGCGACCCCAGGCGACCGTGACGTAGCGGTCGTTGGCCCACTGGTCGTTGGTCGGGTCGACGGCGAGCCACTCGCCCGCCTTCGGTCCCGCGCCCGTCGCCGGGACCCACACCGCCACCCAGGCGTGCGAGGCGTCGGCGCCGACGATCCGGTCCCGACCCGGCGGGGGCTGGGTCGCGAGGTAGCCGCTCACGTAGCGCGCCGCCAGGCCGTGCGCGCGCAGGCACGCGATGGTCAGGTGGGCGAAGTCCTGGCAGACCCCGGCCCGCTTGCGGATCGTCTCGGCCACCGTCGACGTCACGGTCGTCGCCTTCGCGTCGTAGGTGAAGTCGGCGTGGATCCGGTGCATCAGGTCGGTGACCGCGTCCCCGATCGGCCGGCCCGGCAGCAACGACTCCGCGCCGTACGCCGCCGCCTCGGCCGTCTGCTCGACGGCCGCGGAGGGCAGCGCGAAGTCGGTGGCCAGCCACGCCCCCGGCAGCGTCGGGTCGAGCAGCGGCCGGGCCCGCTCCCACGGGGTGGCCAGCGCCGCATCGTCGTACGACGGCATCGTCACCTCGACCTCGCTGCGGCCCGCGACCACCAGCTGCTGGTGGCCGGTGGTCACCTGGAAGTACGTCGCGGTGTTGCCGTAGCAGTCGGTGTCGTGGGAGAGGTCCACCGGCGCGGGCGACACCTCGACGTCCGCCGACGTCACCCGCTGCGCGGCCAGCGTGCGCGGCACCAGGTGGGCGACGCCGAGGCTGTCGGTGACGTCGTCGTCGTAGGAGTAGGTCGTGGCGTGGGTGACCCGGTATCTCACGACCCCGCCTCCGAGACGAGCGACAGCCCGAGCGAGCCGAGCGGGCGCGGCGGGGGTCCGCTGGCGAAGTGCACCTCGGCGACCGCGTCGGTCACCCGTTCGAGGGTGCCCTGGAAGGCGGCGAGGAAGCGCACCAGGTTGGGCCGGCCGACGCCGCCGATGGTGACGAGCTCGGCGACGTCGGCGGCGGCGAGCTCGTCGAGCAGGTCGGCCAGCAGCCGCTCGGGCCGCGAGGACCCGGTCGAGCCGGGCAGCCCCGCGAGGTGCTCGCGGGCGGCGGTGAGGGAGAACGCGATGGAGCGGGGGTTCTCGGGATCCATCAGCAGCAGGTCGAGCACCCCGGCCGGACGCACGTAGCCGCGGTAGCGGCGCCGATGGGTGACCGCGCTCTCCGTCGACACCAGTACCGCGTTGAGCACCTCGCGGTCGACGTCGATTCCCCGTCGCTCGATGGTGGTCTCGGCCAGCAGGTGGCAGACCTGGAGGGCGCGCTCGAGCGAGCGCCCGAGCCCGATCGCGTGCCAGCCGGGGTCGCGGATCATGCTCGCGGTGACCCCCTGCAGCGACAGGATCCCGCTCAGCATCCGGCCCGCGCTCTCCGCGACCTGGTGGCTGTGCCGGTTGCCCTCGAGCGCCTCGATCGCCCGGTCGGTGGTGCCGAAGGCACGCCACGTGTCCGGGGACAGCTGGTCGCGGACGCCGCGCAGGACGTCGCGCAGCCCGTCGAGCCCGTAGGCGACGCTCCCCACCCGGCCGCCGTCGAGCAGCAGCGAGCGGAAGTCGTCGTCGAGCCCGTCGGGACCGTACGGCGAGCCGCCGGCCAGCCGGTGCACGGCGTCCATCAGCACCGCGAGGCTCGCGCCGCCGGTGGACCGCGGGCGGGTCCGGAAGTCCTCCGCGAGCGTGTGCGCGGCGAGCACCAGCCGGAGCAGGTCCTCGACCCGCTCGGCGTACCGGCCGAACCAGAACATGTCCTCCAGCACGCGCGGCACCGTCATCGGCACCGACCGCGTCGACGTCATCGGCAGCACGCCGGACAGGCCCTGGTCGGCGTCGCCGGCGCTGGCCTTGAGCACCCACACGTCCTTGCTGGTCGGCGTGGTGGCGTCCAGCCAGCCGCTGGCCATCCCGCCGACGAGCGGGCGGTACGCCGAGCCGTAGCGCAGCGTGAAGGTGCGCAGGGTGACCGGCACCGGCCGGGTGACGCCGCCCGACCAGGTCGGCGACTGGGAGAGCTGCAGCGGCTCCTGGCCGACGAACCGGTACGGCGCCGCCAGCACCCGGGCACGGAGCTCGTCGGTCGACAACCCGGTCAGGTCGGAGCGGTCGTCGATCTCGGTGACCGCGAGCTCGTCGATCCGGTCGAGCACCTGGTCGAGCCCGTCGGGCTCACCGCACCACCAGGTCGGGACCGAGGCGAGCCGCAGGGGCTCGCCCAGCAGCGCCTCGCAGGCGGCGGGCAGGTAGGGCAGGAGCCCGGGGTTCTCGAGCACGCCGGCACCGAGCCCGTTGACGACCCGCACCCGGCCACGGCGTACGGCCTCGACCAGACCGGCGACGCCGAGCTGCGAGTCGCCGCGCAGCTCCAGCGGGTCGCTCCAGGCCGCGTCGACCCGACGCAGGATCACGTCGACCCGCTCCAGCCGCCCCGGCGCACGCAGGTAGACCCACCCGTCGCGGACGACGAGGTCGCTGCCCTCGACGAGGGGGAAGCCGAGCGCGGACGCGACGAAGGCCTGGTCGTACGCCGTCTCGGACTGGCTGCCCGGTGACAGCACGACGACCCGCGGGTCGGCGAGGTCGCCCTGCGCCGACTGGATCAGCGCGGAGCGCAGCGCCCAGAAGTAGGGCTCCATCCGGTGCAGCCCGGCCTCGCGGTAGAGCTCGGGCATCACCCGGGAGATGACGCGCCGGTTCTCCATCGCGTAGCCGATGCCCGACGGCGCCTGGGCCCGGTCTCCGATCACCCGCCAGGTCCCGTCGGCGTCGCGGCCGAGGTCGGTCGCGGCCAGCACCAACGGGCGCGGGTCGATGGCCTCGGGTCGCGCGACCACGCGGGTGTAGCCGCTGTGGCCGAAGACCAGGGGCGCCGGCAGGATGCCCTCGGAGAGCAGGCGCTGGTCGCCGTACAGGTCGACGAGGATCGCGTTGAGCAGCTCGGCCCGCTGGGCCAGGCCGATCTCGACCGGCGCCCACGCCGCGGCGTCGATGACCAGCGGGATCGGGTCGAGCCGCCACCGGCCGTGGCCGCGACCGGCCGGGGCGTAGGTGACGCCGTCGTCGGAGAGGAAGCGGCCGATCTCGCCCTGGACCCGGCGCAGGTCGGCGTCGGTCAGCCCGACGGCGACCTCGGCCAGGCCCTTCCAGGGCGGTCGCAGCGACCCGTCGGGGGCGACCATCTCGTCGTAGCGGGCGCTGTCGCCGAGCGCCGGCTGGGTGACCTGGGCGGCGTAGTCGCGCAGCACCGTCATCGCTGGGTCACCGGGGCGGGACCCGTCGGAGGTCGAGCAGGCGCGGGTAGTCCTCGGTCGCGGCCAGGCGGCCGGCGTCGACGGCCGCGGCGACGTCGATCCGGCCGGCGGTGTGACCGCGCGGCTCGAACCGGCCGAGGCGCCGGGCCTCCGCCTCCTGGGCGTTGACCGGCGGGTGGTCGTAGGAGCGGCCTCCCGGGTGCACGACGTGGTACGTCGCGCCGCCGAGCGCGGTCTCGGAGACCGTGTCCACCACGTCGAAGCGCAGCGGTGCGTGCACCGGGATCGACGGGTGCAGGGCGGACCACGGCTGCCAGGCCCGGTAGCGGACGCCGGCGTAGGAGCCCGACGCCGGTCCACCGGCGGTCGCGGTCAGGGGCACGTGGACACCCTGACACGTGACGAGGTGGCGCGCGGGGTCGATCCCGCGGACCAGCACCTGGAGCCGCTCGACCGAGGAGTCGACGTACCGCGCGGTGCCGCCGGCGGTCGCCTCCTCGCCCAGCACGTGCCAGGGCTCGATCGCGGACCGCAGCTCGAGCTCGATGCCGTCGCCGAGCGTGGCGAGCCCGATGCGCGGGAAGCGGAACTCGGTGAACGGGTCCAGCCAGGACTCCTCGAACGGGATGCCGAACGCGCGCAGGTCGGCCGCCACCTCGGCGATGTCGTTGATCGCGCCCTCGGGCAGCAGGAAGTCCTCGTGCAGCCGGGTGCCCCACCGCACCAGCGGCGCGGTGAGCGGCTGCTCCCAGAACATCGCGACCAGGCTGCGCACCAGCAGCGCCTGGACCAGCGCCATCTGCGGGTGCGGCGGCATCTCGAAGCCGCGCAGCTCGAGCAGGCCGAGCCGCCCGCGCGACGAGTCCGGGCTGTACATCTTGTCGACGCAGAACTCCGCCCGGTGGGTGTTGCCGGTCAGGTCGGTCAGCAGGTGCCGCAGCGCGCGGTCGACGAGCCAGGGGCGGACCTCGCCGCCGTCCTGCTCCGCGACCAGGCGGGCGATCTCGGCGAACGCGATCTCCATCTCGTACGTCGCCTCCGGCCGGCCCTCGTCGAAGCGCGGCGCCTGGCTGGTCGGGCCGATGAAGCGGCCGGAGAAGAGGTACGACAGCGCCGGGTGCCGCTGCCAGTAGGTGATCAGGCTGACCAGCAGGTCGGGCCGGCGCAGCAGGGGCGAGTCGATCGGCTCGGTGCCGCCGAGGGTGATGTGGTTGCCGCCGCCGGTGCCGGTGTGCAGGCCGTCGACGTCGAACTTCTCGGTGGTGAGGGCGCAGTGCCGCGCCGCGTCGTACAGCGTCGTGGTGAGGTCGCGCTGCGCCGCCCAGCTCGCGGTCGGCTGCACGTTGACCTCGATGACGCCGGGGTCCGGGGTGACGACGAGCTGGGTCAGGCGCGGGTCCGGCGGCGGGCCGTAGCCCTCCAGCACGACCGGGCAGCCGATCCGCCGGGTGGCGACCTCGACCAGCCGGAGCAGGTCGGTGTAGTCCTCGAGCCGCTCGGTCGGCGGGAGGAAGACGTGCACGTGCCCGTCGCGCGCCTCGAAGGTCAGCGCGGTCGTCGGCGCACCCTCGGGCTCGGCGAGCCGGACACCGCGCACGATCGGGCGCAGCGGTGGCCCGGACTCGAGGTAGGACGGCTCGCCGGGGTGCTCGGGATCGGTCCACGAGATCGCGTCGAGCGGCAGCCGCAGCCCGACCGGCGACGTGCCGGGGGTGAGCACCAGCCGGCCGCGGCGGAACCGCCAGACCGGGCTCGTCCAGTCGTCCTCGCCGGTCGCGATCGGGAGCACCCAGCCGCGGACCTCGGACACCTCGGCGTCGAGCTCCTGGACGTCCGCGTCCTCGCCCACCGGCTCACCGAGCGGCTTGCGCACCTCGGCGACGAGCGCGACGAGCGGGTCGTCGTACGCCGGGCGCAGCTGCTCGGGCGGCAGCCCCAGGCTCTCGGTGACCCGCCGGGCGAGCGCCTCGGCGTTCGCCTCCGCCTCGGGGTCGGCCTTCTCGCTCCACGGGTCGGCGAAGAGGTCCGGATCCTCCCAGAGCGGGACGCCGTCGGTGCGCCACTGGAGCGCGATGTTCCAGCGCGGCAGCGGCTCGCCGGGGTACCACTTGCCCTGGCCGCGGTGCACCACCCCGCCGACGGCGTAGACCTGGCGCAGCCGGTCGGCGAGCTGGTTGGCGAGCTCGCGCTTCTCGGGACCGTCGGCGTCGGTGTTCCACTGCGGGGTCGTGGCGTCGTCGCGCGAGACGAACGTCGGCTCGCCGCCCATCGTCAGCCGGACGTCGCCGGCGCGGAGCCGCGCGTCCACGGCCTCGCCGAGCGCGTCGATGCGGGCCCACTGGGCATCGGTGTAGGGCTTCGTGACCCGTGGGTCCTCGTGGACGCGGCGCACCTCGTTGTGGAACGCGAAGCTCACCTCGACCGGGTCGGTCGCACCCTCGATCGGTGCGGCGGCGCTCGGGTGGGGGGTCGCGGACAGCGGGATGT
The DNA here is from genome assembly GCF_039543825.1 of Nocardioides conyzicola. Lineage (NCBI taxonomy): Bacteria > Bacillati > Actinomycetota > Actinomycetes > Propionibacteriales > Nocardioidaceae > Nocardioides > Nocardioides conyzicola. Next base: position 2,051,135 of record NZ_BAABKM010000002.1, on the reverse strand, counting down.
GGCCCTCGCCGGCGAAGAGCGCGGAGGTCGGGTCGAGCCCCACCCAGCCGGCGCCGGGGACGAACACCTCCGCCCACGCGTGCAGGTCGGTGAAGTCCTGGGCCGTCCCGGTCGGGCCGTCCAGGCCGACCATGCTGTCGGGGTCGGCGGCGAGCTGGACCAGGTAGCCGGAGACGAAGCGCGCGGCCAGGCCGTACTGCCGCAGCAGGCTGACCAGCAGCCACGCGCTGTCGCGGCAGGAGCCGATGCCGAGGCGCAGGGTCTCGTCGGGCGCCTGCACGCCGGCCTCCATCCGCACCGAGTAGGCGACGTCGCGGTGAACGGCGGAGTTGAGCCCGGCGAGGAACGACACGATGGGCATCCCGTCCGCCGGCAGCGCCGGCAGCGCCTGACGCCAGGACGCGGCCGCGTCGCTCTCGTCGACGGGCCGGAGGTACGGCGCCAGGTCGGCGGCGAGGGCCGGCTCGTAGGCGAAGGGGAACCGCTCGGCGTACTCCTCGACGAAGAAGTCGAGCGGGTTGATCACCATCAGGTCGGCGACCAGGCCGACGGTGATGTCGAGCTCGCTCACCTTCTCGGGGAAGACGATCCGGGCCAGCCAGTTGCCGAACGGGTCCTGCTGCCAGTTGAGGAAGTGGTTCCTGGGGCTGACCGTCAGGGAGTACGCCTCGATCGGCGTCCGCGCGTGCGGCGCGGGCCGCAGGCGGACGACGTGCGGTGCGACGTTCACGGGGTGGGCGAACGTGTAGGTGGTCCGATGCTCCAGCGCGACCTTCACCGACATGTGCCCAGCCTGCCCGGCTTCCGTTGCGGGAAGGTAACCCGTCCGGGGGTTGAGGTGCCTCCCCCGACAATTCTGCAAAGAACTATTTGCAAAGATTTGTTTGCAGTCGTACGGTGACGGGGTGGACCTCACCTCGATCACCCCGACGCCGCACCAGATGAAGGCGCTGACCCACCCGGTCCGGGTGCGGATCCTCGGCCTGCTGCGCATCGACGGGCCGGCCACCGCCACCACGCTGGCGAGCCGGCTGGGCCTCAACACCGGCGCGACGTCGTACCACCTGCGGCAGCTGGCCCAGGCCGGCTTCGTCGCCGAGGCCACCGAGCTCGGCAACGCCCGCGACCGGTGGTGGCAGGCCGCGCACCGGGTGACGACCACGGACACCGCGGGTCCGGCCGAGCCGGAGGCACGGGCCACGCTGGACGCCTACCTGCAGTCGGTCGTCGTCGTGACGACCGAGCGGCTCCAGCGCTCCGTCGAGGAGCTGCCCCTGCTGCCCGAGGAGTGGCGCGACGCCACGACGTACAGCGACTGGGTGGTGCAGCTGACGCCCCGCAAGGCCCGGGCCGTGATCGAGCAGCTGATCGAGGCGATCAAGGAGATCGGGGACGAGGAGGACGACGACGAGGCGGCGCCGTACGTGCTGCAGCTCAACGCGTTCCCCTACCCCGGCAAGGTCGGGAGCCAGGAGCCGTGAGCCGACGACGTCCGCTCTACGGCTGGCTCACCGCCGAGGCGATCTCGCTCACCGGCACCCGGGTGTCCATGGTCGCGCTGCCGTGGTTCGTGCTGACGACGACGGGCAGCGCGACGAAGACCGGGCTGGTCGCGCTGGCCGAGATGCTGCCGCTGGTCGTGCTCAAGGTGCTCGCGGGGCCGGTGATCGACCGGGTCGGCGCGCGCCGGGTCGCGATCACCTGCGACCTGCTGTCGGTGCTGGTCGTCGGCGCGATCCCGCTGCTGCACGAGGCGGGTCGTCTGTCGTTCTCCGGGCTGCTGGTGCTGGTCGTCCTCTCCGGAGCCCTGCGGGGACCGGGAGACGCGGCCAAGGCAGCGCTGACGCCGGTCGTCGCCGCCGAGGCGGGCGTGCCGATGGAGCGGGTGACCGGCCTCCACTCCACGGTCGAGCGCACCGCCGGCCTGCTGGGTGCGGCCGGCGCCGCCGGCCTGGTCGCGGTCCTCGGGGCCGCCGACGCGCTGGTGGTCGACGCGCTCTCGTTCGGCGCCTCGGCGCTGGTCCTGGGTGCGACGACGCGGGCGCTCCGCACGGTGCGGAGCACGGAGGCCGACGATCCGGCGTCGTACGGCGCGCGGCTCCGCGCGGGGTGGGACTTCCTCCGGGGCGACCGGGTGCTGCTCGGGATCACGGTCATGGTCGCGCTCACCAACCTCCTCGACGCCGCCTACATCACGGTGCTGGTGCCGGTGTGGTCCCGGGAGGTCGTCGGCAGCGCCAACGGCGTCGCCCTCCTCTTCGCGTGCTTCGGCGGCTCCGCGGCGATCGGCGCGCTCTGCGCGTCGGCGTGGGCCGCCCGGATGCCGCGGCGGAAGACGTACCTGGTGACGTTCCTCCTGGCCGGCGCCCCGCGCTTCGTGGTGATGGCGCTCGAGGCGCCGCTGTGGCTCGTGGTCGGCACCTGCGCGGTCGCCGGCTTCGCAGCCGGCTTCATCAACCCGATCCTCGGCGCCGTCATCTTCGAACGGATCCCGGCCGACCTGACCGGCCGGGTCTCCGCGCTGACCACGGCGATGTGCTTCGCGCTGATCCCCTTCGGCGGCGTGCTCGGCGGCCTGCTCGTCGCGGGTGTCGGGCTCGCACCGGCCCTGCTGGTCGTCGGCGCGGCGTACTTCCTGGTGACGATGCTGCCGGCGGTCGACCCGCGCTGGCGCGAGCTCGATCAGCGGAAGGCGGCGGCCACCGAGATCAGCCGGTCGTTGGCCTCGTCCTCGCCGATGGAGACCCGGGCGCCCTCGCCCGCGAACGGGCGGACGACGATGCCGGCCTCGTCGGCGGCGGCCGCGAACTCGGCCGTCCGGTCGCCGAGCCCGAACCAGACGAAGTTGCCCTGAGGCTCGGGCACGTCCCAGCCGACCTCGCGCAGGCCGGCGACCACGCGGGCGCGCTCGGCCACCAGCTCGTCGACCCGCTCGAAGAGCTCGGCCGACCGCTCGAGCGACGCGATCGCCGCGGCCTGGGCGATCGTCGAGACGCCGAACGGCAGCGACACGGCCCGCAGGGCACCGGCGATCGGGGCCGGCGCGACGGCGTACCCGACCCGGAAGCCGGCAAGGCCGTAGGCCTTCGAGAAGGTGCGCGTGAGCACGACGTTGTCGTGGCGCCGGTACGTCGCGATCCCGTCGACCGCGTCGTCCATCCGCACGAACTCGACGTACGCCTCGTCGACCACCACGAGCACGTGCCCGGGGACCTTCGCCAGGAAGGCGTCCAGCTCGGTCTGCGTGACGGCCGGCCCGGTCGGGTTGTTGGGGGTGCAGACCAGCACGATCTTGGTGCGGTCGGTGACCGCCGCCGCCATCGCGTCGAGGTCGTGGCGGCCGTCGGCCAGGACCGGCACCTGCACCGACGTCGCTGCCGCGGCCGTGACCGCGATCGGGTAGGCCTCGAACGAGCGCCAGGCGTAGACGACCTCGTCACCGGGGTCGCAGAAGGCCTGCACCAGCTGGTAGATCAGCCCCACCGACCCGGTCGCGACCGACAGGTGGTCGACGGGGACGCCGAAGCTCTCGCCCAGCGCGGCGTAGAGGGCCGTGCTGCCCATGTCGGGGTAGCGGTTCATCGCGCCCACGCCGGCCTGCACGGCCTCGACCACGCCGGGCAGGGGCGGGTAGGGGTTCTCGTTGGACGAGAGCTTGTACGACGTCATGCCCGGTCGGACCGTCGGCGGCCTACCGGCGACGTACGGCGGGATCTCGGCGACGTTCGCGCGGGGCTGCGGGGTGCTCATGGGTTCAGGCTAGTCAGGTGCGTCGCGCTCGCCACGGCCGGAGCAGCAGGGCGAGCACGATGCCGACGGCGACGCCGAGCGCGGCACCGGTGACGTTGTCGATCACGTCGGTGACGTCGCACGCCCGGTCGATCCGGGCCAGCGCGAGCTGGGTGGCCTCGATGCCGACGGAGTAGCCCGCGAGCGCGACCAGGCCGAGCGGCACCAGCACCCACGCGGCCCGCCAGCGCGCGCAGGCGAGGACCAGCAGGACGCCGGCGGGCACGAACACCACCATGTTGAGCAGCCGTTGGCCGCCGGAGAAGATCCAGAATCCGTCGGGCGCGGGGCCGCCGATGTCCCACGAGCAGGTCGTCATCCGGCCCTCGGCGGACACGATGCCCGGGGCGCCGTTCGCCGGGATCAGCGTGATCGAGCCGATCACCGCGATGGACCAGACGAACCCCCCGATCGACAGCGCCGACAGCCAGCCGACCCGCCGCTGGAGCAGCACGGCGAGCAGCCCGCAGAGCAGTCCCGACACGGCGACCAGCAGCAGCATCACGCCCACGCCACCCACCGGGAACACGCCCCCGACGTTACTGGGCGGTCTGGATCACCTGCCGTTCCGTGCCCCGAACCGCCCCCGCCGTCCTACGCTCCGGCCATGTCCTTGCGCCGCACCGGATCAGCCGTGCTCCTCGTCCTCGCCCTGCTCGGTGCAGTGCTCGCCCCCCACTCGGCCACCGCCCTGCCCGCGCCCGACGCGCCGAAGGCCGGCCAGGCGGTCTACTACAACCTCGGCACCCCGGAGGTGCGGCCGAAGCGGATCTTCACGGCGTACAGCTCCGCGGCGTACCTCGACAAGCTGAAGTGGAAGCACTGGGGCACCCGCAAGGCGGTGGGCCGCGGCATCCTCGTCAGCGACTGCGCCTCGTGCTCGCCCCCGGCCCGTCGCAAGGTGACGATCCGGCTGACCGGGTTCGTCCGGTGCGACCAGGACCCGACGCTGCGCACCTACCGCCGGGCGATCGCCGTCGTCAGCAAGCCGGACGAGGGTGAGACGTCCACGCGGTGGAAGCTCTTCGCCGGCTGCCCCTGAGTGCCGCCATCGGGGCGATCAGGCGAGCGCCTTCAGCAGGTTGCCCAGCAACGGCTGCAGGATCTGCCCCTCGGGGTCGTCGACCACGTGGCTCAGCCCGCTGAGCTCGATCATCACGTAGCCGTGCAGCGCCGCCCAGAACTGGCCGGCCACGGCGCCGGGGTCGTCCGACCGGATCACGCCGGCGTCCATCACCCGCTGCACCGCCGCGACCAGCTGGTTGAAGGCGGCGAGGCCGATCTCGAGCTCGGCCTCGGTGAGGCGGTACCGGCCGAGGGAGGCGGAGCCGAACATGACCAGGTAGAGGTGCGGGTCGGCCAGCGCGTGGGCGCGGTAGGCGATGCCCGACGCGACCAGGTCGGCCAGCGGGTCGTCGGTCGGCTCGACCTCGGCCACCCGGTCGTAGAGCCGGGCGAAGCCCTCCGTCACGACCGCGCGCACGAGTCCCGGCATCCCGCCGAAGTGGGTGTAGACCGCCATCGTCGAGGTCGCGGCGTCCCGGGCCAGGCGGCGGGCAGACAGCGCACCCGGGCCCTCCTCGCTGAGCACGTCGGCGGCGACCTCGATCAGGCGACGGCGTACGTCGGTGGGGCTCGGCTCCTCGGACACGTTGCCAGCCTGCCATAACGGCGTTATCGTGCTTGCTCATAACGTCGTTATGGAGGCCCGGATGAACCGCTACCTGCAGGACAGCTTCGCTCCCGTCCACGAGGAGCTCACCGCCTTCGACCTCGAGGTGACCGGGGTGGTCCCCGACCACCTCGACGGCCGCTACCTGCGGATCGGGCCCAACCCCGCGACCGACCCCGGGGAGGGCTACCACTGGTTCCTCGGCGAGGGGATGGTGCACGGCGTACGGCTCGAGGACGGGCGCGCGCGGTGGTACCGCAACCGCTACGTGCGCCCGCAGGGCGACGACTTCGCGCCCAACACCAACGTCTTCGAGCACGCCGGCCGCACGCTCGCGGTCGTCGAGGCCGGCGCGACGCCGTACGAGCTGACGCACGAGCTCGACACCGTCGGGCCGTGCGACCTCGGCACCGTGACCGGCGGCTACACCGCCCACCCGCACGCGGACCCGGACACCGGCGAGCTCCACGCGCTCTCGTACAGCTGGACCCGCGGCAACCTCGTCGACTACTCCGTCGTCGGCACCGACGGCCGGGTCCGGCAGCAGGTCGAGATCGAGGTGACCGGCAGCCCGATGATCCACGACTGCGCACTGACCGAGCACTACTTCGTCGTCTACGACCTGCCCGTCACGTTCGACCTCGGCATGGTCGCCGGCGAGCTGCCGCGACCGCTCCAGGCGACGGACCGGCTGATCGACCAGACGCTGCGCGGCGGGACCGCCCGCACCCTGCCGTACTCGTGGGATGCCGACTACCCGGCGCGGATCGGGCTGCTCCCCCGCGACGGCAGCGGCGCCGACGTGCGGTGGTTCGAGATCGACCCCTGCTACGTCTTCCACACGCTGAACGCCTACGAGGAGGGCACCGACGTCGTCATCGACGTGGTCCGCCACGACCGGATGTTCGCCACCGACTTCACCGGCCCCAACGAGGGCCCGGCGTACCTCACCCGCTTCACCATCGACACCGCCGCCGGCAAGGTGCGCGAGCACCGCTTCGACGAGCACAGCCAGGAGTTCCCGCGCCACGACGAGCGGCTCACCGGCCGGCGGCACCGCTACGGGTACGCCGCCGGGGTGGTCGCCGCCGGCGTCCGCACCGGCGACTCGGTGCTCAAGCACGACCTGGTCGCCGGCACCACCGTCGAGCGACGGCTGGGGGCCGGCCGGGAGGTCAGCGAGTTCTGCTTCGTGCCGTCCGCCGCCGACTCGGCCGAGGACCAGGGCGTCCTGATGGGCTACGTCTTCGACCCGGCGGTCGGCCGGAGCTCGCTCGTGCTGCTCGACGCCGAGACCCTCGAGGACGTCGCGGCGGTCCACCTGCCCGGCCGGGTGCCTGCGGGCTTCCACGGCAACTGGGCGCCGACGGCCTGACCTCTCGGGGCAGACCCGCCCGCCTCACACCGCCGGGAGCACGACCTCGCCGCCGGGGACGGACGGGAGGTCCCGGCCGATGCGGACGTCGACGGGGTTGGTCAGGCAGCGGATCGAGCCGCCGCCCTTGTGGAACTCCGACAGGTCGAGGAGGACGACCTCGAAGCCCCACTCCTCGAGCTGGGCGCCCACCCGGTCGGGGCACGCCGGCATGATCACGGTCGAGCCGATGACGATCGAGTTGGCGCAGAACGTCGTCAGCGCCTCCTCCTCGGTCAGCACCAGCGGCTCGGGCACCAGGGCGAGCAGCGCGGCGGCGGACTCCTCGTCGAGCGCGGATGGGCAGACGATCGCGCGGCGCTCGTCGAGCGGGCAGAAGGCCAGGTCGAGGTGGTACATCCCCGGGTGCGTGATCCGCAGCCCGCGGACCCGGATGCCGAGGTCGGCGGCCAGGTGCTTGAGCGCCAGCTCCTCGGTGCGCGGGCCGTAGCCCACGACCAGGGCGTCGCCGAACGCGAACGCGTCGCCGGCCTCGAGGTGGGCGCCGACGCCGTCGCGGCCGACGTACGACGTCGCGAAGCCGTGCTCGGCGAACCACGGCTGGGCCGACCCGGTCTCCATCCGTCGCTGCGGGTAGCGCATGTGCGACATCACGACCTGCGGGGTGCCGTCCTCGGCGACCACGCCGAGGCCGAGGTTCATCGCGTAGACCATGTCGGGGGCGTCGGATCGCTGGGGCAGCACCGACACGGTGCCGCCGCAGCGCTCGATGGTGGCGACGAGCGCGCGCCACTGGGCCATCGCGAGCTCGGGATCGGGCTGGTCGTCGGGATCCATGAACGGGTTGATGACGTAGTCGACGCGGAAGTGCGTCGGCTCGACCATGACGTACGTGCGACCCCAGGCCAGCTCCATGGATCCCTCCCCGGTGACATCGTGATTGCATGATTGTCGGACAATCTGACATGGCGAGTGTAGAGCACAATGTCCCGCATGGCCGAACCCGGAGCGCCGCGCCACCCTGGGGCACCGTTCAGCACGCTCCACCTCGAGCTCAGCTCGACCGTGGACCGCGTGGCCGACGAGCTGCGCCGCGCGGTGTTCGACGGGGAGCTCGAGTCGGGGACGCCGCTGCGCGAGATCGCCCTGGCGGAGTCGCTCGGCGTCTCCCGGCCGACCGTCCGCGAGGCCCTCGGCGTGCTGGTCGCCGAGGGGCTGGCCACGCGGGAGCCCAACCGCGGCGTCTCGGTGAGCACCCCGGACCCGGAGTCGGTGCGCGACATCTGCCGGGCGCGCCTGGTGCTCGAGGGCGACGGCGTACGCCGCTGGCCGACCGCCGACGAGACGCTGCGCGACGCCGTCCGCACCTCCCTGGTCCGCTACACGAGCGCGGTCCGCGCGGGCGCGACGTACCAGGAGCTCAACGAGCGGCACCTGGCCTTCCACGTCTCCCTCGTCGGGTTGACCGGTTCGCCCCGGCTCGTCGCGATGGCCGAGAGCCTGATGGTCGAGCTCAAGCTCGCCCTCGCCCAGGTGGACCGGATCCGGCGCAACGCCCACGACCAGGCCGACAGCCACACGGCGCTGGTGATGCTGCTCGAGCGGGGCGACGTACACGGTGCCGAGACGTTCCTGGAGAAGCACCTCGAGAACGCCGAGACGTCCATCCTCGCCGCGCTCGGGCTCTGAACCCGCCTGTGCACAGGGCGCCGACCCTCTAGGGTGGTCCCGTGGGTCTCCTCAAGTTCCTCGGCTGGCTGGCCACCAACGCGATCGCGCTCGCGGTGGCGGCCTGGATCTTCGACGGCATCGGCTTCGGCGGGTCCGACGACTGGCAGGGCAAGTTCTGGCCGCTGCTGTTCGTCGCGCTGATCCTCGGCATCGTGAACTCGTTCGTGAGCCCGGTCCTGAAGTTCCTGTCGATCCCGTTCATCATCATCACGCTGGGGCTCTTCCTGCTCCTGATCAACGCGCTGATGCTGCTCTTCACGGAGTGGCTGGCCGGGCTCTTCGACATCGACTTCTACGTCAACGGGTTCTGGACCGCGGTCGGCGGCGCCATCGTGATCACGATCGTGACCTGGGTGGTCGGGCTGCTCTTCGGCGACCGGACCGAGCACCCGCCCGCGTACTGACCGGTGCTCCCCGCAGCTCGGACGCCCGGCAGCTACCGCATCGAGCTGGTCTGCCTCGGCAACATCTGCCGCTCCCCGACGGCCCACGTCGTGCTCGAGGAGCGGCTCGCCGATGCCGGGCTCGGCGACGTCGTCGAGGTGTCCAGCTCCGGCACCGGTGACTGGCACGTCGGGGATCCGATGGACCGGCGGGCGGCGGCGACGCTGACCGCCGCCGGGTACGACGCCTCGCGGCACCGTGCCCGCCAGCACGACCCGGCCGACGACGTCGACCTGGTCCTCGTCATGGACGACGCGAACCTCGCCGACGTGGGCGGGCGCACCGACCGCATCCGCAAGTTCCGCGACCTCGACCCCCGCGAACCCGGGAGCGACGTGCCGGACCCGTACTACGGTGGGGACCACGGTTTCGAGGAGGTGCTGACGATGGTCGAACGGACGGCGTCCGCGATCATCGACGCGCTGCGTCACGAACGCCCCTGGGCCGACCGGACGTGACCCGGCAGCCGCTGGTGGCCCGACGTGCCGAGGAGCTCCTCGGGACGTCGGTGATCGCGACGGCTCCCGTCGCCGGCGGCGACATCGCGACCGCGACCCGGCTGCGGCTCAGCGACGGCACCACGGCGCTGATGAAGACCCTCCCGCACGCCCCCGAGGACTTCTTCACCGACGAGGCCGCCGGCCTGCGCTGGCTGGGCGAGGCGACGGCCGCCGGCGGCGCCCCGGTGCCCGAGGTGCTGGGCGCCGACCACGAGTGCGTGATCATCCGGTGGATCGAGCCGGGCAAGCAGTCCATCGACGCGGCGGCCACCTTCGGCCGCGAGCTGGCCGCCACCCACGCCGCCGGCGCCGACACGTTCGGGGCCGAGAGCGACGGCTACATCGGCAAGCTCCCGCTGCCCAACCGGCCGGCGGACTCGTGGGGCGAGTTCTACGCCGTACGGCGCGTGCTGCCCTACCTCAAGCTGGCCCGGGACCGCGGTGCCGCCGAGGACCAGGACGCCGCGACGATCGAGGCCCTCGTCGCCAAGCTGCCCGGCCTGGTGCCCGACGAGCCGCCGTCGCGCCTGCACGGCGACCTCTGGAACGGCAACGTGCTCTGGGGCCTCGACGGCCGGGTCTGGATGATCGACCCGGCGGCGTACGGCGGGCACCGCGAGGCCGACCTGGCGATGCTCACGCTCTTCGGCCTGCCCCACCTGCCGCGCGTGCTCGACGCCTACGCCGAGGCCTGCTCCGACACCCGGCCGCTGGCCGACGGCTGGCAGGACCGCGCGGCGCTGCACCAGATCTTCCCGCTGCTGGTGCACGCCTGCCACTTCGGCGGCGGGTACGCCGCCCGCGCCGCGCAGGCAGCCGCGACGTACCTCTGAGATCTGTTCTCAGTACCGACTCAGGCGGGGCTGGCAGAGTGGAGCCGTGAGCAGCACGCCCCTTCCCCGCCCCCGGGTCCTCGTCGTCGACGACGACAAGGCGGTCCGTGAGTCGCTGCGACGCTCCCTCGAGTTCAACGGGTACGACGTCTCGCTCGCCGGCGACGGCGCCGAGGCCCTCGCCCGCATCGCCGCCACCGACCCCGACGTCGTCGTGATGGACGTGATGATGCCGCGGCTCGACGGGCTCGAGGCGACCAAGGCGCTGCGCAAGGCCGGCAACGACCTGCCGATCATCGTCCTCACGGCGCGCGACGCCGTCGGCGACCGCGTCGAGGGCCTCGACGCCGGTGCCGACGACTACCTGACGAAGCCGTTCGCCCTCCAGGAGCTGCTCGCCCGGCTGCGGGCGCTGCTGCGGCGCGCCGTACCCCGTGACGACGACGAGGACGAGGTCCTCGGCTTCTCCGACCTCACCATGGAGATCGCCACCCGCGAGGTGCGGCGCGGCGAGCGCGCGATCGAGCTGACGCGCACGGAGTTCACGCTGCTCGAGATGTTCCTGCGCCGGCCGCGGCGGGTGCTGGAGCGGTCCTTCATCCTCGAGGAGGTGTGGGGCTACGACTTCCCGACGACGGCCAACTCGCTCGAGGTGTACGTCGGCTACCTGCGCCGCAAGACCGAGGCGGAGGGCGAGTCCCGGCTGATCCACACCGTGCGCGGTGTCGGCTACGTGCTGAAGGAATCGTGACCGTCCTGCCACCTCCCGACCCGGACGGCCGCTGGCACTACCGCAGGTCGCTCGCCTCCCGGGTCACGATCCTGACCACGCTCGCGGCCGGAGCCACGGTCGCGCTGATGGCGCTCGGCGCCTACATCACCGTGCGGATGCAGCTGCAGGCGACGCTGGACGACTCGTTGATGCACCGCGCCGAGACCACCAAGACCGCCATCGTGTGCGACCCCAGGCTGGAGGTGCCTGCGGAGTACTTCGGCGCCTCGGACGTCTGGGTGGCCTGCCTCGACAGCGTCGGCGGCAGCGTGGTGCGCGCCCAGGACACCGCCGAGATGAAGCGGCTGATGGGCGCCCCCGAGGAAGCCGTGGCCAAGGACCTGAAGAAGTCCTCGATCCGGACGGTCAGCAGCAACGGCACCCGGTGGCGGATGGCGGCGGTGCACCGCGACGACGGCTCGACGATGGTGATCATGCAGCCCCTCGACTCCCAGGAGGCGCTGCTGGCGAAGCTCGGGACCGTGATGCTGCTCTTCGGCCTCGCGGGGGTGATCGGCGCAGGCCTTGCGGGCTGGGGTGTGGCTCGCAACGGCCTGCGTCCGGTCCGCCGGCTCACCGACGCCGCCGAGCACATCGCCCGCACCGAGGACCTGCGTCCGCTGCCCGTGGAGGGCGACGACGAGATCGCCCGCCTGGCCCTCGCGTTCAACCAGATGCTCGCGGCCCTCGCCGCCTCCCGCGACCGGCAGCGCCAGCTGGTGGCCGACGCCGGCCACGAGCTGCGCACGCCGCTCACCTCGCTGCGCACCAACCTCGACCTGCTCAGCCAGGTGGACGGGACCGACGGCGTCGGGCTCCCGCCCGAGGCGCGGGCGGAGCTGCTCGACGACGTGCACGCGCAGATCGAGGAGCTCACCACGCTGATCGGCGACCTCGTCGAGCTGGCTCGCGACGAGCCCCTCACCCACGTGGTCGAGCCGGTCGACGTCCCGGAGCTGGTCGACCGCGTGATCGCACGGGTCCGCCGCCGGGCGCCCGGCCTGTCCTTCGACATCGAGATGTCGCCCTGGTACGTGATCGGGGAGTCCGCCGGGCTCGAGCGGGCGGTCACCAACCTCCTCGACAACGCCGCCAAGTGGAGCCCGGAGAACGGCCGGGTCACGGTGCGGCTGCTCGACGGCACCCTCACGGTGGACGACGAGGGACCGGGCATCGCCGCCGCCGACCGTCCGCACGTCTTCGACCGGTTCTACCGCTCGCAGGAGTCGCGCGGGATGTCCGGCTCCGGGCTCGGGCTCTCGATCGTCCGGCAGGTCGCCGAGCGCCACTCCGGCTACGTCACCGCCGACGACGCGCCCAGCGGCGGCGCCCGCCTCACCCTGTGGCTGCCCGGCGCCGCCTCGCCCGTCCCGGACTGGACCCCGGCCTGATGCGCGCCCTGATGCTGGTCGCCGCGACGGCCGCGGCGACCGTCCTCGCCGGCTGCTCCTCCGACGGCTCCGACCCGTCCACCGCGTCCTCGCCCGACGCCTCCGCCATCGCCGGCGTCGGCTGGAGCCCCTGCGACGCGCTCACGGCCAAGGCCGTCAGCCGTCTGGTCGGCGCGGACGTGGACGAGAACGCGGGGACCGCCGACGCACCGCGGTGCACGTTCACCCCGGCGGCCAAGGGCGGCGCGGCGTACGACGTCAGCTACCTCTACTTCGACGGCGGCCTGGACGCGGCGCTCGACGCCATGGGCGCGACCGGCGCGCAGCTGAAGCCCGTCGACGTCGCGGGTGCCGACTCCGCCCGCCTGGTCGTGAGCGCGAAGAAGGCCGGCGTGCTGGTCACCGGGTTCGTCCAGACCGGCGGCCTGGTGCAGAGCGTCAACGCCGCCCAGCCGACGCCGTACGACCGCGCGCAGGTCGTGACCGGCACGAAGGCGCTGCTCGCGGCCCTCGCCGAGGCCGCGCCGACGTCGACGCCGGGGCAGTCCCCCACAATGTCCCCGTGACCGACGAGATCTCCTTCTTCACCCACGACGGGGACGACCTCGTCCCGACCGCGCTCGCCTGCAGCATGTGGAGCGACGACCAGCTGCACGGGGTGGCCGTGAGCGGCGCCCTCGCGCGGGCCGCCGAGCAGTGCCTGGAGGCGACCGGCCGCACCGACCTGCGGCCGGCGCGGTGGGTGGTGGACCTCTTCAAGGCGGCGCGGATGCGGCCCTGCACGTTCGAGACGTCGGTGGTCCGCGAGGGGTCGCGGATCTGCCTGGTCGACGTGACGCTGACGCAGGGCGACGTACGGGTGGCACGGGCGTCGGCGACGTTCCTGAAGCCGTCGGCCACCGCGCCGGGCGAGGTCTGGCAGCCGGACGACCGGCCCTCCCCGCCGCCGCTCGACGTGGCACCGGAGACCGACGAGCCGCGGGTGCCCTACCTGCGGTCCTCGTCGCCGTGGTCGCAGAACTTCACCGAGCACCAGAACGCCGACCGCAAGGCCTCCTGGAGCAGCGCGATCCCCGTGGTGCCGGACGAGCCGCTCACGCCGTTCCAGGCCGTCGCGGCCGCCGCCGACGGCGCCAGCATGGTGACCAACTGGGGCTCGAACGGCGTCGAGTACATCAACACCGACATCGCGCTGACGCTCGCGCGGACGCCGGTCGGGGTGGAGATCGGCCTGCTCGCGACCGACCGGGTCGAGCACGACGGCATCGCGTCCGGCACCACCGCCGTCTTCGACCGGGTCGGACCGCTCGGCACCGTCACGGTCGCCGCGCTCGCCAACGCGCAGCGCACGGTGGACATGGGCGGCGTCGAGTACTCCGACGACGGCCAGCGGCGCGCGACGCGGGTCTAGTCCCTAGCCGGTCGCGTTGGGGTCGCGCCAGGAGCGCTCGAACGGCAGTCGCCAGGCGTGCGGCGCGATCAGCTGGTGGATCGCGTTGGGCCCCCAGCTGCCGGGCGAGTACGCACGCACCGGCGCGGGGTTCTCGATCAGCGGCGCGGACTTCTCCCACAGCGTCTCGATGCCGTCGGCGGTGGTGAACAGCGTGTGGTCGCCCCGGATCGCGTCGTGGATCAGCCGTTCGTAGGCCTCCAGCACGGCACCGGCGGAGCTCGTGTCGTGGGTCGCGAACTGCATCGAGAGCTTCTCGAGCTTCATGCCCGGACCGGGCCGCTTGCCGTAGAACGACAGCGACATCTTCGACTGGTCGGCCAGGTCGAAGGTGAGGTGGTCGGGGCCCTGCGTCCCGGCGTTGGAGCCGGACGGGAACATCGTCAGCGGGGGCTCCTTGAACGCGATCGAGATGATCCGCGCGCCCTCCGCCATCTTCTTGCCGGTGCGCAGGAAGAACGGCACGCCCGCCCAGCGCCAGTTGTCGATCTCGACCTTGAGCGCCACGAACGTCTCGGTGTCGGAGTCGTCGGCGGTGTCGTGGTGCTGGCGGTAGCCGCTGTACTGCCCGCGGACGACGTTGTGCGGCTCGAGCGGCCGCATCGAGCGGAAGACCTTGTTCTTCTCGTCGCTGATCGGTCCCGGCGCCAGCGAGGTGGGCGGCTCCATCGCCATGAAGGCGAGCACCTGCATCAGGTGGGTGACCACCATGTCGCGGTAGGCGCCGGTCGACTCGTAGAACTTGGTACGGTCCTCGAGGCCGAGGGTCTCGGGCACGTCGATCTGCACGTGGTCGATGAAGTTGCGGTTCCAGATCGGCTCGAAGAGGCCGTTGGCGAAGCGGAAGGCCAGGATGTTCTGCGCCGCCTCCTTGCCGAGGAAGTGGTCGATCCGGAAGATCTGCGACTCGTCGAAGACCTGGTGGAGCCGTGCGTTGAGCTTCCTCGCGCTCTTGAGGTCGGTGCCGAACGGCTTCTCCATGATGATCCGGGAGCGCTCGACCAGGTGGGCCTCGTCGAGCTGGCGGACCACGTCGAGGGCGGCCTTCGGCGGCACACTCAGGTAGTGCAGGAAGTTGGTCTCGCGGCCGGGCTGCGTCACCTTGGCCTCGGCCTCGCGCACCGCGGCGGCCAGCGCCTCGGGGCCGGCGGACTGCGGCACGTAGGTCAGCATCTCCGAGAACGGCTCCCAGCGCTCGTCCGTCACGGGTCGGTGACCGAACTCGTCGCACGAGCTCCGCGCGATCTTGACGAAGGTCTCGGTGTCGATGTCCTCGAGCGACGTGCCGACGATGCGGGAGTCGTCGAGCAGGCCGGCCTCCCACAGGCGCAGCATGCCGGGCAACAGCTTGCGGCGGGCCAGGTCGCCGGTGGCACCGAAGAGCACGATGACGTGCGGGTTCTCCATGCCTCCGAGGGTAGACCCGTTGTGTGACTACGGGATGACGCGGCGGTGAGCGACGACCGCGACCAGCACGCCGGCGGCCAGGGTCCAGACCACGCCCTCGGCCGCGATCCCCGGCGCGAGGGCCACGACCGCGGCGGCGACCGCGAACGGTACGCCGACGCACGCGGCGCGCGGGAGGTCACGGCGTACGACGTGGACGGCGACCGCCAGCAGCGCGTAGCCGGCGTACGCCGTCACGACCAGCCAGCGGACGTGGTCGCTGGGCTCCTCGCCCGGCTCGGCGACCAGGCCACCGAGCACCGCGACGACGGTGGCCAGGGCCATGGTCGCGACCAGGTGCGCGGACCAGGACAGCCGGGGCGCCAGCCCGCGCTCGGGGAGCAGCGCGACTCCGGCGTACCCGTAGCGGACGCCGAGGCCCCAGAGCCCGAAGACCAGGGCGAACGCACCGGCACCCGTGACCGCGAGCGGTCGGTCCCACTCGGTCTCGCTGGCGGCGTCGATGATCTGCACCAGCCCCTCGCCCAGCACGATCAGCACGAAGAGGCCGAGACGCTCGCCCAGCAGAGGGACGTCGGAGTCGGCGGCGCTGATCGTCGCGGGGATCTCGCGGGGGCCGCGCGGACCGCCGCGCTGGGGCGGCGCGTTCTTGCGGCCCGCGAGGATCCGGTCGAGGCGGGCCTGGGTCTTGGTGAGCAGCTCGTCGCGGGTCGTGGTGAGCTGGAGCAGCAGGTCGATGCCCAGCCCCGCCGCCCACAGGGCGTACTGGACGGTGCCGTCGAACCACCAGGACACCACCCACGGGATCACGCCGAAGGTCGCCTGGACCACCGGCAGGTCCACGACCACCGTGCTCCGCTGCCAGGGACGCGCGGCGATCATCCGGCCGACGACGTACGCGATCGCGAACGCCGTGGCGTGCTCGGCGCGGATCTCGGGGATGGCCGCGATCATCACGCCGAGGACGGCCATCCCGAGCAGCATCGTCGAGGTCCGCACGGCCTCGCCCCGGATGTTGGAGTAGAGCGTGAAGCAGGCCCAGATCGTCCAGATGGCCGCGAAGGCGATCACGTAGATCGCGAGGCCGGTGCTGGAGTCGTCGGCCTCGAGGAGGTGGGCGAGCGCGCCGATCCCGGCGACCGCGACCAGGTCGAAGAAGAGCTCCAGCCAGGACGCGTGCCGCTCCTCAGGCACCGGCTCAGCCATCGTCGTCACCGGACCATGATGCCAACGCGGCGAGGAGCCGCTCGGCCTTCCAGTGGGACTCGGCCCACTCGCCGTCGACGTCGGAGCGGACCGTGATCCCGCCGCCGGTGCCGAGCAGGTAGCGGCCGTCGCCGGCGGTCATCAGGCTCCGGATCACCACCCCGAGGTCGGCCCGACCGTCGGCGCTGATCCAGCCGAAGGCCCCGGCGTACGGGCCGCGCGGCGTCTCCTCGACGTCCTCGATCACCTGCATGGTGCGCAGCTTGGGCGCACCGGTCATCGAGCCGGCGGGGAAGAGCGCGCGGAGTGCTTGCACGGTGGTGACCTCCGGGCGGAGTCGCCCGCGGACGGTGCTGACCAGCTGGTGCACGGACTCGTAGGACTCGACGTCCATCAGCGTCGGGACCTCGACCGTGCCGGGCTCGCACACCATCGACAGGTCGTTGCGGAGCAGGTCGACGATCATCAGGTTCTCGGCACGTGTCTTCGGGTCGCTCGCGAGCTGCCGCCTGAGCTCCTCGTCCTCCGCGACCGTGGCGCCGCGGGGCGTGGTGCCCTTGATCGGCTTGGTCTCCAGCGTCCGGTCGGCCCCGACCAGTGCATACCGCTCGGGGCTGGAGCTGAGCAGCCAGGCGCGTGCGCCCGGCACGTCGTGCTGGACGAACCCGGCGTACGGCGCGGGGTTGAGCTCGCGCAGCCGGAGGTACGCCGTCACCGGGTCGAGGTCGCTCTGCGTCGCCATGCGGTAGGTCAGGTTGACCTCGTAGCTGTTGCCGGCGTGGAGCTGCTCCTGGACCTGCTGGAAGGCGGTGGCGTAGGTCGAGGGGGCATCCCAGGGATACCCGGTTGACCGGGTATCCCTGAACTTCTGGGCCTCTGCAGTGCCCGAGAACCTCGTGAAGTGCCCGAGAACCTCGTGGTCGAAGAGCCGTACCTGGCTCGGCCGCATCCACACGGCGTCGGGCAGGCCGGAGCCGTACGACGCGGGCAGGTCCGGCCGGCAGGCGTAGCCGAAGTAGCCGAACCACTGGTCGGTGGGCGACCCGGCGGCCAGCTCCGCCTCGAGCACGACGAAGGGGTCGTCGCCGACCACCTCGGCCCGGCCGTTCGCATGGCGGGTGACCAGCCGCGCGGCAGCGTCGTACGTCAGGGAGACGTCCTCGGGTGCCAGCCAGCCGACGAGCGACCGTCGGCCCGACCACTCGCGGGCGCCGCCGCCGTCGAGCCAGCAGCAGCGCTCGTGCGACGACGCGACCGAGCGGAAGAAGGCGACCGGGTCCGCGTTCACGCCAGCCCCAGGAAGTTCGCGACCAGGCGGGCACCATGCTCGGAGAGGATCGACTCCGGGTGGAACTGCACGCCCTCCAGGGGCAGGGTGCGGTGCCGGACGCCCATCACCACGTCGCCCACGGTCGCGGTCACCTCCAGCGCCGGGGGCACGACGAGCGCCGCCAGCGAGTGGTAGCGCACGGCCGTCAGCGGCGACGGCAGGCCGGCGAAGACGCCCCGACCGTCGTGGTCGACCGCGGCGACCTCGCCGTGCGCGGGCTCGACCCGGCCGACGGTCCCGCCGTACGCCGTCACCAGGCCCTGCATGCCCAGGCAGACGCCCAGCACCGGCCGCGCCGCCCGGCGCAGCACCTCGACGCCGACCGCGAAGTCGGCCGGCTCGGCCGGGTGGCCCGGACCGGGAGAGAGCACGACGTGGGAGTGGGCCAGCACGTCCTCGACGGAGGCCTCGTCGTGCTGGACGACGGTCGGCAGCACGCCGGTCACCGAGGCGACGAGGTGCACGAGGTTCCAGGTGTAGGAGTCGTGGTGGTCGACCACGACCACGTCGGGCTCCGGCATCGTCACGGGCCCAACCTAGTGAGGAGATGGCGGAGGGCCCGATGAAGCTGGGGGGCAGTCTTCACCGGGCCCACGAACGGCACCGCCGTAGGGCGAAGCCTACCGCCCGGCCGTCGGGTTGTCGCCGGGTTCGACCAGAAGGTCACGCACCAGGGTGTGCAGCAGGTCGAAGCCGTGCTCGGTGAGGATCGACTCGGCGTGGAACTGGATCCCTCGGTAGTGCGGACCCCGCACCAGGTGGATGTCACCGGTCTGGACATCGGCCTCGACGACGACGCCGTCGGGGGCACCCTCGGCACCCAGGCGACCGACGAAGGTGTTGTAGAAGCCGACCCGTTCGGTGCGCCCGTCGATGCTCACCGGCGACTGCGTCCCCTGGAAGACGATGTCCTTGTAGGCGAGCGGGATCCCGAGGTGGTGGCACAGCGCTTGGTGCCCCAGGCAGACCGCGAGGAACGGCCGCTCGGCCGCCATCAGCTCGGCGACCGCGGCCCGCAGCTGCGCCATCTTCGGGTCGTCCCCGTCGCGCGGGTCGCCCGGCCCGGGACCGACGATCACGAGGTCGAAGCCGTCGAGCACGCCCGGCGCGTACTCCTCGTGCCGGACCACCTCGCTGGTCATCCCGAAGACGCCGAGCACGTGCCGCAGCATGTTCACGAAGTCGTCCTCGCCGTCGACGATGACGACGGACCTCCCCGCGAGCCGCGGGTCGGGCGCGGCGCCGCCCTGGTCGGTGAGCCAGAACCTCGACAGCCGACGGTTGCGGCTGTTGAGCGCGAGCAGGACGTCCTCGTCGTTGACGAGCTCCGCGACGTCGACGTTCGGCGTCGGCGCGGGCGGCACCAGGCCGAAGGCGCTGAGGATGCCACCGGCCTTGGCATGCGTCTCCGCCACCTCGTACGCCGCGTCGGAGTCGCGCACCAGGGTCGCGCCGGCGGTGACCGTGAGCCGGCCGTCGAGCCCGACGTCGGCCGTGCGGATGACGATCGGGCTGTCCACGACCGGTCCGCCCTCCTCGTCGCGGCCGAGGATGGCCAGCGCGGCGCCGTAGTAGCCGCGGCCGACGGACTCGTACTGCTTGATCAGCCGGCACGCGTTCTCCACCGGTGAGCCGGTGACGGTGGCGGCGTACATCGTGTCGCGCAGGACCTCCCGGGGGTCCCGGTTGGTGCGGCCGGCGAGGAGGTACTCCGTGTGGACGAGCCGGCTCATCGGCTTGAGGAACGGCCCGAGCACCTGGCCGCCCTCGTGGCAGATGTCGCACATCATCTTCAGCTCTTCGTCGACGACCATGAAGAGCTCGTAGATCTCCTTCTCGTCGGCGAGGAAGTCGAGCAGCTGCGGCTTCAGCGCCGGGCCGGCGTCGGCGGGCAGCCGGAAGGTCCCGCTGATCGGGTTCATCCGCACGTCGCCACCGTGGATCGAGACGTGCCGCTCGGGGCTCGCGCCGATCAGGTAGCGGTCGCCGGTGAAGAAGACGTAGGTCCAGTACGACCCGCGCTCGCGCTCGAGCAGGCGCCTGAAGACGGTGAGCGCCGTGGCGGCGCTCCAGTCGGCGACGCTCGCCCGGTAGTGGCGCCCGATGACCAGGTTGGCGCCCTCGCCCTGGCCGATCTCGTCGCGGATGATCGCCTCGACGAGCTTGCCGTACTCCGCGTCGTCGGTCTCGAAGCCGCCACGGTCCGCGAAGTCGACGCCGGTGTCGTCGATGGCGTCGACCACCTCCGCCACCGAGAACTCCAGCTCGGACTCGACGTCGACCACCACGAGCGGGGTGCCGTCGTCGTGGGCCTCGAAGCCGCGCTCCTGCACCTGCCGGAACGGGATCGCCACCAGCCGGTCGGCGATGTGCCCGGCCTCGGGCACGCCCTCGGTCAGCGGTACGTCGAGGATCGAGTCGACGACGCTGCGGCGGCCGCCGACGATCCCGACCGTCGGCCGGTCGCCGGCCCGCGTGGAGCGCCGGATGATCGCCCACGCCTCGTGCCCCTGGATGGCCGCGATGGCTTCCCGGGCAGAGGGTGTCGTCGTCATGGCCGAACTCTAGTTGCGCCCACTCACCCGATGCGAAGCCGGAACTTCCGGTGGACACAGCCGGAGAGGACCACGTTGCCCTGCCGGTGGTGGCGCCGGAGCCGGTCGATCCCCGTGACCCGGACCTTCTCCTTCGCCCACACCTTCGGCACGAACACCCGCAGCGCGCACCGGTCGGCCGTGCGGTCCCGCGTGCCCACGAGGTCGAAGGTGCCGGCGCGGCCGTCGGACCGGAGCCGCTTGATCCTCCCCGGCACGGCGCGGGCGAGCGGGCGGAGGAGCGCCTGGGCGTACGCCGGCGCCGGGCCGGTCGCCCGGGCGCCCGACGGGCAGGAGTAGCGGATCAGGCTGGGCGAGACGGAGTCGGGCAGACCGCCGGGCTGGTGGATGACGTGGGGATCGCCGCACGCCTGCTTCCAGCTCCACCACGCGCCGCCGTACTGGTGGGTGTCGAGCGCGTCGGTGTAGCGGTCGAGCTCGTCGGCGTCGTCCGCCGGGTCGGCGGAGAAGAAGCCCCACTCCCCGACCCACACGGTCACGCCGTACGACGCCGCGGTGGCCCGGGCCGACGCGAAGCCGCTCTCGATCGTGTTCGGCGAGATGCTCTCGGCGTACACGTGGGGAGCGAAGACGATGTTCTCGTCCTGGGTGAACCGCGCTGGCGTCGGGCTCGACCCGACGGCCGACCAGAGCACGCCCGGCTCGAAGAACACGATGTGGTGGAAACCGCCGGCGCGGCGCTCGGCGCGGCGGATCGCCGTGATCGCCCTGCCGTAGAACGCCCCCAGGCCGTCGACGTCCGCGCCGGGGGTGGTGCCGAAGCCGGGCTCGTTGAGCAGGTCGAACCCGGCGACGGCGGGGTTCGTGGCGACGTCACCGGCGAGCCGGGCCCAGGTCCGCACCAGGTGGGTCTGGATGCCGTGCCTGTCGGCGTAGAAGCTCTCCCAGGCGTGCCGCACCGCCGGCGCCAGCTCGCGCTCGCCGTTGCGGCACGTGGTGGCACCGTCGGTGAAAGTGGCCCACTCCGGCGCGCCGTCCCAGCCGTTCGCGGGGCTGGTGCCGTCCGGGCAGGTGACGCCGGGCGGGGTGTCGACGGCGACGCCCCAGGCGTCCTGGTGCATGTCGAGCACCACGTAGAGCCCGTACGACGCCGCCTGCCGCACGGCCCTCTTGATCCGCGCGACGTAGGCCTCGTCGTACGCACCCCGGGTCGGCTCCAACCGCGACCAGCTCACGACCAGCCGCACCGAGCTGAACCCCCCGCCGGGCGATCTCCGCGAAGTCCGACCGGCGCACCGGCACGGTCGTCGCGAAGTCGGGGTTCGCCTGGTAGTACTCCCCGAGCCCGTTGACGTTGACGGCGTTGAGGAGCACCCGCGCGCCGCGCTCGTCGAAGACGCCCGGGTGGGCGCCGGTCGTGGCATGCAGGCGGGGCAGCCGAGCAGGGTCGGCGACGACGGCGGTCGGGAGCGAGGCGACCAGCAGCGCGGTGAGGACGACGACGACGCTCCAGGCTCGGGTCACGTCGCGCATCATGGCGACAGAACCCACCGCCTGCAACCACTCCGCACGCGCGTCGGGCCCCGCGCCCGGACTTAGGTACGATCCGCGGGTCAACGCTCCCCGATCTCAGGACTTCATCATCGCGACGCTCGACGAGACCATCCCGTTCGCCCAGCCGGACGTCGGCGAGTCGGAAGCAGCGGCAGTCAGCGAGGCGATCAGGTCGGGCTGGCTGACGACGGGCACGGTGACGGCCGCGTTCGAGCGCGAGTTCGCCGAGCGCGTGGGCGCGGCCCACGCCGTCGCCCTGAACAGCGCGACGGCCGGGCTCCACCTGGCCCTCGAGGCGGCCGGGATCGGCCCGGGCGACGAGGTCCTCGTGCCCACGTGGACCTTCACCGCCTCCGCCGAGGTGGTCCGCTACCTGGGGGCGGACCCGGTGTTCGTGGACGTCGACCCGACCACCCTCACGCTCGACCTCGACCTCGCCGAGCAGAAGGTCACCTCGCGCACCCGCGGGGTCGTGCCGGTGCACTTCGGTGGCCTGCCCATGGAGCCCGTCTCCCTGGAGACCTTCACCGCGAAGCACGGCCTCGTGACGGTCGAGGACGCCGCGCACGCGTTCCCGGCCGCCCGGGCGGGCCGGACGGTCGGCGGCTCCGCCTCGGCCGCGACGGTCTTCAGCTTCTACGCCACGAAGACGATGACGACCGGCGAGGGCGGCATGCTCACGACGCCGGACGAACGCATCGCGCAGCGCGTCCGCACCATGCGCCTGCACGGGATCGACCGCGACGTCCTCGACCGCTACACGCGGGTCGGGGCGAGCTGGCAGTACGACGTCGTGGCCCCCGGCTTCAAGTACAACATGACCGACATGGCGGCCGCGATGGGTCGCGTCCAGCTCTCCCGGGCCGAGGACATGCGGCAGCGTCGGCAGCAGATCGCCGCCCGCTACGACGAGGCGTTCGCCCAGCTCCCGCTCGAGCTGCCCGCCGCGCCCGACGCCGGCACGACCCACGCCTGGCACCTCTACAGCGTGCGTCTCCTCGACGCCCCCGTGGACCGCGACGCGTTCGTGGCGGCCCTCAGCGCCGTCGGTGTGGCCACGAGCGTCCACTTCATCCCGCTGCACAAGATGAGCTACTGGCGCGAGCGCTACGACCTCCACGACGAGGAGTTCCCGGTGGCCAGCGAGTCGTTCGAGCGGGTGGTCAGCCTGCCCATCTCGTCCGCGCTGACCGACCGCCAGGTCGAGCGCGTGATCGCGGCCGTCCGGTCCTGCCTCGCGGGGACGTGACCGTGCTCAAGCGCATCGTCGACCTCGTGGGCGCAGGGGTGGGAGCGGTCCTGCTCTCCCCGGTGCTGCTGACCGTCGCCGTCCTCGTCCGCGTCCTCGACGGGTCGCCGGTCCTCTTCCGGCAGACACGGGTGGGTCACCACGGCCGCCCCTTCCAGATCCTCAAGTTCCGGACCATGGCGTCCTCCCCGGCACCGAGCCCGCAGGTCACCGTCTCCGGCGACGCGCGGATCACGCGGCTCGGGCGGCAGCTGCGCAGGACCAAGCTGGACGAGCTCCCCCAGCTGTTCAACGTGATCGCCGGTGACATGAGCCTGGTCGGCCCCAGGCCGGAGGTCCCGCAGTACGTCGAGGACTGGCCCGACGAGGCCAGGGCGGTGGTCCTCTCCGTCCGGCCCGGCATCACCGACCCCGCGGCCGTCGAGCTGTTCGACGAGGAGGCGGTCCTGGCCCGCTACCCCGACCCGGTCGAGGCCTACCGCACCATCGTCATGCCCCACAAGCTCGAGATCTACCAGCAGTACGTCGCTTCGCGCTCGCTGACCGGCGACCTGTTGATCATGCTCGCCACCGTCAGAAGGGCCCTCTCGTGACCACCGGACGAGCACTCAAGGTCTGGCTCGTCAACCAGTACGCCATCCCGGAGTCGGCCCCGGGCATCACCCGGCACGCCACGCTCACCCGGCTGATGGAGGAGCGCCAGAACGTCGACACCGTGATCATCTCCGGCCGCGCCCACTACTGGAATCTCGGCGACGCCGGCTACTCGACCGCGAAGAGGTTCCAGACGGTCGACGTCGGCGTGGCGCCCGCGAACGGCGTACGGCGCGTCCTGAACATGGTCGACTTCGCGGTCCGGGTCCTGGTCAAGGCCGCCCGCACGCCGCGTCGCGAGCGCCCCGACGTCGTGCTCGGCTCGAGCCCGCACCTCTTCGGCGCGCTCGCCGCGCTGATCGTGGCGCGCTTCTTCCGGGTGCCCTTCGCCCTGGAGGTCCGCGACCTGTGGCCGCTCTCCCTGGTCGAGCTGATGGGCATGTCGCGCCGTCACCCGCTCGTGCTCCTGATGAGCGGGATCGAGCGCATCCTCTACTCGTCGGCCGACGTCATCTTCCTGGTGCTCCCGGGGAGCGAGGCGCACGTGCGCTCCGTCTGCTCGTCCCCACCGCCGATGGTCCGCGTGCCGAACGGCGTCGACGCCGGGTCGATCGAGGCGCGCGAGCAGGTGGCCCGCGGCGCGACCGGCCCCGTGACGGTGCTGTACGCCGGCGCGCACGGCGTGCCCAACGCCCTCGACACCCTGATCGACGCCTGGGCGCTGGTCGAGCAGGACCCCGAGGCACCACCGATGTCCCTGCGCCTCGTCGGCCAGGGCAAGGAGAAGGCCGCGCTCGACCGGATGGCGCGCTCGCTCGGCCTCACCACCGTCACGTTCGAGGACCCGATCTCGAAGGAGGACATCCCGGCGCTCCTGGAGGAGGCGGACGTCCTCGTGATCACCTGGCGGGACTCTCCTCTGTACCTGAACGGCATCAGCCCCAACAAGCTGTACGACTACATGGCGGCCGCCCGGCCGGTCGTGATCGCCGTCAACACGCCGATCAACGCCGTGCTCGAGAGCGACGGCGGCCTGTCGGTGCCGCCCGAGGACCCCGCGGCGCTCGCCGCGGCTCTCCTGAGCCTGGCCCGCGCCGACCCCGCCGAACGGGAGCGGATGGGGCGCAACGGTCGCGACTACGTCCTCGTCCACCACGACCTCGGCGCGATCGCAGACCGGATGGCGCAGCAGCTCCGGGACGTCTCGACCGCCGGCGGGAAGCGATGACCGGCCTCGGTCCGGCCGGGCCGCGGACCGCTTCGGATACGATGCCGGTCGCCGCCGCGCCGGGACCGACCCGGCTGGTGGGCGGTCACGGTCCAGTGGACGGGGTGACGCCGGTGGCGAGCATCGGAGCGGCAGCGCAGTGACGACGAGAGTGGCTCCATCGGCCGACGTCGACGACCGCGCCGTCATCGGTGAGGGCAGCTCCATCTGGCACCTCGCCCAGGTCCGCGAGCACGCCCGGCTGGGCCGGGACTGCGTAGTGGGCCGAGGCGCGTACATCGGGTCCGGGGTGACGCTGGGCGACAACTGCAAGGTGCAGAACTACGCCCTCGTCTACGAGCCGGCCCGGCTCGGGCACGGCGTCTTCATCGGTCCCGCGGTGGTCCTCACCAACGACACGTATCCCCGCGCCGTCACCCCGGAGGGCGACCTCAAGTCGGCCGACGACTGGGAGGCGGTCGGCGTGACCATCGAGGAAGGGGCCGCGATCGGCGCCCGCGCCGTCTGCGTCGCCCCCGTGACCATCGGGGCCTGGGCCCTGGTCGCCGCCGGGAGCGTGGTCACCAAGGACGTGCCGTCCCACGCCCTGGTCGCGGGGGTGCCGGCCCGCCAGATCGGGTGGGTCGACCGCGAGGGTCGTCCCCTGGTCGCGACCGGGGACGGCCGCTGGGTGAGCTCGTCCGGCACCGACCACTACGTCGTGGTCGACGGTGCGCTGAACCCCGCAGCCAACTGACTTCGACCAAAGGAACCCGCAGTGCCTGAGTTCATCCCGCCGGCCAAGCCGATCATCGGCGACGAGGAGCGCGCCGCCGTCGACCGCGTGATGCGCAGCGGCATGCTCGCGCAGGGCCCCGAGGTCGCGGCGTTCGAGGCCGAGTTCGCCCAGCACTTCGCGCTGGACCGCGCCTGCGTCGCCGTCAACTCGGGCACCTCGGGCCTGCACCTGGGGCTGCTGAGCAGCGGCATCGGTGCCGGCGACGAGGTCATCGTCCCCAGCTTCACGTTCGCGGCCACGGCCAACTCGGTGGCCCTCACCGGGGCCACCCCGGTCTTCGCCGACATCGATCCGGAGACCTTCTGCCTGGACCCGGCGAGCGTCCGGGCCTCCGTGACCGAGCGGACCGCCGGGATCATGCCGGTGCACCTCTACGGCCACCCGGCTGACATGGCCGGCCACCTGGCCGTGGCCGAGGAGCACGGGCTCCGCGTGTTCGAGGACGCGGCCCAGGCGCACGGCGCACGGATCGACGGCCGTCCGGTGGGCACGTTCGGGACGTTCGCCATGTTCTCGCTCTACCCGACCAAGAACATGACCTCGGGCGAGGGCGGGATGGTCTCGGTCGACGGGCCGGACACCGAGCGCCTGATGCGTCTCTACCGCAACCAGGGCATGGAGCGGCAGTACGAGAACGAGGTCGTGGGCTTCAACAACCGGATGACCGACATCCACGCGGCCATCGGCCGCGTCCAGCTCACGAAGGTCGGCGGCTGGACCGCTCAGCGCCGGGCCAACGCGGCCTACCTCGATGCCCACCTGGAAGGCGTGACGACGCCGCCGGTCGCCCCGGGGGTGGAGCACGTCTACCACCAGTACACGATCCGGGTGCCGGAGGACCGCACCGGCTTCGCCACCGCCCTGCGCGAGGAGTACGCCGTGGGCAGCGGCATGTTCTACCCGATCCCCAACCACCGGTTGGCACCGTTCCGGGCCGAGGTGGAGCTGCCGGAGACCGAGCGGGCTGCCGCGGAGTGCCTGTCGCTCCCCGTCCACCCCAGCCTCGGCCGGGACGACCTGGACCGCATCGTGTCGGCCGTCAACGCGCTGGCGAAGGCAGGAGCCTGACATGGCGGCGGCGCTGCGCTTCGGCCTCGTCGGCATCGGGATGATGGGCCGCAACCACGCCCGGGTCCTGCAGTCCACGGACGGCATCGAGCTGGTCGGCGTCGCCGACCCGGCCGGCGACCGCTTCAACCTGGCGGGCTCCGCACCGGTGCTCGGCTCCGTCGCCGAGCTGCTCGCCCTCGGCATCGATGCCGCGGTGGTGGCCACGCCGACGGCGTACCACCTGCCGACCGGCCTCGAGCTCGCGGCAGCCGGCGTCCACACCCTGATCGAGAAGCCGCTCGCGACCGACGAGTCCGAGTGCCTCCAGCTGGTCGACGCCTTCGAGGCCGCCGGCCTCGTCAACGCCGTCGGCCACATCGAGCGCAGCAACCCGGCGCTGCGGGCCCTGCGAGCGCGGCTGGAGGCCGGGGAGCTCGGGGAGATCCACCAGGTCGCCACCCGGCGCCAGGGCCCGTTCCCGAACCGCATCGCGGACGTCGGCGTCGTGAAGGACCTCGCGACCCACGACATCGACCTGACCGCCTGGGTCATCTCGTCGACGTACGCCATGGTGTCGGCCCAGACCGCCCACAAGAGCGGTCGCGAGCACGAGGACCTGATCGCGATCACGGCGCGCTCGGCCAACGGCATCGTGATCAACCACCTCGTCAACTGGCTCTCGCCGCTCAAGGAGCGCACGACGGTGGTGACGGGCGAGAAGGGCACCTTGGTCGCGGACACCCTCCAGGGAGACCTCTACTTCCACGCCAACGGGCTCGTCGAGACCGAGTGGGACCAGGTCGCGTCCTTCCGGGGCGTGACCGAGGGCGACAGCATCCGCTACGCGATCGCCAAGCCCGAGCCGCTCCGGGTCCAGCACGAGAGCTTCCGCGACGCGATCGTCGGACTCTCCAGCGACATCATCACCATGCGCGAGGGGATGGCGACGGTCGCGGTGGCCGACGCCTGCCTCCTCTCCGCCCGGGAGGGGCGCAGCATCGACCTGACCGAGCCACGGACGCCGTAGGTGGCCCTCGCTCGGCTGCACGCGCTCCGCGACGGGATCCGGACCCACCGTCCCGAGCGCACCGCGGCACTACCGGGAACGCTGCGCGGCGGCCTGTGGTTCGTCGTCGTGGCGACCGACTTCTTCCTGCTGTCCAACCCCCTGACCGTGGTGACCACGTTCCGGGAGTCGCTGCACCTGGCCACCGTGGTCACCCTCGTCATGACCGTCGCCACCCTGCCGTGGCTGCGGCTGCCGCGGCCTCCGGTCACGATCCTGGCCCTGCTCGCCTGGGGCACCGTCTCGATGCTCTGGTCGATCGATCCCTCCATCACCGGGCAGCTGGTCCTCCTGTACCTCTGGATCGGGAGCCTCGCCGTCCTCGTGGCGGCCAACGTGGACGTCCGGATCCTCGTCGGGGGCTTCGCCACGGGCGGGCTCGCCGTGATCCTGGTGTCGCTCTACCAGGTGCGCGAGCGGCTGCCCGTGATCGACTACCCGCTCTCGTACAGCGAGTACCTCACCGGCATCGGGCTGCACCGCAACATCCTCTCGTACACGCTGGCGATCGCGATCGCGGCGCTGCTCTGCACCTTCCCCCGCCGCTGGCTCCACCGCGTCTGCTGGATCGTCGCCCTCGTCATCCTGGTCATCGGCATCTACCTCACCGAGTCCGTGACCGGGAAGCTCGGCGTCGTCGCGCTCGCCGCGGTGGCCGTCGGGCTCCTGGCCGTCCGTGCCCGGGACCGCCGCGGACCGCCGTGGAAGACGGCGATCATCGTCCTCGCCGCCACCGTGGCGTGCTACTTCGCGTTCTCCGACTTCGACGCGCTGGCGAGCTCCATGGACCGGGACGGCACCCGGCTCTCCGGCCGGATCCCGTTGTGGCAGGCGGTGCTCCACGTGGCGGACGACCGCCCGTTCACCGGATGGGGATGGGGCGCCGTCTGGCACCACCCCTGGGAGCCCTCACCCCCCAACCGGGTCGCCGACCGGATCTACGCCGACGCCGGCGAGTACGTCTACCACGGCCACAACTCGCTCTTCGACCTCCTGCCGGAGGTCGGGCTCATCGGCGTGCTGCTGGCCGTCGCGGTCTTCGCGGCCGCCGGGACGGTCGCCTGGCGAGCGCTCCGGCGTGACCAGGACCCCGGCCGTCGACTGGCCGCGCGGTTCGTCCTGCTCGCGCTGGCCGCCCAGGTCGTCTACGGATTCACCGAACCGGTGCTCGAGAGCCCGCTCGGGTGGTTCTGCCTGGTCGTCACGGCGACGGTCGCGACGTCGCTGAGACGTGCCGGTCGGCACCGGGCACCCGCTGACAGAAGGCCAGGAGCTCGTCGACGATCGACTCCGGCGGGCCACTGACCGCGATCTCGTCCGTCGACCTCCGCGACACCGCGGGGACAGGCACGTGGGAGACCATCGGGTGCTCGGGGCGTACGTCGCGCGGCTCGCCCTCGCCGAACAGGTCCTCGTGCATCTTCTCGCCCGGGCGCAGGCCGGTGAACTCGATCTTCGCCTTCCCGCCGTCCTGCCGGATCAGCTGGTTGGCCACGTCGAGGATGCGGACCGGCTCGCCCATGTCCAGGACGAGCGCCTCGCCGGCGCTGCCGATGGCGGCGGCCTGGACGACCAGCTGGCACGCCTCCTCGATCGTCATGAAGTAGCGCGTGACGTCCGGATGGGTGACCGTGACCGGGCCGCCCTCGTGGATCTGCTTGGCGAAGGAGGTCAGCACCGAGCCCCGGCTGCCCAGGACGTTGCCGAAGCGCACCGACAAGAAGACGCCCGGGCCGTCGGCGTACCCGGCTGTCAGCATCTCGGCGATCCGCTTCGAGTAGCCCAGCACGCTGCTCGGGTCCGCCGCCTTGTCGGTCGAGATGTTGACGAACCTCTCGACGCCGACCGCCCGCGCGGCCTCGAGCACGTTGGCCGTGCCGCGGATGTTGGTCTTCACGGCCTCGGCCGGGTAGCGCTGGAGCATCGGGAGGTGCTTCAGCGCGGCCGCGTGGAACACCACGTCGGGGCGCGTCGACCGGAAGACGTCGAGCACCGCGGCCTCGTCGCGGATGTCGCAGAGGATCACGTCGTCGCTGTCGAGCAGGGCCCGCCCGCTCAGGGCGAGCTGAACGGCGTGGAGC
Source organism: Nocardioides conyzicola (assembly GCF_039543825.1). Taxonomy (NCBI): domain Bacteria; kingdom Bacillati; phylum Actinomycetota; class Actinomycetes; order Propionibacteriales; family Nocardioidaceae; genus Nocardioides; species Nocardioides conyzicola. The sequence continues at coordinate 2,021,080 of NZ_BAABKM010000002.1, read as the reverse complement.
GCGGACTCGTCCCGGTCGAGCAGGTAGAGCCGCGCCGGGTTGAAGGCGTGGATCTGCTGCACCAGCACGGACCCGATGGACCCGCCAGCGCCGGTCACCAGCACCCGCCGGCCCTCGAGGTAGTGGGCGATCGACGCGAGGTCGGTATCGAGCTGGTGCCGACCCAGGACGTCGGTGAGGTTGATGTCGCGGATGTCGCGGATGCCCACCTCCGACAGCAACCCGGCCGTCGGTGGCAGCACCTTGACGTCCACTCCGGCCGCAGCCGCCCGCTCGCTGACGTCTCGGATGAAGGCCGCGTGCGCCGACGGGATGGCGATCACGACCGTGTCGGCGTCCATCTTCTGGACGACCTCGGCGAGCTGCTTCGTCGTGCCCAGCACCGGCACGCCCCGGATCCGCCGGTGCCGCTTCTGCGGGTCGTCGTCGAGGAAGCCCACCGGCTGCCAATGGCGCTCCGGGTCGTGCAGCATGGACCGGATCAGGTCGTAGCCGCCCTCCCCTGCGCCGACGATGAGCACCCGGGAGCCGTCCGGCGCGTGCACCTCGAACCCGCGCTCGATGAGCCGCTTCCAGGTCGCCCGCCCCCAGGCGGCGATGACGACGAACGCGATGGTCGCGCCGAGCGGAACGCTGCGCGGGATCCAGTGCCCGGCCAGGTTGACCAGGAAGACGAGCACGCCCGTGGGCAGCGCCACGAGGCCGAGCAGGATCATCTCGTCGAGGCTCGCCATCCGGGCCCGGCCCTGGTGGAGCCGGAAGAGCCGCCCGAGCAGGACGAAGACCACCCCGGAGGCCAGGCCGCACAGCACCACCGCGAGCCACGGGACCTGGGACACCCCCAGGAGCCGCAGCAGGGCGGCGGACACGAAGGCGCACACCCAGGCGAGGACGTCGAAGGAGACGATCCAGACCCGGCGATGGAGCCGTACGCGGGTTGCGAGTTCGATCACCGAGAAGTGTTACCCATCCAGTCGGAGTGTCATCTGTGCGAGAGCAGCGGGCAGCGTATCAACCGGGTCGTTCCCGCACTGCCGCGTCGAGGGTCCCAGCGCTGGCGGCCGGCGTCGGCGCGGCTGGCATGATGAACGCTGCTCCGAGACACGCGACGCGTGCCGAGCACGTCCGTTGGAGAGGAAGCGTCTATGCAGATCGCTGTTGTCGGCCTGGGCAAGATCGGGCTGCCCCTGGCGGCCCAGTTCGCCGATGCCGGGCACACGGTCGTGGGGGTCGACGTCAACCGGACGACCGTCGACACCGTCAACCGAGGGGTCGAGCCCTTCCCCGGTGAGGCACACCTCGCCGACTACGTCGCCCGGCTGGTCGGCGACGGCTCGCTCCGCGCGACCACCGACTACGCGGACGCCGTCCCCGGGGCGGACGCGGTCGTGGTCGTCGTACCGCTCTTCGTGGACGGTGACGGCAACCCCGACTTCGGCATCATGGACGGGGCCACCGCCTCCATCGCGGCCCACCTGACCCGCGGCACCCTGGTGAGCTACGAGACCACGCTCCCGGTCGGGACGACGCGCGGCCGCTGGAAGCCGGCGCTCGAGGCCGGGTCCGGTCTCGAGGAGGGCACGGACTTCCACGTGGTCTTCTCGCCCGAGCGGGTGCTGACGGGCCGGGTGTTCGAGGACCTCCGCAAGTACCCCAAGCTCATCGGCGCCCTCTCCGCGGACGGTGCCCGGGCGGCCCGGGAGTTCTACGAGCAGGTGCTCACCTTCGACGACCGGGCCGACCTCCCGCGTCCCAACGGCGTGTGGGACCTGGGCGTGGCCGAGGCCGCCGAGCTGGCCAAGCTGGCGGAGACGACCTACCGCGACGTCAACATCGGGCTCGCGAACCAGTTCGCCCGGTTCTCGGCGGACGTCGGCGTGGACGTGCACCAGGTCATCGAGGCCTGCAACTCCCAGCCGTTCAGCCACCTCCACCGGCCGGGCATCTCGGTCGGCGGCCACTGCATCCCGGTCTACCCGAAGCTCTACCTCAGCACCGACCCGTCGGCGACGGTGGTCTCGGCCGCCCGGGCGGCCAACGAGGGCATGCCGTCGTACGCCGTCGACCTGCTCGAGCAGATCGCCGGCCCGGTGGCCGGCAAGAAGGTCGCCGTCCTCGGGGCGAGCTACCGCCCGGGGGTCAAGGAGACCGCCTTCAGCGGCGTCTTCCCGCTGACCGCCGAGCTCACCGCCCGCGGTGCGACCAGCGTCGTCCACGACCCGTGGTACGACGACGCCGAGCTGACCTCGCTCGGGCTGGCGCCGCACCACCTGGGTGAGCCGGTGGACGCCGTCATCCTGCACACGGAGCACCCCGAGTACGCGACGACCGGCACGACCGACTTCCCCGGGGTCACCGGGGTGGTCGACGGCCGAGGAGTCCTGGACCCGGCCCGCTTCGCCGGCGTCCCGTTCGTCCGGCTCGGCCAGGCACCCGTGGAGCAGCTCGCGGCAGGACGCGTGCGATGAGCAACGCGGACGACGTCCAGGCCCAGTACGCGCGCCGGAAGGACGCCGTCCCGGCGGACCGGTACGCCGTCACCAACAACGACGTGTTCTGGGGGATCCAGGAGAACGACGCGGTCACCCGGACGATGCTCATCGAGGCGGGGTTCCGCCCGTTCACCGAGCTGCGCGTTCTCGAGGTCGGCTGCGGCACGGGCGACAACCTGCTCCGGTTCCTCCGGTGGGGCTTCCTGCCCGAGAACCTGGTGGGCAACGAGCTCCTGGCGGATCGGGTCGAGAGCGCCCGCGCCCGGCTCCCCGCGGCACTCGCGATCCATGCGGGCGACGCCGCCCGGCTCTCGTTCGAGCAGCCCTTCGACATCGTGTACCAGTCGACCGTCTTCTCCTCGGTCCTGGACGCCGACGCCCAGCAGGCGCTGGCCCGGCAGATGTGGAGCCTCGTCCGCCCCGGCGGCGCGGTGCTGAGCTACGACTTCTCCTTCGACAACCCCGCCAACCCGGACGTCCGCAAGGTCACCCTGTCCCGCCTGAAGGAGCTGTTCCCCGACGGCGAGCTGCGGTCGCGACGTACGACGCTCGCACCGCCCATCGCCCGCCGGGTCTCGCGGCACCCGCTCGTGTTCCGCGCCCTGCGGGCGGTGCCGCTCCTGCGGACCCACCGCATCGTCCTGATCTCGAAGCCGGGCTGAGCCCGACCGCACCGGTCAGGCGTGACCGTCGACCGCGACCACCCCGACGAACTGGGAGTTGGCCGCTGAGAAGGTCCGGTGGCTCGCGTCGAGCTGGCGACGCGTGTCCGCGCCCAGACGAGCGACCAGCAGCACCGGCCCTTCGGGGTTGCCGGCCCCGCCGGCACCGACCGGCGGGCTGACCCGGACCTGGGACGGATCGGTGACGCCGACCATGAGCGTGTCCCGGAGGTCGTCGATGTCCTTCGTCCCCACCGGCACCAGGGTCACGGACTGGCCGCTGTCCGCGGCGAGGCGGTCGACGAGGCTGCCCATCGCCCAGCTCCCGTCACCGGTCACCGAGGCGACGAGGCTGCCGTCGCCGGTGACGTCGGTGACGTCGTCGGTGAAGCGCAGCGTCCGGCTGCCGAGCCCGAGGAAGCCCACCAGTGCCGCCGCCAGCCCGGCGAAGGCGATCGTCAGCAGGACGACCGTCTGCAGGGTCGAGCCACCCGACGTGAGGGCGTCCGGGGTCGTGACGGGGGTCTTGCGGTCGATCAGCTGCTGCACGGTCGACTTCTGCACCGCCAGGTCGGCACGGGTCGCGACCGACCGGTCCCCCGACCCCTGGCCGATCGCCTCGATGCCCTGCTCGATGGAGCGGATCCGGCCCTCGGCGAGCTCTCGGATGTAGGCGTCGTACTGGCTGGCCGCCTCCTGGGCGTACGCCGCCGTCGCGGCCGCGGCCCTCTCGGCGGTCGGGGCCGTCACGCGGATGTCCACGGAGGCTGCCGGCTCGGGTGTCCCCGTCGTCACGAGCGTGGTGCCGTCCACCACCGCGCCGAGCTTCGCCTGCGTCTGCGACGAATGGAGGTCCGCTGCGATCCGCGTCGTGGGCGCGGTCCACGTGGCATCGGTGCTCGTCGCCGGGGGCATCGCGACGTTGGAGTCGTAGGTCGCGGTGTCGTCGGACGACGCACCGGCGAACCCGATCGCCGCGCCGAGCACGGCCGCCGCGGCCACGATCCACCACCGTCGGCGGATGGCGGCGAAGGCTCGGGCCACGTCGTTGGTCAGTGGAGTGGTCATCGTGCTGACTCCTGAGGATCTGGGGGGTACGGCTTGATGGGCGGCGGTGACGACACCGACGGGTGTACGTCCGAACAAGGTGGCGGGCAGGCAGAGCAGAGCGGGGATGATCAGCAGCTCGATCACCACGGACCTCGTGGTCTCGGGACCGCTGCGCAACATGATGGTAGGGATGCCGGCCGCCGGGAGCACCGCGGCCGGCAGGGCGAAGGCCGAGAGGACGGCGCCGCGCGGGCGGAACGACAGGCGCTGGAAGAAGGCCAGCACCACCCCGATCAGGAGCCCGGCGAGGACGACCCCGACCGGACCGACGCGCAGCCACCACGCGGCGACGGGATGGATCGTGAAGACCTGGTCGGGGGGCGCGTTCACGAGGGTCGCGTAGACCGCATAGCTGTTCGCCGCGAAGGGCTCGCGCAGGCCGGGGCCGTCGCGGATGACGCCCAGCAGGGACATGTGCGCCGCGACCTTCTCGGCGCTGTTCCCCACCTGGGTCAGCACGTTGGCGGGGTTCTTCAGGTTGTCGAGGATGCTGGTGGCGATCGTCCCGGGCGTGGTGAGCCCGCCACCGCGGGCGTTGCCGATCGCGCCGAGGCCGAGGAGGGCGGCGGTCCCGAGCCCGACCAGCATGACGGTCAGCCTGGTGCGGGCTCGACCGGTGCTCGGCACGTAGCGCCAGCGTGCCCAGCCCGCAGCGACACCCGCGAGCACGACGAGGGGGACCGCCCGGTTGCCGAGGACGGCGTTCTCACCGACCACCTCGGCGAGGAGCACCAGGTAGCAGGTCCAGATCACGATGCGGTGCGCAGGCCGGTAGCTGGCTCGCCCGCTCACGAAGCCCAGCCACAGCGCGAACCCGGTGGCCATCGCGTACGACGTGGAGATGTTGAGGTACTGGTAGACGAGCAGCTCGTGGCCCGACCCGCCCTTCACGGTGCGCGTCGCCTCGTACAGGCTCGCCCCGTCGGCGTTGGCCGCGATCAGCGACCGGACGACGAGCAGCTTGGCCGCCGTCAGGAGGATCAGCAGGACGAGGAGCCGCCAGTGGACGAAGCGCTGCGACAGCCGCTCCCACGCCGACAGCGCCTCGTCGCCCCCCGACCGGTAGGCCCGGGACAGCGCGATGAACGTGCCGATGCAGACGAAGAGGAAGACGCTGTAGGCCAGCAGCGTCAGCGCGTAGTCGCCGTCGATGGTGACGGGGAACAGCCGGTCCTCGAGGTAGGTGTAGGTGGCGCCGCCGGCAGTGCGCTTCGCGTGCAGGAAGTAGACGCCGCCGACCAGGGTCCAGTACGCCGCGAAGGCCAGCGCCAGGGTCGTGGCCGGGTCACGGGTGCGGCGGAAGGCAACGAGGGCGAGCGCCCCGTAGGAGACCAGCACACCCACGACGCCGAGCAGGAGGACGTCGGCCAGCCTCATGTGGCGGTCTCACACAGCTCGACCAGGCGCATGGCCGACACGTCACGGTCGAACTCACCGGCCACGCGCTCCCGGGCGCGGGCGACCACGTCGGCCGTGCGGTCGGGGTGGGTCACGGCGTCCTCCAGGGCCACCCGCAGGGCCTCGGGGTCGCGGTCCCGCACCAACCAGCCGCACCCGTCCAGGACGAGGTCCGGGATGGAGCCGGTGCGGGTCGACACGACCGGGCAGCTGGCGGCCATCGCCTCGATCAGGACGACCGGGATCCCCTCCTCCTGGCCGTCGTCGGCGCGGATGCTGGGCAGGACCACCACGGGACGACGCTCGCGCAGGAATCCGCGGAGCACGCTCAGCTCGACGATGCCGTGGAGGGTGGTGTGCCGCGCCAGCCCGGAGGTCTCCAGGCGCCCCTCGAGGTCGGCGCGCAGAGGTCCGTCACCGAAGAGGTGCAGCTCGAACTCCCGTCCGTCCGCGGCCCAGGGCTGCAGCGCCTCGATCAGGAAGCGGTGCCCCTTCTTCTCCACGAACCCACCGGGGCAGCACAGCACCGGCGGGCGGGCGGGCGCGGCCGTCGACACCGGCGGCGCCATCTCCACCCCGGTCCGGATCAGGTAGACCGGGCAGCCCGGCCGGCGGGAGGCGGCGACCCGCTCCCGCACCAGCCGCTCGCCGAGCTCGTCGGCCACCCGGAGGAACGCCGCCCGCTCGATCTTCGCGTCCAGGGCGTTGTCGGCGTCGATGTCCCAGCGGAAGCCGGTGGCGCTCCACGGGATGCCCGCGATCCGGCCCACGATCATCGCGATCGTCGCCTGGTGCGCGTACCAGTAGGCGTGGACGTGCGTCGCCCCCACCCGGCGGGCGAGGCGTGCCGCCCACAGGGCCTTGGGCACGGAGACCACGTTGGCCGCCAGGTTGCGGAGCGAACCCGAGCCGACCAGGGCCTCGGTCACCGCCACGACGGTCAGCACGGGGTGCCGCACCAGCGTCGCCAGCGCCCCGAGCAGCACCCGTGGGCCGATGAGCGGCTGGGCGACCACGCGGTCCACGAGACCGCTGCGCACGGCTCCCGCGTTGGGCGCGTCGGTCGCCAACCTGGTCGGTACGACGACCACGTCGACGTCGTGGCGGACCATCGTCTCCAGCTCGTCCTGGACGAAGGCCTCCTCGGTCGTCGAGTAGGGAGCGCGACCGGTGATGGCGAGGAGCCGACTCATCCTCGCCGGGACCGGTCGTGAGCTCGGTGGTCCCTCAACCAGTCGATGACGTCGGTGACCGAGTGCTCGAGATCGCACTCCGGCGCCCACCCGGTGAGGGCGTGGAAGGGAGTGTTGTCGAGCTCGACGGCGTTCGGGTCGAACCCGGAGGCCGGCAGGTGCTCGACGTCGGCGGTGAGCCCGGTGGCGGACTCCAGCACCGCGATCAGCTCCCGGATGCTGACGGGCCGCGGGCCGCCCAGGTCGAAGGCGCCGTGGACCTCGGTCGTCATGCCCGCGAGCACGGCCCGGGTGAGGTCGGCGACGTGGAGGTAGTCGCGCGTCGCCGTGTCCGGGCCGAGGACCCGGATCGGCTCACCGCTGAGCATCGCGTCGGCGAAGACGCTCACCGCCCCGAGCCCCCGCTCCGGCAGCTGGCCGGGCCCGTAGACGGCGGTCGGGCGGATGGTCGTCAGGGCGTAGTCGAACATCTCCGCGTGCGCCTCGAGGATCCCCTCGGCCACCGCCTTCGCCCACCCGTACGCCGCCGGCGCGGACGTGCGCTGCCGGATCGCGGTGATCCCGCCGCCGGAGCTGATGAGGACCACGCTGCGCACGCCGGCCAGGCCCGCGGCCAGGGCGACGTTCGTGGTCGGGACGAGGCAGTCCCGCAGCTGGCTCGCGTAGTCGTTGCCGGCGCTGCGGGGATGGCCCGTCCACGCTGCGTGCACCAGGGCCTCGACGCCGGCGCGCTTCAGGTCCGCCGCCAGGGAGCTGGGGTCGGAGAGGTCGTCGACGACGTGGTCGCCGGACGCCTCACCCGTGCGCTCGACGGAGATGGCGCGGTGCCCGTCGCGGCGCAGCGTCTCGACCATGTGCCGCCCGATGAATCCCCCTGCTCCGGTGACCGCGACGGTCAGGCGCGGAGCAGTCATGAGCAGGGACCTTACTGCGTGGCGGTGGGGGTGGACGGGCGCCGAGACCCTCCAGGTCGCGTCGGCTGGGAAACAGGGTAAGTGGATACTGTCCCTGGCAGGTCATCGGGCCCGCACCCCTGATCACGTGTGCAGGCGAGATGGATTCGGAGTGACGTGGGACAACCTGTGGCTGATGCACCGGACTCCCGGAGCAGCACCCGCGCGTCCCTGGTGGTCACCTTCGCGAGCATCGCGGCCGCGGCGCTCGGCAACGTGGCGGCGTACAAGATCGTGGCCGTCCTCAGCGATCCCGTCCTGCTCAGCGACTACTCCGTCGACCGCCGCTACCTCGCCTTCCTGATCCCGATCCTGGGGCTGGGCGGCGGTGTCGCGATCCCGCTGCGCATCGCGATCAGGCCGGTCATGGAGGAGAGCCTCCGGATCCTCTGCGTGCAGCTGGTCGCCGCGGCCGGCATCGCGACCCTCCTGCTGGCGGCCCTCGCGCTGGTGCCCGAGGACCGGTGGGCGTCCGCCCTCCCCGACACCGACGCGCTGCGCCTGGCCGTCATCGTGGTGATGGCCTACGCGTCCAACTGCACCGCGATGCTCTACGCCTTCCAGCGCGGGCTGATGCGCTTCCGGGAGGGCGCCTGGCTGCTGGTGCTGGCCAACGGCGTCTTCCCCGCCCTCGCGGCCGTCGCGGTGCTGCAGAGCGTCGAGCTGACGTTCCTGCTCTGGGCGGCGTGCAGCGCCGTGCTGGCCGCCTTCGTCCTGCTCAGGCTGCCTCGGCCGACGCGTGGCCGCATCCCCAACCTGGGCTCGCTGGTCCGGTCGGCCCTCGGCCGCGTCCCGGGCGACCTGGCGTACGCCGCCCTCTTCCTGCTGCCGGTCAGCCAGTACGCCGCGGCCGGCGCACCGACGCGCGAGGCGGTCTTCAACTACTTCTTCGTCATGCTGGGCGTCCTCACGGCTGCGGCGTCGCCGATCGCGATCGTGATGCTGCCCCTGATCGGCGCGCGCGTGGCGACCCACGGCCGGGCGGCGGCCCGTCGCGTCGTGCTGGCGAACTTCGTGGTCGCGTCGATCTGCGGGATCGTCGTCTTCGCCGGCCTGAGGTGGCTGGCGGGACCGCTCCTCACCGTCCTGCTGTCGAGGCAGTACGCGAGCGAGGCCGATCTGCTGTCGACGCTCGCGCCGGCGGCGCTCGGGGTCGCGCTGTTCGTCTTCCTCAGGACGACGGTCGACGGCCTGGGCGAGCGGCCCCTGGTGGCGGGCATCTGCGTGATGTCCCTGGCCGTCTTCGTGGGTCTGCGGCTCGCGACCGGCGGGTGGTCGCTCGAGTCCAGCATCGTGCTGTCGACCAACGTCAGCCTCGGGGTGCTCGGGCTCACCACCGCGGCCGTGTCGTGGGTGATGTTCTCCCGGTCGGGCCCGGCGGTCAGCCCAGGGTCGTGAGCAGCTGCGTCGCGCGCGTGAGCACGACGTACAGCGTGGCGCGGCCGGTGGCCGACTCGTCCTCGATCTCCTGAGGTCGCACCACGACGATGCCGTCGAACTCGAGACCCTTGGTGTCGAGACCGGTCAGCACGACGATGCGGTCCTCGCCGGACGGGGTGACCGCCGAGTCGACCGCGGCCCGGGCCCCGGCCGCGTCCTCGGCGAACTCGGGCCAGGACGCCAGCCAGGCGTTGACCTCCGAGCGGCGCGCGGCGGGCACCACGATGCCGACCGTGCCGCCGACCTCGGCCGCGATCGCGGCGACCGCCTCCCGCGTCGCCGCCTCGAGGTCGCCCTCGGCGACGCCGGGGCGGACGACAGGCTCGACGCCGGTCGACCGCACCGCCGTCGGCAGGTCGATGTCGAGACCGACCCGCTCGGCGTACGCCGCGGCGTAGGCGTAGATCTCGGCGGAGTTGCGGTAGTTGGTCGAGAGGTGGAACTCGTGGAGCTCCTTGCCCTCGATGGCCGCCGCACGGGCGGCGGCGGACTCGGCGGGCACCGGCCAGGACGACTGGGCGAGGTCGCCGACGATGGTCCACGACGCCGAGCGCCCGCGACGGCCGACCATCCGCCACTGCATCGGCGTCAGGTCCTGCGCCTCGTCGACGAGCACGTGCGCGAAGGGGTCGTCGTCGATCTTGTGCGTCGGCGGCGCCCAGGCCCGGCCGGTCGGCGCGAACTCGCGGTCGGCCGCGGTGAACAGCTCCTGCATGTCGACGCCGCCGTCGAGCAGGCCGGAGTCGGCCAGCGACGCCTCGTCGTCGGTGCGCGCCGGCACGTCGCCCAGGGCGTAGCGCAGCTCGTCGAGCAGCGGGATGTCCTGCACCGAGAGGTCGGGGGACTGCGCCCACGACTTCGCGAGCAGGCGCTGCTCCTCGGGGCCGAGGACCCCGTCGCCCACACGGGCCAGGAACTCGGGGTCGCGCAGCCAGCCGAACACCTCGGCCGCGTCGAGCGGGGGCCACCAGGCGGCCGCGAAGTCGAGGAAGGCCTGGTTGGACTGCATGTCGTCGTCGAACGCCTCGCGGCCCCGGTCGCGGCCGCGCTCGCCACGGACCTGGCGCCACATCGCGTCGAGGAGGGTGCCGATGATGCGCGGCAGCTGCCGGTTGCGGCGGCCCTGCGACATCAGGTTGCGGCGGATCGCCCCGAGCTGGCCGCGGGTGAGCAGGATCGTGTCGTCGCGCCAGAAGATGCGGAACTCGCTGGGGCTGCCGGGCGCCTGCTGCCGCGACGTGCGCCGCATCACCTCGGCCATCGCCCCGGAGCCCTTGATGTCGGCGACCGCGGGCTCGTCGTGCCGCGTGGCCCGCACGCCGTCGACCACCTCGCCGAGCGACCGCAGGGCGACGGCGGTCTCGCCGAGGCTGGGCAGCACCCGCTCGATGTAGCGCATGAAGACGCCGCTGGGACCGACGACGAGGACGCCTCCGGTCTCGTAGCGACGGCGGTCGGTGTAGAGGAGGTACGCCGCGCGGTGCAGCGCGACCACGGTCTTGCCGGTGCCGGGTCCGCCGGAGATCGAGACGACCCCGCGCCCGGGCGCCCGGATGGCCTTGTCCTGCTCGGCCTGGATGGTGGCGACGATCGAGTGCATCGACCGGTCGCGGGCCCGGGACAGCTGGGCCATCAGCGCCCCCTCGCCGATGATCGGCAGGTCCGTCTGGGCCTCGGCGTCGAGCAGCTCGTCCTCCACCCCGACCACGACGTCGGAGTCGTTGCGCAGCACCCGCCGGCGTACGACGCGCTGGGGCTCGGCCGCCGTCGCCTGGTAGAACACCGCGGCCGCCGGGGCGCGCCAGTCGATCAGCAGCGAGTCGCGGTTGTCGTCACGCAGGCCGATCCGGCCGACGTAGCGGGGCTGGGGGTCGAGCTCGGGCAGCATGTCGAGGCGCCCGAAGACGAGCCCCTCGTGCGCCGCGTCGAGCTGCGCGATGCGGCGCGCGGCCTGGAACACCATCGCGTCCCGCTCGACCAGCCCACCCTCGTGGCCCAGCCGTCCCCGGCTGTGGCCCTCCTCGGCGAGGTCCTGCGCCGCTTTCGCGGACACCTCCAGCTGGCGGTAGACCCGATCCACGAATGCCTGTTCGGCAGCGATCTCCCGCTCGACCAGCTCTTCCGACACGCCTGTCCCCTCGAACGTTTTCAGCGAGTCGACAAGCCTACCTGCCCGTCACTTCTTCCGAGACAGGAACGCCGTCATCGCCGTGCGCGCCTCGTCCGAGGCGAACAGCCGGGAGGACAGCTCGGCCATCTCGTCGCCGTGCGCGTCGATGCGGGCGAGCAGGTCGCGGTTGAGGATCCGCTTCGACTCGCGCAGCCCCTGGGCGGCGCCCGTCGCCAGCGAGGCGCAGACCCGCGCCACCTCGGCGTCGAGCTCCTCGGCGGGGACCGCCGTGGTGACCAGGCCGTACGCCGCCGCCTCGGTGCCGGTGAAGACCTCGCCGCCGAGGGTCGTCAGGGCCGCTGCCCGCGGGTGCATCCGGGCGTGGACCGTCAACGAGATGATCGCCGCCGCCAGCCCGAGCTTCACCTCGGTGAGCGCGAACGTCGCGTCCTCGGCCGCGACCACGATGTCGGAGGCGGCGACGATGCCGATGCCACCCGCCCGGACCGCACCACCGAGGCGGGTGACGACGGGCTTGTCCAGCGCCACGATCAGCCGCTGGAGCTCGACGATCTTGCGGGTGCCCTCGTCCATGCCGCCCGTCGACGCCTCGGACAGGTCGGCCCCCGAGCAGAACACCCGCCCGCTCGACGTGATCAGGACGACCTTCACCTCGGGGTCGGCCGCCGCTCGCTCCAGACCGGCGAAGAGCTCGGCGACGAGCTGGCGCGACAGCGCGTTGCGGTTGTGCGGCGAGTCGAGGGTCAGGGTGCCGACGGCACCGTCGGTCGAGTAGTGCACGAGCTCGGGCATGCGCGACATCTTGCCGCAACGGATCTGGGCAAAAATCTCCACCGCGGTCCAATCCGTCCGCGGGCGGGTACCGAACAACTCTCAACCGACCACGCGTGGGCAAGGATCAACACATGGATCACCTTCGACCGGTGAGCTCCCCGGAGCCCGACGGGCCTCCCGGGGACGACCCCGCCGGGTCCCCCGACCTCGCCGACCTGCTGAGGCGGGCCGGCCGGGCCGACGAGGCCGCCTTCGCCGTGCTCTACGACGCCACGTCCGCCCGGATCTTCGGGCTGGCGCTCCGGGTCGTCCGCGACCCGGCGCAGGCCGAGGAGGTGACGCAGGAGGCGTTCCTCGAGATCTGGCGCACCGCCGGTCGGTACGACCCCGACAAGGGCAGCCCGTTCGCCTGGATCCTGACGATCACCCACCGCAAGGCGGTCGACCGGGTGCGGTCCGCCGAGGCGTCCACCCGCCGCGACACGACGTACCACCAGACGAACCAGCCGATCGACCACGACACGACCGCGGAAGCGGCCAACGCGTCCTTCGAGGCGCACCGCGTCCGCGGTGCCCTGCAGACCCTCACCGAGGTGCAGCGCGAGGCCATCAGCCTCGCCTACTTCGGTGGCTACACCCACACGGAGGTGGCGACGATGCTCGACCTTCCGGTCGGCACCGCCAAGACTCGCATCCGAGACGGGCTCATCCGGCTCCGCGACGTGATGGGGGTCGGCTCATGACCACGCCGAACGACATCCACGCCCTGTCCGGCGCGTACGCCGTCGACGCCCTCGACGACATCGAGCGCGCCGGGTTCGAGCGGCACCTCGCCGAGTGCGCCGAGTGCCGTGCCGAGGTCGCCAGCCTCCGCGAGACGTCCGCCCTCCTCGCCGAGACCACCGCCGTCGAGCCGCCGGCCGCCCTGCGCGACCACGTCCTCGCCGGAATCAAGACGGTGCGTCCGCTGCCGCCCGAGACCCCGGAGGTCCGGCCCGCGTCGGGCAGCCGCCGGCAGGGACGCGGTGCCCGATTTCTGGCTGCGGCTGCTGCGGTCCTAGTGCTGGGCGGGGGCGCCACGGCCGTGTGGCAGCAGCCCTGGCAGGACGACAGCAGCCAGGCGCCCACGGCCGCCGAGGCCGTGCTCAGTGCCGACGACGCCCGCAGCACCTCGCTCGACTTCCCGGGCGGCGCCAAGGCCACCGTCACGCACTCCGACGAGCTCCACGAGGCGGTCATCGTGACCGAGAAGATGCCGCCGCCGCCGGCCGGCAAGGTCTACCAGCTCTGGCTCGACATGCCCGGCCGGGGCATGGTCTCCGCCGGCCTGATGCCGGTGAAGGCCGACCAGACCGTGCTGCTCAAGGGCGACGCCGCCACGGCCACCGCAGCCGGCATCACCGTCGAGCCCGCGGGCGGGTCCTCGTCGCCGACGACGGACCCGATCGCGCTCTTCGACTTCGGGGACAAGGCTTGACGACCCGACGGGTCGCCGTCGTCGGCTCCGGCGTCGCCGGGCTGACGGCGGCGTACGTCGCGTCCCGGACGGCGTCGGTCACGATCTACGAGGCCGACGACCGCCTGGGCGGGCACGCGGACACCCACCAGGTGGGTGACCTCGCGATCGACACCGGCTTCATCGTCCACAACGAGCGCACCTACCCGACCCTGCTGCGGCTCTTCGGCGAGCTCGGCGTCGAGACGCAGCCGTCCGAGATGTCGCTGTCGGTGCGCGACGACGCCACCGGCCTGGAGTGGGCGGGTGCGCTGGGGCGCCGCGGTCTCTTCCCGGACCGCACGAACCTCGCGCGCCCGGCGTACCTCCGCATGCTCACCGAGATCCCGCGCTTCCACCGGCAGGCGCGGCGGCTGATGGCCGCCGAGGGTCCCGACCAGACGCTCAGCGACTTCCTCGACGCCGGGCGCTTCACGCCGTACTTCCGGCGGCACTTCATGGAGCCGCTGGTCGCCTCCGTGTGGTCGTGCGACCCGGCTGTGGCGCTCGACTACCCGGCGCGCTACCTCTTCTCGTTCCTGGACCACCACGGCATGCTCGGCGTCTTCGGCTCACCCGAGTGGCGCACGGTCACCGGCGGCTCGCGGACGTACGTCGAGCGGGTCGCCGCCGCGATCGACGAGGTGCGCACCGGCACCAAGGTCACCTCGGTCCTCGAGACCGGCGACGGTGTCGAGGTGACGGACGGCAACGGCGTCGTCACGTCGTACGACGCCGTGGTGGTCGCGACGCATCCCGGTCAGGCGCTGGCGATGCTGGCCGCGCCGACGGCCACGCAGCGCGAGGTCCTGTCGGCTCTGCCCTACTCCCCCAACGTGGCGCTGCTGCACACCGACGTCTCGGTGCTGCCGCGGGCCGAGGGTGCCCGGGCGTCCTGGAACTTCCGGCGGCCCGTCGACGCGCCGGGCGACCCGCAGGGCCACGTCACGGTCACCTACGACCTGACCCGGCTGCAGCGGCTGCCGACGGACACCCACTACCTGGTGACGCTCGGCGGCGAGCACCTCGTCGACCCGGCCGCCGTCATCGACCGGATGGAGTACGAGCACCCGCTCTACACCCCCGGGTCCGTCGCCGCCCAGGCCCGTCTGGGCGAGATCGAGACCGAGCGTGTCGCCTTCGCCGGTGCCTACCACGGCTGGGGCTTCCACGAGGACGGTGCGCGCTCGGGCCGGCGCGCCGCCGAGCGGCTGGGGTTCGCATGGGGGGAGCCCCAGCCGCACCCCTCGGACCCGGTGGGGACCGGCATCTACGCGACGACGATCCGGCACACCCGGCGTACGCCCTGGAAGCGGTCGTTCACGCACCGCTCCCACACCTGGCTCGTCGACCTCGACGAGCTGCCCGACCACGGCCTGCTGAGCCCGGTCCTGGGCCGCTTCGAGGCCCGCGACCACCTCGGCGACCCCGACCGGACCATCCGGCACAACGTCGCGGACTTCCTGCGGCAGCACGACATCGAGCTCGGGAGCGGACGGGTGCTGATGGCCGCCCAGCCGCGGGCGTTCGGCTTCTGCTTCAACCCGATCAGCGTCTTCTGGGTGTGGCCCTCGGAGGCCGAGCCCTGCGTCGTCGTCGAGGTGCACAACACGTACGGCGACCGGCACGCCTACCTCGTCCACCCGGACGAGCGCGGTCGGGCCACGACGCCCAAGCAGATGTACGTCTCGCCGTTCCACGGCACCGACGGGACGTACGACCTCACCGTCCCGGTGCCCGCCGCGGACCTCCTCATCAGCGTCAACCTCACCACCGACGACGGTGCCACCTTCAACGCCGCCCTGACCGGACACCGCAGCGACACCAGCGCGCTCCGTGCGGCCCCGGCCACGCTCCGCGGCGCGCTGCTCATCCGGGCGCACGGGATCGCGCTGTGGCTGCGCCGGCTCCCGATCCGCCCCCGACCCGACCACCACCAGGAGGGAGTCCGGTGACACTCACCCCGACCCGCCCCACCCCCGGCGCCTGGCCCGGCCTCGACGGCGTGCCCGGCGGTCCGCGCACGGCCGTCTCCGCTGCCGTGGCCCGCCGGCTGTTCCTGTCCGCCGTACGCCGGCTGCCCGTCTCCGTCTCCCTCGAGGGCCGCGTGATCGGCACCGGCGGTCCCACGATGACCGTGCACCGGCCCGACGAGGTCTTCGCCCGGCTGGGCCGGGACGGCCTGATCGGCTTCGGCGAGGCCTACCTGACGGGGGCCTGGGACGCCGAGGACCTGACGTCGTTCCTGACCGTGCTGGCCGCGGACATCGCCGACCTGGTCCCGCGGTCGCTCCAGCGGCTGCGCGGGCTGGTGCAGCACCGGATGCCGCACTCGGACCGCACCACCAAGGACCAGACCCGCGAGCTGATCGCGCACCACTACGACCTCTCCAACGACCTCTTCCGGCTCTTCCTCGACGAGTCGCTCAGCTACTCGTCGGCGATGTTCGAGGGCGACCTGGACCTCGACCTGGCGACCGCGCAGCGGCGCAAGATCGACCGTCTCCTCGACGTCACCGGCGTCGGTGAGGGCACCCGGGTGCTCGAGATCGGCACCGGATGGGGTGAGCTTGCGAACCGTGCCGCGTCCCGGGGCGCCACCGTTCGTTCGATCACTCTCTCCTCCGAGCAGCAGGCGCTGGCCCGCGTGCGGATCGAGGCCGCCGGCTTCTCGGACCGGGTCCAGGTCGACCTGTGCGACTACCGCGACGTCGAGGGCGAGTACGACGCCGTGCTCAGCGTCGAGATGATCGAGGCGGTCGGGCTCGAGTTCTGGCCGACGTACTTCTCCGCGATCGACGGCCTGCTGGCCCCCGGCGGCCGCGCCGGCATCCAGGCGATCCTGATGCCGCACGACCGGATGCTCGCGACCCGCGGCAGCTACACGTGGATCAACAAGTACATCTTCCCCGGCGGCTTCCTGCCCTCTGCCGAGGCGATCGACGAGGTCACGACCGAGCACACGCGGCTGCGGGTGACCGACCGCCTGGCGTTCGGGGCCGACTACGCCGAGACGCTGCGGCGCTGGGACGAGGCGTTCCTGTCGCGGGCCGACGAGGTGCGCGGCCTCGGCTTCGACGCCACCTTCCTGCGGATGTGGCACTTCTACCTCTGCTACTCGCGCGCCGGCTTCGCGTCGGGCTACCTCGACGTGGAGCAGGTGCTCCTCGAACGCGTCTGAGGCCCTCGTCACCTAGCATGCGGGCATGAAGGACGAGCTCGTGGTGCCGGGACAGGGCCGCATCGCAGGCTTCGACGGGCTGCGGGCCATCGCCGTCGCCGCGACCATCTCGACCCACCTCGGCCACAAGTGGGCGGACGGCGTCACCATGTTCTTCGTCCTGTCCGGGTTCCTGATCACCGGGCTGCTGATGAACTCGGGGGACCGGAGCGTCTGGCGGTTCTGGGGCCGGAGGGTGCTGCGCCTCTACCCCGCGCTGGCCCTCTACCTGATCGCCGTCGCGGCGTTCGGGGTGATCGGGTGGGCGACGGTGCCGTGGGAGGCGCTGGTCGCCGGCGGCCTCTACCTCACCAACTACGCGCCCTTCCCGGCCCTGGCCAGGGAGACCTCCCACCTGTGGTCGCTCGCCGTCGAGGAGCAGTTCTACCTGCTGTGGCCGATCGTCATGGTCTGGGGGCGCCGGATCGCCCTGCCCCTGGCCTTCGCCGGGGTGTGCGCGTCGTGGTGGTGGCGCACGTATCCCCCCGCCGACCTCAACCACTACGTGGACCGCTACTTCCTGCCCGCCGCCGACGCCATCCTCATCGGCTGCATCCTGGCGCTGCTGGTGTGCGGACGACCAGGCAACCGGATCGTGCGAGCGGTGGCAGGCTCGCCGTTGACGCTGCTCGCCGGGGTCGCTGCCATGGCCGCTCCCCTGCTCTTCTCGAGCCTCTGGATCGACGCCAACTACCTGGAGATCCAGCGGTTCGCCATCGCGCTGGTGCTGCTCTGGGTGTGCGGCAACCAGCGGTCGTGGCTGGTGCGCCTGCTGGAGCTCCAGCCGATCCTCTACCTGGGCACGATCTCCTACGGGATCTACCTGTGGCAGGGGCTGTTCGTCCGCAACGGGCCGGGCGACCCGCAGATCGTGCTGCACGAGTGGCCGTGGAACGTGATCGCGACCGTCGCCGCCGCCACGTTGTCCTACGAGCTGGTCGAGCGCCGCTTCCTGCGGTTGAAGGACCGCTTCCGGCCACACCCGGCGGAGCACGACAGCACGGAGCGCGTGACCGGCAGCATCGAGTCCGCCACCTAGCGGATCACCCCTCGGGAGGACCGTCCGCCTCGCGCTCGCGCCTCTTCTGGTCGTCGTACTGCTTGCGCTGGGCCTCGGCGCGCTCGCGGATCTGGCGAAGGAACTCGGCGTCCTTCTCGGGGTCGACGGCGGCGGCGCGGCCGGGGCGGTCGTACTCGGGGAACTCCGGCTGCTCGCGCTCGTACGCCGAGCGGCGGGGGCCGGAGGACTCGGGGCGGCCGGCGACGAGCCACGCGATCGACCCGACGAACGGGAAGAGCAGGATCAGCAGGATCCAGGCGACCTTGGGCAGGTTGCGGACCCGGTCGGAGTGGGTGCCGATCGCATCGACCAGGCAGAACACCCAGAGCGCGAAGACGACGATCCCGACAAGACCCTCGAGCTTGATCACGGCGCGAGTGTGCCGGACGCAGACGCTCGCCGTCTGCCGATCGCGTGGAACACTCGGGTGGATGGACGCCGACCGGGTGGCGGACGCCTTCGCCTCGATGCCGCGGGAGTGGTTCCTGCCGGCGTCGGCGCGCCACCGGGCGGCGTACGACGGCCCCATCGAGATCGGGCACGGGCAGACCAGCTCGCAGCCCCGGACCGTCGAGGCGATGCTGCGGCTGCTGGACGTGCGGCCGGGTGACCGGGTCCTCGACGTGGGGTCCGGGTCCGGGTGGACGACGGCGCTGCTCGCCCACCTGGTCGGGCCGAGTGGCAGCGTGCGAGGGGTCGAGCTCGAGAACGAGCTGGTCGCCTTCGGCCGCGACAACCTGGCGAGCGGCGACTGGCCGTGGGCGGGCATCCGGCCGGCGACGCCGGGCGTGCTCGGCGACCCCGCGGGCGCGCCGTACGACCGGATCCTGGTGTCCGCGGAGGCCCGCACCCTCCCCACCGAGCTGGTCGCCCAGCTCGGCGCCGAGGCGCGGATGGTGGTGCCGGTGGCCGGCGAGATGGTGCTGATCGAGCAGCGCACCGGCGACCCACGGGTCAGCCGGCACGGCCGCTACCGGTTCGTGCCGCTGCGCTGAGCCCGCGTTCACCCGGGGTTCGCCGACCGCCCGTATCCTGCGGGCGTGACCGACACCGCCGACCGTCCCGTCGCCAGCGATGCCCCGCGCGAGCTGGCCCGCCTGGCCTCCGCCGACAACTTCCGCGACGTCGC
The DNA here is from genome assembly GCF_039543825.1 of Nocardioides conyzicola. Classification (NCBI taxonomy): domain Bacteria; kingdom Bacillati; phylum Actinomycetota; class Actinomycetes; order Propionibacteriales; family Nocardioidaceae; genus Nocardioides; species Nocardioides conyzicola. The sequence continues at coordinate 2,002,023 of NZ_BAABKM010000002.1, read as the reverse complement.
CGGTCCGGGCGCGGGCTACCCCGTCGCCGGCGGTGGACGCGTCGCCAGGGGTGTCTTCTACCGCTCCAACGAGCTGCAGCTGACCGCCGCCGACGCAGGCACGCTCGCCGACCTCGGGATCACCCGCATCCACGACCTGCGCGGCCAGATGGAGATCGACGCGCACCCCGACGTCGAGGTCGCGGGCGCCAGCTGGCACCACGTCGAGATCTCCGGCATCCCGATGGAGCTCGTCTCCGGCCTCGAGGACGCCGAGTCCGCGGTCCGCGTGATGCGGGAGGTGTACGACGCGTTCGTGCGCACGCCCGGTGCGCGGGCGGCGTACGCCGAGCTGCTGACGGACCTCGCGACCGCGCCGGTGCCGCAGCTCTTCCACTGCACCGCGGGCAAGGACCGCACCGGGTGGGCCGCCGCCCTGCTGCTGGAGATCGCCGGGGTGGACCGGGCCACGATCCTCACCGACTACCTGCTGACCAACACGGTGTCGACGGCGACCCGGGCGAAGTACCTCGCCCTGATCGCCGAGCACCTCGGCGAGGACAAGAAAGCCGTCTACGAGCCGACGATGGTCGTCGAGGAGTCCTACCTGCAGACGGCGTACGACGCGGTCACCGAGCTGTACGGCTCCGTCGACGGCTACCTGCGCGACGGACTCGGTCTGTCCTCCGACACCCTGACGAGGCTGCGGGCCAGACTGGTGGGGTGAGCCGGCCGGCCTACGCCACCCGGGAGGTCTGCACGGTCGTCGCCGTGCAGGCGCTGGCCCTGCTCGCGATGTCGCCCTTCTACGGACCGCACCGCGACGAGCTCTACTTCGTCTCCGCCGGGCAGCACCCGGCGTGGGGCTACCCGGACCAGCCGTCGTTCACCCCGATGCTCGCGCGGCTCGCCGACCTGGCCGCGCCGCACGACCTGGTGGTGCTGCGGATCCCCAGCATCCTCGCGGTCGTGGCGGTCGTGCTGCTGTCGGTGCAGGCCGCCCGGCTGCTCGGCGCCGCCCGAGCGGGCCAGGTGCTGACCGCGGTGACGGTCGCCTTCTCGGCCCTGGTGCCCGGCCTCGGGCACATGCTCTCGACCGCGACCTTCGACCTGCTCTTCTGGACGGCGATCCTGGTCGTCGTCCTGCAGGCCCTCGTCGACGACCGGCCGCGACTGTGGCTGCTGGCAGGCGTGCTCGCCGGGGTCGGGCTCAACAACAAGCACGCCGTCGTCTTCTGCCTGCTCGGCGTCCTCGTCGGCGTCGCGCTGGTCCGTGAGACCCGCCCGGTGCTCCGGACGGTCTGGCCGTGGCTCGGCGGCCTGGCGGCGCTCGCGATGTGGGTCCCCAACCTGGTCTGCCAGGCGCAGCACGACTGGCCGGTCCTCGACCTCGCAGCCGACATCGCCGACGAGTACGGCGGTCTGGGCGGCCGCGTCGGCATGGTCCTGCAGGCGCTGGTGATGTTCAGCCCCCTGATCGGCGCCCTGTGGGTCTTCGGCATCGTGCGGCTGCTGCGCCGCCCCGACTGGGCGAGGGCGCGACCGCTCGCCGTCGCCTTCCTGGTGGTGCTGGTGGTCTTCCTGGTCACCGGCGGGAAGGGCTACTACCTCGCCGGGCTGGTCCCGCCGCTGGTCGCGGCCGGGTGCACCGACCTCGCCGAGCGCTGGTCGACGCGCCGCCTCACGATCACCGGCGTGGTGCTGGTCGCCTCCGCGGCCGTCGCCTACCCCGCGGTCGTCCCAGCCGTGCCGGCCTCGACGTTCGCCGGCTCGTTCTGGGCCGACGTCAACGACGTGCAGCTCGACAGCATCGGCTGGCCCGACTACACCGACCAGGTCCGCTCGGTCGTCGACGGCCTGAGCCCCGAGCAGCGGCGTACGGCGGTGATCTTCACCGGCAACTACGGCGAGGCGGGCTCCATGTCCTGGTACGACGTGGGGCTCCCCGTCTACAGCGGCCACAACGGCTACCGCTTCTGGGGACCGCCGGCTGACGACGCGCTGCCGGTCGTCGTCGTGCTGCAGCGGTCACCGGACCCGTGGTTCGAGGGCTGCGAGCTGCGGGCGCGCCTGCGCAACAGCGACGACGCCGACAACGAGGAGGTCGGAGCCGGCGTGTGGGTGTGCGACGGCCCACGCCGCTCCTGGTCGGAGGCGTGGGCCGCGCTCGGTCACTACGACGCGTGATCGGCGTCGTCGTCAGGCTCCGCCTGGACGATGCGCAGCTTCTGCGTGTCGGTGAAGGAGACCTCGACGGTCTCGAAGCCCTTGTGCCGCTGGGCCAGCGCGTAGCCGGTGTAGGCGCGCTTGTCGGCCTCGGTCAGCTCGACCCGGTCCGTGAACGGGGTCAGCAGCGCCCGCGGCCACAGGCGCCGGTTGAGCACCACGTTGACCTCGATGCCGATCATGCCCATCACCGCCGCGATGTAGATCAACCCCATCAGACCGAGGACGACCGCGAACGTCTGGTTCATCCCCTTGGTCTCGGTGACGACGTTGGTGACGTACGCCGTCCCGACGTACTGCAGCAGGAACCAGAGCAGGGCCGTGGTCATCGCGCCCGGCACGGCGCCCCAGAACTTGTGCCCGCGTGAGGTGCCGAAGCGGAACAGCACCGTGAGCACGCAGGTGATGACGATGATCGTGACCAGCGCGATCGGCCACGTGTACGACGCGATGCTCTCGCCGAGCACCTGGGTGTTGGTGCTGAGCGCGGACAGCACCGAGAGAGCGAGGACCGCGAAGCCCGCGGTCGAGAGGAGCCCGAGGCTCTTCAGCCGGAGCAGGAGGGGGTTGGGGCGGCTGTTGCGCGGCACCGACCAGGCGATGTTGAGCGCGTTCTGCAGGGCCTGGCCGAGACCGAGCGCACCGTAGAGGGCGATCAGGCCGCCGATGACGATCGCCGTCGTCGACCCCTGCAGACCCTCGGGCTGCCCGAGCTGGTCACCGATGATCGGGAACTGGGCGAGGGCGGAGTCGATCAGGTCGTCGCGCAGGGTCTCGTTGCCCTGGAGCACGAGACCGAGGATCGAGTAGCCGAGGAGCAGCAGCGGGAAGATCGCGACGAAGGCGTAGTAGGTGATGATCGCGGCCAGGTAGTTGCCCTGGTCGTCGAAGAACTTGTAGATGACGGCGAGCGGAAACCCGAGAGGCGGGAACCTCCGCTGGGCGCGATCGGCGCCGTCGATCACCTTGCCCACGGACCCACGCTACAGAGGGTCGTGCGGGACCACGCTCAGGTTGCCGTCGGCATCGGTGGTGAAGAGCTCCACGCCGTCGGTGACCGCGGCCGCGTCGGCACCGAGCGCGACGGCGATCTTGTTGGCCGCGTTGCGCGCGACGTCGAGCACGACCTCGACGATCTGCTCCGGCGCGAGGTGCTCCAGCGCGTCCTCGGCGACCGTGCGGGGCATGACGAAGGGCGTCCAGATCATCGAGTCGGTGAGCGCCAGCGCGGCCTTCGTCGCGGCCGGCAGGTCGCTCTCGGCGTACGCGTCGACGGCGTCGAAGGTCGACTCGTCGGCGCCCGCGTCGAGGGCCGCGACCGAGCGGCGTGACGCGCACAGCCGGCACTCGTGCTGGCGGGCGCCGCGGAGCCGGATCAGCTCGGTGAGGACCGGGTCGAGGGTGTCGAGCCGCGCCACCTGGCGCATGAACTCCTCGAGCAGCGGCCAGAGGTCCGCCGGCTCGCCCTGCTCGCCCGACCAGGAGCCGCCGCCGAGCACCTCACCGGACACGACCACGATCCTCGGCGAGTAGTCGTCGACGTAGATCGCCTGGGTGACCTCGAACGCCGTCGGCCCGGTCGCCTCCAGGAATCGGCGCCGCAGGTCGTCGTCGATCATCGACACGTCGACCCCGAACTGGTCGGCGAAGTTCTCGACGCGCGGGTCCTCGAGGTCGATGTCCAGGGCGGTGCGAGCGGAGTAGACGGCGGACAGCGCGGCCGCGGCCCCGGGGGCGTAGCGCTCGATCGGGTTGGACATGGCGGTCAGCGTAGACGTGGGGTCGGACCGGGGTCCGGCAGCGTCGGCATCTCGAGCCCGGCGTGACGGCCCACCAGCACCGCCCGCTTCACGGCGCTGGACCCGAACCGGTCGCGCACCCGGTCGAGCGCGACGTCGAGGCTCCCGGCGGCGGTCTCGGCCGCGAAGAGCGGCAGCTCGAGCTGCTCCTCGCCGCTCGCGTCGACCAGGCCGGAGATGGTGATGCCGAGCAGGGTGCAGCCGCGCTCCTCGACCAGTGGCCAGGCCGTGTCGAGGAGACCCCGGCCCGTCTCCAGCCAGGTCGCCGTCGAGGCGGTCGAGCGCGGGATCGTCGTCGACCGCGTCACCCGGGTGAAGTCGTCGAACCGCAGCCGCAGCGTGAACGTCCGCCCGATCCGCTCGCCTCCGCGCAGCCGCCGCGCGACCCGGTCCACCAGGCCGGCGAGCAGCGCGTCGAGGTCCTCGCGCCGCTTGCGGTGACCGGCCCGCCCGATCGCCGCCTGCGAGCCGATCGACCGGCGCCGGCGACCGACCTCGACCGGCCGGGGGTCGCGCAGGTTGGCCAGCGCCCAGAGGTGGCGGCCCGCGGCCTGCCCGACCGCGGCCGTCAGCTCCAGCTCCTCGCGCCGGGCGAGCTCGCCGATCGTGCGGATCCCGTCGGCGTGCAGCTTGGCGGCGGTCACCGCCCCGACGCCCCACAGCCGCTCGACCGGCAGCGGGTGCAGGAACTCCCGCTCACCGTCCGGCGGGACCAGGAGCAGCCCGTCGGGTTTGGAGACGGCGCTCGCCACCTTGGCGAGGTACTTGGTGCGCGCGATCCCCACCGAGATCGGCAGGCCCACCTCGTCGCGCACCCGCCGCCTCAGCGTGGCGCCGATCGTCTCCGGGTCGCCGACGAGGCGGCGCAGGCCGCCGACGTCGAGGAACGCCTCGTCGATCGAGATCCCCTCCACCAGCGGGGTGGTGTCGTCGAAGACCTCGAAGACCGCGCGGCTCGCCTCGACGTACGCCGGGAATCGGGGCGGCACGACGAGCGCGTCCGGGCACAGCCGCTGCGCCTGCCGCCCACCCATCGCCGAGCGGACGCCGTACGCCTTGGCCTCGTAGCTCGCCGCGAGCACGACGCCGCCTCCGACGATGACCGGGCGGCCGCGCAGCCGTGGGTCGTCGCGCTGCTCGACGGAGGCGAAGAACGAGTCGAGGTCGGCGTGCAGGATGCTCGCCGTCTCGCTGTCCCGCACTCTGCCCACGACTCATGATCGAACAGATGTTCGATCGAGGCAAGCGCCGGTCAGCCGAGCGCGGCGGGGATCCGGTCGGCCGAGCTGCGGGCGGCGTCGAGCACGACCTCGACGGCCTGCGCGGGGGTGAGGAGCTCGTGGACGGCCTCGACCGTCGAGCCGGGGATCTCGGACGGGGTGCGGTTCATCGCGTCGACCAGCGCCAGCGCCGCCTGGCCCGCGTCGGTGAGGTCGGCGTCGAGGCGGTCGAGGAGCGCCACCGACTGCGCGAAGCCCTGGATCGCGACCTGGGTGTCCGAGACCGGGTAGCGGCGCTTCCCCGGCCAGACGTCCGAGGGCCCGAAGACCGCGTCGAGCGTCTCCCGGATCCGCGGCGACACGTCCGAGATCCAGACCATGTCGACGACCGCGGCCGCGTGGTCGCCCGTCGTCCGGGTGAACCGGTCGCGGACCTGCTGGTCGATCGCATCCGCGTGGACCCCGAACTGCTCGGCGAACGCCGCGACCGCCGCCGACTCCAGCATCTCGTCGTGCACGCCGATGGGCCGCACCGACGTCAGCAGCCCGTACGCCGCGAACACCTCCGGGGCGTGCTCCGCGAGCGCGGTGGCTCCACCGCTGGTCCAGCTGTCGGTGCCACCGTCGCTCACGTCGTCTGTCATCACCACCGACTGTGACAGACCGGCGTCTACCTGGCCACCTGACCTCAGTAGGACTTGGGCAGGCCCAGGGAGTGCATGGCCACGAAGTTGAGGATCATCTCGCGGCTGACCGGGGCGATCCGGCCGGCGCGGGTGGCGACCAGGAGGCCGGCCATGCCGTACTCCTGGGTGATCCCGTTGCCGCCGTGGGTCTGCACGGCCCGGTCGGCGGCGTCGCACGCGGCCTCGGCGGCGGCGTACTTGGCCATGTTGGCGGCCTCGCCCGCACCCATGTCGTCGCCGGCGTCGTAGAGCGCCGCCGCCTTCTGGGTCATCAGCCGGGCCATCTCGATCTCGATGTGCGACTGCGCGAGCGGGTGCGCGACGGCCTGGTGGGAGCCGATGGCGTCCTTGAAGACGACGCGCTCCTTGGCGTACGCGGTCGCCTTGTCGAGCGCGAAGCGGGCGAGTCCGGTGGAGAAGCTCGCGGCCATGATGCGCTCGGGGTTGAGGCCGGCGAAGAGCTGGACCAGCCCGCCGTCCTCGTCGCCGACGAGCGCGTCGGCGGGCAGCCGGACGTCGTCGATGAAGACCTGGAACTGCAGCTCGGGGCTGACGATCTCCATCGGGATCGACTTGGCCTCGAAGCCCTCGGCGTCGGTCGGGACCACGAAGAGGCAGGGCTTGAGCTTGCCGGTCTTGGCGTCCTCGGTGCGCGCGACGACGAGCACGTTGTCGGCCTCGTCGACGCCGGAGATGTAGATCTTGCGGCCGTTGAGGACCCAGCCGTCGCCGTCGCGCCGGGCGGTGGTGGTGATGTTGTGGGAGTTGGTGCCGGCGTCGGGCTCGGTGATGGCGAAGGCCATCGTGCCGGTGCCGTCGCAGATGCCTGGGAGCCAGCGCTGCTTCTGCTCCTCCGTGCCGTAGCGGGTGATGATCGTGCCGCAGATCGCGGGGCTGACGACCATGAGCAGCAGCGGGCAGCCCTGCGCGGCTAGCTCCTCGCAGACGGCCGCGATGTCGCCGATGCCGCCGCCACCCCCGCCGTACTGCTCCGGGATGTTGATGCCGAGGTAGCCGTTCTTGCCGATCTCCAGCCAGAGCTCGGTCGTCTTGCCGCCGCTGCGGGCCTTCTCGGTGAACCAGTCGCGGCCGAACTTGCCGGCCAGCTTCGCCACCTGCTTGCGCAGCTCCTGGCGCTCCTGGGTCTCTTGGAACGGGGTATCGGTGAACCCGTGCGTGGTGCTCATGCTTCTTCTCCTTCGACGACGGCGAGTACTTCTCCGGAGGCGACCTGCGCACCGGGATTCACGTTGACCTCCGTGACGACGCCGGCGTACGGCGCGGTCACGGAGTGCTGCATCTTCATGGCCTCCAGGACGAGCACGAGCTCGCCGGCTGCGACGGTCTGTCCCTGCTCGACGGCGACCCGGACGACGGTGCCCGGCATCGGCGCGAGCAGGCTCCCGCTCGCCACCGCGTCGGCCGGGTCGACGAACCGGGGCACCCGGGTGAGCCGGACGTGGCCGTGCGGGCTGTCCACGTCGACCGCGTCACCGACCACGGCCACGTCGTACGTCGTGCGCACGCCGTCGGTCTCGAGCGTGACGCCGGTCGGGCTCGCCGAGACGACCGTGTGACCGTCGACGACGTAGGCGCCGAGCCACTCGACGGTCGCCTCCTCGAAGACCGTCCGCTGCGGCTGCGACGTCACGTTGCGCCAGGCGACGGGGACGCCGCGCTGCACTGTACGGCGCTCCTTGGCCTGCTCGGCCAGCGCGATCGCCGCCGCCACGGCCGGACCGTTGGTCGAGGAGGGACGAGGTCCGGTCTCGAAATCACCCAGGAAAGCGGTCGAGACGTCGCCAGCGAGGAACGCCTGGTCCCGCAGGATCGACACCAGCAGGTCCCGGTTGGTGACCAGCCCGTGGATCCTCGCCCGGCTCAGGACGCCCGCGAGCTTGCGGGCCGCGGCCTCCCGGGTCGGCGCGTAGGCGATGACCTTGGCCAGCATGGCGTCGTAGTGCGTCGACACCTCGCTGCCGCTCTCGAAGCCGGCGTCCACGCGGATGCCGCCCTCGAGCGGGATCTCGAAGGTCGTCAGCGAGCCGCTCTGCGGCTGGTAGTCGGCCGCCGGGTCCTCGGCGTACAGCCGCACCTCGATGGCATGGCCGCGGGGGCCCAGGTCGGTCCCGTTGCCCCGTGATCGACCCTCCGCCGCCGCGAGCTGCAGCTCCACCAGGTCGACGCCGTGCACCAGCTCCGTGACCGGGTGCTCGACCTGGAGGCGGGTGTTCATCTCCAGGAAGAAGAACCGCTCGGTGGCCGGGTCGTAGAGGAACTCGACGGTGCCGGCACCCTGGTAGTCGACCGCCTCGGCGGCCTTGCGGGCCGCGTCGTGCAGCGCCGCACGCACCTCGTCGCCGAGCCCGGGAGCCGGCGCCTCCTCGACGACCTTCTGGTGACGTCGCTGCAGCGAGCAGTCGCGCTCGCCGTAGACGGCCGTGCCGACCACCTGGACCTCGACGTGCCGCCCGTTCTCGACGTACGGCTCGACGAAGACGGTGCCGTCGCCGAACGCCGACAGCGCCTCGGCCTCGGCCCGGGCGATCTCGCCCGGCAGATCGGCCAGCGCGCGGACGATCCGCATGCCCCGACCACCGCCACCCGCGGACGCCTTGACCAGCAGCGGCAGGTCGGCCTCGGTGGGCTCGGCGGGCGCCTCCAGCGTGGGTACGCCGGCCTCGCGCATGATCCGCTTGGCCTCGATCTTGGAGCCCATCGCGTCGATCGACGCGGGCGCCGGTCCCACCCAGGTCAGGCCGGCGTCGATGACGGCTCGGGCGAAGTCGGCGTTCTCGGACAGGAACCCGTAGCCGGGGTGGATCGCGTCGGCGCCCGTACGGCGGGCCGCGTCGATGACGAGGTCGGCGCGCAGGTAGGTGTCGGCCGGTGCGGTGCCCGGCAGGTGCACGGCGGTGTCGGCCTCGCGCACGTAGGGCAGCAGCGCGTCGGCATCGGAGTGGATCGCCACGGTCTCGATCCCGAGAGCGCGGCAGGTCCGGAAGACCCGCGAGGCGATCTCGGCCCGGTTGGCGACGAGCAGTCGCTGGATCGTCATGCGCGGAACACCCCGAACCGGTCGGTGCCGGCGTACGCCTTGGTCTCGATGACCGAGAGGCAGATGCCGAGCACGGTGCGGGTGTCGCGCGGGTCGATCACCCCGTCGTCGTACAGCATCCCGGACAGGAAGTAGGGCATCGACTGCTCCTCGATCTGGGCCTCGACGATCTCCTTGACGCCCTTGAAGCCCTCGGCGTCGAAGGTCTGGCCCTTGGACTCCGCGGACTGCTGCGCGACGATCTCGAGCACGCCGGCGAGCTGCGCCGGGCCCATCACCGCGGACTTCGCGGACGGCCAGGTGAAGAGGAAGCGCGGGTCGAAGGCGCGGCCGTTCATGCCGTAGTTGCCGGCGCCGTACGACGCCCCCATGATTACGCTCAGGTGCGGGACCGTGGAGTTGCTGATCGCGTTGATCATCATCGCGCCGTGCTTGATGATCCCGCCCTGCTCGTACTCCTTGCCGACCATGTAGCCGGTGGTGTTGTGCAGGAAGAGCAGCGGGGTGTCGGTCTGGTTGGCGAGCTGCACGAACTGCGTGGCCTTCTGCGCCTCCTGCGAGAAGAGCACGCCCTGCGCGTTGGCGAGGATGCCGATCGGGCGTCCGTGCAGCTGCGCCCAGCCGACGACGAGCGACGGCCCGTAGAGCGGCTTGAACTCGTCGAAGACGACAGCATTGGTATCGCTCACGCCGTCACAGATACGGCGGATCACCTCGCGCGGGTCGAACGGCTCCTTGAGGTCGCTCGGGATCAGGTCGAGCAGGCCGTCCGGGTCCTCGTCCGGCTGGGCGTACGACGTCGGCGCGGCCGTCGCCTTGCGCCAGTTGAGCCGCGCGACGATCCGCCGGCCGATCCGGATCGCGTCGTGCTCGTCCTCGGCCAGGTAGTCGGCGAGGCCCGACGTGCGCGCGTGCATCTCGGCGCCGCCGAGGGACTCGTCGTCGGACTCCTCGCCGGTCGCCATCTTGACGAGCGGCGGCCCGCCGAGGAAGACCTTGGCCTGGTTGCGCACCATCACGGTGTAGTCGGACATGCCCGGCACGTAGGCGCCGCCGGCGGTTGAGTTGCCGAAGACCAGCGCGATCGTCGGCTCCTTGCGGGCGCTGGCGCGGGTGATGTCGCGGAAGAGCTTGCCGCCCGGGATGAAGATCTCCTTCTGGGTCGGCAGGTCCGCACCGCCGGACTCCACCAGCGAGACCGTGGGCAGCCCGTTCTCCTCGGCGATCTGCGAGGCCCGGAAGATCTTCTTCACGGTCCACGGGTTGGAGGCGCCGCCTTTCACGGTCGGGTCGTTGGCGGTGATCATGCACTCGACGCCCTCGATCACGCCGATGCCGGTGACCACGCTGGCGCCGACGGCGAAGTCCGAGCCCCAGCCGGCGAGCGGCGACAGCTCCAGGAACGCGGAGCCCTCGTCGACGAGCAGCTCGATCCGCTCACGGGGCAGCAGCTTGCCGCGCTGGTGGTGGCGCTCGACGGAGCGCTCGCCACCGCCGGCGACGGCCTTGGCGTGCTCGGTGTCCAGGGCGGCGAGCTTCTCGAGCATCGCCTCGCGGTTGCTCACGTGTAGCCCAGCAGCTTGGCTGCGAGATCGGTCAGCACTTCGCTGGCCCCTCCTCCGATCGGCAGGATCCGGGCGTCGCGGTAGTGCCGCTCGACCTCGGTCCCGTGCATGTATCCCGTCCCGCCGTGCAGCTGGACGGCCTGGTCGCAGACGTACGTCGCGGTGTCGCACGCGGTCTTCTTCGCCAGGCAGGCCTCGGCGATGACCTGCTCCCCAGCCGCGTGGCGGCGGGCGACCTCGCGGGTGTAGGTCCGTGCCACCTCCACCTGGCGCCGCATCTCGACGAGCTGGTGCCGCACCACCTGACGCGAGATCAGCGGCTTGCCGAAGGTGTCGCGGTCGCGGCAGTACGCCGCCGTCAGCTCCAGCGACCGGGAGGCGATCCCGTAGGCGTGCACCGCCAGCGCCAGCCGCTCCACGACGAACTGCGCGGCAATCTGCAGGAAGCCCGAGTTCTCCGCACCGACCAGGTTGGCGACCGGCACCCGCACGTCGGCGTACGAGAGCTCGGCGGTGTCGGAGCAGTGCCAGCCCATCTTGCGCAGCGACCGGTCGACGGTGAAGCCGGGCGTGCCCTTCTCGACGACGAGGAGGCTGACCCCGCCCGCGCCCGGGCCGCCGGTGCGCACGGCGGTCGTGACGAAGTCGGCGCGCACGCCGCTGGTGATGAACGTCTTGGCGCCGTTGACGACGAAGTGGTCGCCGTCGCGGACGGCAGTGGTCGTGATGCCGCCGACGTCGGAGCCGCCACCGGGCTCGGTGATGGCGAGCGCGCCGATCGTCTCGCCGGCCAGCGTCGGCCGGACGAACCGGTCGACCAGGTCGGCGTTGCCCGACACCGCGATGTGCGGCAGCGCGATGCCGCCGGTGAAGAGCGCGGACAGGAAGCCGCTCGAGGCACCGGCCCCGAGCATCCCCTCCTGCAGGTCGACCGTGTCGAGGACGTCGCCACCCTCGCCGCCGACGTCCTCGGAGAACGAGATGCCGAGCAGGCCCTGCTTCGCGGCCGCCAGGTGCACGGACCGCGGGATCTCGCCGGCGTCCTCCCACTCCTGGAGGTACGGCGCGACCTCGCGCCGGACGAACTCGGCTCCGAGCTCACGCAGCTCGCTCATCAGATCAGGCCTTCCTGGACGTGCACGACCCGCGAGCGCATCCACTCGCCGAGCCCCTTGGCCTGCGGGTCGAAGCGTGTCGACGCGGCCACGCCGTCGCCGAGCAGGCCACGGATGAGCACGTTGACGCCACCCAGGTTGGGCAGCACGTGCACCTCGACGTCGAGGTCGGCGGCCTCGGGCAGCAGCTCGCGCACCTTGCGCGGCGTGATCAGCTTGGTCAGCCAGGTGACCCGGGCCTCGTACTTGTCCGAGCCGTCGTGCACCACCCACAGGCCGAGGTTGGCGTCGCCGCCCTTGTCGCCGGAGCGCGCGTGCACGAAGGAGCCGAGCGGCGCGCGCCGGGTGAGCGAGTCGATCGGCGCCGGGAAGGGCGACGGCCGCAGGCTGTCCCGGTCGTCGGCGGTGCTGAACTCGGTCGGGTCCGCGACTACCTCGCGCCGGCCGTCGGCGTGCACGACGGTGTGGGTGACGGCCGCGCGGTCGACGTACTCCGCCCGGTAGATGCCGTACGGCGTCGGCTGCGCGGGCGGCGCGGTCATCGTGAAGCCGGGGTACGACGCCAGCGCGAGCTCGACCGCCGCGCTGGTGAACGCGCGACCGACCGGGTCGGGCGAGGCGTCCTTGACCGTGCACCGCAGCAGGCAGGACGCACCCTCCTCGGTGTCGGCGTCGACCGGGGGGAGCGCGGTCCGGGTCCAGCTGACCTCGCTCGCGGTGAGCGCCGGGGTGAGCTGCTCGCGCACCCAGTCGGCCTTCGCGTCGATGTCGAGGCCGGTGAGCACGAGCTCGACCGTGTTGCGGAAGCCGCCGAGCTCGTTGACGCAGACCTTGAGCCGCTCCGGCGGCGCCTCGCCACGCACCCCCGAGACCGAGACCCGGTCGCGGCCGACCTCGTGCAGCTCGACGGTGTCGAGCAGCGTCGTCACGTCGGGGTTGAGGTAGCGGGTCGACTGGATCTCGTAGAGCAGCTGGGCCGTGACGGTGTCGACCGTGACCGCGCCGCCGGTGGCGTCGTGCTTGGTGACGACGCACGAGCCGTCGGCGGCGATCTCCGCGAGCGGGAAGCCGAGCGGCGTGCCGTCATGGGGCAGCGTCTTGAAGCCGGAGAAGTTGCCGCCGGTGGCCTGGGTGCCGCACTCGAGCACGTGCCCCGCGACGACGGCGCCCGCCAGCTCGTCGTACGACGTCGGCGTCCAGCCGTGGTGCGCGACCGCTGGTCCGACGACCAGGCTCGCGTCCGTCACGCGGCCGGTGACGACCACGTCGGCGCCGGCGGTGAGGGCTGCGGCGATGCCGAAGCCGCCGAGGTAGGCGTTGGCGGTCAGCGCACCGGGACGCAGGTCCAGCGCGCGTACGTCGTCGCCCTCGACGTGCGCGATCGCGGGATCCAGCCCGAGCCCGTGTGCGACCTCGCGCAGCCGGTCGGCGAGCCCGGCGGGGTTGAGGCCGCCGGCGTTGCTGACGATCCGCACGCCCCGCTCGAGCGCGAGCCCGAGCGAGTCCTCGAGCTGACGGACGAAGGTCTTGGCGTAGCCCAGCGACGGGTCCTTCATGGTGTCCTTGCCGAGGATCAGCATGGTCAGCTCGGCCAGGTAGTCGCCGGTGAGGACGTCCAGCTGGCCGCCCTCCAGCATCTGCCGCATCGCGGCCAGCCGGTCGCCGTAGAAGCCGGAGCAGTTGCCGATGCGCATCGCGTCAGCCACGGGGAGCGCGCCCCTCGCCGGCCGGACCCGCGAAGGCCTGCGCGATCGTCAGCCACTGCTCGGCGTCGGCCCCCGTCGCCACCAGGTCGGTGTCGTCGCGGTGCACCCGCTGGGTGACCAGCAGGCAGAAGTCCCACGCCGACCCGGTCACCGTCTGCGCGGCGTCCTCCGGACCCCAGCTCCACTGCTCCTCGGACGGCGAGACCAGGTCGATCCGGAACTCCTCGCCCGGCGCCGGCAGACCGTGCACCGAGTAGGCGAAGTCGCGGGTGCGTACGCCGAGGTGCGCGACATGCCGGATCCGGTCGCTCCTCTCGGGCTCGACGCCGAGCGCGTCGTACACGTCGAGGCTGTGCGCCCAGGTCTCCATGAACCGTGCGGTCGCCATCGACGCGGGCGACATCGGCGGCCCGAACCACGGCATCCTCTGCCCGGTCGGGAAGTCCCGGAGCGCGGCCGGCAGTGCCTCGCGCGCCTTGCCCCACCTGGCGAGCAGGGCCGCGGGAGAGAGCCGGGCGACCTCGATCGCCTGCTGGTCGACGTACCCGGTCGGGTCGGCCATGCCCTCGAGCACGATCGCGTCCCACGCGTCCTTGTCGGTCGCGGCGACGACGGCGACCTCGTCGGTCCAGAGCAGGTGGGCCACGGTCGTCGCGACCGTCCAGCCCGCCGCGGGCGTGGGCGTCTGCCAGCCGTCCGCGTCGAGGCCGGAGACGGTGCTCCAGAGCCTGTCGCCCTCGGCCTTGAGGTCGTCGAGCAGGTCGTCGAGCAGGCTCATGCGGGGTCCCCTCGAAAGTGTGGGTCGGAGGAGCGAAGCGGGGGAGACCCGCAGTTTCGTGGGGTGCTCATGCGAGCTCCTTGTCCAGTACGTCGGCCCAGCGGTCGAGGATCCGGCCGCGACGGTGGGCGTCGTCGGTGATCGTGTTGGCCAGGCCCAGCCCGCGGACCAGGTCGAGGGTGGCCTGCACGAGCTCGCGTACGCCGGGAACCGACTCGTCGGCGCCGAGCAGCTCGACGGTCAGCCGGTGCGTCTCCCGACCGACCCGCTGCTCGAGCGGTCCGACGGCGGCGAGCAGCTGGGCGTCGGTGCGGGCCGCGACCCAGAGCTCCAGCGCGGCGTTGAAGACCGGCGAGGCGAAGTGGTCGCCGAGCATCTGCATCACCGCGCGGGTGTGCCGGGGGCCGTCGGGCAGCGCCGCAGCCGCGGCCGCCAGCTCGGCGCCGCGCTTCTCGGTGAGGTGCTCGACGGCGGCGACGACGAGGTCGTTCTTGGTCGGGAAGTGGTGCAGCTGCGCTCCCCGGCTGACCCCGGCCCGCTCCGAGACCAGCGTCGTCGACGTGCCGGCGAAGCCCCGCTCCACCAGGCAGTCCACCGTCGCCTCCAGCAGCCGGGCCCGCATCACCCGGGTGCGCTCCTCCTGGGGCACCCGCGTCGCTCCCGCTGCCGTCGTCACCGGGCCAGCCTGCCGCCCCACCAACAAACAGTCAAGCCTGACTTTTTGTTTGGTGGGGCGGTGGGTCAGTCGAGGCGGGCGACCAACGGCAGCCGCGACCGTGCGGTCACGCCGACGATCAGCGCAGTGAGGAGCGGCAGCCCGACGACGAGCCCGAGGACCAGCAGCCACGGGATGTCGAGGTAGTGCGCGTCGACGTCTCCGTAGCCGTTGGTGAGCGGGTAGCTGATCGCGACGCCGGGGATGAACCCGACCACCGCGCCGAGGGCCGCGCCGACCAGCCCCACCACCAGGGCGTACGCCGCCGCCACCCCCCGGCGCGTCCGCGGGGCCGCCCCCACGGCGGAGAGCGTGGCCAGGTCGGCGCGGGCGTCCGAGAGCGCCAGGAAGGTCGCTGTCAGGGTGCCGCCGAGCATCAGCACGGCACCCAGCGCGGCCAGCACCAGCTGGATGATCACGGTCTCGTCGTCGGCCTGGTAGCCGCGCTCGACGTAGATCGACGCGTTCTCGTCGATCCCGGTCAGCACCTCGCCGAGGTCGGTCTCCTGCCGGTCGCTGATGTCGATCCCGGTGACGGCCTGGCCCACGGTGCCGACCGGCACCTGGAGCCGCTTCGCCGCCGCCCTCGGCATGACGACGCCCGGCCCCGCCTGGTTGTGGGCGATCGGCACGACGAGCGCCGGCACCGTCGCGCGGGTCACCCTCTCGTGCGTCCCGTCCGGGTTCCACCGGTGGGCGACCAGCTCGACCCGCTCGGTGTCGACGCCCCGGTCGGTGAAGACCACGGCACCCCCCGCCCTGAGCATCGCGACGGCGGGCTCCCGCGAGGACGACGGCACGTCCAGCACGTCCGGCAGGCCGTCGTCGCTGACCAGGGTCGACGAGCCGAGCGCCGACCCCGTGTTGTCGAGGAAGCGGGCATCGGCCGTGCTCCCCGGCAGGAGGGTGTCGACGTAGTAGGACGGCTCGGACGCGTCCCCTCCTTCCAGCACGCCGTGGATCGGGGTGACGGTCGCACCCGGCAGCTCCCGGACGACGGCGGCCCGCAGGCGGTCCCACTGCTCGGCGGTCGCGGAGTACTCGGTCACGGCTCCCGTCCCCGTCGGGAGGGACCTGGTGTAGGTGCCGGCGTTCGCTGCCTCGTCGCTGGTGACCCCGATCCCCAGGGCGACGACGCCCGCGACGGTCGCGGCGACGGCGGCCACCGCCGGCACGGTGCGCGACCGGTGCCGGGCCGCGTCGCGTACGGCGTAGCGCAGCGTCAGCGGGAAGCGGCGCGCGAGCCGGGCCACCGCCACGAGCACGACGGGGACGAGCAGGATCATGCCGAGCACCGCCAGGATCGCGGCCCCGGCGATGAAGAACTCGCCGAACCCCTTGGCGCCGAGCACGGCGCCCCCGACCCCGACACCCAGCAGGACCGTGCCGAGGATCGGCGAGCGCAGCGACGGGCGGCGGTCGCCACGGCGGCCCGCCAGCACGGCCACGACGTCCTGGCGCGACGCGATCCAGGCCGGCACGACGGCCGCGAGCAACGCGCTCAGCAGCCCGAAGCCGGCGATGCCGACCAGGTGCGGCCACGGGACGTCGAAGGGACCGAGCCAGGCGTCCGAGAAGCGCTGGACGATCGGCAGCACCAGCCACCCGACCACGAGTCCGAGCACCACGCCGAGCACCGCACCGAGACCGCCGAGCACGACGCCGCTGGCCAGCACCACGCGCCGGGCCTGGCGCGGCGTACCCCCGGTCGCGGCCATCAGGGCGAGCGAGCGCGACTGGCGGCGGGCGCCGACGGCGAACGCCGGCCCGGCGAGCAGCACCACCTCGATCAGCGCCATCACGACGATCAGCACGATGACCGCGATCGTGGCCGAGTCGGTGCCGCCGCTGAACATCTTGACCTGGTCCGGGACCTCGGAGCGCGGCGGCGGGTCGAGCACGACGGCGCGCGAGAGCACCAGGCCACCACCGACGTTGAGCGCGCGGACCTGCTCCCAGCTGACCGGTCCGCCGCCGACGAGGAAGCCCGCGTCGAGACCGTCCTTCGCGATGCCGAACGCTCCCGGCAGCCCGACGGCCTTCGGGTAGCCGCGATCCGTCGTGTCGTCGCCGATGCCGACCACCGTGTAGGTCGTGCCGTCGCGGACGGTCAGGTCGTCGCCGAGCGCGAAGCCGCGGTCGGCGAGGTCGTGGTTGACCACGATCTCGTCGGGTGCCGCCGCGGGGCGCCCGGAGGTGACGTCGAAGATCCCGTCGGCGAGCGGGTCGCGCAGGTCGACCTCGCTCACGTCGGTGTCGGCCACGCCCTTCGCGGTCTCGACCCCGACGGTGCCCTCACCCCAGGTGATGCCGGTGGTGCCGGGGCCGAGCGCGCGCTCGACGGCGGCGAGGTCGGGCAGCGGCTCCTGCTCCTCGGCGCCCATGGACGTCGAGTGGACCGGGTCGACGTCCTGGAAGACCTCGCCGCTGCCCTGCTGGTAGGTGACCAGCGCGTCGGCGGCGCCGATCCGCCGGTCCAGCCCCTCGACGGTCGAGACGTCGGACGTCTGGATGACGACGTCCGCAGCCGTCACGGCGAGCACCGGGAGGGCGATCATGACGAGGACGAGGATGCTGCGGCCTCGGGCGCGCGCGGCCTCACGCCTGGCGAGCCGCAGGGGCAGCCGCCAGGACCGGAGCCACCTCATCGCGAGGAGCCCGAGTCGAGCAGCACGTCGGCCCGGTCGGATCCGGTCTCGTCGACGACGACGCCGTCCCGCAGGAAGACCACGCGGTCGGCCCAGGCGGCGTGCCGGGCCTCGTGGGTCACCAGGACGCCGGCCGCGCCGGCGTCGCAGCGGGCCCGCAGCAGGCGGAGGATCTCCTCGCCGGTCTCGGTGTCGAGCGCGCCGGTCGGCTCGTCGGCGAGGATCAGCCGCCGCTCCCCGACGACGGCCCGGGCGATCGCGACGCGCTGCTGCTGACCGCCGGACATGTTGTCGGGGAAGCGGTCCCAGAGGTCGCCGATGCCGACCTCCTCGAGCGCCGCCCGCGCCGCGGTGCGCGCCGCTCGCGCGCCGGCCCCGTCGAGCTCGGCCGGCAGCGCGACGTTCTCGGCCGCGGTCAGCGCCGGGATCAGGTTGAAGTCCTGGAAGACGTAGCCGATCGACGTACGCCGCATCCGCGCGCGGCCGGTGTTGCCGAGCCCGGCGAGGTCGACGCCCTCGACCTGGACCGTGCCCGACGTCGGTGCGTCGAGGCCGCCGGCCAGGGTCAGCAGGGTCGACTTGCCGGATCCGGAGGGGCCCATGACCGCCACCAGCTCACCGGCGTGGGCGGCGAACGAGACGGCACGCAGCGCGTGCACCTCGGTCTCGCCCGACCCGTGCACCCGGGTGACGTCGGTCAGCTGCAGCACGGCGCTCACCGGTTGGCCTCCTGGTCGGCCTCTTCCGCAAGGATCTCGTCGAGCAGGACCTCCGGTCGCTCGAGCTGCGCCCGGCGCAACCGCGACTCGCAGTGGTCGAGCCAGCGGATCTCCGCCTCGGTCGAGAAGACCAGCGAGTCGAGCACCAGCGACCAGGCCAGGTCCTCGGGCTGCGCGCCCTCGGCGGCGCGGCGCTTGAGGCGCGTGTAGTCCTGGAGCGCGGTCATCGACGCGGAGCGCTGCTGCTGGATCACCAGGCCCACGTCCACGCCGGGCACCGTGACGGCGAGCGCGAGCTTGATCGCGAGCTCGTCGCGCGGCGGCTGCGTCCGGGAGACCGGGGTGGTGAACCAGGTGGCGACCTCTCCCCTGCCGGCCTCGGTGATCCGGTAGACCACGTGACCCTCGTCGTCGGCGCCGGCGCCCACGACCAGCCCGTCGCGCTCCAGCCGGGTCAGCGTCGTGTAGACCTGCCCGACGTTGAGCGGCCAGGTCGCCCCGGTCCGTTGCTCGAACTGCGCGCGCAGCTGGTAGCCGTAGCGCGGTCCCTCCTCGAGCAGCGCGAGCAGCGCCTGCTTCACCGACATCCCAGCCTCCCGACCGTCGCACCCGCCCCCGCGGCGAGTGGATACCGGGTATGTATACCACGTATGCAACGGCCGGGTGCGGACATGCCGAGGTCCCGGCGACCACGTCGCCGGGACCTCGGTGCGACGTCGGCTACGGCGTCGTGACGTCCAGCATCGTGAGGTCGGGCGAGCCGGCGTACGCCAGGTAGCCCAGGTAGTGCGACGCCGGGTCGAGCCCGGTCCAGTCCACCTTCACCGATGTCTTCTTGTTCGCCTGCACCGGGACCGGGTCGGGCGTGGGCGTGAGGTTCCCGGCCGTGGCCGCGGCATCGATGTCCCAGAAGTCGAAGTCGTAGGCGATCGGGCTGCCCGACGAGCCGGCCGAGAAGCCGTCGACCTCGATGACGTAGGTGCCGGCATCGGGATTGAGCAGCGTCACGGCCTCGTCACCCGACGCGGTCGCCGACTGGCCCACGAGGCTGAACTGCCCGTTCGGGTCCGTCGTGTCGCACGTCGAGGCGGCGAGGACGAAGACGTCGATGTCCGCGTCCGCGTCGGCGGCGTCGGCCTCGAACTTCGCCAGCTTGGTGCCCGGGGTCACCGTCACGCACTGGAAGTCCGCGGCGCCGGCGGCGACACTGTCCGTGACGGTGGTGGACTTCGCCAGACCGTGGGCCGTGACGTCGAGGTCGCCGGTGAAGCCGGCGGTCAGCGGGACGGTGACCGACCCCGTGGTGCCCGAACCCGTGACCTCGGTGGGGGCGGCCACGGCGACCGGCTTGAGCGCGACCGGCAGCCGGACCGAGGTGGGACCGCTCAGCGTCACGGCTCCCTGACTGTAGCTGCCGAGCTTGGCGTTGGTCCGCGTGAAGGTGAACTTCACGTCGACGAGGTCGCCGCGCCGGTCCGCACGCAGCTTCTTCGGCGTGGTCGCCACCTTGAAGCCCGGCACGTCGGACTTGATGCTCCACGTGCCGGCGCGCGTCGACCGGAAGGTGCGACGGAACGACGTCGTCGCCGTCACCGCGCCGTCGGCCATCGACGGCTGGTTGACCTGCTTGGGCTCCAGCGCCGGTACGCCGGTGTCGATCCCCTGCTCGGTGATGAACCCCCGCCACTGCGCGGCGTCCGAGGTCACGAAGAGGCCCGGGTCGAAGAACTTGCGGGGCGTCACCTGGCCCGCGCCCTGGGCGAGCGCGTCGCGGGACGCCTTGCCCTTCTCGTTCTTCGTCGGCACCGCGGTCGTCATCATCGCCGACTTGATCTCCATCGGCGTCCAGCTCGGGTGCACGCCCTGCATGAAGGCGGCGAGACCGGTGATGTGCGGTGCCGCCATCGACGTACCGGAGTAGAGGTCGTACTTGCGGTTCGAGTTCGACGGCGGCGCGACCGCAGCGAGGATGCTGACGCCGGGCGCCGAGATGTCCGGCTTGAGCAGGTCACCCTCCGACACCAGGGTCGGGCCGCGCGAGGAGAACGCGGCCACCTGCGGCAGCGGCGTCTTCGTCTTCGTCTGGTTGCCGATCACGAACGACGCGGTCGCCTTGCCGCCCGCGGCGGCGAGGTAGTTGAACACCGCCTTCTGGTCCGTGTTGGGGAGGTGGATCGTCGGCACCGCGTGGAAGTCGGCGTCGAGGCTGTTCTCCGAGGGGTTGATCAGGATCAGGGCCTTGCCGCCGGCCCGCTTGACCTCGGCGCTCTTGGCGACGCGGTCGTAGACGCCGCGCAGGCAGACCACGATCTTGCCGTTCACCTTCGCCGTGTCCAGCGAGTCCGGGGCGCAGAGCGCGGCCTCGTCGGCGTCGACCCCGGCGGCCGCCGACTTCGCGGCGTCGACGACCTTGGTCTTCTTGACGGGCTTGGTGGCGATGGAGGCGCCGACGAGCTTCTTGCCGTTGCCGAGCACGACCGTGTTCTCGTAGTTGTACGCCGTCGACGCGGCCACCGTGGTCAGCCACGGGGACGGGTGGTCGAGGGTCGAGGCGCCGGGTCCGGAGTTGCCGGCGGACGCCGAGACGAAGATGCCGGCCTCGGCCGCGCCCTCG
This sequence comes from Nocardioides conyzicola, assembly GCF_039543825.1. Lineage (NCBI taxonomy): Bacteria > Bacillati > Actinomycetota > Actinomycetes > Propionibacteriales > Nocardioidaceae > Nocardioides > Nocardioides conyzicola. The sequence continues at coordinate 1,981,195 of NZ_BAABKM010000002.1, read as the reverse complement.
AAGGCGAGCTCGACGCCGTCGAGGGTCGGGCTGGCCCCGCCACCGATGGAGAAGTTGAGGACGTCGGCACCGTCGATCACGGCCTGGTCGATCGCCGCGATGGAGTCGGCGTTGTTGCAGCCGCTCTTGTCGGGGTCGGCCGCCTCCCAGCACACCTTGTAGACGGCCAGCCGGGCGGCCGGGGCCATGCCCATGACCGTGCCGAACTTCCGCTTCTCGGTCGTCACGTTCTTGACCGGGTCACCGGCAGCGGTGCTCGCCGTGTGCGTGCCGTGGCCCCCGCCGTCACGCGGGGACACGTTCTCGGTGGCGGCGAGGTCGGCCGGCGGGACCGACTGGAAGAAGCTGTCGCCGTAGTAGCGGGCGCTGATGATCTTGGTGTTGCAGTCGTCGCGGTCCCACTTCTCGGCGATCACGCACTCACCGCGGAAGAGGCTGCCGTCGGCCTTCTCCATCCGGGTCGAGGTGCCCCGGCGCTTGATGTCCCAGGGCGTCTTGGCCTTCTTCGTGAGCTTCTCGCCGGCGAACGACTTCGACTCCGGCCAGATGCCGCTGTCCAGGTCGGCGACGACCACACCGGCGCCGGCCTTCTTCGCGCCGCCGTGCTTGGTCCACGCACCGTTCTTGCCGGTCAGGCCGAGGAACTTCGGCGTGTGCCAGGTGTCGAGCTTGAGCGTCTGCGACTTCTCCAGCAGCAGCACCCGCTTGTCGGTCGACAGGTCGAGCGCCTGCGCCTTCGTGAGGTCGGCGACGAAGCCGTTGGTCGCGGCCGTGAAGTCCATGACCGGCTTGGTGCCGTACTGCTTGGCGATGCTGGCGTGCGTCTGCCGCAGGTGCGTGCGGTAGGCCGTCACCCGCTGCGAGCGGGCGTTGAAGGTCGTCCCCGTGCTGGCCCCGGTCGCCGACGGCTCGCGGAGCATGACGACGTACCGGCCGGCCTTCAGGGTCACACCCGGCGAGCTGCCGCCGGTCGCGGCGGACGCCGACTCGAGGGGCACCCCCGCGAGCAGGGCGGCCAGGACCGCACCCGTCGATACGGCGCCGAGGATCCGGCGCGATCGTGAACTGTTGGCCGATGCCCACCCAGAGAACGTCACCGCATCACCCAAGGTCACAAAAGTGGTCTAGTCAAGGGGTCAGCGGTAGGTGAGGACGTCGCCTTCGAGATGGGGGTGCTCGTTGAAGGTGAGCAGCCGGGGTCCGCTCGGGCCCACGACGACCCGGCTCACGGACGAGTTGATCAGCACGGTGTTGAAGCGTCCCCACAGCCGGGCGAAGGTCGCGTCATCGGCGTCCGGGTCCACCAGGCGCGCGCACACCGCCGCGATCGGGCCCCCCGACGTCACGACCAGAGCGGTCTCCCCCGTCCCCGCTCGGGCGCAGGCGGCCGCGAACGATGCGTCGACCCGGGCCCGGAACGCCGGCCACGGCTCGGCGTAGTCGTCGTCGTGCCCGCCGGAGGTCCAGCGCGCGGTCGCGAGCTCGAAGGCCCGCTGGAACGCGCGGCGGTCGAGGTCGCCGGCCGGTGCGTCCGGGTCCGACGCGACCACGCTCAGGTGGTCGAACTCGTCCCAGCCGGCGTCGACCTCGGCGCTCCACCCCGCCACCTCGGCGGTCTCCCGGTGGCGGCGCATCCCACCGCGGACGACCGCGGTCGGGGCCGCGCCGCGCTCGCGCAGCCACCCGCCCAGCAGGCGGCCCTGCTCCCAGCCGGTCTCGGACAGGACGTCGTAGTCGGCGGTGCCGAACGACGCCTGACCGTGCCGGACCAGCAGCAGGACCCCCACAGCGGCGGGCGGTTACGCGGGGAACGAGCCGCCGGAGGCGGCCAGGTCGCGCAGGTACGCCGTCGGGCGGAACCGGTCGCCGTACTTCTCGGCGAGCTCGTCGGCACGGGCGACGAAGGCACCGAGGCCGATCTGGCCCTCGGCGTTCTCGTAGCCGGTCATGAACTGGGCGGCCCCGCCGGTCAGCGCCGGGAAGCCGATGCCCATGATCGAGCCGATGTTGGCCGCGGCGGCCGACTCGATGACGCCCTCCTCGAAGCACTTCGCGGTCTCGATCGCCTCGACGAAGAGGAGCCGGTCCTTGATGTCGGCGAACGGGATCGACTCGGCGGCGACCGGGAAGGTCTCGGCCAGGCCCGACCAGACGCCGGTGCGCTTGCCGTCGACGTACTCGTAGAAGCCCGCGCCCTTGAGCCGCGACGGACGACCGATCTCGATCATCTTCGCGACAACCGCCTCGCCCGGGTGCGGCGTGTAGGTGCCGCCGTCGCGCTCGACCGCGTCCTTGCTCGCCTTGCCGATCTTGGCCATCAGCTCCATGTTCAGCTCGTCGCTGAGCTGGAGCGGGCCGACCGGGTAGCCGTCCTGGGTGCCGGCGCGCTCGATGCTGACCGGGTGCACGCCCTCGGCGAGCATCGCCAGGCCCTCGTTGACCATCGTGCCGATGACGCGCGAGGTGTAGAAGCCACGGCTGTCGTTGACGACGATCGGGGTCTTGCGGATCTGCTGCACCACGTCGTACGCCTTGGCGAGGGCGACGTCCGAGGTCTCCTTGCCCTTGATGATCTCGACCAGCGGCATCTTGTCCACCGGGGAGAAGAAGTGCAGACCGATGAAGTCGGCCGGGCGGTCCACGCCGGTCGCGAGCTCGGTGATCGGCAGGGTCGAGGTGTTGCTGCAGAGCAGCGCGTCCGCGTTGACGTACGGCGCGATCTCGGCGAAGACCTGCTGCTTGAGGGCCGGGTCCTCGAAGACCGCCTCGATCACCAGGTCGCAGCCGGCCAGGTCGGCCGGGTCGGCGGTCGGCGTGATGCGGTCGAGCAGCGCCTGCGACTTCTCCTCGGTGAGCTTGCCGCGCGAGACGGCCTTGGCGTTGAGGGACTCGGAGTAGGCCTTGCCCTTGGCCGCGCCCTCGGCGCTGACGTCCTTGAGCACGACCTCCATGCCCGCACGGGCACAGGAGTAGGCGATGCCGGCGCCCATCATGCCGGCGCCCAGGACGCCGACCTTGACCGCCTTGTAGGGCTCGATGCCCTGCGGGCGCAGCTTGCCGGCGTTGATCGCCTGCAGGTCGAAGAAGAACGCCTGGATCATGTTCTTCGAGCCCTGGTTGACGATCAGGTTGGTCAGGTAGCGCGACTCGATGCGCGAGGCGGTCTCGAAGTCGACCGACGCGCCCTCGACCGCGGCGGACAGGATCGCCCGCGGCGCCTGGTAGAGCGCACCCTTGGTCTGCTTGCGCAGCAGGGCCGGGAACGCCGGCAGGAACGCCGCGATCGCGGGGGACTTCGGGTTGCCGCCGGGCATCTTGTAGCCGGGCTTGTCCCACGGGTTCTGCGACTCGTCGGGGTTGGCCTTGATCCACGCCTTCGCGGCCGGGACCAGCTCCTCGCGGGTCGCGACCAGCTCGTCGACCAGGCCCTTCTCCTTCGCGGCGCTCGGCTTGAACTGCGTGCCGGGCAGCAGCACGTCCATCAGGCCCTGCTGCAGACCGAGGAGGCGGACGACGCGGGTCACACCGCCGCCGCCGGGCAGCAGACCGAGGGTCGACTCGGGCAGGCCGATGAGCACCTTGTCGTCGTCGACCGCGATCCGGTGGTTGGTGGCCAGGCAGATCTCGAAGCCACCGCCGAGGGCGGCGCCGTTGATCGCGGCCACGACGGGCTTCGGGAACTTCTCGAGCTTGCGCAGCCCGGCCTTCACGGCCTCGCCCATGGCGAAGACGGACCCGGCGTCGTCCTTGGTCGCGGTCACCATGTTCTTGAGGTTGCCGCCGGCGAAGAAGGTCTTCTTCGCGCTGGCGATGACGACACCCGTGACGTCGTCCTGCTCGTCGTACAGCCGCTGGACCGCCGCGGCCATCGACTCGAGGTAGAGCTCGTTCATCGTGTTGGCGCTGGCGGTCGGGTCGTCGAGGGTCAGCGTGACGATGCCGTCGGCGTCGCGGTCGTACTGGACCGCGGTCTGTTCCGTGGTGCTGGTGCTCATGAAAGTCCTGTTCTTCGAAGCCGGAAGGCGGTCAGACGAGCTCGACGATGGTGGCGATGCCCATGCCACCGCCGACGCAGAGCGTGGCGAGGCCACGGCGCAGGTCGCGCCGCTGGAGCTCGTCGACCAGGGTGCCGAGGATCATCGCGCCGGTCGCGCCGAGCGGGTGACCCATCGCGATCGCGCCGCCGTTGACGTTGGTGATCTCGTGGCTGATGTCCAGGTCGCGCATGAAACGCATGGCCACGGCGGCGAACGCCTCGTTGATCTCGAAGAGGTCGATGTCCGACACCTCGAGACCCGCGCGGGCGAGCGCCTTGCGGGCGGCCGGCGCGGGACCGGTCAGCATGATCGTCGGGTCGGCACCAGAGACCGCGGTGGCGATGATGCGCGCCCGCGGGGTCAGGCCGAGCTGGCTGCCGATCTCCTCGGTGCCGATCGCCATCAGCGCGGCGCCGTCGACGATCCCGGACGAGTTGCCGGCGTGGTGCACGTGGTTGATCCGCTCGACCCAGTGGTACTTCTCGAGCGCCACGTCGTCGAAGCCCGCGTCGGCGCCGATGCCGGCGAAGCTGGGCTTCAGCCCGGCCAGGCCCTCGGGGCTGGTGTCGGGACGGATCGTCTCGTCGTGGTCGAGGATCGTCAGGCCGTTGAGGTCGCGCACCGGGACCACGGCGTCGGAGAAGTAGCCGTTGGCCCAGGCCTTCGCGGCGCGGTGGTGCGACTCCGCGGCGTACGCGTCGACGTCGTCGCGGCTCCAGCCCTCGATCGTGGCGATCAGGTCGGCGCCGATGCCCTGCGGCACGAAGCCGGCCTGGAAGGCGGTGGCCGGGTCGGAGGCCCAGGCGCCGCCGTCGGAGCCCATGGCCACGCGGCTCATCGACTCGACGCCGCCGGCGAAGATCAGGTCCTCGAAGCCACCGCGGACCCGCGACGCGGCCTGGTTGACCGCCTCCAGGCCGGAGGCGCAGAAGCGGTTGAGCTGCACGCCCGCGACGGTGTCGGGGTAGCCGGCCTTGAGCGCCGCGGTCTTGGCGATGTCGCCACCCTGCTCGCCGATCGGCGAGACCACGCCGAGCACGACGTCGTCGACGCGCTCCGGGTCGAGGGTGGGGTTGCGGACCTGGATCTCGTCGAGGAGACCGACGATCAGGTCGACCGGCTTCACCTCGTGCAGCGTCCCTGCCGCCTTGCCCTTGCCGCGCGGCGTCCGAATGTGGTCGTACACGAATGCTTCAGCCATGTCGTCCTACTCCATGATCAGTGGAACTCTGTGCGATACGAGCCTGTGCGCTCGATTGTGACACTATTACTGTCACCGTCAAGGCGGTGGGTCGTGTGGCGCAGGTCACGGGCCGCCCGGGGGATGGAGCAAGGAGTGCCATGAACGACAGCGGCGAGTCACTGCGGGAGCTGCTGACGCTCGACGAGCTGACCACGCGGGTCGGCATGAGCGTGCGCAACATCCGCTTCTACACGACCAAGGGCCTGGTGCCGCCGCCGATCCGGCGCGGACGGTCCGGCTACTACAGCCCCGACCACGTGGCGCGGCTCGAGCTGGTCCAGGAGCTGCAGGCCCACGGCTTCACGCTGTCCGCGATCGAGAAGTACGTCGCCCGCATCCCTGCCGACGCCACGCCCCAGGACATCGCCCTGCACCGCACGATGCTCGCGCCCTGGCAGGCCGACCTGCCCGTCGAGATGTCGCGGGCCGAGCTCGACACCCGGGCGGGCCGCAGCCTCTCCGACGAGGACCTGACGACCCTGTCCGCGCTCGGCATCGTCTTCCCTGCCCGACGGGGCCGCTACGAGGTGGCGGTCTCCCAGCTCTCGGTGGGCCTAGGCCTGCTCGACCTCGGCTTCCCTCTCGAGGCCGCGCTCGCCGCCGCCGAGGTCTACGCGTCGCACGGCCGCCAGCTCGCCAAGGAGCTCAACGAGCTCTTCCGCACCATGGTCTGGCCGGTCTACCGGGAGGCCGGCGCGGACGCCGACACCCTGCGCGAGGTCGTCGAACGGCTCAAGCCGCTGTCGATCGCCAGCCTGGTCTCGGCGTACGAGGCGGCCATGGACGAGACCCGCCGCGAGGACATCGCCCGCCGGGCCCGGTAGCCGACATCAACGGGCCTAGCCTGGGTACATGTCAGGTGTGTCCCCATCCCCTGAGCAGAGCGTCGTTCTCGTCACCGGAGCAACCGGGTTCGTCGGGAGTCGGCTCGTCCCCGAGCTGATCGACCGCGGGCTCCACGTGCGGGCGATGACCCGCCACCCCGAGACGTACGACGGGCCGGGCGAGGCCGTCGGGGGCGACGTCAGCGACCCGGGCACGCTGGCCGCACCTCTCGACGGCGTCGACGTCGCGGTCTACCTCGTGCACGCCCTGGACGACGACGACTTCGAGGAGCGCGACGCGGACGCGGCCCGTGCCTTCGGCCTGGCGGCCGCGGCCTGCGGCGTACGCCAGATCGTGTTCCTGGGCGGACTCGGCAAGGACGGCGACGACCTGTCGCCACACCTGCGTTCGCGCCGCGAGGTCGAGCGGCTCCTCGGCGAGTCGGGCGTCCCGGTGACGGTGCTGCGCGCGGCGATCGTGGTCGGCGCCGGCGGCATCTCGTGGGAGATGACCCGCCAGCTCGTCAAGCACCTGCCGGCGATGGTGGTCCCGAAGTGGGCCGCCACCCGGACCCAGCCGATCGCCCTCGACGACGTCGTCCGCTACCTGGCGGGCGTCGTGGGTCTCGACAAGGCCTTCGGCCAGACCTACGAGATCGGCGGCCCCGACCAGCTCAGCTACGTCGAGATGCTGCAGCAGGCCAGCGAGGTCATCCAGGGCAAGCGGGTCCCGATCCTGACGGTGCCGGTGCTCACGCCGAAGCTGTCGGCGCGCTGGCTGTCCTTCGTCACCGACGTCGACGCCACGACCGGGCGCAACCTGATCGAGTCCATGGGCACCGAGGTGATCGTGACCGACCACTCGATCCGCGACGTCGTGCCCGGCGAGCCGCTCACCTACGTCGAGGCCGTGCGGCGCGCGGTGGCCGAGGGCTAGAACAAGGCCGGCAGCGCCAGCAGCATGACCAGCGACCAGGTCATGTGGGTGATCGCCGGTGCCAGCACGCCGCCCGACCGCTGCCGCACGAGCCCGACCACCAGGCCGAGGAGCGCGGCGGCCAGCACCAGCGCCGCGTTGCCGGTCGCGACGGTGACGAGCGCGTAGACGAGGGTGCTGCCGATGACCGGGCGCTCCGGCACGCGCGCGTAGACCGCGCCCCGGAAGAAGAGCTCCTCGCCGGCACCGGTCAGGAGCGTGACCGCGAAGACGAGCGGGCCCGACCCGCGGACGGCGTACGCCGTGACCGCGGCGACCTGGTCCTCGAGCAGCGGGATCTCCCGCACGACGAGCGCTCCCAGCACGAAGACGCCGGCCAGTCCCGCGCCGACGAGCAGCGGGAGCACCGGGCCCCGCTTGCCGAGCGGCACCGGGCCGCTGGCGAACGCGCCGACGGCCCAGGTCGCGGCGAGCGCGAGGGCGGAGGGGTAGAACCAGGCGCTGCCGGGCTCGATCCGGAAGGAGATCCCGAGCAGCACGGTGCCGAGCGCCAGGAAGCCGACCGTCACGGCCTGGCGTACTGCTGTCGACATCCGATCACCCCTCGTGGTCGATGTCCCCGGTAGGGGGCGTTCGCACACCCCGCACCTCGGTGACCTCGACCACGAAGGGGACGATCAGCGGCCGGAGCTGAAGGACGCGCTGCTGTGGCCGGACTTGCCGCCGCCGGACGGCGTCGAGGTCGTGTAGCTGCGACCGGCCCCGCCGGACTTGCCGGCACCGGCCTTGCGCTGGCCGCCGGACCTGGCGCCACCCGACTTGGGCGCGCCGCCCGACTTGGCGCCACCGGACTTGGGGGCGCCGCCGGAGCGACCACCGCCGCCACCGGAGCGACGACCGCCACCGCCACCGCCACCGCCGGAGCGACGGCCACCGCCGCCACCGCCGTTGCGGTTGCCCTCGAAGGTCGCCTCGGTGACGAGGCCACCGGGCAGCGACCGCTCGCCGGGAGCGAGCTCCGCGAGCAGCGGGTGGCTGGCGCCGTTGATCTTGGTGGTCGTGGGCTTGATGCCCGCGGCCCGGGTCAGGTCGCGCACGTCGCGCACCTGGTCGTCGGTCATCAGGGTGATGACGGTGCCCTTGGCACCCGCGCGCGCCGTACGGCCGGAGCGGTGCAGGTAGGCCTTGTGCTCGACCGGCGGGTCGGCGTGCACGACGAGGGCCACGTCATCGACGTGGATGCCGCGCGCCGCGATGTCGGTCGCGACCAGCGTGGTGGCCTTGCCGGAGTGGAAGGCCTCCATGTTGCGCGTGCGAGCGTTCTGGCTCAGGTTGCCGTGCAGCTCGACGGTGGGGACACCGTTGCTGTTGAGCTGGCGGGTCAGCGCCTTGGCGCCGTGCTTGGTACGGGTGAAGACGACGGTGCGGCCCGGGGCGCTGGTCAGGTCGGTGAGGACCGACACGCGCTGGTCGCGGGACAGGTGCAGGACGTGGTGGTCCATGGTCGAGATCGGCGACTGCGCCGAGTCGGCCTGGTGCGTGACCGGGTTCTGCAGGAATCGCTTGACCAGCACGTCGATCGCCTTGTCGAGCGTGGCCGAGAAGAGCAGGCGCTGGCCGGTGCGGGGCGTGGTGTCCATGATCCGGCGTACGCCGGGCAGGAAGCCGAGGTCGGCCATGTGGTCGGCCTCGTCCAGGATCGTGATCTCGACCTGGCTCAGGTCGACGTGACCCTGGCCCATCAGGTCCTCGAGCCGGCCGGGGCAGGCGAGGACGATGTCGATGCCCTTGCGCAGGCCGTTGACCTGCGGGTTCTGGCCGACGCCGCCGAAGACGGTCACGGTCGTGAGGTTGGCGGTCTTGGCCAGCGGCTTGAGGGCCTCGTTGATCTGGTTCACGAGCTCACGCGTCGGGGCCATGATCAGCGCACGCGGCTTGCGCGACTGAGCCTGCTTGCCGGAGGCGGTGAGGCGGGCGACCAGCGGCAGCAGGAACGCGTACGTCTTGCCGGAGCCGGTGCGGCCGCGGCCGAGCACGTCGCGACCCGCGAGGGAGTCGGGCAGTGTGGCGGCCTGGATGGGAGTCGGGGAGGTGATGCCGAGGTCGCTGAGGACGGCGGCAAGGGGGGCGGGGACACCGAGGTCGGTGAAGCCCGCAGCAGACACTGCAGTAGACAAGAGAAGATCACTCACTGTTGGCGTGTCTCGCCAAGCTGAACCTCGCCGTTGGGCGAAGAGCGGAGAAGCTGCCTCACAAGGTGAGGGGCTCGATCTCGGAAGAGATCGGCCGAAGCCCGAGGCAAGACTGAACGGGCTGCTTCGACAACTGTAGACGCAGCAGCCCGTCAGACCCGCATCGACGCGGTGTGATCCTGGGTACGTCTGACTACTTGGTCAGGCCGTCCTTGATGTCGCCGACGGCGTCCTTGACCTTCTCGCCGGCGTCCTTGACCTTGGACGACGCCTGGTCGCCCTTGCCCTCGGCCTCGAGCTGCTCGTTGCCGGTGGCCTTGCCAGCCGACTCCTTGCCCTGGCCCTTGAGGTTCTCGACCTTGTTCTCTGCCTTGTCCTTCAGACCCATGTCTGCCTCCTTGGTAGTCCGACCCAGGAGGGGTGACCCATCGTGCCGTCAGGCAAACGTCAGGACACCGTCGTCGATGGGGTCGCGGCGGATCTTGCGGACGTCGGTCAGGTAGTTCTGCTTCAGCTGCCACGGCGCCCGGTCGCCCTGCTTGGGCAGCTCGTCGAGGGCGCGGAGCACGTAGCCGGCCGAGAAGTCCATCAGCGGCCGCTGGCCGACCGTGGGGTCCGGGCGCGGCGTCGCCGTACGCAGGCCGTGGCGGTCCAGGTGGTCCAGCAGGCGGCAGACGTAGTCGGAGACGAGGTCGGCCTTGAGGGTCCACGACGCGTTGGTGTAGCCGATGGTGAAGGCGAAGTTGGGGATGCCGCTGAGCATCATCGCCTTGTAGGCCATGGTCTCCGGCAGCTCGACCGGCCTGCCGTCGACCTCCAGGGGCGCGTTGAGGGCGAGCAGCTGCAACCCGGTCGCGGTCACGATGATGTCGGCCTCGAGCTCCTCGCCCGAGGTCAGGCGGATGCCCGTGTCGGTGAAGGTCTCGATGGTGTCGGTGACGACCGAGGCGCTGCCCTTGCGGAGCGCGCGGAAGAGGTCGCCGTCGGGCACCAGGCAGAGCCGCTGGTCCCAGGGGTCGTACGTCGGCTTGAAGTGGACGTCGACGTCGACCTCGGGCGGGAGCTGCCGGATGGTGTTCTTGCGGATGAAGCCGCGCAGCACGTCGGGCTTCCAGCGGCTGAGCTGGTAGAGCCCGACCGAGACCAGGATGCTCTTCCATCGCAGGATGGGGTAGCGGACCTTCTCGGGGAGCCGCTCGAGCCTCTGGGCGAGCGGGTCCTTGCCCGGCATCGACAGGACGTACGTCGGGGAGCGCTGCAGCATGGTCACGTGACCGGCTCCGCCGGCGACCATCGCGGGCACCAGCGTGACCGCGGTCGCGCCGGACCCGATGACGACGACCCTCTTGCCCGTGTAGTCGAGGTCCTCGGGCCAGTGCTGCGGGTGGATGACCTGGCCCCGGAAGTCGTCGAGGCCGGGGAACTGCGGCGTGTAGCCCTGGTCGTAGTCGTAGTAGCCGCCGCAGTTCCACAGGAAGCTCGCGGTCAGCGTCACCTCGCCGTCCGGCGTCTGCGACCGCACGGTCCAGCGCGCCGTGTCGCTGTCCCAGCTCGCACCGACGACCCGGTGGCGGTAGCGGATCAGCCGGTCCACGCCGTACTCGCCGGCGACCTGGCGCAGGTAGTCGAGGATCGCGTCGCCGTCGGCGAGCGCGCGCTCGTTGCGCCAGGGCCGCCACCGGTAGCCGAAGGTGTACATGTCCGAGTCGGAGCGGATGCCCGGGTAGCGGAACAGGTCCCAGGTGCCGCCGCTGACCTCGCGGCTCTCGAGCACGGCGACGGTCCGGCGGGGCTGCCGCTCGCGCAGCTGGCAGGCGGCGCCGATCCCCGAGAGGCCTGCTCCGATGATCAGGACGTCCAGGTGCTCGACGGGGTGCTCGGTGCTCATGCGACGAACCCTACTGAATATCTGTCAACAGGCATAGGGCTCGACGAGGCCGTCAGGTCTGGACGGCGACGCCGCTGTCGATCAGCTCGTCGATGTCGGTGATCCCCCAGGCGGCGAGGGCCTCGCGGGTGTGCTCGCCGGCCGCCTTCGACGGCGGCAGCGACAGGCTCGGCTCGGTGCGGGAGAAACGGGGGGCCGGGACGGGCTGGACCATGCCGTCGCGCTCGACGAAGGTGCCACGGGCCGTGAGGTGCGGGTGCTCGACGGCCTCGGTGAAGGGGATGATCCCGGCGACGCAGGCGTCCGTGCCCTCGAAGACCTCGATCCACTCGGCCTGCGTCCGGCTCCTGAAGGTGTCGGTGAAGATCTGCCGCATCTCGTCGTACCGCTGCGGCTCGCCCTGGCCGGGGCAGGTGTCCTTGACGCCGAGGAGGGTGACGAGCGCGTCGAAGAACTGCGGCTCGAGCGACCCGACCGACATGTGCTTGCCGTCCGAGGTCTCGTAGATGTCGTAGAACGGGACGCCGCCGTCGAGCAGGTTGCTGGCGCGCTCCTCGTGGTAGCCGCCGCTGGCGAGGAAGGCCGCTGTCATCGCGTTGAGGTGCGCCGTACCGTCCACGATCGCGGCGTCGATGACCTGCCCCTGGCCGCTCACCTTCGCCTCGAGGAGGGCGGCGAGGATGCCGATGACGAGGTACGTCGAGCCGCCGCCGAAGTCCCCGACGAGGTTGCTCGGGAAGTGCGGGCGGGCCTTGTCCTGACCCATCATCTGCAGCGCACCGGTGATGGCGATGTAGTTCATGTCGTGCCCGGCCGCCTGCGCCAGCGGCCCGTCCTGGCCCCAGCCGGTCATCCGCCCGTAGACGATCTTGGGGTTGACCGCCTGGCAGTCCTCGGGGCCGAGGCCGAGGCGCTCGGTCACCCCCGGCCGCATCCCCTCGATGACCACGTCGGCCGTCCGCACCAGCTCGAGCACGGTCGCCACGGCCTGCGGGTCCTTGAGGTTGAGCGCCACGCTCGGCCGGCCGCGGTTGAGCAGCATCGTCGCCCCGCCCGCGAGCGCCTGCCCGCCCGGTCGCTCGATGCGGATCACGTCCGCCCCGAGGTCCGCCAGGATCATGCACGCGTGCGGTCCGGGTCCGATCCCGGCGATCTCCACGACCTTCACGCCCTTGAGCGGGCCAGTGCCTTGTCCGAGCTCGTACGTCATGTCCCGCATCATGACAGAAGTGGTGTCACGGTTGGGGTCGTCCGGGTTCGGGCCACGCCACATCCACAGGCACCGTCCACGCAGGTCCATCCACAGCCGCAGCGTCAGCGGGGACCCCGTCGGCCCATCCGAACGTGCACTGCTGGCATGCACCCGATCCCGCCCCGGCTCCAGCACGGCCCCTTCACCCGCACCGACGCCTTGAGTGCGGGCATCACCTCCCGCATGTTGCAGGGCAGGCGTTTCGTTCGCATCCACCACGGCGTGTGGCGGCACGCCGACCATGAGATGACCGCGGACGACTGGATCAGCGCCGCCCGGCTCGCCCTGCCGGAGGGGGCTCGGCTCACGGGGATCACCCGCCTCCAGCAGCTCGGCCTCGACTTCGGCCCACGACGCCCGATCCGCTTCGTCGTGCAGGGAGACCTGCATCTCGACCTCGACGGAGTCTTCCTCCACCGCACCAAACGGCTGCCGCCAACCGATCAGGTCGGGGTGACGGTGGCAGCGGCGTACCTCTCCTACTGTGCGCACGCGCGCGTCATCGACGCGATCAAGGTCGGTGACTGGCTCCTGCACCACGGACACACCGACGCCGCCGCGATCCGCGCCCTCGCGCTGAGCGGACTGTGGCGACACGGTGCCGACGAGGCGCTCTGGATCCTCGAGCACCTGGACGGGCGGTCGCGGTCCTTCAAGGAGAGCGAGCTCCGACCCATCCTCACCTTCGCCGGGCTCGCGAACCCCGAGGTCAACGTCGCGGTCCCGGTCGGCGAGGAGGTCACTCTCATCGGCGACCTCGTCTACGCGGCCTGGCGGACCGTCGTCGAGTACGAAGGAAGCCACCATCAGGAGGACCGCGAGCAGTACAACGCGGACCTCGACCGCTACGCGCTGTTCCGCTCTGGGGATCAGCAGTACGTGCAGGTCACCAAGGAACGCATCGCCCGACCGAAGATCCTGGTCGGCGAGGTCTACCGCACTCTCCTCAAGGGTGGGTACGACGGGCCGCCGCCGACATTCGGGACGCAGTGGGAGCTGCTCTTCGGGTCGGTCTCCGCCGCGGTCGGGCCACGGCGTGACCGGATCCGCCGCTCGGCCCCGCGGGGAGCGGTGAGCTAGCAACCATTCCAGCACCGATGACCCGCGAAAACGGTTGCCCACTCACCGCCGCTCGCGTCACCCCCGGGCAGCGGTGAGCCAGCAACCGTTCAAGACAGGGCGGGCCGCGAAAACGGTTGCCCACTCACCGCTGCCCCGCGCAATCAGGCCGGCAGCACCCGCCGCAGGAACTCCCGGGTCCGCTCCTCGCGCGGGGCGCTGAAGATCTCGGCGGGCGGGCCCTGCTCGAGGATCCGGCCCTGGTCGAGGAAGCAGACGGAGGTGGCGACGTCGCGGGCGAAGGCCATCTCGTGGGTGGCGATCACCATCGTCATGCCGGCCTCGGCCTCGGCCCGCACGATCGCCAGCACCTCGCCGACGAGCTCGGGGTCGAGGGCGGCGGTGATCTCGTCGAGGAGCAGGAGTGTGGGGTTCGTGCAGAGCGCGCGGACCAGGGCGGCGCGCTGCTGCTGGCCGCCGGACAGCCGGTCGGGGTGCTTGGTCGCGTGCTCGGCGAGGCCGAACTTCTCCAGCAGCGAGAGCGCCCGGGCCTCCGCCTCCGCTCGTCGTACGCCGTGGACCTTGCGCGGGGCGAGCGTGCAGTTGTCGAGGACCGAGAGGTGCGGGAAGAGGTTGTAGGCCTGGAAGACCATGCCGATCCGCGACCGGACCTCGCGGGCGTCGACCCGCGGGTCGGAGATGTCGCGGCCGTCGAAGGTGATGATCCCGTCGTCGATCTCCTCGAGCAGGTTCAGGCAGCGCAGCAGCGTCGACTTGCCCGAGCCCGACGAGCCGATCAGGCAGATCACGTCGTGCGGCTCGACGGTCAGCGAGACGTCGTCGAGGACGAGGCGCTCGCCGTACGACTTGCGCAGGCCGGAGACCTCGAGCAGCGCGCTCACAAGGCACCCGCCAGCTCGCGGCGCCGCATCCGCGCGGTCAGCCCGTCGCACAGCCGCGCCAGCGGCACGGTCAGCACGATGAAGAAGCAGGACACGACGACCAGCGGCGTGTAGTTGAAGTTGTAGTTGCCGTAGTCGCGCGCGACGAAGACGGCCTCGAACACACCGGCCGCCGACGCCAGGGCGGTGTCCTTCTGCAGGGACACGAAGTCGTTGAGGAGCGGGGGTACGACGCGGCGCACGGCCTGGGGTACGACGACGTGCCGCAGCGTCTGGGGACGCGACAGCCCCAGCGCCTCGGCGCTCGCCCACTGCGACGGGTGCACCGCCTGGATGCCGGAGCGGAAGACCTCGGCGACGTACGCGCTGTAGGAGATGATCAGCGCGACCGTCGCCCAGAAGAACGCACTGTTGGGCGTCCCCTGCAGCCGCAGCGCCGGCATGCCGAACGCGAGCAGGTAGACCAGCAGGATCGTCGGGATCCCGCGGACGACGTCGGTGTAGGCGACGGCGACCAGCCGCAGCGGCGTCAGCCACGGGGACCGGCTCACCCGGGCCAGGGCGATCAGCATCGCGAAGACCAGGATGAAGGCCTCGGCGATGAGGAACATCTTGATGTTGAGCCAGAGGGCGCTCCAGATGTCGGGCAGCGCCTCGCGCGCGTCGGCCCGGCTGAAGAACAGCTCCTTGACCGACGCCCAGCCCGGCGACCCCGTGATCCCGAGGCCGAGCGCGACGAAGACGACGACCGTCATCACCGTCGCGATCGCGACCGACCGCGTCCGCAGCTGCCGACGCAGCCGCCGGCGTTCGAGCTCGTGCTGGCTCGGCGTCCAGTCGCTCACTGGAGGACGGGAACGTCCACGGCGTCGGAGAGCCACTGCTGCTCGAGCTGGGCGATCGTGCCGTCGTCCTGAAGCGCCCCCAGGGCGGTGTTGACGCACGGGACGAGCTCGCTGCCCTTCTCGAACAGCAGGCCGAACTCCTCCTGCTCACCGGCCTCGGGCTGGAACTGCCCGACCAGCACGCTGTTGTCGATCTCCGCCGACGAGATGTAGAAGGCGGTGGGGACGTCGGCCACGATCGCGTCGACCTGGTCGTTCTGCAGCGCCTGCTTGGCGGCGTTGGTGTCCTCGAAGACCACCGGGTCGGTGTCCGGCTTGATCACGTCGCGGATCGCGGTCAGCGAGGTGGTGCCGGTCTGCGCCGCGAGGCGCAGCCCCTTGAGGTCGGCGAGGCTCTTCGCCTCGGCGCCCTTGGTGCCCTTCAGCGCGAGCACGGCCTGGCCGGCGGCGTAGTAGCCGTCGGAGAAGTCGACGGCCCGGGCGCGCTTCTCGCTGATCGAGATCTGGTTGATGTCGAAGTCGAAGTCCTTCGGACCCGCCTTGTACGACGAGTTGAAGGGGACCTTGACCCACTTCACCTGGTCCTTGCTGAAGCCGAGCTGCTCGGCGACGGCGTACGCCACGGCGGACTCGTAGCCCTTGCCGTTGGTCGGGTCGTTGTCGACGAACCACGGCTCGTACGCCGGGGAGTCGGTGCCGATCGTCAGCTGGCCGGGCGTCCGCAGCGCGAGGGCGTCGGTGGCGCACGCGTCGCCGGTGGCGGCGGGCGATCCGGACGGGTCCTTGGCGGACGAACCGCCGTCGGACTCCGGGGCACAGGCGACTGCGGCGAGGGCGAGGGGCAGGACGGCCACGGCGGCCAGGGTTCGACGTACACGCATGGGAGAAGCGTAGGGCTGATGCCGTCCCCCCGCCGGGCTACGGTCTCACCATGCGCCGCTGGATGGTCGTCTGCGTCACAGTCCTCGTGCTCGGGGCGGGCTGCTCGGACGACCCCGGCGGGTCCTCGCCACCGCCACCGGCACCCACCACCCCATCGGCCACGAGCGCGACCCACACCCCCACCCCCAGCGCGACCCCGGCCCAGCACAGCGGCACCCTCGAGCTGCTGCCCCGGTTCAGCGGGCAGCGGGCCATGCGCACCGTCCGCCACCTCGCCGACGTGATCGGCCCCCGGCTCGCCACCGGCCCGGGCTTCCGTCGCGCCGCGACGTACGTCGAGGGGCGGTTCGCCGCAACGGGCTACTCCGTGCACCGCCAGCCGTTCCGGGTGCCGGCCGGTGACTCGTGGGGCGTCCCGGTCCGCGCCGGGAGGTCGAGCAACGTGGTCGCGACCGGCCTCGGGTTCGACCCGACCGCGCCGTACGTCGTCGTCGGGGCGCACCTCGACACCGTCGCCGTCGCACCCGGTGCCGAGGACAACGCCTCGGGCGTCGCGGTGCTCCTGGAGCTCGCCCACGTGCTCCGCGGCTTCCCCCAGGTGGTGCTGGTCGCCTTCGGCGGCGAGGAGCCGCGCGGGCCCGGCGACCTCCACCACTTCGGGTCGAAGGCGTACGTCGAGCAGCTGACCGACGAGCTCGGGATCAACCTGCGCGCGATGGTCTCGCTGGACCGGGTCGGCGTCGGCACCGTGGTGCCACTGTCGTCCGTCGGGGGGACGCCGGCCGCGCTGCGCGACCGGCTCGCGGACGTGGCCGACGACCTCGGGATCCCGACGGTCGTCGAGCACGACTCGGCCAGCGACCACGAGTCGTTCGCCGACGCCGGCTTCCTCGCGGCCCGGGTCGGCAGCACGCCGTACGCCGGCTACCACTCGGCGGCCGATGTCCCCGCCGTCGTGAGCCCTGCTCAGCTGGGCCGCGTCGGCGACCTGCTCATCTCGTGGCTGCGAGCGAGCTGAGGTCCCAGAAGGGGTCGAGGATGCCGGCCGCCTCGTCCCGCGCCACCACCCGCGGCGCGAAGTCGGGACCGAGCCGGTAGGGCACGAAGTCCGCCGCCATCAGCCGGTCTCCCCAGAACGTCGCCTCCAGCACCAGCCCCTCCATCGTCTGGGACATGAAGTCCATGTCGAAGACGAAGTTGCCGAGCGAGTGGACGACCAGGGTGCCGCCCATCTGCTCGGCACCCTGCACCCAGTGCGGATGGCCGCCGACGACGAGGTCCGCGCCGGCATCTGCGAGCTCGCGAGCGACCTGGTGCTGGATCGCCTCGGGCCGGTGCGAGTACTGCGTGCCCCAGTGCGGCATCACCACCACGACGTCCGCCCGGCGCTGGAGGCGGCGTACGTCGGCGAGGACGCGGTCGAGCTCGCCCCGGTCGAGCGGCCCGGTGCGCGGCGGCATGCTGACCGAGAGCGCCCCCGGCCGGCCCGGCGCGGCCTCGGGGGTCTCGCCGATGGCGTTGAACCCGAGGAACCCGAAGCGGACGCCGTGCCGCTCGAGCACCTCCGGCTCGCGGGCCTGCGCCAGGTCACGACCGGCGCCGAACGTCCCGAGGCCGCCCGCCCGGAGCAGCTCCACGGTCCGCACCAGGGACGCGGCGCCGAAGTCGCCGGTGTGGTTGTTGGCCAGGCTGACCGCGTCGAAGCCCGCGGCGCGCAGGTCGGCGCGCACGCCCGGGTCTGCGGAGAACGAGTCGGTGACCGGGTCCTGCCGCGGCGGCCCGAGCTCGGCCAGCGTGCTCTCCAGATTGCCGACGGTGAGGTCGGCCGACGCCAGGCGAGCGGCCAGCGGCGCCAGCGGCGAGCCGGTCACCCGCCGGCCGAGCATGACGTCGCCGACGACCGTCAGCGTCGTGACCGGTCCGGGCGCGGGGCCCTGGACCTGGAGGGGGTACGCCGCAGGCTCGCGCAGCGGGTCGATCCCGCCGACCGTGGCCACCCGTACGGCAGGGCCGACCGCGTCCGCGACCGTCACCGCGACCATGTCCATCGGCAGGTGGCCCAGCGGGTCCGTGCGGTGGGTGGTGCGCAGCGGCCCGCTGGGCTGGCCGAGCTGGCGCCAGTCGGTCGCGGCGCCCCGCAGCACCCGACGGGCCTGCGCCTCGGTCAGCGCGAGTGGCGGCCGACGGGCGTTGACCGCCAGCACCAGCGGCCGGGTGGTCGACGAGTCCTCTCCCGAGGACGGTGCCGGGGCTGACGACGACGGCGTCGGTCGCGGTGGCGGCGCGAGCACCGGGGCCGACGTGCACGCAGCCGTGGCGAGGCCCGCCAGCGCCACCACGCACGCACCGAGCCGCCTCATGCCGACAACGGTAGGTGCCGCTGCGCGCTGAGCGGGCGGGCCGTCAGCCCAGCGACCGGGTCTGCGCGGCGACCATCTCGGCGAACCACGCGAAGGAGCGCTTCGGCGTCCGCTTCAGCGTCTCGTAGTCGATGTGCACCAGGCCGAAGCGCTGCTGGAAGCCCTCCGACCACTCGAAGTTGTCCATCAGGGACCACGTGTAGTAGCCGCGTACGTCGACGCCGCGCTGCACGGCGGTGGCGACCGCGCGCAGGTGCGCGTCGAGGTAGTCGATGCGGGGCTGGTCGTCGACGACGCCGTTCTCGTCCGGGCCCATGTTGTAGGCGCAGCCCGACTCGGTGATGTAGATCGGCGGCAGGGCGGCCCGGAAGCGCGCCCGCAGCAGGATCAGCCACTCGCGCAGCGCGTCGGGCACGACCGGCCAGCCGAAGTCGGTGACGGGGTAGCCGAGCAGCTCGCGGAACTCGAACGGCATCTCCGCTTCCTCGCCGGCGGCGCCGATCTTGAACGGGTTGTAGTAGTTGACCCCGTAGAAGTCGAGCGGCTGGCGGATCGTGGCCATGTCGCCGTCCTGGACGATGCCCTCGAAGAGCGGGGCCAGGTCGACGGGGTAGCGGCCGAGCAGCATCGGCTCGCTGAACATGCCGTTCCACAGAGCGTCGAAGAGCTTGGTGGCACCGATGTCGGCGGCGTCCTCGCTCGCCGGCCACATCGGGGCGTGGTTGTTGGCGCAGCCGACACTGGTCGCCCCCGCGGCGCGCAGCGCGACCGTGGCCCGGCCGTGCGCCAGCAGCAGGTGGTGGGCGACGGGCATGGCGTCGAACATCAGCTCGCGGCCGGGGGCGTGCATGCCGATCGCGTAGCCCATCATCATCACGACGTTGGGCTCGTTGACCGGGACCCAGTGCTCGACCCGGTCGGCGAGCTTCTCACCGAGGATCCCGGCGTACTCGGCGAACCGGTCGACGGTCGCGCGGTTGAGCCAGCCGCCGTCGTCCTCGAGCGCCTGCGGCAGGTCCCAGTGGTAGAGCGTCACCATCGGCTTGATGTCGTTGGCGAGCAGCTCGTCGATGAGGCGGTCGTAGAACGCGAGGCCCTTGGCGTTGGCGGGGCCGGAGCCGTTCGGCTGGATGCGCGGCCACGAGACGGACAGCCGGTAGCCGCCGACCCCGAGCTGCTTCATCAGCGCGATGTCCTCGGCGTACCGGTGGTAGTGGTCGCACGCGACCGCACCGCTCGAGCCGTCCTGGATCCGGCCCGGCTGGCTGCAGAAGGTGTCCCAGATGCTGGGGCCCTTGCCGTCCTCGGTCGCCGCCCCCTCGATCTGGTACGACGCCGTGCTCGTCCCGAAGCGGAAGCCGGGTGGGAGCTGAGGTAGACCCGAGGTCGGGCGATGGTCGGGCACGGGCACAATGATGCCTGTGAGCGTCGAGATCCGCCGTGGAACCGGTCGCTTCCTCACCCGGGGTGAGGGACATTTCACCCGGCACTCGTTCTCGTTCGGCGCGCACTACGACCCGGACAACACCCGATTCGGCCCGCTGGTCTGCCACGACGACCACCTGCTCGGTCCGGGCCGCGGTTTCGACGACCACCCGCACCGCGACGTCGAGATCGTGACCTGGGTGCTCACCGGCGCGCTGCACCACTCCGACTCGTCGGGTCACACCGGTGTGGTGCGACCCGGTGAGGTGCAGGTGCTGTCCGCGGGCTCCGGCGTGACGCACGCGGAGATCGCCGGCCCCGACGGACCGACCCGCTTCGTCCAGGCCTGGCTCAACCCGGCGGTGCAGGACGCGGCGCCGGCGTACTCGGTGACGCCGGTCTCGCTCGTGCCGGGAGAGCTGACCGAGGTCGTCCGCATCGGCGACGCCGTGCTCCGGGTCGCGCGCCTGGCGGCCGGCGACACCGTCGTGCTCCCGGAGGAGCCGCTCCTGCACGTGTACGTCGCGAGCGGGGCACTGGTCCGCTCGTCGATGGCCGAGCCGCTCGCCGAGGGCGACGCGTTCCGGTTCACGGACGAGCCGGGGCACGCCGTGACGGCCGCGGTGCCGACCGAGCTGATGGTGTGGTCCTTCTCCGGTTGAGTCGGGAGTTCTGACCGGTGAGTCGGGAGTTCTGACGGTTCATTCGCCAGACTGAACCGTCAGAAGTCCCGACTCGAGCGTCAGAAGTCACGACTCAACAGATGACCGAGAGCGCGCCGGGGACGACCTCGACGACGGCGGGCGCGGCGCCGGGGGCGGGCAGGGGCCCGAGCGGCTCCCCGTCACCGCCGACCGGGATCGCGGCACGCGAGCTGCCGCTGACCTCGACCCGCTTGCCGGACAGGACGGTGACCTCGGGCAGGTGCACGTGCGCGCCGTCGTACACCTTCGGCAGCGAGCGCATCAGCGCCAGCCGGGAGGCGGCCTCGATCACGACGACGTCGAGGATGCCGTCCTCGACGGAGGCGGGCGGCGCGATCTGCATGCCGCTGCCGTAGTACGCCGAGTTGGCGACGACGACCGTGGCGGCGTCGTACTCCCGGGACTCGCCGTCGACCGAGACGACGTAGTGACCGGGGCGGTAGGTGGCGAGCGCGCGCAGGGCGGCGTACTGGTACTGCAGCGAGCGCGGCAGCCAGGTCGCCCCGTCGACGATCTCCGCCGCCCGCGCGTCGACGCCGGCGTAGACCGAACCGGCGACCATCCGCGTCGGGCCGAGGCCGGAGACGGAGAGCAGGTCGATCCGGCGTACGGCGGACTCGAGCAGCACCCGCGCCTGGCCCTCGGCGTCGTCGGGGAGCCCGAGCATCCGGGCGAAGTCGTTGCCGCGGCCGGCCGGGACGACCCCGAGGGTCGCGTCGCGGCCGGCGACCAGCCCGGCGAGCGAGGAGAGCATGCCGTCGCCGCCGACCGACACGACCACGTCGCCGCGGGCGACGGCCTCGTCGACCAGGCGGGCCATCGCCTGCGGGCCGGGCGAGTACGTGACGTCCACGACCGCACCGGCGTCGCGCAGGACGCGGGCGACGGGCACGACCGCCCCGGGAGCCGCTCCCCCGCCGGAGGTCGGGTTGACCAGGAACGTGAAGGAACGTGTCACGGGACGAGCACCCCCGGGTTGAGGATGCCGGTGGGGTCGAGGTCGGCCTTGACCGCCCGCAGCACCGAGACGCCGAGCGGACCGATCTCCTGCGCAAGCCAGGGCTTGTGGTCGGTGCCGACGGCGTGGTGGTGGGTGATCGTGGCGCCGGCGGCGATCATCGCGTCGCTGGCGGCCACCTTGGCGCGGTGCCACTGGGCGAGCGGGTCGTCGCTCTCCTTCGCGGCGACGGTGAAGTAGAGCGAGCACCCGGTCTCGTAGACGTGCGAGACGTGGCACAGCACGATCGACGGGTCGCCGAGGGAGG
Organism: Nocardioides conyzicola; assembly: GCF_039543825.1. NCBI lineage: Bacteria > Bacillati > Actinomycetota > Actinomycetes > Propionibacteriales > Nocardioidaceae > Nocardioides > Nocardioides conyzicola. The sequence goes on along the minus strand of NZ_BAABKM010000002.1, from coordinate 1,959,380 downwards.
CGGTGAGCGCGGCCTTCACGTCGGCGTACAGCCGGTCGACGTTGGACCAGAACGTCGCGGTCTCGAGCGTCTCCACGAGCACGCCGACGTCGAGCATCGAGTCCCGGAGGTACGGCGCGTCGAACCGGCCGTGCGCCCACTTCTCGCCGGCCGCCTCACCGACGGCGGTGCCGCCGAGGTCGGTCAGCACCGCGGTGACCGCGGCCCGCTTGGCGGCGACGGCGCTCGGCGTGCCCTCGAAGCCGGTGATCATCAGGCAGCCCGCCGCGCCCTCGCCGCCGATGGCGGCGGGGTCGGCGAGGTTGATGGCCGTCTCGGCCTCGTCGGAGAGCCGGATCACCGTCGGCAGCAGGCCTGCCTGCGCCAGGGTGCGCATCGCCGCGGCGCCGTCGACGAACGACGGCCAGCGCCAGCCCTCGTAGACCTTGACCTCCGGCAGCGCCCGGACCCGCACGGTGACGGAGGTGATCACGCCGAAGACGCCCTCGGAGCCGAGGACCAGCTGGCGCAGGTCGGGGCCGGCGGCGTTGGCGGGGGCGCTCCCGAGGTCGAGCCGACCTCGCGGGGTGGCGACCGTCAGCCCGACGACGAGGGCGTCGAAGCGGCCGTAGCCGGCGCTGGACTGGCCGCTGGACCGGGTCGCGGCGAAGCCGCCGATCGTGGCGTACTCCCACGACTGCGGGTAGTGCCCGAGCGTGACGCCCTCGGCGGCGAGCAGCGCCTCGGCCTCCGGGCCGCGCAGCCCGGGCTCGAGGGTCGCGGTCATCGAGGTGTGGTCGACGGCGACAAGCCGCTTCATCCGCACCAGATCGAGGCTGAGCACGCCGGCGAAGCCCTCGCGCCGGGCGACCAGGCCGCCGGTGACCGACGTACCCCCGCCGAACGGGACGACCGCCAGGTGGTGCTCGACCGCGAAGGCGAGCACGGCGGCGACCTCGTCGTGCGAGCCTGGTCGGACGACAGCGTCGGGTGCGTCGCTCAGGTCGCCAGCGCGCATCCGGAGCAGATCGGGGGTGGACTTGCCGCGGGTGCGTAGCCGCCGGGTGTCGTCGTCGGTGACGACCTGCTCCGGTCCGACCAGCGTGACCAGCGCGGCGAGCACCGCGGGGTCGATCGCCGACGCGGGGACGGCCGGGTCGAGGGCCGCCGGGTGGTCCTCGGTGCCGAAGACCAGCTCCACCATCCCCCGGGCGTCGTCGGGCAGGGCCTGCGCGCGGGCCGGGTCTCCCCAGCGGGACGGGTGCATCTCGGTCTGCTGTCTCGACTGCATGCGTTACACTGTGACACATGACGTCACTTCGTCACAACCAGGATCCCCGCGACACCGCCCGGGACGCCTACCTCGACGCGGCCCGCGACTGCATCCTCGACGTCGGCTGGCGGCGGACGACGCTCACCGAGGTCGCCCGCCGCGCCGGCGTCTCGCGGATGACCATCTACCGCACCTGGGCCGACATGCCGCAGCTGCTCTCGGACCTGATGACCCGCGAGTGGGGCGGCGTCGTCGCCGACGCGCTGGCCGACGAGGACCCCGACACCCCGACCGTCGAGCGGCTGGTCGGCGACATCGTCGGCACCGTCCAGCGGCTCCGCGACAACGAGCTCTTCCTGCGGATCGTCGACCTCGACCCCGAGCTGATCCTCCCCTACCTCTTCTCCCGGCGCGGTCGCTCGCAGGACGCGATCCTCGAGCTCACCGTCGCGGCGCTGCGCGAGGCCCAGGCCTCCGGCGAGGTCCGCGCGGGCAACCCCGAGCTGATGGCACGCGCGATGCTGCTCGCCGCCCACGGCTTCGTGCTGTCGGCGCACACCATGGTCGGCGACGAGGTGTCGCTCGACGACCTCGACGGCGAGCTCCGGCGGGCGCTGACCCGGGGGCTGCTGCCATGACCGCCGTCGGCACGGCCACCCGCATCACGCCCGGCCTCGCCGGCGCCCCGGCCGAGGTCGACGTCGTGGTCATCGGGCTCGGCATCACCGGGGTGGGAGTCGCGCTCGACGCGGTCACCCGCGGCCTGTCCGTGCTCGCCGTCGATGCCCACGACCTCGCGTTCGGCACGTCGCGCTGGTCCTCCAAGCTGGTGCACGGGGGCCTGCGCTACCTCGCGAAGCTGCAGTTCGGCGTCGCCCACGAGAGCGCCGTCGAGCGCGGCATCCTGATGGAGCGCACCGCGCCGCACCTCACCCACGCCATCTCGATGGTGATCCCGCTCGGGTCGATCACCAGCCGTCGGCTGGCGGTCCTCACCGGCGCCGGCCTGGTCGGCGGCGACGTCCTGCGCCGGGCGGCCCGGACCTCCTCCGACACCCTGCCGCGGCCGCGGCACATCACCGCGGTCGAGGCGCTCCAGCTGGCGCCGCTGCGGACGGCCGGGCTCCGCGGCGCGCTGGTCACCTGGGACGGCCAGCTCGAGGACGACGCCCGCCTGGTCGCCAACGTCGCGCGCACCGCCGCGTCGTACGGCGCCCACGTCCGCACCCGCGCCCGCGTGCTCACCGCCACCGGCACCCAGGTGGAGCTGCGCGACGAGCTGACCGGGGAGACCTCGACCGTCACCGCCCGGACGGTCGTCAACGCGACCGGCGTGTGGGCCGGCGACCTGGTCCCCGAGGTGACCCTGCGCCCGAGCCGCGGCACCCACCTCGTGCTGCGCGGGTCGAGCATCCCGGGCCTGCACACGTCGGTCTTCGCCCCGATCCCCGGCACCACGGGGCGGTTCATCAACGTGCTGCCCCAGCCCGACGGCACGATCTACATCGGTCTCACCGACGAGCCGGTCGACGGTGAGATCCCGGACGTGCCCGAGCCGTCCGAGGCCGAGATCGGCTTCCTCCTCGACGTCGCGTCGGCGGCGTTCGCGCAGCCGCTGCACCGCAGCGACGTGATCGGGGCGTACGCCGGGCTGCGACCGCTGCTGTCCTCCGGCGACGGGTCCGGTACGACGTCCGACCTGTCGCGCCGGCACGCGGTGCTCACCAGCACCACCGGCGTGATCACGATCGTCGGCGGCAAGCTGACGACGTACCGCCGGATGGCCGAGGACGCCGTCGACGCGGCGGTGGCGCACGCGGGTCTCGACGCCGGACCGTGCCGCACGGCCGAGCTGCCGCTGCTCGGCGCCGCTCCCCGGGCACGGCTCGCCGAGCTCGAGGAGCCGGCCAGGCTGGTCCGCCGCTTCGGCACCGACGCCCGGCTGGTCCTCGACAACGCCCGTGAGGTCAGCGGGCTCGGGGACAACGAGCTGCTCGCACCGATCTCCGAGGACGTCCCGGTGACGCTGGCCGAGCTGATCTTCGGCGTCACCCACGAGGGTGCCGCCGACGTCGACGACCTCCTCGACCGCCGCACCCGGGTCGGGCTGATCGCGGCCGACCGCGCCCTCGCCGTACCCGCGGCCGAACGGGCGATGAGTCTGGCGGTCGACGCTGGTCGGTAGTCCCATGCAGACTGGACCGACCATGGCGACCCTCGACGATCCCGGGACCGAGCTCGACGACTTCCCGCGGCTGACGCAGCGCTACCAGCGCGAGCTGCTGGCGCACTGCTACCGGATGTCCGGCTCCGTGCACGAGGCCGAGGACCTGGTGCAGGAGACGTTCCTGCGGGCATGGAAGGCGGCCGAGAAGTTCGAGGGCCGCTCGTCGGTGCGCACCTGGCTCTACCGGATCGCCACCAACGTCTGCCTCACCAACCTCGAGAACCGGCCGCGCCGCCCGCTGCCCGCCGGCCTCGGCACCGCCGACGCGATGGCCGGGGACGCCCTCGAGATCGACCACGAGATCACCTGGCTGGAGCCGGTGCCCGACGCGGCGGTCGAGGTGGCCGAGCGCGACACCATCCGGCTGGCGTTCGTCGCCGCGCTCCAGCACCTCCCCGCCCGGCAGCGCGCCGTCCTCATCCTGCGAGACGTGCTGCGCTGGTCGGCCGCCGAGGTCGCGGAGGCGCTCGACACGTCGACGGCGGCGGTCAACTCGGCCCTGCAGCGCGCGCACGCCCAGCTCGCCGAGCGCGGCCTCACCGCCGACACGGTCGAGCCCAACCTGACCGCGGCGCAGCAGCAGCTGCTCGAGCGGTACGTCGACGCCTTCTGGCGCAAGGACATCGACTCGATCGTCGGCATGCTCACCGCCGAGGCGACGTGGGACATGCCGCCGTTCACCAGCTGGTACCGCGGCGCCGAGAACATCGGCTGGCTGATCGGCACCGAGTGCCCGGGCAACGCGCACGACATGAAGATGGTGGCGACGCAGGCCAACGGGCAGCCGGCGTACGGCCTCTACATGCGGACGCCGCAGGGCGACTTCAGGCCCTTCCAGCTGCAGGTGCTCGAGCTCGAGGGTGAGCGGGTGCGGCACTGCACGGCGTTCTTCGACCTCTCCCTCTTCGCTACCTTCGGCCTGCCGGCCGGCCTGCCCGACGACCGCATCGGCGCCTCGAGCGCTCCGTGACGACGACCCTCCCCGCCTCGGTCGAGCTCCTCGGTCGGGCACTGGACTACACGCGGGCCCGGCTGGCCGGCGTGCGCGGCGGCCTGCTCGACCGGCCCACCCCGTGCGCCGGGTGGCGGCTGGGCGACCTGCTCGTGCACATGGAGGACTCGCTCGACGCGTTCACCGAGGCGGCCGGCGGCGAGGTGGCGGTGCACCTGACCCACACCACCGAGGGCCGGATCGCCGCGATCGAGGAGAAGGCCTGCGCCCTGCTCGGGGCGTGGAGCCGGCCGGGACCCGGGGACGTCCTGGTGGGCGGGCTCGACCTGGCCAGCCCGCTCCTGGTCGCCACCGCCGCGCTCGAGGTCACCATCCACGGCTGGGACGTCGGCCGGGCCACGGAGCCCGCCCCGATCCCCGCCGAGCTGGCCGCGGCATTGCTGCCGGTGGCCCACCTGACGATCACCCCGGCCGACCGCGGCGTCCGGTTCGCGCCCGCGCTCGCGGTGCCCTCGGCCGCCGCCGACGAGGTCCGGCTCCTGGCCTTCCTCGGCCGCGGCTGACTGGTCCAGCGCAAAGTTTCCCGCGTTTCCCCTCGCCGCGGAGCGTCGGTTCCTACGCTCGGCACCATGGCATCCCCCCAGGCCGGCTCCGCGTCCGAGGTCGCGAAGCGTGGCGCGATCCTGGACCCCGCGGAGCTGCTCAGCCGCGGGCTCCTGAACTCGCGTGCGGGAGCCATCGGAGCCGCCCTGGGCTACCTCACCCAGGCGGGCGAGGCCGCGGAGGACGCGCTCGACGACCAGCAACGTGCCACGCTGCTCGCCACCACGCTCGACTGCCGGCTCGCGCGCGGCGAGCTCAACGAGGCTCGCACGGTCGGCGATCGCCTGGGCGCCTACCTGGACCGGCCCGGGCTCACCGGGGCGACCGCCCACTACGGACGCGGCGAGCTGTGCGCCGCGGTCAACGAGATCGAGCTCGCGTCCGGCCACTTCGCTCGGATCCCCCGCCTGCTCGACCCCGGCGAGGACGTCCCCGACACGATCCCGTGGCGTACGGCGGCCGCGCTCGCCGCCGTGCGACTCGGCCACCGGGTCGAGGGCACCGCGCTCGCGCGCGAGCACCTCACCCTGGCGGGCGCCACCGGCGCGCCGTACCCGATCGCGCTCGGGCTGCGCACCCTGGCCACGGTCGACGCGCACACCGACCGCTCGTCGCTGCTGCGGCAGGCGCTCGACGAGCTCGACGGCGTGCCCGCCGCGCGGCTGCAGGCGCAGATCGAGACCGACCTCGCCGGGCTGCTGCTGCTCGGCGGCGACGGCGACGCCGCGGAGGGGCTGGCCCTCCTGCGCGCCGCGGAGACGTACGCCGGCAACGAGAACCTCTGGCCGCTGCTCGGGCGGGTCCGGAGACTGCTGAGCCGGATGGGCGAGGAGCCACTGCCGGTGCTCGGCGAGACGTTGGCGTCGCTGACCGCCGCGGAGCAGCGCGTCGCCCGGCTGGCCGCGACCGGGCTCACCAACCGCGAGATCGCCGACCGGCTCGTCGTCACCGTGAAGGCCGTCGAGTGGCACCTCTCGCACGTCTACCGCAAGCTCGGCATCCACTCGCGCGGGGCGCTCGCGTCCACGCTCGGTCCCGACGCCTGATCCTCACCCTAGGCTGACCCGCATGTCGGAGCGGATGACGCACGCGGTCGTGCGGATGTCGGGCCGGGACCCGCACGAGGACGGTCGGGCCGCGACCAACCTGGAGCTGCTCTTCGACCTGACCTTCGTCATCGCCTTCGGCACCGCGGCGAGCGAGCTCGCTCACTTCCTGGCCGCCGGCCACGTCGCCGACGGGATCCTCGGCTTCGCGTTCGCGATCTTCGCCGTGAGCTGGGCGTGGATCAACTTCTCGTGGTTCGCGTCGGCGTACGACACCGACGACTGGCTCTACCGGATCACCACGATGGTGCAGATGGTCGGAGTGCTGATCCTCGCGCTCGGGCTGCCCCGGATGTTCGACTCGCTGCACGAGGGCGCCCACGTCGACAACGGCGTCATGGTCCTCGGCTACGTCGTGATGCGGGTGCCGATGGTCTTCCAGTGGTGGCGCGCCTCGCGACAGGATCCCGAGCGGACCACGGTCTGCCGGACCTTCATCGTCACGCTCCTGATCAGCCAGGCCGGGTGGATCGTGGTCGCGCTCGTCCCCGCATCCATCCCGGTGACCTTCGTGCTGATCGTGGTGCTGATCCTGGTCGAGGCCATCGGCCCGTTCGTCGCCGAGCGCATGCTGGTCGGCACCCCGTGGCACCCGCACCACATCGCCGAGAGGTACGGGCTGCTCGTCATCATCGCCCTCGGCGAGGGACTGATCGGCACGGTGGCCACGCTCGCGGCGATCCTCGACGAGAAGGGCTGGACCGTCGACGTCGCCGTGCTCGGGATCGCCGGTGTCGGGGTCACGTTCGGGATGTGGTGGACCTACTTCGTGCTGCCGAGCGGCGACCTCCTGCATGCCCACCGGGAGCGTTCCTTCGCCTGGGGCTACGGGCACATCCCCGTCTTCGGCGCGATCGTCGCCGTCGGCGCCGGGCTGCACGCCGCGGCGTACCGGCTCCAGGAGCACTCGGTGCTCAACGACACCCAGACCGTCCTGACGGTCGCCGTCCCCCTGGCCGTGTTCGTCGCGCTGCTGTTCGGGCTCTACGCGCTGCTGATGCGGACCCTCGACCCGTTCCACCTGCTGCTCGTGCTCGGCTCCGCCGTCGTGCTGACGGTGGGCGTCGTCCTGGTCGCGGCCGGCGTGTCGCTCACGTGGTCGCTGCTGGTGGTCGCCCTGACGCCCTGGGTCACGGTCGTCGGCTACGAGACGATCGGGCACCGGCACCAGGAAGTCGTCGTGGCCCGCCTATAGCGGGTGGGCGACCTCGTCCTGCGGCAGCCGGGCGGCGACGATCGCGACGACGGCGACCACGGCGGGGACGGTGCCGGCGATCAGGAAGGTCGTGCGCAGCCCGATCGCCTCGGAGACCGGGCCGGCCACCGCCATCGACAGCGGCATCAGGCTGATCGAGACGAAGAAGTCGAGCGAGGCGACCCGGCCCAGCAGGTGCGGCGGGACGCGCCGCTGGAGCAGCGTCCCCCAGATCACCATCGGGGCCGAGAAGAACACGCCCAGGACGAAGGCGGCCACGACCAGCATCCAGATCTCCGTGGCCACGCCCATGGCGACGAACGGCAGGCACCCGAAGCCCCACATCAGGTTCATCCAGGTGAGGTAGCGCCGGGGCATCCGCAGGGAGGCGACCGTCAACGAGCCGACCGCACCACCGACGCCGAAGGCCGCCAGCACCAGCGCGTGGTCGCCCGGTCCACCGCCGAGCTTGTCCTTGATCAGGAACGGCAGCAGCACCTCGAGCGGCCCCATGATCAGGAACACCAGCAGCGACGCGAAGAGCAGCGTGGCCAGGAGCCACGGCGTCCGCACCATGTAGACGAAGCCCTCGCGGAGGTCGTGGAGGACCGACGTCGCCGGGTGGTCCGCGTCGCGCCGGACCGGCGTCAGCGGCACCGTCGACAGGGCGACCAGCCCGGCGAGCGAGCAGGCCGCCGCGACGGACAGGGCGGCACCCGGTGAGGCGGCGCCGACCACGACGCCGGCGACCGCGGGGCCGAGCGCCTGCCCGATCGTCGGGCGGATCATCCCCTCGAAGCCGTTGACCGCGAGCAGGTCCTCCTCGGGCACCAGGGCGGGCAGCCAGGCCGAGTAGGCCGGGTAGTAGAACGCCATGGCGGCGCCGATCACGAAGCCGACGACCGCCAGCTGCCAGAGCCGGGTGAGGTCGGTGACGGAGAAGGCGGCCACGAGCCCCATGCAGGCGAACTCGGTCGTCGCGACGCCCAGCAGGATCGCCTTCTGCGGCACCCTGTCGGCGACCACGCCGCCGAGCAGGGCCGGCAGCAGCACGCCCACGGCGCCGGCGGTCGAGACGAGGGACAGCTGGGCCGGGCCGCCGCCGAGGCGGATCACCTCCCAGACCAGGCCCACGACCCACACGCCGCCCGCGAACGTCGCCAGCACCAGCGCGACCGCGAGCCGGCGGTAGGCCGGGTGCCGGAACGGCGTCAGCGCGCGCGGCAGCCGGGTCCTGGACGCGACGTCGGTGTCGGTCATCTGCCCTCCTGGCCACCAGTCTGACGGTTCCGACCGACGGTCCCCACCGGTTTCATCGGCCCGCGTGCACGGACCCATCCGACAATCTCAACCGGAGTTGAAGTCAAGGGCGTCGTACCAGCGCAGCCAGCGTCCGTGCCCCTGCGTCGACGCGACGGCGCGGCCGTCGATGCCGAGGACGAACCCGGGCTCGTCCTCCTGCCGGTCCGGGCCGGTCGTGGTCACCCGTGGCAGCACGCGCGGACCCTCGTTGCTGACCCAGTGGCAGCGACCCTCCGCGACGAGTGCGGTCATCAGCTCGTGGAACTCCTCGCGCCGGACCTCGGGCAGGTAGGCGATCACGGCGCTGTGGAAGACCACCACGGGCGCGTGCCGGGCTGCCTCCTCGACCAGCGACGGCAGCTCCTCGAGCAGGTCGCCGCCCAGGATCGCCGGCGGGTCGGCGCGGGCCATGTCGACGGCGGCGCGCAGCCGGGAACGGCGGTCGTCGTGCTCCGGCCAGACCAGCGTCGTCAGCCAGGCCATCTGGTCCTCGTCGGTGACGTCGAGCGGGTGGAGGTCGATCCCGCCCCGCCAGGCGACCGCCGGTGGGCGGTCAGGCAGGGGCGCCGGACCGCGCACGTCGCAGGTCAGCTCCGGCCCCGCGCCGGCCCGGCGTACGCCGTCATCGGTCGTCCAGGCGTAGGACCACCGGTCGGGGTAGAGGCACAGCCCCGCACTGGCGCCGACCTCGAGGAGCGCGACCGGCCCATCGGCCGCGAGCGTCGCGAAGGCGGGGACGAGCGTGGCCAGGCGGCCGACCTCGTTGGTCTGGGTCGCGCGCGCCAGGATCGTCGCCCGGATGGTGCCGTCGTCGTCGAGCAGCGCGGACCGCAGCGCGGCGTACGGGCCGGGAGCGGGTACGCCGTGCCAGCGCGCGGCCGCCAGGACCAGGTTGGGCTGCCGCTTGGCGACCGGGAGCGTGTCGATCCACGCGATCACCTCCGGGTCCGCCGCGATCCGCCGCGACCAGTCCGCGAAGCAGGGCGAGGTCGGCGCGGCGTCGGCCGCGAAGTCGGCATACTGCCGAGGGGTCTCGCCGTAGACATCCATCGCGGCCATCCTCGTCGTTCCGGTCCGGACGTCGCCCGGATAGGCCACCATTCTCGACATGGGCATCGTCGGGGGGCGACGCGGTCACGCGCGCCCGCATGCGACCGCCGCGATCGTCCTGGTCGCGGCGCTGCTGGCGAGCATCCTCGCGGGGTGCGCGGAGCCGGTCGACGAGTCCCGCACCGTGCAGACCCACATCGGCCGGCTGCACCACGTCATCGACGTCGACGTCGCGACACCGACGCCCGACCGGTCCGCCGCGATCACCGTCACCTACGCCGGCGACGTCGAGACCCCGGCGGCGCTCTCCGCCCTGGTCACCGCGATCGGCGCCGTGGCCGCCGACCTCGACTACCCGGCGTACCTCCTGACGCTGGTGCCGGCGCTCGACCCGAAGTCCGCGCTCACCGTCGACCCGGGCTTCGCGGCGCGCCGGGACGAGACGGACGTCCTGAGCACCTGGTTGTCCCTCACCGAGGCGCTGCTCGGGACGGTGGGGTACGACGTTCGAGCCGACGGCGAGACGATCTCCGTCGGCTCGGCGGGAGCGACCGCCCACGACATCGCCGAGGTCCGGCGGATCGGGCACGGGACCGCGGCCACCACCTGGGTCTTCCGGGCCGGGGAGGCGACGTTCACCGCCAGCGCCCGGGTGCGGGCATCCGACGTGGCGCTCTTCCAGGCGGTGCAGCGCAACGCCGGGGCGGAGGGCCAGCCGGTGTGGGCCCGGTCGTGGCAGCTCGACCGCCGGCAGGACCACGTCCGCCTCGACCTCGACCTCGTTATCGGCAGCGCCTCGGTGCCCGCCGCCCAGCTGACCGTCGCCCGCTACGGCCGGACGCTCGCGCCGCTGGCCCACACCTCGCTCACCGCCCTCGCGGCCACCAGGACGTCGGCGTGGCTGACCCTGCACCACGGCCACGACGCCTTCGCCAGCTGGGCCTCCGACCAGCCGGCGGCCGCGGGCCGCGACCCGCTCGACCGCGGCTGGGACGTCTGGCTCGGCCGGCAGGCGGCGTCAGCCCGCCGGTAGCGCGACGTACGTCGTCTCGAGGTACTCCTCGATGCCCTCGAACCCGCCCTCGCGGCCGAACCCGCTCGCCTTGACCCCGCCGAACGGCGCCGCCGGGTTGGAGATCAGGCCGGAGTTGATCCCGATCATCCCGAAGTCCAGGGACTCGGCGATCCGGATGGTGCGGGCCAGGTCGCGGGTGTAGACGTACGACGCCAGGCCGTACTCCGTGTCGTTGGCCTGCTGGATCGCCTCCTCCTCGGTCTCGAAGGTGCTGATCGGCGCGACCGGGCCGAAGATCTCCTGCACGTTGATCTCGGACTCGACGGGGACGTCGAGCAGCACGGTGGGCGGGTAGAAGTAGCCCGGCCCGTCGGGCGCCTGGCCGCCGGTCACGACGGTCGCGCCGTCGTGGATGGCGTCGGTGACGAGCTGGCTCACGCTCTCGACCGCCTTCTCGTCGATCAGCGGGCCGACGTCGACGCCCTCGTCCTGGCCGCGGCCGAGGGTGAGCCCGCCCATCCGCTGCCCGAGCTTCTCGGCGAACTCCTGCGCGACCGAGCGGTGCACCAGGAACCGGTTGGCGGCCGTGCACGCCTCGCCCATGTTGCGCATCTTCGCGATCATCGCGCCGTCCACGGCGGCGTCGACGTCGGCGTCCTCGAAGACGAGGAACGGCGCGTTGCCGCCGAGTTCCATGCTCAGCCGCTGGAGCTGGTCGGCCGACTGCCGCACCAGCACCTTCCCGACGCCCGTCGAGCCCGTGAAGCTGACCTTGCGGAGCCGGTCGTCGGCCTGCAGCGTCTGGCTGAACTCGCCGTGCCGGGTGGTGGTGACCACGTTGAGCACCCCGTCGGGCAGCCCGGCCTCCGCGAGCACCCCGGCCAGGGCGAGCATCGTCAGCGGCGTCTGGCTGGCCGGCTTGACCACCATCGTGCAGCCAGCGGCGATCGCCGGGCCGATCTTGCGGGTGCCCATCGCGAGCGGGAAGTTCCACGGGGTGATGAAGAGGCAGGGGCCGACGGGCTTCTTGATGGTCAGCAACCGGCTCCCGCCGGCCGGCGCCTGCATCCAGCGGCCGTGGATGCGCACCGCCTCCTCGGCGTACCAGCGGAAGAACTCGACGCCGTACCCGACCTCGCCGCGCGCCTCCGCGACCGTCTTGCCCATCTCGAGGCTCATCAGGTGCGCGAACTGGTCGGCGCGGTCGGTGATCAGGCTGAAGGCGGTCCGCAGGATCTCCCCGCGCTCGCGCGGTGGCGTCCTGGCCCAGGCGGCCTGGGCGGCGACCGCGGCGTCGAGGGCGTCGACGGCGTCGTTGACCGAGCCGTCCGCGACGTCGGTGAGCACCGATCCGTCGGCCGGATCGATCACGTCGAGCCGCTCACCGCCCTCCGCCTCACGCCACGCGCCGCCGATGTAGAGACCCCGCTGGTCGGGGCCGAGAAGGTCGAGTCCGTTCATGTGGCCAGCCTCGCACCCCGGGCCCTGTCTCCCAAGCACCCGGTGGCGCGGAAGACGGCCCCAGTCCTTGTCGCAAACCGCAGACACCCTCACCAGTGGCGTGCCACCATATGAGTGTCGACTCGGAGGGAGCACCTTGTGTCGGCAAGAGCCCCTTGCTGACCCCATGCAGCGAGGGGCTCGCCCTTTGGTGGGCACGATCTGGAGCACCCCCTCGCCCCGGATCGGGAGCCACGAAGGGCCGAGGCCCCGGCGTTCGCGCCGGGGCCTCGGTTTTTCTCGCTGTGGTGCTCAGTGCTGCTGTCAGGGGGTGTCGTACTTCAGCGTGAACGAGCCGGAGCCCGAGTACGCGTAGACGTCCCACCGGTAGGTGCCGGTGCCGGCCGAGTACGTGACGCTCTCGGTCGCGGTCGACCCCTCACTGGCGGCGACGTCGACCCACGACGACCCGCTCTTCTTCTGCAGGTAGAGGTCGAGGTCGACCCCGCTCGGGCCGGTGAGGCAGCCGTTGATGGTGCCGGCGGTCGTCACCGAGAAGCCCGTCGAGGACGGCTTGTACGTCGAGGTGCCCGACGACGCCGTACCCGTGGCCGTGACCTTGGTGCAGGTGCCCCCGCCGCCGCCCGATCCGCAGGTCGGCTCGCCGGACTGGGCCGGGACCGAGACGGCGTCCCAGGCGGCCTTCACCCGGTTGAAGGTCGTGCAGTCGGTGCTGCCGTACAGGTTCTTGGCCGCGGTCAGGGTCGCGACCCGGGCCTTGCCGTGGGTCCAGTACGTCGTCTTCAGCAACAGGCCGTTGTAGAAGATCTTGCCGGCGGCCTGGATGCCGACACCGGTGACGGTCGACCCGTTGCAGGTCGGCGACGCCGGGGAGGCTGCCGAGCCCTGCGAGAGCAGGTAGAACCAGTGGTTGAGCGGGCCGGCGGCCGCGTGGACCTCGGCGTTCTTGATGCTCGACGACCAGCAGTTGGGGTCGCCCACGATGCTCGGGTTGTACATGTAGCGGATCGGGCCGTCACCGACCAGGTCCGCCTCCTCGCCGACGGTGAAGTCCGCCGGGTCATTGGGGTTGTTGGCGTAGGCCTCGGTCAGGGCGCCGAAGATGTCGCCAGTGGCCTCGTTCATGCCGCCGGTCTCGTTGTCACCGGTGGAGGCACCCGGCGTGGTCTCGAAGACGCCGTGGCCGTTCTCGTGGGCGACGATGTCGATCGCGGTGAGCTGGCGGGCGTTGTCCTGGCTGTGCCCGAAGTTGGTCTTGGAGCCGTCGAAGTAGGCGTTGACGTCGTTGAGGCCGACGCGTGCCGGGTAGCTGGTCCCGTTGCCCTTGACGCCGCTGCGACCGAGCCAGGCCGACAGCATGTCGACTTCCTTGTCGACGCTGTAGAGCACGTCGACGCAGCCGGTCTCGAGGTTGGTGCCCGAGCCGTTGCCCCAGGAGTCGTCCGGGCCGGTGTAGATCGTGCCGGCCTGGTTGGCGCAGGAGACACCGGAGCGGGTCGAGTCGGACATCCGGTACGTCGAGCCGCTCAGCGACGTACCGATGGTGACGCCGGGGTAGTAGTAGCCGTTGCCGCTGCCGTCGACCACGCGGTCCCAGCTGTCGATGACCTTGCCGGTGCGGGCGTTGGTGTAGACGGTCAGCTTCGTGGGCCGGTGCTTCGTGGTGCCGACGACGAGGGTCTGCCAGGCCAGCGTCGGACGCGACTTCGCGAGGACGACGAGCTGGGGCTTCGACGCGCGGGTGACGTGGCCGACCTGGCGCTTCGCCGTACGACGGGCCGCCGCCGGCTTCACGGTCGGCCTGGTCGAGCGCAGCGCGATCACCCGCGACTGGGTCGCGCTGCGGCCGGTCACCTTGCCGGACCGGTCGACGGCGAGGACGAAGTCACCGCCCACCACGGGCAGCCCGCGGTAGGTGCGGGTGTAGGCGACGTACTGCGTGCCGGTCGTGCCGGCCGTCGTGCTCGCCTGCCGGAAGGCGTCGTGCGAGCTGGCCTTGAAGCTCGCGCGGTGGTCCGCGACGTACGTCCGGGCGGCGGTGCGCGCCACCCGGTCGGAGACGGGGCGGTGGTCGGCGCTCTTGCCGGCCGACTTCGCGACGGGGGCGGCGGAGGTGGGGTACGACGGCGCCTGCGGGCCCAGGGCGACTGCGCCCGAGACCGTGACCGCCAGAGCCGCTCCGAGCAGCGTTCTGGTACTCATCGATGGATCTCCCTCGAAGGGTGGTGGGGGTGGGAGTACGGCGTGCCCGGGGTGTCCAGGGACGTCGAGTCGAACGCTAGGAACCCCCACGGGGTACCGGTAGCGGGGAAACCCTTGCTGCTCGGGGTCGCCTACTCGGTCGGGGCGGGCACCAGCAGGGTCGCGAGCTGGGTGCGGGACCGGACGTCGAGCTTGCGGTAGATCCGGGTCAGGGCGGCCTCGACCGTCTTGACCGAGAGGTGCTGGCGCTCGGCGATCTGCCGGTTGCTCGCGCCCTGGCAGACGAGCTGGGCGATCCGGGCCTCGGTATCGGTGAGCCGGCCGAGCATCGGGTCGTCGGCGCCGTCGACCGGGCACGGCGCGAGCTCGGCGCGCACCTGCACCAGCCACGGCTGGGCGTGCAGCGACGCGAAGACCGACTCGGCCGCCTCGAGGGTGGTGCGCGCGGCAGCCGCGCGACGACCGCGGCGCTCGACGTGCGCACGGGTCAGCAGGGTGCGGCCGAGCTCGACGCGCATCCCGATGTCGGCACAGACCTTGCCCGCCCGGTCGAGCAGGTGCATCGCGCCGTCGAGGTCGCCGAGAGCGCAGAGCACCTCGGCCTCGGCCCGGTCGAGCTGGGCGCCGACGCCGTCGGTGCCGGAGCGGCCGTCGACGGCGTACCGGGCCTCCGCCATCAGTCGAGCCGCCTCGTCGACGGCGCCCAGCGCGACCAGCGCGGACACCAGCTCGGGCTGCCACCGGTTGACCGTGGGGTCGCTGATGCGGTGCTCGTCCTCGATGTCGCGGATCCGGACCAGCGTCGCCCGGGCCGCCTCGGCGTCGCCCGCGCGGAGCTGGGCCTGCCCGAGGACCAGGAGGTGCCGCTGCAGGTACCGGGTGTCGCCTCGCTCCTCCGCCGCCAGGGCGCCCCGCTCCGCCAGGGTCCGCGCGGTCCCGAGGTCGCCGCCGGCCAGCTCCGCCAGGGCGCTGATGTACCAGCCGGTGTGCGGGTCGAGGCCGAACTCCTCACCGACCTGGGCCGCGCGCGCGGCGTACGCCATCGCCTCGCGGCAGCGCCCGAGGCGCACGCCGACCTCGACCAGGCAGCGCAGCACGTGCACCTGGTCCATCCCGGCGCCGCGCTCGACCTGGGCGAGCATGGAGAGGTTGGCCGACCACGCCTCCTCGAGCCGGTCGTCGTAGAGCGCGAACCGGGCGGCGATGTAGGCCGGCGAGGTGTGCGTCAGGCCGGGCAGGGCCGGCTCGCTCGGGGGGACGAGGGCCAGCGCGTCGGCCAGGTGCCCGTCGTGGAGGCCGGAGCCCGTCCACCGCGACGCGACCGCGAGGGTGGTCCGGGCCGACGCCTCGGCGACCCGGTCGCCCGCGCGGTGGAACAGCCCGGCGGCGCGCTCGGCCAGCCGACCCGCCTCGTCGGGGCGCGACTCCATCAGCGCGACCCGCGACCGCTGGATCAGGACCATCGCGACCAGCCGGTCGTCCTCGCCGGCGTCGGTCAGGGCGGCGGCGAGCACCTCGTCGAGCGCCGCGACCCCGGACCCGGCGAGCTCGGGGAGCGCCAGCCGCACCCGCACCGTCTGTCCCGGCTCGGCGGCCAGCTCGAGGAAGTCGTCGAGCGCCCGGTGGACCAGCTCGACGTGGTTGCCGGGCGCCCCGGTCTCGACGGCGCACGCGAGCCACTCGACACGCTCAGCGCCGAGCTCGGCCGGCGCCCGGTCGGCGGCGAGGAGGTAGAGCTCGGTGGCGATCGAGCGGTTGCCGACGTCGGCGGACTCCCGCGCCGCCACGGCCAGCTCGCGCGCCGCGTCGGCGTCGGGGCGGGGATCGGCGAGCGCCCGGTGCCGGGCCCGCTCGGCCGGGTTGGGCGCGACCTCGGCGAGGGCGCGGTGCCACTCGGCCCGTCGTACGGCGGGGACGGCCTCGGTCACCACGCGGCCCAGCTCGGTGGGCGTGAACCTGAGCAGGTCGCCCGAGCGGGTCAGCAGGCCGGCCTCCGCGGCGGCCCGGAGATGCAGGTCGGCATCGGCCCGGCCGGCCCGCTCGAGCTGGCGGACCGACGGCCGGTGCAGGAGCGCGGCGAGCGCGACCGTGGTCTGCACGCCCTCCTCCTGCGCGAGGTACCGGTCACGCAGCACGCGCTCGAGGCTCGCCGGCATCGGCGTGGGGCGGCCGAGCAGCACGGGCTGCTCGCGGGCGGCGCCGCCGAGGGCGAGCGCCAGGGACGGCAGCCCGCCCGACTCGACGTGCAGCCGCTGCGCGACGTGGGCGGGTACGCCGTGCGCGCCGAGCAGCTCGATCATCGCGGTGGCGTCGAGCGGGGGCACCTCGAGGTGGTGCAGGTCGGAGAGGTCGACGTCGCCGTCCGACAGCGGGTCGCGGGCCGGCCCCACGGTGGCGACCAGGCCCACCCGGTCGGCGAGCCGGCGACGGCCGTAGCCGATCACGCACGCCGACTGCGGGTCCAGCCACTGCACGTCGTCGAGCAGGATCAGGACCGGCCGCTCGGAGGACGCCTGCTCCAGCAGCGACCGGAACGAGGTGCAGAGCACGGTCCGGAGCCGGTCCTCGTCGACGGGTGCGGCGAGCCCGGGCAGCGCGCCACCCAGCTCGGCCGGGAGCTGGTCGACCAGGTCCTGGAGCGCGGCGTACGGCAGGCCGTGCTCGGCGGCAGCGCCGTTGGCCCGCAGCACCAGGGCGTCGGAGCGCTCGCGACGCTGCTCCTCGAGGGCGTCGAGCAGGGCGCTCTTGCCGATCCCCGTGGGCCCGTGGAGCGCGACGGACTGACCCTGCTCGAGGAGGTCGTGCACCTCCGCGAGCAGGCCGAGACGGCCCATCACCCGAGACATGGAGCCCTCAGGCTAATCGACCCGATCCGTGCCCGACAGCCCTTGTGCGCTCCCGCGAAGAGGAGTTCTCTCGGATCGAGAGGTCGATGGCGACCGCTCGGAAGGCACGGCAGGAGGTCGGCTCATGTCCGAGAGAAGAGGCGGGAGAGCTCTACCGGGCCCGGCGGCAACCAGCCCGGACCGGATCAGGAACGTGGTGCTGGTGGGCCCCGCCGGGTCCGGGAAGACCACGCTGGCCGAGACCCTGCTCGCCGCCTCCGGCGCCGTCTCGCGCGCCGACCACGCCCAGGGCCGGACCATCTCCCTCGCCGTCACTCCCCTGGTCCGCGAGGGGACCACGATCAACCTGATCGACACCCCCGGGTACGCCGACTTCGTCGGTGAGCTGCGCGCCGGGCTGCGCGCCGCGGACTGCGCGCTCTTCGTGGTCGCCGCCAACGAGGCCGTCGACGAGGGCACCCGCGCGCTCTGGCGGGAGTGCGCGAGCGTCGGCATGCCGCGCGCCGTCGTCATCACCAAGCTCGACCAGGCCCGCGCCGACTACGAGGGGCTGCTCGGCCAGGCGCAGGCGGCCTTCGGCGACCGGGTGCTGCCGCTCTTCGTCCCGGTCCGCGAGGGCGGCGCCGTCGTCGGCCTCACCGGGCTGCTGGCACCCAGCGCCGACACCTCCGCGCTGCGCGGCGACCTGATCGAGGCGGTCATCGAGGAGTCCGAGGACGAGACGCTGATGGACCGCTACGTCGGCGGCGAGGAGATCGACGAGAAGGTGCTGCTCGACGACCTCGAGCGTGCGGTCGCGCGGGCGACGTTCTTCCCCGTCGTACCCGTGTGCTCGCTGACCGGCGTGGGGTGCCTCGAGCTGCTCGACCTCGCCGTACGCGGCTTTCCCTCACCGGCCGAGCATCCCTCCCCCGACGTCTTCCTGCCGTCGGGAGCCGCGGCGAGCCCGATCTCCGGTGACCCGTCCGGACCCCTGGTGGCCGAGGTCGTCAAGACGACCAGCGACCCGTACGTCGGCCGGCTCAGCCTGGTGCGCGTCTTCTCCGGGACGCTCGTGGCCGACCAGTCGGTGCACGTGTCGGGTCACTTCGCGGCGTTCTTCGGCGATGCCGCCGGGCATCCCGACCACGACGAGGACGAGCGGATCGGCACCCTCGCGCACGTCGTCGGCCGCACCCAGGCTCCCGCCGAGCGGGTGGTCGCGGGCGACATCTGCGCGATCGGCCGGCTGACCCGCGCCGAGACCGGCGACACCCTCTCCGACGTCGACGACCCCCGGGTGCTGCGGCCGTGGAGCATGCCCGAGCCGCTGCTGCCGGTCGCGATCGTCGCGCGCAGCAAGGCCGACGACGACAAGCTCTCGCACGCGCTCGGCCGGCTCGCGGCCGAGGACCCGTCGCTGCGCATCGACAACAACGCCGAGACCCACCAGCTGGTGCTGTGGTGCATGGGCGAGTCGCACGCCGAGGTGACCCTCGAACGCCTCACCGAGCGGTACGCCGTCCACGTCGACCAGGTGCCGTTCGTGGTGTCCCTGCGCGAGACGTTCGCCGGTCCCGCGACCGGCCTGGGCCGGCACGTGAAGCAGTCAGGCGGGCACGGGCAGTACGCCGTGTGCCACCTCGAGGTGGAGCCGCTGCCCGAGGGTGCGGGGTTCGAGTTCGTGGACAAGGTGGTCGGCGGAGCCGTGCCGCGGCAGTACTCCCCAGTGTCGAGAAGGGCGTGCGCGCGCAGATGGAGCGCGGGGTGCGCCTCGGGCACCCCGTCGTCGACGTACGCGTCACCCTCACCGACGGCAAGTCGCACAGCGTCGACTCCTCCGACATGGCCTTCCAGGCCGCCGGCGCGCTCGCGCTGCGGGAGGCGGCGGCGGCCGCGGCGGTGACCGTGCTGGAGCCCTACGACCGCGTGTCGGTGCTCGTCCCCGACGACCTGATCGGCCCCGTGATGAGCGACCTGTCCGCCCGCCGCGGCCGCCTGCTCGGCACCGACAAGGTCGGCGACCGCACCCAGGTGCTCGCCGAGGTGCCGCAGACCGAGCTGGTCCGGTACGCCGTCGACCTGCGCGCCTCGACCCACGGCGCCGGCGTCTTCACCCGGAGCTTCGCGCACTACGAGCCGATGCCCGAGGAGGTCGCCCGGACGGTGGCCGCCCGGGCCTGACGCCTACCGCGCCGCCCGCAGGAACTGCTCCAGGATCGGCCCGGCGGTGCCGGAGCCGGAGGCACCCTCGTCGACGTACACCGCCACGGCCAGGTCTCCCTGCGCGGCGACCATCCACGCGTGGGTGAGGGTCTTGCCGTTCTTCTCGAACTCGGCCGTCCCGGTCTTGGCGATCGCCGGCGGTCCGGGGAGGTCGAGCAGGCCGCGGCCGCTGCCCGACGTGACGACGCCGCGCAGCATCTGCCGCAGCCCGGCGGCCTCACCGGCCCCGAGCGGCGGGGCGTCCTCCGGCACGGACACCTTGACCGACCTGATCAGCCGGGGCACGACGGTGGTGCCGGACTGGATCGACGCCATCACGGTCGCCATCGCCATCGGCGACGCCAGGATCCCGCCCTGGCCGATCAGGTCGGCGGCTGCCTCGGTGTCCGACTTCGGGGTCGGCACCTGGCCGAAGTACGCCGGGAAGCCGAGGTCGTGGTCGATCCCGAGCCCGAGCGACGCGGCCGCGTCGGCGAGCGCGCCGGCCTTCACCTTGCCCGCCTGCGAGATGAAGGCGGTGTTGCACGAGTTGGCGACAGCAGTGCTCAACGGGATGTCGCCGAGCGCACCGCTCGGGTAGTCGTCGTAGTTCTCGAACGGCTTGCCGTCGACGACGATCCGGCTCGTGCACGGCACGACCGACGACGGCTTCAGCCCGGCGCGCAGCAGGGCGAGGCTGCTGACCGTCTTGAAGGTCGAGCCCGGCGCCGCCTGGCCGTACGTCGCGAAGTTGTAGCCGTCGGTGCCGGGACCGTTGGCCGCGGCCAGGATCGCGCCGTCCGAGGGGCGTACGGCGACCAGCGCGCTGGCCGGCCCGACCTTCGCGAGCGCGGCCTCGGCGGCCTGCTGACGCTGGAGGTCCAGGGTCAGCTCCAGCGGCTTCCCCGGCTGGCCGTCCACGCGGTAGAGCTCGCGCTCCATCCCGTCGGACGCCACCGCGTTGACGACCGCGCCGTCCACGCCCTGCAGCTGCTCGTCGTAGCGCGCCTGCAGCCCGGACAGCCCCGCCTCGTCGCCGACCTGGTAGCGGTCCGGGTGGTCCTTGATCATCTCGGCGGTCACCTCGCCGACCGACCCGAGGATCGGCAGGGCGAACCCCCGGTCGGGCGCCAGCGGGAGGCGGTCGGGGACCGCGACCGCGCCCTTGATGCCGTCGTACCCGCGCGCCAGCCGGAGCGGCACGTCCTCCTTGCGCAGCGTGATCGCCTCGACGAACGCCTTGTCCCCCGCCGCCTCGACCCGCTTGGCGTACGCCCCGGGGTCGATGTCGACGAGCTGCGCCAGCCGGCGGGCGGACTCCCCCGCCCGCGCGGCCGACACCTGCGAACGGTCGATGCCGAAGCGGGTCACCTCCCGCTCGGTGACCAGGACGTCGCCGTGGTTGCCGAGGATCAGCCCCCGCGGTCCGCCGATCGGGGTGATGTCGAGGACGGTCGCCTTGCGCAGGCTGGGCTCGACCAGCGCGCGCGACCAGGTCGTCTGCCACTCGTCGTCGGCCTTCGTGAGCTTCACGTCGGTCGTGTAGCTCCACTCGTCGTCGGCCACCGGCCAGACCCACGCCAGCGTCGCGGTCGCGGTGCCGCCCCTCTCGCTCACGCCGCCGGCGGTGACGGTCGGCTCGAGGTCGCCCATGCCGTCGACGACCTCGGCGTAGTCGGCCGCGACCAGGTCGGGCGTCTGCTCGCCGGTGAACGCCACGTCGGCGAAATCCCCCGACTCCAGCGCCGAGGCCAGTGCGTCGGCGGCCTTGTCCGGGTCGGGGCCGGTCGCCTTGTCGGCGCCGTCGCACCCGACGAGGGCCGTGACGGAGAGGACGGTGGCGGCGATCGAGACGAGGAGGCGCACGCCCTCGGTTCTACCAGCCGCCGCCGTCAGAGCACGCGCTCAGTCCTTGTGCCGCGGCTTCCGCGGCGGTCCGGCGTTGGACGACGGGGAGCCGGCGTCCGGGGTGAGCTCGATGAGCTTGCCGGAGATCCGGGTGCCCCGGAGCTTGTCCCAGGCACCGCCGGGCAGGTCGGCCGGCAGCTCGACCAGCGAGTGGTCGCCGCGGATGTCGATGTGGCCGAAGTCCCCGCGGGACAGGCCGCCCTCGTTGGCGATCGCGCCCACGATCTGGCGCGGCTCGACCTTGTGGCGCTTGCCGACCGCGATCCGGTACGTCGCCATCGGGACGTCGGAGCGGCCGCGCGGACGGCGCTCGCCGCGCTCGGGTCGGCCGCCGCGGTCGCCGCCGGGGCGGTCGTTGCGGACCGGACGGTCGTCGCGCTGCTGCTGGCGGGCGTCCGCGGCGGGGTCGATCAGCAGCGGGGTGTCACCCTGCGCGACGACGGCCAGCGCGGCGGCGACGTCCGTCTCCGGCACGTCGTGCTCGCGCACGTAGTGCTCGATGATGTCGCGGAAGCGGTCGATCCGGGAGGTCTGCTCCAGGGCCGCGGTGATGGCGTCGTCGAAGCGGGACAGCCGCGTCGCGTTGACGTCGTCGGCGGTCGGCAGCTGCATCTGGTTGAGCGGCGACCGGGTGGCCTTCTCGATCTGCTTGAGCAGGTAGCGCTCGCGCGGCGTCACGAACGAGATCGCGTCGCCGCTGCGGCCGGCGCGGCCGGTGCGGCCGATCCGGTGCACGTAGGACTCGGTGTCGGTGGGGATGTCGTAGTTGACGACGTGGCTGATCCGCTCGACGTCGAGACCGCGGGCGGCGACGTCGGTGGCGACCAGGATGTCGAGCTTGCCCGACTTCAGCTGGTTGACCGTGCGCTCGCGCTGGGCCTGGGCGACGTCGCCGTTGATCGCGGCGGCGGAGAAGCCGCGGGCGCGCAGCTTCTCGGCCAGCATCTCGGTCTCGCTCTTGGTGCGGACGAAGACGATCATGCCCTCGAAGTTCTCGACCTCGAGGATGCGCGTGAGGGCGTCGATCTTCTGGGGGTAGGACACCAGCAGGTAGCGCTGGGTGATGTTGGGGGCCGTCGAGGTCTTGTTCTTGACCGTGATCTCTTCGGGGTTGTTCAGGTACTGCTTGGAGATCCGGCGGATCTGGGCCGGCATGGTCGCGGAGAAGAGCGCGACGTTCTTGTCGTCCGGGGTGTCGGCGAGGATCGTCTCGACGTCGTCGGCGAAGCCCATGTTGAGCATCTCGTCGGCCTCGTCGAGCACCAGGAAGCGCAGCTCGGTGAGGTCGAGCGTGCCCTTCTCGAGGTGGTCCATGATCCGGCCCGGCGTGCCGACGACGACGTGCACGCCGCGGCGCAGCGCGCTGAGCTGGACGCCGTACGCCTGACCGCCGTAGACGGGGAGCACGTGCACGCCCTTGATGTGCGCGGCGTACTTCTCGAACGCCTCGCAGACCTGGAGCGCGAGCTCACGGGTCGGCGCGAGGACCAGCGCCTGCGGCTTCTTCTGCGCCAGGTCGAGGCGGGACAGGATCGGCAGCGCGAACGCCGCGGTCTTGCCGGTGCCGGTCTGCGCGAGGCCGACGACGTCGCGGCCGGCCAGCAGCGGCGGGATGGTCGCGGCCTGGATGGCGGAGGGCTTCTCGTAGCCCACGTCGGCCAGCGCCTTCAGGACCTTGTCGCTGAGCCCGAGGTCGGCGAACGTCACCTCAGGTGTCGAAGTGTCGTCGTTCTCATCGTTGCTCACCCGTCAACGGTAGTGCTTTCGCCCACAGGCGCCACCTTCGCCGGCGCGGTGGGCTGGGTCACTGCTACTCGACCGTGACCGACTTCGCGAGGTTGCGCGGCTTGTCGATGTCGTGGCCGAGCCGCTGGGCGGCGTGGAACGCCAGCAGCTGCAGGGGTACGACGAGCAGCACCGGGTCGAGCTCACGCTCGTTGCGGGGTACGTCGATCCGCACGCAGTCGACCTCGCCGAGGTCGACGCCCTCGTGCGTGATGACGACCAGCGGGCCGCGGCGGGCGGCGATCTCGTGCAGCGCGCCGACGTTGCGGTCGGTGAGCTCGTCGTCCGGGACGATCGCGACGGTCGGCACGGCCGGCGAGATGAGCGCCAGCGGGCCGTGCTTGAGCTCGGAGGTCTGGTAGGCCTCGGCGTGGCGGTAGGAGATCTCCTTGAACTTCTGCGCACCCTCGCGGGCGACCGGGAAGCCCCGGACGCGACCGACGAAGAAGACGCTCTCGGCCTCCGAGAGCTGCTCGGCGACGGCGGCGATGGCCGCCTCGTCGTCGAGGATCTCCTGGATCTGCGCAGGGATCCGGGTCAGGCCGTTGATCAGCCGGCGACCGTCCGCGATCGACAGGTCGCGGACGCGGCCCAGCTGCAGCGCGAGCAGCGCGAAGCCGAGGAACATGTTGGTCAGCGCCTTGGTCGAGGCGACGGCGACCTCCGGGCCGGCGTGCAGGTAGATCCCGCCGTCGCACTCGCGGGCGATCGCGCTGCCGACCACGTTGACGAGCCCGACGACCCGGCCGCCCTTGCGGCGGATCTCCTGGACGGCGAGCAGGGTGTCGATGGTCTCGCCGGACTGGCTCACCGCGACGTACAGCGTGTCCGCCTCGATCACGGGGTCGCGGTAGCGGAACTCGCTCGCCGCCTCCGCGTCGGCGGGGATCCGGGCGAGCTCCTCGACGAGCGCGGCGCCCATCTGGCCGACGTAGTACGCCGAGCCGCAGCCGAGGATCTTGACCCGGCGGATCGCGCGGGTCTCGCGGGCGTCCATGTTGAGGCCGCCGAGATGCGCGGTGCCGAACCGCTCGTCGAGCCGGCCGCTGAGCGCCCTGGCCGCCGCGGCCGGCTGCTCGAGCATCTCCTTGTGCATGAAGGACTCGTGGTCGCCGGCCTCGTACGCCGCCGGGTCGACGTCGACGGTCACGGCGGTCCGGGTGACCGGGCGCAGGTCCCCGCCGTACGTCGTGAAGCCGCCGGCCGTGACGGTGGCGATCTCGCCGTCGCCGAGGTGGGCGACGGTCGTCGTGTGCCGGACGATCGCGCCGAGGTCGGAGGCGACGTACATCTCCTTCTCGCCCACGCCGATGAGGAGCGGGCTGCCGTTGCGCGCAACGACCATCCGGTCGGGGAAGTCGGCGTGCAGGACGGCGAGGCCGTAGGTGCCCTCGACCTGCGCCAGCGCGTCGCCGACCTTGCCCTCGAGGGTCGCGGCGTCGGAGAGCCCGACCAGGTGGGCGAGGACCTCGGTGTCGGTGTCGCTGGCGAGGTCGACGCCCTCGTCGGTCAGCCGCTGCCGCAGGGCGGCCGCGTTGTCGATGATGCCGTTGTGGACGACGGCCACCAGGCCCTTCGCGTCCGTGTGGGGGTGGGCGTTGACGTCGTTGGCGGGACCGTGGGTCGCCCACCGGGTGTGGCCGATGCCGACCCGGCCGGCGAACCGCTTGGGCAGCCCGTCCGCGAGGTCACGGACCCGGCCGGCCTTCTTGGCCACCTTGAGCGCGGTGCCCCCCAGCAGCGCGATGCCCGCCGAGTCGTAGCCGCGGTGCTCCAGCCGGGTCAGCCCCTCGAGGAGCACGGGGGTGGCCTGCTGGGTCCCGACGTAGCCGACGATTCCGCACATGTTCCTGGTTCCTATCCGTAGACGAGGCGGCGGAGCTGCCGCTCGGTGAGATCGGGAGCGGCGACCACGCGGTCGGCCAGCTCCGCGGCGATGCGGGCGAAGATCTCCGGGTTCTTCGCTCCATAGGTCTTCAGCTGGGCGTGCCGCCGCCGGACGTAGTCCTCCACGGGTTCCGCGTGGAAGGCGATCACGTCCTCCACCACGCGGGCGGCCTCGGAGGCGGTGAGCCCGGTGCTGGCCGCGATGCGGGCGACCAGGTCGGGATCGGCCCCGGGAGAGGCGGGAGTCGGCACGAGTTCGATGGTCCGCACTTCCCGGGCGAAACGCAACTTCCTGCCCGATTTCGGGCAGGAAGGCGGCTTTCCGGGCGCAGGACGCCTGTCACCACCGCCGTACGTCGAGATCCACCGGGCGCCGTGCGGCGTGGATGGAGCGCGCACCCCCCGCCACGCCGTTCTCGACCCGGCGAAGTGGGGCGAGAAGGCCGATTTCGCCGAAGAAGTGACACCGTGGGTGGGGATGAGTTACCTTAGGTGAACAGAAGGTGAACACAGCACGAACGAAGAGGGCGATCTCATGAGCAACCACCGCATGGCCACCGGCCTGGTGCAGACCTGGGTGACGGTCACCGACACCCAGGGCCGGACGCACCTCGAGGCCCACTGGACCGACGCCGCAGCGCCGGCCACCCACATCACGCACGCCGCCTGACACTCGCGGCAGCTCGACCCCGTCCGGACGGCTCCGGGCGGGGTCGACGCATGTTCGGACGACGACGGGGAACACGTACGTGATCCGGGAATGAATCGGACCCCGGTCCGGTTACGATGGTCAAAGGTTCAACTACTCACCTCGACCAGGAGTCAACATGTCGTTCTTCAACCGCAAGTCCACCGAGCAGTTCGATGCTCCCACCGCCGCCGTCGAGGACATCTCCGGCGACTACACGATCGACCCGACCCACACGCGCCTCGGCTTCAGCGCCCGCCACGCGATGGTCACCACCGTCCGCGGCCACTTCACCGACTTCGCCGGCACCGCCCACGTGGACGCCGCGAACCCGAGCAACTCCTCGGTCTCGCTGACCATCCAGACCGCCAGCGTCGACACGGGTGTCGCGGACCGCGACGGCCACCTGAAGTCGGCCGACTTCTTCGACGCCGACACCAACAAGGAGATCACCTTCTCCTCCACCCAGGTCGAGCGCGACGGCGACGACTGGGTCGTCACCGGCGACCTGACGATCAAGGGCACCACCAAGCCGATCACGATCACCTTCGAGCCCACCGGCTCGGCGCAGGACCCCTTCGGCAACCTCCGCATCGGCTTCGAGGGCGGCACCAGCATCAACCGCAAGGACTGGGACCTGACCTGGAACGCGGCGCTCGAGACCGGCGGCGTCCTCGTCTCCGAGAAGATCAAGCTCGAGTTCGACGTCTCCGCGATCAAGAACGCCTGATCCACCGCACCACACTGCGCGACCGACGGCCCGCCCCGACCAGGGGCGGGCCGTCGTCGTACGTCGGGGGTCGGTCCTACTGGCCGAGCATGAACCCCACCCGCTCCCGCCGGAAGCCCGGGAAGACGGTCGCAGTGGACGCGGTCGTGCGCGCCGCGACGATCTCCGCCAGCACGCTGCGGTAGTCGGTCGTGACGGACACGTCGGCATCGAGGCTGTCGGTCAGGCCCGGCCAGGTGCCGTAGTACCTGCCGCCCTTCACGCCCGCCCCGGCGGCGAGCATCACGTTGCCCCACCCGTGGTCGAGGCCGCCGTTGGCGTTCTCCTGCACCCGGCGGCCGAACTCACTGATCGTCACGAGGGTGACCCGGTCGGCGGTGGGACCGAGGTCGGTGAAGAACGCGGCGATCGCGGAGGCGAGGTCGGCGGCGTTGCGCTGCATCCAGCCGCCGCCGTTGTTGCCCAGACCCACGTGCATGTCCCAGTCGCCGCAGTCGACCGTGACCGCCGAGACGCCGACGTCCGCGCGCAGCGTGCGCGCCACCGCCGACAGCGCGTCACCGAGGTCACCCTCCGGGTAGAGCCGACGACGGCTGCGGGCGGCCCGGGCGGGATCGAGGTCGACGACAGCGTCGAGGGCCTCACGGAACCCGCCGGCGAGGGTCGTCCGGCTGGTGGTCCACTGGGTGCGGAGGGCCTTCATCCGCATGCCGCGCGGGTCGCTGGCCCGGTCGCCGCCGGCCACCCGCGCAGTCTCCAGCGAGACGAAGGACATCACCGGCTCCGGACCGAGCATCGAGGCGGGCAAGCTCGGGCCGACGACCAGGCCCTGCAGGGTGGAGCTCACGTCGTCCCCTCCGACCAGGCGGTTGAGCCACCCGACCCGCTGGGTCGAGCCCGGGTCGGCGTCCTCCAGCTCCTCCATCGCGGCGAAGTGCGAGCGGTTGGGCGCGGGCAACCCGGTCGCGTGGATCGCGGCGAGCTTCCCGGCCTCCCACATCGGGACCAGCGGCGCCATCGCCGGGTGCATCCCGAAGAACCCGTCAGCGGCGACGAGGGCCTCCCGCTGGATGCCGATGCCGGGCCGGGCCTGGTAGTACGCCGGGTCGCCGTGCGGGACCACGAGCGACAGGCCGTCGGCGGCTCCCCGCAGCGAGATCACGACGACGGCCGAGGTCGGCGTACGCCGTGGCGCGGCCTCCGCGGCGATCGTCGGACCCGTCGTGACGGCGGCCGTCCCGAACAGGGTGGTGGCGCCGGTCAGGGCCGCACCGCGCAGCAGCGTGCGCCGGCTCGGGGCGAAGGCCTGCCTCAGGTCGCGACCGGCGGGTCGGCAGTCACAGGGATGCGTGGGGTCGTGGGGAACGGCCTCGAAAGACAGTGCTTCATCAGGCAGGGCGCTCATGAGGTCTCCTCGGTCGGCGCGCAGGTCAGCGCTGGTAGAAGGTCGGGCTGTCGAGGATCGTCGCGAGGACCCGCGGCCAGGCCTCGCGGAAGAGCGGGGAGCTGCGCGCGACCCGGCTCTCGGGCCGGAGCTCGGCGGCCTGGCAGCAGGCCTTGAGCAGCGCCCCCGTCGACGGTCGGTGCAGCAGCCGTCGGGACAGGTGGTCGACCAGGTCCCGGAAGTGGATCGGCCGATTGCGCGGCAGCCAGGAGCGTGGCCGGGGGAAGGACACGGCGTCGCCGGGCCACCAGCCGTTGACCATGTCCCAGTGGAAGGTCATCGACGCCAGCGCCCGGGTCGGTGAGGACCACGAGGCGTTGTCGACGGGCTGCCCGTCGGGACGCGGCCAGGTCAGCGGGGCGAGCCCCAGCATCGCCGTCTGCCAGTAGACCTGGTTGGCGGCGGAGGCCTCCGTCCTCGGCTTCCGCACGCCGACACCGAGGACGCGGTAGGTCGCCAGCACGTCCTCGTCGCCGTCGCGCACCTTCTCGTCCACGGCCGACCTGAACTCCGGCGAGCGGACCAGCGCCTTGAGCACCGGGACGATCGCGGTGTCGTTGGCGAGGTAGACCGAGGCCAGCCGGTCCACGAGGCTCGCCGGGATCGTGTCGCTCACGAAGGCACGCACCAGCTTGGTCGCGATCCGGCGGGCGGTCGCGGGATGGTGCGCCAGGTAGGAGAGGTACTCCGCGGTGACCGCGCGACCGTCGGAGTCGGCGTTGGGGTGCTGGAAGTCCATCACCTGCACCGGGCCGGTCCAGTGGTCGCCGGGGACGTACGAGGCCTCCCAGGTCCGGTACAGGTCGACCCGGTTGCCGGTCAGGATCCGGGCCGAGCTCTTCACGTCGTCCTCGCCGTAGCTGCCGACGCCGACGGTGTGGAGCTCGAGCAGCTCGCGGCCGAGGTTCTCGTTGGGGTGCGCCTTGGTCGAGCGCGCGGCCCCGAGGAACATCAGCATCGCCGGGTGCAGCACGGCGGCGGGCAGCAGCTCGTCGAAGCGCCCGAGCGCGTGCCGGCGGACGACCTCGCCGTACCCGGTCCGGAAGACGTAGATGTTGTCGGAGCTCGTGGCGACGTGGAAGTGGTTCTCCCAGAACTCCGTCATCACCTCGAGCACCTGCCGCGGCGACGTCATCCGGCGCATCATCGTGCGGTTGCCGTAGTCGTACATGACCTCCCAGCCGCCGCGTACGCCGCTGGTCGTGCGGTTGAAGAGGTCGGTGGCGTCCCGGTGCAGGTCCGGCCACCAGTCACAGAGGTTGTCGGCGCTGCCGTCGTACGCCGAGGCGAGCTGGCGGTCGAACCAGGCGAGGTGGCCGCCGGCTGCGCGGACCTCGGCAGCGAGCTGCGGCGTGATGCCGTAGCTGAACCGGTTGACGAGGTGGCGGGCAGGCTCGCGGAGCACCTGGGTGCGGGGGTAGCTGCCGGGTCGGTACGAGACCGCCCTCGGCGCCGACACGCGGGAGGCCTGGTCAGTCGCCATCTCGCACGCTCCGAAAAGAGGCGGACGTGGCCAGCCCGGTTGCGCGACACTGGCGTCCATGTCCGAGACGCTCGACGTGCCCGCCGGTCTGTCCGGTCGGCCTCTGGTGATGTCCGACGCCCGCGCGGTCTTCGAGGTGATGGCGGCGCAGGAGAGCCATGACACCGGCGAGATCGGGATCGAGGAGGGCGACATCGTCGGTGACTGGCAGCGGCCGTCGTACGACGTCAGCGCCAGCACGATCGGTGTCTTCGACGGCGAGGCACTGGTCGCGTACGCCGAGCACATGGGCGCCGACCGCGGTGACGCCGCCGTGCACCCCGACTACCGGGGGCGCGGCATCGGCACCGTGCTGGCCGGCTGGATGCAGGCACGGGCGCGGGCCGCCGGCGCCTCCGTCGTCGGGATGCCGGTGCCGCGCGGCTCCGACGGCGACCGCCTCCTCGAGGCGCTCGGCTACCACGTCCGCTGGGAGAGCTGGGTGCTCCAGCTGCCCGAGGGGGCGACCGTGCCCGAGCGCGCGCTGCCGGCCGGCTACACGATCCGCGAGGCGACGCCCGACGACTACGAGGCCTGCTGGACCGTGCTCGAGGACGCGTTCCTGGAGTGGTCGGTGCGCGACCGCGAGCCGTTCGAGGACTTCCTCTCGCGCACCGTCGAACGTCCGGGGTTCGAGCCGTGGAACCTCCGCCTGGTCACGGACGCCGACGGCGTGGCGGTGGGAGCGACCGTCGTCCGTCCGGTCGGCACCGAGGGCTACGTCGACCGGATCGCGACCCGCAAGGACCAGCGTGGACAGGGGATCGCCCAGGCGATGCTCGTCGACGCCTTCGCCGCGGCCCGGGCGCACGGCGCCACGACCTCGGGACTCAACACCGACTCGCGCACCGGCGCGCTCGGCCTCTACGAACGGGTCGGGATGGTCGTGACCCAGACCTGGGTCAACCGGGCGATCAACCTCTGATGACATCGGAGCTCCCCTTCCTCCTGGTGTCACTGTTCGCAGTCCGAGATCGGGTGCGACCAGCACCCGCGACGGCTACCTCATTTGGGGCAGACCCGGTCCAGTCCGGTCGCGCGACGCGGAACTAGAACAAGTTCCAGTCGGTCTGGGAGGCTGAGCCCATGCCCCGCACCCAGTTCGCCACCCGCTACGACTTCCGCGCCCCGGGCGCCGACCCGGCCACGCGCCAGGAGATCTTCGCCCGTGCGGTCGAGCAGGCGGCGTACGTCGACGCCCACGGCATGGACGCGCTGATGATCTCCGAGCACCACGCGGCCGACGACGGCTACCTGCCCAGCCCGCTGCTCGTGGCCTCGGCGTTCGCGGCGGTGACCAGCACGGTGCCGATCACGGTCTCCGCGCTGCTGGTGAATCTCTACGAGCCGGTGCGGCTGGCCGAGGACATCGCGGTCCTCGACCACCTCAGCAAGGGCCGGGTGGCCTACACGTTCGGGCTCGGCTACCGGCCGGTGGAGTACGAGCTCTACGGCCGCTCCTGGGCCGGCCGCGGCGCGGACATCGAGGAGCGCATCACCGCGGTGCTCGACGCATGGTCGTCCGGGACGACCACCCCTGCGCCGTACTCCCAGCCGCACCCCTTCCTCTTCTACGGCGGCGGCTCGCCCGCGGCGGCGCGGCGGGCGGCGCGCCTGGGGCTCAACTTCCAGCCCCAGCACGGCTCTGACGAGCTGAAGCGGATCTACGAGGAGACCGCGCGCGAGACTGGACGCGAGCCGGGCTTCGTGCTGCAGGCACCCGACGGTGGTCCGGCGAACGTCTTCTGCGCCCAGCGGCCCGACGACTTCTGGGAGCGCTACGGGCACCACCTCCTCGCCGACGCGACGGCGTACCAGGAGTGGCACGGCGAGGCCGGGTCGTACGTCGTCGACCACTCGCGCACCGTGGAGGAGATGCGCGCGGCCGGCGTCTACCTCGTCGTCAGCGCCGACGACCTCATCGAGCGCTGTCGCTCCGGCGAGGTCCGGCTGGTCACCAGCCACCCCGCCTGCGGCGGGCTCCCGGCGGAGCCGTCCTGGGAGAGCCTGCGCGCGGTGTGCGAGACGGTGCTGCCGGCCGTGCGGGCTACTCGCTGACGGTGGTGACGACGGCCGTCACCGACGGCCGCTTCGGGGTCGACGAGAAGCCGAAGCGTGGCGCCGGGGTGACCGGCGTGAGCGTCCCGAGGTCGGCGCCGTCGAAGCTGCCGGTCGCCGCGGTGATCGCGTGCACGTCGGTCGCGCCGTACCACTCGCGACGGCCGTTGCCGGCGGTCCCGCGCGTGCGCACGCCCCGCAGCACGATGCGGGCGACCGGGTCGGTGACCGTGCACCAGGCAGGACTCTCCGCGAGCCGTGCCGGCACCAGCCGCAGCAGCCGGCCGAGTCCGGTGCGAGCGCCCAGCGCCAGCGAGAGCGACAGAGAGGCGGAGCTCAGGACCCAGCCGTTGAGGGTGATCGGCTCGATCCGCACCTCGTCGAACGTGTAGGTCGACGCCACGAACTCGGCGACCTCCTGCGTCGGCGCGAGCAGCACCCGGTGCCCGTCGGCGGTCTCGACCATCACGTCCGCGAACACGCCGTACGGCGACTCGTCCCACCGGCCGACGACCACGCGGACC
Organism: Nocardioides conyzicola; assembly: GCF_039543825.1. NCBI lineage: Bacteria > Bacillati > Actinomycetota > Actinomycetes > Propionibacteriales > Nocardioidaceae > Nocardioides > Nocardioides conyzicola. The sequence goes on along the minus strand of NZ_BAABKM010000002.1, from coordinate 1,927,439 downwards.
CCGCTGGTGGTGCCGACGCCGGCGATGTGGCCGCAGAAGCGGCTCACCGGATGGGCGCCCCCGAGACGGCGCGCGCGATCACCAGCCGCTGGATCTCGGACGTGCCCTCGAAGATCGTGTAGATCTTGGCGTCGCGGGCGAACCGCTCGACGGGGTACTCGCGGGTGAAGCCGTTGCCGCCGAGGATCTGCATGGCGCGCTCGGTCACCTTGACCGCGGTCTCCCCAGCGAAGAGCTTGGACATCGAGCCCTCGGCCTTCTCGAACTTCTTGCCCTGCCGCGCCATCCAGGCCGCCCGCCACACGAGCAGCCGGGAGGCCTCGATCGAGACGGCCATGTCGGCGAGCATGAAGGCGATCGCCTGGTTCTCGATGATCGGCTTGCCGAACTGCTCGCGGGTCTTCGCGTAGTCGAGGGCCACCTCGTAGGCCGCGCGGGCGATGCCGATCGCCTGGGCACCGACCGCGGGCCGGGTGCGCTCGAAGGTCGCCATGGACGCGTTGCCACCGGCGCGGGTGCCTTCGCGGGCCCGGGCCAGGCGGGCGTCCAGCTTCTCCTTGCCGCCGAGCAGGCAGCGCCCGGGGATGCGCACCTGGTCGAGGACCACCTCGGCGGTGTGGGAGGCGCGGATGCCGTGCTTGTGGAACTTCTGCCCCTGGCTCAGTCCCTTCGTGCCCGGCGGAACGACGAACGACGCCTGGCCGCGGGTCCGCAGCTCGGGGTCGACCACGGCGGTGACCACGTGGACGTCGGCGATGCCGCCGTTGGTCGCCCAGGTCTTGGTGCCGTTGAGGACCCACTCGTCGGTCGCCTCGTCGTACGTCGCCCGGGTGCGCATCGCGCCGACGTCGGAGCCGGCGTCCGGCTCGGAGGAGCAGAACGCGCCGAGCTTGAGGTCGCCGGGTGCGCCGTACATCTGCGGCACCCACTCGGCGACCTGCTCGTCGGTGCCGTTGGCGCGTACGCCGGCCGCCGCGAGTGAGGTGCCGACGATGGAGAGGCCGATCCCGGCGTCGCCCCAGAAGAGCTCCTCCATCGCGATCGGGAAGCCGAGGCCGGTCTCGTCGAGCGCCTGCGCGACGATGAAGTCCACCGAGTAGATGCCCGCCTTGGCGGCCTCCTCGAGGACCGGCCAGGGGAACTCCTCCTTCTCGTCCCACTCCGACGCGGCGGGCCGGATCACGTCGGCGGCGAAGCCGTGCAGCCAGTCGCGGAGGTCGAGGTGGTCCTGGCCGAGGTCGAACGAGGGCTGCGTGGGTTCGGGGGTGCTCACGTGTCGCAGGCTACCGAGCGGCCCCGCACCCCTGGCCCGGAAATGACCCGAACGGACCACAGCCGGCAAAACTAGAACTCGTTACAGTGACGGGCGTCACACCGGGATGTGGGGACAGACCGGCTGAGGGAGCACCGCATCATGAGTGACGACGACGAGCGCGCACGAGGACTGTCCCGACGGCGCCTGATGCAGGGCGTCGCGGCAGTCGGCGTCGCCGCCTGGATCCCGTTCGAGCAGATCCCCGCGGCCCAGTCGGCGCTGCCGACCCCACCGTCCTTCCCCGGCGGCATCCCGCTCTTCCAGCAGGCCTACAAGAACTGGTCGGGCGCCATCTCCGTCGACGCCGTCTGGACGTGCACGCCGAACACGCCCGCGGACGTCGTCACGCTCGCCAACTGGGCCCGGGCCAACGGCTGGCGGCTGCGTGCCAAGGGCAGCTCGCACAACTGGTCGCCCCTCTCCCTCGCCGTCAACGGCAGCGACGCCGCGAAGGTCGTGCTCGTCGACACCAAGACCAAGCTGACGGCTATCTCTGTGGACACGAGCAGCTCGCGGGTCCGGGTGCAGACCGGCGCCACGATGCTGGCGATGATGACCGCGCTCGAGGCGGCCGGCCTCGGCATCACGGCCTCCCCCGCCCCCGGCGACCTGACGGTCGGGGGCGTGCTCGCGATCGACGGCCACGGCACCGCCGTACCGAAGACCGGTGAGACGAAGCCGGCCGGCCACACGTACGGCTCCATCAGCAACCTGGTGCAGCAGATCACCGCGGTCGTGTGGGACGCCGCGACCTCGTCGTACGTGCTGAAGACCTACCACCGCAACGACGTCGAGGCCGGCGCCCTGATGACGCACGTCGGCCGCTCGTTCATCACCGAGGTGGTGCTGCAGGCCGGCGCCAACCAGCGGCTGCGCTGCCAGAGCTGGTTCGACGTGCCGGCGACCGAGCTCTTCGCGCCGGCGGGCTCCAGCGGCAGGACGTTCACGAGCTACCTGAGCTCGGCCGGCCGCGTGGAGGCGATCTGGTTCCCCTTCACCGACAAGCCGTGGCTGAAGGTGTGGAGCGTCGCACCGTCCAAGCCGCTGCTGTCGCGGCAGGTCAACAGCCCGTACAACTACACCTTCAGCGACAGCCTGCCGCAGTCGATCTTCGACCTGTCTGCGCAGATCATCGGGGGCAACCCCGGAGCGGTCGTCGACTTCGGCCCGCTCAACTACAACATCGTCGCGGCCGGCCTGGTCACCACCTTCACCTACGACATCTGGGGCTGGTCGAAGAACCTGCTCCTCTACGTGCGGCCGTCCACGCTGCGGGTGACCGCCAACGGCTACGCGATCGTCTGCAAGCGCGCCGACGTGCAGCGGGTCATCCAGGAGTTCACGTCCCGCTACTCGGCCCGGCTCGCCGACTTCCGCAGCCAGGGCAGGTTCCCGATGAACGGTCCCGTCGAGATCCGGGTCACCGGCCTCGACAAGCCGGCCGACGTCGGCGCCACGCGGTCACCGCAGCTGTCGGCGCTGCGGCCGCGGCCCGACCACCCCGAGTGGGACTGCGCGGTCTGGCTGGACATCCTGACGCTGCCCGGCACGCCGTACGCCGACGTGTTCTACGCCGAGATGGAGCAGTGGATCTACAGCAACTACGCGTCGTACGCCGACGTGCGGCCCGAGTGGTCGAAGGGCTGGGCCTACACGTCGGCCGGTGCCTGGACGTCGAACGACGTGGTCGACACCAGGGTGCCGACCACCTTCCGGACCGGCTATCCGACGAACGACAACTGGGACTCCGGGCGGGCCATGCTCGACATCCTCGACCCCGCCCGGGTCTTCAGCAGCGCGTTCGTGGACAAGCTGCTCCTCTAGGCGTGCGCCGGCACGTCCGGGGAGAGCTCCTCCTCGACCCCGGGGTCGCCGGCGTCCGCGTGGTAGTCCTGCGGTCGGGTCTGGTCCACGCCCTCGTCCACCTTCAGGGCGCGCAGGACGAACGTGAGCACGACCGCGACGAGCAGGTTGGCGAGGATCGCGACGACGGCGATGTAGACCTTGGTCTCGGTCCCCGGGAAGTTGACCAGCGGGCCACCGAAGTGGTCCTGCACGGGCGACTTCACGCCGTACGCGAGCCAGGTGCCGTAGGCCATGCCGACCGCCCAGCCGGCGAAGAGCGCCCACCGGTGCATCCACCGGGTGTACAGCCCGATCACGATGGCCGGCAGCGTCTGCAGGATCCACACCCCGCCGAGCAGCTGCAGGTTGATGGCGAAGTCCTTCGACAGTGCCAGGACGAAGACCAGCGCGCCGAACTTCACGAGCAGCGAGACCAGCTTGGCCTGCGTCGCCTCCTGCTTGTGCGTGGCGCTGCGGTTGATGAACGCCTTGTAGATGTTGCGCGTCCACAGGTTCGCCGCCGCGATCGACATGATCGCCGCCGGCACCAGCGCGCCGATGACGATCGCGGCGAACGCGACGCCGGCGAACCACGGGCTGAACTGGTCCTCGAAGAGCTGCGGCACCGACTGCTGCGGGTTGTCGACCTTCACGCCCGCCGCGATCGCGACGAAGCCGAGCAGGGCGAGCAACCCCAGCAGGAAGGAGTACGCCGGGAGCAGGGCCGCGTTGCGCCGGATCACCGACCGGCTCCGGGTCGAGAGGACCCCGGTCACCGAGTGCGGGTACATGAACAGCGCGAGCGCCGACCCCAGGGCGAGCGACGCGTAGGCCCACTGCAGCGGCTGCGGCGGCATCACGGCCTTGGGCGCCGCGTCCCCGGCCGCGATCGCGTCGGCGTTCGTGGCGTTGAAGTCGGCGAACCCGTCTGTGACCGTCGAGAAGATGTGGTCCCAGCCGCCGATCTGCGAGGGGATGTAGAAGACCGCGACCAGGATCACGAGGTAGATGAGGGCATCCTTGACGAAGGCGATCAGCGCCGGCGCCCGCAGCCCGCTGGAGTAGGTGTAGGCCGCCAGCACGCCGAACGCGATGAAGAGCGGCAGGTGCTGGACGAACCAGGTGTCGCTGGTCGTGCCGATGCCCATCACCTGGAGCACGACCTCCATGCCGACCAGCTGCAGGGCGATGTAGGGCATCGTCGCGAGGATGCCGGTCAGCGCGATCACCAGCGCGAGGCCGCGACTGTCGTAGCGACCCTGCACGAAGTCGGCCGGCGTGACGTACCCGTGCCGGTGGCTGACCGACCAGAGCCGCGGCAGGAACAGGAAGATCAGCGGGTAGACCACGATCGTGTACGGCACCGCGAAGAACCCGACCGCGCTGCCGGCGTACAGGGTCGCGGGGACCGCGATGAAGGTGTACGCCGTGTAGATGTCGCCGCCGATGAGGAACCAGGCGATGAAGGTGCCGAAGCCGCGGCCACCGAGGCCCCACTCGTCGAGGCTGTCGAGGTCCGCGCGGCGCCAGCGCGCGGCGGCGAAGCCGAGCACGGTGACGAGCAGGAAGAGGAAGATGAAGACGGCGAAGACGACGCCGTTGACGTGGTCGATCACCGCTCGTCACCGGCCTTCCGGTCGGACCCGGTGCCGTCGGGCACGGGTGGCAGCCCGTGCCGGACCCGGTCGCGGCGGTCGGCGACCTGCGCCAGGAGGTACGCCGGGAGCGTCAGCGCGACCGCGACGAGGATCAGCGCGAACTGGAACCAGAAGTAGAAGGGGAAGCCGACGAACGTCGGGTCGACCCGGTCGTAGAGCCCGACCCACAGCGGCAGGATGACCGCCGGCGTGAGCAGGACGTAGATGAGGGCCCAGCGGCTCGCCGAGGGCGGACCGGTGCGTGCGGGGACGTCGGACATGAACACCTCCGAGATAGGTGTGCGTGGTGACGTGCGTCACCTCCCGGCGACTTACCCACGCAGCCGGCCCGTACACCTCGGGGACGCTCGACAGGCTGGTTGCTGCGGCCCGGCACGCGTCATCTGGACCAGTGCTGCATCCGGGCCGGGCTCGCGAAGCGGTGACGACGCCGCGACACCACGAACACGACCACCAGGAGACCGATCAGGATGAGCGGCTTGTGGGTGATCATGGTGAGCAGCAGGAGGACCGCCAGGATCGCGAACAGCGGTGGGCGGAAGCCGCGGCGGGACGACCGGGGGCGATCCTCGGACGTCGTACGAAGCGCCGGGCCGGGCAGGTCGCGGAAGACCGGCTGCAGCTCCGCGCGGGTGCGCGCGTGCCAGACCTGGTCGAGCCGCTCCGCGTGCTCGTCGGCGGTGATCCGGCCCTGGGCGTAGTGCTCGCCCAGGGCCGCCGCCGCCTGCTCGCGCTCGGCGTCGCCGATGCGCAGGTGCTCGTCACTCATCGGTCGTGTCCTGGGCGAGGTCGTCGCCCTCGGCGAGGAGGCCGTAGAGCCGGCGCCGGGTCTCGGCGAGGATCTCGGCTGCGGCTGCGCGCTGGGGGTCGCTGCCGGTCGTCATGACCTGCCAGACGGCGCCCATGAGCTGACCGATCTCGGGCTTGATGTCGGCGAACGCGTCGCCCTCGGCGGTGCGCTCCTCCTGGAAGGGGGCCCACACGGCGGCCAGCTCGTCGGCGTGCTCGGCGACGTACGTCTCGCCGGTCGCGGTCAGCTCGAGGCTGCGGCGACCGCTCTGGTCGACCGTCTGGAGCAGGCCCTCGTCCTCGAGCTGCGAGATGGTCGGGTAGACCGAGCCGGGGCTCGGCCGCCAAGCGCCGTTGCTGCGCTCGGTGATCTGCTGGATGACCTGGTAGCCGTTGACCGGCTCCCCGGTGGTGCGGGCCGTGTGCACGACGTCGAGGATCGCGGACCGGACGTCGCCGCGGCGGACCCGCGGCCCGCGCTGGCGGTCGCCCTGGGCGAGGCCGAACAGGCCCGCGACCCACGGCGGCGGACCCGGGTGCCCGGGCCGGCCGAAGCCACCCGGCCCGGTCCACGGACCTCCGCCGCCCCACGGCCCGCCGCCGCGGCGGCCTCCGTGCTGGCGGCGCTCCTGCTCGCCGTACTGCGCCCACTGTCGGTTGAATCCTGGGTGTCCCATGGGGGAACTCCTTTGCTGAGTACGAGTGTGTCGATATCGCGGGGCGACAGTCCTGGGACTGTCGTCAACCTGTCGCGATATATCGCTAGATTACGCCGACTGTGGTGACGACACAAGCCGGTTTCACCGGTCAGCCGCCAGAACCCGCACGACACGCCGGTCCGAGGCGGCGTGTCGTGCGGGATTCGGCGGTCAGCCGGTGAAACCCGCAGGAGCTACCGCGCCAACCAGGCGGCGTACGCGTCGAAGGTGTACGGCCGCCCGAGGAAGTCGGCGACCAGGTCGGCGGCGTCCTTCGTGCCGCCGGGGGCGAGCACCCGGTCGCGGTAGCGACCGGCGACGTCGGGGGCGAAGAGGTCGGCCGGGTCGAAGGCGGAGAAGAGGTCCTTGGCGATCACCAGCGACCACATGTAGGTGTAGTACGCCGAGGAGTAGCCGCTGAGGTGACCGAAGCTCGCGAACATGTGGGTGTCGTCGATGTAGGCGAAGGGCGAGTAGCGGGCCTGCAGCTCGCGCATCGCGGCGGACAGGTCGGCGGGCCGGTCGGTGTGGAACCAGTAGGACATCGCGGCGTAGAACATCTGCGTGCGCGCCTGGTAGCCCTTGCCGAAGTCGTCGGCCGCCCGCATCCGCGCCACCAGGTCGGCCGGGATCGGCTCACCGGACGCGGACGTCGCGAAGGTCCGCAGCACGTCGGCGTCCCACGCCCACTCCTCGAGCATCTGGCTCGGCGCCTCGACGAAGTCCCACTCGGTGGCGACGCCGGCGAAGCGGGTCCACTCGCCCGCCCCGGCCAGCACGTGGTGGAGCAGGTGCCCGAACTCGTGGAAGAGCGTGACCACGTGGTCGTGCTCCATCAGGCCGCGGGAGAAGTTGCAGACCAGCACGCCCTCGGGCAGCTGCCGGCCGGCGAGCCCGTCGACGAGGGTGAACTGCGCGGCGTGCTTGTACTTGCCGTCGCGCGGGTGCAGGTCGAGGTAGATCCGCCCGATCCGCGCGCCGTCGCGGTGCACGTCGTACGCCGTCACCTCGTCGTGCCAGACGACCGCGTCGACCACCGGCTCGTAGGTCACCCCGAAGAGCCGGGCGGTCACGTCGAGGAGGCCCTGCTGGACCTTCGGGAAGTCGAAGTAGGTGCGCACCCGCTGGGAGTCCACGTCGTGCCGCTCCTGGCGCACCAGCTCCTCGTAGTAGAGGGAGTCGGCCGTGTCGATGGCGGTGGCGCCGGGGACGTCGCGGCGGTAGCGCTCGAGCAGCAGGTCGAGGTCGCGGCGCATCGGCTCGTCGGCGGCCTCGGCGATCCGGTCGATGAACTCGGGGATCGCCGGCCCCTTCTTGATCATCTTCACGTCGGCGTCGTACGACGCCCAGTCGGCGTACCCGACCAGGGTCGCCAGCTCGTGGCGCAGCGCGAAGATCTCGTGCAGCAAGGGCTCGTTGACCGGGTAGCCGCGCTGGAGGAACGCGACGGTGACGTCGCGGCGTACGCCGGCGTCGTGGACGAACATCCGCGCCGGCAGCGCGTCGGGGTAGTCGGTCGTGACCGTGACCAGCCCGTCCTCGTCCGCCGGGTGCGCGTCGAGCCAGTCCTGCGGCAGCCCGGCCAGCCGCTCCGGCGGGACCCGCACCGTCCGGACGTCGTCGCGGATGGTCCGCCCGAAGTCCTGGCCGAGCTCGGTCAGCCGCTCGTTGATCTCGACCAGGCGGGCGCGGGCCTCGTCGTCGAGGTCGACGCCGGCACGCCGGAAGTCGTCGAGCGTCTTGTCGAGCAGGCGGGTGGCGACCGGGTCGAGCCCGGTCGCGTCGGCAGCGGCGAAGACCTCGTAGAGACCGCGGTCCTGGCGCAGCTCGGTGACGAGCCGGTCCACCTCGACCTCGGTCTGCTCGCAGGTCGTGCGCACCGCCTCGACGGGGTGCACGTTGGCCAGCAGGGAGCCGACGGCCGCGACGTCGCCGAGGTGGCGGGAGACCTCGTCCCACTGCCGCAGCAGCTCGAGCGTGGTCTCCGGGGGCGAGGACCGGAGCGCGTCGACCAGCTCACGGGCGGCCGCCAGGCCGTCCCGGGCCCGGCTCTCCACCCAGGCCTGGGCGTCGTCGACAGAGGGCATCGCCAGAGCAGCAAGCGTCATGGCGCCAGACTGCCACGCCTCCGGGAGAGGTAGGCGCGCTCGGCCGCGTTCTCGGTCGTCGCGATCGCCGCGTCGTACGCCGCCCGCGCCTCGGCGCTGCGGCCGAGCCGGCGCAGCAGGTCGGCGCGGGTCGCGTGCCAGGCGTGGTACGTCGTCAGGTCGAGCCGGTCGACTTCGGCCAGGGCGACCTCCGGGCCGTCCAGCTCGGCGATCACGACCGCCCTGTTCAGCGCCACGACCGGGCCGGGCACCAGGGCGTACAGCTGGTCGTAGAGCGCGGCGATCTGGGCCCAGTCGGTGGCCGACGCGACGGGGGCGTCGGTGTGCACGGCGTTGATCGCGGCGAGCAGCTGGTACTGGCCGGGCCGGTTGCGGGCCAGGCACTCCCGGACCAGCTCGTGCCCCTCTGCGATGAGCGCCCGGTCCCAGCCGCCGCGGTCCTGCTCGTGCAGCACGACCAGCTCGCCGCCCGCGACCCGGACCGTACGGCGCGCCTCGGTCAGCAGCATCAGCGCGAGCAGGCCCGCGACCTCGGGCTCGTCGGGCAGCAGCCGGCGCAGGATCCGGCCGAGCCGGATGGCCTCGGCGGTGAGGTCCTCCCGCACCGGGTCGGCATCGGCGGAGGACGACAGGTAGCCCTCGTTGAAGACCAGGTAGACGACCGCGAGCACCGCGGCCAGCCGAGCCGGGAGGTCGTCGGCCCCCGGGACCCGGAACGGGATGTGGGCGTCCTTGATCTTGCGCTTCGCGCGGGTGATCCGCTGCGCCATCGTGGTCTCGGGCACGAAGAACGCCTGTGCGATCTCGGCCACGGTCAGTCCACCCAGGAGCCGCAGGGTGAGTGCCACCCGGGCATCCGGAGCCAGCGCCGGGTGGCAGCAGGTGAAGATCAGCCGCAAGCGGTCGTCCTCGACCAGCCCGGTGGGTTCGTGCGGAGTGTCGTCGTACATGGTCAGGGCCGCCTGGTGCTTCGCGTCGCGGTGCGACTCCCGTCGGATCCGGTCGATGGCCCGGTTGCCGGCCGTCGTGGTCAGCCAGCCCCCGGGATTGGGCGGTACGCCGTCGGCGGGCCACCGCTCCAGGGCGACGAGCAGCGCCTCGGCCGCCGCGTCCTCGGCGATGTCGAGGTCCCCGAAGCGGCGGGCCAGGGAGGCGACGACGCGTCCGTACTCCTCGCGGTAGATCCGGTCGACGGCGGCGAGCGCCTCGTCGGGGTCGCTCACTCGGACTGGAAGGGACGGACCTCGACCTTGCCGGCGCAGGCCCGGGACCCCTCGGTGGCCCAGGTCAGGGCGGCGTCGAGATCGGGGAGCTCGAAGATCCAGAAGCCACCGATCCACTCCTTCGACTCCGCGAACGGGCCGTCGGTCACGACCGGCTCGGTGCCGGTGGCGTCGACGGTGGTCGCGGTCTCCCGCGGCATCAGGCCGCCCGCGAACACCCAGACCCCGGCGTCCATCGCCTTCTGGTTGAAGCGGTCGACCGCCTCGAAGACCGGCTGCATCTCCTCCGGCGGCGGCATCTCCTCGCCCTCGACGTGGTGCACGGACAGCAGGTACTGCGGCATGGTCACTCCTCTGGCACGCGGCCCCGGTGGGCCTCTCACCTACTCCACGAACGCTCGTGCGCGCGTACGACACCCTTCCCGAAATTCTCCGCGATGCCTACGGTGAGGACATGTCGGACTCGGTGCACGACTCCGGGAACCCCTGGGGCGATCTCTACCGCGCGAACGTCGCCGCCATCACCCGGCTGGCGAGCGACCTGGACGACACCGGGCTCGCCACCACGGTGCCGGGCTCGCCGGACTGGACCGTCCGCGACGTGCTCGCCCACCTCGCAGGCGGGCCGGCCGATGCCCTCGCCGGGCGGATGGAGGGCGCGCCCGGACCGGAGTGGACGGCCCGCCACGTCGCCGAGCGTCGCGGGCGGCCGGTCGAGGACCTGATCGGCGAGCTGACGGCCAACCAGGACGCGGTCGCCGCGTCCACTCTCGACAACCCACGACCCGCGATCGTGTGGGACCTCGCGGTCCACCACGCCGACCTGCACGAGGCGCTCGGGCTCGGCGTACCCCCGACGCCGATGTGGTCGCCCGTGCTGGCCGCGGTTGCGCCGATGAAGTTCGGGGCGACGCAGCCGCCGTCCGAGATCGAGGACTACGAGCTCTTCCGGGCGCTCTTCTCGCGCCGCTCGCGCAGCCAGATGCAGGCCTGGGGGCTCCCCCTCTCCCCCGACCAGCTCGACGACCTCTGCATCTTCGGACCGCGTGAGGACGACCAACCCGTACCCTGAGGGGGTGCTCCCTCGGTCCCGGTCCCCTCGCGCCCTCGTGCTGCTGACCGTCCTCGCGCTCGCGAGCGTCGGTCTGAGCTCCCCGGTCGACGCGCAGCGGCCTGCCGGAGGTCAGCACGTCGTCGCCAAGGCCGTGGCGAAGAAGGACCCGCGCAAGACCCGGGGGCTGTTCGTCGACCCGCGGATGCCGGCTGCCAACCACGGCGCGCCGTACAAGAAGGCGCTCGGCACCAAGGCCCAGGCGCTCTGGATCATCCCCGAGGCCTACGCCACGATGCGGGTGCGCAGCGTCGTCCGCGCGTACACGTCGCGGGCGCTCAAGGCCAGGAAGACCCCGATGCTCACGGTCTACGGGATCCCCGGCCGCGACTGCGGCGGCCAGTCCTCGTCGGGCGCCCTCAAGAACGCGACGCAGTACCGAGCGTGGATCCGGCAGATCGCCGCTGGCCTGAAGCAGCAGCGCGCGCTGGTGATCCTCGAACCCGACGCCCTGCCGCTCTTCAGCGGCAGCGGGTGCGCGAGCCCGCCGGCCGGCTGGGTCGCGATGCTGCGGTTCGCCAGCAAGACGCTCAGCAAGTCCGGCGCCTGGGTCTACCTCGACGCCGGGCACTCCAACTGGACCCCCTACGACAATCGTCCGACGCTGCTGAAGCAGGCGGGTGTCGCGTACGACCGGGGCATCAGCACCAACGTCTCCAACTTCCGCCCCACGGGCGACGAGCAGAGGTACGCCGCGACGATGCTCGCCGGCCTGCGCAAGCTCGGCGTCAGGGGCAAGCACTACGTCGTCGACACCTCCCGCAACGGGGCCGCGCCGAGCTCCGACGGCTACGACGTCCTCAACCCGCTGTGGGCGCGCGTCGGCAAGGCGCCGAGGCTGGTCTTCAAGGGGGCGTTCGACGGCACGCTGTGGGTCAAGCACCCGGGCGAGTCCGACGGCCAGGTCAACGGCGGCAGCTCCTCCGGCACGTGGTGCGACATGCTCGCCGACCGACTCCTGACGGGCTCGTCGTCCGAGTCCTCCTGCCCGGAGTGACCCCATGGCGACGTACGCGGTCAACCCGGACGCCGTCGCCCACGCCCGCGCGCTGATCGACAAGCAGCAGTACGTCCTCGACAGCGACTGGGGCGACGTGCAGCCGAACGCCGAGGCCCAGAACGCCTACCTCGAGCGGCACACCTGGGACGAGTACGCCGCGTGGCACCTCGGCCTCACCGAGGGAGCCAACGACGAGACCAAGGCGCGCTACGCGTTCGGCTACGGCGACCTCCGCCGGGTGCACCGCTCCGGCCTGATCGCGTGCGTCTACCGGGCCGCGGAGTGGCGGCACAAGAAGGTGGAGCTCGCCGCCCACGACCTGCTGCAGCACCTCGACCGGACCGCCGGCATCGAGTAGATCACCAGCCGTCGGGGAAGCGGGCCGAGCCGGCCACCATCGCGAGGACGACCCCGAACGCGATCGCCGCCGCGAGCAGCAGCTCCCGGCCGACGTGGCGCCAGCGCAGGACCAGCAGAAGGCCGAGCCCCACGAACGTCACGGCACCCAGCAGCACGAGGATCGACACCAGCGGCTCCACCGCGCTCGCTGCGATGCCGAGCACCAGCCCGGAGGCGATGGCACGCCGTACGGCGACCGGGCGCTCGCCGCGTGGGAGCCCCACCACCGTCACCGCACCACCCGACCGCACCTGGCCGGGCGCCAGGACCTGCAGCAGCAGCGCCGCGCTCGCCGGGTCCGTCACCACCACGACGTCCCGGAACCGGTCCCTCAGCGCGTGGCGCCGTACCAGCTCGTCGAGGCGGTGCCCGCGGTCGACGTCGGGAACGGTCACCGGCGCCAGCAGCAGCTCGACCTGCGGCTCGACGGCGAGGACGCGCACCACTCGTGCGGCCTCGGCCGTCGGCGCGGCGATGACCACCGCGCCACGACGAAGGCCGTCGCGGACCCCGAAGACCTCGGCGTCCTCCGCCGTGCTGCTGACCACGAGGATGCGCTGGTGGTCGGGCACGGTGGCGACGATATCCGGAGCCGTCAGGGGAGGCGGAGCCTCCATCTCGCGAAGCTGACGTCGCTGGCGATCATCGTGAAGTCCGGGGTGAAGAGCGTGCTGTCGGTGCGCGGATCGGTGAGCGCACGCGCCGTCCGCCCCAAGCAGCGCAACGGCACCCGCGCCACGACCTCCCGGCGCGCCGGGCGCACCGACGCGGAGACGGAGTGGGGGCAGACGGGGCTGCGCCCGATGAAGAGGGTGGCCTCGCTCCGCCGACCCGGACCGGCGTCGATCGACACGTCCAGCTGATCGGTGTAGCCCGGCCGGACGAGGCCGAGGTCGACGGCCAGCTCCAAGCCGTTGCGCGGACGTGCGGGGAGGCGCCCGACCTTGATGGTGATCACGACGTGACGGTCGCGGACCGCCACCGTCGTACGCCGGAGGTCGGCCTCTGCGCGCGCCGCCGGGTGTGTCCGCCAGCCCGCGCCGTGGTGCTGGTCCCCTGCCGGGTCCGTCCCGGTGCGCGTGCGGGGTGGTGCGGCCGCTGCGACGGCCGCGAGCATGATCGTCAGGACGGCCACGAGCAGACCTGCGGCGCGCAAGGAGGACCTCATGCCGTGAGTCCTACCCGCTCGTCCGTCACTCCACCCCCGCGGGAACGCGATCGGCCCGCGACGTGTTGAGGAGCATGTGAAGGCCTCGCTGCTCGACCGCTCGCGGACCCGTGCGGGCGTCCCCGACGCCGAGGCCCTCGAGGCGACCCTGAGCCGGGCCGTGCACGCGGAGCAGGTCGGCTACGACCGGTACTGGGTGGCCGAGCATCACGGTGTGCCGGGCATCGCGTCCGGGGCCCCGGCCGTCCTCCTGGCCGCGATCGGCGCACGCACGACGAGCATCCGGATCGGGTCGGGCGGGGTGATGCTGCCGTTGCACCAGCCGCTGGTGGTCGCAGAACAGTTCCTCGTGCTCGACGCCCTGTACCCGGGGCGGGTCGATCTCGGCCTCGGCCGCTCGCTCGGCTTCACGCCACCGGTCCGTCGCGCGTTGCGCCGCGACCTCGAGGCTGCCGACTCGTTCGAGGACGAGCTGGCAGAGCTGCGACGCTACTTCGACGGCGTCGCCGAGGTGACCGCGCGCCCAGCCACCGGTCGACCGGTGCCGATGCACCTCCTCGCCACCGGTCGTGGGCTGGACATCGCCGCTCGGCTCGGGCTGCCCGTCGTCGTCGGGGGTCCCATCCTCGAGTCCGCCGAGCTCCCCGCCGTCCTGACCCGCTATCGCCGCGAGTTCCGTCCGCACCGCGGCAGCGAGCCGCGGGTCACGATCTCGCTGGACGTGACCGTCGCCGACGACGATGCCACCGCACGCGAGCTGGCCCTGCCCGAAGCGTGGGCGATGGCGGTGTCGCGCCAGACCGGCGAGTTCCCGCCGCTCGAGACCGTGGCCGCCATCCGCGACGCCCCCTGGTCGGGTCAGGTGCGGCGCCGGGTCGAGGGCTCGCTGGACCGAGCCGTGGCCGGGAGCCCCGCGACGGTCCGGCGGCACCTCGAACGGCTGGCCGAGCAGACCGGGGCCGACGAGCTGTTGGCAAGCACGTCGACCCATGATCACGACGCTCTGCTCGCCTCTGACCGGATGCTGCGCGAGCTCTTGGCGTGAGCGGGCGGTCGGGCGCTGACCACATCACGACCACGAGTCGTCCTCGCTTTGGTCGTCCTCGATGTACCCGGTCACCGGGTCCACTGCTGAGAGGAAAGTGCGGATCGCCTCGATGTGCTCGGCCGTCGTGCTCTTGCCGTAGTCGGATCGGCGACTGGTAAATCCATACTTCAACGCTGGGCCGCCACCTGCGGTGGCGGCGACGGTGTAGTGGTAGGCACCCGGTTGCGACACGTCGTAGGCGACGCTGAAGTCGACACCGTCGACGGTCAATCGGAAGTAGTCGGGCGACGGAGCTCTGTGATCGCTCTCCACGGAACGGATTCAAGCAACGTCGATCAAGCCTGTCGACTGGAAAGACGCGCCTTGATCGACGTGCGGATCGCGGCAGATGCGTGCGTTCAGTATCAGCGACATGGTGCCGAGCCTTAGGGTCGCTCTGTGTCGACCGCGACCGCGCCTCCCACCATCCGCCTCTCGCGGAGAGCCGTCGTCGGCGTGGCTGTGGTCCTCGTGATTGCCCTCGTCACTGCAGCGACCTGGTGGTTTACGCATGCAGATGAGCGTCGGGTCAATGCTGCGTGCGAAACCTATCTCCGACAACGCGAGTTGCTACGTTCGGCTCTCAGTGAGACCGACGAGGCCAACGGGCGCGCTGTCGCCGCGAAGGCCGGCCGCACGGAGGACCAGTACTTCAACGACGCAGATAAGGTCCGATCCTGGATCGACCAGTGGCTCAGCGAGAGCCCCGGCGTCATCGACTCCCTGGATCACGACAAAGGCGCGAGTAGCCTCGATCGCGATGCGGTCCGATCGCTCACGTTCGTCGAGGAGGGCTTCGCGGAACTGGAGTCCCTGATCGAGAAGTCCCAGCCCAGCGAGGTGGCTGACTGGCTGCCTGAAGTCCGCGCGCGTATGCAGATGTTCGATGACACCTGCTTGTACGCGGCCCGCAGCACCTGGCTGTGAAATCGGGGACCGGGCTTAGCAGATCGGGGTGCCTCTTTGCTCAACGACGAACGAACGACAGAGAGGTCCGTGCACGGGACTGCATCCGCTCATCGGCAGATCCGCGCTGATCGCGGCAAGTGCGGATGTCTTGGGGAATCGTGATCGGGCTGGATGCGATTGCGGGATCATGACGCCCATGAGCAAGCAACGCGCCGAGGCATCGTCCACGCACCGTGGGGCGACCCTCGTTTGCAGCCTCCTTGCCCTAGGACTGATGAGTTGCGGCACCTCAGGTCAAGACGACGGTGAGTCGGACGACAGCACGGAAATGGTGGCGTTCTGCAGCGTCTATACCGAACCTCCGGAGGGTGGCGGACTACGGGCGTGGGGCGAGGCACTCAGCCGGGTTGCGCCACCTTCGGAAATGACTGAAGCAGAACGGAACGGCCTGGGCGTCCGGGCGCAGTGGCTGGTGGATGGTCCGTCCCTGTCGTCGCTCCGAGAGAGTCGGTCCGACGTCCAAGCCTTCGACACGTTCGCAGAAGAATCGTGCGGAGACTCAGCGTTCAGTCTGGTCGGCGAGCAGGGCTAATCGCCATCCGCACCTCGCGGCATGAGAGTGCGCCAGGCGTCGGCCTAGCACCTGCGGTGGAAGGTGACCTTGCCGTCGGGTTGATGGGTCGCCTCGTAGGTCGGGTCGTGGGCTCTTGCGTGGTGTCTCGGGCAGAGCAGGCCGCCGTTGGAGAGGTCGGTGCCGCCGTCGTCTGCCCATCTTTCCCAGTGGTGGGCGTGGCACATCCAGGGTGGCCAGTCGCACCCGTCGGCGACGCAGCCGCCTTCGCGGATGCCCAGGGCGGTGAGCTGGGCTTTCGTGAAGAACCGCTTGGCGCGGCCGACGTCGAGGACCTCGCTCTTGCCGTTGAGGACGACGGGGAGGATCCGGGCGGTGCACGCCAAGCGGCGGACCTGGCGGGGGCTGATGCGCTCGCCGGTGTCGAGGACACCGGCCTTCTCGAGCCTGCCGGTCAACACGTCGAGGTCGATGTGGATGACGATGGTGGCGTCGGTACCGCCGACCTTCGGGAGGTCCTTGGCGCTGATCCGTTCGATGAGCTCGGCGAACGCCCTGCCCATCCGCTCCGGACTCGGGCGGCGCTGCACGCCGGCGCCGTGGGTGGCGGCCTGGTGCTTGGGTGCGGCGATCGCCAAGAGCATCTTCTTGAGCATCGCTGCCTGCACGGTCGGGAGGGTGAACCGGGCGTGGGTCTTGCCGTGACCGTCGTCGGTCATCGTGAGCCGCATCGCCTGGGCTGCCTTGGCCTCCTCCTTCTCGAGGAGGTCGGCCTCGTGCTGGTCCGCCAGGTCCGGGGCGACGACTTCGAGGAGGCGGCGGCCGAGGATCCGCAGCGTCTTCGCGTCGTGCTCAGCAGCGGCATCGACGAGATGCTTCTCCGCGCGGATCACCAGGTCCGGGTCCAGGTCAGCCGGCAGCTCCTTCAAGGCCCGGACGATCACGACCGCTTGCTCGGGTCGGAGGTCACCGGCAGCGAGGGCGTCGCGGACGACGTCGTGGGTGTCGAGGTCGTAGCCGAGGTGCACCACACCGGCCGCCGCCGACCGCGTGAGCCGGGTCTGGTGCGCGAGCCAGGTCGCGGTCGACGTCGCACCGGTCTCGGTGCCGACCTGGAGCTCGTCCGCATGCCGCGCGACCCGAGCCCGGAGCTCCATGACCTGCGCCTCCAGCCGCGTCAGCTCCACCAACGTCGAGGCTGCCTCGCCGGCGCTCATCGACCACACCGACGCATCCACCACGGCGTCGGCAACAGCGCGCATCCGCGCGGTCGCCGTCGCCACCTGGTGGTGGGGTGTGGTCATCGCTGTCATGGGACTAGCCAAGCACTGGCCACCGACAGTCAGAGGCCTCAGAGGGCCTTATCCACAGGGTTGTAGGTCACGAAAAGGTCACGATCTCGATGGCGGGAGGGCGGTCAGCTGTCCGGGGTTTCGACGCGGGCCTGGCGGCCCTGCTCAACCACCGGCGAGGGCTACGGCCGGAAACCCGGGCGCCGACCGCACCCCACCGCCCGCCGTACCCGCGTAAGTGCCTGTCGGCGGCCAACCCGAGCAAACCCGCAGGCCACTGACAGTCGGTTGGTTTCGACACGGGCCTGGCGGCCCTGCTCAACCACCGGCGAGGGCTACGGCCGGAAACCCGGGCGCCGACCGCAACCCACCACCCGCCGTACCCGCGCAACTGCCTGTCGGCGACCAACCCGAGCAAACCCGCAGGCCACGCCGACTGCGCTCACGCCTTGTCCTGCGCGAGCGTGTAGGCAACGACGGCGTTTGCGTGACCGTGGCCCATCCCGTGCTCGTCCTTGAGCAGCGCGACCAGCTCCATGTGCTTCGCGCCGGCGCCGTACCCGGGAGCGGCTCGCACGACCGCCTGCCACTCCTCGATCGGGCGGCCGTACGTCTTCTCGATCGACGGGAAGTACGACGCCGGGCCCTTCACCTGCTCGGTCATCACGTGATCCTCTCCTCGAGGTGCACGGTCACCGTGTCACCTGACTGCTTGCCGGACTCGACCCGGAGCGCGGCCTTGACCGGCAGCTTGTGGCTGCCGTCGCCGAGCGCCATGAACGAGCTCTCGAAGGGCACCCCGTCCACCGTGCCGCGCACCTTCACGAGGCCGTGGGTCCCGAAGAACTCCGCGGACCGCGGCCACACCACATAGGTCCAGCCGCCCTTGGCCTCGCTCTTCTGGAGCACCGCCTCGAAGGTCACGTCGATCGGGGTCATGTCATGTCGACCGCCGGCGCCAACGGATCTCATCGGCTACCAGCCGAGCGAGCCGGGGACGGCCTTGAAGGGACCGACGACCCGGCTGGTGATCCAGCCGCCGTAGAACCCGCCCGGCTGGGGGACGACGACCTCGCCGTCGACCGTGCACCGGTCGACCTGCGCGGCCATCACCGCGACCGCGCCGGCGATCACCTCGAAGCCGGCGGTCGGGTGCTCGTAGGTCCACCCCGCTCGGGCGGCGACGTGCTCTCCGGAGACGAGGTCGAAGTACGACGCGCTGCCCTTCCACTCGCAGAAGGAGCTCCCAGCCGTTGGCCGGAGCGTGCCCGGCGAGAAGGCGGAGCGCGGTAGGTAGTACGTCGGCGGGTGGCTGGTCTCGAGGACCCGCCACGAGGTCGTCGTACGAGCGACGACCTGGCCGCCGAGCTCGACCTCGACCAGCTCCGCGCTGGGCTCGACCCGTGGCGGGCGGGGGTAGTCCCAGACCGACTCGACCGTGGGCTGCGTCATGCCCCGACGCTACCGGTGGGGGGAACATCGGCCGCCGGGGTTAGGTTCGGTGATCGTGCGCAACCTCCGGGGCCTGGTGGCCGACACCCGACCACTGCGCAACGAGCACTTCCGTCGGCTCTGGCTGGCCAACATCATCACGGTCGTCGGCGCGCAGCTGACGGTCGTCGCCGTACCGGCCCAGATCTACGCCGACACCGGCTCCTCGGCGTACGTCGGCCTCACCGGCCTCTTCGGCCTGGTGCCGCTGGTGGTCTTCGGGCTGTGGGGCGGCGCGCTCGCCGACGTCTTCGACCGGCGCACGATGCTGATCATCACCACGACCGGCCTGATCGTCACCAGCGGCCTCTTCTACCTGCAGGCCGCGGCCGGCAACACCAACGTGTGGCTGCTGCTGTGCCTCTTCTCGGTGCAGCAGGCGTTCTTCGCGGTCAACCAGCCCACCCGCAGCGCGATCCTGCCCAAGCTGCTGCGCCCCGAGCTGCTCCCCTCGGCGAACTCGCTGAACATGACGATCTTCCAGGCCGGCGCGATCGGCGGCCCGCTGGTCGCGGGCGTGCTGATCCCCTTCATCGGCTTCGAGTGGCTCTACCTGATCGACACGTTCACGCTCTTCGCGACGCTGAGCGCCGTCGTCCGCCTGCCGAGGCTGCCCGTCGACGATGCCAAGAAGGGGACGCCCGGCCTGCGCTCCGTGATCGAGGGCTTCACCTACCTGCGTGGCCACCCGGTGCTGATGATGTCCTTCGTCGTCGACCTGATCGCGATGGTCTTCGGCATGCCGCGCGCGCTCTTCCCGGAGATCGCGCACCTGTCCTTCGGCGGGCCGGACGAGGGCGGCCTGGCCTTCGCCCTGCTCTTCGCCGCGATCCCGGCAGGCGCCGTCATCGGCGGCGTCTTCTCGGGCTGGGTCTCGAGGGTCGACCTCCAGGGCCGGGCGGTCATCATCTGCATCCTGGTGTGGGGCGCGGCGATGGCGGGCTTCGGCCTGGCCGTCGGGCTCGCCGACCACGGTGGCAGCGAGTGGCAGACGACCATGCTCGTCGCCGCCCTGCTGATGCTGGTCATCGGCGGCGCCGCCGACATGGCATCGGCGGCCTTCCGCACGAGCATGCTCCAGAGCGCGGCCGACGACTCGGTGCGTGGCCGGCTCCAGGGCATCTTCATCGTCGTCGTGGCCGGCGGCCCCCGCATCGCCGACGTCGTGCACGGCGCCAGCGCCGCGATGGTGGGTACGGCGGCGGCCGCGGCCGGCGGCGGCGTGCTCGTCGTGATCGGCACCGTCATCGCCGCGATCCTGGTGCCGTCGTTCGTCCGCTACCGGATCACCCGGCCCGCCGCCGAAGCGGTCTGAGCGCCTGCTCGCACCTAGAATCCTCCGGTGATCCAGACCGACGGCATCGACCCCGACGACCTCGCCGTCACCGTGCGCGTGCTCAACCAGCTGCACGAGCTGCCCGACGACCACCCGGACATCCAGACCGTCAAGCGCGCCGCGTCGCACATGTACAAGGCCCTGAAGGCCGAGCGACGGACCCGCAAGCGCGAGGCCGAGCTGGCCGCCGACCGGGCCGTGACCGAGCGGACGGCGACCGGGTCGCCGATGCGGATCGACGACGAGACCCTCGGCATCCCGCTGGTGTCGACCGCGCCGGGCGCCTTCGCCGGCGAGCTGATCAACCCGCGCGGCTGCTACATCTGCAAGAACGACTACACGCTGGTCGACGCGTTCTACCACTACCTCTGCCCGAGCTGCGCCGCGATGTCGCACGCCAAGCGCGGCCAGGGCACCGACCTGACCGGGCGCCGCGCGCTGCTCACCGGCGGCCGCGCCAAGATCGGCATGTACATCGCGCTGCGGCTGCTCCGCGACGGCGCCCACACCACGATCACGACGCGCTTCCCGCACGACGCCGTACGACGCTTCTCGGCCCTGGAGGACAGCGCCGACTGGATCGACCGGCTCAAGATCGTCGGCATCGACCTGCGCGACCCCACCCAGGTGATCTCGCTCGCCGACGAGGTCGCCGCGGCGGGCCCGCTCGACATCCTCATCAACAACGCGTGCCAGACGGTCCGCCGTACGCCGGGCTCCTACGCGCCCCTCGTCGAGGCCGAGCTCGCGCCGCTGCCCACCGACGTCGCGCTGCCCGAGATCGTCAGCTTCGACCGGATCAGCGAGGCCCACCCGGCCGCGATCGCGGGCACCCTGCAGCAGCACGCGATCGCGCACCACGAGACGCCCGCGCACACGCCCGCGTCGATCACCGCGCTCGCGCTGCAGGCCGGCCACGCCAGCCTGGAGGCACACCTGGCCGGCACGGCGGTCGACGCCGGCGGGCTGCTGCCCGACCTGCAGACCACCAACTCGTGGACCCAGACCGTCGACGAGGTCGACCCGCTGGAGCTGCTCGAGGTCCAGCTCTGCAACGCGACCGCGCCGTTCCTGCTGATCTCGCGGCTACGGGCGTCGCTGCGCGCGTCGCCGGCGCGGCGTACGTACGTCGTCAACGTGTCCGCGATGGAGGGCCAGTTCTCCCGTCGCTACAAGGGCGCCGGCCACCCGCACACCAACATGGCCAAGGCGTCGCTCAACATGCTCACCCGGACCAGCGCCGGCGAGATGTTCGAGACCGACCAGATCCTGATGAACGCCGTCGACACCGGCTGGATCACCGACGAGCGGCCGCACCAGGAGAAGCTCCGGATCGCCGCCGAGGGCTGGCACGCACCGCTCGACCTGGTCGACGGCGCCGCGCGCGTCTACGACCCGATCGTCCGCGGCGAGGCCGGCGAGGACCTCTACGGCCACTTCCTGAAGGACTTCGAGCCCAGTCCCTGGTGAGCCGGAACAAGCCGACGGCGCACGCCGTTGCCCCCTCATGACCACCATCGGATTCATCGGCAGCGGCAACATCGGCGGCACCCTGGCCAAGCTCTTCGCGGAGCAGGGGTACGACGTCGTCATCAGCAACTCCCGTGGGCCGGAGACGCTCGCCGACCTGGTCTCCGAGATCGGGCCGAAGGCCCGTGCGGCGACCGCGGCCGAGGCAGCCGAGGCCGGAGAGGTCGTCGTCGTCTCGATCCCCTTCCTGGCGGTCGACACGGTCCCGGTCGCGCCCCTGGCCGGGAAGGTCGTCATCGACACCAACAACTACTACTTCGAGCGCGACGGCCACGTCGCGGCGATCGACAGCGGCGAGACCACGCCCAGCGAGGTCCTGCAGGGCCACCTGCCGGAGTCGCACGTCGTGAAGCTCTTCAACGCGATCCAGTCGGGTCACCTGGCCACCCAGGGCGTGCCCGCGGGGACCGCCGACCGGCGGGCGCTCCCGATCGCCGGGGACGACGTCGCCGCCAAGGCGACCGTCACCGCGCTGACCGACGAGATCGGGTACGACGTCGTCGACGCCGGCCCGCTCGCTGAGGGCTGGCGCTTCGACCGCGACCAGCCGGCGTACGGCCCGAAGGCCGACGCCGCGGGTCTCACCGACCTGCTCGCCCAGGCGAAGCGCGCCTCCGCCTGACGGGTCCGGCCCGGTGGCAGGATCCGGGCCATGGACGGCATGGAGTGCGACAACTGCGGCGCGACGATGCGGTGGGAGACGTCGCACTCGCGCTGTGACCGGTGCGGCCACATCCGGCCCTGCTGCGAGGGTGCCCCGGTGACGGCGAGCTGCGTCGTCCCGGCGTCGACCTAGGACCCGAGCAGCCCCCGCAGGTAGGCCGCCTGGCCGACGTGCTGGGCGTCGTCGTCGGCGATGCTGACGAGGCGTACG
This sequence comes from Nocardioides conyzicola, assembly GCF_039543825.1. Lineage (NCBI taxonomy): Bacteria > Bacillati > Actinomycetota > Actinomycetes > Propionibacteriales > Nocardioidaceae > Nocardioides > Nocardioides conyzicola. The sequence continues at coordinate 1,905,035 of NZ_BAABKM010000002.1, read as the reverse complement.
CCGCGGGTGACCGGCGGGTCCCAGCTCCGGTCGATGACCTCGTCGAGGTCGCCCTCGGTGACCGTGCGCAGGTAGGCGACGGTCGCCTCGTGGGCGGCGCGCAGGTAGCCGGCGAGCAGGTCCGCGCCGGCGCGTACCTTGCCGACCTGCTCGCTGGTGTGGCCGTAGCCGTGGTCGGCCGGGTCGATGTCGAGCGCGAACCGCTCCACCCACCCCTGGCTGAGCCACACCTCCTCGCTGCCGGCCGCGTGCGCGACCTGCGCGTCCTGCACCCGGGCCGCGTGCCAGATGAGCCACGCGATCGAGTTGGCGTCCGGGGCGATCCGGTGGGCGAGCTGCTCGTCGGTGAGGCCGTCGACGGCGGCCACGCCGTTCTCGAGGATCCGCTCGAAGAAGTCGATGAAGACGTCGGCTGGGGTCATGGCCCCGACGGTAGCGTCGATGCATGACCGACGACCCCACCCTGTACGAGTGGGCCGGCGGCGGACCCGCGCTCCGCCGGCTGATCGACTGCTTCTACGACCGGGTCGAGCGCGACGAGCTGCTCAGCCCGTTCTTCCCAGGTGGCGTCTCCGAGGAGCACCGCGCACACGTCGCGGCCTGGTGGTCGGAGGTCTTCGGTGGCCCGTCGGTCTACACCGACGAGCTCGGCGGCTACGAGCGGATGCTGGCGCACCACCGCGACCTGGGCATCACCGCCGAGCAGCGACACCGCTTCGCCTCGACGATGAGCCTGGCGGCCGACGACGCCGACCTGCCCGCGGACCCGGAGTTCCGGGCTGCTCTCGTCGGCTACCTCGAGTGGGGCACCCGGCTTGCGCTGGAGAACTCGCAGCCCGGGGCACCGGTGGTCGAGCACGCGCCCGTCCCGCGGTGGGGCTGGGGAGTCGCGCCGCCGTACCGGCCCTGACGTCAGAGGCCGACGCGCAGCCGGATCTGCGAGCTGCCGTCGTCGGACGACGCGGTCATGCCGCCCAGCAGCCCGACGACCAGGGCGACCGCGACCAGGCCGCCGATGCCGGGCCCCGGCTGGTCCGGGTGGGCGCGCTGCCACCGGAGGTAGTCGGTCGAGCAGAACGCCGCGAGCGCGGCGACCTGCCCGAGCGAGAGGAGCAGGTCGAGCAGGTCCCAGCCGTTGGCGTCGGACAGGTCGACGACGATCCCGAAGCCCGTCAGCACCGTGCCGAGCCCGATCAGGATCCACACGATCACAAGCCGCACGGTCCGGCCGCGGAGCACACCTGCGGCGAACCACGAGACGACCAGGGCGGTGAGTGCCATCGACAGGAACACCCCCACGCCGTCGGACCGGCTCAGGCCGCGGTGGGCGAGCTGCACCAGCTGACCCGCGACGCAGAGCCCAGCGAACGCCCAGGCCGAGGACGGCATCCGACCGCCGCCGCTCACGCGCCCCGCATCCTCTCCAGGCGGGTGGCGAGCAGCGCCTCGCGGTGGGCGTTGCCGGGGAGGAGGACGTAGCGTTCCCCGAACGCGGCGAGCAGGGCGTCGTCGAGGCGGCGTACGGCGCCGGGCGGGTACCTGTAGTCCATCCGCGCGGTCACCTGGTCGAGGTCCACGCCGACGAGCACCTCGCCGAGGGCGGCCAGCGTGGTGATGTCGAGCTCGGGCAGCAGGCCGGCGATCCAGGCGTAGTGGTCGGTGCGGGACCACTCGGCGTCGGGGTACTGCCCGGCGAGGAAGGCCGCGAGCTCGCGCGGGGTGATGCCGACAGTGTCGATCTCCGGCTCGGCGACCGACCCGCCCCGGAGCCGGTCGCGGATCGTGGTGAACTCCTGGTCGGCCAGCTCGAGCAGCCCCGCGGCGAGGGTGAAGCGGCGGTCGAAGTCGCGGGCGTGCTCCTCGGGCACTGTGCCCTTGTAGCGGATGTCGTGCTCGAACTCCGCCCACGCGTGCTGCAGGACGGTGCGCACCTGCACCTGGGCGTTCGCGCCGCCGTTGCGGGCGACCTGCAGGTGCCGGCTGGCGTAGCCGAAGCGGCCCTCGCTCGCGGTCTCCTGGCCGAGGTCGCGGTCGTCGAGGACGGTCAGCTGGGAGCCGAGTACGTCGGCGACCGCGGCCACGTCGCTGCGCACGTAGGTGATGACCCGGATCCCGATCTGGTCGGTGATGTCGCGGAGCGGGTCGGCGTACACGGGCAGTCCGTCGGCGGTGCGGCCGGCCTTGGCGGCGAACGACTCGACGGACTTCGCGCGGCCGGTGACGGTCAGGTAGTTGATGCCGGCCTCGTCGAGGATCTCGGTCACCAGTGCGACGTACTCCTGGGCGGCCTCGACCCGGGCGGGGTGGAGCCGGGTGTACTCCTCGATCGCGTCCCGAATCGTGGCGTGCGCATCGGGCAGGGTCGGGGTGACGATGTAGCCGCGCTCGAGGTCGCCGTACGTCGTGGTCCGCTCGGGCCAGCGCTCGGCGAAGAGGGCGACGTAGGCGCACACGACGGCGTCGACCTGGTCCTCGACCTGGCGGAGGTCCACCTTGCGGGTCGCGGTCTCGACCCGGGTGCGCAGGTCGCGCCAGGTGCGCTCGGTGGTGACGATCCGCTCGACGTGGTCCATCAGCAGGAGCAGCTCGGAGCGGAGGAGCTCCAGGCTGCGGCCGGGCTTCGCCTTGTACTTGAGCGTCTTGCCGAGCCCGAACAGCACCACCGTGGCGGGGTGCGGGTAGACCTCGATCGCCCGCCGCTTGCGGCCCGAGCGCGGGTCCATGTCGAGCCCGAACATCTTGCAGATCCGGGCGCCGCGGGTGCCCTCGGCGAACTCGGGCTTGCCGGTGTTGGACGGGTGCGCGCCCGCCTCGAAGCGCCGGAAGTCGCGGCTCAGCTCCTGCTCCGCCGGCCGCGACCCGGTCGGGTTCACGACGATCAGCGGGGCGTCGATCCCGACCACGCACGGACCCTCGACGTACGGCGTGAGCGCGGTGCGGATCTCCTCGTCGGTGCGCACCGTGGAGATGTGCACGAGGTGGGCGTCCTCGTCGAGCACCGCGAGCCCGGTGGGCTGGCGGTCCCCCCAGGCGAGGTCGATCCCGACGAAGTGCATGGCAGCAGCCTGCCCTATCGGCGGTCGTGCAGGACGCCGGGCACGACGTACCTCTCGACCAGGGCACGCTCCTCCGCGTCGTCGCGGCCGGGGACGATGAGCAGGGAGACGATCACCCGCACCAGCCAGCGTGCGGTCTCCTCGTCGCCCAGCCCGCCGACGACGGCGTCGGACTGGGCGAGCTCCGCAGTCGTCCCGGCGTCGGCCGCGCCGAACCACGCGATCAGCTCGGGGCGAGCGCGGACCTCGCGCACCGCGCCCAGGATCGCCTCGGCCGCGTCGTCGGTGGGCAGCAGCGCCCCGATCCGGCGGGCCTCGCGTTGGACGAACGCGACGTGCAGTGCGTGCCGGTCCTCGAAGTAGCGGTAGAGGGTCGCGCGCGAGCAGCCCGCCGCTCGGGCGACCTCGGCCATCCCGACGGCGTTGACACCGCGCTCGGCGAAGAGGCCGGCCGCCGCGTCGAGGATCTGCTCGGCGTTCACCCTGCGACCCGGAAGGGGACCGTCGTCGGGCGGCGGACGTACGGCCCAGGCGCCCACGCGACCCCGTCGAGGTCGACCGTGAAGTCGGGGCACCGGAGCAGCAGCTCCTCCAGCGCGACCCGGGCCTGCAGCCGGGCTGCCGCGGCGCCGAGGCAGTGGTGGCTGCCCTGGCTGAAGGTCAGCAGCTGACCGGGGCGGCGGCGTACGTCGAGCTCGTCGGCGTCCGGCCCGTAGCGGCGCGGGTCGCGGTTGGCGGCGCCGTACAGCAGGAGGACGCGGCGGCCCGCCGCGATGACGGTGCCGTGCAGCTCGACGTCGCGGGTGGCCGTGCGGGCGAGGCCCTGCACCGGCGAGGTCAGGCGGAGCAGCTCCTCCACGGCGTCCGGGATCAGGGAGGGGTCCTCGAGCAGCAGGCGGCGCTGGTCGCGGTCGCTCTCGAGGAGCTGGACCGCACCGCCGAGCATCCCGGTGGTGGTGTCGTTGCCACCGGTGACGACCGTGAAGACGTAGCTGAGGATCGACAGGATCCCGGCCTGGTCGTCCCCGACGCCGGCGGCGACCAGGTGCGAGACGGTGTCGTCCCCGGGCTCGACGCGGCGGCGCTCCACCAGCTCGGAGAAGTAGCCCATCATCTCGACGATCGCCTGGGTGGCGTCGCCGATCGCGCCCTCGGAGCTGGCCGAGACGATCGCGTGCGTCCAGCCGTCGAACCGGTCCCGGTCCGCCGCCGGCACCCCGAGGTAGTGCGCGACGACCATGCTCGGCATCGGCTTGAACAGGGTCTCGACGATGTCGCCGCCGCCCTCGGCGGACAGCCGGTCGAGCCGCTCGGTGACGAACGCCCGCACCTGCGGCTCCAAGCTCGTCACCTGGCGCGGCGTGAAGCCGCGGGCCACCAGCCTGCGGAACGCCGTGTGGTCCGGCGGATCCATCATCACCAGCGGCGGGTTGTCGGCGAGGCCGATCGCGTCCAGCTCGCCGTACTCGACGGTCAGCCCCTGGGCCGAGGAGTACGTCGCCGTGTCGACCGCCGCCGCCAGCACGTCGGCGTGCCGGCTGAGGACGTAGTGGTCCCGGCCGGCGGAGCGAGCGACGTGGTGGACCGGGTCGTGGTCACGCAGGTCGGCGTACATCTCCCACGGGCTGGCCCAGGTCTCGGCGGTGCCGGGTCGGTAGCGCACGTCGGGCATGCCGACCATCGTGAGACAAATTCGACGATCTGTCCAACACGCTCAGAGGCCGGCGCGCTCCAGGGCCACGCGGGCCGACCGGGCGGCGCGCACGGCGCGGCTGGCCCGGCGCGAGCGGCGCGCGTGGACTCCCGTGCTCTCCGGCGTCGCGCGCAGCGCGTGGTCCAGGACGATCGCGGGGTTGACGGTGAGGGGGTTCATGACTTCCTTCTGGTGGGTGCGGGGGGTGCTGACGCAGCTCACGCTCCCCGATGAGGTGCTGCGCCGACATCGGGAGGAGTCCCGATATCGCGGCCAGATACGGCGGCTGCAACGAAAACTGAGGTGCCTCAGCCGTCGCTCGACGGATCCGGTTGTCGCGAGGTCTACGCTCGGGCGGCCGCGCCGGTTGCATCCGGCTGCGAACTTCTTTCGTCCGGCCCGTGGTGCCCGAACGGCACGCTGTCGGCGAGCCCGAGGGCGGCGAGGACGCTGGGGAGCATCGCCTTCGCCGTACGCCGGTAGCCGGCGCCGGAGGGATGGAAGCGGTCGAGGGCGAACATCTCGTCGGGCTGCGTGATGAAGAACGGCCCGACCACGTCCGCGAGGGAGACCGCGCGGCCGCCGAGCTCGGTGGTCACCTCGCGCTGGGCGGCGGCGAGCTGGCGGGACGCCCGCGCCCCGAGGCTGCGCAGCGGCTGCGGCAGCGGGCGCAGCGCGCCGAGGTCGGGGCAGGTCCCGACGACCACCTCGACCCCGAGCGCGCGCAGCGCGCGGATCGCCTCGCCGAGCTGGCGGCGCGAGTCGACGACCCGGACCCGGTGGGTGATGTCGTTGCCGCCGACCACGATCACCGCGACGTGGGGCCGGTAGCCCGGCGGCAGTGCCGCGAGCTGGTCGGCGAGGCCGGACGTCTCGGCGCCGACGACGGCCGCGGTGTGCAGGCGTACGGCGCGGTGCGTCGCCTTGGTCAGCCGCCGGGCGAGCTCACCGCCGAGGGTGCTCCTCGGGTCGTCGGCGCCGAGGCCCGCGGCGATGGAGTCGCCGAGGAGCAGCAGGTCGATCGGGTCGCCGTACTTCTTCTTGTAGACGCGGTCGGCGGCCAGCGCCTCCTCACCGAGGGGCTTGCCGATCACCTTGCGGGCGATGCGGGCCTGGGCCTTGAGGGTGGCGACCGCCGCGACGAGGCCGACGACCACCAGGGCGGCACCCGAGCCGGCGCTGCGCCATGCTCGTGCGCTCACGCGGCGGCCGCGGCGCCGTCCAGGACCGCGCGGTAGTGGACGTCGACCAGCTCGGAGACGACGCGCTGCCAGGTGCGCCCGGCCACCGCCGTACGAGCGCGGTCTGCCAGGTCGTGGCGGAGACCGGGGGCGACGAGGAGCTTCGCGACGCAGTCGCGCAGCGAGCCGAGGTCCGCCGGGTCGAAGAGCAGCCCCGTGCGGCCGGGCTCGACCAGGTCCAGCGGACCGCCCGCGGCCGGGGCGACCACCGGGACGCCGCTGGCCTGGGCCTCCTGGACCGTCTGGCAGAAGGTCTCGCTGTCGCCGGTGTGCACGAAGACGTCGAGGGACGCGTACGCCGCGGCGAGCTCCGCGCCCCGGAGCATCCCCGTGAAGACCGCGCCCGGCAGCTGGCGCCGCAGCTCCTCGCGGGCCGGCCCGTCGCCGACCACGACGAGCTGGACGCCCGGCAGGCCGGCCAGCACCGCGAGCCGGTGGACCTGCTTCTCGTGGGCGAGTCGCCCGACGTACCCCACGGCCAGGCGCGACCCGTCGGTCCACTCCTGGTGCAGCTCCCGGCTGCGGCGCGACGGGTCGAAGAGGTCGAGGGCGATGCCGCGTCGCCACAGGTGGAGGTCGCGCACGCCGAGCGCGGCGAGCTGGTCCATCGAGGCGCTCGACGGCACCAGGGTGCGGTCCACGCGCCGGTGCAACCGACCGACCCAGCGGTCGACCACCAGGTCGGCGCGGAGTCCGTACTGCCGGGCGAACCCAGCGATGTCGGTCTGGTAGACCGCGACGGTCGGGATCCGGAGCCGGCGCGCGGCGCGCAGCCCGACCACGCCGAGCGCGATCGGGGAGGCGAGGTGCACCAGGTCGGGACCGAACCGGTCGAGGCTGTGTCCTACTGCGGCGTCGGGCAGCCCGATCGGGAAGGACCGGTAGCCGGGCATCCCGACCGAGCGGACCCGCACCACCGGCGTGCCCTCGTAGTGCGCGGGCCCCTGGCCGGGAGCGACCACGAGCACCTCGTGGCGGGCGTCGACGAGCTCGTCGACCACGTGCCGCACGGTGTTGGAGACGCCGTTGACCTGAGGCAGGAAGGACTCGGTCACGATGGCGACGCGCATGCCTTCACGCTGACCGCGGTGGGTGAACGGCCGGCGACCTCCGCGGGAGGGTCGTGCGAAGAGGCGGCGGCGGGCGGGCCGTCCCTCAGCCGGCGTACGCCACCGCGATCGCGGCGCCCAGGCGCGCGTTGTGCCGGACCAGCGCGATGTTGGCGGTCAGGGAGGCGCCGCCGGTGATCTCGACGATCCGGCCGAGGAGGTACGGCGTCGCGTCCTTGCCGTGGATGCCCAGGGCGTCCATGTCGCCGAGGGCCTGGTCGATGATCGCGCCGATCTCGTCGGCGGGGATCTCGTCCTCCACCGGGATCGGGTTGGCGATGACGATGCCGCCGTCGATGCCCAGCTCCCACTTGGCCCGCATGACGGCGGCGACCTCGGTCGCGGAGTCGACGCGCATCGGCGCGGCGTGGCCGCTGGAGCGGGAGTAGAACGACGGGAACTCGTCACTGCCGTTGACCAGCACCGGCACGCCGAGCGTCTCCAGGGTCTCCAGGGTCAGGCCGATGTCGAGGATCGACTTCACGCCGGCGGACACGACCGCCACCGAGGTCTGGCCGAGCTCGGTCAGGTCGGCGCTGACGTCGAAGGTCTGCTGCGCACCCCGGTGCACGCCGCCGAGGCCGCCGGTCACGAACGTCCGGATGCCCGCCATCGCCGCCAGCCGCATCGTCGCCGCGACGGTCGTGGCGCCGTGCTGGCCCCGCGCGACGACGTACGGCAGGTCGCGCACGCTCACCTTGGTGACGTTGCCGTCGCTGGCCAGCAGCTCGAGCTGGTCGGGCGAGAGGCCGATGCACAGGCGACCGTCCAGGATCGCGATCGTCGCCGGCACGGCGCCGTGGTCGCGCACGATGCCCTCGACCTCGGTGGCCATGGCGACGTTCTGCGGGTACGGCATGCCGTGGCTGATGATCGTGCTCTCCAGCGCCACGACGGGACGGCCGTCGGCGAGGGCGTCGGCGACCTCCGGGGCGAGGTGGAGGGACGGGTGGCTCATGCGGTGCTCCTGACGAGACGGTCGGTGAGGTCGGGGCGGACGGTGTGCGGGCTGGCGATGGTGAGGGCCGCGGCGGCGTGGCCGAACGCCGCGGCGGCGGCCGGGTCGGCCCCGTCCAGCAGGGCGTGGCAGAAGGCGCCGAGCATCGCGTCGCCGGCCCCGGTGACGTCGGCGACCTCGGCCGGTACGGCGTCCAGCGCGACCGTCCCCTCGGGCGAGCTGAGGAGCGACCCGGCCGAGCCGAGCCGCACCCAGACCAGCTCGACGCCCCGGTCGTGCAGCGCGCGGGCGGCCTTCTCGACCTGGCGGGGGGTGCGGGTCGGCAGGTCGGTCAGCGCGGCGAGCTCGTCGCGGTTGGGCGTGATCGCGTGCAGGGGCCGGTCGAGGGACACCAGGTGGGCGAGCGCGGCGGCCTTCGGGACGCTCACCGGCTCGAGGACGACGCGGACACCGGCGGCGACCGCCAGGTCCAGGGCGAACGCCAGGGTCTCGGTCGCCAGGTTGCCGTCGAGCACCACGAGCGACGCCGCGGCGACCAGGTCACGCGCGGCGTTGACGTGCTCGGGAGACAGCTCGTCGGTGGCGGCCATGTCGGCGACCGCGACCACCAGCTCCCCGTCGGCGTCGAGGACGGCCGTGTAGGTGCCGGTCGCCCGGGCGGAGCGGCGTACCTGCTCGACGTGCACCCCGGCGCCCGACGTCGCCGCCAGCACCTGGTCACCGAGGCCGTCGGCGCCGATCGCCGCGACCAGGTGGGTGCGGGTGCCGAGACGGGCGAGGTTCTCGGCGATGTTGCGTCCGACCCCGCCGGCCGACATCGAGGCGGTGCCCGGGTTGCTGGTGGCGGGTACGGCGGTGCGCCGGCTGCGCGCCTTGACGTCCATGTTGGCGCCGCCGACGACGACCACGGACCGCTGCTCGCTGAGCACGTAGCCCCGGCCGAGGATCACGCCCTTCTTGCCGAGGTTGGAGAGGTGCACGTTGACGGCGGCCCGAGTGGTGCCGAGCTCGCGCGCGAGCGCCGCCGAGCCGATCAGCGGGTCGCGGCGCAGCAGCGCCACGATCTCCTGCTCGCGATCGGTGAGGCTCATGCTTGTCAGCATAAGCCATCTTTATTCGGGCAAAGGCTCCGCACCGGCGACCACGAGGGTCGCGATCGCGGTCGTCAGCGGGACGGCAAGCACCAGGCCGATGCTGCTGGCGAGGGTGCGGACGATCTCCTGGGTGATGTCCTCGGTGGTGAGCAGGACGTCCCACGGCAGGCCGTAGAGCCGGAGGATCAGCAGGACGGCGAGCGCGGTGCCGGCGTACGCGAAGACGATCGTGTAGATCGTCGAGGCGATGTGGTCGCGGCCGATCCGCATCCCGCTGGCGAAGAGCTCGCGACGGCCCATCGCCGGGGAGGCCGCCCGGAGCTCCCACACCGACGACGCCTGCGTGATGGTGACGTCGTTGAGCACGCCGAGCCCGGCGATGAGGACGGCGCACGCGAAGAGCTCGTGGAAGCTCAGGTCGCCGACCAGCGAGGAGAGGATGCCCGCCTGCTCGTCGGCGACGCCGGTCAGCCGGGTCGCGCTCGTGGCCAGGACGCCGATGCCCGTGGTCACCAGGACGCCGACGAGGGTGCCGGCCAGCGCCGTGCTGGTGCGCATCGAGAACCCGTGCGTCGTGAAGAGGACGACGAACATGATCAGCGCGGCGGCGGTCAGCCCGACGGCGACCCCCGAGCCTCCCGTCAGCAGCGCCGGCAGCACGAACCGCCAGATCACCACGCCGCTGAACGCGAGCCCGACGAGCGCGAAGAGGCCGCGCCAGCGGGCGACCACGAGCACCAGCCCGACGAAGACCAGGAGCAGCACCAGCAGCGGGCCGGTGCGCTCGGTGCCGAAGTAGGAGTACGCCGGGTCTGCGCCCGCTCCGCCGGGGGTGCGCTGGAGCCGGACGTGGTCGCCGGGGGTGAGCCCGGAGTCGAGGACCTGCGGGGGGATCTGCACCGTCGCGCGGTCGCCGCGGCCAGCGCCGTCGCGGACGGTCACCTCGATCCGGCCGCAGTCGCTGTCCGAGCCGACCTCGGCCGCCGTGCAGGGCGCATGGATGCTGTCCACCTCGGCCGTCGGGAACGTGACGCCGGGCGCCGCGAACGGAGCGTCCTCGGCGATCCGGTCCACCTCCGCACCGTCGGGCCAGAGCAGGAGGACGCCCACCACCGCGGCGATCCCGGCCATCACCAGGGCCGTGAGCAGCACGAGGCGCGGGCCTCTCGCCACCGCCAGGTCGGTCTCCCCGCCCGCACGGTGCGAACCGTGCGAGTGTCCGGCGCCCATGGCGACATCCTTCCCGACCCGCAAACCCTGTGCGCTCCGGGATGACGACCACCACAATGGTCGGGTGCCGACGACCAACCAGTGGCTCGCCTTCGTGGTGGCCAGCGCCCTCTTCATCCAGGTCCCAGGCCCGAGCCTGCTCTTCACCATCGGCCGCGCCCTCACCGTCGGGCGCCGCGACGCGCTGCTCTCGGTGCTCGGCAACGCCCTCGGCGTCACCACGCAGGTGTTCCTGGTGGCCGTCGGGCTCGGCGCCGTCGTGGCCGCGAGCGCCGAGGCCTACACCGTGCTGAAGGTCGCCGGCGCGGCGTACGTCGTCTGGCTGGGCATCCAGGCGATCCGGCACCGCGCGGACGCCCGTGCCGCGCTCGGGGCCGTCGAGCTCGGGGCGGTGACGCCGGCGCGCGCCAGCCGCTCGCTGCGGATCGGGTTCACCGTGGGCCTGACCAACCCCAAGACGATCGTCTTCTTCGTGGCCTTCCTGCCGCAGTTCGTCAACGAGCCGGCCGGGCACACCGGGCTCCAGCTCGCGATGCTCGGCGCCGTCTTCGGTGCGATGGCGGTCGTCTCGGACGGTGCCTGGGCGCTCGCCGCGAGCAAGGCCCGCGACTGGTTCGCCCGGCGCCCGCAGCGGCTCGACACCCTCGGCGTCGCCGGCGGCGTGATGATGATCGGCCTCGGCACGACCATGGCGGTCGCGTCGGAGTAGTGGTTCCATCAGGTGTGCGCACCTGGTTGCCTCGCATCGTGGCCGCGGTCGCCCTGGCGGCCGCCGCGGCGCTGACGTTCGCCGCCTCCTGGCAGCGCTGGTCCGGCGCATGTCCCCGGGGCGCCTTCGACACCGATGCGTGCCTGCCGCTGCAGAGCCACGAGTACGACTTCCAGGTGCCGAGCGACCCGTGGACCCCGGTCGGGCAGGCGGCCCAGCTGTACGGCGGAGCCCTGCTGGCGCTCGCCGTGGCCGCCCTCCTCCTGCCGATGGTGCTCGCCCGCCCCCGGCAGGGCTGGTGGCGGGTCTTCGCCGTCCTGGTCGCCGTCGTACCGGCCGCGAGCCTCGCCCTGCTCGGCGCGGTCACCCTGCGGTCCGGCCAGACCGGCCACGTCGTGAGCGCCGCGGGTGCCGGACTCGCGTTCCTGGTCTGGTGCCTCCTCTGGCCGGCGTGCCTCACCGCCCTCGCGGCGGCCGCCCCCGGCTCACGCCCGTCGCGTGCGGTGCCGGTCGCGGTGCTGGTGGGCCTCTCCACGCCCATCCCGGCCCTGCTGGTCGTCGGGCCGCTGCTGTCCGGCTACACGTCGTACGACACGGCTCCGTGGTCCGACGCCGCGGCCGCACCGCTCCTGCTTGCGGCGGCCGTGGCCGTGCTCTTCGCGGTGCCCGCTCAGAGCTCCCGGCCCTGGTCGTACGCGAGCAGCGCGACGCCGAGGGAGAGCCTCGAGGCGGGGTCGTCGAGCGGATGACCGACCAGGTCCTCGAGCCGGCGCAGCGCCGGGTAGAGGGAGGTGCGGTTGCGGTGGGCGACCCGGGCCAGCTCGGTCTTGTTGCCGCCGACGGCGAGGAACTGCCGGAGCAGCTCCACGAGGCCCGACCCGTGCCGCGCCTCGTGCTCGAGCAGCCGCCCGAGCTCCGCCTCGGCGAACTCCTGGAGCCGCGCGTCCTCCCGCAGTGACATCAGCAGCCCCGGCAGGCGGATGTCGGCCTGGCGCACGCACCCGGCGTACGGCCGCAGCGTCACCGCGACGTCCGCCACCGCCCGCGCCGAACGCAGAGAGGGCGCGGCGGCGAGCACGCCGCCGACCGACGGGCCTGCGGCCAGCACCGCGTCCGGCTCGGCGGCCGTCAGCGTGCGGGCGACCTCGTCCAGGTCGGTCGCGGCGGGGACCAGCAGGCCGACGTGCACCGCGTCCAGCACCCCCACCAGTCCCGGCACCTCGCCGAGCGCGGACACCAGCCGCTCGACCGGCGCCTCGGACCGCATCCGGGCGACGGCGCCGACGTACGACTCCGACAGGGGTACGCCGAGGGCGCGCAGCCGGGCTGCCGCCACCTGCTCGCTGCCGACGCGACCGTCGAGCAGGTCGAGCAGGAAGCCGCCGTGCACCCGCAGCTGGATCGAGGTCTCGTCGCGGTCGATCATCCGGCCGAGCTCCACGGCCTGGGCAGCGCGCTCGAGCACCTGCGTGGCCCGCGCCCCCCGCCGGCCGCCCGGCTGCACCAGGCGGCCCCACGCGCCGCCCTGGATGCCGACCGGCGTGGTCAGCCAGCGCTCGGGCCCGCCGCTTCCGCTCTCCCGGAGGTACGGCGTGAGCCGGGACCGCCGCTCCCAGTCGACCAGGAGGCGGTCGACCGGCTCGCCCCGCGCGGCCGCGACCAGCACCCGCCGGGACAGGTCCTCGAGCACCACCGACGTGCCGACCAGGTCGGCCGCCGCCTCGACCAGCCGCGCCATCGGCGCGCGGGCCAACCCCAGCTCAGTGAAGGTCTGGTGCACCTCGCCCGCGAAGCGCAGGTCGTCGTACTGCTCCGCCACGATCGCGCGGTGCACCTGCTCGGTCACCTCGACGAAGCGCACCTTGCGGTTGAGCACGACCACCGGCAGCCCGGCGGCGCGGGCCCGGCGCAGGGCGAGGTCGGGGACCTGGGGGTACGCCGAGCTCAGCTCGACCACCAGCCCCGCCGCCCCGACCGTGACCAGCTGGTCGACGAAGTCGGCGGCCGCCTCCGGGGACGCGGCCATGCCGAGGCCGGTCGTCAGGACGAGCTCGTGGCCGACCAGGAGCGCGCCGATGCCGCGGACCTCCGAGACGTGCACCCACCGGATGTCGGCGTCCAGCCCGGCGTCACCACCGAGCACGACCGGGTCGCCCGCGGCGAGCACGGGGAGGTCGAGCGCCTGGCGGACGGTGACCGGCATACGACGTACTGTCCCATGTCTCCACCAACGGGCGACACACCGTCCCTCGCGGTGCGTTCGGCTCGGGCCCACGATGGTCGCATGACCACCATCTCCCACTGGATCGACGGCAAGGCCCACCCCGGCTCGGGCGCCCGCGTCGGCGACGTCACCAACCCCGCCACCGGGCTCGTCACCGGCCAGGTCGTCTTCGCCGGCCCCGAGGAGATCGAGGCCGCGGTCGCGTCGGCCAAGAAGGCGGCCAGCGACTGGGCGAGCACGTCGGTCAGCGCGCGCACCCAGGTCGTCTTCCGCTTCCGCGAGCTGCTCAACTCCCGCAAGGAGGAGCTGGCCGCGATCATCACCGCCGAGCACGGCAAGGTCCTGTCGGACGCCCTCGGCGAGGTGGCCCGCGGCCAGGAGGTCGTCGAGTTCGCGTGCGGCATCCCGCACCTGCTCAAGGGCGGCAACTCCCCGCAGGTCTCGACCGGCGTCGACGTGAAGAGCCTCCGGCAGCCGCTCGGCGTCGTCGGCATCATCAGCCCCTTCAACTTCCCGGCGATGGTCCCGATGTGGTTCTTCCCGATCGCGATCGCGGCGGGCAACGCCGTGGTGCTCAAGCCCAGCGAGAAGGACCCGTCGGCCGCGGTCTGGATGGCCGAGCTGTGGCAGGAGGCCGGCCTCCCCGACGGCGTCTTCACCGTGCTCCAGGGCGACAAGGTCGCCGTCGACGGCCTGCTCGACCACCCCGACGTCGCGTCGATCAGCTTCGTCGGCTCGACCCCCATCGCCGAGTACGTCTACGAACGCGCCAGCCGCGCCGGCAAGCGGGTGCAGGCCCTCGGCGGCGCCAAGAACCACATGGTCGTCCTCCCCGACGCCGACCTCGACCTGGCCGCGGACGCCGCCGTCAGCGCGGGCTACGGCTCGGCGGGCGAGCGCTGCATGGCGATCAGCGTCGTGGTCGCGGTCGGCGACACCGGCGACACGCTCGTGCAGAAGATCGCCGAACGCACCGCCACCCTGCAGATCGGCGACGGCGCGCGCGACCCGGACATGGGCCCGCTGGTCACCCGCGTGCACCGCGACAAGGTGGCGTCGTACGTCGACGCCGGCGCGGCCGACGGAGCGACCCTGGTCGTGGACGGGCGGGAGGTCGACGCGGACGGCGCGGCCGACGGCTTCTGGCTCGGCCCCACGCTCTTCGACCACGTCACCCCGACCATGAGCGTCTACACCGACGAGATCTTCGGGCCGGTGCTCTCCGTGGTCCGCGCGGACACCTACCAGGAGGCGCTCGATCTGGTGAACGCCAACCGGTACGGCAACGGCACCGCGATCTTCACCAGCAACGGCGGCGCCGCCCGCGCCTTCGAGCAGGACGTGCAGGTCGGCATGATCGGCGTCAACGTCCCGATCCCGGTCCCGATGGCCTACTACTCCTTCGGCGGCTGGAAGGCGTCGCTCTTCGGCGACACCCACGCCCACGGCACCGAGGGTGTGCACTTCTTCACCCGGGGCAAGGTGGTCACGACGCGGTGGCCCGATCCCGGGACCGCCGGTGGCCTCGAGCTGGCCTTCCCCAAGAACCACTGAGAGGACCCCCATGACCACCACCCGTGAGCTCGACCGCAAGCACGTCTTCCACTCCTGGTCCGCCCAGGCCGAGATCAGCCCGATGGTCATCACGGCCGCGCGCGGGTCCTACGTCTGGGATGACGAGGACCGCCGCTACCTCGACTTCTCGAGCCAGCTGGTCTTCACCAACATCGGCCACCAGCACCCGCGCGTCGTCGCGGCGATCAAGGAGCAGGCCGACCGGCTCTGCACGATCGCCCCGGCGATGGCCAACGAGCAGCGGGCCCAGGCCGCGGAGCTGATCTCGGAGATCGCACCCGACGGCTTCACCAAGGTGTTCTTCACCAACGGCGGCGCCGACGCCAACGAGCACGCCGTCCGCATGGCGCGGCTGCAGACCGGCCGCTTCAAGGTGCTCACGGCCTACCGCAGCTATCACGGCGGCACCCAGACCGCGATCAACCTGACCGGCGACCCGCGCCGGTTCGCCAACGACACCGCGACCGCGGGCGCCGTGCACTTCTTCGGGCCGTTCCTCTACCGCTCGGAGTTCCATGCGACCACCGAGGCCGAGGAGTGCGAGCGCGCGCTCGCCCACCTGCGCCGCACCATCGAGGCCGAGGGCCCGCAGACGATCGCGGCGATCCTGCTCGAGACGATCCCGGGCACCGCGGGCATCTTCGCGCCGCCGCCGGGCTACCTCCCCGGCGTCCGCGCGCTGTGCGACGAGCACGGCATCCAGCTGATCCTCGACGAGGTGATGGCCGGCTTCGGCCGCGCCGGCAGCTGGCTCGCGCTCGACCGGTACGACGTCCGCCCCGACCTGATCACCTTCGCCAAGGGCGTCAACTCCGGCTACGTCCCGCTGGGCGGCGTCATCATCAGCGACGACATCGCGGCGACCTTCGACCACACGCCCTACCCCGGCGGGCTCACCTACTCCGGCCACCCGCTCGCCTGCGCGGCCGCGGTCGCCACGATCCACACGATGCGCGACGAGGGCATCGTCGAGAACGCCGACCGCCTCGGGCGCGAGATCTTCGCGCCCGGCCTGGCGGAGATCGCCGAACGGCACGCCTGCGTCGGCGAGGTCCGCGGCGTCGGTGCCTTCTGGGCGCTCGACCTGGTCAGCGACCCCGACAGCAGGGCCATGCTCTCGCCGGGTGGGCTGAACGACGTGGTCAACGCCTGCAAGTCCGCCGGGCTGCTGCCCTTCGCCAACACCAACCGGATCCACGTGGTCCCGCCGTGCACGATGAGCGACGACGAGGCGCGCGAGGGGCTCGCCATCCTCGACGAGGCGCTCAAGGCCGGCGACGTCCACGTTGGCTGACGCCACGGCGTACGAACGCAACGCGCCGGCGCCGGCCGCGGTCGAGGCCGCGCTGGCGCCGTCGCGGCACGGCGTCTTCTGGCTCGAGGACGCACCGGGCACGACGTACGACGCCCTGGCCGGCGCGGCGACCGCCGACCTCGCCATCGTCGGCGGTGGCTACTGCGGGCTCTGGACCGCGGTGCTCGCCAAGCGCCGCAACCCCGGCGCCCGGGTGGTCCTGCTCGAGGCGAACACGGTCGGGTGGGCGGCGTCGGGCCGCAACGGCGGCTTCGTCGAGGCCAGCCTCACCCACGGCGAGGACAACGGGCGGTCCCGCTGGCCCGAGGAGTACGACGAGCTCGAGCGGCTCGGCACCGCCAACCTGGACGCCCTCGAGGCCGACGTGCGCGCCCTCGGGATCGACTGCCAGCTCGAGCGCACCGGCCAGCTGGCCGTCGCCGTCGAGGAGCACCAGGTCGCGTGGCTGCGGTCGTCCGAGGACTTCCTCGACCGCGACGCCGTCCGCGCCGAGATCGACAGCCCGCTCTTCCTCGCCGGCGAGTGGAGCCGCGACGACTGCGCGCTGGTGCACCCCGCACGCCTGGCCCGCGAGCTGGCCCGCGTCGCCACGGAGCTCGGCGTCGAGATCCACGAGGGCAGCCGGGTCACCGGACTCGACGCACCGACCCGCGGCCCGGTCGTCGTCCGCACCCCAGGAGGCTTGGTCACCGCCGACCGGGTGGCGCTCGCGACCAACGTCTTCCCGTCGCTGCTGCGGCGTACCCGGCTGATGACGGTGCCGGTCTACGACTACGTGCTGATGACCGAGCCGCTGTCCGACGCGCAGCTGGCGTCGGTCGGCTGGGCCCACCGGCAGGGCCTGGGCGACCTGGCCAACCAGTTCCACTACTCGCGGCTGACCGCCGACAACCGGATCCTGTGGGGCGGGTACGACGCGATCTACCCGACGGGCGGGCGGGTGCGGGCGTCGTACGAGGAGCGCCCGGCGACGTTCACGACGCTGGCGTCGCACTTCCTCGCGGCGTTCCCGCAGCTGGAGGGGCTGACCTTCAGCCACCGGTGGGCGGGCGCGATCGACACGTCGACGCAGTTCGTCGCGTTCCACGGCCTCGCGTCGCGCGGACGGGTGGCGTACGCCGCCGGCTTCACCGGACTCGGCGTCGGCGCGACCCGGTTCGCCGCCGAGGTGATGCTCGACCGGCTGTCCGGGCTGTCGACCGAGCGCACCCGGCTCGAGATGGTGCGCCGCCGGCCGCTGCCCTTCCCGCCGGAGCCGTTCGCGTCCGTCGGCATCAACGCGACCCGCTGGTCGCTCGACCGGGCCGACCACCGCCAAGGCCGGCGCAACGCCTTCCTGAAGGCCCTCGACGCCGTAGGACTGGGGTTCGACTCATGAGCGACCGCGTGCTGACCACCGACGTCCACACCGCCGACCTGGCCCCGCTGACCACGCTGGGCGGCACCGAGGTCGGCCTGTGGGGCATGGCCCCCGGGGTCGACCACGACACCGAGGTCGACGAGGTGTTCGTGGTGCTCACCGGCCGTGGCACCGTCGAGTTCGAGGACGGCGAGGTGGTGGCGCTGGCCCCCGGCGTCGCCGTACGGCTCCGGGCCGGCGAGCGCACCACGTGGACCGTCACCGAGACGCTGCGCAAGGTCTACGTCACCGTGTGAGTTAGTCGACACGAAAACTAGACAATAATTCCGTCGGAGGGTTGCCGGAAAAAATCCACCTTCCTACGTTGGACGGCGTGAACCCGACCAACGTGCAGGCCCTCGTGCGCCGCACCCACGAGGAGCGCGTGCTCGCCGCCCTCCGCGAGCGCGGCGGCCTCAGCCGCTCGCAGATCGCGGAGCGGGTCGGGCTCTCGCGCACCACGCTGTCGGAGATCACCGGGGTCCTCATCGGGCGCGGCGCCATCATCGTGACCAAGACCGACGGCGACGTACGCCGCGGCAGCGGCCGCCGCGCCGAGCTCCTGGCCCTCGACCCGTCGTCGGGCCAGTTCCTCGGCGTCGATCTCGGGCACACGCGCGTGCGCATGGTCGTGGCGGACGCCGCCCACGAGGAGCTCGCCAGCGGGGTCGCGACGTACGACGCCTCCCTCGGCTGGCCCGCACGCCGCCAGGCGGCGTTCGACCTGATCGACGCGGTGGCCGTGGAGCACGGCCTGCACTTCGGCGCCCTCCAGGGCATCGCCGTCGGCGTGGCCGGGCCCGACGCGGGAGCCCGGCACGCGGCGCACGAGGCGTTCGCCGAGCGGTTCGACTGCCCCGTCGTCGTGGACAACAACACCCGGCTGGCAGCGCTCGCCGAGGCGATGACCGAGGACACTCCCGGCGACCTCGCCTACGTGCGCCTCTCCGACGGCATCGGGGGTGGTCTCGTCATCGGCGGCCGCCTGGTCGCCGGCGGACTCGGTGCCGCCGGCGAGTTCGGCCACGTGCGCGTCGTCCGGGGCGACCAGCCAGGGGCGCGGTGCCGGTGCGGCAAGCGCGGCTGCCTGGAGACGGTCGCCTCGCTGCCCGCCGTCATCGCCGCCGCCGGCGTACCCGACGCCGCGGCGCTCGCCGCCGCCGTGGCCGCCGGCGACCCGGACGCGACCTCAGCCGTCGACACCGCCGCCGACGCGCTGGCCAAGGTCCTGGCCGACGCCGCGCTCGTGCTCAGCCCCGCCCGCATCGTCATCGGGGGCAGCCTGCCGCGCGTGGCTCCCCAGATCGTCGCCCGGGTCGCCGCCGCTGTCGGCGCCGAGCTGGCGGCGGTCGGCAGCGGCCTCCCGGACGTCCGCGCCGCCCGCCTGGACGACGAGGACGGCGTCCGCGGGGCGATCGCCGCGCTCTACCAGCAGTCGCCGCTGCTCGCGGGGTACGTCGACCCGCTCGAGCCGCCCACCACCGTCAGTCGAGGGAGCGCACGTGTCTGAGTCCGTCCTGGTGCAGGGTGCCGCGTCCGGCGGCGGCCTGCCGGACCCGCTGCCCACCGGCCCGCCACCGGTGTCCCGGCGCGGGCGCACGACGTCGCGGTGGCGGGGCCTCGCGCTCAACCTGCTGTCCGCGGTGCTGGGCATCGGCATCTGGTGGGGGTTCGCCGCGAGCGGCTACAACCTGCCGACACCGCCCGAGGTGGCCTCCCGGTTCGTCGACCTCATCAGGGCCGGCACCCTGCAGGAGGACGTGTTCGCCAGCCTGCGCCGGGTGCTGATCGGCTTCGCCCTCGGCGTCGCCGCCGCGGTGCCGGTCGGCTTCCTGATGGGCTGGTACCCGATCGCCCGGGGCCTCCTCGAGCCGTGGGTCCAGTTCTTCCGGACGATCCCGCCGCTGGCGCTGATCCCGCTGACCATCGTGCTGATGGGCATCGACGAGACCCCGAAGATCTTCGTGATCTTCCTGGCCGCCTTCCTCGCCTGCGTGATCGCGACGTTCCAGGGCGTGGTCAGCGTCGACCGGACCCTGATCAACGCCGCGCGGGTGCTCGGCGCCGGCGACCTGACGATCTTCCGACGGGTCGTCGTGCCGGCCTCGATGCCCTTCATCCTGGTCGGGATGCGCGTCGGGCTCGGCTCGTCGTGGGCCACCCTGGTGGCCGCCGAGATCATCGGCGCCCAGGAGGGCCTCGGCCACCGGATGCAGAACGCCCAGCTCTACTTCGACCTCCCGACGATCTTCGTCGGCGTCATCTCGATCGGCGTCCTGGGCCTGCTCATGGACCGCGCCCTGCTGGTCGCCGAACGTCGCCTCACCGTCTGGCAGGAGCGCCGATGACCACCGCACCCGTCCCCCTGGACGCGCCGAAGATCTCGGTGCGCCACGTCGGGAAGCGCTTCGACAACGGCTTCGTCGCCCTCGGCGACGTCTCGCTCGACGTCGAGGACAACGAGTTCGTCACCATCGTCGGCCCGTCCGGCTGCGGCAAGAGCACGCTGCTCAACATCCTCGCCGGCCTCGAGGAGCCCAGCGGCGGCGAGGCGCTCGTCGACGGCGTCCCGGTCGACGGCCCGGGCCCCGAGCGTGGCGTCATCTTCCAGCAGTACGCGCTCTTCCCCTGGCTCACGGTGCGGCAGAACATCGAGTTCGGGCTGCGCACCACGCGGGTCGCCAAGGCCGAGCGGCGCCGGCGCGTCGAGCACTACCTCGACCTGGTCGGGCTCACGGCGTTCGCCGACGAGCTGCCCAAGACCCTGTCGGGCGGCATGAAGCAGCGCTGCGCGATCGCCCGGGCGTACGCCGTGCACCCCGAGATCCTGCTGATGGACGAGCCCTTCGGCGCCGTCGACGCGCTGACCCGGGTCCGGCTCCAAGAGCAGCTGCTCGCCACCTGGAGCCAGGAGCGCCGCACGGTCGTCTTCATCACCCACGACGTCGACGAGGCGGTGTTCCTCGCCAACCGCGTGGTCGTCATGGCGGCGGGACCGGGCCGCATCCAGGAGATCGTCGAGGTCGACCTCCCCTACCCCCGGACCGAGGAGCTCCGACTGAGCCCGGAGTTCACCGCCCTCCGCAACCGCGTCTGGAGCGCGGTCTACCACCAAGGAGCCACTCCCTCGGGGGCGCCGCCGACGACGTCCTGACCACCTCGACCCCGTCCGGGTCCGGTACCTCGCCGGTCCCGCGGACGGCTGCTGCCTCCTGCAGGTCGCCGCGTCCGCACCAGATCACGAAGGAAGAACATGAAGAAGCTCCTCGCCGTCGCCGCCATCACCGCGACGCTCTCCACCGCCCTCACCGCCTGCGGCGGGTCCGACGACTCGGACGCCGGCACCAAGATCACGTTCGGCTACATCGGCGACTTCAACGGCACCAGCCTGCTGGCCGTGGCCGAGAAGGAGGGCCTCTGGAAGGACGCCGGCATCGACGTCGACACCAAGGTCTTCACCGACGGCCCGACCCAGATCACGGCACTCGGCGCCGGCAGCCTCGACTACGGCTACATCGGCCCCGGCGCGGTCTGGCTGCCGGCCTCCGGCCAGGCCAAGATCATCGCGGTCAACACCCTCGGCAACGCCGACCGGGTCATCGCCCAGCCGGGCATCGACTCGATCGAGGACCTCAAGGGCAAGAAGGTCGCCGTGCCCGAGGGCACCTCGGGCGACATGATCCTCGGTCTCGCGCTGGACGCGGCCGGCATGTCCCGCGACGACGTCGACATCGTGCCGATGGACCCGCCGACGATCGTCTCGGCCTTCAGCGCCGGCAAGGTCGACGCGGCCGGCACGTTCTACCCGTCGATCGACACCATCAAGCAGCAGGTCCCCGACCTGGTCGAGCTCGCCAAGGACAGCGACTTCTCCGACGACTTCTCCTTCCCCAACGCCTTCGTGGCCGGCAACGACACCCCCGACGCCACCAACGCGAAGGTGGTCGCCGTGCTGCGCGAGGCGATGGACTACCGGGCCGCGCACCCGGAGGAGGCGGTCAAGGCGACCGCGGACATGCTCGACCAGCCGGTGGACGCCGTCGAGAAGGACGCGAGCCACAACCAGCTGCTCACCTCCGAGGAGCTCGACGGCTACACGCAGGACGGCACCATCGACGCGTGGTTCTCGGCGCTCGAGGACTTCTTCGTCACCGCCGGCAAGCTGGACAAGCCGGTCGACCCGTCGGAGTTCTACCTGGGCGACGACTTCGTGGCGGCCGGCAAGTGACCGAACGGCGCAGGAACATCCTGTTCCTGATGACCGATCAGCACCGGGTCGACACCCTCGGCGCCTACGGCAACCCGCACGTGCCGACGCCCGCGGTCGACGAGCTCGCCCGGACGGGCACCCGCTTCGACCGGTGGTACACACCGACCGCGATCTGCACGCCGGCGCGCGCGAGCCTGCTCACGGGGCAGGCGCCGTTCCGCCACAAGGTCCTGGCCAACGCCGAGCGCAACGTCGGGTACGTCGAGGACCTGCCCGACGACGCGTTCACCTTCCCGGTCGCCCTCCGGGAGGCGGGCTACAACACCGGGCTCGTCGGGAAGTGGCACGCCGGCACCGTCCGTGAGCCCGCGGACTACGGCCTCGACGGGGTCCACCTGCCGGGCTGGCACAACCCGGTCGACCACCCGGACTACCTCGCCTACCTGGACGAGCGCGGGCTCCCGCCGTACGCGATCAGCGACCGGATCCGCGGCACGCTGCCCAACGGCGGGCCCGGCAACCTGCTGGCCGCGCGCCTGCACCAGCCCGTCGAGGCGACGTTCGAGCACTACCTGGCCACGCGGGCCATCGAGCTGCTCGAGCGGTACGCCGAGGACGTCCATCGCGACGACAAGCCGTTCTACCTCGGCCTGCACTTCTTCGGACCGCACCTGCCCTACGTCATCCCCGACCACTACTTCGACCTGATCGACCCGGAGTCCGTCGAGCTGCCGCGGTCGATCGCGGAGACGTTCGAGGGCAAGCCGGCGGTGCACGCCAACTACAGCGCGCACTGGACCTTCGACACGATGCCGATCGAGGTGACGCGCAAGCTGATCGCCGTCTACTGGGGCTACGTCGCCCTGATCGACGAGCAGGTGGCCCGGGTGCTGGCCGCAGCGGACAGGCTCGGCCTGCGCGACGACACGGCCGTCTTCTTCACGTGCGACCACGGCGAGTTCACCGGCAGCCACCGGCTGCACGACAAGGGCCCGGCGATGTACGAGGACATCTACCGCACGCCCGGGATCGTCCGGATCCCTGGCGGACCGGAGGGCGAGGTGCGCCAGGAGTTCGTGAGCCTGCTCGACTGCACGGCGACCATCCTCGACCTGGCGGGGCTGGACCAGGCGCCGGCCGTCGACTCCCGCAGCCTGCTGCCGCTCGTGCGCGGCGAGCAGCCGGAGTGGGCCGACGACATCGTCGCGGAGTTCCACGGCCACCACTTCCCGTACCCCCAGCGGATGTTGCGCGAGGACCGCTTCAAGCTCGTGGTGAACCCGGCCGACACCAACGAGCTCTACGACCTGCACACCGATCCCGACGAGCTGCAGAACCGCTACCACCACCCGGAGATGGCGTCCGTCCGCGGGCGGATGATGCACCGGCTCTACACGCTGCTGCGGGAGCGGGACGACCGGTTCTACCACTGGATGACGTCGATGTACGACGTCGGCGAGCTCGACTACGACCCGATGATGAGCGGGCTCGACGAGTCGACGTACGTGCAGGTGCCATGACCCGGCGCCCCAACGTGGTGGTCGTGCTCACCGACGACCACGCCGCGCACGCCATCTCGGCGTACGGCTCCGTCGTGAACACCACCCCGCGCATCGACGAGATCGGTGCGCTGGGGTGGCGCTTCGACCACTGCTTCGCGACCAACAGCCTGTGCTCGCCGAGCCGCGCGTCGATCCTCACCGGCACCTACAGCCACGTGAACGGGGTGACGACCCTGGAGACGCCCATCGACGCGAGCCAGCCGACCTTCGTCTCGCAGCTCAAGGAGGCGGGCTACCGCACCGCGCTCTTCGGCAAGTGGCACCTGGGCGAGGGGTCCGGTCACGACCCCGAGGGCTTCGACGAGTGGCAGGTCTTCGTCGAGCAGGGAGAGTACGTCGACCCGCAGCTGCTCGGCCGCGACGGCCTCCGGGTCGTCCCGGGATACGCCACCGAGATCGTCACCGACCTCGCGCTGGAGTGGGTCGACTCGCTGCCTGGCGACGACCCCTGGTGCGTGCTGGTGTGGCACAAGGCGCCACACCGCCCCTGGATCCCCGACCCGTCCCGGTCCCGGCGACCTTCGGCGACGACTACGCCACCCGGTCGTCGTCGACCCGCCGCGCGGCGATGCGGATCGCCGAGCACCTCACCCAGGAGGACCTCAAGGAGGACCCTCCGGCCGGGCTGTCCTACGACGAGCTCGCGCTCTGGAAGTACCAGCGCTTCATGGAGGACTACCTGGCCTGCGTCGCGTCCGTCGACGACAACGTCGGCCGGGTCGTCGACCGCCTCCGCGAGCGGGGCGACCTCGACGACACGCTGCTGGTCTACGCCTCCGACCAGGGCTTCTTCCTCGGCGACCACGGCTGGTTCGACAAGCGGTTCATGTACGAGGAGTCGCTGCGGATGCCGCTGCTGCTCAGCTATCCCCGGCGTCTCGCGGGCGCCGGCGTCTTCGACGGCATCGTCTCCAACGTCGACTGGGCCCGCTCGATCCTCGACGCCTGTGGCGTCGAGCCGCACCCGCGGATGCAGGGCCGGAGCTTCTGGCCCGACCTCCTCGGCGAGCCGACCGAGCCACCCGCCACGGGCTTCTACTACCGCTACTGGGAGCACGACGACGTCTTCCACAAGGCACCGGCCCACTACGGCTACCGCACCGAGCGGCACAAGCTCGTGTACTTTTACAACGACGGCCTCGGCCTGCCCGGCACCGGGGGCGGGACCTACCCCGGCGAGTGGGAGCTCTACGACCTCGCCGCGGACCCGCACGAGCTGCGCAACGTCGCCGACGACCCGGCGTACTCCGCCGTGCGCGCGGAGCTGGAGGTCGCGATGTGGCGCGAACAGGCCCGCGTCGGCGACGCTCCGCACCCCAGCCAGACCCGACCACCCGGATCGTGAGGAGTCACCGACCGCAAAGGGGGCAGGATGGTCGGGATGCGACAGCCAGGCACGCGCGCCGGCCGCGCGTACGCCTGCGCCCTGGTGGCGGCGACCGCGCTGATGCTGGTCCTCGCCCCGCTCGCCGGCCCGCTCGGGGACGCGTCGGCCGACCCGAACACGGTGGGACCGGCGCCCCGCTCGCCCTCCGCGGGCACGCTCGCACTGGATCCCGGCGACTGGGACGCCCAGCCGGACGCCTTCCGCGGCGACTGGGTCGTCATGCAGCCGTGGGAGTACGACCGGATCCCCGCCCTCAAGGAGCAGAACCCCAACGTGCGGGTCCTGATGTACAAGGACGTCACGGCCACGGTCTCGAACGCGTGCGTCACCGGTCCGACCGGAAAGTGCGACCAGGACCAGGAGATCCTGCCGGCCGGCGTCGGCTACTGGTCGGCGCTGCGGGACCACCCCGACTGGTTCCTGCGCACCGCGGAGGGCGACACCATGGAGTGGTCGGACTGGCCCGGCCTGCACCCCATGGACATCACCAACCCCGACTACCAGCAGGCCTGGACCGACTCGGTGGTGTCCGAGCTCCAGGCCCACGACTGGGACGGCGTGATGATGGACGACGTGCTCACCCGGCTGTCCCACACGGTGGTCGGCGACGCCGTCTCGCCCCAGGTCCCGGACGACGCCGCGATGTACGCCGCGACCACGTCGTTCCTGAGCAACGTCGGCCCGCAGATCACCGCGGCCGGCTACCTCGCGATGCCCAACGTGACGGTCTACGAGGACAACTGGCGCCCGACGCTGGAGCAGTGGACGCCGTACGTCTCCGGGTGGGAGTTCGAGTACCTCGTGAAGTACGGCTTCGGCGAGGACCAGCCGTTCGGTGACGAGGACTGGCAGTGGCGGTTCGACCTGATCTCGTGGGCGGCCGAGTACGACGTCCCGGTGCTGGCCGTGACCTACGGGACGTCGTACGACGAGGCCGCGCAGCTCTACCACCGCGCGACCTGGCTGCTCGCGTGGAACGGCCGCACCGGCGCCTCGATGTACGTCCCCGAGGAGTCGGGCGTCTCGTTCTGGCTGAGCGGGGCGACCGCGGACGTCGGGGCGCCGGCCGGCCCCGTCGAGACGCCGGCCGCCGGCGTCCGGCTGCGCCCGTACGCCGAGGGGGTCGCGGTCGTCAACAGCGGCGACGAGACCAGGACCGTGCCCCTGGGCGGCCGGTACCTCGTCCGCGGGGAGCCGGCGGACCGGGTCGAGCTCGGCCCCCGCAGCGCCGCGGTGCTCAGCTCCGCCTTGCCGTGAGCAGCAGGTACTCCCACTCCATCCGGCCCTCGGCCAGGGCGTCGTCGCCCAGCGCGGCGAGCGCCGCGTCGAGCGCGGCGACCCGGGACGGGTCGTCGGCGATCGAGCGGTAGACCATGATCGTGGGCCCGTAGGTCGCCTTGAAGAAGTCGCGGAAGTCCGCGCCGGTCGCGAACCGGTCGACGACCAGCGTCTCCCGGACGGCGACCACGTCGGTGACCCGGTCGCCCAGGAGCGCGCGCACGTGGGCCTCGTCGCCCCACAGGGGCGGCGGCTGCGCGCCCGGCGGTGGCGCCGGCGCGTAGGGCTTCATGGTCGCGAACATCCGGCCGATGAAGCCCTCCGGCGTCCAGCTGAGCAGCCCGATCCGGCCACCGGCGCGGACGACGCGCACCAGCTCGTCGGCGGCGTCCTGGTGCCGCGGCGCGAACATCACGCCCACGCACGACAGCGCCACGTCGAACTCGCCGTCGTCGTACGGCAGGGCCTGGGCGTCGTCGCAACGCCAGTCCAGGTCGAGGCCCTCGGCCTCGGCGGTGGCGCGCCCGGTGACGAGCAGGGCCTGCGTGACGTCGGAGGCGACCACGTCGGCGCCGGTGCGCGCGGCGGGCAGGGCCGCGTTGCCGGTGCCGGCCGCCACGTCGAGGACGTGCTGGCCGGAGTGGACGCCCGTGGCCTCGACGACGCGCGGTCCGAGTGGCGCGATGATCTCCGTGGCGACGGCGTGGTAGTCGCCGAGAGCCCAGAGGGGAGTGGGGTTCTGAGTGGTTGCTGTGGTGGTCGTTGTCATGCGTCGAGCATCCGGTGAGGTGGCCCGCCCCCTCCAGTGCCAGCTCTGAACCACCAGCGGTTCACGATCTGTACTGGTGCCGACCCGGCGGCCGGCGGTCTACTGGTCCGAGAGCGAACGGGAGGTGTGGCATGTCGTCCTACGGACAGTTCTGCCCGGTGGCGAAGGCGATGGAGGTGCTCGACGAGCGGTGGACGCTGCTCGTCGTGCGCGAGCTGATGGCGGGCAGCACCCGCTTCAACGAGCTGCGGCGGGGCAACCCCAAGATGTCGCCCGCGCTGCTCTCCAAGCGACTGCGCTCCCTCGAGCGCGCCGGTGTCGTGCGCCGCGACGAGGTCGACGGCCGCACCAGCTATCACCTCACCGAGTGCGGCCTGGAGCTCAAGCCGGTCGTCGAGGGCCTCGGCGCCTGGGGCATCCGCTGGATCGGGGAGCTCGGCGAGGACGACCTCGACCCGCACCTGCTGCTCTGGGACATCCGCCGGTCGGTGCCGCTCGACGCGTGGCCGCGACGGCGCACGGTGGTCCGGTTCGAGTTCACCGACCAACCCGCCGGTACGGCGCGGTGGTGGCTCTGCGTCAGCGGCGACGACGCCGACGTGTGCGACTACGACCCGGGCTTCGACGTCACCGCCTCGGTCGTCACCACCCTGTCCACGATGGTGCGGCTCTGGCGCGTCGACCGCACCTGGGCCGACGCGCTGCGCACCGGCGACGTCCGGATCGACGCGCCCTCCGCCGTACGCCGGGAGGTCCCGGCGTGGCTCGGGCAGATGTCGCTGGGCGCCGTACCGCACCCGGTCCGGGCGTAGAGTCCTGCCAACTACTCGGAGGGACACCACCATGGACACCTTCACGATCGTGCTCATCGTCCTCGGCGCCGCGCTCGTCGTCGGCATTGTCGTCAGCCAGGTGCGCGGCCGGCGCTCCCGCCACCACATCGCGCAGAACGCGCCGATGGACAGCAACGACAACAACTCGGCGCACTACATGTCGCGGACCAACATCCACAACGGCAACGACTTCGGCGGCACCGCCGGTGGCCTCTGACGCGCTGGGCGCCACACTGACCCCGTGACCGACGAGCCCACGATCCAGGACCTCAGCTCCGTCGCGTGGCCGGTGCGCACCGCCCGGCTGACGATCCGGCCGATGCGGGCGGAGGACGTCGAGACGATGTGGGCGTACCGCCGCCTCCCGTCGATGTGGGAGTGGATCAGCCACGACTTCTCCACCCTGGAGCGGTTCGTCGAGAAGATGTCGCCGCCGGCCTCCCTCTCCCGGACCCTGGTCGTCGAGCTCGACGGGCGGATCGTGGGCGACCTCTACCTCGGCATCTCCGACGCCTGGTCGCAGAGCGACGTCGCCGAGCAGGCGCAGGGCGTGCAGGCCGAGATCGGCTGGGCGGTCGACCCGGCGTTCGCCGGGCAGGGGATCGCCACCGAGGCGGCCGCGGAGCTGCTGCGGATCTGCTTCGAGGACCTCGGGCTGCGGCGCATCCAGGCCCTCTGCTTCGCCGACAACGTGCCGTCGTGGCGGCTGATGGAGCGGATCGGCATGCGGCGCGAGGAGTACGCCGTACGCGACTCGCTGCACCGCACCAAGGGCTGGCTCGACGGGATGACGTACGCCGTGCTCGCCGACGAGTGGCGCGAGCGGCAGGCCTAGGCGGACCAGACCATCGTCTGCTGGTGCATCCGCTCGCCGGCGTACCGCATGCCCGGCACCACCGGGTTGTCGCCGTACCTCTCGAAGCCGACGCGCTCGAAGAACGCGACGGCGCGGTGGTTCTCGGCCGAGGTCTGCAGGTAGCAGCCCGGCGACCCGACCTCGCGGAGCCGCGCGAACCACAGCTCCACCAGCCGGTCGGCGGCACCGGAGCCGCGGGCCTCGGGCATCAGGTCGATGTGCAGGTGGCTGGGCCAGCGGGGGTCGCTGAGCTCCCCGGCGGTCGGGACGCGGCGCAGCCGGAGGTACGCCGTGTCGAGGGCCGCGCGCACGAAGAACCGGCGCGGGCCGGGCATCCGGAAGAGGCGGTGCTTCCGGATAGCCGCCGACGTCCGGTCCTCCTCGCTCGGGAAGCGGGACTCGTCGACGCAGCCGACCAGGTAGCCGGCCGGGCGGCCGTCGACGGTGACGACGAAGGCCGAGTCGGGCTCGAGGTCGAGGTACGGCGTCAGGTAGACCTCGGCGAGCGAGGCGTGGTGCCCCCACACCTCGGAGCTCGGCGCACCGGCACCGGCCGCCTCGAACACGACGTCGACCAGCTCGTCGCGGTCGGCGACGTCGTACGGACGGACCTCGATCTGGGGCACGCCCCAGGGTCCCACCTCGCTGCCTAGGCTGGACCCCATGTACCTGGAGAACATCGTCATCGATGCCCTCGACGCGCAGCAGCTGGGCCGGTTCTGGGAGGCGGTGCTCGGCACCGAGCGGCTGACCGACGAGCCCGGCGTCTACGAGACCCGGCTCGCCATCGACGGCGAGGCGTACCTCGACCTGTGCTTCCCGGAGGTGCCGGCCGCGCCGGCCGACCCGCTGCGGCTGCACCTGGACCTCCTGGGCGGGGCCGGCCAGGCCGAGGTCGTCGACCGGCTGCTCGGGCTGGGCGCGCGGCACCTCGACATCGGGCAGGGCGACGTGCCGTGGGTGGTCCTCGCCGACCCGGAGGGCAACCCCTTCTGCGTGATGGAGGAGCGGGCGGCGTACGCCGGCACCGGGCCGATCGCCGCCCTCCCGCTCGACTCCGCCGACCCGGACCGCGACGCCGCCTTCTGGTCCTGGCTGACCGGCTGGGTCGACGCCCCGGGGGTGGCCCCCCGGACCCTGCGCCACCCCTCGCTGCGTGGTCCGCTGCTGGAGCTGTGCCCCGAGCCGGCGCCCAAGACCGCGGCCAAGAACCGGATCCACCTCGACGTCCGGCTCGAGCGCGGCGAGGACGCCGACGAGGCCGAGGCCCGCATCGCCGAGCGCGGCGGCAGCCGGGTCCCCCCGCAGTGGGGCGAGCTGCCGTGGCGCACCTACACCGACCCGTCGGGCAACGAGTTCTGCGTGCTCCCGGCGCCTCAGCAGTAGCCGGCTCAGACCTGCGCGGTGGCGCCGTACACGTCGTCCATGTCGCCGACGGGCTTGAAGGCCGACAGTTGCTGCTTCCATCGCTATCGCACCCAGCCGGGAGCCTGGACGCATGGGTGGGTCTCGGTTTGTCACTGGCAGTCCGGCCAACGCGGTTGAATAGGTTGCAGCCAGCCGCGGAGCGGGCATTTGCTTCGCGGCCGAACAGATGCCTTCCGTGGAGGACAGATGGCCGATCGCCCCAGAGGACACGAGCTCGAGACGGAGTCCGAGCGAGCCCTCCTAAATGTGCTGCCAACGGCGTGGGTGATCCGTGACCTCACCAAGGGTGACTACGGAATCGACTGCGAGGTCGAGGTCTTCGAAAACGGCGCAACCACGGGGCTGACCTTCAAAGTTCAGCTGAAGGGCACAGATTCCAGCAAGCCGACGCGCTCTATACCCCTCGCAAAGTTCGGATACTGGCACTCGCTCGACGTTCCAGTCCTTATCGCGCTGTGGCATTCAAAGTCTTCCAGCCTGCGCGCGGTCTGGTCTCACGCCCACGATCCAGGTCGCTTAAGCCCCAACCAAGAAACGACGACGGTCCGCTTCTTTCCTGAGCATGATCTGAGTAGATGGTGGACGGACATACCGGACCAATTGCGACTCCTGAGGAGTATCCGGCGTGGCACGATCACGTTTCCGCTCCCGATCCGCGCCGTCGGCGCGGGCCCGGTGGTCGCCGCAAGGCTGCACCTAGCCCTCCGGCAAGAACTTCGCTCCCGCGACCTCGAGAGCGTCTTCCTTGCCGATGCCGGTGATGGCCCGGCCATTACAGCAGAACTGACTGCCTCGGAACTCAGAGTCTCGCTGCCCCTTAACGTGCGGTCGTTGACCATCCACGGCGCCCGAGGGTCAGTGACCCGAGACTCTGCGCTTGCATCTAGTGCCGCGGTCGATGTTCTCGCGATGGCCGCGCTACTGATCTCTCCGATCGGAACTGGACAGCACGCCAGTAAGGTTCTGTCGAGCACGGCCATCGACTCCAACATCTTTCAGGTCGACACTGGCGAGGAGGCGCTTCATCAGGTCGTCTCGACGCTCCGCGACTCTGGAGAGAGCGAGGCCCTCGTCAGACTAGTCGAGTTCATCGCCACCGAAAGTCACTTAGCCGGAACCGCGGCAGAGGCTCATATTTGGATGGCCGCAACTGCAGGCCCGCTGGAAGCCGGACTGGCTACGCGCCTCGCGGACGCAATGCGCCAGCGATCCGACGACACTCGGGCCGGCGACCCCGAGACCTCCGCGCGATATCTCTTTAACGCCGGCCAGGTCCTCTTACACAACCACCTGTGGGCCGAGGGAGTTGCCTTGCTCGACGCCCTGGAGACATTCAGTGATGTTTACGAGGGCGAGCCGGAATTTTACCGGGGCCGCGCTCAGGGTCACTGGTGGTTAAACAGTCTGGAACTTGCCCTGCTCGACTATCAGCGCGCGTGGGATCTGGGGCTCAGGGATGCCGCTCTCGTTGACGCTCTCAGCGATGCGCTCATGTACGCAGGACGCTACGAGGAGGCGCTAGCGATCGCAAGTACGCCTAGCGTGGACGATGCTGCCGCGCGCACTATCCTCCGACGGATCGTGCTCCGTGATCTCATGGCGATGACCGGGGTCCGTCAACAGGATCGACTCGAGCTCGATGCCGCTGAGTGCGATGCCCTCACGGCATCCGACGACGCTGAGTCAATCCGCGGCATGCTCGTTGAACGTGATGCGCTCGCGCCGACGCTACTGATCCGGCTTGCGGAGTTGACCAGCACATCCGCGACTGGGGGTGCAATTCTCCTCGCGTTGTGGAACGAGGAAGTCGCGATGCTCTGGGTGCTGGCCATTGTGCAGGCCGTCGCGAGCGCCGAGCAACGTGAAGTTGTCGAAGCGCTTGCACGCGCGGGCAGCCATGCCAGCAGCGAGTTCCTTGATGCCTTCAGTGAGGTCGCTGCGGACGCATCGACAGATTGCCAGGCACACGAGTGGGACGCGATCGAAGAATGGGTCTATGGCGCAGCAGCATCGAATCCGTTTCGGAAAGGCGGGCTTCGACCCCTAGGTCTACACCACGCGAACGAAGGTCAATCGCCTGACCATCCGACCGAGAGATCGGACGGCTAACCAGGCCGGCGCATCCCAACGGCACTGCGCGTCAGGTCCTCGAGCGCCTGCGGCAACGAGAGGGCGCTCTCCGGGAACGACTGCACGTTGGCCGTGACGACCCGCAGCGGTGTGACCTTCGTGGGCATCGGACCTCCCGCCCTCCGTGCCGGGCGCCCGACCGCCCAGTCCGTCCTGCCAGGGTCACGCGACGACGCGGCTCGCTTCCATAGCCACGGAGGGTGGTCGTGCTGGCAGGTGGAAGCCGTAGGTCACGGTGGCGCCGTCCCGGTCGCATACGGCGTCGGGTGCCTGCCGGGCGACCATCCGGGCGACCGCCGTGTTGGTCGCGCTCGCGTAGACCTCGATGCGCTCGAGCCCGCGCGCGCCTAGGTCGGCGACCAGTGCGTCGGCGAGGACGGTCCCGATCCCCCGTCCCTGGTGGGAGTCCGCCACCAGGAGGGCGATCTCGGCAACAGGCGCGGCGCTGACGCGCACCCACATCCCGTGCGCGACCAGCCGGTCGCCGGCGAACGCCAGCAGCGCCGCCCCGCGGAGTCCGTCCGGCAGCAGGGCGGTGACCACCGACGCCGCCGGCTCCCGGCCGAGGCCGGTCTGGAAGCGGAGGTACGCCGACTCCGCGGAGATCTCGCGCAGCAGGCGCAGGACCAGGGCGTGGTCGCGCGGCGTGGCCGGGCGGATGCGCAGCCTCATGGCGAACCTCCCGACGGGTTGAGTAAACAATACGAACGATCGTATTATTATCTTCACCCGTCAAGACCTTTTCCGACATCTAGGCTGGACGCGATGACCGAGCAGCTGACGACCGACGGCCGGGTACGCCGCGGCGACCGCACCCGACGCGTGGTGCTGGCCCGCGCCGTCGACCTCGCGTCGGTCGAGGGCCTCGACGGGCTGTCCATCGGTCGCCTCGCGACCGACCTGGAGATCAGCAAGAGCGGGCTGATCGCCCACTTCGGCTCGAAGGAGGGGCTGCAGCTCGCCACCATCCGCGCGGCCCGCGCGATCTTCGTGCACACGATCATCGAGCCGACGTTGGAGCGCCCGCCGGGGATGGACCGCCTGCGCGGGCTGCTCGACGCGTGGCTGGCCTACTCCAGCGACCGGCGCTTCCCCGGCGGGTGCTTCTTCGCCCGCGCCTCCCACGAGTACGCCGCCCGCCCCGGCGCCGTACGCGACGCGCTCGCCGGCATCGACGACGAGTGGCTCGGCCTGATCGCGGAGACGATCGCCGGCGCCCAGGAGATCGGCGAGATCACCCCCGACGTCGACCCGGTCCAGCTCGCCTACGAGGTCGACTCCTACCTGGACTCCGCCAACCTGCGCTCGCTCCTCGGCCGCACGGGCGTCTACGCGCAGGCGGAGCGGGCGGTGCGCGACCGGCTCGCGGCGGTCGCGACGTGAGGCCGACCCACGTCGGCCTGGTGATGGACGGCAACCGGCGGTGGGCCCGGGCCGCCGGTCACGACGACCCGCGGATCGGCCACCGGCACGGCGCCGAGCACGTCGAGGACTTCCTGGCGTGGTGCGCGGCCCGCGACCTCCAGCACCTGACGATCTACGTGCTCTCGGCCGACAACATCCGCAAGCGCCCCGGACCCGAGGTCGACCACCTCTTCACCCTGCTGGCGACGACGATCCCGCGCATCCTGGAGCAGCCGGCCGGCGAATGGGCGCTGCACGTGTCGGGCGACCGCTCGCTGCTGCCGCCCGCGACCGCGGAGGCGCTGGCCGAGGCGGAGCGTCGTACGGCGGACCGCCCACGGCACTGCACCCTCGCGATCGCGTACGACGGCCACCGCGACATCGTCGAGGGCATCCGGGCCGCCCTGCTCTCCTCGTCCGACGGCGAGGTCGACGTCGACGCCATCACCGCCGGTCTCGGCGGCGGACCGGTCAAGGAGATCGACCTCGTCATCCGTACCAGCGGCGAGCTGCGCCTCTCCGGCTTCTTCCCGTGGCAGAGCGCGCACGCCGAGCTCTTCGTGAGCTCCAAGCTCTGGCCCGCCTTCACCGAACGCGACCTCGACCGCGCGCTCGCGCACTTCGCCGAGGTGCGCTCGGCGCGCTGACGGTGCCGGGTGGTTGGGTGGAGGCATGGCCAAGTCCGTGACGTCCGCCCTCACCCTCGTCGACTGGCGCACCCGGGTGGCCAGCCTCTACGCCGCCGTACGCGCCGAGAGCGATCCTGCCGAGGGGCACCGGCTCTGGCGCGAGACGCGCGCCGAGCTCTTCGCCACCCACCCGCAGAGCCCGACGTCCGGGTGGGACGACCCCCGCCAGGAGATCGCGTACTGGCCCTACGACCCCGCCCTCCGCTTCGAGCTGCCCGTCCTCGCGGCCGAGCCCGACGAGCGCGACGTCGACGGTGGCGACGACGGCTCCGTGACGATGCAGCGCATCGGCCGCGTCGAGCTGCCCGATCCCGTGGCCGGGAGCCTCGACGTCTGGTGGCTGCACCAGTACGGCGGCGGCATCTTCGTCCCGCTCCGCGACGGCACCGCCGGCCACGGGTCGTACGGCGCCGGCCGCTACCTGCTCGACACCGCCAAGGGCTCCTGGTTCGGCGGCGACGACGAGCACCTGGTGCTCGACCTCAACTTCGCCTACCACCCGTCCTGCCGCTACGACGACCGCTGGCGCTGCCCGCTCGCGCCCGCCGGCAACACGATCGAGGCCCGGGTCGAGGCGGGCGAGCGGCTCTGATCAGCCGTCAGGTGGCGTAGCGCACCGCGGTGATCGCCGCGAACACCACCGCGATCAGCAGGATCAGGCCGACGACGGCGAAGAGCGGCGTCCAGACCGGGCGCGGCTCGGCGTTGAGCGGCTGGTTGGTGGTCGGATGCGGGTGCTCGTACTCGTCGTGCGGATCGTCGGCCATGTCCCTGCGGTGCCCGTAGTCGGCCACGTGCACACCCGTCCGGGCCCCATGGTTCGATCCCTCCGTCCGCGCTCCGTCGGGCGACGAGACGAGCTCCTTGCCGGGACGGTCGGGGGCCTCGCGCACGTCGTCGACCTCGAACCTGTGACCCGCGAGGTCTCGCTCGACCTCGGCACGCCCCCGGAAGCGCAGGGTGGACACGGAGCGCAGGTCCTCCCCACGGATCGTCATCACCGACTCGAACGTGACCAGGGGCGGCGCCACCTCCGTCACCGTCCTCGACAGCACGGCGGTGGCGCCGGCGGGCAGCCCGACGACTGTCGGTGCGACGCTCCCCAGCTCCCACTCCCAGCGAGCTCCTCGAGGATCCGACGTAGGCGTCGCGGTCTGAGCGGTCGTCGTCGAGAACGTCGCACAGAAGGCCAGGTCGGCGAAGGCGACGTCAGGGGTGCGCCTCTCCCAGAATGTAGCTGGATCCACTCGCGGCACATGGGACGGAGCCGACTAACTCTGTCAGTCTGCATCGATGAGAGACACTGACTTTGTCGGGACCAACCGAAACCACTTGTCAGTTGGCTGATCGCGAACTGTCCTGGACCAGCCCACGACCCATCCCGCCGAGATTAAGGCAAGTAACTTCATCATCTACGCTCACGCGACTGGCTGATCTCGACGGCAAAGTTTGTATGCAGCGACCATCCCTCCCCCCACGTCAATCGAGATCGTTGAAGTTGAGCCATGAGGACGTGTCCACGTCATAGTCCCGAGCGAGACGATCCAACTGCGGCAAATAGAGGTCCCGGAGAGTGGACCGGAACTGGTCCGGCCATTCCCACAGCCCGTCCGCGCTTGCGGAGACGCGTTCCGTCAGTGCGTCTTGCGGCAGAGGCTCTGGGCTCAGTCCTAATTTGTTCCAGATTATCGAACAGTGCGTCAGCGGGTCGCCAGCGAGAGACTCGTAGCTGACGACCAGCAGCCGGCTCCCGACCATACGCCTCCACGAATCCAGCTGGTCCGCGTAAAGCCCTAAGTAGGTGCCGAGGCCGGCCGCGATTGCGGGAGCCCACCTGGCAGAATGTCTTTCCCTCCTACGCATTGATGCCAGACGCTGGTGAGAGGCGTACCGCTCGATCGGGTCGCGCAGAACGCACAGAAAGACACAGTCTTGAGGTAGCTGGGCGGCGGCAGTCGCCGTGTGCATCAGCCACAGGTATCGCGGACTCCACTCTCCCCGGAGCAAGCCGTCACGTGGAAATAGTTCCAGGTATTCGTTCAGTGGCACCTCACCCAAAGCAACACGATTGAGAAGCCACTGCTCTTTCTTACCGTTGACGGCGAGGGACATCTTCGGGTGCTGGCACAGCATTTTAGTGAGCCAAGTCGTGCCGCTCCGCATAGCGCCAATGCCCACCCACGACGGTCCAAACATGTCCGGAGGTAGCATGGCGCAGTCAGGTCTCGCGCCCTTATATGCGACAGCGCGATTGTTCACTTCGGCACGATCACTCACGCGCCCGTAGGCCGCTCGGGGTGTTGCGATGCTGAGACTCGACGCAACCGCACCAAGCCCGCCACAGCCTTCACGAACATCACGACGGTCGCGACGCCGCCAACCGTCGCAGCCACAAGCAGAGTGAGCAGCAGCCTGCTCCTCGCCGCCTCAGACGGCCAGGCGAGCACCACTCCCAAAGTGATCAGTACGGCCGACGACCACGCTGCTGACGTGAGGGCACCGAAGGCGAGCACTCGACCTTCCAGGCCTCTGTAGATCACGGAGCGCACGGCAGCGCCGGCTAGCGCAACAAGAGCAAGCGTGGCTGCGAGGTCTCCTAGCCCTAAGTCTTGGCCTTGCCAGACTTGCACCTTGTCACGAGCAAGCCATGCCAGCAGCGTTCCGGCGAACGTGCCCACGCCCAGAATGAACGCAGACAGCATGGTCTTGCTCGGGTGCTCCGCAACTGACACAACCAGACTGTCGGGTCTATCCACAGGAGTCGGCAACTCGATGGTTCCCAGCTGCGTTCCTACACCTGTTTGCGCAACCGCAGTGCCACTGTCCAGGCTCATCTCAGTGATCAAGTTCCCCTCTCCCACGTCGACCTCGAGGGTGTAG
The DNA here is from genome assembly GCF_039543825.1 of Nocardioides conyzicola. NCBI lineage: Bacteria > Bacillati > Actinomycetota > Actinomycetes > Propionibacteriales > Nocardioidaceae > Nocardioides > Nocardioides conyzicola. Next base: position 1,868,006 of record NZ_BAABKM010000002.1, on the reverse strand, counting down.
CCGCAACTCTGCGTTCCCTTGTAAACCGAGAATGTCAGTTCGCTTGGCACTCCACCGAGCATGTTGGCCACCCGGTGGCCCAGTTTGCCTCTTGCTTTAAGGCCGTCGCCGAGCGACTCCCGCATGACATAGCTGAGGTAGCCCTGCTCACCCCCCGGAACTTCGACCATGAGGGGCTGCCGTACTGCCACGATTCCGATCAGTTCCGCAATGACGGTCCGCACTCGCTGGGCAGCCTCAAGCTCAGGCACGGCCTCCAGCATCCGCCGCGCATCCTCTGCCACCGAGCGTTGTCTTTCATCTATGGCCCCGCGCTCGCGACTGACGTTCTGGCTCGCACGTATGCGAACCAAGTCCAGGAGTCGAAGCGTCGTCGCGGACACCCACTCCGAACTTAGGGGTTCGGGGGTGATTGCGCGGAGCTCCGACCAAATGGCGTCGGTGACCACCAAGACGGTGGCTCTTACCGACAGCACCGGAAGGATGCGACTAGTTGCCGAGGTGACGTGAAGTCCACTAATGACTCGATGATTGACGGGTCTCAGGAAGCACACAACGACTCCGCCACGAGCATTGTTTGCATGGGTTGTGCTGTACCTGAAACCCACGGTTCGTTGAATTTCACTACCGATGACCATCCGTCGATCCACTACGTGATCGCGAAAAACGGTCGGTTCCACCAAGGAGCCGACGACGAGACGGTCCGTGGAATTCAACTTCTGCGCAATGTCATCGACCATTTGCATCAGGTCATCTGGGTCCTCCGGCATCCACATTCATCCATCATCCTGGATGTGTCCCGCCAGTGGGGTCGTGTCGTCCCTCTTGCGCACGAATCTGCTCTCTTGCCAACCATCGGCTGGCACGGGACTGGCTCTCCGAGCACCCTCAAACACGGGAAGGCGTTGGCCCGCATCGTCGAGTCGACCGTCGTTGCCGCGTGTTCGATGCCGGCCTCAGAGCACCAGACGATCTCGGCTGCTGCCGTGTGCGGGATCCAGGTCGTCATACCCGACCTCCCCGGTGCCCGCTGGACCGGAACGCGCCCTACCGCTGCTCGGAGTCGACGGCGACGCCGGCCGAATCCCAGGACAGCATCGACCGCGAGCGACAGACTCAAGAGCCTCGACCAGTGAGGAGGACGCTTGTGGCGAAGTATCTGACGTGCCCGTTCTGCGGCGATCACGGGATTCGTACCGACGAGCACGTATGGGCTCAGTGGATGCACGACACCCCTGGCGCGGTTGAGCTGCTGAGCGAGAGCCACGGCGAGCGGGTACAGCGCGACTACTTCAAGCCGACGCGTGACGTCGACGGCAGATACCAGAGCGAGCCCGCTCAGCTGGGACCGATGGCAACGTGGTTGCCGAACGTGAAGGTCCCCGTCTGCGAGGCTTGCAACAGCGGCTGGATGAGCCAGCTCGAGGAGCAGGTCAAGGGGATCCTCGGTCCTTTCATCTTGGAGGGCAAGCATCCACTTCGCCTAGGGGCGGATGACCTGAGGACGATTGCAACCTGGGCAACGAAGTCATGGATGAGCTACGCCCTCCTGCGGCCTCCCCATAACAATCCCTTCACCGAGGGCGAGTACCGAACGATGGCGTCGTCACCAGCGCCCCTCGCTCGGAGCCAGATATGGCTCTTCCACTCCCACGAGTCCGGGGCGCAAGTCGCGATGGGTATCGACTCGTCTCTCATGGGCGAAGGCAGTGCCCCTGACCTTACGAGCGCGCAGGACAACTGGGGTTATGCGTACCTCGCGGTGTCTTCAGTCGTGCTTGCGATGCAGGTGGTGCCGCCCCAGGCTCCGAAAGGGATGGGTGACGTCTTCGCTCCGCCGATGACTGGCCACCGTGCAATACGTAGAATCTGGCCCGATCTACGACCGCAGTTCTTTCCGCTCGGCGTCGTACCGGACGAACTCGTCGTCGCGTTACGGCGACACCCGCAGGAGGTGTTCGCGGCCATGGGGCTGCCAACGGAGGGGCTGACCGATGAGGACGCGGAGGAGGTCAGGCGGCAGTTCCTGGCTGGCGCAGATCCAGCCGAGCTGCGTAAGGTTTGGGGCCAATCAGAGTGACCGATGACGATCCGTTGCCGCGACGAGCACGGCCGATGGACTGTCTCACCTAGAGTCCGTGTCTATGGACAACGGGATAGTGGTTGCTCTGGTCGGCGTTGGAGGAACCCTTGGCGGAGTCGGTCTAACGCAAGCAACGCACCGCTGGAACTCCACCCGAGACTTCGCGCAACAGCAGTCTGCGTCCCGCGTCGAGCAACTCGAAGCTCTTTTTGTTGAGTTGGTTAGCACGACTGACGCGCTCCGCCGCGCGCTTCGGGCAATGTGGACCTCGCGAGAGGTCGGTGACAACGGCGAGATTCGCGGAACGGACGGCGAGTCCTTCAGGGCCGCGCAAGACCTTCAGGAACGCGTGCTTGGCCTGATCTCGCACACCATGGTTTTGGGCGTCGGCATTGTCGGCGGGCTGGCGGAACAGCAGCTTTACACGATTCCGAAGAGGTTCGTTCCGATGCTCAAGGATCCAGAATCAACGAACGAGGACTGGCTCCGGTTCGAGCGACGGTGGATCGATTGGGGATCTCTAATGTTGTCCCACACTTGGGAGTGTCTTGTCGATGAGGGCGCGCCACCAACCAGACGTCGGTCTCCCGAGATCGACCGCGCCAAGGTCGCCCGCCGATTGGAGATTGCTGATAACTACAGCGGATCAATGTTCGGCCATGTCGCAAACGCGGAATGTTAATTCTTCCCGCGCAGCGTCGGCGCGCACATACTCGAGATTCGCGACGAGGCAAGCCGCCACCATGGCGAATGGTTCTGCCCAAGTGCATTCGTCTTATCGTTCAGATTGAAGCAACCGCTACGACTAGGCCGTCTCGCGACAGAAGGACGGACAGATTGAGAGCCGTCCGGCCGACTTCCTGCTACGGCAGGTGACCTGGACGGTCTGACTGTACTCTGTCGGCTGCCGTGCCTGTGAGATGACAGAATCCAACCGTAACTGACAGTTTCACTCGCGGTGCTGACAGAGTCGAGTGATCCCGGCACGCCGCTCAGTGCGCCATGTCGACGAAGCGTGAGTAGTGGCCCTGGAAGGCCACGGTGATGTCGCGGGTCGGGCCGTTGCGGTGCTTGGCGACGATCAGGTCGGCCTCGCCGGGACGGGTCGACTCCTTCTCGTAGACGTCGTCGCGGTGCAGCAGGATCACCATGTCGGCGTCCTGCTCCAGCGAGCCCGACTCACGCAGGTCGCTCATCATCGGGCGCTTGTCGCCGCGCTGCTCGGGACCACGGTTGAGCTGGGAGAGCGCGATGATCGGGAGCTCGAGCTCCTTGGCCAGCAGCTTGATCTGCCGGGAGAACTCCGAGACCTCGAGCTGGCGGGACTCGACCTTCTTGCCGGACGACATCAGCTGCATGTAGTCGATGACGATCAGCTTGAGGTCGTGGCGCTGCTTGAGCCGGCGGGCCTTGGCCCGGATCTCCATCATCGTCATGTTGGGCGAGTCGTCGATGAACATCGGCGCCGACGAGATCTCGCCCATCTTGCGGGCCAGCTTGGCCCAGTCGTCGTCGTTCATGTTGCCGTTGCGGATGTGGTTGAGCGGCACCTTCGCCTCGGCCGACAGCAGGCGCATGGTGATCTCGGAGCGCGTCATCTCGAGGCTGAAGAAGACGCTGGTCAGGTTGTTGTGGATCGACGCCGCCCGGCACAGGTCCAGCGCCAGCGTCGACTTGCCCATGGCGGGGCGCGCCGCGACGATGATCATCTGACCGGAGTGCAGGCCATTGGTCAGGTCGTCGAGGTCGGCGAAGCCGGTGGGCACGCCGTACAGGCCCGCCTCGCGGTTGGAGATCGCCTCGATCTCGTCGAGGACGCCGTCCATGATGTCGCTGAGCGGGGCGAAGTCCTCGGTCGCGCGCTTGTCGGTGATCTTGTAGACCTCGGCCTGGGCCTGGTCGACGATGTCGTCCACCTGCCCCTCGCCGGCGTACCCGATCTGCACGATCTTGGTGCCCGCGTCGACGAGCTTGCGGAGCATCGCCTTCTCGCGGACGATCTCGGCGTAGTAGCCGGCGTTGGCGGCGATCGGGACGTTGGCCGAGAGCGTGTGGAGGTACGGCGCGCCGCCGATCCGCTGGAGCTCGCCGCGGCGCTGGAGCTCGGCGGCGACGGTCACCATGTCGACCGGCTCGCCGCGGCCGTAGAGGTCGACGATCGTGTCGTGGATGGTCTCGTGGGAGGGCCGGTAGAAGTCAGCGGCGCGGATCACCTCGGTGACGTCGGCGATCGCGTCCTTCGAGATCAGCATCGACCCGAGCACGGACTGCTCGGCCGCCATGTCCTGCGGCGGCGTCCGGTCTCCCGGCCGCTGGGGCCGCTCGCCGGGGGCGTACGGCGCGGGACCGTCCCCCCAGTCCTCCAGGGGAGGATCCGAGAACCCTCGGGAGTCCTGCTCGGCGACGCTCATCTGTGGCCCTCAGTCCCCTCGAACACGACAACGACGAACATATGTTCGATAGTAGATGGGGTCTCCGACACTGCTGTGCGGACCCGTCCGCGGGCGACGCTACGGTGACACGTCACCCGAGCGACAGTCCGCTATCCACAGGCCCTGGGGATAACTTGGGAGTCCTCGTGGACGACACGCCTGAGGGTGTGCACCGACCTGGGGAGCAGCCTGTGGAGGACCGGACCGATATCCCGGATATATGGCGTCTGACCTGCGGAAACGTTCATACACACCTGTGCACTCAAAATAGTCGGGCACCTATCTTGGTTCATGGACAGGACACCTTCCGGTTACCTGCCCATAAGTCGACATAGCGTCCGGGACCGGGTTATCCCGAATTCATCCACAGGTGTTGTGAACTAGTCCCGTAGGGATCAGAAGGGGTAGGTGATTCTTACGATGACTAGTCGAGCCGCTACCCGTGACCGCGAGATCCTGCGGCTGGCCGTCCCGGCGTTCCTGGCCCTGGTCGCCGAGCCGCTGTTCCTGCTCGCCGATGCCGCCATCGTCGGTCACCTCGGCTCCCCGGAGCTCGCCGGTCTCGGCATCGCCGCCGTCGTGCTGCAGACCGTGATCGGCCTGTGCGTCTTCCTGGCGTACGGCACCACCGGCAGCGTCGCCCGCTTCCTGGGGGCCGGCGACCTGCGCGGCGCGCTGGCCCAGGGAGTCGACGGGATCTGGCTGGCGATCGGCCTCGGCACGGTCGTCACCGTCGCCGGGGTCGTCCTCGTCGGCCCGCTCGTCCGCCTCTTCGGCGCCTCCGATTCGGTGACCGACCCGGCGGCGACGTACCTGCGGATCGCCTTCCTCGGCACGGTCCCGCTGCTGGTCATGCTGGCCGCGACCGGCGTGCTGCGCGGGCTCCAGGACACCCGGACCCCGCTGGTCGTCGCGGTGGGCGGCAACGCGCTCAACATCGCGCTCAACCTGCTGCTCGTCTACCCCGTCGGGCTCGGCATCGCGGGCTCGGCGCTCGGCTCCGTCCTGGCACAGGTCGCGAGCGCGGTCGTGTTCGTCGCCGTCGTCGTCCGGGCCGCGCGGCGCCACGGCGCCTCCCTGCGCCCGGACCTCCCCGGCATCCGCGCCGCCGGTCGCGCCGGCGTCCCGCTCGTCGTCCGGACGCTGACCCTGCGGGCGGCGATCGTGCTCACGACGTACGCCGTCACGCTGGCGGCCGTCGACGCGCGCGACCAGGAGGTGGACCTGGCCACGCACCAGCTGGCGATGACGCTGTGGACGTTCCTCGCGTTCACCCTGGACGCCATCGCGATCGCCGCGCAGGCGCTGACCGGCCGCCTGCTCGGCGCCGGCGACGTGGTCGGTGCCCGGGAGACGACCCGGCGGATGGTGCGGTGGGGTGCCGTCAGCGGCGTGGTCACCGGGCTGCTGATCGCCGCCGTCAGCCCGTGGGTCGGGCACCTCTTCACCGGCGACGACGCGGTCACGGACCTGCTGGTCCCCGTGCTGCTGGTGGTCGCGCTCGGCCAGCCGGTCGCGGGCGTCGTCTTCGTCCTCGACGGGGTGCTGATCGGCGCCGGCGACGGTCGCTACCTCGCCCGCGCGGGCCTGGTCACCCTGGTCGCCTATGCGCCGGTGGCGCTGCTGCTGGCGGCGTACTCCGCCGGCCTGGTCGCGATCTGGGTCGCGTTCTGCTCCGTCTTCATGGGCGCCCGGCTCGTGGTGCTCGTACGCCGGGCCCAGGGTGACGCGTGGCTGGTGACGGGCGCCTGATCCGCGACAGCCGAGCACGCAGCAAGGGCCGCCCTCCCGAAGGAGAGCGGCCCTTGATGAGGGTCTGACTGGGTCAGGCCGGGATGACGTTCAGCTCGACGGTGGCGGAGACGCCATCGTGGAGCTTCACGGCCACCTCGTGGTTGCCCAGCGCCTTGATCGGGTTGGTCACCACGATCGTGCGCTTGTCGACCGGCTCGCCGGACGTCTCGGCGAGGGCCTCGGCGATCTCGCCGACGGTGACCGCACCGAACAGACGACCACCCGCACCGGCGCGCACCTTCACGCTGACGGGCTGGGCCTCGAGCTTGGTCTTGATCTCCTCGGCGTGGCCGAGGTCGCGCACGGCGCGCGTGGAGCGAGCGGCCTTGATCGACTCGATCTGCTTCTCGCCACCGCGGGTCCACCGCAGCGCGAGGCCGCGGGGGACGAGGTAGTTGCGGCCGTAGCCGTCCTTCACCTCGACGATGTCGCCGGGGGCACCGAGACCGGTGATTTCCTGGGTCAGGATGAGCTTCATGTCGTCAGCTCCCCTCAGCGACCGGTGGACGTGTAGGGCAGCAGTGCGACCTCGCGGGCGTTCTTGACCGCGATCGCGACGTCCCGCTGGTGCTGGACGCAGTTGCCGGTGACCCGACGCGCGCGGATCTTGCCGCGGTCGGAGATGAACTTGCGGAGGAGCGTGGCGTCCTTGTAGTCGACGCCGGTCGCCTTCTCCTTGCAGAACTGGCAAACCTTCTTCTTGGGCTTGCGAATCACTGCCTTGGCCATTGTGGTGCTCCCTTTCTAGAAGCCCGGCCCCACGAGTGGGTTGCGCCGGAATGGTTGAGGGTGAACGGGATGGTGTGCTGGATCAGAACGGGGGCTCGTCGGAGCCCACGCCGGGTGCACCCCACGGGTCGCCGGCCGGTGCGGCCGGAGCCCCACCGCCCTGGGCGGGTGCCGGGGTGGCCCACGGGTCGTTGCCGCCGGAGGACTGCGGACGGGACTGTCCGCCCTGCCCACCGCCCTGGCCGCCACTGGAGTAGCCGCCCCCGCCGCCCGAACGGGAGGCGCGGGTGACCTTCGCGGTGGCGAACGCCAGCGACGGGCCGACCTCGTCGACCTCGAGCTCCACGACAGTGCGCTTCTCGCCCTCGCGGGTCTCGTAGCTGCGCTGCTTCAGGCGACCCTGCACGACGACACGCATGCCGCGCTGCAGGGACTCGGCGACGTTCTCCGCGGCCTGGCGCCAGACCGAGCAGGAGAGGAACAGCGCGTCGCCGTCCTTCCACTCGTTGGTCTGGCGGTCGAAGGTGCGCGGCGTCGACGCGATCCGGAAGTTGGCCACGGCCGCACCCGAGGGGGTGAAGCGCAGCTCCGGGTCGTCGACGAGGTTGCCGACCACCGTGATGACGGTCTCGCCTGCCATGGATGCTCCCTAAGCGTTGGTTCTGATCAGAGTCGTCCGACCACGTCCGGACATCGTCGCCGCTGGCGCCGACAGAGGGAAGTGGTCGTCCACAGGACCGAGGTCCCGAGGGTCAGTGAGCGTCGGGACGCATGACCTTCGTGCGGAGGATCGACTCGTTGAGGGTGAGCTGACGGTCGAACTCCTTGACCGTCGCGGGCTCGGCGTTCAACGTGATGACGGCGTAGATGCCTTCGGCGTTCTTCTTGACCTCGTAGGCCAGCCGGCGGCGTCCCCACACGTCGACGGACTCGACAGAGCCGCCGTCCTTGCGGATCACGTTCAGGTACTTGTCGAGCGAACCTTCGACGGTCCGCTCTTCGATGCTCGGGTCAAGGATGACCATCACTTCGTAGGCACGCATGTCGTTGTCCACCTCCTGTGGGCTAGGGCGGCCACGGACTTTCCGTGGCAGGAGGGCAATGCGTCTTCGTCCCCGCGCGACCCGGATGGTCGACGCAGAGAACGCCCAAGGCTAACAGCGCCCGCACCCCCGGCCATAAATGGCGTACGCCGGGGTAGGAGCCGGTCGATGCCCGCACCCGCCACCACCCCGCTCGCCGGCCGCTACGTGCTGCTCGACCAGGTCGGCTCCGGCGGCATGGGCTCGGTCTGGCGGGCCCGCGACCTGCGGTCCGGCACCCTCGTCGCGGCCAAGGTGCTCGGCGCACACGACAGCGCGACCCTGCTGCGCTTCGTCCGCGAGCAGTCGCTCCGGATCCGGCACCCGCACGTGCTCACGCCGTCCGGCTGGGCCGCCGACGACCACCGGGTCGTGTTCGGCATGGACCTGGTCCACGGTGGCTCGCTCGACGAGCTGCTCCAGGAGACCGGCCCGCTGCCGACGTCGTACGCCGCCCTGCTGCTCGACCAGCTGCTCCAGGCGCTCGCCGCCGTGCACGCGGCCGGGGTCGTGCACCGCGACGTGAAGCCCGCCAACCTGCTCCTCGAGCCCTCCGACGGCCCGCCGTTCCTGCGGCTCGGCGACTTCGGCGTCGCGGTGCCGGTCGAGGACGTCCGGCTGACCCGCGGTCCGGCGGTGGTCGGCACCGACGGCTACCTCGCGCCCGAGCAGGAGGCCGGCGCCGGGCCGGACCCGCGCCAGGACCTGTACGCCGCAGGCGTGGTCGCCATCCAGCTGCTCACCGGACGGCCACCCCGGCCGGGGCGCGCGCCGATGGTGCCCGACGGGCCGCTGCGTCCCCTGCTCGAGGCGCTGGTCGACCTCGACCCCGAGCTCCGCCCGCCCACGGCCGCGGCCGCGCTCGAGCGGCTGCGACGCATCGAGGTCCCCGACGACGGTCCCTGGCCCGTCGTACCGGACCGTCTCGGCGACCCGCCCCGCCCCGCGACCGCCCGGTGGCCGACGGTCGTCACCGCCGCGTCACTCGTCGTGATCGCGGCGTGCGCGGCTGCGTGCTGGCTGATGCTGCGCTGATGCTGGGCTGACCGCTGTCGGCAGCACTACCTAGGCTGGGCGCATGAGTGAGATCGCCATCGGAGCCCACGTCGACCAGGCCGACCCGATCGCCGAGGCGCAGGCGCGCAACGCCCCGCACGTGCAGTTCTTCCTGGGCGACCCGCAGGGCTACAAGGGCCCCGAGTTCCGGTACGCCGGCGGCGCGGAGGGCCTCAAGGCCGACGCCGAGGCCGCGGGGATCGGGCTCTACGTGCACGCGCCGTACATCGTCAACGTGGCGACCACCAACAACCGGATCCGGATCCCCAGCCGCAAGCTGCTGCAGCAGCACGTCGACGCCGCGGCCGCGATCGGCGCGAAGGGCCTGATCGTGCACGGCGGCCACGTGAACAAGGACGACGACCCCGAGAAGGGGTTCGACAACTGGCGCAAGGCCGTCGAGGCGACCGACCTCAAGCTGCCGCTGCTGATCGAGAACACCGCCGGCGGCGACAACGCCATGACCCGCTACCTGGAGCGGATCGGCCGGGTCTGGGACGCGATCTCCGGCACCGAGCAGGCCGACCTGGTCGGCTTCTGCCTCGACACCTGCCACGCGCACGCCGGCGGCAACAGCCTGGAGACCGTCGTCGACGACGTCCTGAAGATCACCGGCCGGATCGACCTGGTGCACTGCAACGACAGTCGCGACGAGTTCGACTCCGGCGCCGACCGGCACGCCAACCTCGGCGCCGGCAAGGTCGACCCCGACCTGCTCGCCGCGGTGGTCCGCGACGCCGGAGCACCGGTCGTGCTCGAGACGCCGGGCGGTGCGACCGAGCACGTCGCCGATGCCGACTGGCTCCGCGGGCGGGGTCTCTAGCCTCACAGGAGGCCCACAGACAGCGCACGGGGTCCGGCCAAGACGTCGCCACATCGTGGTGACCATGACCGCCACGCTGACCCATCCCGAGACCACGACGCCCGAGGCCGGCCCGCCGCCACGGCCGAGGCGCGACTACTACCGGCCCGCGCTCGCCGCGCTGCTGATCGCCACCGGCGTGCTCTACCTCTGGGGGCTGTCGTCCTCGGGGTGGGCCAACAGCTTCTACTCGGCGGCGGCGCAGGCCGGGTCCGAGTCGTGGAAGGCGTTCTTCTTCGGCTCGTCCGACGCGGCCAGCTCGATCACCGTCGACAAGACCCCGCTGGCGCTCTGGCCGATGGCCCTGTCGGTGAAGGTGTTCGGCCTGTCCTCCTGGTCGATCCTGGTCCCCCAGGCGATCGAGGGCGTCCTCGCGGTCTGGCTGCTGACGGCGACGGTCCGGCGTACGACGGGCGTCGCCTGGGCGGGGCTGCTCAGCGGCGCCGCGATGGCGCTGACGCCGGTCGCCGTGCTGATGTTCCGCTTCAACAACCCGGACTCGATGCTCGTGCTGCTGATGGTCGCGGCGGCGTACGCCGTGCTGCGGGCCGTCGAGGACGGCGTCCGGCACCCGGTCCGCTGGATGGCGCTGGCGGGCGCCCTGGTCGGGATGGGCTTCCTCACCAAGATGCTGCAGGTCTTCCTGGTGCTGCCGGCGTTCGGCCTCGTCTACCTGGTGGCCGGCCAGCCGCGGGTGCTCAAGCGGATGGGGCACCTGCTGGTGGCGTTCGGGACGATGATCGCCACCGCCGGCTGGTGGATCGCGATCGTGTCCCTGTGGCCGGCCGCGAGCCGCCCCTACATCGGCGGCTCGCAGGACAACTCGATCCTCGAGCTCACGCTCGGCTACAACGGCTTCGGCCGCCTCAGCGGCGACGAGACCGGCTCCGTCGGCGGCGGAGGAGCCGGCGGGACCGGCGGCTCCATGTGGGGCGAGACCGGCATCGGCCGGCTCTTCACCAGCGAGATCGGCGGCCAGATCGCCTGGCTGCTGCCGGCCGCGCTGGTGCTGCTCGTCGGCGGGCTCTGGCTCACCGCCCGCCGGCCGCGCACCGACCGGGTGCGCGCCGGGCTGCTCCTCTGGGGCGGCTGGCTCCTGGTCACCGGGCTGACCTTCAGCTTCATGGCCGGCATCTTCCACGCCTACTACACCGTGGCCCTCGCACCGGCCGTCGCCGCGCTCATCGGCATCGGCGCCGCCCTGGTCCGGCAGCACCGCCACTCGTGGGAGGCGGGTCCGATCGCGGCCGTCGCGATCGCGGCCACCACGATCACGGCGTTCCTCCTGCTCGGCCGCAGCGCCGACTTCGTACCGTGGCTGCGCTGGGTCGTCCTCCCGGTCGGCGTCCTCGCCGCGGCCGCGCTCACCGGCCTACGCTGGCTGCCCCGGCGCCTTGCGGCGGCGGCCGCCGTCGTCGCCGTGCTCGCCTCCCTGGCCGGCCCCGCGGCGTACGCCGTGCAGACGGCCTCGACCGCGCACACCGGCTCGATCCCGACGGCCGGACCGACCGTCGCAGGCGGTGGCTTCGGCGGCCCCGGCGGCGGCGGCGGCCGTGGGATGGGTGGCCCGCCCGGCATGCAGCAGGGCCAGGCACCCACCGGCCAGGCACCCACCGGCCAGGCACCGACCGGAGGCCAGCGCCCCCAGGGCGTTGGCGGCGGCGCCGGCGGCCTGCTCAGCAGCAGCGAGCCCAGCGCCGAGCTGCAGGCACTGCTCACCACGGATGCCGACGACTACACCTGGGTCGCGGCCGCGGTCGGGTCCAACAGCGCCGCCGGCTACCAGCTGGCGACCGAGGAGCCGGTGATGGCGATCGGCGGGTTCAACGGCTCCGACCCGAGCCCGACGCTCGCGGAGTTCCAGCAGTACGTCGCCGACGGCCAGGTCCACTACTTCATCGGCGGCAGCGGGTTCGGCCAGTCGATGGGCGGCAGCAGCGCCAGCAGCGACATCGCCGCCTGGGTGGCGGACAACTTCACCGCCACCACGGTCGACGGGGTCACCATCTACGACCTGACCACGGGGACGTCGTCGTGACCGCGGCCCAGCCCTGGGAGTCCGGGCGGCCCGAGACCGCGACGGCCACCACGATGCTGGAGGTGGTGATCCCGGTCTACAACGAGGAGCGGGACCTCGCGGCGTCCGTGCTCGGGGTGCGTCGCTACCTCGCGTCCCTGCCCTGGACCTTCCGGGTGACGATCGCGGACAACGCCAGCACCGACGGCACCGCCGTGATCGCCCGCCGGCTGGCGCACACGTACGACGACGTCCGGGTGGTCCACCTCGCGGAGAAGGGCCGCGGCCGGGCCCTGAAGCGGGTGTGGAGCGGGTCCGACGCCACCGTGCTCGTCTACATGGACGTCGACCTGTCCACGGACCTCAAGGCGTTGCTGCCCCTGGTGGCGCCGTTGATCAGCGGCCACTCGGACCTCGCGATCGGCACCCGTCTCGGCCACGGGTCGCGGGTCCAGCGCGGGCCGAAGCGGGAGCTGATCTCGCGCGGCTACAACCTGCTGCTGCGCGGCACCCTCCGCGCCCACTTCACCGACGCGCAGTGCGGCTTCAAGGCGATCCGCGCCGACGTCGCCCGCGAGGTGCTGCCACTGGTCGAGGACAACGCCTGGTTCTTCGACACCGAGCTCCTGGTGCTCGCCGAGCGGGCCGGGCTGCGGATCCACGAGGTCCCGGTCGACTGGGTCGACGACCCCGACAGCACCGTCGACATCGTGCGGACGGCGATCGACGACGTGCGCGGCATCGTCCGCGTCGGCCGGGGCCTGATGTCGGGACGGCTGCCCGTCTCCGACGTGGCGGAGCGGCTGGGCCGCGCGTCCGCCGACGCCGGCAGCGGCCGGCTGGGCATGCAGGTGGCGATGTTCGCGCTCGTCGGCGTCGCGTCCACCCTGGCGTACGCCGTCCTCTTCCTGCTGCTGCGCGGAGCGACGTCGCCGTTCACCGCCAACCTGCTCGCGCTGCTGCTGACGGCGGTCGCCAACACGGCGGTCAACCGGCGGCTCACGTTCGGGGTCCGCGGCCGGCAGGGGGCGGTGCGGCACCAGCTGCGGGGGCTGATCGTCTTCGCGATCGGGCTGGGCGTCACCAGCGGGTCGCTCTGGCTGCTGCACGCCACCGGGTCCCCGAGCGCCGCGGCCGAGGTGGTGGTGCTGACGGTGGCCAACCTGGTGGTGACGGTGATGCGCTTCGTCGCCATGCGGGCCTGGGTGTTCGCCCGCCGGACCCGAGCACCGGGCGCCCCCGAGTCGCGCCCGGCGCCGGGGGTCAGCTGACCCGGACGGTCAGGTCACGCACCTCGCCGGGACCCGACCGGTCCACCCGCCGGCGCTCCAGGCGCAGCGGCTGGTCCTCGGTGGCGTCGGCGTCGAAGACGAGGAAGAGGAAGCCGTGCGGGCCCTCCTCGAGCGGCAGCAGGTAGCCGGGCCGGTCGACGACCTGCCAGCGGCTCAGACCGAGGCCGCGCCGGCGGAACCGCACCGCGAGCCGACATCCCGCGGGCACCACCAGGTGCTGACCGGGCTGGGGGTCCTGGATCACGTGGACAGCAGTGGAACGGGTCGTGGTCATGGTCGACATGACGGTTGCTCCTCGCAGGTCGAGCGGTCTCCCTGATGACGTTGAGGAGCGCCGCCCACTGCGCCAGATACCTGTGGGGACTAGCCGAAACAGACCAGGGGCACTGGGGGTGCGTCGACCGCGACCGCGGGCACCGACTCGGCGAGCGCGGCGGCCGGGTCGAGGCCGGCGGCCAGGCGTTCGTGGACGGCCACCAGGACGCCGTACGCCGCCTGGTCGTTGATCGCCGCGGGCGACGCGATGACGCAGCGGGCGCCCGCGTGCAGCCAGGCGGTCGTCATCCCGATCAGCTCCTCGCCCCACCGGACCGTCGACCGCCCGACCTCGCAGGCCGACAGCAGCACCACGTCGGGCACCCGCCGGAGCCGGTCGATGTCGTAGCCGAACCACGGCCCGTCGACGAGCTGCAGACCGGCGAACATCGCGTTCTCCGCGCTGTGCCGGCCGTGGGCGGCGACGTGCAGGACGTCCACCGACCCGGCGAGCTCGGAGACCGCCGCCGCGGTGGCGTCCCCGGCGAGCAGGACCCGGGCCTCGCGCCACTCCTTGGCGGCGGCGACGACCTCGTCCTCGGCGCGGGCGACCCGCGGCCCGGCGACGAAGCCGGCGGACCCGGTGCGCAAGGGCGTGGTCCGCCGCGCCAGCCACGCGGTCGCGGACTGGGCCAGGGTGACCGGGCGGCCGACGTACCCCGGCAGCAGCGTCCACGGCACGCCGGACAGCACGCCGGACGGGGTGAGCACCACGCGTCGGTCGCCGACGGCGTCGAGCACCGGCGCGACCAGCAGCCCGGCGAGCAGCTCCAGCCGGTGGGCCAGCTCGGCCCGCACGAACGCGCCCATCGCGTCGGGCAGGTCGGTCGCCGCCATGTCGAGGTCGGGCAGCAGGCCGCCCAGCAGCGCGTCGAGCTCGTCGCGGTGGCCGAGGTCGACCCAGGTGGTGCCCGTCGAGGTGACGACGAGGGCGACCGCGGCGGCGGCGGTCACGACGTAGGCGACCAGTGCGGTGTCGTCGGTGATCGCCGACCGCAGCTCGTCGAGCGTCACCGGGTCGGCGACCTCGCCGGACCCGCGGTGCTGCCAGGCGCGCTCGCGCACCCGCTGCCGCAGCTCGGCCTCGCGCTCCGGCGACGTACGCCGCCCGCCCTCGCGCGCCGCGGCGATCTCGCGCAGCTCGGTGAGGTCGGCGACCAGCGCGGGGTCCTCGGGGGCCCGCACCGGCTGCACGCGGCTGGCCAGCATCCGGGCCCGCTCGGACCACTCGAAGAGCACGGCCGGCCGACGCGACTCCACCGCGAGCGCGAGGCCGCGGACGCCGAGCCGCGTGCCGTGCCCGGCGACGCCCGTCTGCAGGTCGAGCGAGCCGAAGGAGCTCTGCCAGGCGTGCAGGTCGGTGAGCCCGGCACGCAGGTGCTGAAGGGCGTTCGCCCCGCGCCCGCCGACGGCGGCCAGGTCGGCGCGGAGGTCGCGGTCGAGGAGCCGTACGGCGAGCGGCGCCTGCCCCAGCGCGCCCACGCCCCGCAGGTCGGCCCGGGCCTGCTCGAGGTCGCCGCGCCGGACGTGGACCCGAGCCGCATCGAGGCGGGCCAGCGCGGCCTCCCAGCGCAGACCCTGCCCGGCGAGCTCGTCCGCCAGGACGCTCCCCCGCCGGGCCAGCGCCGGACCGCTGCCACCGGACTCGATCTCGGCGCTGAGCAGCGTCGCGTCGGCGCGCACCTCCCATGCCCGCGCCCCGGTGCGGCGGAACCTGCGCAGCGCGTCCCGCGCCGACCCCCGGGCGCGGTCCGGGTCGCTCAGCACCAGGCTGCGGGCCAGGGCCAGCTCGGCCTCGCCCCGGCGCTGGTAGAGGCGCCGCCGGCCGTAGGCGTCCGCGGACGCCGCGAGCGCGGCCGCACCCTCCTCGCGCAGGCCGGCCGCCATCAGCACCTCGGCCCGGTCCTGGTCGGCCATCGCGGTCATCACCGGACCCTCGGCCTCGAACGCCGGGTACGCCGTCCCGAGGTCGCGCAGCGCGGCGACCAGGTCGCCGGCCAGGAAGTGGGTGTAGCCGAGGTTGTGCACCGCCTTGGCCGCGCCGTACTCGTCGCCCGCCTCGCGGTAGGCCGCAAAGGACAGCTCGAAGTCCGACCGGGCGGCGGAGAGGTGCTTGCGCTGGAGGTGCACGTTGCCGCGGTTGAGGTGCACCCGGGCACTCGTCGCCGGCACGTCCAGCAGGCGCAGCGCCTGGTCGAACTCGTCCATCGCGGCCGACGTCTCGCCCCGCAGCATGAAGAGCAGGCCGAGCTGGGAGTGCAGCGTGCCGCGGGTGCTGTCCTCGATGCGGTCGTCCGCGAGCGCCTCGCGGCACAGCTGCATGGCGGTGTCGTGCTCGCCGGTCTCCGAGAGCACGTAGGCCAGGCTGGCGGCGATGCGCGCCTCCAGGTCCGACCCGCCCGTCCCGCCCTGACCCGCCTCGGACCGGGCGCGCTCCAGGAGGCGCCGGGCCTCCCGGTGGCGTCCGCGGTAGGCCGCGTGGACGCCCCGGGCGTGCAGGTCGTGGGCGGAGGTCACCGCCTCATGATGGCGCCAATGGGGTGCAGGAGGACACCGCGTTCCACGCGGTGGCGACGGAGGTGGGCGCGTCCACGGGCGCACCCGCGGGCTCGAGGGTGCCCACCATCGCGGCCGCGATGTCCCCGGCCAGGATCGGGGCGCTGAAGGAGGTGCCGCTCCACACCGCGAAGCCGCCGCGGAAGTCGTCGGGGTCGATCGCCTCGCGGACCCGTCCGAAGGCGCTGGTCCGGGCGACCGGCTCGTAGCCGCCGCGGAAGGCCGGCATCGTGCTGACCACCGAGGCGCCCGCCACGTAGCAGCGCACCCACGGGCCGGCGTTGCTGAAGAGGGCGTCGGTGCGGTTGGGGTTGAGCGCACCCACCGACACGATCGGCGCGATCGAGGGGTCGAACGGGATCGGTCCCGCGTCGTCGGCCCAGCGCGTGAACGCGGCGGGGAAGGACGGGCGGCTGGTCGCGTCGTTGCCGGCCGAGCAGACGATGACGACGCCGTTGCGGGCCATCTCCTCGAGGATGGCGTACATCGTCGGGTCGAAGAGCGCGTCCTCGGGCGTCTCGTGGTAGTAGCCCATCGACAGGTTGAGCACGTCGATCGCGTGCCCGCCGGGCTCGCCGGCCCGGTAGCGGCGCGCGAGCTCGGCGATCTGCGCGAGGGTCGCGACGAGGTCGGACTCGACGATCGGGCCGTCGGACGGCATCACCCGCCAGGCGACGAGGTCGGCGTCGGGGCAGCGCTGCCGGATCAGCCCGGCGATGAACGTGCCGTGGCCCGAGATCGGGTCGATCGAGCCGTCGAGAGGACCGGACTGGTCGCCGTCCTCCTCGGGCGAGAGCGAGGTGGAGTCGGAGTAGCCGATCGGCACGCCGTCGAGCCCGACCTCCGTGTCGACGAACCCGTCGAGCCACGGGTGGCTGCCGCAGCCGGTGTCGAGGATCGCCACCACCGGGCGGCGTCCCTCGATCAGGTCGGCGTGACGACGGGCGGGGCGCGGCCCGACGTACGCCACCGGCTGGCGGCCGCCGGAGCCCATGTCGAAGTACGACGCGATGGCCCGTGACGTCCTCGCGTCGTTGGCCGGGTGGCCGTCGTGCATGGGGTGCCCGTCGTGCATCGGGTCGCCGTCGTGCATGGGGTGCCCGTCGTGCATCGGGTCGCCGTCGTGCATGGGGTGCCCGTCGTGCATGGGATGACCGTCGTGCATCGGGTCGGCCTCGATGGCGGGCACCACGAGGTGGTCGAGCCCGACGCCCTTCACGGCGTCCACCCCGAACTGCGCGCGGGTCTGCTGCAGGAGGGTCCACGCGTCCGGCGCGATCGTGGCGCGGTTGGACGCGACGACCAGACGCACGGGCCGCAGGCCGAACCGGAGGTTCGCGGTGCGCGGGTCCTCGTCCTCCAGGACGACGTCCCAGCCGAGCGGCTCGGCGACCGCCCGGAGCACGCGGACGGCACCGTCGACGTCGACCGCCTTCGAGATCAGCAGCCGCGGGCCGACGTAGACGGTCGGGCGCGGCACGACGCCGTCGACGATCAGCGCGGTGGCCGGGTCGAGCAGGCGGCCCTGCGCCGCGGCGATGGAGGTCGGGTGCGGCGGCCGGGGCTCCCGGTCGAGCGGCTTGCGGGTGGGGCGGGCAGGGCGCGGCTGCTTGTCGGGGCTCTCGGGGTCCACGGTTCCTCAGATCTCGAAGGTGGGGGTGGCGAAGGCCGGGCGGGCACCGTCGTGCGGCTCCAGCCGCAGCCGCATCAGCCCGACCGGGAGGTCCGTCAGCGAGAATCGCCCGGACTCGGTGGTGACCGCCTCGTGCGCGGCCGGCTCCTCGCCGGGGAGCGCGCGGATGGTCATGGGTTCGGCCGGCACGATCCAACCGTCCACCCGGGACCGGCCGTTGTCCACGGCGATCCGCAGGAGCAGGTCGGTGTCGCCGTGCACGAAGCGGAGCGTGTACGACGTGGAGCCGCGTGCCCCGGCCAGCTCGGTGGAGGACTCGACGAGCTCCATCAGCTCCAGGTCGAGGTCGGACGCGGCGATCGCCGCCGCGGCCTGCATGGCCGCGACCAGGTGGTCGGGCACGGGGTCGTGGCGCTCGTAGACGTCCCGGACGATGCCGAGCAGTGCCTCGCGGCTCAGATCGTTCATCAGACTCCTCCAGCCTGCATCAGGGCCACCCGCAGCTTGGCGAGACAGCGGCCGCGGGTGGGGCCGATGCTGCCGACGGGCATGCCGAGCTCGGTCGCCAGCTCGCGGTAGTCGGGGCGGTTCTCGAACGCGACGACCCGCAGCAGCCGGCGACAGCGCTCCGGCAGCCCGTCGACGGCGGCCCACAGGCGGTCGCCCTCGTCGTGCTGCACGACACTGTCCTCCGCCGAGCGCTGCCGAGGAAGCACCTGCGCGAGGTCGTCGTCCTCGACCGGGGTCGGCGTGGTCTTCGCGCCGGCGACCCGCCAGGCCTCGCGCCGGGCCGTCGTGGTCAGCCACCCGCCGACGGCCACCGGGTCGACGATCGCCGCGCGGCGGCGTACCAGGGCGAGCCAGGTGTTCTGGATGACGTCCTCGGCGGCGGGCTCGGAGAGCCGGTAGGCGCGGACGACGTGCCACAGCACCGGCGTCATCACCGCGACCAGGTCGTCGAGGCCCGCGGGGTCCCCCGCCACCCAGCGGTTGAACCCGCCGGTGGCCTCGGACCACACGTCCGCCGGGCGTGCGTCACCGGCCGGTGAGCCACCACGCTGGGTCATGGGCCGCGCTGCTCCCTGTTGTCTCTCGATCAGGATCACGCCCGTGAGGAGTCGCGGGCGCGGGTCCTGATACCTCCCTCTCGGACATTTTCGGGCCTGAGAGCCATATTCGGGCGAGAACCGTCCTCGCTCTTCGCCCGGACCGGGTGAGGAGTCCTGGTGCGGAGACCGGACGGCCGTCCGAGGCTCCCGTACGGTGGCGGCCATGCACTCGGGACGCTTGATGCTCACCACCCTCCTCACGGCCACGCTCGCGCTCAGCGGGTCGGTCTCCTCGGTGGCCGCGGGGCCGCCCACGGCGCCCCCGCGGATCCCCTGGTACGACGCCCAGCGGGAGCGGATCGTGGTGCCCGGCGGCGACCCCGTCTCCACGGTCGACGCACGCGGGCCCCACGGCGGCCGACCGACCGGGCTGCTCGAGGCCCGCGGCGGCTACCTGCTGCACGTGGCCGTCAACGACAAGGACGAGACGCAGACGGGTTCGCGCGTCACGTTCATCAACGGCGCGGGTCGGGCACGCACCCTGGTGGCCAGCTCGAGGTACTACCCGGTGCTGACCTAGAGCGACGGTCGTACCGCGGTGCTGCGGGCCTGGGCCTACAAGGAAGGTCTGCGGGCGGTCCGGATCTCCGACGGCAAGGTCCTCGACGGGTACAAGCCGGCGCGCAGCAACGTCGAGGTCAAGGCGGCCAGCGAGCACCACGTGCTCGTCCAGCGCCTCCGGTGGAAGGGCAACCGCAGCTACACGGTCGAGGTGGTGAGCTGGAACCCGACCAAGGGGACCACGGAGGTGATCGACCGGCGCACGGTCGAGAACGATCCCTTCGCCGGCGTCCTCGTCCCCGCGGCCGCCAGCCCCTCGACGCGGCGCTACGCGACGTACGCCGGCGACCACGCCGTGATGCTCGCGGCACGGACCCATCGCACGCTGTGGCGCACGCGCGCGGGCGAGGTCCCGGTGGCCTTCTCCCCGGACAGCACGCGCGTCGCGACGATTGCCGGCCTCCACCAGGGGGACGAGGACTACTACTCCTGGACCAACACCGCTCGCACGGTGCGGGTCCGCAACGCGCGGACCGGTGCGGTGCTCGCGACGTACACCGGGAGGTACATGGTCGAGGGACCTGACCAGCGGCCGCTCTGGGAGTCGTCGGACCGGCTGCTCCTGCACGCGGTCGGCAACAGCTTTCCCCTGCTGCGCTGCGCGGTCGGCTCCGGCCGCTGCGCGCGAGTGCAGAAGTGGGGCAACCTGATGGTGCGCGAGAGCAACTGACGACCCGCTCGGGTCGTTCGCTAGCCTCGACCTGTGACTCCCCCGACCGCCTCGACCCCTCTCGTCGTGCGCGAGATCGGATCCGACGAGCACCTCGACTTCGTCCGACGGCAACGTTCCGTCAGCTTCCTGCAGACCCCGGCCTGGGCCCGGGTCAAGGCGGAGTGGCGCCACGAGTCGCTGGGCTGGTTCGCCGGTGGCGAGCTGGTAGGCGCCGGGCTGGTGCTCTACCGGCAGCTGCCGAAGGTGAAGCGCTACCTCGCCTACCTGCCCGAGGGCCCGGCGATCGACTGGGACGTCGAGGACCTCCCCCCCTGGCTGCGGCCGATGGCTGCGCACCTCAAGGGCCGGGGCGCCTTCGGCGTCCGGATGGGGCCGCCCGTGGTCACCCGCCGCTGGGACACCGCCACGGTCAAGGCCGGCATCGCGGACCCCGCCGTACGCCGTCTCGGCGACCTGGCCCCCACCGAGCGCAGCCATGCCGGCGCCCGGGTGGTCGCGCAGCTCCGAGACCTCGGCTGGCGACCGCTCGCCGTCGAGGGCGGGTTCGCCGCCGGTCAGCCACAGTTCGTCTTCCAGGTCCCGCTCGCCGGCCGCACTGAGGAACAGGTCCTCGCCGGGATGAACCAGCTGTGGCGGCGCAACATCAAGAAGGCCGCCAAGGAGGGCGTCGAGGTCACGTCGTACGACGGCGTGGCGATCGATCCGGAGCTGAAGCACTTCCACGACCTCTACGTCCACACCGCCGAGCGCGACCACTTCACCCCGCGGCCGCTGTCCTACTTCCGCACCATGGTCGAGGCGCTCGGCGCCGAGGAGCCGGACCGGATCCGGCTCTACACGGGGCGGCACGAGGGCACCCTGGTCGCGGCGACGATCGCGATCCGGGTCGGCGCCCACGCGTGGTACTCCTACGGCGCGTCCTCCACCGAGAAGCGCGAGGTCCGCGGCTCCAACGCCGTGCAGTGGCAGATGATCCGCGACGCGATCGCCGCCGGCGCCGACGTCTACGACCTGCGCGGCATCACCGACACCCTCGCCGAGGACGACCCGCACCTCGGCCTGATCCAGTTCAAGGTCGGCACCGGCGGCGAGGCCGTCGAGTACGTCGGCGAGTGGGACCTGCCGCTCAACAAGGTGCTCTACAAGGCCTTCGACGTCTACATGAGTCGTCGCTGATGAGCCTCACCCTCACCGTCGACGGCGACCGCTGGCGCGACCACCTGCGGTCGGTTGCGACCGCCGAGCCCGACCTGGTCCCCGTCGCCAAGGGCAACGGCTACGGCTTCGGCCTCGGCCGGCTGGCCCGCCGTGCAGCCTGGCTCGGCGTCGACACGATCGCGGTCGGCACCTACGAGGAGCTGCCCGAGGTCGCCGGGCGGTACGACGGCAGCCTGCTCGTCCTCACGCCCTGGCGCCCCTTCGGGGCCGCCGTCGAGCTGGAGCCCGCGCTCGCCCGCCGGGTGGTCCACACCATCAGCCGGGTCGAGGACCTGGGCGACCTGCTGGGCCGGCAGCCCGACGCGCGCTTCGTCCTCGAGCGGACCACCAGCATGCTGCGCCACGGCATGACGGCGCGCGAGCTGTGGTCGACGGCGGACGTCGTGCGCGCGCACCCGAAGGCACGGGTCGCCGGCGTCGCGCTCCACCTGCCGCTCGCCAACGGCGCCCACCTCTCGGAGGTGCACCGCCTGATGACGGAGGTGGTGGCGACCGAGCTGCCGCTCGACACCGTCTGGGTCAGCCACCTGAGTGCGAGCGAGCTGGCGGCGCTGCGGACGGCGTACCCCGACTTCACCTTCCGGCCCCGCACCGGGACCGACCTCTGGCTCGGCGACCGCTCCGCGCTGCAGGTGACCGCCACCGTGCTCGACGTCCACGCGGTGGAGCGTGGCGACGGCTTCGGCTACCGGCACCGCACCGCGCCCAAGGCCGGGCACGTGCTGATCGTCAGCGGCGGCACCGCCCACGGCATCGGGCTCGAGGCGCCTCTCGGCGACGCGAGCCTGCGGGGGCGTGCTGCCACCCTCGCCCGCGGCGGCATGGACGCGGCCGGATTCGTGCGCTCGCCGTTCTCGATCGACGGCAAGCAGCGGCTCTTCGCCGAGCCCCCGCACATGCAGGCGTCGATGCTCTTCCTGCCCCACGGCGCCCGGGTCCCGGCCGTCGGGGACGTCGTCGACGTGCGGGTGCGCTACACCGCGACGACGTTCGACCGGGTCGTCGTCGACTGAGGGACGGACGACGACCGCACCGGGTCGCGCCGCGGGTCCCACAGGTCCCGCACCACCATCGCGACCAGGTAGAGCTCCGCCGCCATCCGCAGCAGCGTCGCGGCCCAGTAGAAGCCCGCGTCGCCGCCGCCGGCCGGGGCCAGGAAGCCCCCGAGGTACCACCACACGGCCGCGAAGTAGAGCACCTCGCCGGCCTGCCAGATCAGCAGGTCGCGCCAGCGCGGCCGGGCGAGGACGGCGAGCGGCAGCAGCCACAGCACGTACTGCGGCGAGTAGACCTTGTTGATCAGCAGGAAGCCCGCGACGAGCAGGAACCCGAGCTGCGCCAGCCGCGGGTTCGCGGGTGACGTGAGGCCGAGCGCCGCGACGCCCAGGCACCACAGCCCGAAGAACAGCCAGGACACGACGTTGATCGTGTGCGGCTCGAACGTGAACGGGTCCGTGGTCTTGTCCATCGCCTGCTGCACCACGAGCCAGATCGACCCGAGGTCCGCGCCCCGGTCGGAGTTGAACGACCAGAACACCTTCCACTCGGACGGGCCGGTCAGCAGCGCCGGCAGGTTGGCGACCAGCCAGGCGGCGACCGCGCCCACCACCGCCAGCCCGAAGGCCCGGAACCGGCGTTGTCGCAGGCAGATCACCAGCACGCCGCCGAGCAGGAAGAGCGGGTAGAGCTTGGTCGCCGTGCCGAGCCCGATCAGGACGCCGGTCAGCAGCGGGCGGTCGCGCGACCATGCCCACAGGGCTCCCGCCACGAGGGCGACCGCGATCAGGTCCCAGTTGACGAGGCCGGTGAGGAGCAGCGCGGGAGAGAGCGCGAACGCCGCCGCGTCCCACGGCCGCCGGGGGGTGACGCCCGCCAGCAGCCAGGTCGACAAGAGCGCCAGGACGGCGAAGCCGAGCGCGTTGACGATGGCGAAGATGCGCATCTCCCGCTGCACCTTCGGCCACCCCGCGACCTCGTCCGTCGGAGCGGCGTACCGGGGACCGAGGTCGGGCGACCCGTTGAGCCAGTGCGTGACCCAGGCGGTGCCCCAGGCCCAGTAGGCGATCCCGACGGGGTACTCCATGACCGAGAAGCGGTCGCGCACCTGCTGGTCGTCGCTGTAGGGCCAGTTCAGCTCGGCGAACCCGCGGCCGGTGTAGAGGTAGGGCAGGTCCGAGTAGCACATGTGGGTGTAGCGGGCGGTCCCGTCCTGCCAGGTGTCCTGGTAGCAGTTGCCCTTCTGCACCATCCCGAGCGCCAGGCAGAGGGCGGTGAGCGCCAGCAGCACCCGGATCGGTGTCCACCAGGGGTGCCGTCCGGCCCTGCTCCCGATCGGTCCGCCGACGCCCTCGCTCAGCGCGGCGACGACCGGGTCGTCCGCGGTGGGGTCGACCCAGGCACGGTCGCCCACCGGTCGGACCATCAGCCCCGCCGCACCCGTCGCCGCCCGCGGCCCTCACGGGCGCCCTGGCCGCCCGGGGCGGCGCTGCTCGCCGGGGGCGTCGCCGGCGGGCTCGAGCTCGGCGGGCCGCTGGGCGACTCGCAGCCGATCAGGCCACAGCTCGGGTCGCCGGTCGGGGTCGGGGTGTCGCTCGGCGGCGGGGTCTCGGACTCCGTCGGCGTGTTGGTCGGCGTGTTGCTCGGCGTCTTCGACGGCTTCGGCTTCTTCGTCGGCGACGGGGGCGGCGTGTACGGCGCGTGGCCGTCGTCCGGTGCGTCGCCGTCCAGGTTGGCCGCCGGCGGGAACTCCTCCGGGTCGGTGCCCTCCAGGTCGCGCGTCATCACGTCGGTCCAGGTGCGGGCGGGGTACGAGCCACCGAAGTACTGCGGCAGCCAGCCGTCGAGACCCTCGTTGCCCTTGCCCCGGACGTACATCACGGCCGTCGAGAGCTGCGGCGTGTAGCCGACGAACCACGCCGAGGACACCTGGTCCTTGGAGTTCGTGGCCGTCCCGGTCTTGCCCGCGGCGGGTCGGTTGAGACCCAGGGCCGCCGTACCGGTGCCGGACTTCACGACCTGCTGCATCGCGTACGACGTGTCTGCGGCGACGTCCTCGGTGATGGCGCGCTTGGTGCTCTGCTTGAACGTGTAGAGGCGCTTGCCGTCCTTGTCGGTCACCTTGGTGATGACGTGCGCGGGGGCGGCGCGACCACCGTTGGCGATCGTGGCGTAGGCGTTGGCCATGTTGACCGGCGCGATCGTGGCGGAGCCCAGCGCGACCCCGGAGATCGGCTCGAGGCCGGGGCTGTTGTCGATGTTGTTGTAGTCGTGCTGCTTCTTGTCCCACTTCGGGATGCCCAGGGCCTCGGCGGTCGTAAGGATCTTGTCCGGGCCGTCGGGCATCGAGACCGTGAGGTCGGCGAAGACGGTGTTGATCGACTCCTCGGTGCCCTGCAGCAGGCTGACGTGGTCGCCGTAGCTCTGGCCGTCGCCGGCGCCCTCGTTCTTCACCTTCGGGCCGGTGCCCTGCTCGTTGTAGTAGAAGGGCGAGTTGCCGTCGAAGGTGTCCTTGAGGGAGAAGCCGGCCTTGAGCGCCGCGGCGACGGCGAAGGGCTTGAACGTCGAGCCGACCTGCCCACCGGTGACGGCCCAGTTGATCTGGGACTTCAGGTAGTCCTGGCCGCCGTAGAAGCCGCGCACCGCGCCGGTGCCGGGCTCGACGGTCGCGACGGCGACGTGGAGGTTCTTGTCGGAGAACTCCTTGCCCTCGGGCCGCTGGGCGAGCATCCCCTCGCGCGCGGCGTTCATCGCCTTCTGCGTGAAGGTCGTCGTGACCCGGAGGCCGCCGCCGTCGATCTGCTCGTCCTTGAAGCCGAGCTTCTTCAGCTCGCTGCGGACCATCGTGAGCATGTGGCCCTTCTGGCCGCCGTACCTGCTCTCGGCCTGGATCTTCGGGAACTTCGGCAGCCGGCGCTCGGCCTGCTCCGCCTCGTCGGCGGTGATGTTGCCGGCGTCCGCCATCCCGTTGAGCACGTAGTCGTAGCGCTCCTTGAGCGCCTCCCGGGCGTCCCTGCCGTTGGCGGGGTCGAACTTCGAGGGGTTGTTGAGGACGGTGGCGAGCACCGCCGACTCACGCAGGCTCAGGTCCTTGGCGTCCTTGGCGAAGTAGGCCTCGGCGGCCGCCTGCACGCCGTACGCGCCACGGCCGAAGTAGATCGTGTTGAGGTAGCCCTCGAGGATCTCGGTCTTCGACTTGGTGCGCTGGAGCTTGAGGGAGAGGACCGCTTCCTTCATCTTGCGCTGGTAGGAGCGCTCCTGGGTGAGGTAGAGGATCTTGACGTACTGCTGGGTGATCGTCGACGCGCCCTGGGTCGAGTTGCCCTTGGCGTTGCTGAAGGCGGCGCGGATGATGCCGCGCGGGTCGATGCCCTTGTCGCTCCAGAAGGTGCGGTTCTCGGCGGCGACCACGGCGTTCTGCAGGTTGTCGGGCATGTCCTTGATCGAGATGGACTCGCGGTTCTGCTTCGCGTAGCTGCCGACCTCGCTCTTGCCGTCGGCGTAGTAGACGAACGACGTCTGCGTCTCGAAGTCCTTGTTGGGGTCCGGGATGGGGGTCGAGCGGTAGAGGTAGACGAACCCGCCGGTGACCAGGAGCAGGCCGACCAGGCCGGCGACCAGCACCCAGCGCGCGAACCGCCAGATCTTCTGCTTGCGGGTCCGGGGTCGCTTCGGCGACTTCTTGGTCTTCTGCGTGGGCACAGCGGCCCGGCGCTTGCCACTCACGTCGACGGCTCCGCGGGATCAGGGAAAGGGGTCGGGGGATCGGTCTCGATCGATCGCCAGGGTACGGGGGCCGTCCATCCCCGCCCAAGACGACGCACGGCGGGGCCCGGCAGAACGGGTCGCGGTCAGGCGGGGCGGGCCCGATCGCCGTGACGGACGTCTCGATCGAACGCCACAACAGGTCCGTAGTTCGCAACGCGCGGATATATCGCTACGATAGGTCCATGGCACGTCGCGCAGAGACCATCGAGCTGGCAGTCCTCGGACTGCTGCACGAGGCTCCCATGCACGGCTACGAGCTCCGCAAGCGCCTCAACCTGATGCTCGGGTGGGGACGGGTGCTCTCCTACGGGTCGCTCTACCCGACCCTGAAGAAGATGCTCCGCGCGTCCCTCATCGAGGAGACGATGACCACGAAGACCCCGGGTACCCCGGTGTCGAAGCGGCCCCGGATCACCTACCAGGTGACCGAGGCGGGCACGCGGGAGTTCGAGCGGCTGATGTCGGAGGTCGGTCCCACGGCCTGGGAGGACGACAACTTCGACATCCGCTTCGCCTTCTTCTCGTCGACCGACATGGAGATCCGGTTGCGGGTGCTCGAGGGCCGGCGTACCCGGCTCCAGGAGCGCCTCGAGCGGGTCCAGGGCCAGCTGTCGATGACCCAGAAGGAGGTCGACCGCTACGCGGCCGAGCTCCAGCGGCACGGCGTCGAGTCGGTCGAGCGCGAGGTCGAGTGGCTCTCCGAGCTGATCAACGCCGAGCGGAACGGCACGCCTCACCAGAAGTCTCCGTCCACGGCGCCCGCAGCGCCTTCGAGCAGGCCACCCGCGACCCCCGCGGCTGACCAGAAGTTGTGAACACGAAAGGAATCCCGATGGGTTCGGTACGAGTAGCAATCGTGGGAGTCGGCAACTGCGCCAGCTCCCTCGTCCAGGGTGTCGAGTACTACAAGGACGCCGACCCGTCAGGAACGGTCCCGGGTCTCATGCACGTCCTGTTCGGCGACTACCACGTCTCCGACGTCGAGTTCGTGCTGGCGCTGGACGTCGACGACCTCAAGGTCGGCAAGGACCTCTCCGAGGCCATCAACGCCTCGCAGAACAACACCATCAAGATCGCGGACGTCCCGACCCTCGGCATCGAGGTCAAGCGCGGCCCGACCCTCGACGGTCTCGGCAAGTACTACCGCCAGACCATCGACGAGTCCGGTGCCGAGCCGATCGACGTGGTCCAGGCGCTCAAGGACTCCGGCGCCGACGTGATGGTGTCCTACCTGCCGGTGGGCTCCGAGGAGGCCGACAAGTTCTACGCCCAGTGCGCGATCGACGCCGGCGTGGCCTTCGTCAACGCGCTCCCCGTCTTCATCGCCTCCGACCCGGTCTGGGCCAAGAAGTTCGAGGACGCCGGCGTCCCGATCGTCGGCGACGACATCAAGTCGCAGGTCGGCGCCACCATCACCCACCGGGTGATGGCGAAGCTGTTCGAGGACCGCGGCGTCACGCTGGACCGCACCTACCAGCTCAACGTCGGCGGCAACATGGACTTCAAGAACATGCTCGAGCGCGAGCGCCTGGAGTCCAAGAAGATCTCGAAGACCCAGGCCGTCACGTCGAACCTGACCGGCGAGCTGGCCGACAAGATCTCCGACCGCAACGTGCACATCGGCCCGTCGGACCACGTCGCGTGGCTCGACGACCGCAAGTGGGCCTACGTCCGCCTCGAGGGTCGCGCCTTCGGTGACGCCCCCCTCAACCTCGAGTACAAGCTCGAGGTCTGGGACTCCCCCAACTCCGCCGGCATCATCATCGACGCGATCCGCGCCGCGAAGATCGCCAAGGACCGCGGCATCGGCGGCCCGATCATCTCGGCCTCGTCGTACCTGATGAAGTCCCCGCCCGTGCAGCTCCCCGACGACGAGGGTCGCCGCCGCGTCGAGGCCTTCATCGCCGGCGAGGAGTGACCTCCGCTCGCTGAGATCCGTCGAGTGACGTGAAACGGCCCCTGGGACCTGGTCCTGGGGGCCGTTTCGCGTCACTCGACGCATTTTCCACAGGTACGCCAGGGTGCTGATTCCTCCACAGCGCTGCTCGGGCATGCGGTTGCCATGCCACATCGTTGGGATCCGATCGCGCCGCCTGTCGCGGAGCTCGTCACCCCGGTCCGGGTCGACCCGTCAGGTCAGGCTGGACCGACCCCCAAGCAGATGCGCGGGCCGAGGTGGCGGATCACCTCAGCCGGGCTCGCGGTGCCCGCGGAGGTCGGTGACGACCTGGTCGAGCAGCGCATCCTCGAGGCGTCCGCGAGGACCGGCTCGAGCGCGGTCGTGACCGGCTGGGCGGCGCTGCGGCTGCACGGCGGCAACTTCTTCGACGGACTGGCGCGCGACGGGCGCTCGCGCCTCGCGGTCCCGATCGCTGCGAACGGTGAACGGCTGACCGGGCCGGGCGTCGTCCGGGACCAGATCCCGCCCGACGAGGTGGTCGAGGTCCACGGCATCCGCTGCACCACCGTCGAGCGCGCGTTGTACGACGAGATGCAGCGGATCGGCGAGGTGCGCGAGATGGCGGTCGCGGTCGGTGCCGCCTGCGCGGCACGGCTGACCTCCGTCCGGCGGATGCGGCTCTACGCCACGACCCGCCGCTGGTACCGCGACGTACGCCTGGTGAAGGAGGCGGTCGAGCTGTCGGTGGAGCGATGCCGGTCGCCGCAGGAAGACCGGTTCCGCCTGATCTGGGAGCTCGACGCGCAGTGGGGTCGGCCGCTGATCAACCGGACGGTCGTCGATCTCGAGGGTCGGTTCGTCGCCACCCCCGACCTGCTCGACCCGGTGCGCGGGGTGATCGGCGAGTACGCGGGCGCCGACCACCGCGACATCGACCGCCACGAGTCCGACGTGGAGCGGTTGGCCGACGTACGCGATGTCGGGCTGGAGTGCGTCGAGGTGGTGGGCCGGACCATCCGCGACCCCCGCCGCGTCGTGATCCGGATGGAGCAGGCCGCGCAGCGGGCCCGTCCCGCTCCCCGGCTGTGGCGGCTGTCGCGCGACGCAGGCCCGAGCCTGGACGAGCTCTTGGAGCAGCGGGACGCCGCGCGGGTCGTCGAGTGACGCGAAATCGCCCTCGGGACCGGGTCGTAGGGGCGATTTCGCGTCACTCGACGGAAGATCCGCGGTCCAGACCAGTCATCGGACACGCCATGTCCGTTCTGACCTGCGGGTACGGCACGTAACCACGTGCACCGAGCCGTCGTTGGGGTGGCACCGCGTCGCCACCCGCGACCCTTCCGAGATTGCGCCCGCCCATGCCGAAGCTCCTCCGGTCGCACACCACAGCGGTCACCACCGCGCTGGTCACCGGCCTCGCCACCGTCCTCGTCGCCCTGGCCCCGGCCACCACCACCGCCGCCGCCACACCGGCCCGCACCGCCGTCGCGCCCGCTGCGGCCGCCATCAGCGAGGTCACCGTGGGCGGCCTCGAGGTGGAGAACAGCTTCGTGTCGTCGGTGGGCTGGGTGAAGCCCGGCGACACCTACCCGTCGCGGATCATCGTCACCAACCCCACCGACACCCCGGTCGCCGGCGCCAGCGTCGTGGTCACCGCACCGGACGGCTCGACCCTCACCCACGTCGGCTCGGGGGCGGTCATCACCGGTGGCGGTACGACGGCCACCTGGACGGTCCCCAGCGTGCCCGCCGGCGAGACCCGGACGCTGGTGCTCGAGAGCATCGCGGACACCACCGCCCAGAACCCCGAGATCGTCTGGCGCGACATCTCCACCACGGCCGCCGTGACGGTGGGCGCGACGACCGAGGACGCCACCAGCCACGGCCCGAAGGTCATCCCGCCCTCGGACACCTACGACACCGCGCGGTACGGCGACCGGCCGTTCCCGGTCGTCCCGGTGCAGTACCGCGACCGCGCCTACCAGGCCGGGCACGACGGCGACTCCCTCGAGTCGGTGATCAACGACCCGGCCAAGGACGGCTCGACCTACAACCTCTACCAGGAGATGTCGCTCGGCCAGCTCTTCCCCGAGGGGACCGTCCCGTCCGCCGGCATCGCCACCAAGGACTTCGCCTACGGCCCCGGCTTCCCCTTCACCCAGATCCAGCCCGGTCAGACCTGCGCGGGTCTCACGCAGACCGCCGGCGTGCCGGCCCCGGGCACCGTGGGTGGCCCGACCTACACCCAGCGGATCACCGACGGCGTCTACAACCTGCCGGGCAACACGGGCTACTACGGCTCGGACGCCAACGGCTCCGCCGTGATCGGCTCGCTCACCGGCGTCGGCGCGCTGCAGAACATCGACTCCGGCTGCGGCCCCGCCGGCAAGCTGGTCCTCGACGCCGCCGCGATCGCGGACCCGGAGATCGACTACTCCGACTACGACACCGACAAGGACGGCGTCGTGGACTTCTTCATGGCGGTCTTCGCCGGGTGCGGCGGCAACGGCGCCTCGCAGCTGTCCGTCGCTGGCTGCGACTACGCGGGCCTGCCGTACGACAACATCTGGCCGCACTCCTCGTCGCTCGAGTACTACTACACCGACCCGACGACCGGGCTGCCCGGCTTCACCACCGACGACCAGCTCAAGGACCTCGAGGGCCGGCCGCTCTGGTACACCGACGACAGCTACCGCGACAAGACGACCACCGACATGGGCGACGCCCTCAAGGTGTTCGTGCGGATCGGCCCCTACAACGTCAACCCCGAGACCGCGATCGACAAGGCCTCGGTGATCTCCCACGAGTACGGGCACTCGCTCGGCCTGCCCGACTTCTACTCCACCGGCAGCCGCGAGACGTACGGCGACTGGAACCTGATGGCCACCGACAAGTCGCAGGACATGGACGCCTTCTCGCGCCAGGAGCTCGGCTGGGTGGTGCCCGAGGTGCTCGAGCCCGGACAGAGCAGGACCGAGTCCGGCATCACGGACTCCAAGCAGGACACCGGCACCATCACCTGGCAGCGGCCCGACGGGACGCCGTACACGCTGACCAACGGCCCCGACGGCACCGTGCACAACTCGCAGATGTACGTCGCCAAGCTGCCCGGTCGCCAGCTGCTCGACCCGGCCACGTTCGACACCGGTGACAAGGCGAGCAAGTCGCACGCGTGGTGGTCGGGCTCGGGCAACGACTTCGGCTGCGCCCCCAACGGCGGGCACAACCTGGACATCTCCATCCCGCAGCTGGCCAGCCTGCCGGCCGGCAGCACGGTCAACCTGTCCTTCAAGTCCAACTGGGACATCGAGTGGGACTTCGACTACGGCTACGTGCTGACCACGACCGACGGCGGCCAGACCTACACCTCGCACCCGTCGGCCAACGGCTACACGACGTCCAACACCGACCCGCTCGCCGGCAACCCCAACCAGAACACCTGCCAGGCGACGTACGACAACGGCATCACCGGCACCAGCGGCTCGTACGCCGCCGGCAGCGAGGTGACCGACCGCAAGCTCGGCAACACCCCGGCCGGGGTGTTCGTGGCGGACAGCTACGACATCAGCGACCTCGCCGGCCAGGCCAACGGTGCGCTGCGGTTCAGCTACGCCACCGACCCCGGTCTGGCCCGGCCGGGCTGGTTCATCGACGACGTGAAAGTCACCGCGACCACCCCCTCGGGCGACCAGGTCCTGCTCGACACCGACTTCGAGACCGACGGCGGTCCCGACGACGCCCGGATCTTCAACGGCGGCTGCCGCGAGACCCTGACCACGGCGCAGCAGTGCACCCAGGGCTGGAAGTACCTCCAGGCCGGCGCCGAGTCGCCGCAGGACCACGCCTACTACCTGGAGCTGCGCGACCGGTCCGGCTTCGACCTCGACGGGCACGGCCAGATCGATCGCGACCCGATCGGCTGGCAGGCGGGTCTCTACCTCGCCTACACCGACGAGGCCCACGGCTACGGCAACGCCGGGACCGACGACCCGCCGGCCCAGTCCCCGCTGGACTCCACGCCCACGCCGGGCTCGGCGACGCCCGACCTCGACGACGCCGCGTTCACGGCCGCGTCCGGACGGTCGACGTACTCCGATGCTCCCGCCAGCCCGCACGTCGACAACTACGCCGACCCGTCCAGCGCCTCCGGCAACTGGGAGTTCGGCTACGGCTGCCTCGGGTTCGACGTGCTCTCGATGACCGGCGACGCGGACGGCCCGGCCACCTCGGACGGCGACCTCACCGGCAGCGTCGCGTTCACCACCGGCAGCGGCTGCGGCGCCTTCGACTACGGCTACACCGCCCCGCCGTCCGGCGCGGCCAACACCGCACCGACCGCCGCCGCCGCGGCCACGCCGACCACCGTCACGACGGGCACCCCGGTCCAGCTGAGCGGCACCGGCAGCACCGACGCCGAGACCCCCGACGGCCTCGACTACACGTGGGACTTCGACGACGGCGGCGCCGCCAAGGACGCGAGCGGCCAGGTGGTGAGCCACTCCTTCACCCAGCCGGGCACGTACGACGTGACGCTGCTCGTCACCGACCCGTCCGGTGCGACCGACACCGACTCCGTGCGGGTCACCGTGAAGGGAGCCGCGAAGCCGAGGACCACCACGGTCGGATGCGGGTCCTCGAAGGTCAAGCGGACCGGCAGCTGGCGGGTCGTGAGGTCGTCGCGCGGCGCCGGCGGCAACTACTGCGACAACCTCGGCAAGCGGAAGGGCAAGGACACGATGACCTTCACCGTCCGCGGCCCTAAGGCCGACCTGGTCTTCGGCCGGGCGGCCAAGGGTGGCCGGGCCGTGCTCTTCGTGGACGGCAAACGGGTCGGCACCATCAGCTTCCACCGCAAGGGCAAGAAGCCGTCGCTGACCTTCCACCGCAAGCTCTCCGGTCTCAAGGCCGGCAAGCACAAGGTGCGGATCGTCGTCACCTCGGGACGGGCGTACGTCGACCACGTCCGGTTCTAGCCGGGCCAGACGTGGTCAGCGGCGGCCCGTCTTGAACATCCCGCGTGCGATCTCGCGGGCCGCCGTACGCACGAAGTCCTTGAAGGCCGCCGAGCCGACGACCTGGTCGACGATGCCGTCGTCACGGGGTGCCGCCTTCTTCCGGGCGGTCTTCCGGGCGGGCTTGGGCCGGGGTGCCCGCGGTGCGGACGCCTCCTCCTGCTCCTTCTTGGCGGCGCCCTGCTCGAGGCGCTCGGCGAGGATCTCGCGCGCGGACTCGCGGTCGACGGCAGCGCCGTACGTCGCGGCGCGCGGGCTCGCGGCCACCGCGGTCGTCACCACGTCGGGGTCGCACGGGTCCATCCGCGACTCGGGGGCGCGCAGGCGGGTCCAGGCCACGGGGGTCGGGGCGCCGCGCTCGTTCATCACCGTCACGACCGCCTCGCCGATGCCCAGCCCCGTGATCACGGCCCCGAGGTCGGCGTACCCACTGGTCGGGTAGGTGGCGACGGTCGCCTTGAGCGCCTTGGCGTCGTTGGGCGTGTGGGCGCGGAGCTGGTGCTGGACGCGCGAGCCGAGCTGCGCGAGCACGTCGTCCGGTACGTCGGTCGGGCTCTGCGTCACGAAGAACACGCCGACCCCCTTCGACCGGATCAGCCGCACGGTCTGGGCGATCTCGTCGAGGAACGCCTTGGACGCGTCCGCGAAGAGCAGGTGGGCCTCGTCGAAGAAGAACACCAGCTTGGGCTTCTCCACGTCCCCGACCTCGGGCAGGTCGTGGAAGAGGTCCGCGAGCAGCCACATGAGGAACGTCGAGAAGATGGCGGGGCGGTCCTGCAGCTGGGGCAGCTCGACCAGCGACACCAGTCCCCGGCCGTCGGCGCCCACCTGGAGCAGGTCCGTGGACGCGAACTCGGGCTCCCCGAAGAAGACGTTGCCGCCCTGGTCCTCGAGCCCGATCAGCTCGCGGAGGATCACGCCGGCCGTGGCCGAGGAGAGGCCACCGAGCTCCTTGAGCTCGGCCTTGCCCTCGTCGCTGAGCAGGTGGGCGACGACCGCGCGCAGGTCGGCCAGGTCGAGCAGCGGGAGCCCGGCACGGTCGGCGTAGTGGAAGACCAGGCCCAGGCTGGACTCCTGGGTGTCGTTGAGGCCGAGCACCTTGCTGAGCAGGGTCGGCCCGAACGCGCTCATCGTGACCCGGAGCGGGACGCCGGTGCCCACGCCGCCGATCGCGTAGAACTCCACCGGGAAGCCGGTCGCGGTCCACTGCTGGCCGACCGTGGCGGCCCGCGTGGTCAGCTTGTCGCTCGCCTGTCCGGGCTGCGCGAGCCCGGACAGGTCGCCCTTGATGTCGGCGGCGAAGACCGGGACGCCCTGGGCGCTGAGCTGCTCGACGAGCAGCTGCAGGGTCCGGGTCTTGCCGGTGCCGGTCGCGCCGGCGACCAGGCCGTGGCGGTTGACCATGGCGAGCGGGATCCGGATCGGGACGTCGGCGAGGTGGTCCGCGTCGAGCATCAGACCGCCGAGCTCGAGCGCCGCTCCCTCGAAGGTGTAGCCGGCACGGACGGTGTCGGTCAGCGCCGGATCGGCGTCAGTCGCTCCCATGCGCCGACTCTAGGCGAGGCGGGTCACCGCTGAGGTCGCGCTGCCCACCACGACAGCAGGGCCTGCTTGGCGGCGTCGGGCTCGACCAGGCCCTGGTCGAGCCGGAGCTCCATCAGGAACTTGTACGCCTCCCCGACCTCCCGGCCCGGGCCGACACCGAGCAGCTCCATGATCTGGTTGCCGTCGAGGGCCGGGCGCAGCGACGCCAGCTCCTCCTCCTCGGAGAGGCGGGCGATCCGGTCCTCGAGCTCGTCGTACGTCCGGCTCAGCCGGTCCGCCTTGCGCTTGTTGCGGGTCGTGCAGTCGGCGCGGGTCAGGATGTGCAGCCGCTCGAGCTGGTCGCCGGCGTCGCGCACGTAGCGGCGTACGGCGGAGTCGGTCCACTCACCGGACCCGTAGCCGTGGAAGCGCAGGTGCAGCTCGACCAG
Organism: Nocardioides conyzicola; assembly: GCF_039543825.1. NCBI lineage: Bacteria > Bacillati > Actinomycetota > Actinomycetes > Propionibacteriales > Nocardioidaceae > Nocardioides > Nocardioides conyzicola. Next base: position 1,832,945 of record NZ_BAABKM010000002.1, on the reverse strand, counting down.
CTCGCTCACCGCGTCGATCTGGTCGTTGGAGAAGCGCAGCGCCTTCATCCGCTTGCGGGTCATCTTGGCGCCGACCACGTCGTGGTGGTGGAAGGTGACCGTGCCGTCGTCGACGAAGCGCCGCGTCCGCGGCTTGCCGATGTCGTGCATCAGCGCGGCAAAGCGCGACACGAAGTCCGGCCCGCCTCCGGGCAGCCGGTCCTCGAGGTCGATCGCCTGCTCCAGCACGGTGAGCGTGTGCTGGTAGACGTCCTTGTGCCGGTGGTGCTCGTCGCGCTCCAGCGCCAGCGCCGGGAGCTCGGGCAGCACGTGCTCGGCCAGCCCGGTCTCGACGAGGAGGGTCAGGCCCAGCCGTGGGTACGGCGCGCACACCAGCTTGACCAGCTCGTCGCGCACCCGCTCGGCGGAGATGATCTCGATCCGTGCGGCCATCGCCGTCATCGCCGCCACCACCGCGGGGTCGACCGCGAAGCCCAGCTGGGCGGCGAACCGCGCCGCACGCATCATCCGTAGCGGGTCGTCCGAGAACGAGTCCTCCGGTCGGCCGGGCGTGCGCAGCACGCGGTGCGCGAGGTCGACCACGCCGCCGTACGGGTCCTCGATCTCGCGGCCCGGCAGGCGGACCGCCATCGCGTTCACCGTGAAGTCGCGCCGGCCCAGGTCGCCGCCGAGGTGGTCGCCGAAGTCGACGTTCGGGTTGCGGGAGGAGGGGTCGTACGTCTCCGAGCGGTACGTCGTGATCTCGACCTGCCAGTCGCCCTTGCGGCACCCGATCGTGCCGAACGCACGGCCCATGTCCCAGATCGCGTCGGCCCAGCCCTTGAGCAGCCGCTCGGTCTGCTCGGGTCGTGCGGACGTCGTGAAGTCGAGGTCGTTGTGGTGCCGCCCGAGCATGGCGTCGCGGACCGGTCCGCCGACCAGCGCCAGCTCGTGCCCGGCCTCGGTGAACCGGCGGCCGAGGTCGTCGATGACCGGCGCGATCCGGTCCAGCTCGGCGGTGACGGAGCGCTGGACCTCGGCGATCTGGAGAGGCGGGAGCGGGGCGTCGGACACGGGAGACGAGTCTAGAGGTCGCGGGCCCGGGGGCCCGATTCGCACAGGGACGGCCAGTAGAGTCGGCGCGTGCATCGACCGTCGCTGTTGCCTGCCCTCGTGGCGACGGCGTTCGCAGGCACCCTCATCGCCACGTCAGGAGTGCCGGCCGCAGGAGCCGCGGAGGCCGCATCCCGCCCGGCCGCCGCACACCGGGCCGCGGACGAGGCGCCGCTCACGGTCACCATCGACCGGCTCACCCCGTCCGCGCTGCCGCGCAAGGGACCGATCCGGGTCAGCGGCTCGGTGACCAACGTCGACGACGAGACCTGGACCGCGATCAACCTCTACCCGATGGTCTCGAGCGTCCCGATCACCAGCACCGCGGAGCTGGCCGAGCAGGCCGACACCGACGCCGAGGACCCGGTCGGCGAGCGGATCACGGACCCGGGGCCGTACAAGACCATCGACGAGCTCGCCCCCGGCCAGACCATGCAGTACTCCTTCTCGGTCCCGCGTGGTCGCATCAACACCAGGATCTCCGGTGACCCGGGGGTCTACTGGTTCGGCGTGCACGCCCTCGGCTCGAGCTCGAGCGGCCGGGTCCCGGGGGCCGACGGCCGGGCCCGCACGTTCGTGCCGCTGGTCCCCGACAAGACGACGCGCACCGTCGACACCGCCCTGGTGGTCCCCATCCGCCGGGGCATCACCCACGACGCCGACGGCACCCTCGCCGACCTGGCCGGCTGGACCCGCACGCTCGCGCCCCAGGGTCAGCTGCGCAAGCTGGCCGACTTCGGCGCCGCCGCCGGCGATCGCCCGCTGACCTGGCTCGTGGACCCGGCGGTCACCGACGCGGCCACCCGCCTGGCGGACGGCAACCCGGCGCGGTCGATCGCACCGACCGACGACGACACCGAGGACCCGGACGGCGAGGCGTCGGCCAGCCCGTCCGACGATCCGACCGAGGAGCCGTCGGACGGGGCGTCCGACGACGCGGAGCCGGAGGACCCCGAGGTCGCGGCCGCGGCGGTCGCGGCGTCCGACTGGCTGGACCGCCTGCACACCGGGCTCGAGGGCAGCGAGGTCCTCGGCCTGCCGTACGGCGACCTCGACGTCGCCGGCGCCGCGTCCCAGGAGCCCGAGGCCTACACCCGGGCCCGCAAGCGGACCGGCACCGAGCTGGCTCCCTGGGGGCTGCCGGTCACGCCGGCCGTGTCGGGGTACGGCGGCTACCTCTCTCCCGCGGCGCTGTCGATGATCGACCCGGGCACCGACGTCCTCGTCACCGACCAGATGTTCCGCGGCCGGGCTCCCTCGGTCGCGCAGACCGACGGCCACGCGCTGGTGGTGACCTCGTCCGGCGCGGCCTCCGGCGGCCCGGGCCCGACCGACGCGATGTCGCCGCTCGCCGTACGGCAGCGCATCGTCAGCGAGGCCGCCCTGCGCCTGCTGACCCCGGGGCGGCCGCCCCTGGTCGTCCTGCTGCCGTCGACGTGGGCACCGGCGTCGAGCGCCGGCTTCTTCGACGGGCTCGACCTGGACTGGCTGCACCTCACCACCGTCAAGGAGATCTCCGAGCAGCCGGCGCGCGCGGTCGAGAGCGACCGGCTCGACTACCCCGACGAGCAGAGCAGCGCCGAGCTCGGCGCCGTCGACTTCGCGGCGGCCGCCGGCCTCACCCGGTCCGGCGACATCCTGCAGAACCTGCTCACGCTCAACAACGAGGTCGGCGGCACCGTCCGCGACGAGGCGATGACCGACATCTCGTACACCGACCGCCGCCGACCGCTCTCCAGCCGGGCGTCGGCCTCCCGCTCGCGCGCCTGGATCGACGACCGGCTGGGCGCGGTGACGGTGACGGCGCCCGAGGCGGTCATCCTGTCCAGCGGCAGCGGCCGCTTCTCCGCCACCATCACCAACACGCTGGACCAGCCGGTGACGGTCCGGCTCGAGGTGCTCTCCGACCCGCAGGTCCGGGTGTCGGTGCCCGACTCCGACGTGCAGATCGGACCGGGCGCCCGGAACACGGTCCTGCTCAAGGCGTCCTCCGACGCGGTCGGCGTCCGCAACATCACCCTCCTGCTCACCGACACCGAGGGCACGTCGATCGGCTCGTCGGACTCGCTGCCGATCCGGTCCAACCAGGTCAGCAACGTGATCTGGCTGATCCTCGGCACCGGGATCGCGCTGCTCTTCGCGACGATCGCGCTGCGGTTGTTCCGCCGGATCCGCGCGGCGGCCAGGTCGGCATGACGACCTTCGACGACGAGCGTCCCGAGGAGGAGCGCGAGCGCGTCCTCGCCAACAGCGCGGTGATGGCCGCGGGCACCGTCGTGTCGCGGATGAGTGGGTTCGTGCGCTCGGCGCTGCTGGCGGCGGCCCTCGGCGCCTACCTGCACGCCGACCTCTTCAACATCGCCAACACGATCCCCAACATGCTCTACATCCTGCTGGCCGGCGGGGTCGTGAACGCCGTCCTCGTGCCCCAGCTGGTGCGGGCGATGCGCCACGACCCGGACGGCGGCGAGGCGTACACCAACCGGATCGTCACGCTGGCCGGCCTGTTCCTGGGCATCGTCACCGTGCTCCTCGTCGTGGCGGCGCCGTGGGTGATGAAGGTCTTCCTCGCGCCGTGCTACGACAACGCGAGCATGGCGGCCCAGCGCGACTCCGTCGTCATGTTCGCCCGCTTCTGCCTGCCGCAGGTCTTCTTCTACGGCATGTTCGTGCTCGTCGGGCAGATCCTGAACTCCCGCGGCCGGTTCGGTCCGATGATGTGGGCGCCGATCGCCAACAACGTCATCTCGGTCGCCGTCCTGGTGATCTACCTGTTCGCCTTCGGCCCGGCCAAGGGGTCCGAGCTCTTCGGCGCGTTCAGCTCGCAGCAGGAGCTGCTCCTCGGCCTCGGCTCGACCCTCGGGATCGCCGCCCAGTTCCTGATCCTGGTGCCCTACCTGCGATCGGCCGGCTTCCGCTACCGGCCGCGGTTCGACTTCCGCGGCACCGGGCTCGGGCACACGCTGCGGCTCGGGGTGTGGACCGTCCTGTTCGTCATCGTCAACCAGATCGCCTACACCGTCGTCGTCCGACTGGCGTCGAGCGGTACGGCGTCCTGCACGGGCCACAGCACCGACGGCACCGGCTACACGGTCTACTCGCAGACGTTCCTGATCATGATGGTGCCGCACTCGATCGTCACCGTGTCGCTGGCGACCGCGATCCTCCCGCGCCTCGCCGGCCGCGCCGCGTCGGGCGACCGGACGGGCATGGCCCGGACGCTGTCGGAGACCCTGCGCAGCGCCCTGGCCGTGGTCGTCCCGTTCGCCCTGCTGGTCCCGCTGGTCTCCGTGGACGTCGCCCACGTGATCTGGGGGTACGGCGCGGCCGCCGACGCGTTCGCGGCGTACGCCCCGTCGCTCTCGCTCTTCGGCGTCGGGCTGGTGTTCTTCACCGTCCACTACCTGATGCTGCGTGGCTTCTACGCCCTGGAGCGCAACCGGACGGTCTTCTGGATCCAGTGCGCGGTCGGGGTCACCAACGTCGTCGCGGCCGTGCTGCTGGTCCGCGCCACCGACGCCGAGCACACCTCGCCCGCCCTCGTCCTCGCCTACACCGCGGCGTACGCCGTCGGTGCCGCCGTCTCGTACGCCGTGCTCCGCCGGCTGCTCGGCGGCCTGCGCACGCCGACCCTGCTCCGCTTCCTCGCGCGGCTGCTGGTCGCAGCCGGCATCGCGACGGCCGCGGCCGGGGGGGTCGCGTACCTGCTCGACCAGCTCGACGGCGAGCCGAGCCGGCTGATGGCAGTCGTGGCGCTGGTCCTCGTCGGCACCGTCGACCTGCTCTTCTTCATCGGCGTCGCGCGGATCCTCCGGCTGCAGGAGGTGACCGCCGTGGTCGACACGATCACGCGTCGGCTTCCCCTCCCACGTCGACACTGACGTCGCCCTACGATGGCCCCAGGGCCAGCGAGGGCCCGTGTTCCGGGCAACCGACGAGGGGAGCTGAGTGCCGAGCTCGATCCGGCCCGGCGACGTGCTCGCCGACCGGTACCGCCTGGTCGACCTGCTCACCGAGAGCGGGGGCGGCCGGTTCTGGCGCGCCCACGACCGGGTGCTCGAGCGCCACGTCGCCCTGCACGTGATCCCCGAGGACGACGAGCGAGCGGGTGCCCTCCTGGACGCCGCCCGCCGCTCGGCGACCGTCCACGACCGTCGGCTGCTGCGGGTGCTCGATGCCGACCAGGCCGACGGGCTCTGCTACGTCGTCAACGAGTGGGGCTCGGGTGACTCGCTCGACATCATGCTGGCGTCCGGTCCCCTGGGACCCCGGCGCGCAGCCTGGCTGGTGTCCGAGGTGGCCGGCGCGGTCGCGGCCGGGCACGAGGTCGGTGTCTCCCACGGCCGGCTGATCCCCGAGAACGTGATCGTCGACAACACCGGGGGGGTCCGGCTCATCGGCTTCGCGGTCGACGCCGCCATGCACGGGCTCCCCGCCGGGCGCGTGTCGACGGACGTCGCCGACCTCGGGGGCCTCCTCTACTGCGCGCTCACCGGCAGGTGGCCCGGTGTGTCGTCCTCGGCCCTGCCCGACGCCCCGCTCGAGCAGGGGCGCGTGCTGCGCCCCCGACAGGTCCGCGCGGGCATCCCCCGGCCGCTCGACACGTTGTGCGACGAGGTGGTCAACCCCTACTCGGGGCCCGCCGGAGCACGGCTCCGCGAGCTCCACGACGTCGCGTCGGCACAGGGCATCGCCGACTACCTGGGCGCGTTCGTCGGGGACCCCGCGGGGCTGGTCGAGGCGGAGGCCGCTGCCGGCCACCGCGACCGCACCGAGGTCATCGCCCTGCCCCCGCTGCCCGACCCTCCGGCGCGCGACGAGGACCCGGCTCCCGAGGCGCCACCCGAGCCAGAGCCAGAGCCCGAGCCGCAGCCCGTGGAGCCGTCGACCGAGCTGCCGACCCAGGCCGGGCTGCCGATCTTCGACGACGAGTCGGACGACGTCTCCTGGCTGGACCGGCCGGGCGAGCCGGCGCCCCCGCCGCCGCCGTTCGAGGAGCCGCCCGAGCGCCCGCTCTTCGCCCCCTCACCGTCGGGCGGTGAGCCGGTGCGCACCCCGCGGCCGGGTTCGCGACCGGCCGCGGAGCCGATCCACCTCGCCCCCACCCCTCCTCCGGCGCCCAGCGCACGAGGCGGCTTCTGGCCCTGGGACACCGGCACGGGGGCCCTTCCCGCCACCGAGGACCCCGCCGACGACGTCCCGGGTCGCAGCTGGCTGCGCCTCGCCGGCGTCATCGCCGCGGCGGTCCTGCTCCTGGTGGCCGTCGTCGTCGCCTACAACCTCGGCCGCGGCCGGACCCCGCTCGGCGCGCTGCCCGACGACGACACCACGCCCAGTCGTACGCCGTCCAGCTCGCCGTCGAGCTCGCCGCTGGGCAGCCCCATCACCGGCGTCACGGCCACCGACTTCGACCCGCAGGGCGACCCGCCGGAGGAGAACCCGGACCTCGCCCCGCTCGCCGTCGACGGCGACCGCACCACGGCGTGGCGCACCCTGACCTACGAGCAGAACCTCGGCCCCGGTGGCATCAAGACCGGCGTCGGCCTGGTCCTCGACCTCGGCGCCTCGCACGCGGTCAGCGCCGTCGACCTCAGCCTCCTCGGCTCCCCGACCGACGTCTCCCTCTACCTCACCGACACCGCGCCGACCAAGGTCGCCGGCCTGACCCCGGTGGCGACCACCTCGATGACCGGCGAGCGCGACCGGGTCGAGCTCACCGCCCCGGCCTCCGGACGCTACCTCACGGTCTGGCTGACCTCGCTGCCCCAGGTCCCCGGCGGGTTCCAGGGCCAGGTCGCCGAGGTCGTCGTCCGCGGATGACCGACCTGAGCGAGGCCGCCGACGCCGACCTGCTCGCGGCCCACGTCGCCGGTGACCCCGAGGCGTTCGGCATCCTCTTCACCCGGCACCGGGACCGGCTCTGGGCGGTCGCGCTGCGGACGATGGGCAACCGTGAGGACGCCGCCGACGGCCTGCAGGACGGCCTCGTCGCGGCGTACCGCCGGGCCGGCACGTTCCGCGGCGACGCGGCGGTGACGACCTGGCTGCACCGGGTCGTCGTCAACGCCTGCCTCGACCGGCTGCGGGCCGCGAAGGTACGCCGTACCGAGGTGCTCCCCGACGACCTCGAGGAGCGCGGCGACCGCGGCTCGCTGCGGTCCGCGACCGACGAGACCGCCGACCCGGCCGACCATGCCGGACGGGTCGAGCAGCGGACCCTGGTGCTGGACGCCCTGCGCACCCTCCCCGAGGAGCAGCGTGCCGCGCTGGTGCTCGTCGACATGGAGGGCTACCCCGTCGCGGAGGCGGCCGCGATGCTCGACTGCGCGGTCGGGACCGTGAAGTCCCGCTGCTCGCGCGGTCGGGCGCGGCTCGTCGAGCTGCTCGCGCCCCTGCTCGAGGACGGCGACCGTGACCGGCACGACACGCCGGCCCGGAACCCCGTGGTCCCGGCGCCCGTCGAACCCACTGACGCCCCGCGCGGCCCACCGGGCGCCGAGCGCTGACCACCGCCCGCCGAGACCTCCGAGGAGGTGACCACCCGTGTCCGACCCCGAGCTGACCCCCGCCGAGGAGCAGGTACGCCGGCTCCTGGCCGACGCCCGCCACGACGAGCCGCTGCCCGGCGAGGTCGCCGACCGGCTCGACCGGGTGCTCGCCGAGCTCCAGGGCGAGGACCGCCGTACGCCTCCTCCGGCCGACCTCGCCGCCCGTCGGCGGCGTCGCGCCGCTCGCAACCTGATCCTCGCCGCCGCTGCGGTGGTGGTCGTCGGGGTGGGCATCCGCACCGTCGACCCCACCGTCCTGGGCGGGCAGAGCGCTGACGACTCCGGCTCCGCGGGATCGGCCCTCGAGTCCGCGCCGAAGGACCAGGACGACGCCGGCGGCGGCCGAGCGGACCGCTACCTCCTCTCCCTCGTCGGACCGCCCGTCGTCCTGGGCTCCGAGGACTTCGACCGGCAGGTGCGTCGGCTGAACGGCGACCAGTACTCGGCCAACGCACCGGCCGCCCCCGCTCCCAGCGCGGCCAACCTCCAGTCGGGCGACGCCCCGACCACCGACGGGACCGAGCGGACCGGCCGGACCTGGTGCAACGACCCGGCCTGGGGCCGGGGCCAGCGCGTGGCGGTCCGGTACGACGGCGAGCGCGGGGTGCTGGTGCTGCGCACACCCGTCGACGACACCCGCCAGGTCGACCTGTTCCTGTGCGGGGAGTCGGCGCCGACGCGGTCCGCGACCGTCCCGGCGGGCTGAGGGAAGTTTCCTCACCTACGATCGGTTCTACTGGTGCCGCTCGACCCGACCGCGGCCACGCAATCCCTGCCTCGAGGAGAGTCGCCCTCCATGTCCGACACCGACGTCCGCAACGTCATCATCATCGGCTCCGGCCCGTCCGGCTACACCGCTGCCGTGTACGCCGCCCGCGCCAGCCTCCAGCCGCTGGTCTTCGAGGGCTCCGTCACCGCCGGTGGTGCGCTGATGAACACGACCGAGGTCGAGAACTTCCCCGGCTTCCGCGACGGCATCATGGGCCCGGCCCTCATGGACGAGATGCGCGCCCAGGCCGAGCGCTTCGGCGCCGAGATGATCGCCGACGACGTCATCGAGGTCGAGCTGGCCGGTGACATCAAGACGGTGAAGACCGCGACCGACACCTACCGGGCGCGCTCCGTGGTCCTGGCCATGGGCTCGGGCTACCGCAAGCTCGAGCTGCCCCGCGAGGACGAGCTGTCCGGTCGCGGCGTGTCCTGGTGCGCGACCTGCGACGGCTTCTTCTTCCGCGACCAGCACATCGCCGTGGTCGGCGGTGGCGACTCAGCGATCGAGGAGGCCACCTTCCTGACCCGCTTCGGCTCCAAGGTGTCGCTGATCGTGCGCCGCGACGAGCTCCGCGCCTCCAAGATCATGCAGGACCGTGCGTTCGCGGACCCCAAGCTCGAGATCATCTGGAACTCCAAGGTCGCCGAGATCAACGGCGCCGACCGCCTGGAGTCGCTCACGCTCGAGGACACCGTCACCGGTGCGACCACCAACCTGCCGGCGACCGGCCTCTTCATCGCGATCGGCCACGACCCGCGCTCGGAGCTGCTGCCCGGGCAGGTCGACCTCGACGACAACGGCTACGTCCTGGTGCAGCACCCGTCCACGGCCACCAACCTGCCGGGCGTGTTCGCGGCCGGCGACCTGGTCGACCACCACTACCGGCAGGCCATCACCGCCGCCGGCACCGGCTGCGCGGCGGCGCTCGACGCCGAGCGCTACCTGGCCGACCTCGACTTCAGTGCGGCGACCCCCGCGGACGCCCAGCACGCGGTCGCGGCCGGGGCGCTCGACGAGCGCGTCACGACCGCCGGGCTCTGACGCCGCGTCGTGGGGAACATCGACCCCACGCCTGGTGTTGAGTGATCAGACCTCCGAGTTCACCGAAGAAAGGATCCATCCGTGGGCAACATCAGTGCAGTGACCGACGCCGAGTTCGAGGCGCAGGTCCTCAAGTCCGACAAGCCGGTCCTCGTGGACTTCTGGGCGGAGTGGTGCGGCCCGTGCCGCCAGGTCGCCCCGATCCTCGACGAGATCGCGACCGCTCACGGTGACAAGGTCACCTTCTTCAAGATGAACGTGGACGAGAACCCGGTGACGCCCTCGTCGTACCGGGTGACCGGCATCCCGACGATCAACGTCTACCAGGGCGGCGAGGTCGTCAAGAGCATCGTCGGCGCCCGCCCGAAGGCGAAGCTCCTCGACGAGCTCTCCGAGTTCATCGCCTGATCTAGGTCAGCTTCGCTCGCGAGGCCCGGGTCGCCTTCGGCGCCGGGCCTCGTGCCGATTTCGGGCGCATCGCGCCGACCAGCCGCTCGAACGCGGACTCGACCTCGCCCTTCCAGGTGATGGCGGCGCGCAGGTCCATCCGCAGCCTCGGTGCCGTCGGGTGCGGCCGGTGCGTCTTGAAGCCCACGCTGCCGAGGAACTCCACCGGCAGCAGGCAGCGGCCCCCGCGGCCGGACGGGTCGCCGAAGGCCTCGACCGCCCCGATCCCGCCCCGTTGCACCAGGTCGCGGGCCATCCCCTGCACCAGCATCCGGGCCAGCCCTCCACCGCGGTACGCCGGCTCCACGTGCACGGTGGTGAGCAGCACCGCGTCCGACGAGACCGGCGCCGTCGGGAAGCCGGCCGCTCCGGGGACGAACGCCTCGGGCGCGTACATCGCGTAGCCGACGGGCACGTCGTCGACGAGCACGACCCGGCCGCACGAGCCCCACTCGCGGAGCACCTCCGAGACCCAGGCGTCCTTCTCCGCACAGGCGTCCGCGGCCCGCTCGCGGCGTACCGGGTCCAGCTCCCACAGGAGGCACGAGCGGCAGGGAGCCGTGAACTCCTCGAGATGATCGAGCGTCAGGCGGACCACCTTGCGCGACATCACACCTCCGTCCGGTGAAACCCCTACGCCATCGTAGGCACCGGCCTGTCAGGATGGCGTGGTGCGCAAGATCCGACAGAGCCGCAAGCTGCAGAACGTCCGTTACGACGTGCGGGGCCCGATCCTGCTCGAGGCCCAGCGGCTGGAGGCCGAGGGGCACCACATCCTCAAGCTGAACATCGGCAACACCGCGCCGTTCGGGTTCGACGCACCCGAGGCCATCGTGGCCGACATCGTGCACCACCTGCCGGACGCGCAGGGCTACAGCGACAGCCAGGGCATCTACCCGGCTCGCACGGCGGTCGCGCAGTACTACCAGAGCCACGGGCTGCGCGACGTCGGCGTCGACGACGTCTTCATCGGCAACGGCGTGTCCGAGCTGATCGGGATGGTGCTGCAGGCCTTCCTCGACGACGGCAACGAGATCCTCGTCCCGGCACCCGACTACCCGCTGTGGACAGGGGCGGTGACGCTGTCCGGCGGCACCGCGGTGCACTACGAGTGCGACGAGTCGAACGGGTGGAACCCCGACCTCGTCGACATCGAGGCCAAGATCACCGAGCACACGCAGGGCCTGGTGATCATCAACCCCAACAACCCGACCGGCGCGGTCTACAGCGAGGACGTCGTCAAGGGCCTGATCGACATCGCCCGCCGGCACGAGCTGGTGGTCTTCGCCGACGAGATCTACGAGAAGATCATCTTCGACGACGCGGTGCACCACCACGCCGCGACGTACGCCGGCAGCGACGTCCTGTGCCTCACCTTCTCCGGGCTGTCCAAGGCCTACCGCGTCTGCGGCTACCGCGCGGGCTGGCTGATGATCTCCGGGCCCAAGGAGGTCGCCGAGGACTTCCTCGAGGGCCTCACCCTGGTCGCCAACATGCGGATGTGCGCCAACGTCCCGGCCCAGCACGCCATCCAGACGGCACTGGGCGGCTACCAGTCCGTCGAGGAGCTGGTCGTGCCCGGTGGCCGCTTCTACGAGCAGAGCAAGCTCGCCAGCCGCCTCCTCAACGAGATCCCGGGCGTCAGCAACGTCGAGCCGATGGGGGCGCTCTACTGCTTCCCGCGGCTCGACCCCGAGGTCTACCCGATCGACGACGACGAGGCGTTCGTGATCGAGCTGCTGCGCGCCAAGAAGATCCTGGTGACGCACGGGACCGGCTTCAACTGGCCGCGCCCCGACCACTTCCGGTTGGTCACGCTGCCCGACGCTCATGTGCTCGAGGAGGCGATCGGCCGGATCGCCGAGTTCCTCGAGACCCGCCGCTGAACCGAGGAGCGCCATGCGTGACATCACCTATCCGCCCGTCATCGCCGCCGCCAAGACCGGCTTCCGGCTGCTGGGGCAGCGCTTCACGATGACCGGGACCGAGCACGTGCCGCGGACCGGCGGCGTGCTGCTCGCGTGCAACCACATCGGGTACGTCGACTTCGTGTACGGCGGCCTCGCCGCCAACCCGTCGGGCCGCCTGGTCAGGTTCATGGCCAAGCGCGAGCTGTTCGACCACAAGCTGGTGGGCCCGCTGATGCGCTCGCTGCACCACATCGAGGTCGACCGCGGCGCCGGCGAGGCGTCGTTCCGCACCGCCGTCGACTACCTGCGCCAGGGCGAGGCCGTCGGCATCTTCCCCGAGGCCACGATCTCCCGGTCCATGGAGCTCAAGGAGTTCAAGACCGGCGCCGTCCGGATCGCGGCGGAGGCCGGCGTACCCCTCGTCCCGGTCACCATGTGGGGCACCCAGCGGATGATGACCAAGGACCACCCCAAGGACTTCTCCCGCGGCAAGACGATCGCGATCACCGTCGGCGAGCCGCTGCACCCGACCGGAGCTGACCCGGTCGCGGAGACGGCCGAGCTCCGCGCCGCGATGACCGCGCTCCTCGACCGGACCATCCGGGACTACCCGGCGGCCGAGCAGCCGCCCGGCTCGTGGTGGCTGCCGGCGTCGTACGGCGGGAGCGCGCCGACTCCCGAGGAGGCGCTGCGGCTGGACGCCGCGGAGCGGCAGCGCCGGGCGGAGCGCAAAGCCAACAAGTCGACAAAGTGACTTATTGACTTACTGCTTTACCGCTTTGTCGCGGTGTAGCCGAGTCGATCAGATCGGGCGGTCGTTCGGCCGACGCGGGTCCATGATGTCGACGATCCGCTGCAGGTCGTCGATCGAGCCGAACTCGACGGTGACCTTGCCCTTGCTGCGGCCGAGGTCGATCTTCACCCGGGTCTCGAACCGGTCGGAGAGCCGCTCGGCCAGGTCGACCAGGCCCGGCGCGACGGGCTTCTTGCGCCCCACTCGGGGACCGGGGCCGTCGACGTCGCGCATCGCGACGATCTCCTCCAGCGCCCGCACGCTGATGCCCTCGGCGACCACCCGGGCCGCCAGCCGGTCCTGGACCTCCGGGTCGGAGATGGCGAGCAGGGACCGCGCGTGGCCGGCGGACAGGACACCGGCGGCGACCCGTCGCTGGACTGCCGGCGTCAGCTTCAGCAGGCGCAGTGTGTTGCTGATCTGGGGCCTCGAGCGGCCGATCCGGCTGGCCAGCTCCTCGTGGGTGCAGCCGAAGTCGTCGAGCATCTGCGCGTACGCCGCGGCCTCCTCGAGCGGGTTGAGCTGGGACCGGTGCAGGTTCTCCAGGAGCGCGTCCCGCAGCATGTCGATGTCGTCGGTCTCGCGCACGATGGCCGGGACCAGCTTCAGGCCGGCCTCCTGGGAGGCGCGCCAGCGACGCTCGCCCATGACCAGCTCGTAGTCGTCCGGCCCATGCCGGCGCACGACGATGGGCTGCAGCACCCCGATCTCCTTGATCGAGTGCACGAGCTCCGCCATCGCGTCCTCGTCGAAGACCTGGCGCGGCTGCACCCGGTTGGGCTGGATCAGCCCCACCGGGATCTCGGCGAAGTAGGCGCCGGCGACCGGCGCCAGACCGGAGACGTCCAGCTGTCCGGAGGTCCCGGCGCCCGACGGCGAGTCGCCGTGGGTCTCGTCCGGGCCCTCGGTGGTCGGCGGACCGGTCGGGATCAGCGAGCCGAGACCCCGGCCGAGGCCTCGACGTGGCGCGGGACGGCTGGCATTCATCTGTGGGCTCCCTGGACGGCGATCTCACGTGCGGCTTCGAGATAGGACAGGGCACCCGGTGACCCCGGGTCGTAGGTCATCACCGTCTGGCCGTACGACGGCGCCTCGGAGACCCGGACCGAGCGCGGGATGGCCGTCTTGAGCACCTGGTCGCCGAAGTGCTCGCGCACCTCCTCCGCGACGCCGGAGGCGAGGCGGGTGCGCCCGTCGTACATCGTGACGAGGATCGTGGAGACCTCGAGCGCCTGGTTGAGGTGCGCGCGGACCATCTCGACCGTCTCCAGCAGCTGCCCGAGCCCCTCGAGCGCGTAGTACTCCGCCTGGATCGGGATCAGCATCTCGTCGCCGGCGACCAGCGCGTTGAGGGTGAGGAGGCCGAGCGACGGCGGGCAGTCGATGAGCACGTAGTCGAAGCGGTCGTCCCCGACCTCGACCGCACTGCCCACCCAGGGGTGACCGTGAACGGCCTTGCGGAGCCGGCTCTCGCGCGCGACAACCGACACCAGCTCGATCTCGGCACCGGCGAGGTCGATGGTGGCGGGCACGGCCCACAGGTTGTCGATCTCCGACGATTCGCTCATCACGTCGACCAGGGGCTCGCCGTCGACGAGCGCGTCGTACGTCGACGGCACGCCACGGCGGTGCTCGACGCCGAGCGCCGTGGACGCGTTGCCCTGCGGGTCGAGGTCGATGACGAGCACCCGCTGCCCGAGCTGGGCGAGGCCGGCGGCGATGTTGACGGTGGACGTCGTCTTGCCGACACCGCCCTTCTGGTTGGCGACCACGAAGATCCGGGTCTTGCTCGGCCGCGCCATCGGCGGGCGCATCCGCGCTCCGTGTCGCGCGAGCATGCTGTGCTCGGCGGCCCGGGCGAGGGGGGTGGCGTGGTCGTCGTCGAAGGTGGGCGCAGCGGCCGCGATGTCCGCTGCGGTACGCACGCGGAAGCCCTCGGTGGCGACAGGTGAGCCGGTTTCACGTGAAACATCGACGCCCTCAGTCGAGCCTCTCTCCTGTGGAGAACCTAGCCCGATCTGTGGATAACCGCGCTCAGCGGCTGCCTTCGTGCCGGTGGAAAACTCTTCACCCGGATCGGCGTTCTCCGTCACGTGCTACGCCTCCGCTTCCCTGTCGACCGTCCACGACCCGATGACCCTGTCGATGTCCGGGGCGAGCCTGGACTCGTCGCAAGCGGCCAAGATACCCGGGTCGGGTCGGCCCAGGCCACCCGGAGGGCGACGGTGGGAGAAACCGGCCAGTCCGTGCCGAGCTCGTGCACCTCGGGAGCCCCACAGCCCCACCGAGCGAGCTCGGCGGCGGCGGCGGTGATTTCCTCTGCGACCGACGTGCCTTTCATCGCCACCAGGGCACCTGTCGGGGCGACGAGCGGCATCGACCACCCCAGCAACCGCTCGAGCGGCGCCACCGCCCGTGACGTCACGACGTCGAACGTCCGCGACCCGTGCAGCGCGTCGGCCCGGGCGCGCACCACCTCGACGTTGGACAGCTCCAGGTCGGCCACCACCTCCTCCAGGAAGGTCGTCCGCCGCAGGAGCGGCTCCACCAACGTCATCGTCAGGTCCGGGCGGGCGATCGCCAGCACCACGCCGGGCAGGCCGGCGCCCGACCCGATGTCGCACACGGTCGCGGCGTCCGGGATCAGCTCACCCAACAGTGCACAGTTGACGAGGTGACGGTCCCACAGACGCGGCGCCTCGCGGGGTCCGATCAGCCCCCGGAGCACGCCGTCGGTGGCGAGCAGCCCGGCGTACGCCTCCGCGAGGGGGAGCCGGGCAGACGGAAACGCCCTCCGCGCCACGGCGGGCATGGAGGGCGTTTCACGTGAAACATGGGGATCCATCGTCACCCCGGCAGCACCACGACGAACCGACGGGGCTCCACGCCCTCGGACTCGGAGGACAGGCCGGCGGCGGCCACGGCGTCGTGCACCACCTTGCGCTCGAACGGCGTCATCGCGGCCAGCGACAGCGGCTCACCCGACTCGCGGACCTTCGCCACCGACTCGTCGGCGAGCTTGACCAGCTCCTCGCGCTTGCGTGCCCGGAAGCCCGAGATGTCGAGCATCAGGCGGGTGCGCTCGCCGGTCTCCCGGTACACGGCCAGCCGGGTCAGCTCCTGCAGCGCCTCCAGGACCTCGCCGTTGCCACCCACGAGCTGCGACAGCTCGGCGCCCACGATCGACACCGCGGCGCGGTCACCGTCGACGTCGATGTCCAGGTCGCCGTCCAGGTCGGCGATGTCGAGCAGCTCCTCGAGGTAGTCGGCGGCGATGTCGCCCTCCTGCTCGAGCTCCTCGATCCGGGTCCGGGCCGGCACGCCGGCGTCCCCCGTCGGCTCCTGCTCGGTCGTGGTCTCGTCGATCGTGGTCTCGTCGGTCACGGTCTCGTCACTCATTCGTGCCTCCCTCGGGCTTCGGCTTGGGGGTGGGTCGCGGACCCTGCGACTTCTTGCGCTGCTCACGCGACTGCTTCTTGGGCTGCTGGCGCTTCGGCGCCTCGGGCTTCTCCTCGACCACCGGAGCGGCGAGCTCGGGCTCGACCGGCTTGCCGTGCTTCTCGGCCTTGGCGCGGTCCCGCTCCGCCTTCGCCTTCTCGGCAGCGGTGCCCGGAGCCGGGTTGTTGCGGATCACGTAGAACTGCTGGCCCATGGTCCAGAGGTTGGACGTGGTCCAGTAGAAGAGGACGGCGATCGGGAACGCGATGCCGCCGACCGCGAAGACGACGGGCAGCACGTACAGGAGCAGCTTCTGCTGCTGGGCGTACGGGCCACTGAGCGCATCCGCGGGCATGTTCTTGCTCATCAGCTGCCGCTGCGTCGTGAACGTCGTCGCCGTCATCGCGACCACGAGGATCGCCGCGACGATCATCACCGCGACGTCGCCGTCGGCCCGCAGGAAGGTGGACTTCAACGGGATGCCGAAGAGCTCGGCGTGCTGGAAGCTGTCCGCGAGGTCCTTGGTGATGAACGCCTTGCCGTCACCCCGAGCGGCGTGCTTGTCCAAGAGCCGGAACAGCGCCAGGAAGATCGGCATCTGGATCAGGAGCGGGAGGCACGAGGCGAACGGGTTGGTGCCGCTCTCCTTGTAGAGCTTCATCGTCTCCTGGGCGAGACGCTCACGGTCGTGGCCGTACTTCTTCTGCAGCTCCTTGACCTTGGGCTGGATCAACTGCATGTTGCGGCTGGACTTGATCTGCTTGACGAAGAGCGGGATCAGGGCCGCTCGCACCGTGAGCGTGAGCCCGATGATCGACAGCACCCAGACGAGCCCGCTGTCCGGGTCCATCCCGATCTCGGTGAACAGCCAGTGCCACGCGACCAGCACCGCCGAGATCACGTAGTAGAGCGGCGTCATGATCAGACCGCCGATATCGCCGAGGGCTCCCACGGATCAGGCTCCTTGCTGGGGTGAGGGACAGGGGCCCGCGTGACCGCGGGAAGACTCAGCCGGTGCGCGACGGGGCGGCACCGGGTCATAGCCACCGGCGGCCCACGGGTGGCACCGCCCGAGGCGGCGCACGGTCAGCCAGCTGCCACGCACGCTGCCGTGCGTGGTGACGGCTCCGAGCGCGTACGCCGAGCAGGACGGGTGATAACGACAGACCTGGCCGTACAACGGGCTGATCAGCAGGCGATAGGCCCGCAGCAGCCCGATCAACAACCACCGGATCGGGTCGTACCTCATGCCCTCGCCTCCGATCGCACCCGAGCAAGGCAACGGGTGAGGTCGATCGAGAGTTCCGCGTAGGACGCGGCCGCGGCCGCGGGCAGGGCCCTGACCACGAGCACAGCAGAGCCCGGGAGCGACGAAACGTGCTCCCGGGCGAGGTGTCGGAGTCGACGCTTCACGCGGTTGCGAACCACGGCGTTGCCCACCGCCTTGCTGACCACGAAGCCGATCCGGGGACCGGAGCCGCCCACCGCACCGGCCACCTCGTCAGCGAGGTGGACGACCACGGTGCGACTCCCGGCCCGCCGGCCGACGCGCACGGTCTGCTGGAAGGAAGCGCCGTCGGTGAGACGGTTGTCCGGCGGCAGCACGTGCCGGCCTGGCGCGGCGGGTCCCGCCGTCAGACCGCGAGGCTCTTGCGGCCCTTGCGGCGGCGCGAGGACAGGATCGAACGTCCCGCGCGGGTGCGCATCCGGAGGCGGAAGCCGTGCACCTTGTGCCGGCGGCGGTTGTTCGGCTGGTACGTACGCTTGCTCACGAGGTTCTCTCCATACTGGTTCAGGGCAGCCACACGGGCCGGGACGGCAGTGCCTGTTCTTCCTGGGGCTGAATCGCCTTTCGGCTGGCACCGCCCACCCACGAGATGACCCGACGGGTCGGCTGCTCTTCGTGGACATGCGGCACCGGTCGACACCGGGTGACCGAGCAACGGTACGCGCTGGCAATCCACAGGGTCAAACCCGCGCAGGCCCCCCGGGCCGTTGCCTGTGGATGACGGGTTGCCGCTGCCCTCCCAACCTTGTTACGTTCCAGTGGACCGAGGTTCCCCGCCGGCCTCGATCCGGACCGTATCAGCGAGTCGTGTGACGCCCGACACACTGGGACTAACAGGCCTCTGACCTGCATAAACGGTGCAAAGTCCGGGTCTGGGACGTGTCTCGGACCGGCTCTCTCCACAGCGGTGGAGTCGGGTTCACAACCTGTGGACAAAGTTGTGGACGCAACTCGACACCAGAGATCGACAGAGCAGCAGTAAGAAAGCGGGAGCGGTGGAGCAGCAGACCTCGGACCTCGGCGTCGCCTGGAGGGGCGTGGTCGACGACCTCCAGCCCAACCAGCGGGCCTGGCTCAGCGCCAGCGAGCCGGTCACCCTGCACGAGAGCACCGCCATCGTCGCGGTGCCCAACGACTTCACGCGCAACCAGCTCGAGGGCCGGCTGCGCGCGCAGCTCGAGGACGCCCTGAGCCTGCGCTTCGGTCGGGAGATCCGGATCGCGGTGACCGTCAACCCCGCGCTGGAGACCGAGCCGGTACCGACCTCCGAGGAACCCTTTCAGCCACAAAGCGACTTGTCGACAAATGTACAGATCGACTCGCAGCCCGTGGTCGCGACGCCCCCGCCGGCGCCCGAGCCGGCCGACGTCGGCCCTCGCCCGACATCGCTCGAGACCCGCCTCAACCCCAAGTACACGTTCGAGACGTTCGTCATCGGCTCGTCCAACCGATTCCCGCACGCGGCGGCCGTCGCCGTCGCCGAGGCGCCGGGCAAGGCGTACAACCCGCTCCTGGTCTACGGCGACTCCGGACTCGGCAAGACCCACCTGCTGCACGCGATCGGTCACTACGTGCGCTCCCTCTACACCTCCGCTCGGGTGCGGTACGTGTCGAGCGAGGAGTTCACCAACGAGTTCATCAACGCGATCCGCGACGACCGGCAGGACCGGTTCAAGCGCCGCTACCGCGACGTCGACGTGCTGCTGATCGACGACATCCAGTTCCTGGAGGGCAAGACCCAGACCCAGGAGGAGTTCTTCCACACGTTCAACACGCTGCACAACGCCAACAAGCAGATCGTGCTGACGTCCGACCGGGCGCCGAAGCGGCTCGAGGCGTTGGAGGACCGGCTCCGCAACCGCTTCGAGTGGGGCCTGATCACCGACGTCCAGCCCCCCGACCTCGAGACCCGGATCGCGATCCTGCGCAAGAAGGCCGCGATGGACCGGCTCACCGCTCCCCCGGACGTGCTCGAGTTCATCGCCTCCAAGATCCAGACGAACATCCGCGAGCTCGAGGGCGCGCTGATCCGGGTGACCGCGTTCGCGAACCTCAACCGGCAGGAGGTCGACATGACCCTGGCCGAGATCGTGCTCAAGGACCTGATCCCCGAGGGCGGCGAGCCCGAGATCACCGCCGCGCTGATCATCGCGCAGACCGCGGCGTACTTCGGGCTCTCCATCGAGGAGCTGACCGGGCCGAGCCGCGGCCGTCACCTGGTCATGGCCCGCCAGATCGCGATGTACCTGTGCCGGGAGCTCACCGACCTGTCGCTGCCCAAGATCGGTGCCCAGTTCGGCAACCGGGACCACACGACGGTCATGTACGCCGACCGCAAGATCAACCAGCTGCTCGCCGAGCGCCGCGCCGTCTTCAACCAGGTCAGCGAGCTCACCAACCGGGTCAAGCTGCAGGCCCGGCAGTCCTGACGCCCGACACTTTCCTGTCGTCCTCAGCCTGTGGACGACATGTGGGCTCACGTGACATCCGCACCCGTCGCCTGTGGACGCGCGGCTCCGACCGGGTGCGCTCCGCACGACCGTGCACACCCGACGGCGAGCAGAGCCGTGTGGTTCCACAGCCCCTGTGCACGTCGAATCGCCGCCCTGACCTGCACCGATCGAAGTTCTCCACAGTTTCCACCGTTGCTATGACTCCTCCGTACCTCTAGACCTATCGACTCCCCCGCAACACCCATCCGAGCTCCAACCTGGGGACAAACCCCCGGACCCCGGACCGGAAACCACACCGAACCTCCCGCTCGCGGTGCCTGCGTGGCAGGATTCACCTCCCACCTCGATCCACCCTCGATCCCTGGCCTACCCGTCCGACCCCGAAGGACCCATCGTGAAGTTCCGCGTCGAGCGCGACGTGCTCGCCGATGCTGTCGCCTGGGCAGCTCGCAGCCTCCCGGTCCGCCCGAGCGTCCCGGTCCTGGCCGGCCTCCTCATCGAGGCGACCGACGAGGGACTGGTGCTCTCCACCTTCGACTACGAGACCTCGGCGCGAGCGACGCTCAACGCGCAGGTCAGCGACGAGGGCCGCGCCCTGGTCAGCGGCCGGCTGCTCGCCGACATCTGCCGCAGCCTGCCGGCCAAGCCGGTGGACATGGTGATCGACGGCGCGCGGGTCTCGCTGACCTGCGGCTCGGCCCGCTTCAGCCTCCAGACGATGCCGGTCGAGGACTACCCCGCGCTGCCGGACATGCCGGCCGCCACGGGGACCGTCGACAGCGAGGGCTTCGCCCACGCCGTCGCCCAGGCGGTCACCGCCGCGGGCCGCGACGACATGCTGCCGGTGCTCACCGGCGTCCGGATCGAGATCGACGGCTCGACCATCTCGCTCCTCGCCACCGACCGGTTCCGGCTGTCCCACCGCGAGCTGAGCTGGAGCCCGCACACCCCGGACATCTCCGCAGCCGCCCTGGTCCCGGCCCGCGTGCTCGGTGACACGGCGAAGGCGCTGACCGCCGGCGGCGAGGTCACCATCGCGCTGGCCACGACCGGCACCGGTGAGGGCATCATCGGCTTCGAGGGCGACGCGCCCGGCGGACGGCGTCGTACGACGACCCGGTTGCTCGACGGCGAGTTCCCCAAGGTCCGCAGCCTGTTCCCCAGTGAGCACCTCACGACCGCGCTCGTCGACAAGACCGCGCTGATCGAGTCGGTCCGTCGCGTCTCCCTGGTCGCGGAGCGCAACACCGCGGTGCAGCTGGCATTCAGCGACGGGATGCTGACCCTGGACGCGGGCTCCGGCGACGAGGCCCAGGCGTCCGAGTCGATCGAGGCGAGCGTCAACGGCGAGGACATCACCACGGGCTTCAACCCGCAGTTCCTCCTCGACGGCCTGACCGTGATCGACCAGCAGGTGATCGAGCTGGCCTTCACCCAGGCGTCCAAGCCGGTCGTCCTCAGCGGGTCGACCGAGGGTGAGGCCGAGACGGCGTTCCGCTACCTGTTGATGCCGCGCCGACTGCTGTCGTGACCCACAGGTCCTAGGCTGTCAGCATGGACATCGGACTCGTCGGGCTGGGCAAGATGGGCGGCAACATGCGCACCCGTCTGCGCAACGCCGGCCACACCGTCATCGGTTACGACCGCAACCCCGACCTCGCCGACGCCGACAGCCTCGCTGCCATGGTCGAGCAGCTCCCGTCGCCCAAGGTCGTGTGGGTGATGGTGCCCGCCGGCGACCCGACCCGCAGCACCGTCGAGGAGCTCGGTGGACTGCTCGGCGAGGGCGACCTCGTCGTCGACGGCGGCAACTCGAAGTGGACCGACGACCAGCTCAACGCCGAGAAGCTCGCCGAGAAGGGCATCGGCTTCGTGGACTGCGGCGTCTCCGGTGGCGTCTGGGGTCTGCAGAACGGCTACGCGCTCATGGTCGGCGGCACCGACGCCGATGTGGCGAAGGTCCAGCCCGCCCTGGACGCGCTCAAGCCGGAGGACGGTGGCTTTGTGCACGCGGGCAAGAAGCCCGGCGCCGGCCACTTCGCCAAGATGGTCCACAACGGCATCGAGTACGCCATGATGCAGAGCTACGCCGAGGGCTGGGAGCTGCTCGAGAAGGTCGACCTCGTCGACAACGTCACCGAGGTCTTCGACTCGTGGCGCTCGGGCACCGTGATCCGCTCGTGGCTGCTCGACCTGCTGGTCGCGGCCGTCGAGGAGGACCCGCACCTCGACAAGATCGCCGGCTACGCCGAGGACTCCGGCGAGGGCCGCTGGACCGTCGAGGCCGCGATCGAGCACGCCGTACCGATGAACGTCATCGCCGCCTCGCTCTTCGCGCGCTTCACCTCGCGCCAGGAGGACAGCCCGGCGATGAAGGCGATCGCGGCGATGCGCAACCAGTTCGGCGGACACGCCGTGCACACGGAGCCGCCGCCCGGCGGCGACGCCGCCGGTCCCGCCTGACCGTCCGCCGACCGTGTACGTCGCCCACCTGTCGCTGCACGACTTCCGGTCCTACGCGACCGCGGACGTCGAGCTGGGACCTGGGGTGACGGCGTTCATTGGCCGCAACGGTCAGGGCAAGACCAACCTGGTCGAGGCGATCGACTACCTCTCGCGGCTGGCCTCCCACCGGGTCGCCGGCGACGCGCCGCTCGTCCGGTCCGGTGCCGAGCAGGCCGTGGTCCGCGCCGCGGTCGTGCGCGACGGACGGACCGCCGTGCTCGAGATCGAGATCAACCCCGGACGGTCCAACCGCGCCCGGGTCAACAAGTCGCCCCTCCCCCGGGCGCGGGAGCTGATCGGCCTGGTGCGCACGGTCGTCTTCTCGCCCGAGGACCTCACCCTCGTGAAGGGCGACCCGTCGGACCGCCGCCGGTTCCTCGACGACCTGCTGGTGCTGCGCACGCCGCGGCTGGCCGGCGTCCGGTCGGACTACGACCGGATCCTCAAGCAGCGCAACTCGCTGCTCAAGACCGCCGGCGCCGCGCGGCGCGGGTCGTCCAGCCAGGAGGGAGCGCTGTCGACCCTCGGCGTCTGGGACGACCACCTCGCCCGGACCGGTGCCGAGCTGCTCTCCGAACGGCTCGCGCTGGTCGACGCGCTGCGGCCGTACGTCGGCAAGGCCTACGAGACCGTCGCCCGGGGCGCCACCCGCGACGATGCGGACGTCGAGTACCGGTCGTCGTTCGACCTCGGCGGGCGCACGACGCGTGAGGAGCTCGCCGACGCGCTGCTCGCCGAGGTCGAGCGGCGCCGCAACGACGAGCTCGACCGCGGCATCTCGCTCGTCGGCCCCCACCGCGACGAGCTCCTGCTCAGCCTGGGCCACGGACCGGACGACCACCGCCTGCCGGTCAAGGGCTACGCCTCGCACGGGGAGTCCTGGTCGTTCGCGCTCGCGCTCCGGCTCGCGTCGTACGACCTGCTCCGTGCCGATGGCGACGACCCGATCCTGATCCTCGACGACGTCTTCGCCGAGCTCGACACCGAGCGTCGCGCCCAGCTCGCCGAGCTCGTCGCCGGCGCCGAGCAGGTGCTCGTCACGGCCGCGGTCGGCGCCGACGTGCCCGCGGCGCTGGCCGGGGTCCGGTACGCCGTGGGCGGCGGCGAGGTCGTCCGTGAGCAGTGACCCGCCCCCCGGGCAGGCACCCGGCGAGCAGCCCGGCCACGACCCGGACGGTCTCGACCTGGCGCGGTCGCTGACCCGCGCGACCGCGAAGTCGACGCCGAAGGCCCGCAAGCCGAAGCGCGCGGACTCGAAGTGGAGCCGCAACCGGGTCACCGGCGCGCACCCCGACGACCGCGACCCCCAGCTGCTCGACGACACCGTCTCGCGGCTGGTCGCCGACCACGGCTGGGACCTCGACCTGCGGGTGCAAGGTGTGTTCGGTCGCTGGGCCGAGCTCGTCGGGGCCGAGGTCGCCCAGCACTGCACGCCGGAGACCTTCGACGACGGGCGCCTCGTGGCGCGCACCGACTCGACGGCCTGGGCGATCCAGCTCCGGCTGCTGGCGCCGACCCTGGTCCGCCGCCTCAACGAGGAGCTCGGGCACGGGACGGTGACGGTGATCGAGGTCCTCGGCCCTCACGGCCCGACCTGGAAGAAGGGCCCGCGGTCGGCGCGCGACGGCCGCGGGCCGCGCGACACCTACGGCTGACCCGCCCAGGCTCGTCCAGAGACGATCTGGCGGGCCCGTCGGCGTACGGGGACCTGTCCGCACCCCTGCGAGGCCCCCCGATCGCCGCCCACGGGGCGCTACGGGCCCATTTTCCTCCACAGATCCCCCCTTCTCTGTGGGGCACACGTGGAATGCGGCCTTCTGAGGGCTATCATGGAGTCCGGCCGCAGAGCATTCGCACGCGGCCGTCTCCATGTCATGACTGCCGTCAGAAGAGGTACGCGTGAGCGACGTCAACCCGGTCGATGCCGACGAGACCCCCAACGCCCCGTCCACGACCACCGTGGCCCAGGGCCGGGTCGAGACGGAGTACGACGCCTCCGCGATCCAGGTGCTCGAGGGCCTCGAAGCGGTCCGCAAGCGCCCCGGCATGTACATCGGTTCGACCGGTGAGCGCGGCCTCCACCACCTGATCTGGGAGATCGTCGACAACGCGGTCGACGAGGCGCTCGCCGGCCACTGCGACCGGATCGTGCTGACCCTCCAGGCCGACGGCGGGATCCGGGTCGAGGACAACGGTCGCGGCATCCCGACCGACACGGCCCCGGGACAGGAGCTGCCCGCACTGACGCTGGCGCTGACCGTCCTGCACGCCGGCGGCAAGTTCGGCGGCGGCGGCTACAAGGTCTCCGGCGGCCTGCACGGCGTCGGCGTCTCGGTCGTCAACGCCCTGTCGAGCCACGTGATCGCCGAGGTCAAGAACCGCGGCCACCTGTGGCGCCAGAGCTTCACGATCGGCGTCCCGGACGGCCCGCTCGAGGAGGTCCGCCCGATGGAGCCCGGGGAGCGCACCGGCACGACCATCACCTACTGGCCCTCCCCCGACATCTTCGAGACCACGACCCACTCGCTCGAGACGATCACCTCGCGGGTGCGCGAGTACGCCTTCCTCAACAAGGGCCTGGAGATCGTCGTCCGCGACGAGCGCCCGGCGGCCGACGAGATCGCGGACGCCGTCGAGGACGAGATCGTCTCCGACGAGACCGACGCCCAGCGCGCCGACGCGATCAAGCGCGCCGAGTCCGGCGGCATCGAGCAGGTCTTCAAGTACGACCGCGGCCTCGTCGACTACGTCGAGTACCTCAACCGACGCAAGCAGGTGGCGAACCCGACGATCATCTCGTTCGACGCCGAGACCCCCGAGTCCGTCGAGAGCCACATGAGCCTCGAGGTCGCGATGCAGTGGAACACGACGTACTCCGAGTCGGTCCACACCTTCGCCAACACCATCAACACCCACGAGGGCGGCACCCACGAGGAGGGCTTCCGGGCGGCGCTCACCTCGCTGGTCAACAACTGGGGCTTCGAGTGGGGCCTGATGAAGAAGCCCGAGGACCGCGTCTCGGGTGACGACATCCGCGAGGGCCTTACCGCGATCATCTCGATCAAGATGGGCGAGCCGCAGTTCGAGGGGCAGACCAAGACCAAGCTCGGCAACACCGAGGCCAAGGGCTTCGTCCAGCGGATCATGAACGACCAGCTCGGTGCCTGGCTCGCGCAGAACCCGGCCGAGGGGCGCGACATCGTCCGTCGTTCGCAGGCCGCCGCCCAGGCGCGCATCGCCGCGCGCAAGGCGCGCGACCTGGCCCGCTCGCGCAAGGGCCTGCTCGGCAGCGGCAGCCTTCCCGGCAAGCTCTCCGACTGCCAGTCGACCAACCCCGCCGAGTGCGAGGTCTTCATCGTCGAGGGTGACTCCGCCGGCGGCTCGGCCCGTCAGGGCCGCGACCCGCGGATCCAGGCGATCCTGCCGATCCGCGGCAAGATCCTCAACGTCGAGAAGGCCCGCATCGACAAGGTGCTGGCCAACACCGAGGTGCAGTCGATCATCTCCGCCCTGGGCACCGGCATCCAGGAAGAGTTCAACATCGACAAGCTGCGCTACCACAAGGTCGTGCTGATGGCGGACGCCGACGTCGACGGCCACCACATCAACACGCTGCTGCTGACGCTGCTCTTCCGGTTCATGCGGCCGCTGATCGAGGGTGGCTACGTCTACATGGCGCAGCCGCCGCTCTACCGACTGCGGTGGAACAAGCCGCAGGAGCACGAGTTCGTCTACTCCGATGCCGAGCGCGACGCCCTGCTGCGCGACGGCCAGGCAGCCGGCAAGAAGCTGCCGAAGGAGAACCCGGTCCAGCGCTACAAGGGTCTGGGCGAGATGAACGCCAAGGAGCTGTGGGAGACGACCATGGATCCCGACCAGCGGCTCATGCTCCAGGTGACGCTGGACGACGCGGCCCACGCGGACGAGATCTTCTCGATCCTCATGGGCGAGGACGTCGAGCAGCGCCGTTCGTTCATCCAGCGCAACGCCAAGGACGTCCGATTCCTGGATATCTAGATCTCTAGCGAGATCACTAGATTCCAGTAGAACCGACGAGAGAGACGAAGACCTGTGACTGAGACCCCCACCGACGGCGGCACTCCTCCCCTGGGCCCGGGCGGCCGGATCGAGCCCGTCGAGCTGCAGACCTCCATGCAGCGCGCCTACATCGACTACGCGATGGCCGTCATCGTCGGGCGCGCGCTGCCCGACGTACGCGATGGACTGAAGCCGGTGCACCGCCGGGTGCTCTACGCGATGTACGACGGCGGCTACCGCCCCGACCGCGGCTTCTCGAAGTGCTCGCGCGTGGTCGGCGACGTGATGGGTCAGTACCACCCGCACGGCGACACCGCGATCTACGACACCCTCGTCCGGCTCGCGCAGCCGTGGGTGATGCGCGCGCCGCTGATCAACGGGCAGGGCAACTTCGGCTCGCCGGGCAACGACTCGGCCGCCGCCATGCGGTACACCGAGTGCCGGATGGCGCCGCTGGCCCTCGAGATGGTCCGCGACATCAACGAGGAGACCGTCGACTTCCAGCCCAACTACGACGGCCGCTCCGAGGAGCCCGTCGTCCTGCCGGCGCGCTACCCCAACCTGCTGGTCAACGGCTCCGCGGGCATCGCGGTCGGCATGGCGACCAGCATCCCGCCGCACAACCTGATCGAGGTCGCCGCCGGCGCCACCTGGGCGCTCGAGCACCCGGACGCCACCCGCGAGGAGCTCCAGGACGCGCTGCTCGAGCGGATCAAGGGCCCCGACTTCCCCAACGGCGCGCTCATCGTCGGCCACCAGGGCATCGAGCAGGCCTACCGCACCGGTCGCGGCTCGGTCACCCAGCGCGCGGTGATCGAGGTCGACGAGGACGCCCGCGGGCGCACCTGTCTGGTGATCACTGAGCTGCCCTACATGGTCAACCCGGACAACCTCGCCCTGAAGATCGCCGAGCTCGCCGACGGCGGCCGGGTGCAGGGCATCGCCGACGTCCGCGACGACACGTCCGACCGCACCGGCCAGCGCCTGGTCGTCGTGCTCAAGCGCGACGCCGTCGCCCGGGTCGTGCTCAACAACCTGCTCAAGCACACCGAGCTCCAGACCAACTTCAGCGCCAACATGCTCGCCCTGGTCGACGGGGTGCCGCGCACGCTGTCGATCGACCAGTTCATCAGCAACTGGGTCGAGCACCAGATCGAGGTCATCCGCCGGCGCACCGAGTTCC
Organism: Nocardioides conyzicola; assembly: GCF_039543825.1. Taxonomy (NCBI): domain Bacteria; kingdom Bacillati; phylum Actinomycetota; class Actinomycetes; order Propionibacteriales; family Nocardioidaceae; genus Nocardioides; species Nocardioides conyzicola. The sequence goes on along the minus strand of NZ_BAABKM010000002.1, from coordinate 1,805,437 downwards.
GGCTGCGCAAGGCCGAGGAGCGGGCCCACATCCTGCGCGGTCTGGTCAAGGCGCTCGACCAGCTCGACGAGGTCATCGCCCTCATCCGCCGCTCGCCCGACGTGGCCGAGGCGCGCGAGGGCCTGATCGAGCTGCTCGACATCGACGAGATCCAGGCGACCGCGATCCTCGACATGCAGCTGCGCCAGCTGGCGGCCCTCCAGCGGCAGAAGATCATCAACGACCTGGCCGAGATCGAGCTCGAGATCGCGGAGTTCCGCGACATCCTTGCCAACGTCGCCCGCCAGCGGCAGATCGTGATCGACGAGCTCGCCGAGATCGTCGAGAAGTACGGCAACGAGCGGCGTACCCAGATCATCGCGGCCGACGGCGACCTCTCGATGGAGGACCTGATCCCCGACGAGGAGCTGGTCGTCTCGATCACCCGCGGCGGCTACGCGAAGCGCACCCAGCGCCAGCAGTACCGGATCCAGAAGCGCGGCGGCAAGGGCGTGCGCGGGGCGACGCTGCGCGGCGACGACGTCGTCGAGCACTTCATCGCGACCACCAACCACCACTGGCTGCTGTTCTTCACGACAGCCGGTCGCGTCTACCGCACGAAGGCCTACAACCTGCCCGAGGCGTCGCGCGACGCGAAGGGCGGTCACGTGGCCGGGCTGCTCAGCTTCCAGCCCGACGAGAACATCGCCCAGGTGCTGGCGATCCGCGACTACGAGCAGGCGCCGTACCTCGTGCTCGCGACCCGCAACGGCCTGGTCAAGAAGACCCGCCTCGGCGACTACAACAGCCCGCGCCAGGCCGGCGTCATCGCGATCAACTTCCGTGAGGACGACGACGAGCTGATCGGCGCCGAGCTGGTCAACGCCGAGGACGACATCCTGCTGGTCTCCCGCAAGGGCCAGGCCATCCGCTTCCAGGCGGCCGACTCGCAGCTGCGGCCGATGGGTCGCGCGACGTCCGGCGTCACCGGCATGAAGTTCCGCAGCGACGCGGACTCCGTGCTCTCGATGTCCGTGATCCGCGCCGAGCAGGTCGCTGCCGAGGAGGCTGCCGCCGCCGGCGAGGCCGCCGACGTCAAGGAGCAGTACGTCTTCACGATCACCGACGGCGGCTTCGCGAAGCGGTCCCGGATCTCGGAGTACCGCATCACCAACCGCGGCGGTCTCGGCATCAAGGCCATGGCCCTCGCCAACGAGGACCGCGGCCAGCTGGTCGGTGCGTTCATCGTCGAGGAGGGTGACGAGGTCTTGTCGATCACCCAGAACGGCCAGGTCGTGCGCAGCCCGATCAACGCCGACTTCCGGCCGACCGGGCGCTCCACGATGGGCGTGAAGTTCGTCGGCCCGAAGGCCGGGGACTCGGTCGCCGTCGTGGCCCGCTCCGTCGAGTCGCGTGAGGACGAGGAGGCCGAGGTCGACGACGAGTCCGGAGCGGTCGAATCGTCCGATCAGGTCCCGGGTGCAACAATCGAGGGAACAGTCAACGAGGAGGCGGCGTCTGACGCCGTCGACGCACCCGGCCCCGACACCGACGGGGAGAGTGAGGCCTGATGACCGACCGGTCCACCGAGAGCACCGCCACTCGCACCGCCGCAGACCGCTCGAGCACCGGCACGACGCCGGCACCAGGCTCGAAGCCGGCGACGCGCGGGCTCGGCGAGCGCATCTCCTCAGCGGTCGGCAAGGCCACCGACGAGCACCGGGCCAACGCGGACCCGCGCTCGAAGGCGGCCGCCAAGAAGGCCTCCCCCAACCGGAAGCCGCCGCGCCGGGCGCGGCTGCGACTCACCCGGATCGACCCGTGGTCGGTCATGAAGACGTCCTTCCTGCTCGCGATCGCCTTCGGCGTCGTGACCGTGGTGTCGGTCTTCATCATCTGGTCCGTGCTGTCCGCGGCCGGCGTCTGGGACTCGATCAACCAGACGGTGCAGGACGTCGTGGGCGGCGAGGACGCCGGCACCTGGGACGTCGAGAAGTACGTCGGGATGTCCCGCGTCATGGGCTTCACGATCCTGGTCTCGGTCGTCGACGTCATCCTGATCACCGCGATCGCGACGCTCGGAGCCTTCCTCTACAACATGGCAGCGGCGCTGCTCGGCGGGGTGGAGCTCACCCTCGCCGAGGACGAGCGCTGACGCCGTACGCACCGCAACCCACAACGCCCGACGCCGTTTTGTCGGGCACTCCGAGGGTGGGGTAACGTTCCCTCTCGGTCCGGGGCCTATAGCTCAGACGGTTAGAGCGCTTCCCTGATAAGGAAGAGGTCAGAGGTTCAAGTCCTCTTAGGCCCACCAACCCGGTACGCAACCCAGCTCCATGGGAGTCACCATGAAGAAGATCCTGCTCCTCGTGCTCGCGGCCGCCACGGCCGTCGTGGTCAAGAAGAAGCTCGACGAGGGCAAGCACGAGCAGGCTCTCTGGGCCGAGGCGACGGACAGCGTCACCCGGTCCTGATCCACCGGCGGTCGCTGACCGCATCGGGGCCTTGGCGCAATTGGTAGCGCACCTGCTTTGCAAGCAGGGGGTTAGGGGTTCGAGTCCCCTAGGCTCCACCCGATCCTCGACCATTCTCCGGCGCGAGCCAGGCACCTCCGTCAGAATGGGGGCACCGGCTCCATTCTCAGGAGGATGCTCGTGCTCACTCGTCTCGGCCGCTCGATCGCGCTCGTCCTGGCCACGGTCGTCGCCGCTGTGTGTGGTCTCACCGTGTCGGCTCAGGCGGACCCGGGCGACGGTTTCCTGGTCGTCTCCATCAGCGACCAGTACGGCGACCCGGTCCCCGCGGCCTTGCGGATCTGGGACGCGTCGGGCGACTCGTTCGTCGACGCCGGAGATCCCGCCACCGCGCTGCGCGCCGTTCCCCTGCCGCCGGGGACGTACGGCGTCGCGGCGATGACGTCGTTCGGCGGACTGGCGTGCCACGGGATCGCGGTCTGTGACCCGAACGTCGCGACCTTCGAGCTCGACCCGGCGACGGCAGTCGATGTGGGCACCGACACCAAGGCCGTGCACCTGACCGTGACCCTGCCGTCGATCGCGGGCACCGGTGTGGTCGGTGCTCCGCTCACCGTGAGCGTGCCGCCGCAGCTCACCGCGGTCGAGCAGAGCCTCGTCGCAGCGAGCCAGTCGACCGGGACGCCGTACACCGGCATCTTGCAGGTCCTGTGGCTGCGCGACGGCGTCCCGACGGGCGCGACCGGCACCACTTATGTCCCGTCGGCTGCGGACGCCGACCGGTCGATCAGCGCCCGGATCAGTCGCGACTACACCGGGACCTCGATGATGAACCACGTCGTCGTGGACGCACCCACCTCCTACGACATGCGATCCGTGGCCGTCACCGCGCCCGCCACGACCACGCCGCCCGGTCCCACCACCCCGTTGGCACGGGCGTCGATCACCGCCCGGCTCAAGCGAGGCGCCCGTCCCGCGATCCTGGTCCGCGTCACCGCCCGGGGCGCGAAGCCGACCGGTGCCGTCGAGCTGGCCCTCGGCAGCTGGCGCCGGCACGCCGTGCTCCGCGGTGGGTCGGTGCGGATCCCCGTGGGGGACTTCCGCCCAGGGACCTACCGCTTGCGGGTCGAGTACGCCGGAAGTGCCACGGTGGCGTCCCGTGTCATGGCGAAGAAGCTGAAGATCGGGGCCGCCCGCGGCAGGTGACACCTGACTCGCCGCCCCTGGGCTCCACACGCGAGAACGGCCGGGCCCCGACAGGGGCCCGGCCGTTGTGCTGTCGGAGCGGTCAGTCGCCGGTGGCCGCGAGCACGGGCTGGGGCAGCTCCGGCTCGACGGGGGACGCGGCGCGACGACGGGGCAGCAGCGCGAGCGCTGCCACCGCGGCACCGGCAATCGACACCGCCGCGGCGAAGACGAGACCGGGGTGGAAGGCGTCGAGGACGCTCTCCTGCGACGCCGAGCCGTCTGCGCTCGACGCGATCAGGGCCGTCGTGACCGCGAGGACGATGGCCGCGCCGACCTGCATGGAGGTCTGCAGGACGCCCGCCGCCAGGCCCTGCTCGTCGTCGTCGACGCCGGAGGTCGCCTGGATGTTGATCGCGGGGAAGCCGATCCAGCCGACGCCGATGAGCAGGACTGCCGGAAGGATCATCGTGAGGTACGACGGCGTGGTGTCGAGCCGGAGGAACAGCAGGTAGCCGACGGCCATCACCGCCATGGTGACCGCGATGATCCGTGCGGTGCCGAACCGGTTGACGAGCTTGTCGGAGAACACCGCCGAGGCCGCGACCATCACGCCGACGGGCAGCAGCGCGAGCGCCAGCTTCAACGGCGACCAGCCCAGGGTGTCCTGGAGGTACAGGGTCACGATGAACTGCCAGCTGAAGTAGGAGCCCGCGACGGCGATGATGGCCAGGCTCGCGCGGACCAGCGACGCCTTGCGGAGGATGCCCAGCCGGACCAGCGGGTGCCGGACCCGGCTCTCGGCCAGCACGAAGAGCGCCATCAGGATCGCGACCAGGACGAAGGAGACGACGGTCCGCGCCGACGCCCACCCGACTTCGGGTGCGGTGACGACGGTGTAGACGAGCAGCAACATGGCTCCCGTGGAGAGTGCGGCACCCAGCAGGTCGTGGCCACCGCCCTCCACCGGCTCGTCCTTCGGCAGCAGCAGGAAGGCAGCGGCCAGCGCGGCCAGCGCGATCGGCACGGGCAGCAGGAAGGTCCACCGCCAGCCGACGCCCGCCATCAGGCCGCCGAAGAGCAGGCCGGAGGAGTAGCCACCGGCGCCGAAGACCGTGTAGATCGACAGCGCCTTGTTGCGCGCCGGGCCCTCGGCGAAGTTCGTCGTGATGATCGAGAGCCCGGTCGGTGCGGTGAAGGCCGCGGCCAGACCCTTGACGAACCTCGTCAGGATCAGCAGCGGCCCGGTGCTGACCAGGCCGCCCGCGAGCGAGGCGAGCGCGAAGACCGCGAGGGCGACGAGGAAGACCTTGCGGCGACCGAGCAGGTCGGCGGTGCGCCCGCCCAGCAGGAGCAGACCGCCGTAGCCGAGGATGTAGCCGCTGACGAGCCACTGCAGCGAGGACGTCGACAGGTCGAGCTCCTCGCCGATGGACGGCAGTGCCACCCCGATCATCGACACGTCGAGACCGTCGAGGAACAGGACGATGCAGAGGGTGATCAGCATCGCCCAGACGCGGGGAGCCCAGGTGAGGGAGCCCGCGGTAGCAGGGGGAGGAGATGAGGTGGTGGATGAAGTCACCCGTAGAACACTTCCATGCGTGTGCATTCAATGCAAGCACAATTAATGTGTTTGCATTGATGTAGCGCGCGCGTTACCATCCGGTCATGGCTCGTCCCACCACAACGTCGACCTCCGACGACCCGTCGGCGGGGCTGGTCGACGAGTGGCGCGAGCTGCTCGAGCGACACGCGGCCGTGAGCTGCGCCCTGGAGAAGGCTCTCCAGGACGACCACGAGATCGGGCTGAGTGAGTTCGAGGTGCTCGAGCGGGTGGTCGACGCGAACTGTGGGCAGTACCGCATGAGCGACCTCGCCGGCGACATCCACCTCAGCCAGAGTGCTCTCTCGCGGGCGGTCGCGCGGCTCGAGCGCGACGGACTCGTCGAGCGCAGCATGTGCGCCGACGACCGGCGCGCCGTCTTCGTCTGCCTCACGAAGAAGGGGACGCAGGTCTACCAGCAGGCGCTGCCCACTCACCGGCTCGTGCTGAGCCGGACCTGGGGCAGCTAGGCGCCACCGCCGAACGCCGCGAGCTCGTCGGCGTCGTGGGCGCAGAAGATCGTCACCTCGTCGGAGTGGGCCCGCTGCAGCTCCTGGAGCCGGGCCTGGTTGGCCAGCCGCCGCTTGTCGTCGACGCCCATCAGCCGCTGGAAGACCTTGAGCCCGAACGGCGGGGCCGGCGGCGTGAGCTTCTCCGACGCGTGGAAGTACGAGTCGCCGGCGTGCAGCAGCCAGCCGCCGTCGGGACGGCGTACGGCGACGCCGCAGTGCCCGCGGGTGTGGCCCTGGAGAGGGATCAGCAGCACGTCGTCGTCGAGCGCGGTGACGGACCCGAAGCCGAACCACGCGTCGCCGGGCACGTCGTGGCGCACCCAGTCGGGACCGTGCGCCCACTGCACCGGCAGGTAGCGGGCCTTCTCCTGGAAGGTCGGGTGCAGCGCGGCGTCGTGCTCGTCGGCGAACACGTGGACTCGGGCGCCGGGGAAGTCCGAGATGCCGCCCACGTGGTCGAGGTCGAGGTGGGTCAGCGCGATGTCGGTGACGTCCGCGGCGGCGTACCCGAGGGCGGTGACCTGCGCGAGCGCCGTCTCCGCGGCGAGCAGCTCGGGGCGCACGATCGCGCGGAAGGGCTGGCCGAGCCGGCGCGGGTCGGCGACGTCGGCGGTGCCGAACCCGGTGTCGACGAGCAGCAGGCCGGCGGGCCGCTCGACCAGCAGGCAGTGGGCGACCATCGAGGTCGGCGCGACCCGGCCACCGAACGACCCGACAGGGTGCATGGTCGCGCAGTTGAGGTGACGGATGGTCATGCCCGCGATCCTGCCGCCCTCAGAGCCCTTCGCGCGCGTGCAGCGACCGGACGGTGGGAGAGGTCTGGACCGACGCGGGATCGGGGTAGGTGCCGAGCAGCCGGTCCGCGGTCCCGGCCGTGGTGACCGTGAACCAGTAGTGCTCGTTCTTGTAGTGGTGCAGCCGGTGGTTGCGCCACACCGATCGGAACCACCGGCTGCGCGGCCGGTAGTCGCTGTGCACGAGGTAGTGGGTCCATTCGTAGCCGAGCTTGATCCCGTAGACGGAGACCAGCAGGGTGAGCATGCTCGTCGTGGTCGGTGTCGCGAGCCACGCGACCACGACGTACGACGGGAGCAGCCAGGCGAGCGCGGGCCACGGGATGAACACCAGCGGCAGGTCGCGCGGGTCGGCGTGGTGTGCGCGGTGCTTGCGGGCGAGCAGCGAGTCGACCTCGACCGGGCCGAGGCGGCGCGGGCGCCAGTGCAGGATGCAGACGTGGATGACCCACTCGATCAGCGGGAAGAGCGCGACCAGACCGACGGGGACCAGCAGCTCCCACCACGCCCCGGAGCCCGCTGCGACGCGCCCGATCACGGCGGCCACCAGGAACGCCGAGATCATCCAGGGGCTCGGCGCCCGCCAGAAGGCCCGCCAGGCGCCACCGAGGGAGACGAGGGTACGGCGGGAGCCGGTGATGCGCTGCTCGTCGGCGGCCAGCCGTTGCGCCGCCAGCCGCTCGATGTCGGGGGATGCGTCGCTCATGACTCCTCCAGGGCCTCGAGGGCGGACAGGATGGTGGTCGTCGCGGGCCGCAGCACCCGGTCGGCGGCGGCCCGTGCGGTCTCCGGGTCGCCGGCGCCGATCGCGGTGGCGAGCAGCCGGTAGGCGCCGGGCTGGCCCACCTCTGCGGCCATCAGCGGCGCCAGCGCCTCGAGCGCCGGCTCGTAGGCCGCGCGCAGGCTGTTGAACATCAGCCGGAAGACGATCGAGTCCGCGGCGTCGACCACCTGGTCCCAGTACGCCAGGGCGTGCTGCTGTTGCTCGACGGCGTCGTCGGTCGCGGCCAGCGCGTCCACGGTCTCCGCGAGCAGGGCCTCGAGCGCCGGGCCGCCGCGCTCGGCCGCCAGGGCGGCGGCCCCCGGACCGACGACGAGGCGGGCCTCGAGGATGCTGCGGGCGACCGCCGGGTCGATGACCCCACCGCGCACCAGGAGGAGCGGGAGCAGGTCGAGGCCGCCGTACCGCCGGAAGTCGCGGACCGTGGTGGCGCCGCCGTGCCGGACATCGAGCAGCCGAGTCTGCGTCATCCGCTGCAGGGCCTCGCGCACGGCGGGTCGGGACACGCCGAGCACCTCGGCCAGTCGCCGCTCGCTGGGCAGCGTCTCGCCGGCGCCGATGCCGCCGTCGACGACCTCGGCGAGCACCTGGTCGAAGACCTCGTCGGGCACGGAGCGGCGGTGGACCGGCTGCAGAGGCATGGGAGGCACCGTAGGCACGCCGACCGGCGGTGGTCAAGTGGTCTGACCAGTATGAGAGTCGTCGTCACGGACCCGGGTCTGGACCATCTGGACGGATCAGGGCGTTCTGACCCGGAACGCCTTGGGGTTCCGATTGAATCGGACGGACTCTGTCCTCTCGGGAATCCCTAGTTCCAAGGAGCCACTGTGCGCTCACGTCTCCCGCGGCTGACGGCTGTGTTCGCCGCCGCTGCGCTCATCCTGGGTACCGTCGCGGTCGCCACGCCGGCGAACGCGGTCGACCCGGGCAACGGGATCATCGCCCTCACCCTCGTCGACGACCTGGGTCACCCCGTGACGGGCGCGGTCGAGCTGGTCCCCTCCGACGGGTCCGGACCCGTCTCTCTCGGCGTCCCCGACGGCGGCGGCACTCCCGTGGCGGCCTCCTCGTTCGCGGAGGAGGTCCCGGCCGGCACGTACGGCGTCCTGGTCATGGGCGGTTGGGCCGGACTGACCTGCGTCGGCCTGGCCACCTGCTCGATCACGACGCTGTTGGGCGGGGCGGGTCTCGCCGTCGGCGCCGGTGCCCTGACCATCGGCGACGGTGCCACGGCGCCGCTGACCGTCACCATCGCGACCCCGAAGCTGAACGGCACGCCGGGCGTCGGCCGGGCGCTGACGGTCTCGGTCCCCAGCTCGCTCACCGAGCTGGGCGCGGCGCTGAGCGGCATGGGCGGCCTCGGCCTGGGCCTGTCGTCCGACCCCGTCGTGACGTGGAACCGCAACGGCGGCCCGATCGGCGTGACCGGGCCGTCGTACACCCCGACCGGTGGCGACGCGGGCTCCACGATCAGCGCCACGGTCACCTACCCGGTGCTCCTGTCGCTGTTGTTCTCCACCATGGGAGCCGGCGCCACGCCGCCCCCCTTCACGACCGCGGCCGTCAAGATCAACAGGCTCACCCCGCGCATCAAGCTGTCGCTGCCCGGCAAGGTCCTGCAGGGCCAGCGCCCGAAGGCGTACGTCAACGTCACGTCCGGCACCGCCCTGGTCGGCGGCGTGGTGACGTTCGCGGTGGACAAGCTGCGCGCGCAGCAGGGCGTGCTGCGCTCGGGCCTGGCCACGTTCACGCTGCCGAAGCTCAAGCCCGGCAAGCACAAGGTGACGGTGTCGTTCGCGGCGGCGGGGGCCTACAACGCCGCCAAGGCGACCAAGACCGTCGTGGTGAAGGCCAAGAAGCACAAGAAGTAGGCGCGGAACCCACCGCGGGAGCGGGGCGGGTGGGCTGCGTACGCTGATGGCGTGCCCAGTCCGCTCGCCCCGCGCTACTGGGGCGCGCACCTGTTGGCGGTCGTCCTCGTCGCCATCGCAGGCGGCCTCGGCGTCTGGCAGTACGACGCGTGGCAGGCCCATCGCGCCGCCGAGGCCGCCGACCTCACCCACGCCGACCCGATGCCGCTCGAGGACGTGATGGGACCCGACGACCCCTTCCCCGGCAACCGGGTCGGGCAGCCGGTGTCGGTGTCGGGCACCTGGGTGCCGGACGGCACGGTCTACGTCTCCGGCCGCGAGCACGACGGGCACGACGGCTACTGGGTGGTCACGCCGCTCACCGTCGACGGCAGCGACTCGGCCCTGCCCGTCGTCCGCGGGTGGGTCGCGGACCCGGACGACGCCCCGGCGCCGCCGAGCGGCGAGACCAGCCTGGTCGCCCTGCTCCAGCCGCCCGAGGGCACCGGCGAGACCGACCAGGACCCCAGCGACGACGTCCTCCCGCAGCTGCGCATCGCCGACCTCATCCAGCACGTCGACCAGGACCTCTACGGTGCGTACGGCGTCGCCTCCGAGCCGGAGACCGGCATGGACGCGGCGAGCGTCTCCCAGCTCCCCGACGTCGGCGCGTTCACCGGGATCCGCAACCTGCTCTACGCCATCGAGTGGTGGTTCTTCGGCCTCTTCGCCGCCTTCATCTGGTGGCGGTGGGTGACGGACACGACAGCGGAAGGGGCGCTCGCGACGGAGTCCGCCGAGGCCGCCTCGACCGATCCGTAGGCTGGCCCCGTGAAGCTGTTCAACGCCTACCGCGTGCTGGCCCTGGTCGTCGGCGTGCTGCTCGCCTTCTGCGCGCTCGTCGCCCTGCCGCTGAAGTACCTCGCCACCGAGGGCAGCAGCCTGCAGCAGTTCGGCGAGAGCGCCAGCATCATGTGGCTCTTCCACGGCTGGCTCTTCATGGTGTACGTCGTGGTGGCCTTCTTCCTGGCCCGCCGGGCGCGCTGGTCGGTCGCGTTCACGCTGCTGATGCTGATCGCCGGCCTGGTCCCGCTGCTGATCTTCTGGGTCGAGCACAAGGTCACCCAGAAGGTGCGAGCCGAGAACCCGGAGCTCGTGGCATCCTCTCCAGCGTGACCCGCCCATGACCACCGCCTTCGTCCTCGGCGGCGGTGGCGTCCTCGGCGCCGTCGAGGTCGGCATGCTGCGGGCGCTCTTCGAGCGCGACATCGCCCCCGACCTGGTCCTCGGCACCAGCATCGGCGCCCTGAACGGCGCGATGGTCGCGCGGGACCCCGACCCCTCGGTCATCCCCAAGCTCACCGCCCTCTGGGAGGGCGCGGCCGCCGGTGGCGCCGACGTGTACGGCGACAGCCCGCTGCGGACCGTGCGCCGGGCCGTGTCGACCGGCACCCACCTCTGGTCGTCCGCTCCCCTGAAGCAGGCGCTGGTCGACGAGTTCGGCGACCTCACCTTCGAGGAGCTGCCCATCCGGTTCCAGGTGTGTGCGGCCAGCATCGAGCGGGCCGCCGAGCACTGGTTCGACTCCGGTCCGGTCGTCGACGCGGTCGTCGCGAGCGCCGCCGTACCGGGGCTGCTGCCGCCGGCGAAGGTCGGTGACGAGCACTACCTCGACGGCGGCATCGTGAACTCGATCCCGCTCGGTCGCGCCGTCCAGCTCGGTGCCTCGCGGGTCTTCGTGCTCCAGGTCGGCCGGATCGACCGTCCGCTGACGGTGCCCAAGCGTCCGTGGGAGGTCGCCAAGGTCTCCTTCGAGATCGCCCGGCGGCACCGGTTCAACCGCGAGCTCGAGGAGCTCCCGGCCAGCGTCGAGGCGCACGTGCTGCCGGCCCGGGGCACGTCCGGCAAGGACGACAGCGTGCTCGGGACCCGTGACTTCTCCGGCATGCAGGAGCGGATCGACCTGACCTACGAGGCGACCGTGGCCTACCTCGACGAGCACCTCAGCCCGTGATCTGGGTGCTGCGGCGCTGCGTGGTCGCGCCGGCCGTGGTCGCCCTGGCCGTCCTGGTCTGGGTCACGCTGCCGTTCTGGCTCATCGGCGCGGCCGCGCTCTCGCCCGTCGTGGCCGGACGGCTGCGCCCGCTGCGCTTCCTGTGGATCGTGATCGTCTACCTCACCTGCGAGGCGCTGCTGCTCGTGGTGATGCTCGGGCTGTGGATCGCGTCCGGCTTCGGGTGGCGGCTGCGGACGCCGTACTTCGAGGGCATCCACTACGACCTGGTGCAGGGCACGATGTGGGTGTTCTTCCGCGAGGCCCGGCGGGTGCTGCGCCTGACCATCGAGTCCGAGGGTCCCGGTCCCCTCGAGCACGCCGGCCGGCCGATCCTGGTCTGCTGCCGGCACGCCGGCCCGGGCGACTCGTTCGTGCTGATCCACACGCTGATGGCGTGGTACGACCGCGAGCCGCGGGTGGTCCTCAAGGACACCCTGGCGTGGGACCCGATGATCTCGGTGGTGCTCAGCCGGATCCCCGCCCGCTTCATCACCCCCAACCCGGGGCCGGAGCAGGACCTCGAGTCCCAGATCGCCGACCTGGCGACCGGGCTCGACGCCAACGACGCGTTCGTGATCTTCCCGGAGGGCGGCAACTTCACCCCGCACCGCCGGGAGAAGGCGATCGACCGACTCCGCAAGCTGGGGATGGAGCGGATGGCGCAGCGCGCCGAGCGGATGATCCACGTGCTGGCGCCGCGTCCCGGTGGCTTCCTCGCGGCGCTGGACGCCGCGCCCGACGCGGACGTCGTGCTCGTGGCGCACACCGGGCTGGACCACATGGTCACCGTCGGTGAGGTGTGGCGCGAGCTGCCGATGGACAAGCGGATCATCATGCGCTGGTGGCAAATCCCGCGCTCGGACATCCCGGTCGGCCGCGAGGAGCGGATCGAGTGGCTCTTCGGGTGGTGGGAGCGGATCGATGCCTGGATAGACGAGAACCGGCCGGTGGACATCGCCACCGGCCGGTCCCGTCCGCGTTAGCGGCTACGCCTTGTCGTCGACCTCGACCACGTCGGCCGGGTCGTCGGGGGTGGTCACCGGGTGGGGCGACTCCGCCTTGTCGGCGAGCGCCTCGCCGGGCGCGGCGCCGGCCTCGTCGTCCTCGGTCACCACGGCTGCGTGCGTGGGGGCCGGGGTCGGTGCGGGAGCCGGCGTCGGCGTGTACGACGACTGCCAGTTCTCGCTCTGCTTGCCACCCTTGAGCCGCGAGACCACGAAGGCCGCAGCAGCCGCGAGGCCGGTGATCAGCACCAGCTTCTTGAGCTTGCTGCCCTTCTTCTTCGGCTCGGCGACCTCGGCCACCTTGTCGGCCGCGGACTCCGCGGCGTCCGCCGCGAACTCGGCAGCGGCGGCCGCACCGGCCGCGATCTTCTCGGCGGCCACGGCGGCGCCGGCGGCGATGGCCGGACCCGCCTTGTCGCGCGCGTCGGAGATGTAGGCACCGGACTTGTCACGCGCGTCCGCGACGTACGGCGCCGCCTTCGCTCGTGCGTCGGCGATCACCGGCCCGGCCTTGTCACGTGCGTCCGCGAGGACCGGCCCGGCCTTGTCCCGGGCCGTCGCGAACGCGGCCTCGAGCTGGGGCTTGACCTGCTCGACGTACTCGCTGACCGTGTCACCGGCCTGGTCGAGGATCGACTTGTTCTTCCGCAGACCCATGAGGCTTCCTCTCGTCGTGTCTCTGGCTGGTTCGATCATGTCACTGGTGACCGAACCAGAGGCCCGGCCAGCGGCGGGGCTGCTTGTCGACCGTGCGAGGATCGGACGGCAACAGCACCGCGTACGTCCGTGGTGTACCCACCAAACGTGAGAGGCAGTCATGGCGGACCAGCAGGCCATCTTGAAGACCAACCGGGGCGACATCACGATCAACCTGTTCCCGAACCACGCCCCCCTGACGGTCGACAACTTCGTCGGGCTCGCCCAGGGCACCAAGGAGTACGACGCCGGCAACGGCAAGACGGGCCCGTTCTACGACGGCCTGATCTTCCACCGCGTCATCGAGGGCTTCATGCTCCAGGGCGGCTGCCCGACCGGCACCGGCACCGGCGGCCCGGGCTACACGTTCAAGGACGAGCCGCACCCCGAGCTCACCTTCGACAAGCCCTACCTGCTGGCGATGGCCAACGCCGGGCCGGGCACCAACGGCTCGCAGTTCTTCATCACCGTCGCACCGACGACGTGGCTGAACTTCAAGCACACGATCTTCGGCGAGGTCGCCGACCAGGCGTCGCGCGACGTCGTCGACGCCATCGGCACGACCCCGACCGGTCCCGGCGACAAGCCCAAGGACCCGGTCGTCATCGAGACCGTCGAGATCGTCGGCGCCTGATCGACCGAACCACCTCCCGATGACCGATCAACCGGCTCCCGCCGGGGTGCCCACCTGCTACCGGCACCCCGGTCGGGAGTCGCACATCCGCTGCCAGCGCTGCGAGCGGCCGATCTGCCCCGACTGCATGCGCGACGCGGCCGTCGGGTTCCAGTGCCCCGAGTGCGTGGCCGAGGGCAAGAAGTCCACCCGCAGCGGGCGGACGGCGTACGGCGGGCTCCGGCCCACCAACGCCTCGACGACGACCCTCGTCCTGATCGGGCTCAACGTCGCCGTGTGGATCGCGATCCTGGCCACCGGGGCCGCGTCGAGCCGGCTGGTCGACCTCCTCGCGCTCCGGCCGAGCGGGTTCTGCGACCTGCAGAACGGCTTCGTCCAGCTGCACGTCAGCCAGGCGGCGTGCAACGGGACCTGGATGCCCGGCGTCTCGGACGGCGCCTACTGGCAGCTGATCACCGGCGCCTTCACCCACGTGCAGCTGCTGCACATCGCGTTCAACATGTTCGCGCTCTACCTCTTCGGCCCGCAGCTCGAGATCTACTTCGGCCGGGTCCGCTACCTCGCGCTCTACTTCATCAGCGCCCTCACCGGCTCGGCCCTCGTCTACTGGGCCGCCCCCGAGTACACCCCGACCGTCGGTGCGTCCGGCGCGATCTTCGGACTGCTCGGCGCGATGCTCGTCGTCTCGCTGAAGATCCGGGTCAACGTCCAGGGCATCGTGGTCCTGCTCGCCATCAACTTCCTGATGACCGCGACGATCAGCAACATCTCGTGGCAGGGCCACGTCGGCGGCTTCGTCGGCGGCGTCCTGGTGGCGGGGGTCCTGGTCTACGCCCCGCGCCGGCACCGGACGGCGTACCAGTCCGCGGGCCTGGTCGCCCTCACCGTCGTGACGCTCCTGGCGATCGTGGCCCGGACGGCTGCGCTGGCCTGAGGGCCGCCGCCCCACTCGACGACCCCGGCGCAGCCGGGACAGTTGTCCACAGCTGTGCACTCACCTGTGGAGAACTACACGCCTGTAGTTCCTCCACAGCTGTGCACACAGCTGTGGAGAAATGAGCGACGCCGGCCGGTCCTCGCGGACCGACCGGCGTCGGAGACAGGTACGGCGCGCCCTCACTCCCAGCGCGTGGCGAAGGTGAAGCCGACCGCCATGAAGGCGATGCCGACGACCAGGTTCTTCTGGCCGAGGTCGTCGAAGACCGGGATGCTGCTGAGGTCGTTGCTGAAGACGTAGTAGGTGCAGATCCAGAGCAGCCCCACGATGAAGCAGCCGAGCATGCCGACCACGACGCCGCGGCCGCGGCCCAGCGGGGTCGACGGGTGCGCCGACACGATCAGGCCGACGAAGAGCAGCCCGAAGCCGATCAGGTAGTTCCAGTCACCGAGGTCGCCCATGAACGTCGGCGAGCCGCCGTCCTTCGCCGGGAACGCCGTCGGGTCGAAGACGATGTAGTAGTACGCGATCCAGGCGATGCCGAGCACCATCAGGACCAGCGCGACGATGAAGCGCGGCGCCGCCATCGGGCCCCGGTCGGGGGCGAGGGGGTCCTTGGCCTTGAGCTTGGACACGGGTGCTCCTGGATGGTTCGTGAGGTCGTGCGGGGCCTCGCGTGGTGGAGGCCATGCTCTCGTCCGTACCGGGCTGGGACGGACTCCGGGATACCTTAGTCAACGTGAGCACCGGATCCCACGCGAGGTCCTCCGGGTCGGGCGACCCGGTGCGCCGTCGCCACCGTCTCTGGCGCCTCGGTACGCCGCTGGTGGTGCTGGCGTGCGGAGGTCTCTTCGTGGTCTCCGCCAACAACAGCGAGGGCACGGACCTCCGGCCGGGCCGCTACACCGACCTGGCCTCGCTGGTCCAGGACGAGGCGGACAGCTACGCCGACCTGCGCGACCGCGTCGCGGCGCTCAACGCCCAGGTGACCATGCTCAGCACCAAGGTCAGCGACCGCGAGCTCTCCCGCTACCAGCGTGAGATCTCGTCGCTCAGCGACCCGGCCGGACTCGTCGCGCGGCGCGGTCCGGGCGTGACGATCGTGCTGTCCGACGCGCCCGAGGACGTCATCAACTCGACGACCGGCAACGTCAACCCGCTGCTGGTGCACCAGCAGGACATCCAGGCCGTCGTCAACGCGCTCTGGAAGGGCGGCGCCACCGCGGTGACCATCCAGGGCCAGCGCGTGGTCTCGACGACCGGCATCAAGTGCGAGGGCAACTCCGTGCAGCTGCAGGGCGTGCCCTACCCCCAGCCCTACGTCATCCAGGCCGTCGGCGACCAGACCGCCCTGCTCGCCGCCGTCGACGACGACTCCTACGTCCAGGCCTACCGCGACGACGCGGACGACCCCGACATCGCCGTCGGCTGGAACCTCACGGTCGAGGCGCTCCTGACAGCGCCGGCGTACGACGGCCTGACCGACCTCAACTACGCGACCCCGCTGAAGGGGTCCACGAGCTAACGAGGTCGCGCCGACCGCTGCACCGGTGGGATCACCGGCGTCTCGGTCGGGTCCACCGTCGGGGTGTCGCTCGGGGTCGGCGTCTCGGTGGGCTCCACGAAGCTGGACACGACGATCGTGACCGTCGAGCCCTCGGACGGCGTCTCGCCGGCGCGCGGGCTCTGGTCGATCACGGTGCCGGCCGGCTCGGTGGTGTCGGACTGCTCGATCACCCGAGGCTCGAAGCCGGCGTTGCGGATCGCGGTCTCGGCCGCGGCCTGCTGCTTGCCCACCACGTCGGGCACCTTCTCGCGCCCGTCGGAGAAGTAGACGACGATCCGGGTGCCCTCGGCCACCGTGGTGCCCTGCGCGGGCTCGGTGCGGGTCACCGTGTCCTTGTCCTCGTCCGACTCCTCCTTCTTGAGCTCCACGTCGAAGCCCTGGGAGACGAGCGTGGCCTCGGCGTCCTTCTTGTCCTGCCCGATCAGGAACGGCACCTCGATCTGCGGCTTGCCGAGCGAGACCACCAGGTCGACCTTGGCGTCCGGGTCGACGTACGTGTCGGGGTCCGGGTCCTGCCGGATCACCCGGCCGGCGGCGACCTCGCTGCTGTTCTCCCGGTCGATGGACCCGACCGCGAGGCCGGCGTCGCCGATCAGCGCGCGCGCCTGCTTCTCGGTCTTGTTGATCACGTTGGGGGTCGGCACCTGGTCCGGCGCGCGCTCGAAGAGCCGCGGGAGCAGGTAGGCGGCACCGGCGATCAGCACCACCAGCAGCAGGCCGAGCGCGATGATCAGGCCGGTGCGGCTGCGCGGCTCCTCCTCGTCGTACGACGTCACGACCGCGGTCGTCGCGGTGGGCGGCGGGATCGGGGGCGCGGCGACGACCGGCGGCGGGATCGGCGCCTGCACCGGACGGCCACCCAGGTAGCGCTCGATGTCGCTGCGCATCGCCGCGGCCGACTGGTAGCGGTCCTCGAGGCGCTTGGCGAGTGCCTTGAGCACGATCGCGTCGACCTCGGGCGGGAGGGAGGTGTCGTGGTCCGACGGGGGTACGGCGGGCTCGCGGACGTGCTGGTAGGCGACCGCGACCGGGCTGTCGCCGACGAACGGCGGCCGACCGGTGAGGAGCTCGTAGACCAGGCAGCCGGCGGAGTAGACGTCCGAGCGGGAGTCGACGGTCTCGCCGCGGGCCTGCTCGGGGGAGAGGTACTGGGCGGTGCCGACCACGGCCGCGGTCTGGGTCATCGTCGAGGACGCGTCGCTGATCGCGCGGGCGATGCCGAAGTCCATCACCTTGACGTCGCCGCTCGGCGTGAGCATCACGTTGCCGGGCTTGATGTCGCGGTGGATGATCCCCGCGCGGTGGCTGTAGTCGAGGGCGGAGAGGACGCCGCTGGTGATCTCGAGGGCCCGCTCGGGCAGGATCTTGCGGCCCTCGCGGAGGATGTCGCGCAGGGTGCGGCCGGCGACGTACTCCATGACGATGTAGGGCTGGGAGATCCCGGAGCCGTCGGCCGCGGGCTCCTCACCGGTGTCGTAGACGGCGACGATCGCCGGGTGGTTGAGCGACGCGGCCGACTGCGCCTCGCGCCGGAACCGTGCCTGGAAGGTCGCGTCGCTGGCCAGGTCGGTGCGCAGCCGCTTGACGGCCACGACCCGGCCGAGGCGCGTGTCGACACCCTTGCGGACCTCGGCCATCCCGCCGCGGCCGAGGAGCTCGCCGAGCTCGTAGCGCCCGCCGACGACGATCGGCTGTTGGTTGTTCACGGTGACCTTGCCTTAGCTGCTCGGGGAGGTGCTGTCGGACGGGGACTCGGACGGGGACTCGCTCGGCGACTCCGATGCCGACTCGCTCGGCGACTCCGGCGGCACCGGTCCCCAGAACGTCACGTTGACGGTGTCGCCGACCTGCAACGCACCGGTCGGGTTGACGCTCTCGACGTCGCCCTCGATCTGGTCGCCGGGGTTGTCGATCCGCTCGGTGTTCACGCGCAGGCCCAGGTCGGCGAGCTCGCGCTGGACGTCGGCGAGCGGCCGGTCGACGTACTGGCTCTCGTCGATGCGCACCGTGGTGTCCTCGGTCGCGCTCGAGGTGGGCTCGCTGGGCGACGAGGGCGCCGACGACGACGGCGTCGGGGTCGGGGTCTGCTCCTCGTCGGGTCCCGTGTCGTCGCCGTTCTGCGTCAGCAGCAGGATGATGACGGCGACGACCACCACGATCGCGATCACGGCAGCGATCGCCCACCCCCAGCCGGAGCGCTCCTCCTCGTACGTCATCGGCGGCGGCGGGGCGACCGGCGGCGGCACCGGTGCGATCACCTGGGTGGCGGGCTCGGGGGCCCGCGGCGCGACGACCTGGGTGGCGGCGGTCGCCGGGCTGCGCAGGGCGGCCGCGAAGGCGCTGCCGTCGGCGAAGCGCTCGGCGGGGTCCTTCGCCAGCGCCCGGCGTACGACGGCGGCGAGGTCGGCGGGGACCGACGGCGGCAGGTCCGGCACGGGCTCGCGCAGGTGGGCGAGCGCGGTCGCGACCGCGGTCTCGCCGACGAACGGCCGGCGGCCGACCAGGCACTCGAACGCCACGACGCCCAACGAGTAGACGTCGGACGCCGGGGACGCGGTCAGCCCCTGGGCCTGCTCGGGGGAGAGGTACTGCGGGGTGCCCATCACCTCGCCGGTGCTGGTGAGCCCGACCCCCTCGGCTGCGCGGGCGATGCCGAAGTCGGTCACCTTGATCTGCCGGTCGGGGGTGACGATCAGGTTGGCCGGCTTCACGTCGCGGTGCACGATGCCGTTGGCGTGGGCGGCGCCGAGACCGTCGGCCGCCTGGGCGAGGAGCTCGCGGACCGCCAGCGGGTCCATAGGTACGTCGGGGCGCATCACGGCCGACAGTGGCTGACCGTCGACGAGCTCCATCACCAGGTAGGGCCGGCGGGAGCGCGAGCCGTCGGTCATGGACGCCTCGCCGACGTCGTACACGGTGGCGATGTTGGGGTGGTGCAGCGAGGCGGCGTGCTGCGCCTCGGACTCGAAGCGCACCCGGAAGGTCGGGTTGTCGGCGAACTCGGTCTTGAGCAGCTTCACCGCGACCTGCCGGTCGAGGAGGGTGTCGGTCGCGCGCCACACCTCGCCCATGCCGCCGGTCGCGATCCGGGAGTCGAGCCGGTAGCGCCGGGAGTCGTCCGCGAACCCGTGGGGTGTCTGGCTCACCTGATCACCGCTTCCATGACTGCCTTGGCAATGGGGCCGCCGTAGACGCCACCCGCGATCTCACCGCGGGGGATGTCGGCCTTCTGGATCATCACGGCCACGGCGACCTCGGGGTTGTCGGCCGGTGCGAACGAGATGTACCAGGCGTACGGCGGCACGTCGTCGATCCCGCTCTGGGCGGTGCCGGTCTTGCCGGCGACCGAGATGCCGGGGATCGCACCCGGCGACGCGGTGCCGTTGTCGACCGTGCTGACCATCAGCTTGGTGACCTCGTTGGCGGTGGTGGCCGAGACGGCCTGGGAGAACTTCTCGGGGTCCGTCTTGCTGAGCACGTTGAGGTCGGCCGACTGCTCCTCGTCGACCAGGTAGGGCTTCATCACGGAGCCGTCGTTGGCGAGGCCGGCGGCGACCATGGCCATCTGCAGCGGGGTCGCGGCCACCTCGAACTGGCCGAAGCCGGTCTGGCCGAGCTGGGCCTTGTTGAGGTCCTCCGGGAAGACCGAGATGGCCTGCGGCGACAGGTCGTCGAAGTAGTGCTGGTTGAACCCGAACCCGTCGGCGGTCTTGGCCATGTCCTCGGCGCCGACCTCGCCCGCGAGCTGGGCGAACGTGGTGTTGCAGGACTGCTCCATCGCCTGGGCGAACGGGATCTTGGCGCCGTTGGCGCCGCAGCTGCGGCCCTCGTTGTCGATCACGCCGCTCTCGCCGCTGGTCAGCGGGAGCTGGTAGGTCACGCCGCCGGGCACCTCGGAGTCGGCGTCGTACAGGCCCTTGTCGATCGCGGCCGCGGCGGTGACGACCTTGAACGTCGAGCCGGGGGGCAGTCGGGTCTGGATCGCCCGGTTGAGCAGCGGCTCGGTCGGGTCGTCGTTGAGCTGCTTGGCCCGCTTCGCGACCGCCGACAGGTCGTGCGACGCCAGCTTGTTGGGGTCGAAGGTCGGCAGAGACACCATCGCGAGCACCTTGCCGGTGGCCGGCTCGAGCGCCACCACGGAGCCCTGCACGCCGTCGCCGAGGGCCGCGAGCCCGTCGTACGCCGCCTGCTGCGCCTTGGGGTCGATCGTCAGCGTGACGTTGCCGCCCTTCGGCGGGTCGCTGCTGAGCAGGTCGACGAAGTTGTTGACGAACAGCCGCGGGTCGTCGCCGGAGAGCACCGAGTTGCGGGACCGCTCGATGCCGGTGGCGCCGTAGTAGGAGAAGTAGCCGGTGATCGGCGCGTACTGCAGCGGCTTGGGGTAGGTGCGCTGGAACTTGTACTCGTCGTGGGACTTCACGCTCTCGGCCACCGGGTTGCGGCCGGGCAGCAGGATCGCGCCGCGCTCCTGGGAGTAGGCCGCCACCTGCACGCGCCGGTTGAGCGGGTTGTCGTTGAGCGCCCCGGCCTTCCAGTACTGCAGGTAGGTGGCGTTGACCATCAGCGCCACGAAGAGCAGCAGGCAGAAGATCGAGACCGTGCGGATCGGCTTGTTCACGCGTTCACCACCTTGACCACCTGGGTGTCGTCGGTGCTGATGGCGGTGGTGTCGTCGGAGATCGACGGCAGCGGGCGCCTGGCCTGGTCGGAGATGCGGAGCAGCAACGCGATGATCACCCAGTTGGCGACGAGGGAGGAACCGCCGTACGAGAGGAACGGCGTGGTGAGACCGGTGAGCGGGATGAGCCCGGTGACGCCGCCGACGACGACGAAGACCTGCAGCGCGATCGCGCTGCCGAGACCGGTGGCGACCAGCTTGCCGAAGGCGTCGCGGCAGATCAGCGCGGTGCGCAGCGCGCGCTCGACGATCAGGCCGTAAATCATCAGCACCGCCATGACGGCGGTCAGGCCGAGCTCCTCACCGATCGAGGAGAGGATGAAGTCGGAGTTGGCGTAGGGCACCCGGTTGGGGTCACCGTCGCCGAAGCCGCGCCCGATCAGGCCACCCCAGCCCATGCCGAACCTGGCCTCGACCGGCTGGAAGGCCTTGTCGCTGGTGCCCGGGCCGTAGAAGTCGAACGGGTGCTGCCAGATGTCGAAGCGGATCCGGACGTGCCCGAAGAGGAAGTAGGCGAGCGTCGCGCCGCCGACGAACATCAGCCCGCCGACGACCAGCCAACCGGGCCGTTCGGTGGAGACGTAGAGCATGATCAGGAAGAGGCCGAAGAAGAGCAGGCTCGAGCCGAGGTCGTGCTGGAAGACCAGGATGCCGAGGCTGACCAGCCACATCGCGAGGATCGGTCCGAGGTCGCGGCCGCGCGGCAGGTCGACGAAGAGCACGCGGCGCCCGGCGAGGGCCAGGGCGTCGCGGTGCAGCACCAGGTAGCCGGCGAACGCGATCACCAGCAGCACCTTGGCGAGCTCACCGGGCTGGAAGCTGAACGGGCCGAGGTGGATCCAGATCCGGGCGCCGTTGATGGTGCGGCCGATGCCCGGCAACAGCGGCATCAGCAGGAGCGCGATGGCGGCGAGGCCGCTGGTGTAGGTGAAGCGCTGGAGCACGCGGTGGTCGCGGATCGCCACGAGGCTGACCACGAAGAGGATGACGCCGAGCGTCATCCAGATGAGCTGCTGCCGGGCGAACCCGTCGGCGTCGCCGGCGGCCTCCTTGGCGAGGTCGATGCGGTGGATGACCGCGAGGCCGAGCCCGTTGAGCGCCGCGACCACCGGCAGCAGCACGGGGTCGGCGTACGGCGCGACCAGGCGGATCACCACGTGCGCGCCGATGACGAGGGCGGCCAGCCAGCCGCCGTACCCGAGGAGGTCGGCCGGGACCTCACCCTGGACGCCGATGCCGACCGCGGCGTACGCACCGATGCCGACGGCGAGCGCCAGGACCAGCAGGAAGAGCTCGGCACCGCGGCGTCGGCGGTGCACGAACCCCATGAGGGTCGAGGACTGGTTCCTCGTGGTCTGAGCCATCTCAGCCGTCCGTCGCCGTGGTGGCGGGCTGCTGGTTGCTGGCGAGGCGCTGGACCGCCTTCTGGGCGTCCGCGAGGTCGGTCGCGTCGATCCCGTCGCGCACCTTGCCCGCGTCGAAGTCGGACAGGCGGTCGAGCTCGACGTCGGTGGTCTGGTAGGGCTCGGAGAGGTCGAAGCCACCGACGGAGGCGTTGACGCCGCGGAAGATGACGACCGCGCCGTCCTGCTCCCCGACGTAGTACTGGTGCTGGGACCACGACCACAGGGCGGCCAGCCCGACCCAGGCGATGCCGACGGCGACGGCCGCGGCGAAGAGGCGCTTGGCCCAGGCGTAGCGGCGCGGCGGCCGGGGCGCGTAGCGCACCGCCTCCGGGTCGGAGTCGATGGCGTCGTACGGCGCGCCCTCGGGCAGGTCGGCCGGCACCGGGTCGAGCTCACCGGTGTCGCCCGAGCGGTGCCCGCGGAAGAGGCCGCCGGTGCGGCCGCGCTGCAGGCGGCGCTCGGCAGCGGCGCCGACGACCAGCGCCTCGGCCACGGGGGCCGCGTCGTCGGCCGCGAGGACGTCGGCCACCACGCAGGTCACGTTGTCGCTGCTGCCGGCCTCGAGGCTGGCGCGGACCAGCTCGACCGCGGCGTACTCCGGGCTGCCGGAGGAGAGGATGTCGGCCATCCGACCGTCCGTCAGGACGCCGCAGGCGCCGTCGCTGCAGACCAGCAGCCGGTCGCCGGGCCCGATGTCGAGCACGAAGAGGTCGGGCTCGCTGTCGCTGACCGCGTCGATCGCGCGCATGATCAGGTTGCGGTGCGGGTGGACCCGCGCCTCCTCCTCCGTGATCCGGCCCTCGTCGATGAGGGTCTGCACGAAGGTGTGGTCGACGGTCAGCTGGCGGATCGCGCCGTCGCGGTAGAGGTAGGCCCGGCTGTCGCCCACGTGCCCGATGCCGAGGCGGGTGCCGTCGAAGGCGAGCACGGTGGCGGTCGTGCTGGTGCCGCTGAGGGCGGGGTCCTCGTCGACGAGCTCGACGAGCCGGTCGTGGGCCCGGTGGATGGCACCTGCCACGCGTCCGAGCAGCTCCTCGGCGGAGTCGCTGCCGGGGGGCTCGTCGAGGCGCCGCAGCTGGGTGATGGCGGTGGCCGAGGCGATGTCGCCGCGGGCGGCGCCGCCGACGCCGTCACAGACGGCGAGGAGCCACGGCCCGGCGTACCCGGAGTCCTGGTTGTCGCGACGGACCCGGCCGACGTCGGACACGGCGCCGTAGTCGAGGCGCAGCCGTGGCAGCGCTGCCTCAGGCGGCTGGTCGGACATCCCCGGCTACTTCCTGAGCTCGATGATCGTCTTGCCGACCCGTACCTGGGTGCCCATGGTGATCGTGGTCGGCTGGGTGATCCGGACGGTGCCGACGAAGGTGCCGTTGGTCGAGCCGAGGTCCTCGACGAACCACTGGTCGCCGGACGCGGCGATCCGGGCGTGCCGCGTCGAGACGTAGTCGTCGTCGAGGCGGATGGCGGCGTCGCTCCCGCGCCCGATCAGCACCGGGCCCTGCGAGAGCTCGGCGCGCTCGCCGACGTTGGAGCCCTCGGTGACGATCGCGTGGGTGGGGACGGTGCGCCGCTTGCCGGGCTTGGGCTGCTTGGCCGGCTTCGGGGCCTTGCCGCCGCCGCCGCGCGCCGCCTCCGGCACGCGTGCGCCGAACATGTCCGAGCGGATCACCGAGATGGCGGACAGCACGAAGATCCAGAGGATCGCGAGATAGGCGATCCGGATCAGGAACAGCGTCAGCTCAGACATGGGGCGACCATCCTCACCGCTCCTCGAGGACACGGACGACGAGCGTGGTGGTGCCGATGCGCACCTCGGAGCCGTCGCGCAGCCCGGTGTGGGTGATCCGGTGGCCATCGACGAGCATGCCGTTGGTCGAGCCGAGGTCGTGGACCTCGAGCGCGATCCCGCGCTCGCCGCCACCGGTGACGGTGAACTCGATGTGCCGCCGGCTCACGCCCGGGTCGTTGATGCGCAGGTCCGCCTCGGTGCCGCGGCCGACGACCAGCCCGGGGGGCTGCAGCGGGTGCCGGGTGCCGTTGACCTCGAGGAACGCCCGCGCGCGGCCGACCTGGGTGGCGGTGGCGTCGCTGGTGACCTTCGCCTGCGCGCGGCTGCGGATCCGGAACCGGCCGGTGGTGAGGTCCTCGGCCGGGTCGAACGCGATGCTCACCGGCCCCGGGAAGACGTAGCTCTGCTCGTCGGCGTGGTCGCGCAGCTGTCGGACGAGCTCGTCGGCGAGCGCGCTGTCGTACGGCGCCAGCCGGTCCAGGTCGGTCCCCGAGAGCTCCACGTGGAAGTCGTTCGGGACCAGCCGACGGTCCCGGGAGAGGATCTGGGCGTTGTTGTCGCACTCGCGCTGGAGCGCGGCGGCGATCTCGACGGGCTGCACCGCCGAGCGGAAGGCCCGGGCGAACGCGCCCGAGATCATCTGCTCGAGCCTGTTCTCCAGACGCTGGAGTCCACCCACGTCGCCCCCCTTCCTTCGCTGTCACCAGTCCGGCCCGGCCGGGCTCCGACGATCGTATCGGGGTCGACGATCCCGACGAGGTATGCCCTCGCCCCGGTTTGGGGCAAACCCGAGCGCTGGGATAACCTTGGCCCGCTTCACGCGCGAGTGGCGGAACGGCAGACGCGCTGGCTTCAGGTGCCAGTGTCCGAAAGGGCGTGGGGGTTCAAATCCCCCCTCGCGCACGTGTAAGCGGGATTTCTCCCGTTTGGTTGTACAGAGAAGGGCCAGGTCTATGAGACCTGGCCCTTACTGTGTCCGGCCGAAGTCCCGACGCGATAGTTCGGACCAGGCAGTTTCGCCGTGTGCGTGTCACCAACCCGATCCGGCGTCCATCGGGACGAGACAGCGACACCGCACCTCGTCTGCAACAGCTCGTGGAGGCCGTTGAGGCTGTATGGCCTAACCGGCAGCGGCGATGGCGCGCAGGTCGTCGGCGTCGTACTCGTAGACGCTTCGAGAAGCGCCGCGGTCGGCTCGCCGCTGTGCGCGGATCTGCTGGTGGACTGTCAGCATCCGCTTGTACATCGGGAGCATCGGGCAGTGGGAGTTCCCTCCGTCGTACATGTCGCTGAGCCGCGGCTCGACCTCAGCCCACCGTCGGTTGCTCACCAAGTACCGGACGTACTCGAGCATGTGTCCCTCGAGCGTGTCATTGAGGTCGAAGCCGTTGAACTCGAGCGTCTCGCGGACGTCCTCGCCCAGAGCGACTCGTTCGTCGTCGCTGAGCTGGGTGAGGGCGTGGCTGGTGAGTCGGAACATGTCGAGGATGTCCATCACGAGTCGACAGTCCTCGCGGGACAACTCCGGCGAGATCGACGCGAACTCGTCGGAGTACTCGAGCGTGTAGCCCCCCTGGAGTGCCGCCATCCGCTTCTGGTGGTACTCGACGTCGCCCGGGTCATCAGCGCGAAGCGCGGCGAGGATCTCGTGCTGCTGGCTCAGGATGAGGCGCTGGACGTCCCCGAGCGCGAGTGGGGTGGTGGGACCGTCCGTTTCTTCGCCGCGTCCGCGCAGCGCGTCGATCTGCGTGCGCAGCAGCTCGCTGACCGTCATGCCCCGTGCGGTCGCCAGGTCCTCTATGTCGTCGCGAACGTCATCGCTGACGCGGATCGTGATCGTGGGCATTCTGACCTCCGTGCTGTCGTACAGTGTTCGGCGTGTCGTACAGTACACACATTGTAGGTCAGTATGACGAACCTGTCCTGGTGTGTCGGGATGGCTTGGCATGGTCAGCGCATTGCCACCAACGAGACTGCTGCAAGAACGGCCCCGTCACTTCCGGCTGCGGAACGCGTTTGGGTCGACGTGAACGGGCCAGCAACGGGTCTTTGGGACCCGTCCGATCAGGACCAACCGCGGAGTCGTGGGTCTCCACGTGTCTTGCTTCGGGGGAGTGGGGCCACAGGAAGCGCCCCATGTCCAGGCTGTCAGGCGCTCCGGGCAACCCCGTCGGCACCCGGGTCCGACGTGAGTGGCTCTACTGCCTCGACCAGCATGCGTAGCTCGTCGCGGAACCGGTCCTCCACCTCGCTGGTGTACTGCAACACGCCCTGCGCCCGGCTGACTGCTGACCGCGCCGTTGCTTGTCGGTGCGCAGCCGCGTCCACCGTCTCGAGCATCTCGTCCTCCCCGTTGCGCCCGTACGCGGCGACCTCGTAGCGGGTCTTGCGGAGCACTCGTTCGAAGTGCTCGACGAGGTTCTTCGCACGCTTGTACTCACGATCCGCGCCTCGCCGGCACGTCTCGGAGCAGTACTCACGTCGTCGTCCCCGCCCTGGTGTCTGAACGATGAGCTTCTTGCACGACAGCCGTGCGCAGTACTCGGCGATCTCGAACTCGGTGTCTTCGTCGATCTCAGCCATGTCCGCTTCCGTCCGGTTGTACGCGCGAAGAAGGTCAGTGACGTTCGCCCACTTCGCTTCAAGTGCTGACAATTCTCCGGGAAGAGTGCGGTCGATAGGCGCAGAAACGCCGAACTACATCGGCGTGTTTAAGCGCGAATTGACGCGGAAATTGGCGAGACACGCCAGTAGCGCTTCACGGGAGCGGGGTCCGAGAGGTGTTCACTGACATTGGTCCGCAACAGTGGGTCCGCGAAAAGAAGAGCGGAAAAGCCAAAACGCCCGGCTGGCCGGCCGGGCGCTGAGGCGCACGAGACAGGTGAAGGTCTCTATGCGGGGTGATGCACTCCGGATACCACCACCTCCTCGTGCTCCGCGCAAGCGAACGAGGAAGGAGGTGGTGTGGATGAGCAAGAACACGCGACAGACCAGCGCGCAGGCCGCGAAGGCGGCAAGCAAGACGCTGAACAGCTCGAAGTCGCCGAAGGCTGCGAAGACGGCAGCTGGTTCTGCCCTGTCCCAGACGCCGTCTAAGCGTCGCGGGAAGTAAGGGCCGGCGGGCCGCCTGGTCCGCCGGCTCTGGGTGTCGGCTACACGTCCCGAGATGTCGCCGACACCCACCTCTCCATCAGATCCGGAACAGAAGGGAGAGAGCCGTGAGGTTCTCTGTAGAAAATGACGCAGGTGGGCGCTCCACCTGGAAGTTGTACGCCGACAACGACCGAGAGGTCGCGTGGGCGGGTGAGTCGTTCGCGTCCACGTCGAACGCTCAGCGTGCGGCGGCCGCGTTCAAGGCTGGCGCTAAGGCCGCCCGGTACGAGGTGTACCTCGACGACGGCGACAAGTACCGGTGGCGAGCGTGGAAGTCGTCGGACAAGGTCGCGTCGTCCGGCGAGTCGTTCTCCAGCAAGTCGGCTGCGCAGACGGCGGCCGACAACGTCCGGGACAACGCCGGCAGCGCCACCTTGTAGTTCGACCGACAGCGGCGAGGCCCGCCGACATCTGTCGGCGGGCCTTGCTTCGTTCTCGGTAGTCATAGTCGTTGTCGACTCCGTTCGGTGACTTGGGGGCGTATCGGGTCACCACCGCCGGCGGCGAGGGGGTGTTCGGTGCCGGTCATGACGGCAACGATCTCGACCGTGGTGGGCGCTCCATCGCTAGCGTGACTGCATGACGAAGAGCTTCACCGCGGAAGACCTCCAGGCCGCCCAGGCGAGACTGGCCGACCTGGACAAGAACCTGCTCGCGCCTGCGGTCATCTGGGATGCGATGTTGCGTCTCGCGAACGGCGCGCCCGTCGAAGCCCACCTCGTGCAGGTCCACGTGGAGAACAGGGTGACCGACTGGCGTGCTCTGTGGCTGACAGCATCCCGGGCCGTCGTCGGGTTCGCCTCGAAGGATGCGCCGGACTGGGACGCATACGACCCGGACGAAGAACCGGACCGTGCCAGCGTCTGGGCACGGAGGCGAACCGACATCGTCGCTGTGGAGCTCACGAACCTGGCGACGCGCAAGCATCGCTACATCGAAACCCGCGAGTGGGACACCGAGCGGGCGCAGATCGTGTTCCGCGACGGAACGACTCTGGACCTGCCGCTAGTTCCGGGCCGACTTGGCCGGCACGGCAGGGAAGACCTGTCGGCGATCATCGACGTGCTCTGCGAGGGACTTTGACTGGCATGCGCCGCCTCGACCCTGGTTAGGGGACGGCGGCAAGGCTGTTGATGCGCTACCTCAGGTCGCGGAGCCGTTGCAGGAGCGTGTGAGCGAGGTCGGCGCCCAGGTCGCCGAACCCACCCGACAGCCTGTCCTTCGCGACCACGAAGTCGCCGCCTACCCGGACGGCGGCCCCCAGGGTGGTCCTCATGTGGCCGGAGTTCCGCCCTCCCATGCGTCGGGGGTCGCCCTCCCACACGCGGTCGGCATTGACGAGGCCGACCGCGACCGCGACGTTCTCCGTCTCGACGACGTGCGGAGATGCCAGCCCGAAGAGAAGCGCCAGGGCCTCTTGCAGAGACGCCTGGTCGACCAGCGCTCCCATCGTGTCGGTGTCTAGCGCCCGGAAGGCCCCGGCGGCACCGGCACGGGTCGCGAGCGCGCCACGGAACTCCTCGACGGTGACCTCGTTGCCGAAGGTTCGGTTGCTGTGTGGTGGTCGCACTGCCCAGGCCAGGTCGTCGGAGGAGTTCACGTCGAGCGGGTCTGCGTTGCCCACGAAGTTCGACGTCCGCACGTCTGCCGCGAGCGACTGTGCTCGTCGTGCCATGTCGGCCGCCCCGAGGTAGGGCACGGTGCCGTCGGGGACGACGTGCAGCTCGAGGACCGGGGCGTACACCGAGGAGGGCACGAGACCGCCGCCGCGGCGTTGCGACCAGTTCGCGAGCGTCTGGCCCGACCCGTCGTCGGCCGACACCTCGGAGATCCACGGGACCGATATCGCCCCCGTGGGGTTCTCCTTCCGGAGGGGACCCTGGGACACGCTGACCTGCTCCAACGCCTCCCCGACCGCCTGGTTGCAGGTGAGCGGGTCCATGAACGACCGCCACAGGCGTCCGTTGACGTAGTGACCGACCTCGGCCTTGAACGCACGCTGCTCGGGTTCGTCGGGCTCGTCCACGACCTTGTTGAACACCAGGATCGGGATGCCCCGCTGCCTTGCCCGGGTGAACTCCTCCGCCGTCGGCGCCCGGCCGGTGTCAGGGAGCGGGGTGCCGTACTTCGGGCCCAGCAGGAGCACGTACACGTCAGCTTCCTCGACGCCGGCGAGGCACGCCTCCCTGCTCGACCGGTTCTGCGCCTCAAAGTCCTCGAAGCGCAGACCCTCGTGATGGAGAAGCCGCAGGAACGGAGGCAGCGCGGCCCGCTCGTCGCTGAGCAGATGCGTCACGGATGAGATGAACACCTTCATCGCGTCGCACTCCTGGAGATCCGGTTGTAGTGGAAGCCGGCCGTGTACACGACACCAAGCGTAGAGGCGCAGACCGACAGCGACACCTCGAGGACGTGGTCGCCCGGCGACCGCTCAGGGCCGTCCGGCGCGGGAGTGCACGGGTGTGACGCCTGGGCGCGGCACCGTGCAGAACTGGGCCCGCGCCACGCCCTTAACCCCCTGAAACGGGAGATCTCCGCTTTTGCGCGCGCTGACTCCCCCTCGCGCACGTGAGCATCAGGCCCCGGAGAGATCCGGGGCCTGATGCCATTTCAGCGCAGCATGCGGTAGCGAACCTCGACGGTGTAGCTGCGGACGTCGTACCTGCTGCCCGCGGTGAGGCCGTTGGACCAGAGGATGTAGGGCTTGTCCTTCTTGCGGTCCCAGATGCTCCCGACGTCGACCTTGAGGCCGGGGTGCGCTCGGTGGCCCTTCCCCAGGATCCGGGTGTTGACGAGCCGGCCGTTGCGCGGGCTCAGGTAACCCAGCACCAGGTAGTTGTCCGCCGAGGCGGTCGCGGGCCCTCCGTTGAGGGTGACCCTCGCCCAGGCGTAGCGGTCGTCGAACGCCTTCGGGATGTACATGCCGTGGTTCGTCGCGACCGTGCCGCTCCTGCTGTCGCCCGCGCACTTGGTCTGCGAGTAGAAGCCCAGGGAGCCGCGCGGTCCGCCGCGGGCCGGGGACGCCAGGGTCGAGCAGCGGCCGACGAACGGCTTGCCCGAGCGGGACGCGGCTGCCGTGACGGTGCGCTTGAAGACGGTCCACTGCACCTTCTTGTGCGAGACGGCGATCCGCCCCGACCAGGTGTCCGTGTTGCCGGCCGCGTCGGTCGCGGTGAGCACCATCGTGTAGGTCCCCTCGGGGACGAGGGCGCCGCCGGAGGTGCGACCGTTCCAGTAGACGGAGTCCCCCGACCAGTCCGCGTTGGCGAGCCGCAGGTTGCCGGTGTGGAAGACCCGCTTGCCGGCGCTGTCGGTGACATCGAGCGTGCCGGTGGCCTGCTCGTCGGTGGAGGCCCTGAGCACGACGGCGTCGAGGTAGCTGTCACGGACCGGGTAGACCTGCGTCGGGGGCTTCGTCACCTTCAGCTGGGGGGCCACGCTGTCGACGATGACGTCGACGAGCCGTCCGTCCGCGGCGCCCATGCTTCCCTGGAGCGGGCCGAAGTCGGCGCTGTCGACCGTCATCCGCACGTCGAGGTAGTAGTGGCCGTTGGGTAGGCCGGCCGGGACGGTGAACGGGATCGTCGTGAGCCCGTCGAAGTCGCTGACGACCAGGTCCGCTGGTCCCAGCTCCCCGGTCACCGGTACGGCGAACGGGAGCCGGTCGCCGTCCAGCAGCTCCCAGGTCGCCTCGGGCGTGTCGACGGTCGGAGGCTGCGGCCCGTAGTAGATCCTCGCGTGGTTGAGGCCGGGCCCCCGGACGTCCGCGTTGTCCATGTTCACGACGGCGATGTGTGACCAGGCCTGGAGGTCCGGGGACGACGCTGCTTGTGTGCAGGTGCCGTCGAAGGCGTTCCACTGCTCCGTCGTGCACGACCAGACCAGCAGACGCCCGATGCCCTCCTGGTCCTCGCCCAGGGTGACGTGCCCGGACTCGGGGACGGGCGTGGCGACGGTCAGCCAGGGCATCTGGCTGTCGTACCCCCACGTGGAGAACAGGTGCCCGGCGCCGCTGTTGGAGACCACGGCGTCGTACGAGTACGTCGTCGGGTTGAAGCGGGTGACCTCGGGCCACACGACGGTGACCTCGGAGGCGGGGTCGGCGACCGCGGGCGCCGCGGTGAGCAGGCCGGCCACGAGCATCATCAGGGCCATGACGGTGGTGGGGATCTTCACGCGGGCCTCTCGCTCCGAGTCGCGGACGCACGAGCTGCGACACGCCTCGTATGGTGCCAAGCGAACCGGTCGCGCGCTGGCGTTCGAGAGTTCCTCCGGAGATCTCGGAGGGTGATGTCGAGAACGGTGTGACGGCTCCGTCCTGGGTTCGACGGCGGCCACAATGGCCGCCTCGGACACCGAAGGAGCACCACGATGAAGTACCTGCTGCTGAAGCACTACCGCGGCGGACCCGAGCGGACCGACTACGGCACCGTCCCGATGAGCGACTGGACGCCCGAGGAGGTGTCGGACCACATCGCCTTCATGGGCAGGGTCGCCGACGACCTGCGGGAGCGCGGCGAGTACGTCGACGGGCAGGCGCTGTCGCCCGAGGGGACGTTCGTGCGGTACGACGGGCCCGGCCGTCCGCCGGTGACCGACGGGCCGTTCGCGGAGACCAAGGACCTGATCGCCGGCTGGATGGTCATCGACGTCGAGTCCGAGGCGCGGGCGCACGAGGCCGCGGCGTACCTCTCCTCCGCCCCGGGCAAGGACAGCCAGCCGCTGCGGGAGTGGATCGAGGTCCGGCCCTTCCTCGAGGAGCCGAAGACCTGCACGGACTGACCCCGATGGACACGTTGCTGCGGGACCTGGGTCCTCAGGTCCTGGGTGTCCTCGTCCGCCGCGGAGCCGACTTCGCGGCGGCCGAGGACGCCGTCCAGGAGGCGCTGGTCGAGGCGGTACGCCGCTGGCCGGACGACCCGCCCGCCGAGCCGAAGGGCTGGCTGGTCACCGTGGCCTGGCGGCGGTTCCTCGACGCCCAGCGCTCGGACAGCGCCCGGCAGCGCCGCGAGCTCGCCCAGGTGGAGACGCCACCACCCGGACCCACCGAGCAGCACGACGACACGCTGCTGCTGCTCTTCCTGTGCTGCCACCCGTCGCTGACCCCGGCGTCGTCGGTCGCGCTCACGCTGCGCGCGGTCGGCGGGCTGACGACCCGGCAGATCGCCGAGGCGTACCTGGTGCCGGAGGCGACGATGGCGCAGCGGATCAGCCGCGCCAAGCGGGCCGTCGCCGACGTCGGGATCGGCGCGCCCGGTGACCTGGGCACGGTGCTGAAGGTGCTCTACCTGATCTTCAACGAGGGCTACTCCGGCGAGGTCGACCTGGCCGCGGAGGCGATCCGGCTGACCCGCCAGCTCGCCGGGTCCAGCGACGAGCCCGAGGTCGGGGGGCTGCTCGCACTGATGCTGCTCCACCACGCCCGGCGCGCGGCCCGCTTCACGGCCGACGGCTCCCTGGTGCCGCTCGCGGAGCAGGACCGGTCCCGCTGGGACGGGCACGCGATCGCCGAGGGCGTCGTCGTGCTCCAGGCGGCGCTGGCGCGCGACCGGCTCGGGGAGTACCAGGCCCAGGCGGCGATCGCCGCGCTGCACGCCGACGCACGGACGGCGGAGGAGACCGACTGGAGCCAGATCCTGGAGTGGTACGACGAGCTGGCGCGCCTCACCGACAGCCCCGTCGTCGCCCTCAACCGGGCGGTCGCGGTGGGCGCCGTCGACGGCCCGCTCGCCGGGCTGCGCGCCGTCGAGCAGGTGCCGGACGACGTACCCCGGCACGCTGCGGTCCGCGCCTACCTCCACGAGCAGGCGGGTAACCGCGAGCTCGCGCACGACCTCTACGTCGTGGCCGCGAGCCGCGCGACGTCGGCCGCCGAGCGCGACCACCTCACCCGGCAGGCCGCCCGGCTGCACCGCTGAGCTGCGAGACCACCTGAGAGACCACGAGCAGCTGTTGTCCTCAGCGCAGGGCCAGGTAGCGGACCCTGACCGTGTAGCTGCGGACGTCGTACCGGCTGCCGGCGGTGAGCCCGTTGGACCAGATGATGTACGGCTTGTCCGTCTTGAGGTCCCAGATGCCGCTGCTGTCCAGGCGACGGCCGTCGTGGGCGCCGTTGCCGCGGAGCAGGACCTTGGTTCCGATGAGCCTGCCGCGCCGCGGTTCCACGTAGCCCAGCACGATGTAGTTGTCCCGCGATCTCGTCGCCGGCCCGCCGTTCAGGGTCACCTGCGACCACGAGTACTGGTGCCGGAACGCCTTCGGGAGGTACATGCCGTGGTTGGTCGCCACGGTGTTGGCCTTGTCGTTGCCCACGCACCGGCTCTGGGAGTAGTAGCCGAGAGAACCGCGACGGCCGCCGCGGGCGGGCGATGCCAGCGTCGAGCACCTCCCCACGAGCGGCTTGCCCGTGCGCGACGCTGCTGCCGATACGTTCTGCTCGAAGACGGTCCACTGCAGCTTCTTGTCGGAGACCGCGATGGAACGCGACCAGGTCGCGGTGTTGCCGGCGTAGTCGGCCACGGTCAGCGTCATCGTGTAGGAGCCAACGGGGGCGATCTTCCCGGTCGTGGTGCGGCCGGTCCAGCTGATCTCGTCTCCGTACCCGTCCCCGTCGACGAGGAGCTCGCCCTCGCGGTGGACGACGGCGCCGGATGCGTCGGTGACCTCGAGGGTGCCCTCGGTCTCGACGTCGGTGGAAGCCGGGATCTCGGCGTAGTCGAGGTAGTTGTCGTCCGCGGGGTAGATGGTGGCGGGGATCTCCGACTCGTCCACCGTGAGGTGCGGCGGATCGGTGTCGATCCTGATCTCGGCGAGGCCGTCCGAGACAGCGTCGCCGCCGTTGATGTGACCTTCAAGGTGCCCGTAGTCGACGGTGTCGAGGCTCGCCCGCACGTCCATGTAGTACGTGCCCGTCGGAATGTCGGCGGGGACCACGTAGGAGATCCCGACGGTCAGTTGGCCCCGCTCCTCCAGCTGCTGCGGCGTGAGGCTTCCGTGGATCGGGGTGTCGAACGACGTCCTGTCGGTGTCGAGCAGCTCCCAGGTGATCTGGGGGTAGCCCACGGCGGGCGGCTGTGGCGCGTAGGAGAAGAAGAAGTGGTTCTGACCCACACCGACGACCTCGGTCTCCCAGGCATGGGAGGTCACGGCCATCCTGGACCGCAGCTCGAGGGCCGGCGAGTCCGCGACGTGCGGACAGCTTCCCACCGTCCATTGTGCGGTGGCGCACGACCAGATCCGCACCTGGACGCCGCCCTCCGGCGCCTGCGCCAGATCGAGCTGCCCCGAGTCGGGCACCGGGGCCTGACCGAGCGCATAGCTGTCACCGGCTCGGCCCCAGGTGTAGAAGAGGTGCCGGTCACCGGGGCTGGTGGTGCTGATGTCGTACGTCGTCAGCGTCGGGTTGAAGCGGGTGTACTCCGGCCACGTGACGGTGACCTCGGACGCGGGGTCGGCGGTGGCCGCGGGCGCAGCGGCCAGCAGTCCGGCGATCATCAGGAGCAGGGCCATGACGGCAGTGGGGATCTTCACGCGGGCCTCTCGCTCCGAGTCGCGGACGCACGAGCTGCGACGCACCTCGTATGGTGCCAAGCGAGGTGGGTCGCGCGCTGGCGTTCGAGACTTCTCGTCTCCCTAGGCGCAGTCGTCGCGCGCGAGCGCGGCCGCACGGTGCTGACGGCGCCAGGCGCGGACGACCACGGGGGTCAGGTCGAGCTCGGTCGCGATGGCGTTGGGGTGCGAGCCGACGAGGCGTTCGGCCCGGGCGTAGTCCGCGGGCGTGATCAACATGAGGGCCGCGTGCTCCCAGGCCCTCCTCTCGCGGGCGGCCGACGAGCACCCGTCGTCGTAGACGAAGTGGGCGTACTCGTGTGCGAGCACCGGGACGAGCTGGCGCAGGACGAGCCGTGGGTTGAGCTCGATCAGGCGGAGTCGGCGCTGGTACTGGCCGTGCCGGTGGGCGCCCAGGTCGACCCACTCGACCCGCACGCCCTGCGAGGTGCAGAGCTCGATGAGCTCCGCGAGACGCTGCTCGTTCACCACTGGGTCATGGCCGCCCGGCACCCCCGTTCCCTGCGTCCGCCCGGTCGGAGCGCTGCGACGTCGACGCGCCTCCGTTTGTACAGGCCGCCTCCGACAGTGCCGGGCACGTCCGGCGTCAGGGGGTCTCGGGCGCCTCCTGCTCCTGGGTGATCGGGGCGGCCGAGTCGTGCGCGGCGATCTCGAGCCCGACCGGGCGTGCGGCGTCCTCGCCGTCGACCGCCGACTTCGCCCTCTCGATGAGCTCGGCGGGGTGGAGTCCGAACACGGCCGCGATCGCGGCCAGGTCCTTCACCGTGAGCGTCACCCGTCGGCCGGTCGTCGAGTTGCCGCCGTCGAGACGGTCGGACATGTACTGCGAGGACCGCTGCACCTGCCGGCCCAGGGCCCGTGACGAGAGCCCGCGACGCCCCATCTCCGCCTTGATCTCGGACACCAGCGCGTCCGAGAAGCGCTGGAGGTAGTCGGGGCTGGGCGCCGGGCCGGAAGGGATGGTCACGGCGAAAGGCTGACAGATGCATGAAATAGCGTCAATCTGCATGAGAGGGTTGACAGTGCATGAAAAACCATGCACCGTCCTGTCATGACCCCTGCGGAGTACGGCGCGGCCGTGGCCGCCGAGGTGCGCGCAGAGATGGGCCGGCAGGGCAGGACGGCCAAGGAGCTGGCAGTCGTGCTGGGCGTCTCGACCACGACCGCGCGCAGCCGGATGTCCGGCGCCGTCGTCTTCGACGTCGTCGAGCTGCTGCTCGTGGCCACCTGGCTCGACGTACCCGTCGAGCGGCTCGCCCTGAGGGATCGAGCCGAGGTCTCGTGATGACCACCGCGGTGCGGGCCCCGTCTCGGGGTGGTCCCAACAGATGGAGAATCGCGTGCAGTCAACGGCCCGACGCAAGACCACACGGAGACTGATCGTCGAATGGGGCGTCGTGCCCCTCGTGATCGGGCTCGTCCTCGCCCTGACCCTCACCTACCTCCAGCACGCGGAGGGCGCCACGGCACCGTCCTCGGCGCCGGCCGGCGCCAAGGCCGACGGCGTGCAGCGCAAGCGCTGCATCCCGCCCGGCAATCCCGACCTCACCTGCGACCAATGGGCACACCGGTGGGCCAGCAACCACGCCGAGGCCTTCAAGGACGGCAAGCTGGGCAACGCCAAGGGCTACCGCCTGCCAGCGGTCTGGCGAAAGGCGTTCAACACCTACTTCGCCCACCACCGCGCGGCCCGGCAACGGCTGGCAAAGAAGCGCGGCGACTGGTGGAAGTTCCCGCTGGAAGCCATGATGTGCACCCCGATCGCCGGCGCCGGCTACAAGGTCAACTGCGACGCCGCGGCCCGTCACAACAAGGAGTTCTCCGAAGGCCTCATGAAGATCGAGGTCGTCTGCGGCGGCACGGCCGCGGTCGGAGCGCTCGCCGGAGGTGGCGCCGCCGGCGCGGGCAAGGGGGCGCTCGGCTGTCTGTGGGGCATGGTCGCCATCAAGGCCTTCGAGCTCGACATCGACCTCGACTGGCGAGTCGCAGCCCAGCGCGCTGTCGCCAAGCAGAGCGCCATCCTGAGCGGGACCGAGCCACTCTGGTAGCAGAGCCTGCGCGTCTGAAGTGCGAGACCACATGAAAGACAACTAACTCGATCGAGTTAATGTCCTTCCCGTGAGTGGACCCGGGAGACAGGCACGCAGGAGGCGGCTGACCGCCGTCATCACCGCCACGGCGGCCCTCGCCGGATGGGCGGCCGCGTCGAGCGTGCACGCACAGCCGGCGCCGCCGCCGGCCGCGGACGAGCGCCCCAACGTCGTGATGATCACGCTCGACGACCTGGCCGAGGGGGACCTCGCGGTCATGCCCCGCACCCGCGAGCTGATCGCCGACCAGGGCACCACGATGACCCAGGGGATCGCGCCCACCCCGATCTGCGCGCCGGCGCGAGCGTCCCTGCTGACCGGACAGTACGCCCACAACCACGGGGTCCTGACGATCGAGGGCGAGGCCGGCGGCTTCAGGTCCTTCAACGACCGACGCACCTTGCCGACGTGGTTGAAGAAGGCCGGCTACGAGACGATGTTCGCCGGCAAGTACCTCAACGGGTACGGCGTGAACAACCCGCGCTACATCCCGCCGGGTTGGGACCGGTGGCGGGCGAGCATCGACTTCACGACGTACTCGTTCCTGCACACGAAGTTCAACGTCGACGGCAAGGTGGTCAAGCCGCCGGGCTACAGCAGCGACATCCTGGCCCGCTACACCGAGGACCTGCTGGCCCAGCACCGCCACGGTCGGCTCCGCGACGACCCGTTCTTCCTGTGGGTCAACTACGTCGCACCGCACCACGGTGGGCCGCGGGAGTCCGACGACCCCGGTCGCACGTCCGACGGTCGGCGGCCACCGACGACCACGCCGGCGCCGCGGGACCGCAACCACTTCCGCCACAGGGCCCTGCCGCGCGAGCCGGACATGTGGGAGCAGGACCTCCGCGGCAACCCGCACGCCGGGCCGGTCGCCCCGCGGAGCTATCGCGCGGCGATCCGCGAGGTCTACCAGCAGCGCCTCGAGTCGCTGCTCGCCGTGGACCGGGCGGTCGGGAGGACCGTCGCGGCCCTGCGCCGCAGCGGCGAGCTGAAGCGGACCGTCATCATCCTGACCTCGGACAACGGCTACATGGTCGGTCAGCACGACCTGGTCGGGAAGCTCTGGTTCTACGACAAGTCGGTGCGCATCCCGATCGTGATGCGTGGTCCCGGGATCCCCGCCGGCAAGCGGGTCTCGACCCCGATCACCAACCCGGACCTGGCGGTGACGATCGCCGGGCTCGCCCGGGCGCGGCCGACCCGGAAGGTCGACGGGGTCGACCTGCTGCCCTGGCTCGACCGCCCCGACCAGCGCCGAGCGGTGCCGATCGAGGCCTACCCGGTCAAGGGCGGCCACCGCCGGCTCTACTCGGGGATCCGGTACGGCGACCTCACCTACGTCCGCTCCCGCAACGGGTTCGAGGAGCTGTACGACCGCGCCCGTGACCCCGGCGAGCTGGTCAACGTCGCGCGGCGGCCGGCGTACCGCTCGACCCTGAAGCAACTGCGGAGGTGGGACCGGAGGTACCGCGACTGCGCCGGGTCGAGCTGCCCGCGCGGGTTCGAGGCGGCGGGCTGAGTCAGTGGCGGCTGTTGCCGAGGATCGTGCTGAGCGCCCAGATCACGGCGATGTCGAAGGCGATGACCACGACCGCCCAGACCGGGTAGTAGGGCAGCCAGACGAAGTTCAGCAGCGCCGAGAGCATGGCCAGCACGACACCGGCGAGCAGCGCCCACCGCTGCCCGGCCAGGATCGACCCACCGACGACGGCGATCACGATGCCGGCGACGATGTGCACCCAGCCCCAGGTCGTGAGGTCGAAGGAGAAGACGTAGTTCGTCGTACGGACGAACACGTCGTCCTTGGCAGCAGCGGCGACGCCCTCCAGGAACTGGAAGACGCCGACGGTCAGCAGGGCGGCACCGGCGAAGATGCCGAGGCCGCTGGCCCACGAGTTCTCGGTGGTGGCAGGAGACATGGCCGGAGTGTCTCGCGTGGAGCGGGCCCTCGAATCACCCGGAGCGGGTGAGTGCGCGAAGATGGGGTGTGCTGCGAAACTGGGCGGGCAACCACACCTACGTGGCAGAGCGGGTCCACCACCCGACGAGCGTCGACGAGCTGAGCGAGATCGTCGCCCGTAGCGACCGGGTGCGAGCGCTGGGCACCCGGCACGCGTTCACCGACCTGGCCGACTCGATCGGCGACCTGGTCTCGACCCAGGACCTCGGGCAGGACATCGACATCGACGCCGTACGACGCGTGGTGCGCGTGTCGGGCGGCGTCAGCTACGGCGTGCTCGCCGGGCGGCTCGCGGAGGCGGGCTGGGCCCTCGCCACCATGGCGTCCCTCCCGCACATCTCGGTCGCCGGCGCGATCGCGACGGGCACGCACGGGTCCGGCGACCGCACCGGGTCGCTGGCCGCGGCCGTGGCCGCCCTCGAGATGGTGGGGGCCGACGGCGAGCTGCGGACCGTCAGCCGCGGCGAGCCCGACTTCGACGGCTCGGTCGTCTCGCTCGGCGCGCTGGGCGTCACCACGCACGTGACCCTCGACATCGAGCCGTCGTACGACGTGCGCCAGGACCTCTACACCGACCTCCCGTGGGACGTGGCGGTCGAGCACCTCGACGCCATCACCGCGAGCGCCTACAGCGTGAGCCTCTTCACGGACTGGTTGAGCGGGACGGTCCAGCAGGTCTGGCTCAAGAGCCGCGGGACCGTCCCGCCCGCCGACCTCTTCGGATCCGCACCGGCCGCCGCGACGCTGCACATGCTGGCCGGCGCCGACGTCGAGGCCGTGACCCGGCAGGGCGGTGTCAGCGGCTCGTGGCACCAGCGGCTCCCGCACTTCCGCCTCGAGTTCACGCCGAGCCGGGGCGAGGAGCTGCAGAGCGAGTACCTCGTCCCGCGCCCGCAGGCGCCGGCGGCGATCGAGCGGCTGCGCGCCCTCGCGCCGTCGTACGCCGCCCTGCTGCAGGTTGCCGAGATCCGCACGATCGCGGCCGATTCACTGTGGCTCAGCGGTGCCTACGACCAGGACGTCGTCGCGTTCCACTTCACCTGGCTGCGCGACGTGTCCGGGGTGTACGCCGCGCTGCCCGCCATCGAGGAGGCTCTCCTGCCGCTGGGCGGCCGGCCGCACTGGGGCAAGTGCTTCGCCGCGAGCGCGGACCTGTTGCGGCCGCTTTACCCACGCTTCGACGACTTCCGTGATCTCGTTAGCGGGGTGGACCCGTCTCGGAAGTTCCAGAACGCCTTCCTCGAACGATGCCTCGAGCTCGGGGCATGAGCGCGGCCGTGCACACGCCGGCGTACGGCGAGGTCGACCTGACCACCTGCGACCGCGAGCCGATCCACATCCCCGGCGCGATCCAGCCGCACGGCGTCCTGCTCGCGCTCGACGACGAGCAGCGTGCGGTGATGGTCTCGGCCAACGTCGAGAGCATGCTCGGGGTCGCGCCGACGGCCGCGATCGGTCGCACCCTGGCGGAGCTCGTGGGTCCGGGCCTGGCGATCGCGATCACCGACGGGGTCGAGAGCGCGACGCTGCGCGGTGGCGAGGTCGAGATCCGTCAGCACCGCTCCGGGGACCGGCAGATCGTCGAGATCGAACCGGTCAGCACGGTCGGGCAGATGCGGCTGACCTACAAGTCCACCCGCGGGGCAATGGCTCGCCTGGCCCAGGCGCCGTCGGTCGCGGACCTGGGCGCCCAGCTGGCCGTCGAGGTACGCGCCCTGCTCGGGTTCGACCGGGTGATGGTCTACCGCTTCGACGAGGAGTGGAACGGCGAGGTGATCGCCGAGGAGCGGCGCGACGGCCTCAACTCGTTCCTCGGGCTCCACTACCCGGCCAGCGACATCCCCGCGCAGGCCCGGCGGCTCTACACGGTCAACTGGACCCGCCTGATCGCCGACATCGGGTACACCCCGGTGCCGCTGCACCCGGTGTTCGACCCCGGTACCAACGCACCCCTGGACCTCTCCCACGCGACGCTGCGCAGCGTCTCGCCGATCCACATCGAGTACCTCTCCCACATGTTCGTCACCGCCTCGATGTCGATCTCGCTGGTCGTCGACGGCGAGCTGTGGGGGCTGGTCGCGTGCCACCACTACTCCGGGCCGCACCGGCCCAGCCACGACGCCCGCTCGGCGGCGGAGTTCCTGGGGCAGGTCGCCTCCCAGCTCGCCGGCGACCGCGAGCGCGCCGATGGTCGCGAGCGCACCCTCGCTGCGCAGGCGGTGCTCGGCCGGATCGCCGCGCGTACGTCGACCAGCCCGGAGTCCCCGCTCGTCAGCATCATGGACGACCCCGAGCTGCTGTCGCTGGTCGACGCCACCGGAGCGGTGCTGTCGTACGACGGCGTGGTGACCGTGCGCGGCGACGTCGACCTCGACGCCGCGCAGCTCCAGCTGATCGCCACGGCGCTCGAGGACCCGGCGAGCTACGCGACCTCGACCGACCACCTTGCCGCGCTCGTGCCGGCACTCGCGGGTGCCTCCTCGGCAGCCGGGGTGCTGCGCATCGGGTCCGACTCGGACCGGTGGCTGCTGTGGTTCCGCCCGGAGCAGGAGCGCGTCGTCGACTGGGGCGGCGACCCGACCAACAAGCAGCTCGCAGCGGAAGAGGGCCCGCACGTCCGGTTGAGCCCCCGTCGGTCCTTCGAGAAGTGGCGGCAGGTGGTGCGGGGCCGCAGCACCCCGTGGGCGCCGTGGAAGCTCGAGGTCGCCGACGCGCTCGGCAAGCACCTGATCGGGCTTCTGCTGAGCCGGTCGCGGGACCAGCTCGCGATGGCCGAGTCGATCCAACGCAGCGTGGTCGCCGACGATCCGCCGCGCTTCGACGGCATCGAGCTCGCCGCGCGCTACCAGCCGGCGTCCACCTTCCAGCTCGGCGGCGACTGGTGGGACGCCTTTCCCCTCTCCGACGGCCGGATCGTGTTCGTCGTCGGCGATGTCGCCGGGCACGGGGTCTCCGCGGCCTCCGCCATGACCCAGGTGCGGACGGCCCTGCGGGCCTACCTCTTCGAGGGCCACGACCCCGCCACGTGCCTCGACAAGCTGGACCTGCTGATGGCGGGGCTGATCGACCAACGGGTCGCCACTGCCGTGCTCGCCGTGCTCGACCCCACCACTGGCCGGGTCGAGCTCGCCAGCGCCGGCCACCCGCCGCCGCTGGTGATCACGCGGGGCGCTGCCGACGTCGTCGACCTCCCGGTCCGCCCGCTCCTGGGGGTCGGTCTCGGCGAGGCCGAGACCGTGACGCTCGACCTCCCGCCGGGGGCCGCCCTCCTGCTCTACACCGACGGCCTCGTCGAGCGTCGGGGCGTCGACATGGACGAGCGCACCGACCGGCTGCGCGCTCTCGCGGCCGACACCTACGCCGACTCGGACCTCCAGTCCTGGGTGGACCGCCTGATCGAGCTCCACGCCGACGACGGCGACGACGACACCACCGTGCTGGCGCTCAGGCTGTCCTAGTGGCCGAGCGCCCGATCGCGCAGGCCTTCGCCTGACGTCAGGGCCCGGTCGTCCGGACCTTCTCGACCGCCTCGTCGACGGTGCGGAAGACCCGGCCGCCCTCGTCGAAGCGGGCGAACCAGTGCGAGTGACGTGCGGCCTCGACCGTCGACTCGGGGAAGCCGGCGAGCAGCAGGCCGATGCCCTCCTCCTGGAGGTCGGCGGCGAGCCCCTGGACCACCTCGAGCAGCGGGACCGTGACCCGGGTGACCTGGGCCCCCTCGAGGACCACCGCGCGGGGCCGGGCGGCGAGGGCGGCCGCGAGGATCGCGTCCTGCGTCGGGCGGGCGTTGCCGGTGTAGAGGCCGGACTCGAGGTGGAGCAGCAGCACGTCGTCGTACGCCGGGAGGACGTCCCCGGGCGCGGGAGCCACCAGCGTCCACCCGCCGCCGGCACGCGGGTAGAGCGGACGGGCCCGGTTGGAGCTGAAGGCGCGGAGCACGAGCACCAGCGTGAGCGCGACGCCGAGACCGACGGCCAGCAGCAGCCCGGCGGTCAGGCCGACCACCGCGACGGCGAGCGCCACCCAGAACTCCGCGCGGTCGATGCGACGGAGACGCGCGAACTCGGCGGGTGACACCAGACCGAGCACGGCCACCATCACCATCGCGGCGAGGATCGCCTCGGGCAGGTCGTCGAGCACCGGGCCGAGGAAGAGTGCGACCAGCACGGCGAGGACGGCCGTCACGATCCCGGCGAGCTGCGAGCGGGCGCCGGCCCGCTGGTTGACCGCGCTCTGCGAGAAGCCGCCGGCCGGCGGCAGGCACTGGCTGAAGCCGCCGGCGAGCGCGGCCACGCCGTTGGCGAGCAGCTCCTGGTCGCTGTCGATGGCCGGCTCCGACCGCTGGCGCTGCGCCCGGGCGACCAGGACGGTCTCCATGAACGCCATCACCGCGATGGCGAGCGCGCCCGGCAGCAGCGCGCCGATGTCGCCCCACAGCGGCATCGTGGGCGTCGGCAGTCCGGACGGGACGTCGGGGATCAGCGCCAGCCCGTGCGACTCGATGTCGGTCGCGGCGACGAGCAGGATCCCGCCCACCGCGACGACCAGCGGGCCCGGGACCTGGGGGGCGAGGCGGCGCAGCGCGTAGAGCACCGCGATCGCGCCCGCCGACACCGCGACCGTCGCCGTGTTGAGGTCGCCGAGCTTGGAGATCGTGTCGCCGAGCTTGCCGAAGAAGCCCTCGTCCTCGGCGTCGCCGGCGACGCCCAGCAGGGTCGGGAGCTGGGTCGCGGCGACCGTGAGGCCGACACCGGCCTTGACGCCGGTCATCGTCGCGGGGCTGATCTGCTCGACCAGCGAGCCGAGCCGGAAGAGCCGCATCACCAGCAGCGCGAGACCGACCAGCACGGTCAGGGTGAAGGCGC
This sequence comes from Nocardioides conyzicola, assembly GCF_039543825.1. Taxonomy (NCBI): domain Bacteria; kingdom Bacillati; phylum Actinomycetota; class Actinomycetes; order Propionibacteriales; family Nocardioidaceae; genus Nocardioides; species Nocardioides conyzicola. Next base: position 1,761,852 of record NZ_BAABKM010000002.1, on the reverse strand, counting down.
TCCGCAGCAGGTCGTCACCGGACCGGTCCGCAGGCAGGGTCGCCAGGGTGGACGCCGTCAGGATGGCGATCGTCGACGTCGTCGAGATGCTCAGGGACCGGGAGCCGCCGAGGAGCGCGTAGGCGACCATCGGCAGCATGCAGGTGTAGAGCCCGACCTCGACCGGCAGCCCGGCGATCGTCGCGTACGCCATCGCCTGCGGGATGACGACGGTCCCGGCCGCGAGACCCGCCACCACGTCGTACCGGATCCACCCGCGCCGGTAGCCGGACAGGGTCGGCAGCAGTCCGGCGGGCACGCCTCACCCAACCGCGCCGGTCACCGGCCAACCTCACCCGATGAGGGTGATCCAGCCACGAGAGCCAGCGGGAAGCGTGGAGGTCCGAGCCGACTGTCCGGGAGGGTCACCGTGGCCAAGCAGTTCAAGGGTGTTGTCAACCTCGACGTGCGCGACTCCGTCGCCGACTGGACGCCGTTCCGCGAGCCGCCGGCGCCGGAGGGCGCACCCAACGTCCTGCTCGTGCTCTACGACGACACCGGGCTCGCCGCCTGGTCGCCGTACGGCGGCCGGATCAACATGCCGACCATGCAGCGGCTGGCCGACAACGGGCTGACCTACACGCAGTGGCACACGACGGCGCTCTGCTCGCCGACCCGGTCGTGCCTGCTCACCGGCCGCAACCACCACCAGAACGGCTTCGCCCAGATCGCCGAGGGCGCGCAAGGCTTCCCAGGCCACACCGGCCACATCCCGATGGAGAACGCGACCATCGGCGAGGTGCTGCGCGAGAACGGCTACAACACCTTCTGGGTCGGCAAGAACCACAACATCCCGCTCGACGAGTGGGCGGTCGGCGCGAGCAAGCGCAACTGGCCGCTGGCCCGCGGCTTCGACCGCTTCTACGGCTTCATCGGCGGCGAGACCAACAACTGGTATCCCACGCTCGCCGAGGACAACCACTACGTCGACCAGCCGTCGACGCCGGAGGAGGGCTACCACCTCTCCAAGGACCTCGCCGACAAGGCGATCTCGTTCATCGCGGACAGCAGGAGCTCCGCGCCGAAGAAGCCGTGGTACCTGTGGTTCTGCCCCGGCGCCAACCACGCGCCGCACCACGCGCCGGAGGAGTACATCGCCAAGTACGCCGGGCAGTTCGACGACGGCTACGAGGCCTACCGCGAGTGGGTGCTGCCCCGGATGGTCGAGCGCGGCATCCTGCCGGAGGGCACGGCGCTGACCGACATCAACCCGCTGCCCGGCGACGCGGCCATGCCGCTCGACCACGTCCGCCCGTGGGAGAGCCTCAGCGAGGACGAGAAGCGGCTCTTCGCTCGGATGGCCGAGACCTACGCCGGCTTCTCGGAGTACACCGACGCGCAGGTCGGCCGGATCATCGACTACCTCGAGGAGACCGGCCAGCTCGACAACACGATCGTCCTCTACTGCGCGGACAACGGCGCCTCCGGCGAGGGCACGCCCAACGGGTCGGTCAACGAGAACAAGTTCTTCAACGCCTGGCCCGACGAGATGGCCGAGAACCTCGCCCAGCTGGACGAGATCGGCTCACCCACGACGTACAACCACTACCCGACGGGCTGGGCGACGGCGTTCTCCACGCCGTTAAAGATGTTCAAGCGCTACACCTACCAGGGCGGCGTCGCCGACCCGCTGGTGATCTCCTGGCCGAAGGGCATCCAGGCCCGCGGCGAGGTGCGCACGCAGTACCACCACGCCGTCGACGTGGTGCCGACCATCCTCGAGTGCATCGGGCTGGAGATGCCCGACCAGGTGCTGGGCTACGCGCAGACCGAGCTCCCGGGCGTCTCGATGAGGTACTCCTTCGACGCCGACGGCCCGACCGAGAAGAAGATCCAGTACTACGAGATGTTCGGCACCCGCGCGCTGTGGCACGAGGGCTGGCACGTCGTCGCCCAGCGCGCACCGCAACAGGGTGCGACGGCCGCGGACTTCGTCAATGAGACGTGGGAGCTCTACCACTCCGAGGAGGACCGGGCCGAGGCCCACGACCTCGCCGCCGAGCACCCGGACAAGGTCAAGGAGCTGGTCAACCTCTGGTACGTCGAGGCCGGCAAGTACGACGTGCTGCCGCTCGACAACCGGTCGCTGGAGGACCTGGTCAAGGAGATGCCGGTCGCGGACATCCCGGAGGGCGGCATCTACCGCTACTACGCCGACACCTCACCGCTGCCCGAGTTCAACGCGGCCGAGATCCGGGGTCGGTCGTTCAAGATCCTGGCCGACGTCGAGCTGACCGAAGACGCCGAGGGGGTGCTGATCGCCAACGGGGCCCGCTTCGGCGGGCACACGCTCTTCGTCAAGGACCGCAGGCTCTGGTACGTCAACAACTTCCTGGGCATCCCGCCCGAGCAGCAGCTGGTCTCACCGGACGTGCTGCCGACCGGTGCGCACGTCCTCGGCGTGGAGTTCTCCAAGGAGAGCCACGGCGGGCACGGCGAGGCGCTCGGCACCGCGACGCTCTACGTCGACGACCTTGCCGTCGCCAAGAGCGAGTGGAAGACGCAGCCGGGCCACTTCGCGCTCTGCGGTGAGGGGCTCACGGTTGGCCGCGACTCGTCCGACCCCGTGACGCAGGAGTACGCCGCGCCGTACGCCTTCACGGGCGGGCGGATCAAGGTGGTCGAGATCAACATCGGTGACGACCTGTACGTCGACCGGGAGCGCGACTTCCACGCGGCCATGTCCCGGGACTGACCTCCCGTGAACGGTCTCGCGGCCGCCCTGGGCGACCTCCTCCCCGCCGCGCTCGGCGTCGCGATCAGCCCCCTGCCGATCATCGCGACCGTGCTGATGCTGCTCTCGCAGCGCGCCCGGGTGACGGCTCCGGCATTTGCCGTCGGGTGGGTCCTGGGGATCACGGCGGTCCTGGTCGTCGTGCTCCTGGTCGCCGGGCCCGACGGGGTGGACACCGGCGGGTCGTCCGACCTCACCTCCTGGGTCAAGCTGGTCCTCGGTCTCCTGTTCGCGCTGCTGGCGTTGCGGACCTGGCACAGCCGGCCCCGGCCCGGGGTGGCGGCGGAGCCCCCGAAGTGGATGGCGAGCCTCGACCGGACGACGCCGCTGGTCGCGCTCGGCCTGGGCGCGGCGCTCTCGGCGGCCAACCCGAAGAACCTCGCGCTGGCCGTCACCGGCGGCGTCGCCATCGCGTCCAACGACCTGTCCACGACGCAGACGGTCGTCTCCGTCGTGGTCTTCGTGGTGATCGCGAGCCTGCTCGTCGCCGGCCCGGTGGTCGCCTTCCTCGTCGCGGGGGACCGGATGGCCGGTCCGCTGACCGGCCTGAAGGACGTCATGCAGGTCCACAACACGGCGATCATGGTCGTCCTCTTCGCGGTCCTCGCGCTCTCCAACATCGGGAAGGGGCTCGGCGGGCTGCTCGGCTGACCTGCTAGACAAGTGGACGTGAGCGACGCGATGGTGCTCGTGCCCGGCGGCACGACGACGATCGGCAACGACCACTTCTACCCCGAGGAGCGGCCGCTGCGGGACGTCACCGTGGGTGACGTGTGGTTCGACCCGCGCCCGGTGACGAACGCCGAGTTCGCCCGCTTCGTCGACGAGACCGGCCACGTCACCGTGGCCGAGGTCGCTCCTGACCCCGCCGACTTCCCGGGCGCCGACCCGGCACTGCTCGTGCCCGGCTCCCAGGTGTTCACCCAGACCCGCGGCCCGGTGCACCTCGGTGACTGGACGCAGTGGTGGCGCTGGCAGCCGGACGCGTCCTGGCGCGCGCCGCAGGGTCCCGGGTCGAGCTGGGAGGCGATCCCCGACCACCCGGTCGTGCACGTCGGCTGGGAGGACGCCACGGCCTACGCCCGCTGGGCCGGCAAGGACCTCGCGACCGAGGCGGAGTGGGAGCACGCCGCCCGGGGCGGCCTGGTCGGCCGCGACTACGGCTGGGACGCGGTGTACGCCGACGAGCTGTCGCCCGGCGGCGCCGTGCTGGCCGACACCTGGCAGGGCCCGTTCCCGTGGCGCAGCGAGGACCCCGACGGGCACCACCGGACGGCGCCCGTAGGCAGCTATCCCGCCAACGGGCACGGCCTGCACGACATGATCGGCAACGTCTGGGAGTGGACGTCGAGCCGCTGGACGGACACCCACCACGCCGCCGGGGAGGCGGTGCCGGCCGCGGCGACCGCGAGCCCCTGCTGTGGCGGGAGCATCCGCCTCGTCGAGACCGACCGGTTCGTCACGAAGGGCGGGTCACACCTGTGCTCGCCGCACTACTGCCAGCGCTACCGTCCGGCCGCCCGCCAGGGTCACGGCGTCAACGACACCACGTCTCACGTCGGGTTCCGGTGCGTCCGGCGCTCGTGACGGCGACGCGGGGGTAGCGAGCCGTCGGCCTCGGCAGCACGCCGGGCCTCGACCCGCTTCTCGGCCTGGGTCCGGATCCGCGTGGTGATCGTGGATGCCGCGGTCGCGAGGATGACGACGTTGAAGACCATCTGGATGAGCACCAGGGTCCGGGCCGCCTGGCCGGTCGCGTGCACGTCGCCGTACCCGATCGTCAGCAGTGTGGCCATCGTGAAGTAGAGCGCATCGATGCGGGTGTCGAGGTCGACGAACTGGTCCGGGTTGCGCTGCGCCAGGACGTAGAAGCCGAGGGCGAAGCCGAGCACCGCGACCATCAGCGCGATGACGAGGCCGTCGATGCGCCGGTCGTCCTCCACGAGCTGGTGGCGGACCTCCACGAGGACCGTGGCGGCGAGCAGGCCGAGGGCCGTCAGGCTGATGACCAGCTGGACCAGGTCGTTGGAGCTGATCTCGAACGAGACCGGGACCGTGAAGTAGAGGACGAGCACGATCGCCAGCACGGCCGCCAGCCGCAACCAGCGCTTCCACCCCGTCACGGGCACCTCCTGGTTTCACCCGCTACGGGTGATCGACCGCGTGGCCGCTGTGCCCACGCTGGTCCTCATCCTGCCGGATCGGTCGGTCAGAGCACGGGAGGTCACGGGCGTTGGACGTCGCCGGAATGCGCGAGCGCCTCACCGCGACGTATCAGCTGCGCAAGGAGCAGGCACAGGCGCTGGTCGACCGGGTCCCGATCCTGGGCCGACTGATCCGCGACTTCGTCAAGATCGAGTTCATCGACCGGTGCATGCTGATCGCGGCCCAGGGGCTGCTCGCCCTGATCCCGATGCTGGTGGTCCTCACCGCCTTCTTCCCGCACGCGACCTCCGACCTGGTGCGGTCCTTCTCCCAGGCGTCCGGCGTCGGCCAGGACGGCACGAGGCTGCTCGAGGGCGAGGTCACCAGTGGGCAGGTGCGCACCCAGACCGGGGTCTTCGGCTTCCTGATCACGCTGTTCTCGGCCACCAGCTTCGCCCGGGCGATCCAGCGGATGTACGAACGGATCTGGGACCAGCCCCACGTCGGCGGCCTCTCGGGCGCCCAACGGTGCCTGCTGTGGCTGCTCGGCTGGATGCTGACGCTCCAGATCATCGGTGCGCTGCGCCGGATCGGCGACGGCGTCGGCGGGATCCTCGGCGACAGCGTCGGCTTCGTGGTGCAGGCCGCGCTGCTCTCGATGCTCTGGTGGGCGACCAGCTGGGTCCTGCTCTTCGGCCGCGTGCCGTGGCGGGCACTGGCGCTCGGCGCGGTGCTGACCGGGGTGCTCGGCATCGTCTACAACCGGGGAGCGTCGTTCCTGATGCCGCCGTACGTCCGGGCGAACGCGGAGCAGTTCGGCACCCTCGGCGTGATCCTCGCGGTCTCGACGTGGCTGATCGGGTTCGCGGCGATCATGGTCGGCTCGGCGCTGGTCGGCCGGATCGTCTCGGAGGACCCGACCGTGGTCCGGCTGGCTACGAGGACGGTGGACCTGACGCGACCGGTGTGGGGTCGTCTGCGTCGGCGCCCGGCGGACGGGACAGCGCCTCGACCACGAGCAGGATGACCGCGGCGCCGACCAGCAGCTCCACGGCGAACCCACCGGTGGGGTGGTCGCGGAGCACGTAGAGCAGCAGTGCCAGGCCCAGCACCCCGATCCGGATCGGGGTCTTGTAGGTGTGCAGCGCGATCCCGAAGGCGCCGGTGTCGATCCCGACCCGGTCGCCGCCCCGCCGGGCGACGCCGACCGCGCGCGACGTGCCCCTGCGCAGCGCGGCGGGGGCGCCCTCGGACCCGGTGACCCAGGCGACGAACGCGATGGCGAGCGCCACCACCAGCACGGCCCGGAGGTTGAGGCGGATGAAGTGGACGAGGGTGTCGTAGATCGCGGCCGCGGCGGCCGAGGGCAGCTGGTCGGTCGGGACGGCGTCGAGGTAGATCTCGCGGGAGAGGTTGAGGCCCGCGCCGAGTGCGACCATCGAGAACGCGAGGGCCAGCGCTGCGGCGATCAGCGTCGTCCGCCGGGACCGGCCGACCGCGACGGCGCCGAGCAGGCAGAGCAGCGCCAGGATCGGCAGCCAGGTGTTGGCGGCGTCGAGCAGTCGGAACGCCGTCTGCGCCTTGGTGATGTCCTCGGACTGGAAGATCGTGAACTGGGCGTTCACCGCGGGCAGCCGCTCGGCGAGCGTGAAGCCCCGGTCGACCAGGCGCTGCTTCACGGTGTCGATCAGGGTCGCGAGGTTGATGCTGACCGCGTTGTCGCTGACCTGCACGGTGTCGGTGTCCTTGCCGGTCAGCACCGCGACCAGCTGCGTGTGGGCCTGCCGGTTGGCCTCGATCCAGGCGTCCTCGAACTGGTCGGACTCGACGAGGGTGGTCACCTGCTCCTCGACGAAGCCCTCGACGGCGTCGGACAGCGGGCCCGAGAGTGCTCGCAGGCTGCCGGCCGCGAGCGGCGGCAGGCCACGGTCGGCGAGGGCGTCCACCGCGTCTCCGGTGACCTGGTCCAGCTGGAGCCGGGTGACGATCTCCTGGGTGATCCGGTCGATCACCGCTTGCTGGACGGCCGGGTCGCTGGCGAGGGGAGCGACGGTCTCGACGTACCGGTCGGTGTCGGAGACGGTGTCGTGGGCCCAGCGGGCCACCACGGAGAGGGGCGCCAGCACGGCCATCAGGATGATCAGGATCGTGGCGACGACGGGGCGCCACCAGCCGGTGCGGGGTGCCCGCTGCACCTCGGTGCGCAGGCGCTCGACCTCGGCCCGCAGCTGCTCGACCTCGGAGTCCTCGTGCTCGCTCATCCGTGCCTCCTCAGGCGGTCGGGCGCAGTGACCGGAGCCGGAGGGCCGCGACCAGCGCGAGGACGCCGGCGACGACCAGCCAGATCCCGACGAACACGACCAGCAGCCGGAGCGACAGGTCGGTGTACTCGAGCAGGAACCCACCGGCCAGCACGGACACAACGCCGGCGAGGAGCTCCCAGCCGCGACCGGAGGGAGGCGGTGCGATGAAGGCGCCGATGATGTCGATGACACCGGCGAGCACCCAGAAGACGCCGAGAATCATCCCTAGCACCAGCACGCTCTGCAGCGGGTCGCGCAGGATGAGCAGCCCGACGATCAGCGCCAGCCCGCCGCTGAGGCCGAGCAGGGCTCGTACGCCGCCCTCGCTGCGGCTGTGCGAGAGCGCTGCGCTGATCCGGAAGATGCCGGCGACGACCAGCTGGATCGCGAGCAGCACGGTGAAGACCGTGACGCTCGCGTCGGGCCAGACGGCCAGGGCGATGCCGAGGCCGAGGGTGACGAGGCCGTAGGCGAGCACCACGCCCCAGTGCTCGGCGAGCTCGGCCAGGCCGGGTGAGGCGGGACGAGTCCGGTGGCCCGTCACGGTGTCGGTTGCGTCGCTCATGGTCCACCAGCCTTCCGCGACCGGCGGGGGCCTGCCTACACCCGAATCGGGTGGCTAGAGCAGTCGCATCGAGCGAGCGGTGGCGAGGGCGGCGCTGCGGCGGTTGACCGCGAGCTTCGCGTAGAGGCTGGAGACGTGCGTCTTGACGGTGTTCTCGGAGACGAAGAGGTTGGCGGCGATGTCGGCGTACGTCGACCCGCGCGCCAGCTCGTAGAGCACGTCACGCTCGCGGGGGCTGAGCGTCGGCCGGATCGCTCCCGGCGCCTGCTGCTCCCGCTCGCGCGGCCGGGCCGTGGTGGGGCCGAAGTACGTCGCGATCCCGGACAGGCTGGAGATGTCGGCATCGACCTCCAGCAGCCACGGGTCCGGGTGGGTGTCGCCGAGGCGCTGCAGGAGCTCCGGCACGGGAGTGCCGTGCCGGCTCCACCCCAGGAACGGCACGGCGTTCTTGCGCACCTTGGTCTCGAGCACCGCGCCGTGCAGGAGGCTCAGCGCCTGCTCGCCGTCACCCAGTGAGTCGACCAGCTGCGCCTGCGTCACCAGGGCCAGACCGCGTACGGCGGGCTGCGGGGTCGCCGGGCTCCGGCTCGCCTCGCCGAGGTGGCGCACGGCGGCGCGTCGGTCCCCGGTGAGGTCGGCGCGCAGGCCGGCGACCAGCGCCGCCTCCGCCACCGCGCCCAGCTCCGTCAGCTGCTCACCGAGCTGGCCGAGCAGGGCGCTGTCGCCGGAGAGGCTGGCGAGGAACGCGCGCTCCAGGAGCAGGGCCACGGCCAGGTGGGCAGGGAGTGGCGGGGTCTCGAGCGGGACCTCCAGCGCCAGCTCGGCCTCGGACACCGAGCCGTGGGCCAGGTGGAGCCGCGAGCGCCGGGTGCGCATCCAGAACCGGGTCGTCAGGTCGGCGGCGTGCGCGGTCGCGGGGACGTCCCGGAGCGCCTCCGACCCGAGCTTGAGCGGCAGCCCGCTCATGTCGGCGAGCTGGCGGGCCAGCCAGGCGCGGGCCAGGGAGTACGGCGCCGGGAGGTCGCGCTCGACGATCAGGGCGAGCGTCTGCCCGGCGACCTCCTCGGCGGCGCTCTCCCGTCCGCGCATGTACTCGGTGACGGCGAGGTGGGACAGGGCGACGACCGTCAGCAGCGGCAGGTCGTGCGCGCGGCTGAGCCGGATCGCGGCGGTCAGGTTCTCCTCGGACGCGTCCAGGTCGCCGGTCCAGCTCTGGGTGACGGCCAGCTCGCACAGCAGGATCGGCACGACGCAGGCAGCGGCCGCTGTCAGCTCCGGGTCGCTCACGACCCGCTGCCCGTGCGCCACGGCGGGACCCATCGGCTCGAGGCCGAGCCGGGAGCGCATCACCCGGGCGCACGCGTGGACCACCACGGTCCGCTCGGCGTCCGGCTGCGGCTCGCGCAGGACCCGGTCGAGCCACTGCGCCGCCGCGGTCACGTCGCCGGCGAACCAGCGCTCGAGCGCGACCGCGAACCACGACCCGGGGTTGACCTCGATCGCGGACGGGTGCGCCAGGGCGAAGTCCCGCACCGGGCCGCCGTGGCCGCGCAGCAGCAGGCTCGGTCCCTCGTCGGCGACCAGCGCCGCGGCCACGGCGTACTCCCCGACCGCCTCGAGGCGGTGCAGGGCGTCCTCGGTGGCGCCGCGGCCGACGTCGAGCCGGACCGCACGCTGCACGGTCGCGGACGCACGCGCCACGTCCTCGCCTCCGGAGGAGATGCGCCGCCGCACGACCTCGGCGAGCAGTGGGTGGATGGTGTAGCGGTCCCCGCACGTGGTGTCGGCGTCGCGGTCGTGGGAGGCGACCCGGGTGACGAGCAGGCCGGTCGCCTCCAGGTCGGCGAGCACCGCACCGGCGCCCGCGTCGTGGGACAGGTGCGCGGCGAGCGTGGGCGTGACGACCGGCTCGCTCGCGACGCACAGCAGCAGGTGGCGCTCGCGGGGGCGCAGGGTGGCGAACACCTCGGTGGCGACGCGGTCGGCGACCGAGGGGCCGATCTCGGCGTACCGGCCGGCGACCTCGAGAGGGTCGGGGGCCGCCCCGACCGCGCGGGCCGTGAGGACGACGGCGGCGCACCAGCCCTGGGTGCGCTCCGCGACCGCCCGGGCGACCTCGGCCGAGTCGGTCCGTGCGTGCGCCGCGACCAGCGCGCCGGACTCCTGCTCGTCGAGCCGCAGCAGGTCACCGCGCAGCAACGTGAGGTCGCCGAGGAGCTGGGGTGCCAAGCGGCTGAACGGCAGGTCCCAGCGCGACGCGAGGAGCACCCGGAACGAGTCCGGGCGGGTGTCGAGGAGACCGTCGAGGGCCTGGATCGTGGCGAGGGGCAGGCGGTGGGCGTCGTCGACGACCACCAGCGCCGGCGCGCCGCCGGTGCGACGGGCCAGCTGGGTCAGCAGCCGCTCGGCGTGCCAGCCGGCGTCGGCGGTGACCCAGGTCGTGTCGGCCGCGCGGCCGGTGCGGCGCAGCCAGCCGGCGATCCCGAGCGTCTTGCCGGAGCCCCCCGGTCCCACCAGCTGGGTCACGGCGGACTCGGTCGCGTCGTCGAGGCGGTCCCACAGCCGCTCGCGGGGGACGTAGGCACGCGGCAGCGCGGGCAGGTGGCCGATGCGCGCGATCGAGTCCTGGTGCTCCCGCTTCGGCATCGGTTTCGACATACGACTGCTTCGGCTCGACCCGCCGACAGTGCCCGAGATGGCGTCCTGTCCTGGACTGAGACAGTATGGCGCGACCTCCCGGCTCGGCGTCACCCGTCTGGGGTGAGCGTCGGGTGAGATCGCGTCAGAGCAGGCCGTGGGCGCGCGCGACCCGGAGCGCGTCGACGCGGCGGTCGACCTCGAGCTTGCGGTAGATCGAGGCGAGGTGGGTCTTGACCGTGTTCTCGCTGACGAAGAGGGCGCGGGCGAGATCGGCGTTGCCGCCCCCGAGCGACAGCTGCTCGAGCACCTCCAGCTCGCGTGCGGTCAACGGTGCCCGCGCGTCGTCGCCGAACCCCGCGTCGCGGTGCCGGCCGACGTCCGGGTAGGACCGGCGCATCCGGCGGAGCGCGGCCGCGGCGGGAGCCGCGAAGGGATGCGGATCGGGACCCTCCGCGTGGCCGGCGACGAGGTCGACGAACCCCGGGCTGACCAGCGCGCCCAGGGCGAGCATCCACACCAGCTCCTGCGGTGCCGCCCGGCTGAGCAGGTCGGGCACCAGGTCGCGCGCGGCCTGGACCGCCCCCGGCGTACCGATCCGGTGGAGCAGGGCGGCCCGGGCGACCGCGGAGCTGAGCCCGGCAGCGTCCGGCGTCGTCGGCATGACCTCGGTCAGCATCCGGACGGCGCGCGGCTCGTCGCCGCTGAGCCCGACGCTCAGCGCCTCGGCGAGGCGGGCCTCGACCGGCGCGCCGATGGCGTGCATCGAGTGCCCCAGGGCGTCCACGGTGGTGAGGTCACCCATCGCCACCGCGACCAGCACCCGCACCAGCCGGTCGAGGCGGGCGAGGTAGCGCGGCAGCCGCTCCGGTACGTCGCCGCGCGTGTCCAGGACCCGTCGCGCCTCGGCCGCCTCGCCGACGGCCGTCAGCACGCAGGCGCGGAGCAGCCGCCCGAACGCGAGCAGCAGCGGGTCCATCACCCCGCTGGGGGTCTCGTGGAATCGGTCGAGCGCCTCCTCCGCCTCGGGGAGCCGGAGCTGTTGGAGCAGCGCCCAGCCCCGCGACAGGTGGATGCGCGCTGCGGCGGCGTCGGGCAGCGCCTCGACGTCGACGAGCAGCGCCGCGTCGGCGGTCGCGAGCGCGCTCTGGTAGGCGCCGGCGACCATCTCGAGGACCGCACGGCCGGCGAGTGTCGACCGGGTGAGCACCGGGAGGTCGATCTGCTGGGCGTACATCGTCACGTCCTGGACGTGGATGGCCGCGAGCTCGAGCTCGCCGAGCCAGGTCTGGAAGTAGGCCATCTCGAGCGTCAGCCACGCGGCCGTCACCGGCGACAGGCCCGTCAGGTCGTGGGCGCTGACCTCGGCATCGTGGCGGCAGCCGAGGACCAGTGCGGCGCGGTCCAGGGCGGGCGCGGCGGCACGCCAGCCGTAACGCGCCTGCCAGACCTCGAGGATCGCGAGCTGCGCCTCGGTGTTGCGGGGCACCGGGTCGCGCAGGCTGCGGGCGTCGATGGCGAGCAGCCGGTCGGTGGCCGCCTTGGCGGCGTCGATCCGGCCCTGCGCACGGAGCAGCATCGCCTGCACGACCAGCAGGTCGGGGTGCCGGGACCGGATGTCGAGGGGGATCCCGGCGAGGACGTTGCCGAGCACCTCGGTCTGCCGTCGGCTGATGAGCTCCGCGGAGAACTCGCGGAGCACCCCGAGCTGCAGGTCCAGGTCGCCGGTCAGCCCCGCGTGGCGGACCGCCTCCTCGGCGTCCCGCCGGTCGACGTACGCCGCCGTGGCGCGGTGGTGTGCCGCCACGACGACCGCCCAGTCGGGTCCGGTCGGCGCGGTCCGCCGCTGCAGCAGGTCGAGGAGGAGGGGGTGGTAGCGCCAGCCGGCCGACCCGGGGACGGAGTGGTCGCGGTAGCCCGTGACCAGGAGCCCGGCGGCCGCGGCCTGGTCCAGGAGCGCCGCCGCGTCCGGCAGGCCGGACAGCAGGGCGGCCTCGCCCGCGCTGACCTGGGGCTGCTGACAGGTCGCCAGGAGGACCTGGGCGAGGTCGGGCGGGAGCGTCTCGAACACCTCGTGGAGCAGGTAGTCGAGCACCGGCTGCCGGGTCGCGACCAGGGACGCGCGGGCGTCGGCGATGTCGACCGAGCCGGCGAGCGCCCGGGAGCCGAGGACGAGCGCGGCGGCCCAGCCGTCGGCCTGCTCGAGCACGGCGGCGACGTCATCGGGTCCGGCGGTCGGGTGGTGGGCGCGCACCAGGTCAGCGGCGTCGTCCGGCGCGAAGCGGAGGTCGTCGACCCGCAGCGCCCGCACGGCGCCGGTGAGCGCGGCCGAGATCGGGACCAGGTCGGGGTCGTGGCGGCCGATGAGCAGCAGGCGCACCGACCCGGGATCGGCGGTGAGGATCGCGGTCAGCGACTCGCGGGACGCGTCGGACAGCAGCTGGACGTCGTCGACGACCACCACCGTGGGGCCGTCTGGCTGCTCGGGACACCGCATCGCCTCGACCAGCGTCGCGACCGCGGCATCCTGGTCGCCACTGGTCCAGGCCACCGAGACCGGCGGCAGGGACCGGCTCACCCGCTCGGACCACGCGGCCGCGGCCGCGGTCTTCCCGGAGCCGGCGGGCGCGACCATCAGGGTGACCGGCGTCGTCGGTACGTCGTCGAGGAACTCGTCGAGCCGGGGGCGGGGCACGAACACCTCCGGCGGCCGGGGCGTCGAGGCCGTGGGCGGCGTCCGGGCGTGCGTGCCGGCCGCGTGCACCCTCCCGGAAGCCATCTGTTCGTCCTCCTCGTCGGCGCCGGTACCTCGGTCCGTCGCCGTCCTCCCCGAGACTTGACGCCCGTCAAGAGCCCATTCAACCGGTTACCGGCCGGTCCGTGGCAACGTCCGCCTGTGCAAGTCTCACCCCTTCGGGTGATCACCGGCAGGAAGTTGCTCAGCTCGGACCGGTCAGCCCGGCGACCGCGAGGTCGATGGTCGGGAAGATCGTCGGCTCGTCACGCCCTCCCGAGGCGGTCAGCACGTCGCGCACCTGGCCGATGCCCCGGGCCACCCCGAAGCGGATGCCGGACTCCTCGAGCTCGTGGTGGAGCTGCGTGAGCATGGCGGCCGCCGTCACATCCACGCCCGGGACGCTCTCGCCGTCGAGGACGACCCGGCTGACCGGCGTACCCGCGGCGGCGCGTGCGGCGACCAGCGCGCGCACGCGGTCGCGGACGAAGTCGGCGTCGGTGAACATCAGCGGCCCTTCGACGCGTACGACGAGGGTGCCGGCGAGCGGCGCGAGGTCGGGGTGCCGCTTGCGGTCGACCCAGACCCCGGAGCCCGCGGCGAGTGGCAGCAGCTCGGCGATGTTGGGTCGCGAGGTGCGGGCGATCAGCAGCAGGAGGGAGATGCCGATGCCGATGACCAGGCCGGGCAGCGTGTCGAAGACCAGCACGCCGACCAAGGCGCCCACCGCCGCCAGGAAGTCGGCGCGGCGCGTGTAGGGCGCCACGGCGACGAGCGGTCCGGCGCCCGCGGTCCACAGCCGGCGCAGGGCGGCGAGGTCGACGAGCTCGATCACCGCGGCGATGACGATGGCGGCGAGCGACGCCTCGGGCAGCTCCTCGAAGAGGCCGGTGAGGAAGAGCAGCGTCACGACCGTGAGGGCGGCGGCGGTGAGGCCGGAGACCTGGGAGCGGGCACCGGCTCCGCCGTTGACGGCCGTCTTCGACAGGCTGCCGTTGACCACCATCCCGCCGGACAGTCCCGACCCGAGGTTGGCGGCACCGAGGCCGAGGAGCTCCCGGTCGGCGTCGACGTCGTAGCCCGCTTTCACGGCGTACGTCTTCGCCGCACCGAGGCCCTCGGCGAAGCCGACCAGCATGACGCCGACCGAGACGGCGAGCAGGTCGAGGAAGTCGTCCCGTCCGACGCCGGGCAGGCCGAAGGACGGCAGCCCGGAGTCGATGTGGCCGACGATCGCCAGGCCGTGGTCGTCGAGCCCGAGGACCCAGACCAGCAGCACGCCCCCGAGGGCGACCACGAGGGATCCCGGGACTGCGGCGAGCCAGCGCCGGAGGGCGAGCAGCACGGCCAGGCTGCCGACACCGACGGCGGTCGTGAGGGCGTCGAGGTCGGGCACGTTGCCCAGCACCGACCAGGCCTTCTCGAAGAAGCTGCCGTCGCCCTTGTCGACCCCGAGCAGCGCCGGGACCTGCCCCACGATGATCGTCAGGGCCAGGCCGATGATGAAGCCCTTCAGCACCGGCTCGGAGATGAAGGACGCCAGGAACCCCAGCCGGAACAGGCCCGCCAGGATCGCGACCAGGCCGACGGCGATCGCGAGCGCCGCCGTCAGGGCGATGTAGTCGTCGGCGTCGGCCCCGAAGTCCCCGACGGCGCCCGCCGACAGCGCAGCGGTCGCCGACATCGGCGCGACGACGAGGTGGCGCGAGCTGCCCAGCAGCGCGTAGAGGACGAGGGCGGGGACGGTGGCGTAGAGGCCGACGACGGCGGGGACGCCCGCGATCCCGGCGTACGCCAGGGACTCCGGGACCAGGACCGCCCAGACGGTGAGGCCGGCGACCACGTCCCCGCGCAGCCAGGCCGGACGGAACCCGCGGAACGACGGCGCGACGACGCCGCGCCACCCGGACGCCGACGGTCCCGTGGTCCCCGTGGTCACCCGGACCACCCAACCGCTCGCCCCATCGGCCCGCCTCGCCCGTTTTCGGTGAGGCGGGTGACGGGTGCCGAGACCTACGTTCGGACCACGGGGCCGGCGGTCCGCCCCGGTGCGCAGGGTTGGGGGTGTGGGCGACGGTGACCAGGATGCTGATCCGCGTCGACGCCGAGCTGAGCGACGAGCTCAGCGGGGCGTTTCCTCAGCTGGTCGCGCGCCGCCAGCCGGCCACCACGACGCTCACCGGCGAGGTGACCGACCAGGAAGAGCTCCAGGGAGTGCTGAACTTCTTGAGCTCACTGGGGATCGGCGTCGTCGAGGTCGTGACCATCCCCGACTGACCCGACGGCGGTGTCGTCCTTGTTGGAGATGAGCGGCCGCAGCCAGCGCAGGCTCGGGTCGACGTCGACGAGCAGCGCCTTGGCGAAGAGCGTCAGCGGGATCGCGAGCAGGGCACCCAGCGGTCCGACCACCCAGGCCCAGAAGATCAGCGAGACGAAGGACAGGGTCGTCGAGAGGCCGACCGCGTCGCCGACGACCTTCGGCTGGATCACCGTCTGGATGACCACGTTGAGGACGCAGTAGACGACGATCACCCAGATCATCATCGAGGGACCACCCTCGAGCAGCCCGAGGATAGCCGGCGGGATCAGGCCGATCACGAAGCCGATGTTGGGGATGTAGTTGGTGATGAAGGCCAGCAGGCCCCACAGCACCGGAGCCGGTACGCCGATGATCTCGAGCGCGATGGTGTCGAGGACGGCGACGATCAGGCCGAAGACGGTCGACACGGCCAGGTAGCGGCGGGTGCCGCTGGCGAACTCCGAGATCGCGTCCACGACGAGCGGACGAGCGGCGCGGGCCCGCTCGAGCTGGCGCGGGAACGTGCCGCCGTCCATGGTCATGAACAGCACCAGCGTGAGGATGAAGAAGAGGTTCGAGACCAGGCCCATCAGTGCGCCCAGCAGGTCGCCGATGAACCCGCCCAGCCGGCCGAGGTCGAAGGACGACCCGACCTTGTCGATCTGCGCCTGCGACACCCCCGCGTCGGTCAGCCACGAGGTGGCGTCATCGACGCGCTGCTGGAACTCGTCGGTGTACTCCGGCAGGAGGGTGGCGAACCGCGCGACCGACACCACGACCGCCAGCGCCAGCCCCACGACCAGCAGGTAGATGGCGAGCGTGCAGACCAGGGACGCC
The DNA here is from genome assembly GCF_039543825.1 of Nocardioides conyzicola. Lineage (NCBI taxonomy): Bacteria > Bacillati > Actinomycetota > Actinomycetes > Propionibacteriales > Nocardioidaceae > Nocardioides > Nocardioides conyzicola. Next base: position 1,745,559 of record NZ_BAABKM010000002.1, on the reverse strand, counting down.
GCCCACGAGGGCATCCACCGGTCCAGCCACTTGCGGAGCGGGTGCGCGAGGACGGTCAGGACCAGTGCGAGGAACGCCGGCGCGAAGATGTCCGCCGACGCCTTCATGCCGCCGATCACGATGACCGTGGCGGCCCCCCCGACCAGCACGAGGACGCCGCGGGGGAGCACCGCTCGCGGCGGCGTGCTGGTGATGGACACGTCGTACTCCGTCCTCGATCGGGGAGACCGCCCGGTCGGTCCATCGTCGTGACCTGACCCCGGTCCACGGCTCACCCGTCTCGGGTGACGCTGCGCCGACGCGACGTCCCTAGGGTGCAAGCCACGAGGCACGCGCGAGCGCTGGAGGAGAGGTCGATGAGGCGAGGACCGGTGGAGGTTCTGTTCGTGGCGTTCCCCAACGACGTGGGGCTCGCCGACATGGTCTCGGTGGTGCGCCGGCCCGTGCAGGCCGGCACCATCCGGCTGATCGACTGCGTGGTCGCGCTGCGGGACGAGGACGGCGCGCTCGGGCTGCTGGATCTCGAGGACGGGCTGCCGGCGGCGCTCGCCGGCCTCGACATCGACGAGAACGACCTGCTCAGCGACGCCGACCTCGAGGTGCTCACCGACTCGCTCGGCGACGACCAGCAGGGCCTGGCCCTCGTCTACGAGGAGGTCTGGGCCCGCGAGGCGGTCAACGAGCTCGAGGCGCTGGGCGCGGAGATCGCGCTCTTCGGCCGGATCACCCCCGAGGACGTCGAGGCAGCGTTCGCTGCGCAGGAGGTCCGGTCATGATGCGTCGGATGGGACGGCCCGGACTGATCGGCACGATGGCCCGTACGGCGGTCATCGCCGGCACGGCGACCGCGACCTCGAACGCCGTGAGCCGTCGCCAGCAGGCCCGCGCGCAGCAGCAGGCCGACGCGGCGGCGTACCAGGAGGAGCAGCAGTACGCCCCGCCGCCGCAGCAGCCGGTTGCCGCTCCGGCCGGGGACGACCTCGTCGCGAAGATCCAGGAGCTCGCGCAGCTGCACCAGCAGGGCGTCCTGACCGACGCGGAGTTCGCGGCGGCCAAGCAGCGGCTGCTCACCTGAGCGCGCGGCCCCCGTGTCGGACTTCCTGTCGTCGGTCCCTGCCCTGGTCAGTGCCGCCCTCGTGGTGGCCAACATCGCGATCGTGGTGTGCGCGCTCATCGTGCTGCCCGGCGGCCGTCGGCCGCAGACCGCGATGGCGTGGCTGCTCCTGATCCTCGCGATCCCGTTCCTGGGGTTCCTGCTCTTCCTCCTGTTCGGGCGCACGTCCGTCGGTCGGAAGCGGCGCGCCCAGCAGGCCGAGGTCAACGCGGCGATCATGGCGGCCGCGCACCTCGAGGACATCGAGGACCACGAGCGCCGGCTCGAGCTGCCGCCGCTCGTCCAGAGCTTCGCCCGGCTCAACCGCCAGCTCGGGGTGCTCCCGCTGAGCTTCGGCAACACCGTCGAGCTGATCGAGGACTACCAGGGCGGCATCGAGGCGATGGCGCGCGAGGTCGCCGCCGCCCACGACTACGTGCACGTGCAGTTCTACATCTCGGCGTGGGACGAGATGACCGCACCGTTCTTCGACGAGCTGGTGCGCGCGGTGGAGCGCGGCGTCGACGTCCGGTTCCTCTTCGACCACATCGGCTCTCGGGGGATCCCCGTCTACCAGGACATGCTGGCCAAGCTCGAGGGGACCGGGATCCAGTGGGCGCCGATGCTGCCGATCAAGCCGCTCAAGGGAGAGGTACGCCGGCCCGACCTGCGCAACCACCGCAAGATCCTGGTCGTCGACGGCCGGGTGGCGTTCAGCGGTTCGCAGAACCTGATCGAGCCCCACTACGACAAGCCGAAGAACCAGAAGCTCGGCCGCGCCTGGGTCGAGCTGATGGCCCGGGTGGAGGGCCCGGTGGTGCAGGAGCTCAACGTCGTCTTCGCCACCGACTGGTTCACCGAGACCGGGCAGAGCCTCCAGCACCTCGTCGCCGAGGTGCCACCGGCGCCGTCGGAGCGGCCGGGCGCGCTGACGGGGGTCGGCGTGCAGGTCGTGCCGAGCGGTCCCGGCTTCGCCACCGAGAACAACCTGCGGCTCTTCAACGCGATGCTCTACTCGGCGGAGCGACGGCTGTCGCTGACCAGTCCCTACTTCGTGCCGGACGACTCCCTGCTGTACGCCGTGACCACGGCGGCCCAGCGCGGCGTCGAGGTCGAGCTCTTCGTGGGCGCGACCGCCGACCAGTTCATGGTCGCCCACGCCCAGCGCTCCTACTACGAGGCGCTGCTCCGGGCGGGGGTGCGGATCTGGCTCTACCCGGAGCCGTACGTGCTCCACGCCAAGCACTTCTCGGTCGACGACACCGTCGCGGTCATCGGGTCCAGCAACATGGACATGCGCTCGTTCGCCCTCAACTACGAGGTCGTGATGATGATGACCGGCGCCGAGGTCGTCGCCCGCCTCGCGGAGGTGCAGGACCACTACCGGGCGCTGTCGACCGAGCTCACCCTCGACGCGTGGGTCCGGAGGAGCCGCAAGGACACCTACCTCGACAACCTGATGCGCCTGACCGCCACGCTCCAGTAGCCGTCGGCGATACTGACGCCCATGGGAGAGACCCGGTGAAGCGTCGTACCCGGTACGTCCTCGTCCTCGTGGTGGCCGCGTTCCTCGTCAACCTGCCGCTGCTGCACAGCAGCTGGACCGACCGCAAGGTCGATCGCTCCGGCGTGGACGTGTACGCGACGGTCGTCGACCACCGGACCGTGGGCGGGCAGCACCTGGTGAGCTTCACGTTCCCGCGCTCGATCGACCCGGACCAGCGCACCTGGCAGGCCGACGTCGACGCGACGACGTACGACCGCGCGGTCGACAGCGGCGAGCTCGACGTACGCGTGGTCCGCGACACCCCGTCGGCCTACCGTGCGGACGGGCAGGTCGCCAGCAACGCGCTGCTCGTGATGACGCTGGTCGCCGACGTGGTGCTCGTGCTCGCGGCGCTGCTGCTATGGCGTCTCGGCGGCCGCCGCCGGCCGCAGCTGCGCGCGATCGCGGTGGAGGACGTGGAACGCTGTGCGCCGGGGAGCGCGCTGGACCGGATCGAGGGCGAGACCTTCCTGATCCGCGGCGAGGTGCTGTCCCTCGAACCGGGACAGGTCGTCCTGCAGCTGTCCGACCGCTCGGTGCTCGTCTACCTCGACGGGCACCACAACGCCGTCGGCCACCAGCAGCCCGCCCAGGTCCGAGCCCGGCTCGTCTGAGACGACCGGCGCGCGCCGGGAGAGTCCGGAGACCAGGACGGCGACCATCAGGGTGGGCGCCAGGAGGATGAAGGTCATCAGGGCGACCATGACCTCCGATTGGATCGACATGCTCGGACGGTTACCTGCGCGGGCCGTCGCGAAACGTGGTCTGGCCCACCAGTCGGATGCCGCGCTCCCGGGAGCGCCCCTTGGGTCAGGCTGAGAGGCATGACGACCCTCCACGACTTCACGGCCACGGGCATCGACGGGACCGAGGTCGACCTCTCGGCGTACGACGGGGAGGTGGTGCTGGTGGTCAACACCGCCTCGCAGTGCGGACTGACCCCGCAGTACCAGGGCCTCCAGCAGCTCCAGGACGAGTACGCCGAGCGCGGGTTCACCGTGCTCGGCTTCCCGTGCGACCAGTTCGGTCACCAGGAGCCCGGCGACGAGACCGAGATCCAGGGCTTCTGCGAGCGCAACTTCGGGGTCACCTTCCCGATGTTCTCGAAGATCGACGTCAACGGCGACGACGCCCACCCGCTCTTCCGGTGGCTCCGGTCCGAGAAGGGTGGCGTGCTCGGCGACCGGGTGAAGTGGAACTTCACCAAGTTCCTGGTCGGCCGGGACGGCCGGGTGATCGCCCGCTACGCGCCGACGACGAAGCCCGAGAAGCTCGCGAGCGACCTGGAGAAGACGCTCGGCTCCTGAACCCGCGAGCCCTCACCCGAACCGGTACCCATGCACCCGCCCGCTGCGGATCGCCCGGTGGAACCGGTGCTTGACCTTGATCCCGAGCTCCACCCGGGCACCCGACCGCACGTGGTAGGCCCGGGTGCCGATCACGACCCGCTTGGAGCCATGGCCCGGGGTCCTGACCCTGGCGGTGAGCTGCAGGGTGCCGGCGCACGAGGCGGCGGCGGCCGCACACGTGACGGTCACCGTCGCGCGCTTGCCCTTCGCGCCGATCTCCAGGGTGCGCGACATCGCGCTCGCGTGGGCCACCGACCCGGCGGAGCCGGCGCTGACCGTGAGGGTCGACGTCGCGGTGGCCGAGTTGTTCGACAGGTCCGGGTCGTACGTCGAGGACGCCACGGTCGCCGTGTTGACCAGCGTGAAGTCCTCGTCGAGCGCCGGCCCGGTGGTGATCGACAGGCACTCCAGGTCGAGCACCACGTCGACCGCGTGACCGGTCGTGTTGAGCAGCCGGAAGTCCCGGTTGATGGGCTGCGGCTCGTTGCCGAGCAAGACGACGCCGGCCGGCAGGTCGTACGTCGCGACGATGCCCTTCGAGCCGTCCGGGCAGGTCACCCGCTGGACGCTCTCGCCGTCCGGCACGGAGACCGTGCGCACGACGTGCTGGAAGGTGAGCTCGTGCTGGTGGCCCGACGGAGCTGCGCCGAGGGTCTTCGTGCCGAGCTCGCGCAGGCTCAGCGTCGCCCGCGCCGAGGTCAGGGCCTCGACGGTGAACCTCCACCCGCCGGCGACCGGCTCCGACCCGACCAGCCGGGCGTTGCCCGACTGCAGCTCGATGCCGGGAGCGACGGCGCGGTGGTCGGCGCTCACCGGGATGGTGAAGCTGTGCCGGCCGGCCGCGATCACGCCGGTGTCGAGGGTCTTCGCGGCGCCGACGTCCAGGCCGTGGCTGTGGCCCTCGGTGACCTCGGTGTCGTGGGGCAGGCAGGTGCCGAAGACCTTGACCTGGGCCTGGCCGGTGGTCCCGTTGGTGAGGGAGAACCGGTACCCGTTGGCGGTCAGTGTGCTGGCCCGGCCCACGACCACGTCGGTCGGCGACCCGGTGCCCTGGTCGACGTGCATGATCTCCGCGGCGCCGTCGCTCATGTAGCCGCTGCCGGCGCACGCGAGGTCGACGGTCGACGACTGCCCGGCCGGGAGCGTGACGACCTGCTCCACCTTCGCCACCGTCAGCTGGTGCGCGTGCGGGTCGGTCGTCTGGTTGGCTGGCGGCAGGCCGTTGGCGGTCGCCTTCACCGTGATCACCCGGGTCGCGCCCGAGGGGACGGTCCCGAGGTTGCAGGTGACCGTGGGGCTGGCGAAGGTGCAGCTCCCCGAGGCCGGCGTCGCCGACTGGAAGGTCGCCTTGGCCGGGATCGGGTCGGTCACGACCACGTTGGCCGCCGGTGACAGGCCGTGGTTGGTGACCGTCAGCGTCCAGGTGATGACGTCGGACCCGTGGTACGACGCGTGGTCGGCCGTCTTGGTGATCTCGACGTCGGCGTACGGGATGACGTTGAGGTCGACCGAGTCGCTCGGGCCGTGGTAGGTCCGCTCGCGGGTGGTGCGGTCGGCGAACCCGTAGAAGGTGTCGACGGTCGCGGTGTTGTGCACCGTCGTGCTCGGCGGCACGACACCGGCCGGCGCGACGGCCGCGGTGTACGTGAGGGTGACCGAGCCGCCGGGCGCGATCGGCCCGGGGACCGTCCACGCCAGGTCGGGGTCGCCGGCCGTCCAACCGTCGGTGACGAGGCCCGCTCCGGTGACGGGCACGACGTCGACCAGCTTGCCGTCCGGCTGGTCGGTGACCAGCACGTCGTACGCCGGCCAGGTGCCCGTGTTGGTGACCGTGACCGTGTAGGTCAGGGCCTGGCCGGGCTTGACGGTCGCACCGTCACCGACGCTGACGGACTTGTCGATCGCGAGCCGCGGCTCCTTGACGTGGTTGACCACGGGGGTGGACGTGACCTGGTCGTCGAAGCCCGACGGGACCGTCGTCGGGTCGGTGGTGACCACGTCGTGCCGGTTCGAGGAGACCGAGGCGGCGTTGGACAGCGTGTCGCCGTCCTTCACCTTCGTCGAGGTCCCGCGGTAGGTGTCGCGGACGTGGCCCGTGAGCACCAGGTCGTAGACCCGCGGCTGGCTCGTCGCGGCGAGGTCGCCGAGGTACCACGCGGCGACGGTGCTGCTGGCCGTGCCGCCGGCGAGCGGCAGCGTGGCGATCGCCGGGTCGCCGCCCGGGCACCCGCTGGTGCAGGTGACGGCGCCGTACGTGTCGACGTCGTACCCGGACGGCACGGCGTCGGCGACGGTGGCGTCGTACACCTTGACGTGGGCGGGGACGGTCACGGCGAGGTGCCAGGTGACACCGCTGCCGATCGTGACGGGGTCCGGGGTGACGGTCTTCGTGATCGTCGGCAGGGCGACCGTGACGGCGTCGGTGGCGTGCGCCTGGTAGTCGCCCGGGTTGGTGCTGGACGCGGAGGTGCGCTCACCGGCCACCGTGCCGGGCAGGCTCGAGGTCGTGCCGTCCGCGACGTTGGTGTACGTCGTGCCGGCGACCGGCGCGGACTCGAGCCTGACCCGGTAGGGGAGGGCCACGCTCGTGCCCGCGTCGATCCCGGCGAGGGCGGGCGTGGTCGTGCTCGTCCAGGTGATGGTGCGCGAGGTCGCGTCCCACGTGCCGCCGCCCGGCGACCAGACGGTGGCACCGTCGGCGATCGGGGTCCCGCTGCCGTCGACCGGCTCGGTGCCGGCCGGGACGACGTCGGTGACGACGACGTCGTGCGCTGCGGAGAAGCTCGTCCCGCTCGCGCTGCTCGCGGTGACGGTGAAGTCGAGCACCTGACCCCCGACGACCGTGCCGCTCGGCGTGTGGGACTTCGCGAGCACGAGCTTCGGCTCGACGATCGTGGTGCTTACCGAGCCGGAACGGGTGTGGTTGGCACCGTCCTGGTCCGTGTAGCCCAGGGTCGCCGTGTTGCCGAGCGAGGTGCCCCGGGTGTTGGCGGCGACGTCGAGCACCGTCGCCTGGAAGGTCATCACCAGGACGCCGTCGGCGACGGTCCGCTGGTAGGTGGACGGCAGCGTGGCGACGACGGTGTTCGCCGGCGACTCGGTGACGCCGCCGAACGGGGCTCCGTCGAGCGTGCACCCGTTGACGCAGAGGCTGCCGGGCACCAGCGTCTGCCGGACGCCGAGCGGGTCCTTCACGGTGGCGCCGTAGACCGTGGTGCCCTTCGGGATGGTGGTCGTGACCGTGTAGGTCACGACCTCGCCGATGGTCGCCTGGCTGGCGTTGTTGCCCGCCTCGTCGACCGAGGTCGTGCGGGTCTTGACCACGCCGGCGCTCGGCGTGCGGATGTCCTCGGTCGCCTCGGCGGCCGGCATGTTCGCCGTGGGGAGGGTCGGGTCCTTCACCGTCGTGTTCGCCGGGACCAGCTGGTACGTCGAGCCGCTGTTGGTCGTGTAGCCGTACTCGACGACGCCGACGTGGTTGGTGTAGGTCACGGCCGGGCTGACACCGACGGGCACCGTGAGCGTGTAGGTGAGGTTCTTGGTGGCGCCCGCGGCGACGTCCACACCGGTCCAGGTGATCCTGCCGGAGGCACAGGCGCCGCCGTCGGAGACCGCACTGATGGCGGAGCAGCCGATGCCGGTCGGCAGCACGTCCCAGATCCGCGCGTCCTCGGCGGGAGCCGCGCCGGTGTTCGGCACGCCGACGGTGTAGTGGACCGCCTGGCCGGCCTCGACGGTGTCGTCGTCGGCGGTCTTGGTGACGCCGAGCTCGGGGAGCTTCACCTTGAAGTCGACCTTGTCGCGGAGCGTGAAGGCCTTGCCCGCGGTGTTCTCGTACGAGAACTTCTGCAGGTTGCCCTCGACGTCGCCGGAGTGGTGGCCGAGCGGCGAGCCGACCTGGGTCTTGATGGTGACCTCGAAGACCTGGCCGCCGGTGTCGACGTCCGTCCCGCCCCCGCCGATCGGCCAGCGCAGCCGGCCCGCCTCGGAGGTGTCGATGGCGCCGACGGTCACCGAGTTGTGGCCGGTGCCGGGGACGGGCTGCCAGCTGCCCGCGACGTAGTCGATGCCCGCCGGTAGCACGTCGAAGACGTCCTGGCTGTGGGTGTCGAGGTTCTGCGGGAAGACCAGCTTGAGGTCCCAGCAGACGAAGTCGCCGGGGCCGAACTCCGGCAGGGTCTCGCCGTAGGTCGCGTCGTTGCAGTCGCCGCTCGAGGGGTACGTCGACCCCACCGTCTTGTCGATGACCGGGCCGGAGGCCGCCTTGCCGGAGCCGGACACGTCGGTGTCGGGCTCGCCGTCGGCCTCCGTCGCCCAGATCTTCGTGCCCGGGCCGGTGCAGCTCGGGTCGGCCGGGGCGCACCGGATGAAGTCGTTGCCGTACGTCGAGATGCTGTTGGTGACCGCGTCGTTCGAGAGCACCGGCGAGGCGCTCTCGAAGCCCTGCTGGTAGTCCGCGCGGGTCCGGGTCCAGAAGGTGATCTGTCGCGTGGCGCTCGGCGCGAGGTGGGTCAGCGCCGGGACGGTGGAGAAGTCCCACGTGATCGTGAAGGTGCCGTCGGCGTTCTCGACCACGGAGGTGTACGGCGTGGAGGGCTCGCGGCCCGCGGCGCCGTCGCACTCGGAGTCGTCGGCCGAGTTGCCGGTCGTCAGGTTGGTGCCCGCGCCGTCGAGCGGGCAGAGCCCGTCGGGCACGGTGTCCTGGATGACGACGTCGTCGACGTAGCGGTACTCCGAGGCTTGGAGGTCGATCGTCCACCGGGTGTAGTCGCCCTGCTCGAGGCCACCGTTGTCGTTGGACTTCTGGATCGCGAGGTCCTCGGCGGTGCGCAGCAGGGTGCCCTCGTCCTGCACCGACCGCGCCGGCTTGCCGGGCGCCTGGTAGCTGCCGTGCGCCAGCGCGCCGTTGAGCAGCGGCTGCTCGTCGTACGTCTCGTCGCCAGAGTTGTTGTCGAGGTTCGAGGTCTGGGCGCCGGTGGTCGCCGGGGTGGCGCCGGGCCAGGCCATGGTGTTCTCGCGGATCGGGATCGCGGCGGCGTACGTCAGCCGGGTGACCTGGCCGGGCGCGAAGTCGCCGACGAGGTTCCACCTCACGTGGGTGTAGACGTCGCTCGGCAGCGGGCCGGTGCCGTCGGGGTCGGCGGAGATCGTCTCGACGAGGTCGGGGGCGGTGCACTTCTCGGCGGCCGTCGGGTGGGTGACCACGATCGGGCCGGCGCCGGGGTACTCCTCGGCGCTGCCGGCGTTGGTCGACGCGGCCGTGGTGTGGTCGGGCGTCGCGGCGCAGCCGAGGAACTCGAGGCCGGCGGGAAGGTAGTCCTCGACCCAGACGCCGTTGGTCGGGTTCACGTCGTTGTTGGTGACCGTGAGCGTGTAGACGGTCTGGTGGTCGTGCACGCCCCGCGGGATCTCGCCCTCGGGGTGCGGCTCGGACTTGCGGATCTGGATCGCGGTGAGGTCGGTGGTCGTGCTCAGGTCGGCGGAGCCGGTGTAGGTCCCGGCGCCGGGACCGACCGGCTGGCCGGACCCGTTGAAGTCGGTCTCGTCGCGCGGCTGGGTGGAGATGTAGGCGCCGGACGTGATGGCGAGCTGGTCGCCGACGTCGTACCGCGGGGTGCCGGCGGAGCCGGTGTCGTCGTAGTCGACGTCGAAGGACAGGGTGTGCCCCGAGCTGGCGACCAGGTCGTCGACGTTGGGCCAGATCAGGGTGGTCCTGCCGCTGGTGGGCTTGTCGGCGAGGACGGTGGGCTCGCCGTCGGTGCCGGCCGAGCCGCCGACGTACCTCGTCCCGGCGGGCAGCACGACCCGGTAGGCGAGGTTGTAGCCCTTGGGCGCTCCCGACGGCAGCGACGCGGTGAGCGCGACCGGGACGGTGCGCCCGTAGAGCACGGACGCGGCCGGACCGCCGGTCAGCTGGAGGTCGGGCGTCCCCGCGGCGTACGCCGGGGCCGTGCTGACGAGTGCCGCGACGACGGTCAGCATGCCGGTCACCAGACCCATCACGGTGGTGTGGACCGCCAACGGACGGAGGCGCGCGCGCCTCAGAGAACCCCGCATCGGGATTGCCCCCCTGCTCAGCACCGCCCGATCGGTGGTACCTCGCTGGTGCCCCCCTTTGCCCGAACACGGCCCAGCCTTACCAGTTTGCCGGGTGCCGCCGTGATAGGTGCGGGATTCAACCATTTGCGGACGGACTGGTCTGGTCAGCCGACCAGACCAGTCCGTCCGCGCGGGGTGGTCAGATCCGCACCGACTCCTCGTCGTCGAGCTCGGCGAGGTCCTCCTCGAGCGGGCGCCCGATGAGGTGGGCGCGCTGGAGCTTCTCGCCCTCGACGTCGACGTTCGGCAGGATCCGGTCGAGCCACTTCGGCAGCCACCAGGCCTTCTCACCGAGCATGTAGAGCAGCGCCGGGATCAGCACCATCCGCACGATGAAGGCGTCGAACACGACGGCCGCGGCCAGGGCGAAGCCCATCGACTTGGCGATCGCGTCGTCCTGCAGCATGAACGCGGCGAACACCGCGGTCATGATCGTCGCCGCCGCGGTGACGACGCGGGCGCTGTTGCGGAAGCCGTCGACGACGGCCTCGCGGGTCGACATGCCGTGGACGTGGGCCTCGCGCATCCGCGACACCAGGAAGACCTGGTAGTCCATCGCGAGCCCGAAGACCACGCCGATCAGGAAGATCGGCATGAAGCTGACGATCGGCTGGCCCTGCATCAGGCCGAAGGTGCCCTCCTGGAAGATCAGCACCGTGGCGCCCAACGTGGCGAGCACGCTGAACAGGAAGCCGAGCGTCGCCGTGAGCGGCACGAGGATCGAGCGGAAGACGATCATCAGCAGCAGGAACGCCAGCCCGATGACGATCGCGAGGTAGATCGGCAGCGCGCTGCTGAGCCGCTCGGACACGTCGGTCTGGATCGCGGTCTGGCCGGTGATCCCGATGTCGGTGCCGGTCGAGGACTGGATGCCGTCCTGGCCGTCCCGCAGGGCCTTGAGCAGGTCCTCGGTCGCGGTGTCGTCGGGTCCGGAGGACGGGGTGATCTGCACGAGTGCGCCCGTCGCCGGCGTGGTGACGTTGCCGTCCTTGTCGAGCTCCGCGTTGGTGGCGACCACCTGCGCGTTGGCCACGTCGTCCTGACCGGCCGCCCAGGCGGCGACGTCCTGGAACGCGGTGTCCCGGGCGTCGGCGTCGCTGATGTCGCGACCGTCGACGACGGCGAGGAGCGGGCCCTCGCGGCCGGGACCGAAGGCCTCGGACATCAGGTCGGACGCCTTGCGCTGCGTGGTGTCGGTCGACGCGGTGCTGTCGGTCGGGAAGGCGAGGTGCAGGTCCTTGAGCGGGATCGCGAGGGCGCCGAGGACGACGACCACCAGCAGGGCGAGCGCCACCGGGCGCTTGCTCACGAACCGGGCCCAGCGCACGCCGTTGTTGAGCACCCGGCCGTCCTCGTCGCGCTCCGGCTGGTAGCGGCGGAAGCTGCCGCCGAAGGCCTTGGACTTGAGCACGCCAAGGATCGCCGGCAGCAGGGTCAGTGCCACGAGGACCGCGATCAGCACGGTCGCCGCAGCCGCGAGGCCCATGGCGGTGAGGAACGGGATGCCGACGACCGAGAGCGCCGAGAGCGCGATCAGCACGGTCAGCCCGGCGAAGACGACGGCGGACCCCGCCGTACCGACGGCGATGCCGACCGCTTCCTCGCGGTTGTCGGTGTGGTGCAGCTCGGTGCGGTAGCGCGCCAGGATGAAGAGCGTGTAGTCGATGCCGACCGCGAGCCCGATCATCGTCGCGAGGATCGTGGTGCTGGAGCTGACGTCCATGAAGGCGGTCAGCGCGGTGATGCCGGTGAGGCCGACCCCGAGGCCGAAGACGGCGCTGAGGATCGGGAGGCCGGCCGCGACGAACGAGCCGAAGGTCAGCAGCAGGACCATCAGCGCGATGCCGATGCCGATGAGCTCGGAGGCGCCGCCGCCGATCTCCTGGGTCTGCGAGCCGGAGCCGTTGGCCTCGACCGTGAGGCCGGCGTCGCGGCCCTGGTCCATGACCTTGGTCAGGTCGTCGATCGTGGTGGCCTTGACGTCGGCGACCGTGTCGACGTCGAACGTGAAGCTGGTGGTGCCGACGCGACCGTCGGCGGACAGGGGTGAGAGGGCGTCGGCGTTGGCCTGCGCGTCCGACGGCGGCGTACCGCTCTGCTCGGCGGCGTCGAGGATCTGCTGCGTCTGCGTCTTGGCCGCCTCGACCGGGTTGGCGACGGGTGCGTCCTTCGGCATCTGCGGCAGTCCGGCGAGCCCGGTGACCAGCTTGTCGACGGCCTTGGAGTACGACGGCTCGTCGAGCGTGTGGCCCTTCGGGGCCGCGATGACGACGGTGACCGAGGCCTCGTCGAGTGCGTCGGCGGAGCCCGGGAACAGCTCGGACTGGAGGTCCGCGGCCTTCTCGGACGGGATGCCCGGGATGGTGAACGCGTCGCTCATGGGCTTGGAGAAGCCGGCGGCGACGGTGATGACTGCGATGAGCAGCACCAGCCAGCCGGCGATGAAGAACGGCCAGCGCCGGTAGGCGGTCTTGCCGAGACGGTGGAGCAGGGTGGCCATGGGTGTCGGCTTCCTGTGGTGGGTGGGTGGTGGTCAGGCGAAGAGGGTGCGGGCGGAGATGAGCTGGATCTCGAACAGCTCGACCAACGGGCGGTCGGAGGTGTCCTCGACCAGCTCGACGAGCGCGGTGTCGAACAGGGCGAGCAGCATGCGGAGCAGCAGACGTGCCCGGGAGGGAGGGAAGTCGGCGCCCTCGCGCTCGAGCACCAGGGTGGCGAACTCCTCGACGACCGACTCGAACCGCTCGTGGGCGGCGGCCAGCAGGCGCGGGTTGGAGTTGAGCACCCGGCGGCCGAGCGCGATGGACTCCCGGTCGGTGCGCTTGGCCTCGAGCGTGATCCGGGCCAGCTCGGCGACGTCGTCGACCAGGTTGCCGTGCGGACCGCCCGCCACGAACGTCGCCAGGACGTCCTCCGGGATCTCGGGGTGCTCGCCCAGGATGGCGTCGGTCTTGCTCGGGAAGTAGTTGAAGAGGGTGCGCCGCGAGACCTCGGCGGCGTCGGCGAGCTCGTCCATCGTGAAGCCGTCGATGCCGTGGGCGTCGGTGAGCCGCTGCGCGCACAGCGTGATGCGGTGGGTGGTGTCCCACCGCTTCTGCTCGCGAAGACTGATTGCACTCTCGGTCATGAAGTGCATTCTTGCACTTTTAATCAAGAAGTGCAAAAATGTGTCGACCGTCACACCGAGGTGCGGGCCTGATGCCTGGTATCGCGGCGCCGACTTGCCGGTAACCGACGGGCGGGAGGAAGGTCGGGGCATGGCCGCCACCACCTCGTCGTACTCGATCACCATGCGCCTGCACACGGCCCCCGACCACGGCATCGTCGGCGCGGTGGCGACCGCGATCGCGCAGGCCGGCGGCATCGTCACCGCGATCGACGTCGCGGAGTCGAGCCACGAGCGGCTGGTCGTCGACGTGACCTGCTCGGCCAGCGACGCCGACCACGCGAAGCTGCTCGAGGCCGCGGTCGACGCGGTCGACGGGGTGAAGGTCTACAAGACCAGCGACCGGACCTTCCTGCTGCACCTCGGCGGCAAGATCGAGGTCGCGTCCAAGGTCCCGCTCCGCAACCGCGACGACCTGTCGATGGCCTACACGCCCGGCGTCGGGCGGGTCAGCATGGCGATCCACGAGCACCCCGAGGACGTCTGGCGGCTGACGACCAAGGGCAACACGGTCGCCGTCGTCACCGACGGGTCCGCTGTGCTCGGCCTCGGCAATATCGGTCCCGGCGCGGCGATGCCGGTGATGGAGGGCAAGGCCGCGCTCTTCAAGCGGTTCGCCAACATCGACGCCTGGCCGATCTGCCTGGACACCCAGGACACCGACGAGATCGTGCGCGCGGTCGAGCTGATCGCTCCCGGCTTCGGCGGAATCAACCTCGAGGACATCGCGGCCCCGCGCTGCTTCGAGATCGAGCGCCGGCTGCGCGAGTCCCTCGACATCCCGGTCTTCCACGACGACCAGCACGGGACCGCCATCGTCGTGCTGGCGGCGCTCACCAACGCGCTGCGCGTGGTGAAGAAGTCGCTCGACTCGGTGCGGGTCGTGGTCTCGGGCGGCGGCGCAGCGGGCACCGCGATCGTCACGCTCCTGCTCGCGGCCGGCGTCACCGACGTCGTCGTCGTCGACCGCGCCGGTGCGCTCTGTGCCGAGGACGAGTCGCTCTCGCCGGTGCACCGCGAGCTGGCCGCCGTCACCAACCCGCGCCGGGTCACCGGCGACCTGCACGCCGTGCTCGTCGGCGCCGACGTCTTCATCGGGGTCAGCGCCCCCGGGGTGCTGAAGGCGGAGTGGATCCAGGAGATGGCGACCGACGCGGTCGTCTTCGCGCTCGCCAACCCCGACCCGGAGGTCGACCCGGCCGAGGCGGACAAGTACGCCGCGGTCGTGGCGAGCGGCCGGTCGGACTACCCCAACCAGATCAACAACGTGCTGGCCTTCCCCGGCGTCTTCCGGGGCCTGCTCGACGCGCGGGCCTCCCAGGTCACCATCGACATGCTGCTGCGCTCCGCCGAGGCGATCGCGCACGTGGTGAAGGACGACGAGCTCAACCCGAGCTTCATCATCCCCTCGGTCTTCCACCCCGACGTGCCGAAGGCGGTGGCTGCCGCGATCCGCGGCGACGCCTAGGTCGGACTAGCTGCCGCCCTCTGAGGCGTAGAGCGCGGCGCCGACGACGCCGGCCCTGTTGCGCAGCTGCGCGGGGATGATCTCGGTGCTGATGTCGAGCAGCGGCAGGAACTGGTCGGACTCCTTGCTCACGCCGCCGCCCACCACGAACAGGTCCGGGGAGAAGAGCATCTCGAGGGTGCGGTAGTACTTCGTGAGCCGCTTGGCCCAGTGCTCCCACGACAGATCCTCGCGGGTGCGGGCGCTGTTGGCCGCGCGCGACTCGGCGTCGTGGCCGTCGATCTCGAGGTGGCCGAGCTCGGAGCTGGGCACCAGGACGCCGTTGTGGACGAGCGCCGAGCCGATGCCCGTGCCGAGGGTCGTGACGATGACCAGGCCCGACCGGCCCTTGGCGGCGCCGTACCGCACCTCCGCGAGGCCCGCCGCGTCGGCGTCGTTGACGACGTGGACGTCCCGGCCGGTCGCCTCGGTGAAGAGCTTGTCCGCGTCCGTGCCGATCCAGCCCTTGTCGATGTTGGCGGCGGAGTGCACGACCCCGTGGCGTACGACGCCCGGCACGGTCACCCCGACCGCGCCGGTGCAGTCCGGGAACTTGCCGAGCAGGTCGACGAAGATCTCCGCGATCGCCTCGGGCGTCGACTTCTCGGGCGTCCGGATCCGCTCGCGGTCGGCGGCGAAGTCGCCGGTCTCCAGGTCCACGGGGGCGCCCTTGATGCCGGTGCCGCCGAAGTCGATGCCGAAGGGTTGTGCGCTGGCCATGGGACCAACCTACGGCCCGCAACCTGTCTCTACACTCACGGCATGGCCGGCCAGGAGACCCGCATGCTGCTGCTGGGTGCGGTCGCGCTGTTCGAGCCGGTCAACGGCTACCAGATCCGGCGCGAGCTGCTGTCCTGGCAGGTCGACCGGTGGGCGCACACCAACCCCGGCTCGATCTACCACGGCCTGACCAGCCTGACGGGGCAGGGACACCTGCGCCGGCACGACCTCGTGGACGGCGGCCGCGAGGTCGCGGTCTACGAGCTGACGGACGAGGGACGGGCCGAGCTCGAGCGGATGCTGGTCCAGGCGCTCGAGACGGTGAACCTCTACGAGACCAGCGCCTTCCACGTCGCGTTCTCGATGCTGCCGCTGCTCGAGCACCAGCAGGTCGTCCGCTCCCTCACCGCCCGTCGCGTCGAGCTGGAGCGCACGGTCGCCGACCTGGCCGCCGGCAAGCCCGGCGACCTGCCGCCGCACGCGCGGCGCAGCGTCCTGCTCTGGCTCGACCTCGCGGTGGCCGAGCTGGCCTGGTTGCGCGAGACCGTCGAGGAGATCAAGCGAGGCGAGCTCGACGCCGCGTGGGAACCGCCCGCGGACGACCCGGGCTGGCAGATGAACGCCGACCGGGACAAGTACCGGGCGCTGCTGGACCGGTGAGCGTCAGCTCTTCTTGGCGGCGGCCTTCTTGGCCGGGGCCCGCTTGCGGGCCGGCCGCTTGGGCCTGACGCGCACCCGCGGCTGCCCGCCGTCCGGGTGGTCCAGGTCCAGGTAGTCCTGCTTGCCGACGAGCACGCTGAGGCGGGAGAAGCCGTAGTGCCGCGGGTCGAACGACGCGTGGGCCTTGCCCAGGTAGGTCCCGACCGCCCCGAGCGGCGACCAGCCGTCCTCCTGCGACGTGCTGCGGACGGCGGCCTCGAGGATCGTGCGCAGGTCGGGGAGCGAGTCGCCCTCGGCCTCGGCGTCCTGCTCCGGCCCCTGGCCCTCGTCTTGGTCGTCGTCCCGGTCGCGGAGCACCTCCAGGAAGATGAACTTGTCGCACGCCGCCTGCAGCGACGCGGGGGTCTTGCGCTGCCCGAGCCCGTAGACGGTCTTGCCGGACTCACGCAGCCGCGTGGCGAGCCGGGTGAAGTCGCTGTCGCTGGACACCAGGGCGAAGGCGTCGAGGTTGGCGGAGTAGAGCAGGTCCATCGCGTCGATGATCAGCGCGGAGTCCGTGGAGTTCTTCCCGACGGTGTTGGCGAACTGCTGGATCGGCTGGATCGCGTGCCGCGCCAGCTCGCCCTTCCAGCCGGCGAGCTGCGGGGTCGTCCAGTCGCCGTACGCCCGCTTGACGGTGGGGATGCCGTAGCGGGCCAGCTCGGCGAGCAGGGCCGACGAGTGGGAGGAGGAGACGTTGTCGGCGTCGATGAGCACGGCGAGGCGGACGGTCGGGGACTCGGTCACGCCCCACTCCTACCACCCCGGGCGGTAATCCGGATGCTCCGCGCCGGACGAAGTGTCACGCTCGACGGGTGCCCACCGACCTGCCCCGGGCCCGCCAGCTGGAGGGCCTGCGCACCGCGATGGTCGCGCTCGTGCGGTACGCCGACCGGGCCGGCCAGGACGCGCCGGTCCCGACGTGTCCGGGGTGGACCGTGCGCGATCTCGTCCTGCACCAGGGCGAGGCGCACCGCTCGACCGCCGCGATGCTGCGTGGGGAGCGGGCGGCGGAGCAGCACGACCCGGTCGCCGGCGACCCCCTCGAGTGGCTGCGCGACGGGGCGATCGAGCTGGTCGAGGCGCTGACGCGCGCGCCGCAGGAGTTCTGGATGCGGCGGGCCTGCCACCAGACGACGCTGCACGCGGTGGACGCGCTGGCCGCGGTCTTCGGCCGGCCGCCCGACCCGGCCGAGACCTGGATCGAGACCGACCTCGCCGTCGACGGGATCGACGAGCTGCTGACCGGCTTCGCGACCCGGCCGACCTCCCGGCTGCGCAGCGACCAGGAGTCGGTGCTGGTGGTCGCCCCCGGCGACGTGCCCGACTGGTGGCTCGTCCGGATCGGTCCACGGCCCGCGGTGGCGACGCGGGGCTCCGGACCCCGGCCCGACCTCCCGGTCTGCGACTGGGAGCTCGACGGGCCGGCGGTCGCGCTCTACCTCGCGCTGTGGGACCGGTCGTCGCGACCGATGAGCTGGGACCGTCCCCCCGGTCCACCTGGTGCCGGCTTGACGCCTGCTGTTCACTGTTGAACACTCTGTTCAAGTTTGAACACTCACCACCTCCGGGAGACCACATGATCACCGCACGGGGACTCGTGCAGACGTTCCACACGGGACGCGGCAAGAGCGCCAAGGAGGTCCGCGCCGTCGACGGCGTCGACCTCGACGTCGAGGAGGGCGAGGTCGTCGGCTTCCTCGGCCCCAACGGCGCGGGCAAGACCACGACGCTGCGGATGCTGACGACGCTGCTGCGGCCGACCGCCGGCACCGCCACCGTCGCCGGCTACGACGTCGTCACGCAGTCCGTGCAGGTGCGCCGGAGCATCGGCTACGTCTCGCAGGTCGGGTCGACCTTCTCCGGTGCGTACGCCGGGGACGAGGTCGTCGACCACGGCATGCTCTACGGGATGTCGCGGGCGGACGCCGTACGACGGGGCAACGAGCTCTTCGAGCAGCTGCAGCTGGACGGCCTCTGGAAGCGGATGCCGAAGAACATGTCCGGCGGGCAGAAGCGCCGCCTGGACGTGGTGATGGGGCTGATCCACGACCCGTCGCTGGTCTTCCTCGACGAGCCGACGACCGGCCTGGACCCGCAGGCGCGGGCGAACCTGTGGGACCACATCGAGGGCCTGCGGTCGCGGCTGGGTGCGACCGTCTTCCTGACGACGCACTACCTCGACGAGGCCGATGCGCTCGCCGACCGGATCCTGATCATCGACCAGGGGACGATCGTCGCCTCGGACACCCCGGACAACCTCAAGGCCCAGGTGTCCGGCGACCTCGTCGACCTCGAAGTGGCGACCCCCGACCAGGTCACCCGAGCCGCCGAGCGGCTCGGCTCGATCGCCGACGGCGTCGAGACCGACGGCCGGCACGTGCGGGGCCGGGTGCAGCGCGCGGGCCGCGTCGTACCCGGTCTGCTCCGTGACCTCGGGGCGGCCGGTGTCGAGCTGGACTCGATCGAGGTGCTCCGGCCGACGCTGGACGACGTGTTCCTGACCCTGACCGGCCGCTCGCTGCGCGACGCCGAGGCCGGCGACTCCACCACCCCCGAGGAGGTCTCGGCATGACGTTCCTGCGCGAGAGCAACATCGTCTTCCGGCGCCAGATCCGGATGAACCTGCGCAACCCCGCGTGGGTGCTGATCGGGATCATGCAGCCGGTGCTCTACCTGGTGCTGTTCGGCCCACTCCTCAAGCCGCTGGTGTCGTCCTTCGACACCGGCACCGACAACGCGTACACCTTCCTGGTGCCGGGCCTGCTGGTCCAGCTCGGCATGTTCGGTGCGTTCTTCGCCGGCTTCGGACTCATCGGCGAGTGGCGTGAGGGCGTCATCGAGGCCGAGCGCGTGACGCCGGCCAACCGCTCCGCCCTGCTGGTCGGCCGGCTGATGCGCGACGTCAGCCAGCTCTTCGTGCAGGCGGTGATCCTGGTCGCGCTCGGCTACGCCATGGGCATGCGGGGGGACGCGGCCGGCATCGTGCTGGGCGTCGTCATCACCCTGGTCATCGGCGGCGCCTGCGCGGCGGCGTCCAACGCGCTGGCGCTCACGACCAAGAGCGAG
This sequence comes from Nocardioides conyzicola, assembly GCF_039543825.1. Lineage (NCBI taxonomy): Bacteria > Bacillati > Actinomycetota > Actinomycetes > Propionibacteriales > Nocardioidaceae > Nocardioides > Nocardioides conyzicola. Next base: position 1,726,311 of record NZ_BAABKM010000002.1, on the reverse strand, counting down.
GACGTGATGGCGCCGGTCATCAACATCGTGATGATGCCGGTCCTCCTGCTCAGCGGGATCCTGCTGCCGATGACGCTGGGCCCCGCCTGGCTCCAGCGGATCAGCGACTTCATGCCCTTCAAGTGGATCGTCGACGCCGTCCGCGACGGGTTCGCCGGCGACCTCGGCTCGTCCGCCGTCCTGTGGGGATCGGTCTGGGCCGTGGTGCTCGCGGTGCTCGGCACCTGGTGGGGCACGGCGACCTTCCGCCGCGAGAACGCCTGACTTTACATCCCGGTGCCTCTTGTCAACCTGGTTGACATTTCGTACGTTGTTGTCAACCACCGACAGGAGGCACCTCGGATGTCCACCATCGCCAACAGCACCGTCTCTGCCGGCTCGACCGCCGGCTGGAGGGACCGGAAGCGCTACCTCTGGCTGATCGGCCTCGTCGTACCGTCCCTGGCGTTCATCGGCTACGGCATGTGGTCGCTCACCGGCTGGGGCGTCTGGTTCTGGATCGGCCCGGTCGTGATCCTGGTCGTCGTACCGGTCATCGACCTGGTCGCCGGGCTCGACCGCTCCAACCCGCCCGACGACGTGATCGAGGCGCTGGAGCAGGACCGCTACTACCGGTGGATCACCTACCTCTTCCTGCCGATCCAGTACGTCGGGTTCGTCGGCGCGATGTGGCTGATCGCCGGTGGTGCCGATCTCGCCGTCATCGACAAGGTCGGCCTCGCCGTGTCGATCGGCTGCATCGGCGGGATCGGCATCAACACCGCGCACGAGCTCGGCCACAAGCGCGAGGAGAACGAGCGCTGGCTCTCCAAGATCGCGCTGGCGCAGAGCTTCTACGGCCACTTCTACATCGAGCACAACCGCGGTCACCACGTCCGCGTCGCGACGCCCGAGGACCCGGCGTCGTCGCGGATGGGCGAGAACTTCTACCAGTTCTGGCCGCGCACCGTCCTCGGTTCGCTGCGGTCGGCCTGGCGGATCGAGAAACGGCGCTACGCCCGCAAGCAGCAGCACCCGTTCCGGATCGGCAACGACGTGCTCAACGCCTGGCTGATGTCGCTCGTGCTCTGGGGCGCGCTGGTCGCCTGGCTCGGCGTCGGGATCCTGCCGTACCTCGTCATCCAGGCGGTCGTCGGCTTCTCGCTGCTCGAGGTCGTCAACTACATGGAGCACTACGGGATGCTGCGCCAGAAGGTCGGCGTCGGCGAGCGCGAGCGCTACGAGCGGGTCGACCCCACGCACTCGTGGAACTCCAACAACATCGCGACCAACGTGCTGCTCTACCACCTGCAGCGGCACAGCGACCACCACGCCAACCCGACCCGGCGCTACCAGTCCCTGCGCGACTTCGAGGAGTCGCCGGTGCTGCCGACCGGGTACGCCGGGATGATCGTGCTCGCGATCGTCCCCGCCGTCTGGCGGCGGGTGATGGACCCGCGCGTGCTCGCGCACGTCGACGGTGACCTGTCGAAGGCCAACCTGTCGCCACGCAAGCGGGACCGGATCCTCGCGAGGTACCCCGTGCCGGTGGTCG